>NZ_JACHIH010000027.1 GCF_014203125.1 Rhodopseudomonas rhenobacensis
CGCCTCAACGCCAAAGCGCGCGATGCGCGAGCCGAATACGCTAATGCAACTTGACACGCCAGATAGTCGCTCACCCGACCCGGCTTCGCTGCGCTACGCCGGGCCGACCTCTCCCCGCAAGCGGGGAGAGGTGAAGACCGGGCGCGGCACGTTCAAAGACAAATACGCACAATCCTCAAGCCGTCCCTACGCCGCCCCGTCCTTCATCGGCGGCTGGAAGGTCAGCGCCAAGTCCCAGGGAAAGAAGATCCAGGTGTCCTGCGACACTTCGGTGATGAAGGTGTCGACCAAGGGCCGGCCCTTCGGCTTGGCGTAGACGGTGGCGAAATGGGCGTCGGGCAGCATCTCGCGCACCAGGCGCGCGGTGGCGCCGGTGTCGACCAGGTCGTCGACGATCAACAGCCCCCGGCCGGTGCCGCCGCCGAGCGCCTTGGTGGCCTCGGAGACGCCCTTCAGCACCTGCAATTCGCCCTGGCGGTCGTGGTCGTAGGAGGCGATGCAGACGGTGTCGATGACGCGGACGCCGAGTTCGCGCGCCACGATCGCCGCTGGCACCAGCCCGCCGCGGGTGATGGCGATCACCGCGGCGAACGGCCCGACCTCGTTGAGCCGCCAGGTCAAGGCGCGGCAGTCGCGGTGGAACTGGTCCCACGACACCGGAAATGCCCTGCCCGCGCGTTCCTGCGCGCTGAGATCGCTTGGCACCATTTCATTCGCTCCAACGGGCGTCATTGCGCGGAGCGAAGCGACGAAGCAATCCAGCAGTCACGGCATGAGGCCCTGGATTGCTTCGCTTCGCTCGCAATGACCGCATGCGGCAATTGTTGCAGTCGGCTCACTGCGGCGCCTGCAATGCGCCGAGCATCTGTTTGACGCCCTCGACCGCGTCGCGCAGCTTGTCCGGATCGCGCGAGCGCACCACCAGATAGGTGTTGGGCTTCTTGTCCTCGTCGAGGAACGGATAGCTGCCGATGATGGCGTCGGGATGCGCCTTGGCCAGCGCCCGCAGCGGGCCGCCGATGTCGCCCTCGCGGGCGTTGGCGCGAATCGATTCCGACAGCATCCGCACCCCGGATTTCAGCTTCGGCGCCACGATGTCCATCATCGCCTGCATGATCGAGGGCACCCCGGCCAGCACGATGACGTTGCCGATCTTGAAGCCGGGCGCCAGAATGGTGGCGCTCTGGATCAGTTCGGCGCCGTCCGGAATCCGCGCCATCCGCAACCGCGCCTCGTTGAGCTCGGCCTCGGAGAAGCGCTCGCGAAACCGCGCCACCACCTCCGGGTGATGGTCGATGCCGACCCCGAACGCCTTGGCGACCGCGTCGGCGGTGATGTCGTCATGGGTCGGACCGATGCCGCCGGTGGAAAACACGTAAGTGTAGCGATGCCGCAGCGCGTCGAGCGCCTCGACGATCGCCGCCTCGTCGTCGGCGACGACGCGGACCTCGCGCAGGTCAATGCCGATATTGGTCAGGTATTCGGCGATGAAGCCGATATTCGCGTCCTTGGTGCGGCCCGACAGGATCTCGTCGCCGATCACCAGAATCCCCGCCGTAATGATCTCGCTCATTGGCTTTCCCCAGCGTGAGCCATCCGCTTAGCATGCCCTGGCTCGGTTTCACGAGACCCTGCCGCCAATTTGAGCAGGCACTGGCTATTTTTTCCGGCAATCTTTTCAGCGGTTCAGGTAAATGCTCTGTTCGAATGCATATCGCGGTGGCCCGGGCCTTGCTACCATTGAGTTCCGTGTTGCAGTGTCGCGCAGGACCATCAGGAACAGTCAGAATTTATGGCAGTTGCGTTCGATGAAATGAATGGACCCGGCGGCGACCTTCGCCCGGCCTATCAAGAACTTTCCCGCTGGTTGAGCGAGACTCCCCCCGACGCCCTGGAATACCGGCGCCAGGAAGCCGAGCTCTTGTTTCGGCGAATCGGCATCACCTTCGCGGTCTACGGCGACTCCGAGGCCCAGGAGCGGCTGATCCCGTTCGACGTGATTCCCAGAATCATCTCGGCCAAGGAATGGACGCTGCTGGAAAACGGCCTGAAACAGCGGGTCCGCGCCCTCAACATGTTCCTGCGCGACATCTATCACGGCCGCGACATCCTGCGCGCCAACCTTATTCCGGATGACCTGATCTTCCAGAACCCGGTGTTCCGGCCGGAAATGAACTGCCAGGACGTCCCGCACGACGTCTATGTCCACATCGCCGGGATCGACATCGTCCGGGTGGATTCCGAGAACTTCTTCGTGCTCGAGGACAACGCCCGCACCCCGTCGGGGGTGTCCTACATGCTGGAAAACCGCGAAATCATGATGCGGCTGTTTCCGGACCTGTTCGCCCGCCACCGCGTGGCGCCGGTGGAGAAATATCCCGACGAGCTGTTGTCGGCGCTGCGCTCGGTGGCGCCGTTGCACACCTCGTCGGAGCCGACCGTCGCGCTGATGACGCCTGGCGTCTACAATTCGGCCTATTACGAACACTCGTTCCTGGCCGACAAGCTCGGCGTCGAGCTGGTCGAGGGTCGCGACCTCATCGTGAAGAACGACGAGGTGTTCATGCGCACCACCGAGGGGCTGAAGCGGGTCGACGTGATCTACCGCCGGGTCGACGACGACTTCCTCGATCCGCTGACGTTCCGGCCGGATTCCGCGCTCGGCGTCCCCGGGCTGATGTCGGCCTATATGGCCGGCAACGTCACGCTGGCCAACGCGGTCGGCACCGGCATCGCCGACGACAAGGCGGTGTACAGCTACATGCCGGAAATCGTGAAATTCTACCTCGGCGAAGAGCCGATCCTGAAGAACGTGCCGACCTGGCGCTGCCGCGAACCGGCCGACCTCGCCTATGTGCTCGACCATCTCGGCGAGCTGGTGGTCAAGGAAGTGCACGGCTCCGGCGGCTACGGCATGCTGATCGGCCCGGCCGCCACCAAGGCCACCATCGCGGCGTTCCGCGATAAATTGAAGCGCGAGCCGGAGGGCTTCATCGCCCAGCCGACGCTGGCGCTGTCGACCTGCCCGACCTGCACCGCCAAGGGGCTGGCGCCGCGCCACGTCGACCTGCGGCCGTTCGTGCTGACCGGCAGCCGCCAGGTCACCGTGGTGCCGGGCGGCCTCACCCGGGTGGCGCTCCAGGAAGGCTCGCTGGTGGTCAATTCCAGCCAGGGCGGCGGCACCAAGGACACCTGGATTTTGGATGAGTGATTTGAGGCGAATAGCGAATGGCGAATAGCAACGAGACGACTGCCGACGCCTTCCCTATTCGCTACTCGCCATTCGCAATTCGCCCTTTCCTCCCCCGCTCGTAGCAACGAAGAAAAAGCCCCATGCTGTCGCGCACCGCTGAAAATCTGTACTGGCTGGCCCGCTACGTCGAACGCGCGGAATATCTCGCGCGCACCATCGAGGCGACGCTGCGCGTCACCGCGCTGCCAAACACCTATATCGGCCAGACCAACGAGTGGGATTCCGCGCTCTTGACCGCCGGCGTCTCGGCGTCGTTCTACAGCCACTACGACGAAGCCAATGAAAAGAACGTGGTCGAGTATCTGGCGTTCTCGACCGCGAATCCCTCCTCGATCCGCAACTGCATCGAGAACGCGCGGCTGAACTCGCGCTCGGTGCGCACCGCGCTGACCAGCGAGATGTGGGACACCATCAACTCGGCCTGGATCGACCTGCAGGAGGTCTGGGGCAAGGGCACCAAGAGCCGCGAGGAGCTCGCCAAATTCCTGCGCTTCGTCCTGGAAACCTCGCTGCGCTTCGACGGTTCGGCCTACCGCACCATGCTGCGCAACGACGCCTATTGGTTCTCCCGGCTCGGCCTGCACCTCGAGCGTGCCGACAACACCGCGCGGATCCTCGACGTCAAATATCACGTGCTGCTGCCGGAAGAAGAACACGTCGGCGGCCCGCTGGACTACTATCAGTGGACCTCGATCCTGCGCTCGGTGTCGGCGCTGACCGCCTATCACTGGGTCTATCGCGAGACCTTGAAGCCCTGGCTGATCGCCGACCTGTTGATCCTCAACGACTCGCTGCCGCGCTCGATGTCGTCGTGCTACGGCAATCTGGTGCGCAATCTCGACCAGATCGGCGTCGCCTATGGCCGCCAGGGCGCCGCGCAGCGCCACGCCCGCGGCGTGCGGAACCGGCTGGAACACAGCCAAATGGACGATATCTTCCAGCGTGGGTTGCACGAATTCATTCAGGAATTTATTGCGGATAACGCCCGGCTCGGCGAAATCATCTCCAAGCAGTATCTGATTTAGGCTACAGACGTTGTCTGCCTGCGAGAACCGGACGGCCCAAAGCCATGCGCCTGCGAATTGCCCATTCGACGATCTATCGTTATGAGCCGCCGGCCTCGGGCGTGATCCAGATTCTGCGGATGACGCCCGGCAGCCACGACGGCCAATACGTCGCCAATTGGCAGATCGACGTCTCCACCGATTCCCGGCTCGACATGCACCACGACGCGTTCGGCAACGTCACCCATGTGCTGACCTACGGCCCTATCGCCGATCTCACCATCCGGGTCGAGGGCCTGATCGAAACCCAGGACACCGGCGGCATCCTGCGCGGCACCGACGAGCGGTTTCCGCCGAGCCTGTTCCTGCGCTCCTCGCCTTTGACCGAAGCCGATCCGGCGATGACCGGCTTCGTCCGCGAGCTGCACGCCGAGACCGGCGACGACGTGCTCGGCTTCCTGCACGCGCTGATGATGAAGATCAACGAGCACATGACCTTCGATGCCGATCCCACCAACAGCGGCACTTCGGCGGCCGACGCCTTCGCGCTGAAACGCGGGGTGTGCCAGGACTACGCGCATATTTTCATCGCCTGCGCGCGGCATCGCGGCGTGCCGGCGCGGTTCGTCGCCGGGCATTTCCTGCGCTCCGACGGCATGGTCGACCAGCAGGCCGGCCACGCCTGGGCCGAGGCCCACGTGCCCGATCTCGGCTGGATCGGATTCGATCCGGCCAACGCGATCTGCACCACCGACGCCCACGCCCGCGTCGCCATCGGGCTGGATTATCTTGGTGCGGCGCCGGTGCGCGGCACCCGCTACGGCGGCGGCACCGAGACGCTGACCGTCGAGGTCACCGTCGACCAGGCCGGCCGCCACGGCCAATGGCAATCGCAATCCTGAGCCCGGTCGGCCGCGGTCCGGTTGCCGGACGGCGGCCTATTGCGTAAGACGCAGTCCTGAGGATTTGAGGACAAAGATGACCTATTGCTGCGGAGTTCTGGTGCGCGACGGCCTGGTGATGATCGCCGACACAAGAACCAATGCCGGGCTCGACAACATCTCGACGTTCCGTAAATTGCACGTCTTCAACAAGCCGGGCGACCGCATCATGGCGGTGGCCAGCGCCGGCAATCTGGCGATCAGCCAATCCGTGCTCAGCACGCTGGTCGAGGGACTCGAAGACCCGGCCACCGGCGAACGCGAAACCCTGATGAACGCGCCGACGATGTTTCAGGCGGCGCAGCGGATCGGCCGCGCCATCCGCCACGTCAACGCCACCGAGGGCGTGGCGCTGAAATCCGAGGACATCAATTTCGACGTCTCGTTCCTGTTCGGCGGCCAGATCAAAGGCTCGCGGATGCGGCTGTTCATGGTCTATCCGGCCGGCAACTTCATCGAATGCACCACCGACACCCCGTATCTGCAGATCGGCGAGCACAAATACGGCAAGCCGGTGCTCGACCGCGCGATGCATTACGACGTCGAATTGTACGAGGCGCTGAAGACCAGCCTGATCTCGATGGATTCCACGATGCGCTCCAATCTCGGCGTCGGGCTGCCGATCGACGTGCTGGTGGTGCGCACCGACGTCTGCGACGCCGATCTCAACCACCGCATCGAGGCCGGCGAGCCGTATTTCCACGATCTGCGCTCGCGCTGGTCGGCGGCGCTGCGCGCCGCGCACAAGAACATCCCGCGCCCGCCCTACAAGAACGAGAGCTGAGTTTTTCGCGGGCGAAACATGCGAGGGAATCACGCCGGACTCATCGAGGCTGTCATTCCGGTGCGCGAGCAGCGTGAGCTGCGAGCGAGCCCGGAATCCATAACCCCTGCAGGGAGTATGGATTCCGGGCCTGCCTCCGCGCCGGCTGTCGCCGGGCGGACGCATCCCGGAATGACAAGTTGTGAGGTCATCCGGATTGCGCTTCGCGCACCGCATGCCGCAGTCAGCAGCCCGGCACGGCGATGAATTGGCGGGCGATGACGCCGCGCGATCTGGCTGCGGTGAACACGATCGCCGTGCGCGTGCATCCCGACTATCCGGAAGACGCCGCGGTGTTCGCCGAGCGGCTGGCGCTCCATGCTGGCGGTTGCTTCATCCTGCAGGGCGACGTTGATCCGGTCGGCTATCTGATCAGCCATCCCTGGCATTTCGCCGAACCGCCAGCACTGAACGTGCAACTTCGCGCCCTGCCCGCGCCGGCCTCGACCTACTACATCCACGACCTCGCGCTGTTGCCGGAAGCCCGCGGCAGCGGCGCCGCCGCGGCCGCGGTGCGCATGTTGATCCCGCTCGCGCGCACCCAGGATATGCGCAACATCTCGCTTGTCGCGGTCAACAATTCGGTCCAGTTTTGGCAGCAACAAGGATTTCACATCCACGTCGATGACGCGCTGGCGCAGAAGCTGATGAGCTACGACGCAGCCGCCTGCTATATGGTCCGCGATTTGAGCAGCGTTTGAAGCAAGAATGAATTCAGGGATGGCAACGACATGACACACGGCAGCAGCGCGCAGGGCAGCAATCGGATCGCGTTGGTCACTGGTGCCGGCTCCGGCGTCGGACGCGCCACCGCGCTGGCGCTGCTGAAGGCCGGGTTCTGCGTGGTGCTGGCCGGACGCCGCGCCGACAAGCTCAACGAGACCGCGACCGCCGGCGAAGCCTTCGGCAAGAGTCTGGTGGTGCCGGCCGACATGACCGACCCGGACTCGATCGCGGAATTGTTCGGCACCACGATGGAAGCGTTCGGCCGGCTCGATCTGTTGTTCAACAATGCCGGCATCGGCGCCCCGCCGCTGCCGCTGGAGGACGTCTCGCTGGCGCAATGGCAGGCGGTGGTCGACACCAACCTCACCGCGCCGTTCCTGTGCACCCAGCACGCCTTCCGCATCATGAAGGAGCAGAGTCCGCGCGGCGGCCGCATCATCAACAACGGCTCGATCTCGGCGCACGCGCCGCGGCCGTTTTCCGCGGCCTACACCGCGACCAAGCACGCCATCAGCGGGCTGACCAAGGCGACCGCGCTCGACGGCCGCGCCTACGACATCGCCTGCGGCCAGATCGACATCGGCAATGCCGCGACCGAAATGACCGAGCGGATGACCGGCGGCATCCTGCAGCCGAACGGCAGCCTGATGGCGGAGCCGCGGATGGGCGTCGACAACGTCGCCGAGGCGGTGGTCTACATGGCGACCCGCCCGCTCGACGCCAATGTGCTGTTCATGACGGTGATGGCGACCAAGATGCCGTTCGTCGGCCGCGGCTGAACGCTTCGCCTGCCCGCGAGCGCGCGAAAATCACTCCAGCCGCTCGACCTTACGCAGCGCCGGAAACAGCCGCATCCACAGCAGCGCGATCAGCACGGTGCCGAGGCCGCCGAGCAGCGCCGCCGGCATCGCACCGAACAACGCCGCGGTGACGCCGCTCTCGAACTGGCCGAGCTGGTTGGAGGCGTTGATGAACAGGTAGTTCACCGCGCCGACCCGGCCACGCATCGCGTCGGGCGTAGCGAGCTGCACCAGCGACAGCCGGATCACCACGCTGACGGTGTCGGCGGCGCCCATCACGGTGAGCGCCACCAACGACAGCGCGATCGAGCTGGAGACCGCGAACACCATGGTGGCGACACCGAACACGATCACCGCCTGGAACATCCGCATCCCGACCCGGCGGGTGATCGGAAACCGCGACAGCACGAAAGTCATCGCCAGCGCGCCGATCGCAGGCGCCGCGCGCAACACGCCGAGCCCCCAGGGTCCGGTCTCAAGAATGTCGCGGGCATAGATCGGCAGCAGCGCGGTGGCGCCGCCGAGCAGCACGGCGAACAGATCGAGCGAGATGGTGCCGAGAATCGCCGGATTGCGCCGCACGAAGCTGACGCCGGCGAACAACGCGGCGAAGCTCGGCGGCTCCCGCACCATCACCTCGCTCTGCAGCCGGATCGCGCCGCTGAACAGCCCCGAGGCGATCCAGAACACCGCCATCACCGCATAGGGTGCGGCCGGCGCCGCCGCAGAGGCGAAGCCGCCCAGCGCCGGCCCGGTGATGGTGGCGATCTGGAACACGCCGGTGGCGGCCGCGGTCGCCCGTTGCAGCATCCCGGCCGGCACCACCGCCGGCAGCAAGGCGGCCGCCGCGGGGCTTTCGAACGCGGTGGCGGCGCCGAACACCGCGACCGCGGCAAAGATCTCCGGCACGGTGATCCAGCCGGCATAGCTGCCCCAGGCGAGATACGCCGCAGCGAGGCCCTGCGCGATCTGACAGAGCTGAACGACGCGCCGGCGATCGTAACGGTCGGCGGCGTGGCCGGCGGCGAACACCAGAATCGCGGTCGGCGCGAATTGCACCAGCCCGACCATGCCGAGCTGGAAGGCGCTGCCGGTCAATTCATAGATCTGCCAGCCGACCGCCACCGCGGCGATCTGGCTGGAGAACCGGGAAAAGCTGCGCGACCACAGATAGAACAGGAACGGCCGGTGGCCGAACAGCGCGACGGGAGGGGCAATCGGATCTGACATCGTTTCGTAGCCAGTGATGACCGAGGCTTTGCCATGCGTCAACCGCGGGCGGTCGACGCTGATCGGGCCCCTGAAAGCGCGCGTCCCGGGCGCGGTGCAGCGTTTCGCGCTGCTCCGCAGAACCGGGACCGTTCCAGATGCCGCGCTCCGTAACAGCCCCGGCTCTGCAGCGCACCACGCCGCCAGCGCGGCGCGCTGCGCTGCGTCCGGGGCACGCCCGTCATCTCGCATAGCCTCGCACTCCCGTGGTGCGGTGGCTTGAGATCCGAGGCCTACTCCGCACCGCCCAAAGCCGGCTTGCCTGCCCGGCTTGGGTGGCTTACTCGTGCCCCCCGGGTTCGGGGTGATCATGCTTCAATTGCAATCGGCGTTTGGTGTCTTTGCACTGCTCATGCTGGCGTGGACGTTCGGCGAAAACCGCGGCGCGGTGTCGCTGAGGCAGGTCGTGATCGGCCTCGCCGTGAGCATGCTCACCGCGGTGACGCTGTTGAAGCTGCCGATGGTGGCGCACGGCTTCGGCGTCATCAACGACGCCGTCGGCGTGATCTCCACCGCCAGCCGCGCCGGCACCAGCTTCGTGTTCGGCTATCTCGGCGGCGGCGCGCTGCCGTTCGACCCCAAGGCGCCTGGCGCCGACTTCATCCTGGCGTTCCAGGCGCTGCCGATCGTGCTGGTGATGAGCGTGCTGACCACGCTGTTGTTCTACTGGAAGATCCTGCCGCCGATCGTGCGCGGCATGGCCTGGCTCTTGGAGCGCACGCTCGGCGTCGGCGGCGCGGTCGGGCTGTCGACCGCCGCCAACGTGTTTCTCGGCATGGTGGAAGCGCCGCTGTTCATCCGGCCTTATCTCGCGCAGCTCACCCGCGCCGAACTGTTCCTGGTGATGACCGGCGGCATGGCCGGCATCGCCGGCACCGTGCTGGTGCTGTACGCGACGCTGCTGGCGCCGCTGATCCCCGACGCCGCGGCGCATTTCGTCATCGCCTCGGTGGTCGGCGCGCCGGCTTCGATCCTGATCAGCCTGATCATGGTGCCGGAGACCGCCAAGCAGCGCACCGACGGCCTCGCGGTGGATCCCTCCGGCGTGGCGTCGAGCACCATGGACGCGGTGGTCAAAGGCACCAGCGCCGGGCTCGAACTGTTGCTCAACATCATCGCGATGCTGATCGTGCTGGTGGCGCTGGTCTATCTGGTCAATGCCGGGCTCGGGCTGTTGCCGCATCTCGGCGGCGAAGCGATCTCGCTGCAGCGGCTGCTCGGCTATGCGATGGCGCCGGTGTGCTGGCTGCTCGGATTGCCGTGGGATCAGGCGGTCACCGCGGGATCGCTGATGGGCATCAAGACCGTGCTCAACGAATTGATCGCCTATGTGCAATTCGCCAAGCTGCCGCCGGAGGCGCTCGATCAGCGCTCGCGGCTGATCATGCTCTACGCGATGTGCGGCTTCGCCAATTTCGGCAGCCTCGGCATCATGATCGGCGGGCTCGGCACCATGGCGCCGCAGCGCCGCGAGGAAATCGCCGCGCTCGGGCTGAAGTCGATCGTGTCGGGCACGCTGACCACCTGTTTGATCGGCGCGATCGTGGGCGTGGTGAGTTAATTTGCCAACAATCGGATCGGTTTGCAAACGTGCTCCGGACGCAGCGCAACGCGCCGCGCTTGCGGCGTGGTGCGCTGTGATCCGGGGCCGTTACGAATGCTGCCGTTGCAACGGTCCCGGCTCTGCGCAGCAGCGTGAAGAACGCTGCAGCGCGTCCGGGACACGCTCGGGGGCAGCCGCTCAATGCAGCCGGAATACGCCGTCGATGGCGCGCAGTTCGGCCGGCTTGATCAATTTGGAATGCGCCACGGTGACCGCGAACAGCGGGCCCTCCAGTTGCTTCTCCCAGAAGCTCAGAAAATCCTTCAGCGCCGGGAAATGCGGGAACAGGTCGTAGTCTTGCCAGACGTAGCTTTGCAGCAGCCAGTGCCGATCCGGACGGCGGTACAAGATCTCCGCCGTGGTCAGCCCGTAACCCAACACCTGCTTGCGAAAGTCCTTCGACACTTCGACCTGAGAGCCCATGCCAACCTCCATGCGTGCATGAAATTTTGACGTCAGACGGCAATCCATCTCAAGCCTAAAAGTTTAACCATGTGTTGAAAAATTCAGCGTTAGCAGCGACTTAGGCTCAGTGCTAGTACCAGGCCGAGAGCCGCGGCCGGATTCGCCGTACCGGCGCAGTTGGCAGTCGTCACATTTGAGTGCCAATTTTTCTGCTAGAAGCTCTTGCCGGCCAAGCCGCATTGGCTTATTTGCAGGGCATCGGCTAGCACTCGATGCGGCCGACTGCCAATTTCCAAAATTTGAGCATCGTCAGAAACTTAGGAGGACTTGCATGAAATTCCGTCCGCTTCACGACCGCGTTGTAGTCAAGCGCATCGACGCCGAAGAGAAGACCGCAGGCGGTATTATCATCCCCGACAGTGCCAAGGAAAAGCCCTCGCAGGGCGAAATCCTGTCGGTCGGCCCGGGTGGCCGCGACGAGTCCGGCAAGCTGATCCCGATCGATCTCGCCGTTGGCGATCGCGTGCTGTTCGGCAAGTGGTCCGGCACCGAGGTCAAGCTCGACGGCCAGGAAGTGCTGATCATGAAGGAAAGCGACATCATGGGCGTCCTCACCGACCTGCCCTCGACCAAGAAGAAGGCCGCTTAATTGCCGCTCCCCGTCTCGTCCTGCTGAGGCCCGCTTGTTCGGGCTCGCGGGATGAGGACCAAAAGATCAAACCCAAGGGAAACCATCTATGTCAGCTAAAGAAGTCAAATTCGGCGTCGACGCCCGCGACCGCATGCTCCGCGGTGTCGATATCCTCGCCAACGCCGTCAAGGTGACGCTCGGCCCGAAGGGCCGCAACGTCGTGCTCGACAAGTCGTTCGGCGCGCCCCGCATCACCAAGGACGGCGTCACCGTCGCCAAGGAAATCGAGCTCGAGGACAAGTTCGAGAACATGGGCGCCCAGATGGTGCGCGAAGTGGCCTCGAAGTCCGCCGACCTCGCCGGCGACGGCACCACCACCGCGACCGTGCTGGCCGCGGCGATCGTCCGTGAAGGCGCCAAGTCGGTTGCCGCCGGCATGAACCCGATGGATCTGAAGCGCGGCATCGACCTCGCGGTCGAAGCCGTGGTCGCCGATCTCGTCAAGAACTCCAAGAAGGTCACCTCGAACGAGGAGATCGCCCAGGTCGGCACCATCTCCGCCAACGGCGACGCCGAAATCGGCAAGTTCCTGTCGGACGCGATGAAGAAGGTCGGCAACGAGGGTGTCATCACCGTCGAGGAAGCCAAGTCGCTGGAAACCGAACTCGACGTCGTCGAGGGCATGCAGTTCGACCGCGGCTACATCTCGCCCTACTTCGTCACCAACGCCGACAAGATGCGCGTTGAATTCGACGACGCCTACATCCTGATCAACGAGAAGAAGCTCTCCAACCTCAACGAGCTGCTGCCGCTGCTCGAAGCCGTGGTGCAGACCGGCAAGCCGCTGGTGATCGTCGCTGAAGACGTCGAGGGCGAAGCCCTGGCGACCTTGGTGGTGAACCGTCTGCGCGGTGGTCTGAAGGTTGCCGCCGTCAAGGCGCCGGGCTTCGGCGATCGTCGCAAGGCCATGCTGCAGGACATCGCGATCCTGACCGGCGGCCAGGCGATCTCGGAAGATCTCGGCATCAAGATGGAGAACGTCACGCTGGCCATGCTCGGCAAGGCCAAGAAGGTGATGATCGACAAGGAAAACACCACCATCGTCAACGGCGCCGGCAAGAAGGCCGACATCGAAGCCCGCGTCGCCCAGATCAAGGCGCAGATCGAAGAGACCACGTCGGACTACGACCGTGAGAAGCTGCAGGAGCGTCTCGCCAAGCTCGCCGGTGGCGTTGCGGTGATCCGCGTCGGCGGCGCGACCGAGATCGAAGTCAAGGAGCGCAAGGACCGCGTCGACGACGCGATGCATGCGACCCGTGCGGCGGTCGAGGAAGGCATTCTGCCGGGCGGCGGCGTCGCTTTGCTGCGTGCTTCCGAGCAGCTGAAGCGCATCAAGACCCAGAACGACGACCAGAAGACCGGCGTCGAAATCGTCCGCAAGGCGCTGTCCTGGCCGGCTCGCCAGATCGCCATCAACGCCGGCGAAGATGGCTCGGTGATCGTCGGCAAGATCCTCGAGAAGGATCAGTATTCGTACGGCTTCGACAGCCAGACCGGCGAATACGGCGACATGGTCAAGAAGGGCATCATCGACCCCACCAAGGTGGTGCGTGCGGCGATCCAGAACGCGGCCTCGGTCGCAGCACTCCTGATCACCACCGAAGCGATGATCGCCGAACTGCCGAAGAAGAACCAGGGCGCCGGCGGCATGCCCCCCGGCGGCGGCGGCATGGGCGGCATGGATTTCTGATCTAGGCCCCTGCGCGACGAAGCGAACTACACGATGCAAAACCCCGGCGGAAACGCCGGGGTTCTTGTTTGAGGGACTTACTTCGTCATCCCGGGCGCGATGCAGCACGCAGTGCTGCTTCGCAGACCCGGGATCGCGATAGGCGGCGCCACACCGCAGAGCCTCTCAACGCGGTAGGCCTGCCCTTGTACGTCTGATCGGACCAGCGACATCCGCGACCCGCTTTCGCGCAGCCGCAAAACTGCTAATCTGCGCCGATGAGCAGCATCGAAGAGATCGAAGAGGCCATCGCAGCACTCGCCCCCGGCGATCTCGCGCGGTTTCGCGCCTGGTTCGACGCGTTCGACGCCGCCCATTTCGACGCCCGGATCGAACGTGACGCGGCCTCCGGCAAGCTCGACGCGCTAGCAGAACAAGCGCTGGCTGGCCATCGGAAAGGAGTGTCCGCCATGAATGGGTTCATTGCCACAACTCGCGCGAACCCACGCATTCCGGTTATCACAGTTCGCGAATTAGTTGACGCACTTGCACAGTTCTTGGCTACATTCATCGACTATTCTCACGAATTTGAGACGATAGAATGTGACCGATCCGAGAAATGCACTTCCATTTCAATGTTTGGAGGCATCCTCCCGGATTTCGAGTTTCAAGGCCGCACTCTGAGCGGAATCCGTCGGAAGGTTCTAATCGATATCGGGGGAAAGGCGGCCAGTACAAAAAATGCTAAGTTATGGGCAGAGCCATTCGTTGTCACAATTCATATCAATCTTCTTGATACTCAGCATTTTGACGTACTAATCGAGCCTCTACCAGACCGCTTGATAGCCATTCGCAGGGTATTGCGCTGGGAAAGCGGCAAACCCATTGCAGGCTCGTAGGATGGGTTGAGCTCTTCCCGAAACCCATCACATCGCAACACGCCAGATGGGTATCGCTCCGCTCAACCCATCCTACAATCTACCCCTTCCCCTTCACCGACCGAAAACTGATCTCAACGATGCCCGGTCGCCTTGACGAAGCGTAGCAACGTCCGGGTCGAGGGCTGGCCGCGGCCGCTTTCCAGTCGGGCGACGGTGCTTTGCGTGGTGTTCATGCGGCGGCGAGTTCGGCCTGGCTGAGGCCGGCGCGGCGACGCGCCTTGGCGATCGCGGCCATCACCGTGAACTCCCCCTCAAGCGCGTCGTAGTCCGCCCGATAGGTCGCATCCTTGCTTCAGGCCTTGTGCAGATCCTTGATCTTGGTCATCGGGTATCTCGCCGTCATTCCGGGGCGCGAGCGCGATAGCTGCGAGCGAGCCCGGAATCCATAGCCCCTGTATCAATGTGATATGCTGGGGTAGAGGTCAGCCCACTCTGGATTGAGCTCTTCGATCAGCCGGATCTTCCATTCGCGGCGCCATTTCTTCAACTGCTTCTCGCGGGTGATGGCGGTGACGACGTCATCGTAGATTTCGAACCGGACCAGTTTGTCGACACCGTAGCGCGAGGTGAAGCCGGGCGCGGCTTTGGTGCGGTGCTCGAAGCAGCGGCGCAGCAGATCGTTGGTCACGCCGAGATACAGCGTCCCATGTTTGCTGCTGGCGAGAAGATAGACGTCGTACGCCATCTTGAGCACAGGGAGTATGGATTCCGGGCTCGCTCGCGGCTGGCGCCGCTCGCGCCCCGGAATGACGAGTATAACTCATCATTGATTAGGTCGCACCTGGCGCCCGGTATGGGACGCGGCCGCAAAGCCGCCGCCCGCCCCTCCTCACTCCGCGTGCGCCAGGATCGACTTCAGCAGCCCCGGGAAGCGCGCGTCGAGGTCGGCCTCGCGCACCACATTGCGGTGCTCGACGCCCTTCTTGGTGGTGCGGACCAGGCCGGCCTCGCGCAGCACGCGGAAATGGTTCGACAGCGTCGACTTCGCCATCGCGGGGCACGGCGCCGCCGCGGTGCAGGACATGCTCACGCAATCGGCCTGCTCGAGCAGCGCCTTGACGATGCGCAGCCGCATCGGATCGGACAGCGCCGCGAGCACGCCCGCCAGCGAAATATCCTCAGTTGCGGGATGAACCAGCTGCACCATGAAAAAGATATAGGCGCTGCCTTGACATCGTTCAATAGTCCCATATTTCCGAACTATTGAAATAACAGCACGGGACGACGAACATGACCAAGACACTGCAAGGCAAGGTGGCGCTGGTGACCGGCGCATCGAAGGGCATCGGCGCCGCCATCGCGCTCAAATTGGCGGCGGAAGGTGCCGTGGTGGCGGTCAACTACGCCACCGGCAAGGATGGCGCCGACGCCGTGGTGGCGAAGATCACCGCGGCTGGCGGCAAGGCGGTCGCGGTGCACGGCAATCTCGCCGAGCCTGGCGATTCCAAGAAGCTGGTCGCCGCCACCGTGCAGGCGCTGGGCAAGATCGACGTGCTGGTCAACAATGCCGGCGTCTACGACATGCTGCCGCTCGACGCCATTACGCCCGAGCACTTTCACAAGCAGTTCAACGTCAACGTGCTCGGCCTGCTGCTGGTGACGCAGGAAGCCGCGCGGCATTTCAACGACGGCGGCAGCATCGTCAACATCTCGTCCGGCGTATCGACCATGGCGATGCCGGGCACCGCGGTGTACGGCGCCACCAAGGCGTCGGTCGACCTGATCACCGGCGTGCTGGCCAAGGAGCTGGCGCCGCGCAAGATCCGCGTCAACGCGGTCAATCCCGGCATGGTGGTGACCGAAGGCGTCAAAACCGCCGGCTTCCACGAGGGCGCGATGCGCCAGCAAATCGAAGCCATCACGCCGCTGGGCCGCGTCGGCGAAGCCGAGGAGATCGCCTCGGTGGTCGCGTTCCTCGCTTCGGACGGCGCGTCCTACGTCACCGGCGAGACGCTGCACGTCACCGGCGGATTGCGTTAGACGCTGGATCAGCCACCGCGAGGCCGGCGAACTGCCGGCTTTGCGGGTCAGTCCACAGCAGATGAGGCGCGCTGGCCGCGGCTCATCTGCTCGTTAGCAATGTGAGTTTGTCATTCCTCGTCGTCGACCGGCCGCACCATCTCGTTGGCCGGCCGTCCGATTTGGCGCCGCGCGGTGCGGACGTTGTTGGTGCTCGCGCCCGGCGGATTGAACACCGCGTAGCACGCGGAACTCAGCCGCGGTCCGGCGCTGCGCAGGCAACTCTCGACCCGCGCAGAGTCCGGAATAGCGCTACTGCACAGCCGGAACGCGTCCGGCATGCAGGCGTCGCGTTGCGCCTCGGTTCCTTCTTGCGCAAACGCCGGCGCGGCAAGGCCCAGCGACGCCGCGGCAACCAACAGCATTCTCGATGCAGCCATGATGAATCCTCCGATTCATCGACCAACAGCCGGCAGACCAACTCGTTCCGGCGCGGCGGTATCCGAGACGGGATTGTGATCGTCTCAAATCGGGACAGCGGCTGATCGAAACGAGCGTCAGCCACAAGCAGCCATCTTGCGCGTTGACTGATACGCGGTACGTATCACATACTGATGCATGATCCGCAGCTTCGCCGACAAGGCCACCGAGCGGCTGTTTCAAGACGACGTCTGCCCGCCACGTTGGCGCGGCATGGAGGCCGTTGCGCTGCGCAAGCTGGATATGGTGGACGCTGCGACCCGATTGGAGGACCTGCTTTCTCCGCCGGGCAATCGTTTGGAATCATTGAAAGGCGATCGACGCGGTCAGCATTCGATCCGGATCAACCGGCAATGGCGTATCTGCTTCCGCTGGACCATCCAAGGCCCCGAAGCGGTTGAGATCGTGGACTATCACTGAGGAGACGAAGATGCCCCGCCTGCGAACCCATCCCGGCGAAGTGTTGCGCGAGGAATATCTGCTGCCGCTCGGCCTGTCGGCACGCGCCTTGGCGAAGGCGCTGGATGTTCCGGCCAACCGATTGTCCGAGATCGTGCGCGGCAGCCGCGACGTCAGCGCCGACACCGCGATCCGGCTCGGGCGCTATTTCGGCACCGATCCGCGATTCTGGCTGAACCTGCAGGCCGCGCATGATCTGTCGAAAGCCGAGCAGGCCCACAACTACAAGGCCATCGTGCCGCGCCCGGCGGCCTGACCCCCGCGCCCGCAACGCAGGGTCGTCGACAGCGCCCGCCCGCCCCTCAGCTATCCAGACTCGCCACCACCGCCAGCCGCTTGACCTGGCCGTTGCGGAACGCGCGCAGGAAGGCGTCGTAGTTGCGGAACGAGACGCAGCCGTTGCTGTCGCCGTTGGGGCCGAGCATGTAGGTGTGCGCCAATAGCCCGTTGCGGCCGTGGATCGCGCCCTCGCCGCCGACCGGATTGAGCCGCAGCGCGGCGACGCCGTGGAACAGGGATTCCCGCATCGTCAGATCGTAGAGATGCGGCGGGGTGGCGCCACGCATCCGCTCGTGCACGTAGCGCGGATCGTCGAGCCGCGAGCCGAGCCCGGAATGCGCTTCCAGCTTGGTGCCGTCCGGCATGTAGACCACGCGCGCCTTGATGTCATAGACCGCGGTGGAGCGGTCGTAGCGCGCGCTGCTCACCGTATCGCGGCCGTCGCTGCCGACGCCGCCGTCGGAGCCGGCGAACGCCAGCACCGAGCCGGCGGGCTCGGACTTGCCGAACAGTTTTTCGAAGATGCTGGCGGGCTTGGTCTGCGCCGCGGCGGCCAACGAGGCGGCCCTGGAGGCCTGCGCCACTTCGCGCAGTGACGGCCCCTTGGCCGGCGTTGTCTTGGTCTCGGCGGGACGCTGCGGCGGCAACGGTGCCGCCTCCGCGACTTGCGCGGCGGGCTGCGGCGCGGCTTGCGCGGCGGCCTTCGGCGCCGGCTGCAACGCCGCCTGGCGCACCGGCGGCAGCGGCACCGCGGCCACTGGCGCCGCTGCGATC
The DNA here is from genome assembly GCF_014203125.1 of Rhodopseudomonas rhenobacensis. Taxonomy (GTDB): domain Bacteria; phylum Pseudomonadota; class Alphaproteobacteria; order Rhizobiales; family Xanthobacteraceae; genus Rhodopseudomonas_A; species Rhodopseudomonas_A rhenobacensis. The sequence continues at coordinate 18,077 of NZ_JACHIH010000027.1, forward strand.
TGCGGCTTGGCGGGCGCCGCCTCGATCACCGGCGCCGGCGCCACCGCGTCGAGCGGCGGGGCGAAACGTTCGGCGAATTGTTCCGGAGACAGGCCGGGCGCCGAGGTCAGCATCGCCACGGTGACGTCGGGCTCGGTCGGCGTGGTCACCGCGGCGACCGGCGCTGCCGGCTTGGCGGCGGCCAGCCGCGGCGCGGCGACGATCGGCTCATGACTGGCGGCGATGCTGGGATAGATGCTGGCGCTGAACACGTTGACATGAACGGTCCAGCCGCAGGCGGCGACTGCAACGGCGACCGCGACGCCGCCCACGACATTGAACGGCCCGGCTTTCCGCGGCGCACGGCCACGCGCCGCAGCCTTCTTCAACGCACTCGAATTGTTACGCATACGCTTACGCCCGACCAAAAACGCTGCCCCTCCGAGCCCGCCTTCCAGCCGGCGCGACGGCGCCGACCAAAGCGGACTTGCCCGACGCCCGCGGCATCCAAGGCCGGGAGCATTTCGCAGAGGTGCCGAGCGTTATTAGGGCGATTTTTAGTTAAATGAGGCTTAAGTGCCGACGAATTACGACGTGGTAAATGAAATCCCCGGTCTCGCCCCAGGCGAGGAGGCACGGCGGCGGCAGATTGCGGTTGCGGAACCGGGTGGCGAATTTTACGGTCGCTGATGCAATCCGGCCCCTCCCTTCTCGACCTGCTGGCGAGCGACGCCGGCGCGGCGCTGCGCGCGATTTTCCAAGAGCGCAGCCTGCCCGCCGGCACCGTGTTCGACGACGCCGAGTTCCGCGACCATGTCTTCGTCATCAAGAGCGGCCGGCTGCGGATCTATCTCGCCACAACGGAGCGCGAGCTCAGCCTGGCCTATCTCGGCGCCGGCGACATGTTCTCCACCCACACCCGGGCGCATCTGCAGGCGGTGCAGCCGGCCACGCTGCTGATGGCGCCGCGTGCGCTGCTGGAGCACGAACTGGCGCATTACCCGGCGCTGCGCGCGGCCATCATCAGGGTGCTGGCGCGGGTGCTGAGCCAGGCGATGACGCTGCTAGAAGACCTCGCCTTCCACAACGTGCGCGGGCGGATCGCGCGCTATCTGTTGCGCAGCGCCGGCCGCCACAAGGCGCCGCTGGAGAACGGCAGCCTGATCCGCATCGATCTGCATATGGAGGAGATCGCCGCATTGCTCGGCACCACCCGGCAGACCGCCTCGACCGAACTCAACGCCATGCTGCATGCCGGCGTGCTGCTGCGCCACGACCGCCGCCGCCTGGTGATCCAGGACCTTGCCCGGCTGCAGGCCTGGGCCAGCGAGGGCGACGGCGTCGGCTAGCTGACAGACAAACCGCTTCAGCTGCCTTATAGCCATGGAGCCGCAGCCTTTGGAGACATCGATGAACGTGCCGTTCGACCGCTACGTCAGCTTCAAGAATGCCGACTGGGAGGGCAAGTCGCAGCGCGTGATGGCCAAACTGCAGGCCCATATCGACGCCGCCGACAACCCGTTCTGGGGCTACTTCGCGCAAAAGCGCACCGAGCTGAACGAGAAGCAGGGCCTCGACGATCTGCGCGTGCTGCACAACTACCTGCCGACGCTGCGCGAGATCTTGGAAGAGAGCGGCGACGAGGAGACGCTGGCGCTGCTGGAAGACCTCGAAGTCACCTGCATGTAGAGGACTCCTCGGCCGAGCGCCCTAGGGGATTTGCGCCTCGGAAGACCCGGCTCGGCGGGTGCTGCACTCTGCGAGCACTGACCTCACCTCTCCCCGCGCGCGGGGAGAGGTCGACCCCGCGTAGCGACAGCGAAGCGGGGTCGGGTGAGGGGGCGCCTCAACATAACGAGGCGCCCCCTCACCCGGCGCGACAAGCTTCGCTTGTCACGCCACCCTCTCCCCGCAAGCGGGGCGAGGGAAAAATGCGGCGCCGCGACCGCCATCTAACACGAGGGCGGTCTATTCACTCGCTGGCGCTTGATCCTTTCGCCGCAGCCATCGCCGCAGCGAGCCGGCTGGCTGCGCGCTTGATCGAGAGCAAAGCCTCAGGCGACGATCGAAGCGATGACGAAGGCGCACAACACCGCCATGCCGCCGATGCCGATGACGAGGAAACGTCGCACGGTGTCGGTTGAAAGCGTATCGGCCATCGCAAGGTCCTTCCACGATCAGTCCGGTTGCGGACATCGGAATTCGACGGCTGCAAGCAGCCCGTCAGCGATTAGCGGAAAGTATCGATCGGCTCCTTACGCGAGATCAAACCGAATCATTTTCGACCGCTCGCCGTTTCTAACGGCGGCGGTTGCAGTCGACTACTCGGGCAACTACCAAAACTGCGCATTGCAGTCATGCGGCATGAAAAACGGGGCAGGTTTGCGACCTGCCCCGGGTTTGCCACAAAGATTTGCAGGCCGATTACGCGGCGTTGTAGCCGGCGATCGCCTTGACCTCGAGATACTCTTCGAGGCCGAACTTGCCCCACTCGCGGCCGTTGCCGGATTGCTTGTAGCCGCCGAACGGCGCAGTGCGTTCGTTCGGCACGCCGTTCAGGTTGACGTTGCCGGCGCGTAGTTGGCGGCCGACCGCCCGCGCCCGCTCGACGCTACCAGCCGACACATAACCAGCCAGACCATACGGCGTGTCGTTGGCGATCTTCACCGCCTCGGCTTCGTCCTTGGCGCCGATGATCGCGATCACCGGGCCGAAGATTTCCTCGCGCGCGATGGTCATGTCGTTGGTGACGTCGGCGAACACCGTGGGACGCACATAAAACCCTTTGTTGACGCCTTCCGGCAGGCCCGGCCCGCCCGCCACAAGTGTCGCGCCTTCCTCGACGCCCTTCTGAATCAAAGCTTGAATCTTGTCCCACTGAATCCGCGATACTACCGGACCGATGCTGGTGCCCTCGGCGCGCGGATCGCCCGCCTTGGTCTTGTCGGCCACCGCCTTGGCGATCGCCGCGACCTCTTTCATCTTCGAAGCCGGCACGATCATCCGGCTCGGCGCGTTGCAGGACTGTCCGGAATTGTTGAACATATGCGCGACGCCGCCGGCCACCGCCTTCTGCAGATCGGCGTCTTCCAGAATGACGTTCGGCGACTTGCCGCCGAGTTCCTGGCTGACGCGCTTCACCGTCGGCGCAGCGCGCTTGGCGACGTCGATGCCGGCGCGGGTCGAGCCGGTGAAGGAAATCATGTCGATGTCCGGATGCTCGCTCATCGCCGCACCGACCTCGGGGCCGAGACCGTTGACGAGGTTGAACACGCCCTGCGGCACGCCGGCTTCATGCAGGATTTCGGCGAAGATCAGCGCCGACGACGGGGTGAATTCGGAGGGTTTCAAAATCATCGTGCAGCCGGCGGCGAGCGCCGGCGCCACTTTGCAGGCGATCTGATTCAGCGGCCAATTCCACGGCGTGATCATGCCGATCACGCCGACCGGCTCGCGCACCACCAGCGCGTTGCCGAGCGGTTCGTCGAACTTGTAAGTCTTCAACACCTCCAGCGTCGAGGCGATGTGCCCGAGCCCGGCGCCGGCCTGAAACTTTTCGGCGAACGGCAACGGCGCGCCCATCTCGTCGGACACCGCGGCGCCGATGTCCTTCATGCGGGTCTTGTACACCGCGATGATCCTCTCCAGCAGCGCCACCCGCTCCTCGCGGCTGGTCTGCGAGAACGTCTCGAACGCGCGCTTGGCGGCGGCGACCGCCTTGTCGACATCGGCCTTCGAACCGAGCGCAACTTCGTACATCGCTTCCTCGGTCGCCGGATTGACCACCGGCGTCGATTTCTTGACGACCGGATCGACCCAAGCGCCATCGATGTAGAATTGCATGCGGTTGACCATCGGAAACCTCTTCGTGGAATGGCTGGGAATGCGCGAACGAAACGTCCGGGCCGTTATCTTGCCACGCCCCATATAGAAATTGAACCCATGGTTTCAACCGCGCGAGGTTGCCCCCGTAGCCGGTCAGGCGCTCGGATAGGGCTCGGCGGCGACCTGGCGCAGATGGCGCAGCCGTTCGCGATGCGCGGTGTAGATGCCGCTGCCGATGATGATCGCCGCGCCGACGAAGGTCCACAACCCCGGCAACTCGCCGAACACCACGACCCCGATCATCGTCACCCACACCAGCTGGCTGTAGGAGAACGGCGCCAGCATCGAGGCCGCCGCATGGCGAAACGCCAGCACCACGATCCACTGCCCGGCGGTGGAAGCGATGCCGACGCCGATGCCGAGCCCGATGTCGCTCAAGCTCGGCGTCACCCAGACGAACGGCACCAGCACGCTCAGCACCGCAAAGCCGACGATCGCCGCAAACGCCATGGTGGTGACCACGCGATCGGCGCCGCTGATCATCCTGGTCATGACCAGCGTCGCAGCCCACAGCAGCGCCGAAGCCAGAGTCAGCAACGCCGCCGGGTTGAACGCCGACGTGCCGGGCTGCACCACGATCAGCACGCCCACGAGGCCGACCAGCGTCGCGATCCAGCGTCGCGGCCCCACGGTCTCGCCGAGCACGACGACCGACAGCGCGGTGACGAACAACGGCGCCACGAACGAGGTGGCCGAGGCCTGCGCGATCGGCTGATAGCGCAGGCTGGAAATGAAGATGACCGAGGAGAACACCAGCGCCAGCCCGCGCAGCACCTGCAGCCCCGGCCGCACCGATTTCAGCGGCGACGAGCCCGACGCGATCGCCACCGGAACCATGATCAGCACGAACACCAGAAACCGCAGCCAGGCGACCTCGATCGACGGCAAGGTCTGGGTCAGATATTTGCCGAGCGCATCCGAGCAGGCCAGGAACACGGTCGCGGCGATGATCAGCACGATGCCGCGAAATGGCCGGTCGTCGTGGCGGCGCGTCGTGTTGCGCGCGGCGTCACGGGGAGAGATCACAAGGGTCAATTTGCAAGGGCCGGCGCTCGAGGAAAACAGCCTCTCGCAGGAATGAGAAGCGCTAACAATATGCTGCAGACAACGATGTTCGCGGACCAAACGCAACCGCCGAAAATGCGGCCGGGATATGCGCCGCGCTGGAGCCGAGCCGACGGCGATACTTCCGCAGTGCAAAATCGCGGAACCGATCGTTTACAACATCGGCAGGCTGCGCGGCACCGGCCCGCGCGGAAACGCCGCGTCGAGCGTCGCGATGTCGTGATCGCTCAACCGCACCGCCGCAGCCGCGGCATTGTCGGCGGCGTGGGCTGCGGTGCTCGCCTTCGGGATCGCGAACACCGAGGGCCGTCGCGTCAGGAATGCCAGCGCCACTTGCCGCGGCGTCGCCCGATGCGCCTCCGCGATCGCCTGCAGCGCGCGGCCGCCGTCGCTGCGTGGGCCCGGAAAGGCGTCCTGCCCGAACGGCGAATACGCCGTCACCGCGACGCCGTGGGCCTCGCACCACGGGATCACCGCGTGTTCGATGGCGCGTTCGCGCAAATGATGCAGCACCTGATTGCAGGCGATGCGGCCCTCCCCGGCGATCGCCAGCGCCTCGTCGAGATCGGCGACGTCGAAATTGCTGACGCCCCAGGACAGGATCTTGCCGGCGGCGACCAGATCCTCGAACGCCGCGATGGTGTCGGCCAGCGGATAGGAGCCGCGCCAATGCAGCAGGTAGCAATCCAGCCGATCGGTTTTAAGCCGCTTGAGCGAGCGCTCGCAGGCCTGCAGCGTGCCGCGCCGCGAGGCATTGCTCGGCAGCACCTTGGAGACCAAAAACACCTCGTCGCGCCGCCCGGCGATCGCCTCGCCCACCAAGGGCTCGGCCTCGCCATACATTTCGGCGGTGTCGATATGGCCCATGCCGAGATCGAGGCCGCGGCGCAATGCTGCGATCGCGCCGGCGCGGTCGCTGCGATCCAGATTCCAGGTGCCCTGCCCGATCACCGAAACGCCGACGCCGCGCGGCCCGAACGGCCGCTGCGCTGATTTTCCCGAGTTGTCAGGCATCGACGCTCACCGGCAACATCGGCTTCGGCGCCACGCCTTTGCCGGGCTTCAATCGGAAGTCGTACGTCATCAGATGCCACGGCCCCGCCGCCGGCAGCCCGTCCGGCATCACCGCGTCGCTGCGCAATTCGATGCGCGACACCAGTTCCTGCTTCACGCCGAACACCACGTCGGAATCCAGATACTTGTCGCCGTCGATGAAGACGTGGGTGACCAGCGGCTCATAACCCTTGGCGTTCAGCAGGAAGTGCACGTGCGCCGGCCGCATCGGATGCCGCCGGGTGGCCAGGATCAATTCGCCGACCGGCCCATCGATCGGGATCGGATAGCTGCACGGCAGAATGGTGCGGAAGAACAATCGGCCCTCGGCGTCGGTGGTGAAGCGCGCCCGCAGCGACGGGCCGTCGCTGGCGTAGTCCGGCTTCTGCGAATCGTAAAAGCCGTCGTCGTCGGCATGCCAGACATCGACCGCAACGCCTTTCAGCGGCTTGCCGGCGAGATCGGTGACCCGGCATTGCACGAACATGCGCTCGCCCTCGACGGTCTCGGAAATATCCGCGCCGTGCGGCAGCGGCTTGTGTTCGCCGACATAGAACGGCCCGAGCACCGTGGTTTCGGTGGCGCCGGAGCGTTCGCGGTGGTTGACCGCGTCGACCAGCATCGAAACCCCGAGCACGTCCGACAGCAGGATGAATTCCTGCCGGGTCACGGTGGATTTCTGCCCGGTGCGGGTGAGGAAATCGATCGCCGAGCCCCATTCCTCGAAGCTCAGATTGGTCCGTCGCACGAAGCCGTGCAGCGCGCCGACCAATTCCTCCATGAGGAATTTCAACCGAAGGTCGTTGGTCTCCTGGAAGCTGGCGACCACCGCCGCCGTGAGTTTACTGTCGTCGGAGTGTGGCATCGGTGATCCTGTCCGGAACTCAAATCGCCGGGAAGCTATACCACGCCATGCCGCATGGTCAGCACCCGGCGCGAGCGATTCCGATCAACTCCATGTTCCCGCTCGCATGGCAACGCCAGGCGTTTTCCGCTATCAGATCGGACGCGGCGGAACGCAACCGCCGGCCGTCGATGAGCAAGCTGCCAGGAGTGACGATGCCCGCCGCACAACCGATCACCGCCGCGCCGTCCGCCGTTGGGATGTCCGCCGCCGCGCTCGCGCGCGTCGACGGCCATCTGAAGCGCCGCTATCTCGACAGCGGCCGGTTTCCCGGCACCCAGCTCTTGGTCTATCGCCGCGGCCACATCGTGCATAATGCGGTGCAAGGCCTGGCCGACGTCGAGCGTCAGGCGCCGGTCAAGGCCAATACGATCTTCCGGATCTATTCGATGACCAAGCCGCTGACCTCGGTGGCGTTCATGATGCTGGTCGAGGACGGCCGCGTCGCGCTCGACGAGCCGGTCGCCAAGTACATTCCCGAGTGGAGCAACCTCGGCGTGTTCCTGGGCGGCATTGCGCCGACTTTCCTGACCCGGCCGCCGGCACGGCCGATGCTGATCGTCGACCTGCTGCGCCACACCTCGGGGCTCACTTACGGCTTTCAGAACCGCAGCAATGTCGATGCCGCCTATCGTGAGAAGAAGATCGGCGAATTCGAACTGGCCGGCACGCTGGACGCGATGATCGCCGACCTCGCCGGGATTCCGCTGGAGTTCTCGCCCGGCGAGGCCTGGAACTACTCGGTGGCGACCGACGTGCTGGGCTATCTGATCGGCAAGATCAGCGGCCAGCCGTTCGAGCAATTTCTGCACGAGCGCATCCTCGATCCGCTCGGCATGACCGACACTGGATTCTTCGTGCCGCCCGACAAGGCTCATCGCCTCGCGGCCTGCTATGCCGCCGACGGCAAAGGCGGCTTCACGCTGTACGACGACCCGGCGAAGAGCAGCTATCTGAAGCCGCCGGGCTTCGTGTCCGGCGGCGGCGGCTTGCTGTCGACCTCGACCGACTATCTCACCTTCTGCCGCGCGCTGCTGAACCGCGGCGAACTCGACGGCGTGCGGCTGATCGGCCCGAAGACGCTGGCGTTGATGACGTCTAATCACCTGCCCGGCGGCCGCGACCTCACCGAAATGTCGACATCGATGTTCAGCGAGGCCACCAATGCCGGCGTCGGCTTCGGGCTCGGCTTTGCGGTGACGATGGATCCGGCGAAGACGCTGCTGCCCGGCAGCCGCGGCGAATTCTATTGGGGCGGTGCCGCCTCGACCGCTTTCTGGATCGACCCGGCCGAACAGTTGATCACCATCTTCATGACGCAACTATTGCCGTCGAGCGCCTATCCGGTGCGCCGCGAGCTGCGCACCATGGTGTATGCGGCGATCAGCGCGAGCAATCTATAGCGCGCTCAACGCTCAGCGGCGCGCGTGCACCACCGCCACCGCGTCGCTATAGACCCGCTGCCACTCCGGCAGCCGGTCCAGCAGCTTGACCGCGGGCGAGCTCGGCGCCAGCAGCGTGGCGTCGATCCGGTAGTCGTCGAGCAGCCGCGGCAACAGATCGGGATCGCGCATCGCCACCGCGCGGTGATGCGCGACGACGAATTTCTCGCCGTAGAGCTCGGCGCGACCGTCGATGAACGGCTTGACGCCGGCCGCGACCAGGTAGCCGCCGAATTCGTAAGCGTTGAACACCCGCTCGGCGCCGCGCTGCTGCAGCACCGCGACCGCCGCCTTCGGCACCTGATCCGCCACCAGCGCGAAGCGCAGATAGGGCGCCGCCACAAGGCTCGCGGCGAACAGCGTCAGTGCGCCGACCGCAGCCAGCGCGAGGCCGCGCCGCGACGGCACGGCAACGGCTTGCGGCGCGCCGCCGAGCTGAGCGGACCACGGCCGCGCCACGATCAGCGGCACCAGCAGCGCAAAGGCTTCGATGCTGCGGACATGCGACAGCGCCATGTGCAACAGCCCAAGAACCAGAAGAATGCGCGGCGGCGACAGCGTCAGCCCGCGATAGAGAGCAAAGCCGAGCAGCCCGAGCACCGAGGCTTCGAAGGCGCCGAACCGCGAGAAATCCGCCGGCGCCCATTCCGATAGAATGGCCAGCACCTGGCCGAGATCGAGGATACGGCGCGACGCCAGCAGCGTCTCGTAGCCATAGGGCGTGCAGCAGCAGGCCGCCACCGCGCCGAACCCGAACAGCATCCATCGCAGCCCCAGCGCAACGCGGCGCGCCGGCGTGGCGCTCCACACCGCCTCCAGCGCCACGCCACCGAGCAGCACCAGCCCCAAGCCGAAGCCGCCGTGCAGATTGGCCCACAGCGCCAACAGCGGCAGCAGCCACAACGACGGCGCGCGGCGCGCATCGGCAGCAGAGATCAGGCCCGCGAACCACGCCACCATCACCGGCATCGCCAGGATATGCGGGCGCGCCAACAGATGATGGATCGACAGCACGTAGGCGGCCATCACCAGCAGCGTCGCCAGCGCCGGCTCGACATAGCGTTGCAGAAACTGCGCGAACAGCGCGAAGGTCGCCGCTATCGCCAGCGCCGACAGCGCCACCACCCCCGCCCAGCCGGCCTGCGCGTCGCTCGCGGCGTACAGCAGCTGCGACAGCCAGGAGCTGGAGATCCACGGCGCGCCCGGCTTGGTGAAAGAATAGATGTCGCTATAAGGAACGGCGTGGTGATCGATGATCCAGCGCCCGACCTCGATCTGCCAGAAGATATCGGAATCCTGCAACAGATCGTTGCCGCCGACGAACTGAAACAGATAGACGCCGGCGCCGATCCATAGCGGCAGCAGCCAGCCTCGCTGGCCGACGGCGGAGGTCGAATGGACGGCGGACATCGTCACGGCTCAGGTCACATGCTGCAAAACCGGCCGCTCGCCGGCGAGCCGCCATCCAACCATGCCCGGGATAATACTTGGTAAAGCCGGGTTCCGCGGGCGGCTTCAGCGCCCCGGCCAGACCGGCTTGCGTTTCTCGGCGAACGCCGTGAGCCCCTCTTTGGCGTCCTCGGTCATCGCCAGCAGCGCGATCTGGCTTTCGGTGTAGGCGATCGCCTGGTCGAACGACATCGCGCCGATCGCCCGCATGGCGTATTTGCCGCGGCGGATCGCGGTCGGCGATTTATCGGCCAGCCGCGCGATCAGCCAGTCGACCTTGGCGTCGAGCTCGGCGACGGGCACCGCGTAGTTCAACAACCCCGCGGCGAGCGCCGCGTTTGCGTCGAACGGCTCGCCGGTCAGCGCCCATTCGTTGATCAGCCGGCGCGGCGCGATGTTTTGCAACAGGCTCATCACCTGCATCGGAAACACACCGACTTTGACCTCGGGCAGCCCGAACAGCGCCGCGTCGGACGCGACCGCCATGTCGGTCATGCACAACAGCCCCATGCCGCCGGCCATGCAGACGCCGTTGATCCGCGCGATCGACGGCTTGGTGGCGTTCTGCGACAGCCGCAACAGATCGGCGTAGTCGACATTGGGCTTGGAGAAATCCGCCGCGAACGCCGCCCCGGTCGCCTGCAGATCGGCGCCGGCGCAGAACGCCTTGTCGCCGGCGCCGGTCAGCACGATGACGCGCGCCTCGGCGTCGCCATGCGCCTGGCGATAGCCGCGGCCGATGCCCTCGACCACGGCGGCGTTGATGGCGTTGCGCTTGTCGGGGCGGTTGATGGTGATCCACAGCGCTTGGCCGCGCTTCTCGATCACCACGCTGTCGTCTGTCATGGCTTCGCTCATTTACGCTTGTTGCCGGAGGGCCTCGATCTCGGCGACGATGCGGCCGGTTGTGACCTGCTCGCCCTCCTCGACATCGATCGCCGACAAGATGCCCGAAATTGGCGCGGTGTGCACGTGCTCCATCTTCATCGCCTCCAGCGTCAACACCGGCTGTCCGGCCGTCACGCGCTCGCCGGGCTTGACCAGCACCGCGACGACGCGGCCGTTCATCGCCGCGCGTAGCCGTCCGTCGCCGCCCGCAGCCATGGCGCGCGCCGGCGCCGCGCGGCTGAGATCGCGCACCGCATGGCTGACGCCGAGGCGCTGAAAGAACAGCCGGTCGCCGTCGCGGTGAAAGATCGTGGATTGCGACAGACCGCCGACGCGAAAGCGCAACGTGTCGCCGCCCAGTTCGTCGAGTTCGAAGCGCACCGCGGCGCCGGCCACGCGAACGACGTAGCTGCCGTCGCGCTCGCGCAGCACATCGGGCTCAAGCAAGTGGCCGTCGATCTCGATCCGCAGCAGGCTCGGAAACGTCGCCGCCAGCGAGCGGCCGTTGCGCCAGCGCGGCGCGTGGCGGTCGGTGACGTAGAGCAACAACGCCGCCAGCGCGGCAGCAGGCACGTCGTTGTCCGGGTCCGCCGCAAACAACCCATCGCGATGCTCAGCGATGAAGCCGGTGGTCGCCTCGCCCGCCGCAAACGCCGGATGGCGCAAGCAGGCGGCGAGGAATTCGCGATTGGTGGTGACGCCGAACGCCACGGTCTGCTGCAGGCCGTGCAGCAGTTTTCGCCGCGCCTCGTCGCGCGAGGCGCCATGCGCGATAATCTTGGCGATCATCGAATCGTAATACGGCGAAATCTCGCTGCCGGATTGCAGCGCGTGCTCGACCCGCAACTCGCCCGGCGGCTTCCATAAGGCAAGCCGGCCGGATTGCGGCATGAAGTCCTGCGCGGGATCTTCCGAACACAGCCGCACCTCGATGGCGTGGCCGCGAAACTGCACGTCGTCCTGCTGCAGCGGCAACGGTTCGCCGGCGGCGATGCGCAATTGCAGTTCGACGAGATCGAGCCCTGTGATCGCCTCGGTGACCGGATGCTCGACCTGCAGCCGCGTGTTCATCTCCATGAAGTAGAAATGCCCATGCGCGTCGAGCAAAAATTCCAGCGTGCCGGCGCCCTCGTAGCCGATCGCCTTCGCCGCATTGACCGCGACCGTGCCCATCTCTTCGCGCAACGCCCGCGACACCGCCGGCGACGGCGCCTCCTCGATCAGTTTCTGGTGCCGGCGTTGCACCGAGCAGTCGCGCTCGCCGAGATGGACGGCGCGGCCGTAGCGATCGCCGAACACCTGAATCTCGATGTGCCGCGGATTGCGGATCGCGCGTTCCAGGATCACGGCCGGATCGCCGAACGCGCCGTGGGCCTCAGAGCGCGCGGCGCGCAACGCGTCAGGAAACGCCGCGGCGTCGTCCACCAGCCGCATGCCGCGGCCGCCGCCGCCGGCGACCGCCTTGATCATCACCGGAAAGCCGATCAAAGCTGCCTCGCGCGCCATCGCGGCGTCGCTCTGGTCGTCGCCCTGATAGCCCGGCACGACCGGCACGCCGGCCTTGCGCATCATCGCCTTGGCGCCGGCCTTGTCGCCCATCGCCGCAATCGACTCCACCGACGGCCCGATGAACATCAGATTTGCGTCGCGGCAGGCCGCGGCAAAGTCAGCGTTCTCGGCAAGGAAACCGTAGCCGGGATGCACCGCGTCGGCGCCGCTCTGCTTCGCCGCGGCGATGATCGCGTCGATGTTCAGGTAGGATTGCTGCGGCAACGCGCCGCCGATGCCAACCGCCGCGTCGGCGGCGCGCACATGCAGCGCGTCGGCATCGGCGGCGGAATACACCGCGACCACGCCATAGCCGCGGTTTCGCGCGGTGCTGATGATGCGGAGCGCGATCTCGCCGCGATCGGCGATCAGGATTTTCGAGAACGGCGTGAGTTGCAGCGCGCGACCGACGCTCATGGCCGCGCCACCGAGAACTGCATGCGCTGCGGGCTGCGCGCCTCGGCCTCGCGGCAGATCGCCAACACTTCGGCGAGCACCGCGCGGGTGTCGCGCGGATCGATCACGCCGTCGTCGAGCAGCCGCGCCGAGGTGGCGAACACATCCATCTGGCCGTCGAACACGAAGCTGATTCCGGCTTTCAGCTTGTCGATCTTCTCCCTGTCGACCGGCACGCCGCGCCGCGCCGCGGCGGCCTCGGTGACGATCGCCATGGTCTCGGCGGCCTGCTCGCCGCCCATCACCGCGGTCTTGGCGTTCGGCCAGGCAAAGCAGAACCGCGGATGAAAGCCGCGGCCGCACATGCCGTAATTGCCGGCGCCGAACGACGCGCCGCAATACAGCGTGATCTGCGGCACCGTCGCCGAGGTCACCGCCTGGATCATCTTCGAGCCGTGCTTGATCATGCCGGCCTCCTCATAGGCGCGGCCGACCATGTAGCCGGTGGTGTTGTTGAGATAGAGGATCGGCGTTTTCGACTGGCAGCAGGCCTGGATGAAATGCGTCGCCTTGTTGGCGCCTGCCGGATCGAGCGGGCCGTTATTGCTGATGATGCCGACCGCGGCGCCTTCGATGCGGGCGTGGCCGCACACCGTGGCCGGACCGTAATTCGGGCTCATCTCGGTGAAATCCGAGTCGTCGACGATGCGCGCGATGACCTGGCGCATGTCGACCGGGCGCTTGTGGTCCATCGGCATGATGCCGAGCAGCTCTTCGGCGTCGTACCGCGGCGGCTTGTAGCATGCGTCGGCCTGCTGCTGCGGCCGGTCCCAATTCAGTCCGGCCATGATGTCGCGCGCAATGCGCAGCGCGTCGCGGTCGTCTTCGGCCAAGTAATCGCCGAGCCCGGAGACGCTGGTGTGCATCTCGGCGCCGCCGAGCTCTTCCTCGGTGGCGATCTCGCCGGTCGCGGCCTTCAGCAGCGGCGGCCCGGCAAGAAAGGCGCGGGTGCGGCCGCGCACCATCACGATGTAGTCCGACAGGCCCGTTTGATAGGCGCCGCCGGCGGTGGACGAGCCGTGCGTCACGGTGACCACCGGGAGGCCTGCCGCAGACATCCGCGCCAGATTGCGAAAGATGTTGCCGCCGCGGACAAAATCCTCGACCCGGTAGCGCAGCAGATTGGCGCCGGCGCTTTCCACCAGCTGCACGAACGGCAGCTTGTCCTCCAGCGCCAGCTCCTGCACCCGCAGCGTCTTGTCGAGGCCGTAGGGCTGCAGCGCGCCGGCGTCGATGCCGGAATCATTGGCGCTGACCATGCAGCGCACGCCGGACACATAACCGATGCCGGCGATCACGCCGCCGCCGGGCACGCTCTTCGCCGCATCCGCGGTGTCGAACATGTAGCCCGCGAGCGTCGACAGTTCGAGGAACGGCGCGCCCGGATCGAGCAGCAGCGCCACCCGCTCGCGCGGCAGCAATTGGCCGCGCTTGTGGAAGCGCTCGCCGGAGGCCGACGAAGCCTTGCGGGCGCGCTCCTCGAGCTCGCGCATCCGCGCGATCAGCGCCAGCATGCCGTCGCGATTGGCCTTGAACGCCGCGCCGCCGGTCGCGATGCTGGACTCGATCAGGGCCATGCTTGCCTCATCAACGCAGTAGCCCAAAAATCTGCCGCGCCTCGGCGGGCGTCGCGATGTCGCGGCCGGCGCGTCGCGCGACGCCGGCGATTTCGTCGATCAACTGTCCGTTCGACGTGACCTTCTCGCCGCTCGCGAGATAAAACGTGTCTTCCAGTCCGGTGCGCAGATGGCCGCCGAGTTCGGCGCAGCGCTGGTGCAGCGGCCAAATCTCGGCGCGGCCGATCGCGGTCACCTGCCATTGCGCTTCGGGCGATTTGAGCTTCAACAGGATCGGCAGCAGATCGGGATCGGCCGGCATCCCCGAGGCCACGCCCATCACGAAATTGTAGTCCAGCGGCCCGGCGTACATCCCGGTCTGCTGATACATGCCGACGCAACGCACGATGCCGACGTCGAAGCACTCGAACTCCGGCACAGAGCCCGCGGCTTTCATCGCGTCGAGATAGTGCTGGATCTTCTCCACCGCGTTGTCGAACAGCATCGGCGGCCAAGCCCAGCTGTTGTCGGCCTTCACCTTCAGATAGTTCAGCGAGCCGGCGTTGCAGGCCGCCAACTCCGGCCTGGTCTCGCGCACGCAATTGAGCGCGCCCTGATAGTTCGGCCCCACGGTGCCGGTGGTGTGATTGATGATCACGCCGGGGCAGGCCTGCCGGATCGCCTCCTGGATCTCGCGCGAGACGCCGACATCCCAGCACGGCAGATGGCCCTGGCCGGGTTCCTGCCGGCGCAGATGGATATGCATCACGCTGGCGCCGGCGTCGTAGGCGGCCTTGGCCTCGCGCGCCATCTGGTCGGGCGTCACCGGCACGTGGTGCTGCTGCGGATCGGTGAGCACGCCGTTCAGCGCGCAGGTGATCACGGCTTTGGCGCTCATGCGGGCGGTCCTCGCGAGGCCGGCATGATGCGGAGCCGCGGCCCGGCCTGCTTGCGTCCACGCGCTACCGCCGGCCGGCCGAACAATCACGTTCGCCACCTCCCCCAATGGGAGAGGTGACGAACGCCCGCGCCCCGGGCTATGCCCTGCCCTGGCGCAGATCGCGGTGACTGGCGGCAACCGGATCGCCGCGATAGATCGCCAGATCGCGCGAGCCGGAAAAGATCGCGCGCGGCTTCAGCCCGTAGAAGCGGCGGATCGAATGGCTGAAATGCGTGGAGTCCGGATAGCCGATATCCTGCGCCAGATGCGCCAGGTTGGTCTCGGCATTGACGAAATGCAGCAGGTGTCGCGCCCGCTTCCAGGCGCGGAACGCGCGGAACGACACCCCGGTCTGCTCCTTGAACAGATGCAGGAAGCGCGACGGCGACAGCCGCGCCGCCGCGGCGCAGCAGGCCGCGGTCACCGCCCGGCCCGAGACGTCGTTCAACAGCGCGACCGCGCGCGCGATGCGGGCGTCGATGTCTCGCGCGCGCAAGGCTTCGCCGAAAAACCGGCGGTCGAAGTCGGCGGTGGAGAAGCCATTCGGCTGCGGCGCGCGGCGCAGATCGGCATAGCCGCTGCGAATCCGGCTCGCCAGCGCGCCGCCCTGCTCGGCGCAGCGTCGCGTCAACTGATCGAACATTTCGGGAGCGACGGTTTCCGGCTCGATCACCAGGCAGCCGATGGTGGGGTGATCAGATTCCACGCTGTGCGCCAGATAAGCCGGCACCAGCGCGAGGACGCCGTGCTGCACGCCGCGGCCCTCGATCGCCACCCGCAATTCGCCCTGCAGTGCGGTGTAGATGCCGAAGCCGCCGATCGAGCGCCGCCGCGGCCGGCCGAGCAGCCCGGCGTAAAACACCCGCTCCGGGCTGATCAGCATCAGATGCCCGGACTGCGGGCATATCTCGTCTGTCATCGTCGTCCCGTCCCTCTTGCGGGCGATGTGTCTCGCCCGATGCCGCATCGCTGCGGAGCCCTCTGTGGGGCGCTTGCAGAATACAGCAAAGCCGCCGCGTGTCACGGCGTTAGCAGGGATAGGAAAGAGCTGTGCACGGCGCCGGCCTGGTCTTCCGCCGCGACCGCCCGGCGGTAGCCGTCGCGCTGTTGCAGACGCGCCCAATAGGCGGCGACGTTCGGTCCAAATTCTTTGCCGAGGCCGATCAGCTCCGCCAGCCGCAGCGCATAGCCGTTCACCACGTCGGCGGCGGTGAAGCGCCCGGCGCAGAGCGTCTCGGCTTGTCCGGTAGCAGCTTCCACCGCGCGCAGCCGGCCGAGAAACCATTTGGCGTAGTCGGCGGCGACCTGCGGACTGCGCCGCTCCTCCGGCTCGAGCTGGCTGTAACGCAGCACCAGGGTTTGCGGGAAGGTCAGCGTGGCATCGCTGAAGAACATCCAGTTGAGGTAGTCGCCATAGCCCGGCTCGTCGACGCCGACCACCAGCGGTGTCGGCCCGTGGCGGGTGCCGAAATAATGACAGATCCCGGAGGACTCCGTCATCCTGGTGCCGCCGTCGATCATCAGCGGGACGGTGCCGAGCGGGTTGATCGCCAGATACTCCTTGGCGAACACCCGCGGCGGAAACGGCAGCATTTTCAGCTCATAGGGCAACCCGAGCTCTTCCAGCATCCACAGCGCCCGGAATGAGCGCGCGGCCTGGCAGTGATACAGCGTGATCATGCGTTTCCCCCTTATTGTTATTGCCGCGATTGCCGCGGCTTCGTGCCCCCGACGCAATGCAACGCGCCGTTCTAGCGGCGTGGTGCATTGCAGATCCGGGCCGTAACGACGGCAGCATCCGAAACGGTCCCGGCTCTGCGGAGCAGCGCAAAGACGCGCCGCTCCGCGTCCGGGACGCCAGCCGTCAGGGTTATGCCACGCATCCATCGCGCGCGGCCATAGAGCCATGATGCAAGCTACGTCTGCCCCATCCCCGGCAGCGTGCCCATCATCTTGCACAGCACGCCCAGCATCACCTCGTCGGCGCCGCCCCCGATCGAGGTCAGCCGGCCGTCGCGATAGGCGCGGCTGACCGGGGTCTCGTTCATGTAGCCCATGCCGCCCCAGAACTGCAGACAGGCGTCGGGGATTTCGCGCCCCAGCCGCCCCGCCTTCAGCTTGGCCATGGTGGCGAGCTTGGTGACGTCCTCGCCGGCGATCATCGCCTCGGCGGCGCGATACACCAGCGCACGCAGCGCCTCGACCTCGGTCTGCAGTTCCGCCAGCCGGAAATGCACCGTCTGATTGTCGAGAATACTGTGGCCGAACGCCTTCCTGTTGCGGGTGTAGTCGATGGTGTCGGCGATGGTGAGATCGTGCGCCTTCAGGGACGCCGCGGCGCCCCACAGCCGCTCCTCCTGGAATTGCAGCATCTGGTAGGTGAAGCCCATGCCCTCCTCGCCGATCCGGTTGCGCTTCGGCACCCGGACATTGTCGAAGAAGATCTGCGCGGTGTCGGACGAATGCATCCCGAGCTTGTCGAGTTTTCGCGCCACGGTGACGCCTGCGGTCTTCATCGGCACCACGATCAGCGACTTGTTGCGATGCTTCGGCCCGTCGCCGGTGTTGGCCAACAGACAGATCCAGTCCGCCTGGGTGCCGTTGGTGATCCACATCTTGCCGCCGTTGATGACGTAGTCGTCGCCGTCGCCGACCGCGTTGGTCTTGATCGCGGCGACGTCGGAACCGGCGCCGGGCTCGGAGACCCCGACGCATGCCACCCTGTCGCCGGCGATCGCCGGGGCGAGAAACTCGCGGCGCAACGCGTCGGAGCCGAACCGCGCCAGCGCCGGCGTCGCCATGTCGGTCTGCACCCCGATCGCCATCGGCACGCCGCCGCAACGCACCGTGCCGAGCTCTTCCGCCATCATCAGCGCGTAGGAGTAGTCGAGCCCCTGCCCGCCGTAGTCGACCGGCTTGGTGAGCCCGAGAAAGCCGAGATCGCCGAGCTTCTTGAACAGCTGATGCGCCGGGAAGATCTGCGCCTTCTCCCACTCATCGACGTAGGGGTTGATCTCGCTGGCGATGAATTTCTGCAGCACGCGGCGCGGCTCGTCGTGATCGGCAGTGAACAGCATTCCAGATCCCCCATGGTCCGAGGCCGGGCAGCGACGCTGCGCGCGCCGCAATCTGGGAACGAGACGCCTGCCCGGGTTGCCGCCGCCGTCACGCGGCCGCGCCAGCTTGCCGGCAAAGCCGCGGGCGCGCTTGCGCGCAGTGGCTGGCCGGCCGAACTTCGCAAAGACCGCCGTTGCGGCGCCGCCTCGGCGCTGTCAGGGCCGTTTCTGCTCGGCGATGAAGGCGCTGAGGTTTTTCGCCTCGATGCGGCTGAGCGCCATGCTGGGCATTTTCGGATGCGGCTCGAGCAGGAAGAACGCCAGCTTCTCCTCGTTGAAGTCCGTGCGCTCGGCGATCGAGGCGAACGACGGCGCGATGTCGGTGCCCTTGCTCTGCTGGTCGGACACCACGTGGCAGCCGACGCACCAGCGCTCCGCCAGGGTGCGGCCGTTTTCGGCATCGGCGGCCAGCAATGGTCCGCCGGCGCAGCCTACGATCATCAACGTCATGGCAAAAGGAACGGCGCGCATGGGCAAACCTCTGTCCGGTTCCGCACGATTCGAAGCAGTGTAGTGCCGTCTTACTGCAACCGGAATGACGGCGATAGACCCACATATTCCCAGCCCAGGCGCTGCAGTTCGACCGCGCGGGTGGTACGCGGTTGACAAATCAAGCCCGCCATTCGACGTTGCGTGGACCTCGTTGGCAGCGCAGGGCGACGACGCTCCGCCGTCGACCAGGGCAATCCGGATCATCACACACAATGCTGAAGGCCCAGCGCGACTCGATTCGATTGCTGCGGGGCATCCTGGTGGCGTCGGTGGTGCTGCCGACCGCGCTGTTCGGCTATGCCGCCTGGCTCGGCTACCACAACACCAACAGCATCGCCGACCGGCAGATCGACCAGACCCGCGACGTCATCACCGAACATGCGCTCAAGGTGTTCGAATCGGTCGAACGCAGCCTGGCTGAAATCACCGAGATCGTCCGCGACCAGTCCGACAGCCAGATCATGGACGGCGAAGCCACGCTGCACTTGCGCTTGAAGCGGATCGCCGCCGGTTCCGAGCAGGTCAAATCGCTGTGGATCTTCGATTCGCGCGGCCGCGCGCTGGTCAGCAGCCTCGGCCATCCTCCGCCGACCACCGATTATTCGGACCGCGACTACTTCCAGGCCCATGTCGAGCGCGACGTCGGCACCTTTATCGGCCAGATCCTGCGGCCGCGCCTGCCCGGCGCCGGGGCGCCGTTCTTCAGCGTCAGCCGGCGCCGGCCGCCGAGCGACGGCCGCTTCACCGGCGTCATTCAGGCGTCGCTGCTGCCGGATTATTTCGAAGGGTTCTTCGCCAAGATCAGCCGCGAGGCCGGCGGCTATGCGGCGCTGGTGCGCGAGGATGGATCGATCCTGGCGCGGCACCCGGCGATCGGCCGCAACGCCTCGATCGGGCCGAATTCAGGTCTCGGCAAGCGAATGCTCGCGCGCGACGCCGAGGGCACCCTGACGATGACCTCGGCGGTCGACAACGTGGAACGCAAGCTCGCCTATCGCAAGCTCGCGGACTTGCCGGTCTACGTCGTCTCCGGACTGGAAACCCGCGCGATCCGCGCCAATTGGCTCGCCACGCTCGGCAGCTATCTGATCTTCGGCCTGCCCGCGACCTTGGCGCTGATTGCGATCGTGATGTTGGCGCTGACCCGGACGCAACGGCTCTACGAAGAAGCCAGCCGCCGCCAGACCGCGGAGAAGGCGCTGAAAGAGGCGCAACGCCTGGAATCGCTCGGCCGGCTGACCGGCGGCGTCGCCCACGACTTCAACAATCTGATGATGGTGGTGGGCGGATCGGCGCAGCGGCTACGGCGCCGTCACTCCGATCCGCAAGATCGTCGCGCGCTCGACATGATCGATTCCGCCGTCGACAAAGCCACCGCGCTGACCCGGCAATTGCTGTCGTTCTCGCGCCGCCACGCGGTGTCCGCCCGGGTGATCGATCTGGCCGAATGCGTCGACAAGTTCAGCGACGTGCTGCGGCAATCGGTGCGCCGCGATATCGCGATCGACATCAAACGACCGGCGCAGCCGGTGCCGGTGCGGATCGATCCCAACGAATTCGAAATCGCGCTGCTCAACCTGGCGCTGAACGCCCGCGATGCGATGCCGGACGGCGGCCGCATCGCCATCGCGATCAAGCGTCAGCGCGGCAACGCGGGACGGTCGGGCGAAGTTGCGGTGCTCACCTTCTCGGACAACGGCAGCGGCATCGCGGAGGACATCCGCGACCGCATTTTCGAGCCGTTCTTCACCACCAAGTCGGTGGATCGCGGCACCGGCCTCGGGCTCAGTCAGATCTACGGTTTCGTCCAGCAGTCCAAAGGCGAGATCACCGTGGACAGCGAGCTCGGCCGCGGCACCACTTTCCGCTTGAGCTTCCCGATCAGCGACGAGGCCCCGCACGCAGAGCCCGCGGCCGCGGACCAGCCGCCGCCGCGCGTTGCGCAACCCACCACGCTGCTGCTGGTCGAGGATCACCCGGACGTCGCCGCGGTCGCCGCCGATTATGCGCAGCAATGCGGCTTCGACGTGATCGCGGCCAATTCGGCCGAAGCCGCGGTGGAGTTGCTGAACCGCCGCCGCGACATCCGCCTGGTGTTTTCGGATATCGTCATGCCGGGGATGAGCGGCTTAGAACTCGCCCGGCTGATCCGCGAACACCACCCCGATATCGCCGTGGTGCTGGCCTCGGGCTATAGCGACCGCTCCGCCACCGCGGTGGAGGAGCGCTTTCCGTTGCTGCAAAAGCCCTACACCCAGCAAGCGCTGCGGGACGCACTGATCGGGGCGCTCGGCACCACCGCTGCGATTTAAAGCCGGCAGGCAGCGGCGACGCCGGACAAACCTGCGTTACTCGCCGGCACTCACCAGCTTGATCCGGGGTTTGCGCGCCGCAATCAGGCTCTCATAGGCGGCGAGATAGTCCAGCGCCATCCGCCGCGCAGTGAACCGCGCTTCGAATTGCGCCCGCACCGCGCGACGATCGAGGCTGGACAGTCGCCCGACCGCCGCCACCGCGCCATCCTCGTCCTCGACGATGAAGCCGGTGAGACCGTCATCGATGATTTCCGGCACCGAGCCACGATTATAGGCGATCACCGGCGTGCCGCAGGCCATCGCCTCGATCATCACCAGACCGAACGGCTCCGGCCAGTCCAGCGGCAGCAGCAGCGCGGTGGCGCCGCTGAGAAATTCCGACTTCTGCTGATCGCCGATCTCGCCGATGAATTCGATGCTGGGATGATCCATGATCGGGCGAATGACGTCGTTGAAGTAGTCGAGGTCGGCGGCGTCGACCTTGGCGGCGATCTTCAGCTTCATGCCGCAGCGCAGGGCGATCTTGATGGCGCGATCGACGCCCTTCTCCGGCGCGATGCGGCCGAGCACCGCGAGGTAACCGGGCTTGCCCGGCATCGGCGTCAGCAGGGTTTCGGGAAGTCCGTGTTGGATCGTGCCGATCCAGTTCGCCTGCGGCACCGGCTGGCGCTGCGAGTCGGAGATCGACACCACCGGCACCGACGAGAACGTCGTGAACACCGGCTGATGCTCCGGCAGGTCGAGGCGGCCGTGAAGAGTGGTGATGAAAGGCGTCGGCTGGCGGGAAAATAACGAGAACGGGTAGTAATCGAGGTGAAAATGCAGCAGGTCGAACTCTTCATTGTCGCATTTTTGAAGTACTTTTTCCAACATCACGATGTGCAGCGCGTTGGGGTCTCTTACCGAGCCATCGAGCCGCAGCGCCCTCGGCCAGGTGGCGTCGAGTTTGGCGGAGGTGATCGAATCTCCACTGGCGAACAACGTGACATCGTGCCCGAGCGCCACCAGCTCTTCGGTCAACCAATGCACAACACGTTCGGTGCCGCCGTAAAGCTTGGGCGGAACGGCTTCCGTCAGAGGAGCAACCTGCGCGATGCGCATCTTATCGTCTCCTGTTGTTTGCAGCACTGACCAACCATTCGCGGCTGTCACCGATGGGAACGATTTCGCACCTGCGAAGTTCCTCCGACACACGCACTTCCAACTACTAGGTGGTCATGCTGATGCCATCGTCGTTCGCCAGAACTCAGCTGCCGCCGCCGCTGCACAAACTTTCACTGGCATTGCGCGAATTCTCATCAGGCAGCGCGCGCCGAACGCGCGTTGTCGAGCAACGACCGCCCGTAGCAGCCGATGATCTCGGCTCGTCGCCTCCCTGCAAACCTCCCACAGGTTCGGCTCCCATGGATACGCTTTCCGGCTATGCGCACCGTCCTTTCGCCTTTGTTGCACGCTATCTGCGGCAACGGCCGACGGCGCACGCGGTCATTCTGCTCGCGGTGGTCGCCGCCGTCACCTGCTCGGTGGGCACGCAATACGGCGTCAAGTATCTGGTCGACGGGCTGTCGAGCGGACCGGCGAACGGCGGCCACGTCTGGATGGCGCTCGGCTTCCTGGTCGCGCTGATCGCCGCCGACAACATTCTGTGGCGGGTCGCAAGCTGGACCGCCAGCTTCACCTTCGTCGGCGTCACCGGCGACCTGCGCCGCGACATCTTCCGTCATCTCACCGGCCACGCGCCGAGCTACTTCTCCGATCGGCTGCCCGGCATGCTGACCAGCCGCATCACCGCGACCTCGAACGCGGTGTTCACCGTCGAGAACATGTTCGTCTCGAACGTGCTGCCGCCCTGCATCGCAACGCTGGCGGCGATCGCGCTGATCGGCACGGTGAGCCTGCCGATGGCTGCAGGCCTGGCGGTGGTGTCGGCGATCGTGGTGCTCGGGGTGTTCCACCTCGCCGCCGCCGGCAAGCCGCTGCACGATGATTTCGCCGACAAGGCCGCGGCGGTCGATGGCGAGATGGTCGACGTCATCAACAACATGCCGCTGGTGCGGGCGTTCTGCGGGCTCGGCTACGAGCACGCCCGCTTCGACGCCACCGTCAACCGCGAACTGACCGCGCGCGGCCGCAGCCTGCGCTATCTTGAGCGGCTGCGGCTACTGCACGCCTTGATCACCGTGGCGTTGACCGTCGCGCTGCTGGCCTGGGCGGTGATGCTGTGGCAGCAAGGCCGCGCCACCACCGGCGACGTGGTGCTGGTCTGCACTTTGGGGCTCTCCATCCTGCACGCCACCCGCGATCTCGCGGTCGCGCTGGTCGACGTCACCCAGCATGTCGCGCGGCTGTCGGAAGCGCTCGCCACGCTGCTGGTTCCGCACGAACTCGCCGATCATCCCGAGGCCGAACCGCTGGTGCGCTCCGGCGCCGCCATCGCGTTCGACAACATCAAGTTCCGTTATCCCGGCGGCCAGAAGCTGTTCGACGGCATGACCTTGCGGATCTCAGCCGGCCAGCGCGTCGGCCTGGTCGGCCAGTCCGGCGGCGGCAAGTCCAGCCTGTTCGTTTTGTTGCAGCGCTTCTACGATCCGCAGGCCGGCCGCATCACCATCGACGGCCAGGACATTTCCCGGGTCACCCAGCAGAGCCTGCGCGAAGCGATCTCTGTAGTTCCGCAGGACATCTCGCTGTTCCATCGCTCGATCCTGGAGAACATCCGCTACGGCCGCCCGACCGCGACGGATGACGAGGTGCTGCGCGCGGCGATCGCGGCGCGCTGCGATTTCGTCGAAACCCTGCCGGAAGGGCTCGCCACCATGGTCGGCGACCGCGGCGTCAAGCTGTCCGGCGGGCAGCGCCAGCGCATCGCGATCGCCCGCGCCTTCCTGAAGGATGCGCCGATCCTGTTGCTCGACGAGGCGACCGCGGCGCTCGACGGCGACTCCGAAGAGGCGATTCGCGAAGCGCTCGGCCGGCTGATGCGCGGCCGCACCGTGATCGCGATCGCCCACCGCCTCGCAACACTACGCAACTTCGACAGGGTTGTTATGTTGCAGGCAGGGCGTATCATCGAGGACGGCCCGCCCGATCACTTGATGCAGGGCCAAGGTCCCTATCGCGATCTCGTGGACCGCGAGATGAACCGTCTCGCTCCCCGCGCCGCCTGAGCGTGCCGCTCACTTGTTCGCTTCCGTTGCGTAGCCGTCACGCGGAACGTCTCCGCGCAGCCCAACCGGCCGAGGACACCAATGGCAATTGAAGCCACAGCCAGCGTTTCGACGATCCGCGACGAAGCGGTGACGGAATCGCCGTTCTACATTCCGATGACCGGCCCGACGGCGCGCCCGCGCCAGGTGCTCAAGCACGACGACACCTTCGTGGTGCTCGACAGCCATGGCGACATCGGCGCCTCGGCCGGCGGGCCGGACGGGCTGTTCAATGCCGATACCAGGTTCCTGGCCCGGCTCGAGCTGCTGCTCGACGACATGCAGCCGCTGCTGCTCGGCAGCAATATGCGCGACGACAATTCGGCGCTCACCGTCGACCTGACCAACCCCGACATCTACAGCAACGGCCGGCTGGTGCTGCAGAAGGACGTGCTGCATCTCGTGCGCACCATCTTCCTGTGGCACGGCACCGCGTATCAACGGATCGGCTTGCAGAACCACGGCGACCGCACCGCGGTGTTCGATCTGACGCTGTTGTTCGACAACGACTTCGCCGATCTGTTCGAAGTCCGCGGCGCGCAGCGCCCGCGCCGCGGCGCCGGCTCCAGCCGGTTGCTGGGTTTCAACGACGTGGCGCTGGACTATCGCGGGCTCGACGACATTACCCGCAGCAGCACCGTCCACCTGGAGCCGCGGCCGAGCCGGCTCGGCGTCAACGCCGCAACCTATCACCTCGAGCTCAAGCCGCAGGAGAACACCTCGCTGTTCGTGACGGTGTCGTGCAATCGCCCCAACACCGAACCGCTGATGCCATTTTTCAAAGGCCTGTTGGCGCATCGCCGCGAGATGCGGCAGCTCACCTCAGGCGCGACCTCGATCGAGACCTCCAACAACATCTTCAACGAAGTGGTCTGCCAGTCGATGGCCGACCTCAACATGCTGATGACCGAAACCCCGCAGGGCCGCTATCCCTACGCGGGAATCCCCTGGTACTCGACCACGTTCGGCCGCGACGGGCTGATCACCGCGCTGCAGATGCTGTGGATCGATCCGCGCGTCGCCCGCGGCGTGCTGCGGCGGCTCGCGCACTATCAGGCGACGGCGGTCGACCCGGTGAACGACGCCGCGCCCGGCAAGATCCTGCACGAGATGCGCGGCGGCGAAATGGCCTCGCTGCGCGAGGTGCCGTTCGCGCAATATTACGGCAGCGTGGATTCCACGCCGCTGTTCGTGATGCTGGCCGGGCTCTATGTCGAGCGCACCGGCGACGACGCCACGTTGGGCGACCTGTGGGAATCGATCGAGGCCGCGCTGCGCTGGATCGACGGCCCCGGCGACCCCGATCACGACGGCTTCGTCGAATATCAGCGCGCCACCGAAGAGGGTTTGCAGAACCAGGGTTGGAAGGATTCCTACGACGCCGTGTTCCACGCCGACGGCACGCTCGCCGAGGGCAACATCGCGCTGGCGGAAGTCCAGGGCTACGTGTTCGCCGCCAAGCAACTCGCCGCCCGCTGCGCCCGGCGGCTGGGGCTGAAGCACCAGGCCGACAAGCTCGACGACGAGGCGCGCCGGCTCGCCGCGCGGTTCGAAGAGGCGTTCTGGTGCGAAGAGCTCGGCACCTATGCGCTGGCGCTGGATGGCGCCAAGCGGCCGTGCCGGGTGCGCACCTCCAACGCCGGGCAATTGCTGTTCACCGGCATCGTGCGCGAGGACCGCGCCCGCTTGGTCGCCGCCGACCTGTTAGGGCCGCAGTTCTTTTCCGGCTGGGGCATCCGCACGGTGGCGCGCGGCGAGGCCCGCTACAATCCGATGTCGTATCACGACGGCTCGATCTGGCCGCACGACAACGCGCTGATCGCGCTCGGCTTCGCCCGCTACGGCCTGAAGCACGCGGTCGAGCAGCTGTTCAAGGGGCTGTTCGATGCGGCGAGCTACATGGAGCTGCGGCGATTGCCGGAACTGTTCTGCGGCTTCCAGCGCGAGCGTCGTCGCGGGCCGACGTTGTATCCGGTCGCCTGCGCGCCGCAGGCCTGGGCCAGCGCCACGCCCTTCACCCTGCTGGAGGCGTCGCTCGGACTGGAATTCGACGCCCGCCGCGGCGAAATCCGGCTGCGCAATCCGCGGCTGCCGGCGTTTCTCAACGAGGTGATCCTGCACGATCTGCAGCTCGGCGACTCCAGCGTCGATCTACGGGTCCGCCGCCACGGCGACGACGTCTCGCTGGAAGTGCTGCGCACCCGCGGCAAGATTCAGGTTTCGCTGTTACTTGCTCACTAGGAGAGCCGCCACCACCGCGGCGGTGCCGTCACCGGAAGGACCGATGCAGATACGTTTCAGCACAGCGTTCGTGATGGTCGCCCTGGTCAGCGTGGTTTCGGCGACGCTGCGTGCCGAGCCGTCCACCACCACCGGCCAGGCCGCGCCGCCTGCCGCCACCCCGCCTGGCGGGCCCCAAGGATCTGCGCCTCCGCCAGCGGCACCGCGGACCGACGCCGTCACTGCCGATCCGGTCAGTCCGAAGCCACCGGCCTCGGTGACGGTGCTCAGCAATGTCGAGGCCCGGGGCATATTGGGCCGCGAAGTGCGCAGCGCCGCCGACGAAGACATGGGCCGCATCGTCGACGTCATCGTCGACCGCGCCGGCCAGGTGCGCGCCGCGGTGATCGATTTCGGCGGCTTCCTCGGCGTCGGCAGCCGCAAGATCGTGGTCGACTGGGCGGCGCTGCGGTTCGGCAACGTCACCCGCAAGCAGGAGAAGATGACGCTGGAGCTGACCCGCGACCAAGTGCGCGCTGCGCCCGAGTACAAGGACAATCAGCCGATCGTGGTGCTCGGCGCCTCGGGCAATCTGGAGCCGCTGCGGTTCGATCCGGCGGCGGAGCGCTAAGCTGAACCGGCCCTTGCCCGATCAGGGGAACGAGCCGCGTCCGTCCGGCGCTGACGGCGACGCCCCGCTTCCGTCGTCGTCAGAGCCGAGCTTCACGCCGCCGTCGCGGCAAAGCCAGCGCGGGCTGGACTGGTTCATCTTCTTTCTCGCCGACGTGCAGACCGGCTTCGGGCCGTTCGTCGCGGTGTATCTCACCACGCAGAAATGGACCCAGGTCGAGATCGGCCTGGTGCTGTCGGTCGGCGGCATCGTCGGACTGATCGGACAGATGCCGGGCGGCGCGATCGTCGACGCCGCGCGCTCGGAACGTTTCGTCGCCGGGCTTGCCGTGGCGCTGATCGGCATCAGCGCGCTGGGCTATGCGGCGTGGCCGTTGTTTCCGATCGTGATGGCCTCGGCGACGCTGCACGCCGCAGCGAGCTGCGTGCTGGGACCGGCGATCGCCGCGATCAGTCTCGGTCTGGTCGGCCGCGCCGCGATCGGCGAGCGGCTCGGCCGCAACGCGCGCTACGCCTCGCTCGGCAACGGCGTCGCCGCCGCGGTGATGGGAACCTGCGGCTATCTGTTGTCGAGCCGCTCGGTGTTCCTGGTGACTTTCGTGCTGGCGATCCCGACGCTGATCGCGCTGTCGCGGATTCGCGGCGGCGAGATCGACGCCGAGCGCGCCCACGGCGCGCTGCCGCATGCCAATCCGCGGGCCGAAATTGCCAAACTGACGAATCTGCTGAAGCAGCGTCCGCTGTTGGTGTTCGCCGCGGCGATGCTGCTGCTGCAGCTCGCCAATGCGGCGATGCTGCCGCTGATGGCCGGCGTGGTCACCACGCGCTCCAGCGACGCCGCGCCGGCGCTGATCGCGTTCTGCATCGTCGTGCCGCAGGCGATCGTGGCGCTGGCCTCGCCCTCGGTCGGACGGTTCGCGCAAAGCTTCGGGCGCCGGCCGCTGCTGTTTGCCGGCTTTGCGGCGCTGGCGGTGCGCGGCCTGTTGTTCGCGATTGTCAGCGATCCTTACCTCCTGGTCGCCGTGCAGGTCTTTGACGGCGTCACTGCGGCGGTGTTCGCCGTGATGGTGCCGCTGATCGTCGCCGACGTCGCCTTCGGCTCCGGGCATTTCAGTTTCGCGCAGGGCATCGTCGGCACCGCCGGCGGCATCGGCGCCTCGCTCAGCAACGTGGTCGCGGGTTACGTCGCCGATCAGTTCGGAACCAGCGTGGCTTTTGTCGGCCTCGCCGCGGTGGCGGCGACCGGCTTGGCAATGGTGGTTCTTCTCATGCCGGAAACGCGGCGCCGCGTCTGAGCGGCGCCGCGTTTCATTTGCCGGGCGCAGTTCGCTGGCTGTTACCAGCGGTGACGCCAACCGCGATTCCAGCCGCCGTAGCCGCCATAGTAGCGCGGCCCGCCCCATGACGCGGCAATGACCGGCCCGCCATAGCCGTAGCCATAGGCCGGACGATAGCCGTAACGCGGAGCGTAGCCGTAATAAGCGCGGCGATAGCGCGGCCCGTAATAGGCGTAGCGCGGCGCATAGTAGCGCGGCGCATAATAGGCCGGCGCGTAACCGCCATAATACCCGCGATAGCCGGCGTAATACGGTCCGCCGCCATAACCGTAAGGACCGTAGGCGTAGGCGCTGGACGCCGCGCCGGCGAGAATTGCGCCCACCGCCAGTCCGCCGATCAGGCCGGGACCATAGCCGCCGCGCGCTTGGGCGGGAGCGGCCGACGCGACCGCGAGAGCCGCCACGGTGCCGACAACCAAAGCTGTCTTATTCATGGTCGATGTCCTCTTTACGTTACACCCGCGACAACGAGCTTGGATTTCAAAGGTTTCAGAAATACGGCGCTCGCCGCCGGGCCGACTGAAGATTTAATGATCGGCCGGGCGCTCGGAACCCCGCGCCCATCACACTTCGGTCATCGGTCCCGCTCGGCGCTTGTTGTGAGCGGATGCTGCGTGGCAAACCGCGCCGCGGTGAATATATCCCTGCCACATCGAATGAAGCATCCCACCCGTGAGAAAACTCGTGCTGGTCCTGTTATTGTTGCTGTTCGCGCCGCTCGCCGTATCGGCGGGAAAATACTGGTTGGGCGATCGCACCGTCGATTGGCAGACCGCCGACCGTTCCAGTGCGGGCCTGTTGCCGGCGCCGGCCGATCATCCCGAAGCGCTGGTCCGGGTGTTCGCCGCGCGCACCGTGCGCTGGCGCGGCATCTTCGCGGTGCATAGCTGGATCGTCACCAAAGAGGCCAACGCCCGCAAATACACCCGCTACGACTACACCGCCTGGGGCGATCCGATCCGGGTCAATGGCTTTGCCGCCGACGGCCGCTGGTTCGGCGACCTGCCGCAAGTCGTCGCCGCCGCCGACGGCGACGAGGCGGCCCTGATGATCCCGAAGATCCGCGCCGCGATCGAGAGCTATAAGCTGCGCTCTTACGGCGACTACCGGGCCTGGCCGGGGCCGAATTCCAACACCTTCGTGGCGGCGGCGCTGGCCGCGGTTCCCGAGTTGAAGACCACCCTGCCGCCGACCGCGATCGGCAAGGACTATCCCTATGACGGCGGCTGGGTCGGCGTGACGCCGTCCGGCACCGGCGTCCGCGCCACGCTCGGCGGCTATGTCGGGCTGACGGTCGGCTGGGTCGAGGGCGTCGAACTCAACGTGCTCGGCGCGGTGCTCGGCCTCGACCTGCGCCGCCCGGCGATCAAGCTGCCGGGGCTCGGCCGGATCGGGGTGGCGGTGGCGTGAGTTGTGTCCGCTTGGCGAGGACGTGATGCGTCGCGAATCTCTGCATGCAGCTGGCACACCCAGGCTGGCATACACCCAACATCACGCGGTCATTCCGGGGCGCGCGCCGCGACAGCGGCAAGCGAACCCGGAATCTTGCCTCGAGTCTGGGCGACGCAAACTCTCGGCCTTGCAGCGAGATTCCGGGTTCGCTCGAGCTACGCTCTCGCGCCCTGGAATGACGCGTTGTGAGGTTCACGCGGCTCGCGCCCGGCATGACGAACATGAGCGCCCCGAATGACGGGCTTGATTACTTCACCTTCGCCGGACTTGCTGTCGGCGCCGACGCTTGCGGCGGCACCGCCGCCGCCGTCACCACGTTCAGCGTCTTCAATTCCTCCGGCGTGAATACGAACAGCTTGTCCTTCGGCGTTTCCATGGCGTGCACCCAGACCTGCAGGTTGATGCCCATGTCGCCGAGGTAGCGCTGGCAGCGCGCCGAGATACGCTGCGCGTCGCTCATCTCGTCGCGCGGCGCGCCGGTGGCGGCCTGGCTCATCGCGAACACCTGATGCACGCCGATCGCGGCCTTGGCGCCGGCGCGGCGCTCGACGCCGCCGACAAACACCAACGGACACGACGACGCGCAATATTTTCCGGCGTCGACCTCGGTGGCGAGCTTCTTGTCGCGGATCAGCCGGCCCATCGCCAGCGCGTCGCCGACCGAGCCACCCGGCGAATTCAGCACTACGGTCTTGATGTACTCGCCGTGCTGGGCGATCTCGGCGGCGAAGGCTTCGGAGATGCCGGGCGTGATGGTGCCGGTGGCGAGCAAGCGGCCGCCATTCACCAGCTCGAAGGTCATCGGCTTGTTCATCACGCCGTCCGGCTGCGGCACCGGCTTGAGCCGCGGATTGCCGTCCGGCAGCCACGGCGACAGGATCGCCGGCAGGCCGGGCGACGCCTCGCGTTGCTCGGCCGGGGTCAGCGCGATGTCGGCCGGATTGAGCCAGCCGTTCATGGTGGCGAGGTCGGCGGCGAGCACCGCGAAGGTCACCGCCAGCGTGCCGCGGAACAGCCAGCGCAGCACCGACTCGTCCGGGTTGCCGGACAACCAGGCCTGGAACCGACGCTGCAAGATCGAGCCCTGCGCCATCGTCGATTACTTCGGATGCCGCGCCGAGGCCAGCGCGGTGACGTTCTCGTCGGCGGCGGCGGGCTCGCCGACCGCGGGCGCCGTGGCCGGCGCGCTCTGCGGCTCCGCCTCGCTCGGCACCGCACGGCGCGCGGTTTCCACCTCGCGCGCCATCTGCAACGCCGCCAGCATATCGCCGACGGTGACGCTCGAGGCGTTCGCCGCCGGCAGGCCTTCGCGGCGGATCGCGGCGTGCACCACGCACAGGATCAGCACCAGCACCGCCGGCATCAGGTCGATCGAGATCGCGCCGGCCCAGCTCGGAATGAAATCGCCGGCATAGCGCAACACGGCTTCCGCCGGCGACATCGACTGGAACCGGGCCGGCTCGACCCGCGGCATCGCCAAAATCTTGTCGGCGGCATCCGCCAGCGAGGTGGCCTGCATGGCGATCACGCCCTCGACCTTGCCGACCACGGCGCTCTGCCGGTCGGCGAGATCGGCGGTACGACCGCCGGCTACCGGGGCGATGAAGCCGGAGGACAACGTCGCTGCGGCGCGTTTCACCGCCGGCGCCACCGAGGTCTGCTGCAGATTGGCGATCACCCCCATCAGCGCCAGCGATTCCGTGGCGAAGGCATCGCTACGGCTGGCGATCGGACCGCGATCGGAAATCAGCTCGCGCATCTTCGCCAGATGCTTGCCGCCCTGCTCGAACAGCGCCGAGACCCGCTTGGCGGAGGCCTGCACCTCCTGACCCAAACTGTCGAGCTGGCCGGACATCTGCGTCATCAGCTGCACCACGGTTCCCGAGCCCGAGGTGCCGGTCAGCGAGCCGGCCTTCTCGGCGTCGGCCAACTTCGAGAACCGCGAGGCCGATAATTGGATATCCGGCAACAGCCCTTGCGCCGCGATGGCGTTGGTGTTGGCGGCGTCGAGATCGCGGGTGTAGTTCTGCACCGTGATCGACAGATGCTGCTGGATCGCCGCTGCGCCGGCCAGCGCCGAGGCGTTCAGCCACGACGACATCGCCACGATCATCAGCGAGCCGAGCAGCATGCAGCCGAACATCAGGTTGCGGCCCTTGGTCGAGACCACGTGCGGCATGAACTGCATCAGGAAGATCCAGAACGCGTAGATCCCGACCGACACCGCGACCGAATAGATCACCGCGGCGAAGAACACCGTCGAGGGGCTGCCGTTCAGCAGTTCGCGCACGCCCAGATAGGTGTAGACCCCGGCGGCCAGCGCCAGGATCGCAGTGGTGATTTTCAGCGTGGCTTCGAGCCGGTCAACGCCGCGCGACAAAAGCAGCGAGGTCGGAACCGCGGTGGTGGGCACGGTGGCGGAAACGGGAGCGGACTCTGTCGGCATGAGGCTTTCCAAAACATGCGATGCATCGCATGAACAACGCCCCCGCTGCTCGGCAATGCTGGTTATCTAGGGAATAATTCCGACGAGATTATGTTAATCACTCAACGGTGTCGTCGCGGCATGGCGACTTAGCAGCACGCCGAGAAAGCCACCCGGGGGCCGTTGCCGCTAGCGCCGGTGCCGCACCGCGCGGCGATGCCGCCGGAGCACCGGCTCGGGCGGCGCCACCAGCACGCGCGCGCCCAATTCCCGCCGCGACTCGATCAATCGCTGGTCGTAGCCCGGCGACGGCGTCACCGTCGGCGGCGCCGCGAAGGCGGGGCCGATCAGACCTGCCCCGGTCAGCAGGAGGGCGAAAGCGATCGCACTGCGGTGAATCATGCCGGCACTCCTGCGGTTCGAGAACCTCATCGTCGCGCGCCGCGAGACTTAACGCGGCGCGCTCGGCGCGGTCAGCGGCACCACGACCTCGTTGCGCCGCAAAAACGGCAGCGTCCATGGCGGATTGTAGAACAGCGCCGTCACCTCGCCCGCGGCGCGCCAGTCGGTAGCGGCGAGCGCGTGGGTCAGCTCAGCGGTCCGCGCCGCCACCGCGGCGTCGCCGGTCGAGCCGGAGAACCGCAGCGCCGCGACCGTCGACGCCGGCCGCTCCACCAGCTTCACGCGCGGGTCCGACGGGTCGGGAAGCTGCTCGCGGGAATATTCGCTCGGCATGAAGAACCGCATCACCAGGCCGTCGTCGGCCTTGCCGACCTCGACCGGGACGGTCATCGCGATCTTGCTGCCGGGCGAGCTGACTTCCACCGGCGAGGTCATCGCGATCTTCTGCTTGCCGTTGTTGGCGCCGAAGATGTAACCGGCGACCAGGCGGAATGCCTCGCCACGCGCATTGCTCGAGCTGCCCTGCACGGTGGTCTCGGCGGCGAGCCGTGCCGGATAATGGCGGATCTCGATCGAGTCGCCGATCCGCGCGATCACGTCGTAGCGCGGCTGCTCGGTGCCCAGGTTGATCCCGAAAATCGAAATCATGCCGAACACCACCGATTGCAGGAAATTGAGGACCGACTGCAGCATGCTGTGCAGATAAGCCAGCGCATCGCCGGTTCAATCCCGTCGAGACAACTCATACAACTCATAAGTGCTGCGCTGCTGGCCGCGCACGGTTCGACGGCGCGCAGCTTCTCAGCCGGCGGCGGCGAATTCGCCGCCCGCGGTGGCCGGTTCGGTCGCAAAGCGCGCGACGTTGCATTCGCGAAAATGGAATGCAATTTCGGCCAGCGCGATTTGCTGCCACTCTTCGGCTTTGGCCGACCAGAACGCGCGGCGGGTCGGATCCCGCAGGGCGCGCTCCCGGCACATCGCTTCCTGACTGCGGATCGCAATGAGCTTGTTCATGCACTCCACTCCTGACAGCGTGAAGCCAACTAACGCACGAACGATACCACTATTGTGACGACGAGACGGTGCCAATTCCGTGAGAGAAATAAGAACAGTTCAACGTCAAAAATCCGTTGCAGCGCAGCAGAAGCCGACGCGGCGCTACAGGCAGTAGGACAGCTGATCTTCGGTGGCGACCCGCTCGATATTTTCCAGCTTGCTGCGGATCCGGTAGCGCAACCGGCCATCAGCTTCGATCGGCAAACGCTGCACGATCGTGTAGACCTTGGGCTGCTCGACCGTGACGCGCCCCTGAGGCCCCTGCCCCCGGTGGAGGACGTCTTCGTTGAGTGCATAGGCGTGGGACATCTGAGCCTCGTGATTAGGACCGCTTTCACCGGCAGCGCGATGCGGTCGCGCGCTGCATTCGCCCCATCTTAAACCTTGCGACGCTGCATGTGGTGAAAAACCACACCCGAAACTTCATCGATATGAATAGCGCGTGTTCCCGGCACCGCCGCCCGGCTCTCGCAAACTAGCGCGAAATCCCGCTACAGACCGTACAATGTTGAACATGCGAGGTAATTTTCGGGGATAGCCATGATCGCGGGCGCGCGAGATGAGCTTTACCGGCATACTGGCCTACACATGCGAATTCATCTATATGACATGAATGAGCAAGTCCCTGACCTCGCTTCCGGCCGCCGAATTGGAACCTGACGTCGCTGCAGACGCCTCGCCGGCAGGCGGGCATTCGGCGGAACTCGACACGCTGATGCTCAAGGCCCGCAAGGCCAGCAACTTTCTCAAAGCGCTGTCGCACGAAAACCGGCTGCTGCTGCTCTGCCTGTTGGCGGAGCGCGAGCGCTCGGTCGGCGAGCTGGAGAGCATCCTGGCGATGCGGCAATCCGCGGTGTCGCAGCAATTGGCGCGGCTGCGTTACGACGGCATGGTCGACACCAGGCGCGACGGCAAGACGATCTATTACCGCCTCGCCAGCGAGGACGTGCGCCGCGTCATCGCGGTGATCTACGACATCTTCTGCGGACCGCCGAACACCGACCCCACGGCGTAAGACGCCGGCGGCTAAGCCCGCTTCTCACTGCGCAGCACCACATAGATCGCCGGAATCACCAAGACCGTCAGCAGCGTCGAAGACGCGAGGCCAAACAGCAGCGAGATCGCCAGCCCCTGGAAGATCGGGTCGAGCAGGATGGTGGCCGCCCCGATCATCGCGGCCAGCGCGGTCAGCAGGATCGGCTTGAACCGCACCGCGCCGGCCTGCAGCACGATCTCGCGCACCGTCTTGTGCTGCCCGGGACTGTGGCGGATGAAATCCACCAACAGGATCGAGTTGCGCACGATGATGCCCGCCAGCGCGATGAAGCCGATCATCGACGTCGCAGTGAACGCGGCGCCGAGCAGCCAATGCCCGATTAGAATGCCGATCAGCGTCAGCGGGATCGGCGTCAGGATCACCAGCGGCAGCTTGAAGCTGCGGAACTGCGCCACCACCAGCACATAGATGCCGAGGATCGCCGCGCCGAACGCCGCCCCCATGTCGCGAAACGTGACGTAAGTAATCTCCCACTCGCCGTCCCACAGCAGCGTCGGCTTGGATTCGTCGAACGGCTGGCCGTGCATGGCGATCGCGGGCTTCGGCAAGGCGCCCCAATCATGCGCGTCGATCTTGTCCGCCACCGCGAACATGCCGTAGAGCGGCGCCTCGAAGCGTCCGGCGAGTTCGGCCATCACCATGTCGGCGAAGCGGCCGTCGCGGCGAAACAGCATCGGCGAGCCGTCCTCGTAACTCGCCTTCACCACCTGCCCGAGCTCGACCACGGTCTTGGCGCCGGGCTGCGCGTTGGCCGGCACCGGGGTCGAGGCCAAGGCTTCGGTCCAGGCAAGATCACGCTTCGGCAGCCGCACCGCGATCTCGATCGGGTTGCGGTCCTCGCCGCGATGCGAATAGCCGACCGAGACGCCGCCGAACAATGTTGCGATGGTGTCGTAGACGTCGCGCTGCTCGACGCCGAAGAATTCCAGCCGATCCTGATCGATCGACAGCCGCAGCCGCGGCCGCTTCTCGCCGATCGAATCGTCGATATCGACGATGAACGGCACCTCGGCGAACAGCTTCTTGGTCTCCAAGGCCACAGCACGCCGGGTCGCGGCGTCGGGAGCATAGATTTCGGCGAGCAGCGTCGACAGCACCGGCGGTCCGGGCGGCACTTCGACGACCTTGATACTAGTGCCGGCGGGGACCACGACGGCCTTCAGCCGCTCGCGCAGATCGAGCGCGATGGCGTGGCTAGCGCGGGCGCGATGCTCGCGGCCGGCGAGATTGACCTGCAGCTCGCCGAGCTCCGGCCGCTCGCGCAAGTAATAATGCCGCACCAGGCCGTTGAAGTTGAACGGCGCCGGCGTGCCGGCATAGCTTTGCACCGAACTGATTTCGGGAAGACCGCGCGCGATGGCGGCTGCGGCGAACAGCGTGCGCTCGGTGGCCTCGAGGCTGGCGCCTTCCGGCAGATCGACCATCACGGCGATCTCGGATTTGTTGTCGAACGGCAACAGCTTCACCGTCACCGACTTGGTGGCGAACAGCGCCATCGACAGCAAAGTCGCAATGCCGACGCCGAGCAGAAAAATCCACGCCGAGCGCTTGCTGGCGATGATCGGCGTGGCGATGCGGCGATACAACCGGCCGAGCCGGCCCTCGTCGTGCCCGCCATGTCCCGCGACCACGGCGCCGTCGCGCGGCGCCAGCCGCAGCATCAGCCACGGCGCCACCACCATGGCGACGAAAAACGAGAACAGCATCGCCGCCGAGGCGTTCGCCGGGATCGGCGCCATATAGGGGCCCATCAACCCCGAGACGAACAGCATCGGCAGCAATGCGGCGACCACCGTCAGCGTCGCGATCACCGTGGGGTTGCCGACTTCGGCGACGGCTTCGATGGTCGCCTGCAGCCGCGGCCGGCCGTCCTGCATCGCCCAATGCCGTGCGATGTTTTCCACAACTACAATCGCGTCGTCGACCAGAATGCCGATCGAGAAGATCAGCGCGAACAGGCTGACGCGATTGATGGTGTAGCCCATCAGATTGGCGGCAAACAGCGTCAAGAGAATCGTGGTCGGGATCACCACCGCGGTGACCAGCGCCTCGCGCCAGCCGATCGCGAAGCCGATCAGCACCACGATCGAAATCGTCGCGATGCCGAGATGCAGCAACAGCTCGTTGGCCTTGTCGTTGGCGGTTTCGCCATAATCGCGGCTCACCGTGACGACGACATCATTGGGGATCAGCCGCGCCTTCAAGCCGTCGAGCCGCTCGGCGATCGCCTTCGACACCACCACCGCATTGGCGCCGGCGCGCTTGGCCAGCGCCAGGCTCACCGCGGGCACGCGCTGCCAGTCGCCGTTGCGGTCGCGCGCCTCGCTCCACACCCGATGCTCGCTGGCGTTGGGGCCGATCACCACCGACGCCACGTCCTTGACGTAGACCGGGCGGCCGTCGCGGGTCGCAATCAGCAACAGCCCGATATCGGGAATCCCGGATAGCGTCTGCCCCGCCGAGACGCTGCGCACGATGCCGGCGTCGCGCACCGCGCCGGCCAGGAACGAGCGGTTGGCGTCCTTCACCTTGGCGACCAGTTGCTGCAGCGTGACGCCGAACAGCGACAGTTTCTCCGGATCGGGCTCGACCCGGATCTGCTGGGCGCCGCCACCGGAAATGTATGTCAGACCGATGCTGTCGACCTTCATCAGTTCGGCGCGCAGCTTGTCGGCGAGTTCGAACAGATCCTTGTCGGTCCAGCGCGCGGCGGCTTCGGGCGTCGGCGACAGCGTCAGCACGGAAACCGCGACGTCGTTGATGCCGCGGCCGACGATCAACGGCTCGGCGATGCCGACCGGGATGCGGTCGAGATTGGCGCGGATCTTTTCATGGACGCGCAGGATGGCGTCTTCCGATTTGGTGCCGACCAGGAACCGCGCGGTGACCATGACGCGGTCGTCTTCGGTCTGGCTGTAGACGTGCTCGATGCCGTCGATGCTCTTGACGATGGCTTCCAGCGGCTTGGTGACGAGCTCGACCGCGTCCGGTGCGCGCAAGCCGTCGGCGTTGACGCGGATGTCGACCATCGGCACGCTGATCTGCGGCTCCTCCTCGCGCGGAATCGCGATGAGCGCGAACAGCCCGACGATCAAGGCTGCGAGCAGAAACAGCGGCGTCAGCGGCGAGCCGATGGTGGCCTGCGTCAATCGTCCCGACAGTCCGAGCTTCACGGCTGCACCAGGCGGTCGCCGTTGCCGATCCCGGACAAGATCTCGAGGCCGTTAGGCAGCTCCGGGCTCGGCGCGTCGCGGCCGCGCTGCACCGGCGTGACGATGGCGCCGCCCGGCTGCTCGATGCTGACGTAGTCGATGCCGAATCTCGTGGTCACGTAGTTCGCGGGGATCACAAAGGCCGAGCGCTCGCCGCCGGCGATCCACACCCGCAGCCGATCGCCGACGAAATACTCGCCGAGCCCGTCGACCTTGGCGTCGGCGACGACGCGGCCGTCTTCGATCTGCGGATAGATCAGATCGATGGTGCCGAACCGCGGCGCCGCCGCACCGATCTCGCCGCCGTCGACCCGCACCTTGTCGCCGAGCTTCAGCGAGCGGGCGTGGCGCTCCGGAATCCGCAGCCGCAATTTGAAATCCTGCTGCGCGATGGTCGCCACCGCGTCGCCGGGCAGCACCACCGAGCCGACCGCCACCAGCTTTTTCAGCACCCGGCCATCGGCCGGCGCCAGCACCTCACCTTCGTTGAACTGCTGCTGCACCACGGAGCGCTCGGCGGTGCGCGCCCGCAAGCCGTTCTCGGCGACGTTGAGCGCGGTGCGCGCCTCATCCAGCTTGACGCGCGGCAGCGTGCCGCGTTCGACCAGGCCCTCGACGCGGGTGAAATCGATCTGCGCCTGGCTCGATTGCGCCTGCAGCGCGTCGATCTGCGCGTCCAGCGCCTTCATCTGCAGCGCCAGCTTCTCGTCGCCGATCGCGGCGATCGCCTGGCCGCGGGTGACGGCGTCGCCTTCCTTGACCTTGAGCTGCACCACGGTGCCGCCGATCCGGCCGCGCGCGGGCACCACGCTGACGCTCTCGACGGTGGCGAACACCGCCTTGTCGTCGGCCACGGTCCGCGCCGCCACGGTGAGCGGCTCGGCGCGGAGCGGCGTCGCAGGGATCAGAAGCGCAGCCAGCAGGCCGCAGGCGAGGATGCCGCGCATGTTAGGTCTTCTTCGCTGTCTTGGTGGGAGATTTGGGCGAGGTCTTGTTCAGCGCGGGCGGGCAATACACCCGATACAGCGTGGTGAGCAGCTCGCGCGCCGGCGCGCTGGCGATCGAGTAGTAGATGGTCTGGGCGTCGCGCCGCGCCGCCACCAGCCCGTCCTTGCGCAGCAGCGCCAGATGCTGCGACACCGTGGAATCCCGCAGCCCCAACAGTTGGGCGAGATCGCCCACCGAGCGTTCGCCGTCGACCAATTGACAAATGATCAGCAGCCGGTGCCGGTTGGACAGCGCCTTCAACAATTCGCTGGCCTGATCGGCGGCTTGTTCCATCGCGTCGATGTTCATTTTCATAGTTGCGTATATACGCATATACGAATATGAAGTCAACCGGCCGGCGTGGCTGTCCCTGGTCCGCCGACAGCGAGAAAGGACGATGCGATGAATATCGATCAGGCGGTGCTCGGCTTTGCCGGCAGCGTGGTGCTGACCAGCCTGCTGCTCGGCTGGCTGGCCAGTCCGTATTGGCTGCTGCTCGCGGGCTTTGCCGGCGCCAACATGATTCAGGCCGCGATCACCGGGTTCTGCCCGGCGGCGATCGCGTTCCGGAAGCTCGGATTGCGCAGCGGCGCGGCGTTCTCCTGACCGGCGCCGCCGCGGACGGCGTCAGCCGCCGCAGTTGCAATCGCAGCCGCCCTCTTCGGCGCCGTGGACGTGCGGCGCCGGCGCAATGAGCGTGCCGGCAACAAACTGCGCGACGGCGGCGGCCGGATCGGTTTCCGCGGTGGCCACGGTCTGCACGCCGCGCGCGGCCATCCGGTTGACGAAACCGGCGCCGGCGCTGCCGGCGATCACCACGTCGACGGCATCCAGCGGATGCGCGCCGTCGTCCTGGAATTCGTGGATCGCAAGCTCCTTCGGCAGATCGAGCCGCTCGACCTCGTGGGGCGGCTGGCCGGGCGCGGCGTCGAACACCAGGAAGCGGCGGCTCTTGCCGGCGTGGCCGGTGACGGTGCGGAAATTCTGGCTGGCGACGGCGATCAGCATGGGTGGGTCTTTCTCAAGCACAAGGGATTTGCGGCGCGCGGCGTCGCGCGCCGGCGCGGCTTCGCCGCGACGGGGTCAATGTCGTGAAAGCAGCGAGCGATCAGATCAGCCGGTGGTGCCGATCCGGATCTTGCTGTCGGAAAGAAATTCATACGGCACCAGAGCAAGATTGAGCGGCGCCGGCCCCAGCCGGGCGCGGCCGGAGGAGTCGTACTGCGAGCCGTGGCACTGGCAGAACCAGCCCTCGTAATTGCCCTGGTGTTCGGTCGGGATGCAGCCGAGATGGGTGCAGATCGCCGATACCACCAGCCATTGCTCGTGGCCGGGCTTGACCCGCGCGGAGTCCGGCTGCGGATCGCGGAAGCTCTGCCAGTCGGCGGTCTGCGCCGATTCGATCTCCTGCGGGGTGCGGTGGTTGATGAAGATCGGCTGGCCGCGCCAGAACACCTTGATCACCTGCCCGGCCGCCATCGGCGCGAGATCGACCTCGAGCGGAAAGCCGGCGGCGACGGTGGAGGCGTCGGGGTTGAGCTGCACCACCAACGGCCAGGCCGCGGCGACCGCGCCCACGGCGGCGACGGCGCCGGTCGCAAGATAGAGCACGTCGCGCCGTGTCGGTTGTTCCGGAAGAAGTGTTGCGGTGGTCATCGGGGTCTCCTGCTTGGCTTGGTTGCGCCGTCCTTGCGGAGCGCGTGGTTGAGTTCAGAAATACATCATCGCCGTGACGGCCTTGTCAGAGTTTGCGTAGCTCTCCCGCCGCGCGCGCCAGCACGGCGACCAATTCGGCTTCGGCCTCGGAGTCTTTGCCGAGTTGCTTGATGGCGACGTCGCGCAGATTGTCGAGCGCCGCGCGGACCAGGGCGGGCAAGGCGTTGGCCTCGGCAGTTCCGGCGGCGGCCTGATCGTTGCGCTGCCGCAACAGCTCGGCGCGCTCGCCGACCGACGTCAGCCGATCGAACACCGCGTCGGCAACGGCGCGATTGTCGGCGAGATAGCCGGCACCTTCCTCGGTGATGACGTAGAGCTTCTTGGCGCCTTCCGGCTGCGCGGTCAGGTGGCCGACTTCTTCCAGAAAGGTCAGCGTCGGATAGACCACGCCCGGGCTCGGCGCGTACCAGCCCGCGGTCTTTTCCTCGATGACCTTGATGATGTCGTAGCCGTGGCGGGGCTGCTCGGCGATCAAGGCCAAAGCGATCAGCTTGAGGTCGCCCTGCCCCAGCATGCGCCCGACGCGAAGCATTTCGCCGCCGGCGCCGCGTCCGCCACCCCGGCGTCCGCGACACCCCATTCCGCCACAGCGTCGGCCACCGAAATCGTCCATCGAGAACTCCAAAAGATATATCTTCTAATATAGCTTAGCGGACACGCGTAAAGATATATCTTTTTTGTTCGCCCCGGTTGCCCCTCATCGCAATGCAGCCGATCCGTGCGCCGTGGCCGGGCTGCGGCGAAAGTCCCGCGACCGTAGCTTCGCAACCGCAGCAGCAACCGGCGGCAGACGGGGTGCACGTCACTGCGGTGCTCCGTCCGCTCCGGAGCCACAACTAACTAATCGAATAACGCGAGAAGAGGACTCGGCGCACGCTCCACGAGAGCAATGCGCACCGCCGGTTGCGCGCAACAATCTCGACTTCGCGGAATCGAACGATGCAAACAGCAGACCGACGCAACTCATACGCAGCAAGAATTCTCCGGGCTACTGCACGTTGCATCAGCAGGCATTGAACGAGCTGCTTTGGTCGAGATGAGTCGCCGAAGCGACTTACAGAAAACGGGCGATCTCGATCCGCAACTAACAGAGACACATCGACACAATCCAGAGCTCTGTGACGAACTAATCGAATCATACCTTAGTTGCGGTGTGGAGCGGCGTCGAATAACATAGACACCTTGAGGCGGCGACCACTCACGCGCAGCCTTCGCAGACAACCGAGTTACCCAATGGCCACGATACAAACACTTCTGGTGCTAGCGCTGCTTTGGTGGGTGTGGTCGCAAATTCAACGGCTGTTCGATCGTCATATCGACTTCTGACGTCCTGTCGTGACAGAAAAGTTCGCGACATTTCTCGCCGTCGGCGCCGCCGCTGCCGCATTGAATATCGTTGCCCGGATTGTCTTCGAGCTGGCGGTGCCGTTCGACGCCGCGGTGGTGCTCGCCTATCTGGTCGGAATGACCGCCGCGTTTTTTCTCAACAAGTTTTTCGTCTTCGGCAGATCGTCGGCGCCGGTCGCCGTTCAATACGGCCGCTTTTGTGTGGTCAACGCCTTCGCGCTCGCGCAAGTCTGGCTGGTGAGCGTCGGCCTTGAACGACTGCTGTTTCCGGCCATCGGTCTGACCTGGCACTCGCAGCTGCTCGCGCACGTCATCGGCGTCGCCACTCCGGTCGTCAGCAGCTACATCGGTCATCGCGACTACTCGTTCCGATGATCTCCTCACTTGCGCTCGCCGCGATCGCGTCGTGTCCGCCTGCCACATGGGTGCGCCGTGTGACGGGCGACCTCGATTGCCCGGCTGGTGTGGCTCGGCGCGCCCATCCCTATCAATCCGGAGGTCACTCGGCTGCGCGAGGACCCGATAAGATATATCGTTCGGACGCCGTGCGCGAAGGGATCGTTGATGCAGATCGCGGCGCCAGCCGCCGCAGCGGCGCGACCGACAGTCCCGGCAGCGGCTGCAGCGGTGCGAGATCAGCGTCCGCTGCAGCGGAGCTCCTTGATCATCGCGATGTGACTGTCGCCGGCGCCCGCGACGAAGCCGAGGCGTTGATAGAGCCGGCGGGCACGGACGTTGCCCCGCAGCACGCACAGCGACAGCCGGCTCGCGCCGAGCATCGCAGCCGCGCCTGCGAGGCTGCCGATCACCGCGGTGCCGATGCCGTCACCGCGGGCGGCGGCCGAGATGCCGATATCGATCAGATGCAAGGTGCCGGCGCCCAGGTGCGACGCGCCACCGCGGGCCTCGCTTATCGGCATGCCGGCGCCTGGAGGCTCCGGCAGCAGCGCCAGCATCAGCCGCCCGACTGATCTACCGCGGTGCTCGATCACGGCGTCATCCGCGTCGGGCCAATTCTGCTGATAGCCGAGCTGTTGCGCCCGATACTGTTGATCCAGCAACGCCGTCAGCATTGCGTCACTCAGCCCGAGCGCCGCAAACTGCGGCGCGCGCTCCTCATGGAACAGGCCACGGCAGAACGCCGCGTCGGCTGCCGCCGTCGCACGCACGCGGACGTCGAGATCGGCGACCCGCAGCGCCGCGACGATCGCCCCGCGAGGCCGCGGCGGCGTGGCGGCAGCCGGCGCCACGGCGCTCATCCGAACGAGGGAAATTCCCCTTGGGTCGCGATGCAATAGATCATCGCCAAGGTCGGCTGAATGTTGGGATGCGGCTCAGAGTTTCCGCTCAGCCCCATCGCGCCGGGAGCAAAGGTGGTGTCCGCCGGAGGCGGCAGGAAGCCGTTGAAGTTCGGATCGACCGCGATGCTGGACCCTGCGGCCGGCGCCGCCGTCGCATTGGCGCTGCCCTTGCTGCCAAGTTGCAGCGAATGGGTGTGCCAGGGCATTTG
This sequence comes from Rhodopseudomonas rhenobacensis, assembly GCF_014203125.1. GTDB lineage: Bacteria > Pseudomonadota > Alphaproteobacteria > Rhizobiales > Xanthobacteraceae > Rhodopseudomonas_A > Rhodopseudomonas_A rhenobacensis. Next base: position 61,722 of record NZ_JACHIH010000027.1, read on the forward strand.
GTCGATCTGCAGGGCGACACCCGCCTCACCAGGCTGATCGCCGACCTGGTACGGGCTCAGGCCGGGTCCCTGCCCCTGACTGATCGCGACACGGCCGACCAGGTTCGGCAGCATGAAGGTGCTGCTGCCATTGCCGCCATAGGCCGTGCCGATCAGCGCGAACAGCGGCGTGTATTGCTGGATGCTCAGGGTCTGTCCATAGCACGGCAGCCAGCCCTCCGGGCAGTAACCGAACGCGAAGGCCTGAATCTCTCCGATATAGGGCTGAGCCATGAAATCCCCCTGGATGATTGCGTGGCGCCGGCGCGTCGGCGCGCTGGGTCGTCGTTCAGGCGCGCGTCAGTTCTGGCTTGGGAAGACCCCGACCCAGGCGATGCAGAAATTGCCCGCCAGGCTTGGCATCATGTTGTCGTGCGGCATATTGCTGCCGGCCGGGACGACGCAGGCGGCCAGCGCAACCGTGCTCGACGGATCGGGCGCATAGAGCTTGAAGGTATCCGGAGTGGCGGCTGCCAGATGCACGGTGTCGCCGGGTGTCGCCGTGGTGCCGGCATTGGTGGTGGCGATCAGCGGATGGCTGTGTCGTGGGGTGTTCTGGTCCAGCAACGTCTGCTCCGGCGCACCGGCGGCCTGCCCCAGCACGCGCGGGGTCAGTCCACCGGCTCCGGTTCCTTGCGAAATCGGCACCCGGCCGCGCAGGTCCGGCACGTTGAAGACGTTCACACCGTCGCCGCCAAAAGTGGTGCCGATCACCGCGTAGAGGACCTCGTATTCAGCGATGCTGCGTTGAGAGCCGTCGCAGGCCAGCCAGCCCGTGGGCACTCGCGGAAAACCGAACAGACGGATCTCGCCGACATAGGGATCTGACATCGGATAACTTCCTTACCAACTTCCTGACCAACTTCCTTGCGAGGATAGCGAACCTATCGGTCGAGTATGTGAGGCGGAAGACATCATTTCGAGACCGAAGGCGGGGTGGAGCAAGCGCAACTCTTTCAAAGACCTGTTCAGGTCCGGAGACGTTCAGAGCCATAGACGCGGACGATTGCCCGGCCGCTCGCCGCAAGCACTTTGGTAGCGGCAAGGCCACGCAAGCGGACCGGCGACCAAACAATCGACGAGACGATTTTCAATCATCAAGCGCGCGACCGTCACGGGCGCGGCGGGAATATGCCGTTCAGCGCAATCAGATAGTTGACGACGAGATACGGCTGCATGTTGTTGTGCGGCAGACTGCCACCGTCGTATCCGACATTGCCGCCCACCACCAACGGCACCTCATTGCTACCGGCCGGAGCGAAGATCGATTCTTCCGCGGTGGTGGTGGCAAAGATCTTGTTGGTCGGCGGCGCCGCGCGGCCCGTGCCGGATCTCGTCGTCGCCTGGATCATGTGATTATGACGCGGGAGCTGGTCGACTGTGAGCGTCACGGTCTCGGTGCCGCTGACCAAGCCCCACGCCACCGTGCTCAAATTGCACCCCAAGACGGCTCGCCCGCGCAGATCCGGCAGCGCAAACGTTGCGACACCATTGCCGCCATAGGTCACGCCGAGCAACGAAAACAACGCTTGGTAATTTTGGACCGGAAGCAGCCGCCCATCGCAGGGCGCCCAATTCCTCGGTACGATTCCAAAACCGGCGGGCATGATCTGCCCAACAAATGGCTCCAGCGGCATCAAAGCACCTCGAAGCTCGAAATAACTAACAATAAATATCTTGTAGTGAGCAAGCTATTTCAACGCATCGAAGCCTGTCAAGGCGCTTCGTCGTTACTAATCATGATTAGCAGGCGATCTTGCTGCGTCGCACCGCCACTTCGATTTGACATCGGTTAGTCGTGTGGCGGAATTGCCACGAACACCGGAAGATCGCCAAAACCGCTCGAAATACAGGCGAATTGAGTAGTCACCATCTTGCAACCGATCCTAAAGTGGGCCTTATTTGCTCCCGGAAGGGTCGGACGGCCGCAGGATGGAATGCGCGGAACCGACCTCGTCGGCGGATTACCGTTGGCCAAACGGGTCCTGAGGATAACTGGGAGTGAGGCATCTCGGCGGCATCTGCCGCAGATTTTGATATTTCCGCAATCGCGTCTTTCTTCGTGACGACATTCTTCGTGACGACTTCCTTCGTGACGACATTGAATTCTTCGAATTCTTCAATTCACACGAGGTGCGGGTCAGCCCTGCGGCTCGTCAGTTCGGAATTGGGCTGGAGCATGTTTCGAAATATTCGGCTGAGCCTCGCGAAGCAAATGTCGGACGCGCGGATTCCGGCGATCTGTGGTCTTGGTTTGCGATCGCGCCGTTTGCGGCGGGTTTCCATCGCCGCTCGGCTGGGGCGGGTCGCGGCGTTGGCGATCGGCCTCACCGTGACGGTGTTCGGCACGTCGATGGCCAATGCCGCTTGCGAAACCAGCGTCGATTTCACCGGCGCGGCCCTCAATGATACAAGAACGCTGGACGTCTCTGACTGCTCGGAAGCGGTGCGCGCCGGTCTGTATACGACGAACGGCTTCGATTCGCAGATCGATGCCCCGATGTACGACAATAACAGCGACGGCAATCCGGTCGCAGCCTCCATCGGTGGCGGAAATGGCGCAATTTTCCTGGTCACGCCGATTTCCGTCGGCGACGGTCTGACGTTCAACGGCTACACGATCAAACTGACAACGCTAGGTACGTCGACGTCGGGCAGTATTCCCGTTTACTATGCGTCGCAAAGCTGCCCGATTTCAGCAAATTGCCAGTACCTGATCGATACGGGCTTTTACTACGCCATTACCGACACCACCTATACGATATCGGTGACAAACATGCCGTCGCTGGCGCCCGGCGCGCCGACGATCGGCACCGCCACCGCCGGCGATGCCCAGGCCACCGTGACCTTCACACCGCCGTCCTCGGTCGGCGGCTCCCCGATCACCAGCTACACGGTGACCTCCTCGCCGGGCAGCATCACCGCCACCGGCCCAGCATCGCCGATCACGGTCACCGGCCTGACCAATGGCACCGCCTATACGTTCACCGTCACCGCGACCAATTCGAACGCCACCGGCCCGGCGTCGGCAGCGTCGAACAGCGTCACCCCCAAGGCGGCGCAGACCATCACGTTCGCGCAGCCCGGCGCCCAGAACTTCGGCACCAGTCCGACGCTGAGTGCGAGCGCCACCTCCAGCCTGCCGGTGACGTTCACGTCTTCGACGACCGGGGTGTGCACCATCAGCACCGGCGGCACCTTGACCTTTGTGACCGCCGGCACCTGTACCATCAACGCCGACCAGGCCGGCGATGCCAGCTATCAGGCCGCGCCGACCGTGACGCGCAGCCTCGCGGTCAACGCCGTCGTGCCCGGCGCACCGACCATCGGCACCGCCACGGCCGGCGATGCGCAAGCCACGGTGACGTTCACGGCGCCGGCGTCGAATGGCGGCTCGGCGATCACCGATTACACCGTCACGTCCTCGCCCGGCGGCTTCACCGGAAGCGGTGGCGCCTCGCCGATCACCGTCACCGGGCTGACCAACGGCATCGCCTATACGTTCACGGTGATTGCGACCAACTCGGCCGGCACCGGCGCGGACTCGGCCGCCTCCAACAGCGTCACGCCCAAGGCCGCACAGACCATCACCTTCGCGCCGCCCGGCGCGCAGACTTTCGGCACCAGCCCGACGCTGAGCGCGAGCGCCACCTCAAGCCTGGCGGTGACTTTCAGTTCGACCACGACCGGGGTCTGCACGGTCACGCCGAGCGGCACGTTGACCTTCGTGACCGCCGGCACCTGTACCATCAACGCCGACCAGGCCGGCGACGGCACCTACCTGGCCGCTCCGACCGTCTCGCAGAGTTTCGCCGTCAACGCCATCGCGCCCGGCGCGCCGACCATCGGCACCGCCACGCCCGGCGATGCGCAGGCCACGGTGACGTTCACGGCGCCGGCGTCGAATGGCGGCTCGGCGATCACCGGTTACACCGTCACGTCCTCGCCCGGCGGCTTCACCGGGAGCGGTGGCGCCTCGCCGATCACCGTCACCGGGCTGACCAACGGCATCGCCTATACGTTCACGGTGACGGCGACCAACTCGGCCGGCACCGGCGCGGCCTCGGCCGCCTCCAACAGCGTCACGCCCAAGGCCGCACAGACCATCACCTTCGCGCAGCCCGGCGCGCAGACCTTCGGCACCAGCCCGACGCTGAGCGCGAGCGCCACCTCAAGCCTGGCGGTGACCTTCAGCTCGACCACGACCGGGGTCTGCACGGTCACGCCGAGCGGCACGTTGACCTTCGTGACCGCCGGCACCTGTACCATCAACGCCGACCAGGCCGGCGATACCAGCTATCAGGCCGCGCCGACCGTGACGCGCAGCTTCGCGGTCAACGCCATCGTGCCCGGCGCGCCGACCATCGGCACCGCCACGCCCGGCGATGCGCAGGCCACGGTGACGTTCACGGCGCCGGCGTCGAATGGCGGCTCGGCGATCACCGGTTACACCGTCACGTCCTCGCCCGGCGGCTTCACCGGGAGCGGTGGCGCCTCGCCGATCACCGTCACCGGGCTGACCAACGGCATCGCCTATACGTTCACGGTGACGGCGACCAACTCGGCCGGCACCGGCGCGGCCTCGGCCGCCTCCAACAGCGTCACGCCCAAGGCCGCACAGACCATCACCTTCGCGCAGCCCGGCGCGCAGACCTTCGGCACCAGCCCGACGCTGAGCGCGAGCGCCACCTCCAGCCTGCCGGTGACCTTCACGTCTTCGACGACCGGGGTGTGTACCATCACCTCCGGCGGCACGTTGACCTTCGTGACCGCCGGCAATTGTACGATCAACGCCGATCAGGCCGGCAACGGCGCTTACCAGGCGGCCACGACGGTCACCCGCAGCTTCGCCGTCAACGCCGTCGTGCCCGGCGCGCCGACCATCGGCACGGCGACGGCGGGCAACGGCCAGGCCACCGTGACCTTCAGCCCGCCGGCCTCGAACGGCGGCGCAGCGATCACCAGCTACACCGTGACCTCCTCGCCGGGCGGCATCACCGCCACCGGCCCCGCCTCGCCGATCACGGTCACCGGCTTGGCCAATCTCACCGCCTATACGTTCACGGTCACGGCGACCAACTCGGCCGGCACCGGCGCGGCCTCGGCGCCGTCGAACAGCGTAACGCCGTTGCCGGACGCGCCGACGGTGACGGCGATCAGCCCGGCCGCGGGTCCGCTCTCCGGCGGCACGGCGGTGACCATCACGGGCAGCAATTTCATCGGCCCCACCGCGGTGACCATCGGCGGCAGCGCAGCCACCGGCGTCACTGTGGTCAACGCCACCACCATCACGGCAACCACGCCGGCGCATGCCGCGGGCACCGTCGACGTCGCGGTCACCACCTCGGGCGGCACCGGCACCGGCGTCGGTCTCTATACCTACGCCGCGACGCCGACGGTGGCGTCGATCGCGCCGAATGCCGGCCCGATCTCCGGCGGCACCAACGTGACCATCACCGGTACCAACTTCACCGGCGCCTCCACCGTGACGATCGGCGGCGCCGCGGCCACCGCAATCACCGTGGTCAGTGCCACCACCATCACCGCAACCACGCCCTCGCATGCCGCGGGCACCGTTGACGTGGTGGTCACGACTCCCGGCGGCACCGGCACCGGCGTCGGTCTCTACACCTACGCCGCATCACCGACGGTGGCGTCGATCGCGCCGAACGCCGGCCCGATCTCCGGCGGCACCAACGTTACCATCACCGGCAATAACTTCACCGGCCCAGCCGTCGTGACCATCGGCGGCAGCGCAGCCACCGGCGTCACCGTGGTCAATGCCACCACCATCACGGCAACCACGCCGGCGCATGCCGCGGGCACCGTCGACGTCGCGGTCACCACCTCGGGCGGCACCGGCACCGGCGTCGGTCTCTATACCTACGCCGCGACGCCGACGGTGGCGTCGATCGCGCCGAACACCGGCCCGATCTCCGGCGGCAGCAATGTGACCATCACCGGTACTAACTTCACCGGCGCCACCGCCGTCAGCATCGGCGGCAGTCCGGCGACCGGCGTCACCGTGGTCAGCGCCACCACCATCACCGCGATCACCCCGGCGCATACCGCGGGGACCGTCGACGTCGCCGTCACCACCCCCGGCGGCACCGGCACCGGCGCCGGCCTGTACACCTATGCGGGGACGCCGACGGTGGCGGCGATCTCGCCGAGCGCCGGTCCGACCGCAGGGGGCACGGCGGTCACCATCACCGGCAGCAACTTCACCGGCGCCACCGCGGTCAGCATCGGCGGCAGCGCGGCCACCGGCTTCGCCGTGGTCAATTCCACCACCATCACCGCAACCACGCCGGCGCACGCCGCCGGGACCGTCGACGTCGCCGTCACCACCCCGGGAGGCACCGGCACCGGCGCCGGCCTCTACACCTACAACGCGGTGCCGGTGGTGACGGCGATTGCGCCGACTTCCGGCCCGGCTGCGGGCGGCACCGCGGTGACCATCACCGGCAGCAATTTCACCGGCGCCACGGCCGTCACCATCGGCGGCACCGCGGCCACCGGCGTCACCGTGGTCAGTGCCACCACCATCACCGCGACGACGCCGGCGCATGCCGCCGGCGTGGTCAGCGTCGCCGTCACCACACCCGGCGGCACCGGCACCGGCGCCGGGCTCTACACCTACGCCGCACCGCCGACGGTGACCTCGATCGCACCAAATTCCGGCTCGATCAACGGCGGCACCGCCGTCACCATCACCGGAAGCAACTTCACCGGCGCCACCGCTGTCACGATCGGCGGCGCCGCCGCAACCGGGGTCACCGTGGTCAGCGCCACCACCATCACAGCGACCACGCCGGCACACGCCGCAGGCGTGGTCGATGTCGCGGTCACCACCCCGGTCGGAACCGGCACCGGCGCCGGGCTCTACACCTACGCCGGCGCGCCGACGGTGACGTCGATCTCGCCGAATTCCGGCTCGATCGCCGGCGGCACGACGGTGACCATCACCGGCAGCAATTTCATCGGCGTCACCGGCGTCACCTTCGGCGGCATCGCGGCCAGCAGCTTCACCGTGGTGAACCCGACCACCATCACCGCGGTCGTGCCGCCGCATGGCGCCGGCCCCGTCGACGTCGCGGTCATCACCTCTTCGGGGAGCGGCAGTTCCGGCCCGGGCGCGTTCGTCTATGCGCCACAGCCCTCGGTCGCCTCGGTCTCCCCGAGTTCCGGACCTAGCAGCGGCGGCACCGCCGTCACCATCACCGGCAGCAATTTCATCGGCGTCACCGGCGTCAGCTTCGGCGGTGCCGCCGCCACCGCCGTCACCGTGGTCAGCGCCACCAGCCTCACCGCGACCACGCCCGCGCATGCCGCCGGCGCCGTCGACATCGCCGTAACAAGCCCGAGCGGCACCGGCACCGGCAGCCAGCTGTTCAGCTACGTCGTCCCGGCCACCACCACCAGCCTCAGCTCGTCGCGCAATCCCAGCGAGGCCGGCCAGGCGGTGACCTTCACGGCGACGGTGAACGCCGGCGGCGTCACCCCGACCGGCACCGTCACCTTCAACGACGGCGGCGTCGCGATCGGCTCGGCGATCCTGTCAGGCGGCACCGCGGCGCTGACCACCAGCGCGCTGACGATCGGCACCCACAGCATCACCGCGGTGTTCGCCGGCAATGCGAATTTCGCAGGAAGCACCTCGTCGCCGCTGCTGCAGGCGGTCAATACCCCGCAGGACAGCCTGAAACTGCGCGCGTTGCAGATCATGGCGACCAAGACCATCGCGCAGAGTTCGGGCGCCGCGATCTCCGGCGCGATCGACAGCGCGATTTCGGAAGGCTTTGCCAACGGCGGACAACTGCTGACGCCGTCCGGCTCCGGCCTGCGTTTCAATTTCACCGACGATCCCGATCAGATGGGGCCTGCCAGCGCGGAAACCACCGTCAGCAAGCGTTGGAACGGCAGCTATGGCACCACCGCGGAAACCGCCGGCATCGGCGCCAGCAACGGCGGTCGCGGCGCCGGGCGCGGCAAATCCCGCGTCGACGACGCCTTTGCGGCGATCGATCGCGACACCATGAAGACCAAAGCCCCGGCACGGCAGCTCGTCGAGCCGAAAGACTGGCTGCTGTGGGCCGAAGTGAAAGGGGCCAGCATCGGCCAGTGGAATTCAAACAACACGGTTTCGGCCCTGTACGGCGACCAGGTCAACGCGCTGATCGGCCTCACCCGCAAGGTGTCGACCAACGTGTTGGTCGGCGTGGTCGGCGGCTACGAAACCTTCGATTACCGATCGGATACGCTGAACGGCCGCCTGAAAGGCGACGGCTGGACCCTCGGATCTTATGCCGCCTGGAAATTCGCGGCCGGGCTGCGCCTCGATGCGGCGGCCGCCTATTCGGGGATCGGCTATGACGGCGCGGCAGGCGCGGCCAACGGCACCTTCGACGGCCGCCGCTGGCTGGTGTCCGGCGGCCTCACCGGCACCACCGAGCTCTACGGTTTCGCCATCGAGCCGTCGGCCCGGGTCTACGCGCTGTGGGAGCGCGAGAACGCCTACACCGATTCCCTCGGCACGCTGCAGGCGGAGCGCGACTTCTTCACCGGCCGCGCGTCCGGCGGTCTCAACGCCAGCTATCCGTGGCTCTACAGTGCCACGGTGACGCTGGCGCCCTATGCGGGCCTCTATGCCGATTACTACTTCACCGGCGACGACGCCGCGGCGGTGGCGCTCGCCGGCACGGCGCCGCTGGCCTCGGTGCCGCTGCTGGACGGCTGGTCGGCGCGGGTCACCGGCGGACTGGCGGCGCGCTTCGGCAATGGCGCCGCCGTGGCGCTCGGCGCCGAACTCGGCGGCCTGGGCGGCACGGTGCAGATCTGGACGCTGCGCGGCCGGGCCTCGATCCCGTTTTGAGAACGATATCGACTGCGGCCGGCGCGACACCGCGCCATGAAGGTCAAAGGATTCTTGAAGGATCGCGACTGCCCGATCCGGGCGTCCCCGCCGTTAGCTGAAGAGCTAGTCTTAAAGCGGGACCTTGGTGGACGCACCAGGGCTCGAACCTGGGACCCGATGATTCGACGCGGATCAAAGCAAGAAGCCTCTTTCGAGGCACTGTTCTTCACATCGCGCCGTCCCCCTTGTATCTGCCCATTGAGCAAAATGTGCGATGGAAGCGGCTTAGCGCGTTGGCCGGTGGCCACCGGCCAACGCGCGCGGCGATGACGCCC
>NZ_JACHIH010000028.1 GCF_014203125.1 Rhodopseudomonas rhenobacensis
ATTCCTTCTCGGCCATCGCAGCAACTCCCTGATCGCTGCAAAATTGAATCATGCCAAAGCAGACATGCCAACCAAAATGAAAGATTCACAGGCTCCGAGGAGCGCGCACTTGCGCGCGTCTCGAGGGATGTGGCCTCATGGTTCGAGACGACCGCCAAGAGGCGGTCTCCTCACCATGAGGGATCCCGCCTCAGGCCTCTCGCGGCACTGCCGGCTTCTTCGGCGCCGGCGGCGCTGACCGCCAGGCCCGCAGCCGGTTGCGCCATTCGCGCAGCCGCGCCAGGCCGAGCTGACGCGCGGTCTCTACCGTAAAGCCGAACGACCGCCCCGGGCCGACGTCGACCACCAGGTCGACCATGGCGCGCCGGCCGCTCCACAGCTGCGCCATGAAACTCTCCTGCACCGAGCACGAATCGATGGTGTCGATCTCACCCGCGGCGAACAGCTGCTCGGCGAGCTTGTCGATCAGCAGCGCGCCCGGGGAGAACTTGGCGAATTCGGCGTCGTAGCCGGTCTTCCAGGTGTAGGCGCTGGTTCCGCAATACATCAGCACCTGGGCGGCGATCGCCCTGCCCTCGACCCGCAGCAGCGCCACGCTGGCGTCGCCGCGCGCCGCCAGCGCCCGCAGAAGCTCGCGGGTGAAGCCGGCGTGGCGCGGATCGCAGGTCAGTGCGGTGCCCCGCTTGCCCTTCCAGCCGCCCGCCTCCAGCTCCAGGAATGTCTCGAACGCCGCGGCGGCGCCCGCGACCGAGCGGTCGTTGACCAGGTCGACGGCGCCCAGCGCCGACAGCCGGTTCCAGTCCTGCCGCAGCTTCTTGCGGGTGGAGCCGGAGCGCTTGATGCCGTGGTCGCGGGTCGCCAGCGGCCGGGCGAATTGTTTCAGCTCGAGCTGCTCGCCGCCCTTCCCGCTCAGCGCGGTGCGCAGCGCCGCATAGCTCGGCGCTTCGGCATCGAGCGACTTCAGCGTGATCACCTTGGGCAGCGCCGGATCGCGCTCGATCGCCGCCAGGAACGCCGGCATCACCTCTACGGCGAACGCCGGATCAACCACCGGGCTCGACAGGAAGGCATAATAGAACGGCAGCGCCTCGAGGATCGCCGGCAACAGCGGCGCGACGACACGGCGCTGCAGCGCCCACAGCCCGACCAGGCGCCGCGGCGCGGCGGCCTCGTCCCAGGCCAGCAGCACCCGGACATCGGCGAAGCCGCAGTCCTGCGCCGCCCGCAACGCCGCCGGATTCATGAAGACGTTGGGCGACGCGCGCCGCACCAGATCGTCCCACGGCGCGGCCGCGGCCCGTTCTGGTGAACAAATCGTAACCGAAATCATCCGCGGCGATCCGATGAGACGTGACCTGCGAGTGTGCTCGCAACAGCCTTGCGATCCGGTTAAGCCGCGCCGGCGCCGTCAAGCTGTGAGCTGTCATTCCGGGGCGCGAGGCCGTAGGCCAAGCGAACCCGGAATCCAGTATTCCAGGGCGGTGATTACTGGATCCCGGGTTCAATCGCGGCTCGCGCCGCTCATGCCCCGGGATGACGCGTCATGGGCGGAGGATCCTTGAGCCACACGGCCCGCCCTACTCGTCGTCGTCCTCATCATCATCGTCATCGTCCGCATCGGACGGCGTGTCGGCCTGATGCGGCACGTGGTTCTGATCGTCCCACAGCTTGCGATACATGCCGTTGGCCGCCAACAGCTGCTTGTGCGAGCCGCGCTCGATGGCGCGGCCGCCCGAGATCACGATGATCTCGTCCATCTCCACCACCGAGGTCAAACGGTGGGTCGAGAAGATCATGGTGCGGCCCTTGGCGACCTTCAGCAGCGTGCGGTTGATCGCGGCCTCGGTGGTCTGGTCGAGCGCCGAGGTGGCCTCGTCGAGCAGCAGCACCGACGGGTTGCGGATGATGGCGCGGGCGATCGCGATGCGCTGGCGCTGGCCGCCGGACAGCGTGTCGCCGCGCTCGCCGACCTGGGTGTCGTATTTGTCCGGCAGGCTCATGATGTAGCGGTGGATCTCGGCCTTGCGCGCCGCCTGCTCGACTTCCTCGTCGCTGGCGCCTTCCTTGCCGAGCCGGATGTTCTCGCGGATCGAGACGTTGAACAGCATGTTCTCCTGGAACACCACCGCCATCGAGCGCCGCAGCGACTCCCGCGTCACCTTGCGGATGTCGACGCCGTCGATAGTGAGCCGGCCCTCGTCCGGCAGATACAGCCGCAGGATCAGGTTCAACAGCGTGCTCTTGCCGGAGCCCGACGGGCCGACGATGGCGATGGTCTTGCCGACGTCGAGCCTGAGGCTGAGATTGTCCAACACCGGGGTCTGGCTGCCCTCGTATTTGAAGCTGACGCGCTCGAACGAGATGTCATGAGTGATGCGCGGCAATTCCGGCGCCGCCGGCAGATCGGCGCCGCGGGTCGGCTCGTCCAAGAGCTCGTCGATGTGGCGCACCGCGGCGGCCGAGGCGATCGACACCGGGATGAAATGCATCACATGGGCGATGTTGTACGACACCTCCCAGAACGCGCTCTCGAAGGTGACGAAGGTGCCGACCGTGATCTGGCCCTTGGTGGCGAGGTAGGCGCCGATCGCCAGCACGACGAGGTGCAACAGCAAAACCGAGATGGTGACGGTGCGCTCCACCATGGTCGATAGAAACGTCGCCTCGGCGATCTTGCGCCTCGCGTCGTCGTTGCGCAGCCGGAAGAAGCCGAGCATCTTGCGCTGCAGGCTGAACGCCTTGACCACCGCTTGGGCGGCGACGTTTTCCTGCACCATGCCGAGCAGCGCGGATTCCTGCTGCTTCTGCTCGTAATTGGCCTGCACCGCCTTCGGCGTCAGGATCCGCGGCCCGATCAGCGTGATCGGGAACACCAGCAGCGCCACCGCGGCGAGCTGCCAGTTCAAGAACAGCAACAGCACGATGCCGGCGATCAATTCCAGGAAAGGCAGCGCCGCGCTGTTGGAGAAGCTCTTCACCGAGCCTTCATAGGCCGACAGGTCGATCGAGAACCGCGACAGGATCTCGCCGCGCTTGGTGCGGGCGAAATACGCCGAGGGCAGATTCTGGATGTGCTCGAACAGCCGGCCGCGCACGTCGGCGACCACCGCGGCGGCGAGCCGGGCGTCCCAGCGCTCGTACCAGACTGCGACGATCGAGGTGACAATGCCGGCCACCGCCAGCACCGACAGGATGGTGATCAGCGCCTCGAAATCCTCTTCGCCGAGCGCGTCGTCGATCAGGTATTTCAGCGAGAGCGGCATGATGACGTTGAACAACGTCTCGATCACCACGCCGATGCCGACGAAGACGATGATCTTCTTGTAATTGGTCAGGAACGGCTTGGTGAAGCGATAGATCGTCGCCAGCGCGCCGGCGGCCTCTTTGGCGGTGAAGACGACCAGTTCCTCGTCCTCGTCATCGTCGTCGAGCTCCGGGCCGTCGTCGTCCTCGTCATCATCATCGTCGTCGGGCGCAGGCTTCGCCGCGGGCTTTTTCGCGGGATCTGCGACCACCTTGGCGGGCGCTGCGGGCTTGCCCTGCCCCGGCGGCTTCAGGCCCTTCACCGGGCTCGCGGAAACCCCGATCGGAATCGCGAATTTGTCGTCGAGCGGCGACGTCGGATCGGGCTTCGCCGCGCGATCTTCACTGTCCGACGGGGGTCGCTTAGGCGCCATGAGTGAAACCGATCAAACCGATGCTGAACGGCGCTGGCGCCGCGAAAGGAAGACGTGATGGGGATCGCGAGTTGCGATGCTACGCGATCGGCGCGGCTTCGGCAAAGCGCGCCGCTGTTCCATCGTCTGTTTCCGTGACAGTTCGATGAAGCCCGACGCCGAGCGCTGAAACTCGCTCGACCTTGCGCCGGCGCAGCAGCGTTGCTGCGACGGCCGACTACTCGGCCGCCAGCTTGTCGAAGAACGAGTAACGCAGGCTGTCGGCGTCGGCGTACCAGTTGCCCGGCCCCTTGTTGGCCTTGAGCGTCGCCGCCCACACCGCGTCGGTGCAGTCGTGGCGGTGCATCGACAGGTCGAAGCCGTTGGCGAAGAACAGTTCCGACCATTCCCACCAGGTGCCGAGCTTCTTGACGCCGCGCAACAGGTCGTAGCGGTCGATCACCGCCGGCGCCATGTCGCTGGTCACCGAGCCGAACACCAGGCCGGTCTTCACCACGCGGTTGAGTTCGGCGATCGCGCGCGAGACGCGATTTTCCGAGACGTGGCACAGGCAGGTCTCGAACACGAAGTCGAACTCGCCGTCCTTGAACGGCAGATCGACCACCGATCCGAGGTGGTTGAACTCCTTCAACGCGTCGGGGGTCTGGGCGTGGATGCCGCGGTTGTTCTCGATGCCGTGGGCGTCGATGCCGCGTTCGCGCAGCGCACCGACCAACTCGCCGCTGGCCGAACCGGCCACCAGCATCCGGGCGCCGGGCGCCGGATCCCACACGATCTTGATCAGCTCGAGCAGATAGTCCGGATTGGTGAACTGGCTCCAGACGTCACGATACGGCCCCAGCCCGCGATAGGTCTTGAAGTAGTCGCGGTCGATCTTGTCGGAGACCGGCTTGCCCTCCTGCTGCGATCGCACCCGGCGCAGCTTGATCATCTCGGTGAGGATGATGTCGGTGGCGGCGTCGGAGGAATCGAACAGCCCGTTCAGCGTGGAGTCGAACAGATAGTCGCCGACCACCACCAGGCCGGGGTGATTCTTCGGCTCCGGGCGATGGTTGGTCATCACGTCGCGGGTCGGCAGGCCGCCGGGAATCGCGTTCACCGACGACATCCAGCGATGGATCTTGCCTTCCATGAAATGCGACCGCGCGTCGCCGAGCGACGCCGGCAGCGATTTGATCGCGGCGTCGATCAGCTCGTCGTCGCTGAGGTTGGAGTAGGCCAGCGCGTCGCAGCCCGGAATCAGCCAGTTCAGCACGCCGTATTTGCCGACGTCGTGGCGCGAGCCTTCGTTGTAGATGCAGCAGCCGCCGAACGCTTCCGACATGAACCAGGAGCCGGGGATCTGCTCGCCCCAGAACGGACTATCGAACAGGATCGAGACCCGCAGATAGTGCGCCGGGCGATCGAAATAGGAAACGTGCTTGACCATCGCGCGGCGCAACTGCTCGTTGCCCCAGCCGATCGTCGCCAGCCAGTTGTGCGGCAGGCACATCAGCACCAGGTCGAAATCCTTGGTCTCCGGCCCCTTGCCGTTCATCATGTTGAGCTGGTAGCGGCCCTGATCGGTCTTGCCGACCTTGAGCACGCGGTGGTTGAGCTTCACCGTGGCGTCGACTTCGGAATGCAGGCAACTCACCAGCTGCTCGTTGCCGTTCTGGATCGAATACAGCCCGATATAGCCGTCGATATCCATCACGAAGTTCTTCAGCGCGTTGAGGCCGTTGGTGTTGTGGCTCTCGGTGGCGATGTCGGAGCGCGCCATCGCCTTGAAGAAGCGCTTGGCGGTCGGGTCGGCGACCTCCTGGTCGAGCAGCTTCTCGCAATTGGTCCAGGCCCAGGGGTGCTCGTTGTCGTGGGTGCCGACGCCTTCGTAATATTCGATCGGCGTGATCATCTTGCCGCACAGCTTGCGGAACGCCTCGATGGCGTCGGCGGTGACGTCGCCGTATTTCTTGCGCATCCCGGGCACGTCGTTGAGCAACTCGCCGTCGAGCATCACCTGCTCGGCATCCATCGGGATGGTCTGCAGGCCGAAATGCTGCACCAGTTCGCGCAACGGGTCGGGGCCGCTCATCGAGTAATCGTACAATTCGGCGACGCCGGCTTCATACATCGCCGGCGCGGTATCGAAGGTTCGGGTGACGATTTTGCCGCCGATCCGATCCGACGCCTCGTAGATGGTCACGCGGCACAGATCGCCAAGCTTCTTCTTCAAGTACCAGGCGCTCATCAGGCCGCCCGGGCCACCACCGACAATTGCAAGATCGAACATGTTCATCTTTCGCCGCGTCATGGCCGCGCAGCCTTCGGCAACGCGGCGCTCCATCCATCAGCGGTCCGGAGAATTCGGTTTCGGAGCAGCAGCCCCGATTCTTCAATCGTTTACCCGGGAATTCCGGCGGATTGGAGCCGGTGATTCCGGATCGCGTGAGGTCGACGCTAGCAAAAGCCCTTTCCACCTGAAGGGAAGATGAACAAACGGTAATCCAGCGACAAAAAGCGCCAGAAACGCAAAAAGGCCGGCTTGCGCCGGCCTTTCGCGAACAATTCGCGTAAAACTAGCCCTGTTCGGGCGTCGGCAGCGCCAGCGGCTCCGGTTCCGGAGCGCTCGGCACGATGGTCGCCTGCTTCTCGCGCTCGTCGAGAATCAGCTTGTCGCGCTTCACCGCCACTTCGCGGATCTTGGCCATCGAGGCGCCGGTGCCCGCCGGGATCAGCCGGCCGACGATGACATTCTCCTTGAGGCCTTCCAGCGGATCCACCTTGCCGTTGACGGCGGCTTCGGTGAGCACCCGGGTGGTCTCCTGGAACGACGCCGCCGAGAAGAACGAGCGGGTCTGCAAGCTCGCCTTGGTGATGCCGAGCAGAACCGGCGTCCCCGTGGCGATCTTCTTGCCCTCTTCCTTGGCCTTGGCGTTGATCTGGTCGAATTCGATCTTGTCGATCTGCTCGCCCGAAATCATGTCGGTCTCGCCCTGATCGGTGATCTCGACCTTCTGCAGCATCTGGCGAACGATCACCTCGATGTGCTTGTCGTTGATCAACACGCCCTGCAGCCGATAGACCTCCTGGATTTCGTTGACCAGATAGGCGGCGAGTTCCTCGATGCCCTTGATCGCCAGAATGTCGTGCGGCGCCGGGTTGCCTTCGACGATGAAATCGCCCTTTTCGACGATGTCGCCGTCCTGCAGATGGATGTGCTTGCCCTTCGGGATCAAGTACTCGCGGGTCTCCTCGGTGGTGTCCACCGGCTCGATCGAAATCCGACGCTTGTTCTTGTAGTCGCGTCCGAACCGGATGGTGCCGGCGATTTCCGCGATGATGGCGGCGTCCTTCGGCTTGCGGGCCTCGAACAGTTCCGCCACCCGCGGCAGACCGCCGGTGATGTCGCGGGTCTTGGCGCTTTCGGTGGAGATACGGGCGAGAATGTCGCCGGTCTTCACCTTGGCGCCGACGTCGACCGACAGAATGGCGTCGACCGACAGCATGTAGCGGGCTTCACCGCCACGCGCGAGCTTGAGGATCTTGCCGTCCTTGCCCTTGATGACGATCGCCGGACGCAGGTCAGCGCCACCGCGCTGGCTGCGCCAGTCGATCACCACGCGCTTGGCGATGCCGGTGGATTCGTCCAGCGTCTCCGAGATCGACTGGCCTTCGACCAGATCCTCGAAGCCGATGACGCCTTCCACTTCGGTCAAGACCGGGCGGGTGTAGGGATCCCACTCGGCGATGCGCTGACCGCGCTTCACCATGTCGCCTTCGTCGACGCGCATCCGCGCGCCGTACTGGATGCGATGGGTGGCGCGCTCGGTGCCGTCGGCGTCGGTGACCGCAACGACCATGTTGCGCACCATCGCCACCAGATGGCCTTCGCTGTTCTTGGCGATGGCCTTGTTCTTCATCGTCACCTTGCCGTCGAAGTTCGACTCGATGAACGACTGCTCGTTGATCTGCGCCGCGCCGCCGATGTGGAACGTGCGCATCGTCAGCTGCGTGCCGGGCTCGCCGATCGACTGCGCGGCGATGACGCCGACAGCCTCGCCGTGGTTGACCGGGGTGCCGCGGGCGAGATCGCGCCCGTAGCACTTGCCGCAGATGCCGTTGACCAGTTCGCAGGTCAGAGCCGAGCGGATCTTGACTTCCTGGATGCCGGCCTGCTGCAGCGCGTCGACGTGGCTCTCTTCCATCAGCGTGCCGCGCTTCACCACCACCTTGTTGGTCAACGGATCGCGCAGATCCTCGCCCGCGGTGCGGCCGAGAATCCGCGACGCCAACGACGCCACCACGGTGCCGGCGTCGATGATGGCGCGCATCTTGATGCCGAGCTTGGTGCCGCAATCGTCCGCGGTGATGATGCAGTCCTGCGCGACGTCGACCAGACGCCGCGTCAGGTAACCGGAGTTCGCGGTCTTCAACGCGGTGTCGGCCAGACCCTTACGGGCGCCGTGGGTCGAGTTGAAGTATTCGAGAACCGAGAGGCCTTCCTTGAAGTTCGAGATGATCGGCGTCTCGATGATCTCGCCCGACGGCTTGGCCATCAGGCCGCGCATGCCGGCGAGCTGCCGCATCTGGTCCTGCGAACCACGGGCGCCGGAGTTCGACATCATGAAGATCGAGTTGATCTGGGCTTCGCCGCCCTTCGGATTCTTTTTGACGGCGGAAATTTCCGTCATCATGTCTTCCGAGATCTTCTTGGTGCACTTCGACCAGGCGTCGACCACCTTGTTGTACTTTTCACCGTGGGTGATCAGGCCGTCATTGTACTGCTGCTCGAATTCCTTGGCGAGCGCGCGGGTGTCCTCGACGGTCTTCCACTTCGACGCCGGCACCACCATGTCGTCCTTGCCGAACGAAATGCCGGCCTTGAACGCGTTGTAGAAGCCGAGCGCCATGATGCGGTCGCAGAACATCACGGTCTCTTTCTGACCGCAGTGGCGATACACCTGATCGATGACGCCGGAGATTTCCTTCTTGGTCATCAGCTTGTTGATGACGTCGAACGGCATCTTCACCGACTTCGGCAACACCTGGCCGAGCATGGTGCGTCCGGCCGTGGTCTCGTACCAGCGGCTGACCTGCTTGCCATTCTCGTCGAGGCCTTCCCAGCGATACTTGATCTTGGTGTGCAGGTGGATGACCTTGGCGTGCAGCGCGTGCTCGATCTCGGCGGCCTCGCCGAACAACTTGCCCTCGCCCGGCAACCCTTCACGCAGGATCGACAGGTAGTACAGGCCGAGCACGATGTCCTGCGACGGCACGATGATCGGCAGACCATTGGCCGGATGCAGGATGTTGTTGGTCGACATCATCAAGACGCGCGCTTCCAACTGCGCTTCCAGCGACAGCGGAACGTGGACCGCCATCTGGTCGCCGTCGAAGTCGGCGTTGAACGCCGCGCAAACCAGCGGGTGCAGCTGGATCGCCTTGCCCTCGATCAACACCGGCTCGAACGCCTGAATGCCCAAGCGATGCAGCGTCGGCGCGCGGTTGAGCAGGATCGGGTGTTCGCGGATCACCTCGTCGAGGATGTCCCAGACCTCGGGACGCTCTTTTTCCACGAGCTTCTTGGCCTGCTTCACCGTGGTCGACAGACCCTTGGCGTCGAGCCGCGAATAGATGAACGGCTTGAACAGTTCGAGCGCCATCTTCTTCGGCAGGCCGCACTGATGCAGCCGCAGTTCCGGACCCACGGTGATCACCGAACGGCCGGAATAGTCGACGCGCTTGCCGAGCAGGTTCTGCCGGAACCGGCCCTGCTTGCCCTTCAGCATGTCGGCGAGCGACTTCAAGGGACGCTTGTTGGCGCCGGTGATGACGCGGCCGCGGCGGCCGTTATCGAACAGCGCGTCGACGGCCTCCTGCAGCATGCGCTTTTCGTTGCGGATGATGATGTCCGGCGCGCGCAGCTCCATCAGCCGCTTCAAGCGGTTGTTACGGTTGATGACGCGGCGATACAGGTCGTTCAGATCGGAGGTCGCAAAGCGGCCGCCGTCGAGCGGCACCAAGGGCCGCAGGTCCGGCGGAATCACCGGGACCACGGTCAGGATCATCCATTCCGGCTTGTTGCCGGAGAAGCGGAACGCCTCGACGATCTTCAAGCGCTTGGCGAGCTTCTTGTGCTTGATGTCGGATTCGGTTTCCTGCATCTCGACACGCAGCGAGGCGTCGAGCTTTTCAAGCTCCAAGCCCTTCAACAGCTCGCGGATCGCTTCGGCGCCGATCATGGCGGTGAAGGAGTCCTGGCCGTATTCGTCCTGGGCGCGCAGATATTCTTCTTCGCTCAGCAGCTGGCGGTCCTTCAGCGCGGTCAGACCGGGCTCGAGCACCACGTAGTATTCGAAGTACAGAATCCGCTCGAGATCCTTCAGCGTCATGTCGAGCAACTGCCCGATCCGCGACGGCAAGGATTTCAGGAACCAGATGTGGGCGACCGGGGCTGCGAGCTCGATGTGGCCCATGCGCTCGCGCCGGACGCGGGACAACGTCACTTCGACCGAGCACTTCTCGCAGATGATGCCCTTGTACTTCATCCGCTTGTACTTGCCGCACAGGCACTCGTAGTCCTTGATCGGCCCGAAGATCCGGGCGCAGAACAGCCCGTCGCGCTCCGGCTTGAAGGTGCGGTAGTTGATGGTTTCCGGCTTCTTGATTTCGCCGTAGGACCACGACAGAATCTTTTCCGGCGACGCGATCGAAATGCGGATCTGGTCGAAGACCTGAGCCGGCGTCGTCGGATTGAACAGATTCATAATTTCTTGGTTCATACTATTCTCCTTCGGAGAAGCGAATAGCGAATGGCGATTAGCGAGTAGTTCGCCTCAATCGCCATTCGTCATGATCCGCATTCTGTTCGGTATTCCCTATTCGCTATTCGCTATTCGCCGATGCGCGGCAAGCCGCGCATCACTCGGCCGCCTCGGAGGTCGGCGTCGCCAGCTTGGAATTGTGCAGGTCGACGTTGAGGCCGAGCGAGCGCATTTCCTTGACCAGCACGTTGAACGATTCCGGGATGCCGGCTTCGAAGGTGTCGTCGCCACGCACGATCGCCTCGTACACCTTGGTACGGCCGGCGACGTCGTCCGATTTCACGGTCAGCATTTCCTGGAGCGTGTACGCCGCGCCGTAAGCCTCGAGCGCCCACACTTCCATTTCACCGAACCGCTGTCCGCCGAACTGCGCCTTGCCGCCGAGCGGCTGCTGGGTGACCAGCGAGTACGGGCCGATCGAACGGGCATGGATCTTGTCGTCGACGAGATGGTGCAGCTTGAGCATGTAGATGTACCCAACCGTCACCTTGCGGTCGAAGGTGTCGCCGGTGCGGCCGTCATAGACGGTCGATTGTCCGGAGGCATCGAGACCGGCGAGCTTCAGCATCTCCTCGATATCGGCTTCCTTGGCGCCGTCGAACACCGGAGTGGCGATCGGGACACCAGGCTTCAGATTGCGGGCGAGCTCGAGCAACTCGGCGTCGTTCAGCGACTTGATGGTTTCATCTTCGCCGTAGATCTTCCGCAAGGTCTCGCGCATCGGCTTGAGATCCTGCTTCGAATAATAGGCGTCGATGGTCTGGCCGATGCGCTTACCGAGGCCTGCGCAGGCCCAGCCGAGATGCGTCTCCAGAATCTGACCGACGTTCATCCGGCTCGGCACGCCGAGCGGGTTGAGCACGATGTCGGCGTGGGTGCCGTCTTCCAGGAACGGCATGTCTTCGATCGGCACGATCTTCGACACCACGCCCTTGTTGCCGTGACGGCCGGCCATCTTGTCGCCCGGCTGGATCTTGCGCTTCACCGCGACGAAGACCTTGACCATCTTCATCACGCCGGGCGGCAATTCGTCGCCGCGCTGCAGCTTCTCGACCTTGTCGAGGAAGCGCTGTTCAAGGCCCTTCTTCGATTCGTCGTACTGCTTCCGCATCGCTTCGATTTCGGCCATCAGCTTGTCGTTCGGCGAAGCGAACAACCACCACTGCGACTTCGGATACTCCTCGATCACCGCGCGGGTGATCTTGGTGTCCTTCTTGAAGCCCTTGGGACCGGCGATGCCCTGGCGGTTTTCCAACAGGTCCGCGAGACGGCCGTAGACGTTACGGTCGAGAATCGCCTGTTCGTCGTCGCGGTCCTTGGCGAGCCGTTCGATCTCTTCGCGTTCGATCGCCAGCGCGCGCTCGTCCTTGTCGACGCCGTGCCGGTTGAAGACGCGGACTTCGACGATGGTGCCCTGCACGCCCGGAGGCACGCGCAGCGAGGTGTCGCGGACGTCGGAGGCCTTTTCGCCGAAGATCGCGCGCAACAGCTTTTCTTCCGGCGTCATCGGGCTTTCGCCCTTCGGCGTGATCTTGCCGACCAGGATGTCGCCGGCGCGAACTTCCGCGCCGATATAGACGATACCGGCTTCGTCGAGGTTCTTCAGCGCTTCTTCCGAGACGTTCGGAATGTCGCGGGTGATTTCCTCGGGGCCAAGCTTGGTATCGCGGGCCATGACTTCGAATTCCTCGATGTGGATCGAGGTGAAGACGTCGTCCTTGACGATCCGCTCCGACAACAAAATCGAGTCTTCGAAGTTGTAGCCATTCCACGGCATGAACGCGACCAGCACGTTGCGGCCGAGTGCCAACTCGCCGAGGTCGGTCGACGGACCGTCGGCGATGATGTCGCCCTTCGCCACCATGTCGCCGACCTTCACCAGCGGACGCTGGTTGATGCAGGTCGACTGGTTGGAGCGCTGGTACTTCATCAGCCGGTAGATATCGACGCCGGACTTGGTCGGGTCGAGATCGTCGGTGGCGCGGATAACAATACGCGTGGCGTCGATCTGGTCGATCACGCCGGTGCGCCGTGCGGCGATCGCGGCACCGGAGTCACGGGCGACCACGCCTTCCATGCCGGTGCCGACGAACGGCGCTTCGGCGCGCACCAACGGCACCGCCTGACGCTGCATGTTGGAGCCCATCAAGGCGCGGTTGGCGTCGTCGTTTTCCAAGAACGGGATCAACGCCGCGGCGACCGACACCAGCTGCTTCGGCGACACGTCCATGAAGTCGACCTTGTCGGCCGGGATCAGCACCACGTCGCGGGTGCCGCCGTCACGGCAGACGATCAGGTCTTCAACGAAGCGGCCCTTGGCGTCGAGCTGCACGTTGGCCTGCGCCACCGAGTAGCGGCCCTCTTCCATCGCCGACAGATACACCACCTCGTCGGTGACGTGGCCGTCCTTGCAGCGGCGATAGGGCGTCTCGACGAAGCCGTATTTGTTGACGCGGGCGAAGGTCGCCAGCGAGTTGATCAGGCCGATGTTCGGACCTTCCGGCGTCTCGATCGGGCAGATCCGGCCGTAATGCGTCGGATGCACGTCGCGGACTTCGAAGCCGGCGCGCTCGCGGGTCAGACCGC
Organism: Rhodopseudomonas rhenobacensis; assembly: GCF_014203125.1. Taxonomy (GTDB): domain Bacteria; phylum Pseudomonadota; class Alphaproteobacteria; order Rhizobiales; family Xanthobacteraceae; genus Rhodopseudomonas_A; species Rhodopseudomonas_A rhenobacensis. The sequence goes on from NZ_JACHIH010000028.1 coordinate 13,070, forward strand.
CCGGGCCAAGCGCCGAGAGACGGCGCTTGTGGGTGATTTCCGACAAGGGGTTGGTCTGGTCCATGAACTGCGACAGCTGCGAGGAGCCGAAGAATTCGCGCACCGCGGCGGCCGCCGGCTTGGCGTTGATCAGGTCCTGCGGCATCACGGTGTCGATATCGACACTGGACATCCGTTCCTTGATCGCGCGCTCCATGCGCAAGAGGCCGATGCGGTACTGGTTCTCCATCAATTCGCCGACCGAGCGCACCCGGCGGTTGCCGAGATGATCGATGTCGTCGATTTCGCCGCGGCCGTCGCGCAGACCCACCAGGGTCTTGATCACCGCGAGGATGTCTTCCTTGCGCAGCGTGCGATGGGTGTCGGGCGCGTCCAGCTCGAGGCGCATGTTCATCTTGACGCGGCCGACCGCGGACAGGTCGTAGCGCTCGCTGTCGAAGAACAGCGACTGGAACATGTTCTGCGCCGAATCGATGGTCGGCGGCTCGCCCGGACGCATCACCCGGTAGATGTCGAACAGCGCGTCTTCGCGCGTCATGTTCTTGTCGGCGGCGAGCGTGTTGCGGATGTAGGCGCCGATGTTGACGTGGTCGATGTCGAGCAGCGGCAGTTCCTTGTAGCCCTGCTCGTTCAAGCCCTTCAGCGACTTCTCGGTGAGCTCTTCGCCGGCCTCGGCGTAGATTTCGCCGGTCTTCGGGTTGACCAGGTCTTCGGCGAGATAGTTGCCGATCAGCTCTTCATCGGACAGCCGCAGCGCCTTGAGGCCCTTCTCCTGCAGCTGGCGGGCGGCGCGCACGGTCAGCTTCTTGCCGGCCTCGAGCACCACCTTGCCGGTGTCGGCGTCGATCAGGTCGTTGATGGTCGAATAACCACGGAAACGGCTGGAATCGAACGGAACGCGCCAGCCTTCCTTGATCTTCTTGTACTGGATCTTGTTGTAGAACGTGCTGAGGATCTCTTCGCCGTCGAGACCCAGCGCGAACATCAGCGAGGTCACCGGAATCTTGCGGCGACGGTCGATGCGCGCAAACACGATGTCCTTGGCGTCGAACTCGATGTCGAGCCAGGAACCGCGATACGGAATCACGCGGGCGGCGAACAACAGCTTGCCCGACGAATGGGTCTTGCCCTTGTCGTGGTCGAAGAACACGCCGGGCGAACGGTGCATCTGCGAGACGATGACGCGCTCGGTGCCGTTGACCACGAAGGTGCCGTTCATGGTCATGAGCGGGATATCGCCCATGTAGACGTCCTGCTCCTTGATGTCCTTGACCGAGCGGGCGCCGGTTTCTTCGTCGATATCGAACACGATCAGGCGCAGCGTCACCTTCAGCGGCGCAGCATAGGTCATGCCGCGCTGGCGGCACTCGTCGACGTCATACTTCGGCGGTTCGAATTCGTAGCGGACGAATTCCAGCATCGAGGTGTTGGAGAAATCCGAGATCGGAAACACCGAGCGGAACACCGCCTGCAAGCCTTCGTCCAGCCGCCCGCCGACCGGTTCGTCGACCATCAGGAATTGGTCATAAGATGCCTTCTGAACCTCGATGAGGTTCGGCATTTCGGCGACTTCCCGAATGTGACCGAAGAACTTGCGAACGCGTTTGCGACCGGTGAACGTCTGCTGCGCCATCGTGGCCTCTCATTTCGTCGCCCGCCGGGGCGATGCTTCCGAAGCGCGATTGGCATCGCCCCCGGGTTGAATACCGAACGTCTCGAGCGTCCCGCGCAGTCCCAGGAAACAAATCCCGAGTTCGCGCATTGGATTCCGAGAACGCAAAACGACGTGCGGAGCACCTAACTGCACCCGCCCGTCCAACCATCTCGTTACGGACCGAAAAAGCCCGAAATTGCAAATCTCCCAACGGCTTGCGCCAGACCACGTCGTCTTTGCTCAAAACCGTGCTTTCGTGCTGCCGACCCGATATGGGACGGCGAATATGGAGATTCGAGGGGCGAACCCCAATCATCCCCACACAATGCTGTGTTCCAGAGGAACCCAGCGCGGCGGCCGGGCAAGCCCGACCGCCGCAGTGGTGGTAGCAGTTGCCGGTCCGCGCGAGCGATCCGGCAACGCCGATCCAAGTAAAAGCTTACTTGAGTTCGACCTTGGCGCCGGCCTTTTCGAGCTGGGCCTTGATCTTGTCGGCTTCTTCCTTGTTGACGCCTTCCTTAACCGGCTTCGGTGCGCCTTCGACCAGGTCCTTGGCTTCCTTGAGGCCCAGGCCGGTGATCGCGCGCACTTCCTTGATCACTTCGATCTTCTTCTCGCCGGCGGCGGCAAGAACGACGGTGAACTCGGTCTTCTCTTCGGCGGGGGCGGCAGCGGCAGCGGCCGGGCCGGCAACCGCGACGGCGGCAGCGGCGGACACGCCCCACTTTTCTTCGAGCAGCTTCGCGAGCTCAGCGGCTTCGAGAACGGTGAGGCTCGAGAGGTCGTCAACAATCTTCTGTAAGTCAGCCATTGATCTGTTTCCTTAAGCGTATCAGTTCGAACCAGGGTTGATGTGCGAAGGGCGTCAGGCCGCTTCGCTCTTTGAGGCATAGGCCTGAACAACGCGCGCGAGCTTGGCCGCGGGCGCGGTCGAGAGCTGAGCGATCTTGGTTGCCGGCGCGACCAACAGGCCGACCAGCTTCCCGCGCAGTTCATCGAGCGACGGCAGCGCGGCGAGAGCCTTGACGCTGTCGACATTCAGGACGGTGGTACCCATCGAGCCGCCGAGGATGACGAACTTTTCGTTCGCCTTGGCGAATTCGACGGCCACCTTCGGCGCCGCCACCGGATCGTCGGAAGTGGCGATCACGGTCGGCCCCTTCAGCAGGGAACCGATGGCAACGACGTCTGTGCCTTCAAGAGCAATTTTGGCGAGCCGGTTCTTCGAGACCTTCACCGAGGCGCCAGCGAGCTTCATCTGCGTACGCAGCTTCTGCATCTGGGCAACGGTGAGGCCGGAATAGTGAGCCACGACCGCAACGCTGGTGGTCTTGAACAGACCGTTCAGCGATTCGACCGCCTCTTTTTTTGCCGCTTTTTCCACAGCAAGCTCTCTCCGGTTGGCGACCTTTGCCGAAAGGCAGGGCCGCCGGGTTGCACCCATCGTCCTGCCCGAACCTGACCTCAAGACACACGGTCTAAAGACACGTCGGGCACGACGAGTTTTGAAAAGCCTGCCCTCCCGAAACGCCGCCGGCTGAGCCGGCAAAGCCTCGGGGTGTCGAGGTTCGAACCTGATCCGTTGCCCGCGGCGAAGCCGCGCTGGCGAAATCCGGTCTTCACCCGTCTATGCAGGCAGTTAATTAAGCCGTTGGCAAAACACGAGGTTTCGCCGCGGGCGCCTGCAGTCTCGGACAGGATCGGGATCCATTTGGCCCCGCGCGCCGGCGAACCAGTGCGATGGACTTTTAAGACCCCTGCCCGCATTCTCCAAAGCGTCGGGTGTCCTTTCCTTCGAGATCCCTGCGGATGTCCTGAAGGAATAGTCTCCGTTCGATGTGGGTTTTCAGAATGCGCGCACAGACGTGCCAGCTACGGCCAGCACGTCCGGAAGGAAGTCTTTAACGAGTCTGAACGGGCTTGCCAAGGGCTTTTTGGTTCCCGGCACCGTTTATGCAAGAGCAAAGCCGGGGCCAAGCGCCGGAGGCCGGGGGAGCCGAGTGGGCCAAGGCAATCGGCAAGGCGACACCCGCATCCTCAGCGGCAACTGCTCCGGGCCACATCATCACCCAGGCGGCGGCGGTGTCGATCAACAAGGCGTTCTGAGGGTAGATCAAGCGCCTCGGCAACCGTGTCCCGGACAAGGGGCGGCGCGCAGCGCCGCTCCGCAGATCCGGGACCGTTACGGAGAAACTCCTCGACCAACTTGGCGATGAGTTCGTTGTAACAGGCACGATGCCGTCGTAACGGCCCCGGATCTGCAGCGCACCACGCCGCTTGCGCGGCGTATTGCACTGCGTCCGGGGCACGCGGCGCTCTTAGCGCGAAGTGCTGCCCAAGATAGCCGCCACCTGGCCGATACTTCCCGCCCGCCTACCCCTTCGGGCAGGCCGCCCCCGCCTCGGCCCAGGCCTTAATCAGCTCGCCGAATTGCTTTTGCGTGCCGGGCGCGGGGGTGCGGCCGGCGCCGGGATGCCAGCCCCAGCCGACCAATTCGTCGTCGGCCATGTGATGCACCAGGGCCGCCATGTCCTTGTCGCCGTTGCGGGCGCGGTCCTTAATCTGCACGCAGATCTCACCCAGCGACTTGCCCTGCCAGGCCATCTCCAGCGGGGCCACCGCCCATTTCGGATTGCCCGGCACGCCGGCGGCATCGAAATTGGCCTCGTGGTGACAGGTCGCGCAGGCGGTGCCGCCGACCTCGCCGGTGCCGTGCGGGCCGCGCACCACCAGCGGCTGATGCGGCCGCATTGAATCGCTCTGGGTCGGCCGCTCGCCGGCCGGATGGCAGTTCATGCAGCGCGGCGAACTAATCACCTTGCCGGCCTCCTGAAACAGCGCCGCCGCGCGCTGCTCCTTGTTCTTGATGCCGGCGAACGCCTTGACCGGCTGCAGCACCGCCGGATTGGTGGCAGGGTTGCTGGCCGCATCGGCCTCACCCTGAAACGACGGCGCCGCAACCGCCAGCACCACGGCCGCTAAACCGCCGGCGCCGAGCGCCAGCATGGATTGACGCAGCCGGCTCATGCGGTGGCTCCCGGCACGATCGGCAATTGCCGCGGCCGCGGCAGGCCGAGCTTGGCCATCGCATTGGCGACGGCGGGTCCGAGCGGCGGCACGCCGGGCTCGCCGACCCCGGTCGGCTTTTCGCCGGAGGCGACGATCACCACTTCGACTTCGGGCATTTCGTTGATGCGCAGCGAGCGATATTTGTCGAAATTGCCGGCCACCGGCGCGCCCGCCTCGATGGTCTGCTCGGCGTAGAGGATGTGGCCGAGCGCAAAGCCGATGCCGCCTTCCATCTGGGCGCGGATGATGTCCGGATTGACCGCGACGCCGCAATCCACCGCGCACCACACCTTGTGCAGCTTCGGCCCCTCCTCGGTCATCGACAGCTCGACCACCTGCGCCACGAAGGTGTTGAAGCTCTCGACAACGGCGACGCCGCGGACGCGGCCCGCTTCCAGCTTGGCGCCCTTCCAGTTCGCCAATTCGGCGACCGCCTTCAGCACGCCGGCATGACGCGGCTTGTTGTCGCCCATCAGCGCCAGCCGGCCTTCGACCGGGTCCTGCCCCGCCGCCTCCAGCAGCTCGTCGATAAAAGCTTCGACCGCATAGCCGGTGTGGGTGTGGCCGACCGAGCGCCACCACAAGACCGGGACGCCGACATCGACCTGATGCAGATCGCAGCGGAAATTCGCCACCTCGTAGGGAATCTCGTTGGAGCCCTCATAGGTGGTGGAATCCATGCCGTCCTTGAAGGTCATCGCCTCGAACGGCGTGCCCTTCATAATCGACTGCCCGACGATGGTGTCGGTCCAGCCCTCGATCTTGCCGTCGCGAACGACGCCTCGCATCCGATGCACGCCGAACGGCCGGTAGTAACCGCCGCGCATGTCGTCCTCGCGGGTCCACACCAGCTTCAGCGGCTTGCCCGGCCCGATCGCCTTGGCGACTTCGGCCAGTTCAATCGCCGCATGAACGGTCTGCTGCGCGCGGCGGCCGAAACTGCCGCCGGCCAGCAACACTTCGAGCTTCACCTTGTCGACGCCGATCCCCAGCACCTGCGCGATGGCGCCGTGATCGGGGGTCGGAAACTGGCAGCCGTAGCGCGCCAGCGCGGTGTCGCCGTCCCATTTGATGAAGCCGTTGAGCGGCTCCATCGCCGCATGCGCCAGATAGGGAAACACGTATTCGGCTTCGATCAGCCGGCCGCCCTTGGCGAATTCGGCATCGACGTCGCCGTGCTGCTTCACGGTCTTGCCCGGCGTCTTCGCCAGCGCGCGAAACTCCGACAGAATCTCGCGGGTGCCGCGGGTCTCCGCCTTGCTGTCGTCCCAAACGATCTTCAGCGCGTCGCGCCCTAGCTTCGCCGGCCAAAAACCCTTGGCATAGACCGCGACGCCGGTCGGCACCTGGCGGACGTCGACCACGCCGGCGATCTGCTTGGCCGCGGTCGCATCGAACGAACTCACCACGCCGCCGAATTTCGGCGAGCGCGCGATCAGCACGGTGAGCATCTCCGGCTCGTCGAGGTCGAGCGTGAAGATCGCCGAGCCGTTCGACTTCGCGGCACTGTCGAGCCGCTGCACCGCGCCGTCTCTGCCGATCAGCTTGAAATCGGCCGGATCCTTCAATTGCGGATCGGCAGGTACCGGCCGCAGCATCGCCTCGGTTGCGAATTCGCCGAACCGGCCTTGCTTGCCGGACGCGTGCTTGATCACGCCGTTCTCGACGCTGATCTCGGAGGCCGCGACCCGCCAGCGCTCGGCCGCAGTCGCCACCAGCATTTGCCGCGCGGCGGCGCCGACTTTGCGCATCTGCTCGTAGGAATTGGCGATCGCGCTGGAGCCGCCGGTGCCCTGCACGCCGAACAACAGGTTCTTGTACAGCGCCGGATTCGACGGCGCGTGCACGGCGCGCATCTGCGACCAGTCGGCGTCGAGCTCTTCGGCGACCAGCGTGGCGAAGCCGGTGAACGGCCCCTGGCCGAATTCGATCGCCTTGCACAGCACCGTCACGGTGTCATCCGGCGCGATGATCAGGAAGGTGTTCGGCAAGATGTTGACGCTTTGCGGCGCCGGCCGGTTCTGCGCGAACGACGGCGTGCGGCCGGCGATATAGACGCCGATCGCCAGCCCGGCGCCGGCTTGCAGCAGCGCGCGGCGCGACAACGTGGAGCCGGCTTCGGCGTGCGTCTTTTCGTCAAGGATCGAGCGGTCATGGATCATGGCTCAACCCTCCAACGTTTTTGCGGCGCCGTGAATCGCAGCGCGGATCCGCACATAGGTGGCGCAGCGGCAGATGTTGCCGGCCATCGCCAGATCGATATCGCGGTCGCTCGGTTTCGGATTGCGCGCGAGCAGCGCCGCGGCGCTCATGATCTGGCCGGACTGACAGTAGCCGCATTGCGGCACGTCGAGCTTGACCCACTCCGCCTGCACCGCCGCCGCCTCGCGGCCGCCGACGCCTTCGATGGTGGTGATCTGGCTGTCGCCGACCGCCGACACCGGCAGCGAACAGGATCGCACCGGCTGGTTGTCGAGATAGACCGTACACGCCCCGCATTGCGCGACGCCGCAGCCATACTTGGTGCCGGTCAGCTTGGCGCCGTCGCGGATCGCCCACAGCAACGGCGTGCCGGGATCGACGTCGATGGCGTGAGACTGTCCGTTGATGTTGAGCCTATAGGCCGTCATTGCCGTTCTCCCGCAGCGAGACCGGCAAACTAGATGCGAATGCTTCTAAACAGCAACTCACAAGAATTTGTGAGGGGGGGCGGGGAACGAAGTGGGGGGCGACTGTCGACGGCGCGCGCTTTGGTGACCGTCCAAAAGCGAGAGCACGGCTAAAACGCCAATTGCAATTCGAACATACCAAATGGCAAATTCGAGATCAGAACTCCAGCAATAGGTCGCCTGTGAATCCGCTCGTGATTTCCTATGCCGCCCTGACGGGGGCCATTGTCTGCGAAGTCATTGGCACGACATTTCTGCAGAAGTCCGAGCAGTTCAGCCGTCTCGTCCCCACGCTGATCATGGCGGCGTTCTACGCTGGATCATTCTTCCTGCTGTCGCAGGCACTGAAGAGCATCCCCCTTGGGATTGCCTATGCTATCTGGGGCGGCTTGGGCATCGTACTGACCGCCATCATCAGCGTGGTCGTTCTTAAACAGTCTCTCGACATGCCGGCTATCGCAGGGATCGCTATGATCGTGGGAGGTGTGGTCGTGGTGAACATGTTCTCCCAGTCGGTGTCGCACTGAGCATGAAGAGCAAGCGTAGCAAGCGTAGCCCGGATGGAGCGAAGCGCAATCCGGGTCTTCTGATTCAAGCGACGCAGCTCCCGGATTTCGCTTCGCTTCATCCGGGCTACGGGCTCGACCGCGGCACTCAGCTCTGCTCCGGCTTCCGCCCTCGGATCACTTGCCCGATCCGCCAGAGCACGCCGGTCGGATCGACCAGCAAGCGTAGCCCGGATGGAGCGCAGCGCAATCCGGGTCTTCTGATTCAACGACGCAGTTCCCGGATTTCGCTTCGCTCCATCCGGGCTACGGGCTGAACTAACCACTGCGCATTGGCGAAAGGCTCCCGGATTTCGCTTCGCTTCATCCGGGCTACGGGCTTAATAGAGACAGCGTCTGCCGGTGCAGGAATTGAGATTTTCGCGCTCTACCCCACCGGATAACGCAACGGCCTCCCCGCAAAAAACGCGCTCAGATTCTCGATCACGCAGTCCTGCATCGCGATGTGGGATTCGGCGGTGTGGCCGCCGAGATGCGGGGTCAGCACCACGTTGGACAAGGCGCTGAGTGCGCCCGGCGCGAGCGGTTCGACCTCGAACACGTCGAGCCCGGCGCCGGCGATGGTGTGATCCTGCAACGCCGTGAGCAAGGCGGCCTGATCGATCACCGAACCGCGGGAAATGTTGATCACGATGCCGCCCTGGCCGAGCCGCCGCAGCATCGCGGCGTCGATGACGTGCCGGGTGTCGGAGCCGGCGCGCACCGCGATCATCAGCACGTCGCACCATTCGACCAGCGCTTCCAGGCTCGCATGATAAGGATACGGCACGTCGTGCTGCGAGCGGCTGTAGTAACCGACCTCGGTTTCGAAAGCTGCTGCGCGCGCTGCGATCTTGCTGCCGATCTCGCCCATGCCGTAGACGCCGATGCGGCGGCCGGTCATTCCCCGCGGCGGCGCCAATCGCAGCGACGGCTGCCCCGCCGCCCAGCCGCCGCTGCGGATGTAAGCGTCGGCGGTTAGTAACCGCCGGACCGCCGCCAGCAGCAGCGTCATCGAGAGGTCGGCGACCGCCGCCGAATTGGCCGCCGGACTGTGGCCGATCACGATGTTGCGTTGGGCCGCGGCGGCGCGGTCGATGCCGTCATAGCCGGTGCCGTAGCAGACGATCGCGCCGAGCTTCGGCAGGCTCTCCATCACCGCGCGGCCGAGCGGTTCGCCGCCGGCGGTGATGATCGCGCGAACGTCACCGAGCTCGTCGGCGCTGAACGCCTCGCGCGGCGGTTTGCCCTGGGCGTCGATCAGTTCGAAGCGCGCGGCGATCCGCGTCAGCATCGCCTTCGAGAACGGGGAATAGATCAGAACCTTGCCGTCCATAGCCAGATACCTCCCTCGAGCATAAAAAAGGGGCGAAATCGGTTGGCCCGATTTCGCCCCTGGTTTGTCGCAAGATTTTCAGGCTCAGCCGAGGATGGTGCCCGGCTCGACCTTGACGCCCGGACCCATCGTCGAGGAGACCGCGACGCGCTGGATGTAGGTGCCCTTGGCGCCGGCGGGCTTGGCCTTGGAGACCGCGTCGGCGAGCGCCTTGATGTTCTCGACCAGCTTGTCCTCGCCGAACGAGGCCTTGCCGATGCCGGCCTGCACGATGCCGGCCTTCTCGACGCGGAACTCGACCGAACCACCCTTGGCGCCCTTGACGGCGTTGGTGATGTCCATGGTGACGGTGCCGATCTTCGGGTTCGGCATCATGCCGCGCGGGCCGAGCACCTTACCGAGACGACCGACCAGCGGCATCATGTCGGGCGTGGCGATACAACGATCGAACTCGATCGTGCCGCCCTGCACCTTCTCCACCAGGTCTTCCGCGCCGACCACGTCGGCGCCGGCAGCCCGGGCTTCGTCGGCCTTGGCGCCGCGCGCGAACACGCCGACGCGCAAGGTGCGGCCGGTGCCGTTCGGCAGCGTCACCACGCCGCGGACCATCTGGTCGGCGTGACGCGGATCGACGCCGAGATTGATGGCGATCTCGATGGTCTCGTCGAACTTCGAGACCGCGCGTTCCTTCACCATCTTGATGGCGTCGGCGAGCGGATAGAGCTTCTCGCGATCGACGCCTTCACGGGCCTTCTTCAAACGTTTTCCGATTGCCATGACCCGTTACCCCGCTACTTGAAGGCCCATCGAACGGGCGGAGCCCTCGACCATCTTCATGGCCGCTTCGACGGTGTCACAATTCAGATCCTTCATCTTCTTCTCGGCGATCTCGCGCACCTGGGCGGAGCTCACCTTGCCGGCCACGTCGCGGCCCGGCAGCTTCGAGCCGGACTTGATGTTGGCGGCCTGCTTGAGAAAGAACGACATCGGCGGGGTCTTCATTTCGAAGGTGAACGAACGATCGGCGTAGATCGTGATCACCACCGGAATCGGGGTGTTCTTCTCTTCCTTCTGGGTCTGCGCGTTGAACGCCTTGCAGAACTCCATGATGTTGAGGCCGCGCTGACCAAGCGCGGGACCGATCGGGGGCGAAGGGTTCGCCGCACCGGCCGGCACCTGCAATTTCAGGTATCCGGTCACTTTCTTTGCCATACGTCTCTCCTGTTGCGCCGATCGCAATCGGCTGGTTCAGGTGTCCGTGGTCGGGATCGGGACGGCTGGCGACCGCCCTCTTCCTCCCACGGCCTTTTCGCGCGAAACGAGTCTCGCGCTTAGTCCGATCAGACCTTCTCGACCTGACCGAATTCCAATTCCACCGGGGTCGCGCGACCGAAGATCGACACCGCGACCTTGACCCGCGAGCGGCCCTCGTCGATTTCCTCGACCACGCCGGAGAACGACGCGAACGGGCCATCGGCCACCCGGACGTTCTCGCCGATCTCGAACGACACCGAGGTCTTCGGCCGCTCCACGCCTTCCTGCACCTGGTGCAGAATGCGCATCGCTTCGGGTTCGGAAATCGGCATCGGCTTGTTCTCGGCGCCGAGGAAGCCGGTGACCTTCGGGGTGTTCTTGATCAGATGAAACGCCTCGTCGGTGAGGTTCATCTTGACCAGCACGTAACCCGGGAAAAACTTGCGTTCGGCGTCGACCTTGCGGCCGCGGCGGACCTCGGTGACCTTCTCGGTCGGGACCAGCACCTGCTCGAACAGGTCTTCCAGCCCGCGCTGCTTGGCCTGCTCGCGAATCGACTCCGCGACCTTCTTCTCGAAGTTCGAATAGGCGTGAACGATGTACCAGCGCATGCTCATGATGTGAATTCCGTGCGCCCGCGGTTAGTGGATGCCAAGTAGGAAGGTGATGAACAGCCGAATGATCTGATCGGCGAAAAAGAAGAAGATCGAAGCCAGCGCCACCATCACGAACACCATGATCGTGGTGATCGTGGTTTCGCGGCGCGACGGCCACGTGACCTTGGAGGTCTCGGTCCGCACTTCTTGCAGGAATTTGAACGGGCTAAAGGCCATCGTCGTGATCCGCGTCCGTCGTCAGTCTCAGGGTTTCGGGAATCCGAACAGCCCTCTTGCGCCCAATCCTTTGCCAAAGACAACCCTTTGCCAAGGATGAGCCGCCAAGCGGGCCCTTTTTTCGGGAAAACAAAGCCGCGTCGGAAATCCGTCAAAACGGGCCGACAGCGAGTGGCGCTGTTTACTGCGCCCGAGCCGCTAGGTCAAGATATCCGGCCGGCGCCCGCCGACCCTGTGGGCGGCCGCGTCGCCCGCCGCGATCGGACGAGGTGAACGCAGCGAAGCAGTGGCTGAAGAGCTGACGAATCGTCGCGCCGCGGCTCCGCGGGACGCGCTCGGACCAGTCTCGGAACCCGGCTTAACCGCCTGATTTCACTGGCAGGGGCGGTAGGGCTCGAACCTACGACAACCGGTTTTGGAGACCGGTGCTCTACCAACTGAGCTACACCCCTATCTGACGTCTCTATAGCGAAGGGAATTGCCGCCGTCACGCCCCCCTTTTGGCAAATTTGTCGCTCCTCGCGGCTGTTGAAAAACCCGGTGCGAACCCCGGCGCCACAGCTGAGACACAAGTCTTTTCAGAGCGTTAAGCGAAAGTTGACGCCGCTGCTCTAGAACCCGGGCGACATTGATCTTCGTTTTTACTCGCATTCGGGGGCACCATGCTCGGCATCAAATCCATTTCCGTCCGTATCATGGTGGCAATTTCGCTGGTCGGCGCGGTGTCCTGCGCCGCGCTGGCCGGCTTCGGCATCTGGCGACAGCAGACCACGGTCGATCTCGCGCTGGAGCGCGAGCTGCGCGACGACTACGCCACCATGCTGGCCGCCCTGGACAGCGAAACCCGCACCGCGCAGGCCGTCAGCAAGGCGCTGGCCACCATGCCGCAGCTGAAAGCCCTGGTCCGCGCCGGGGACCGCCCCGGCCTCCTCGCCATGATGGATGACACGCTGCGCGACATCAAACCGTTGGGCCTGGAATTGATCACCATTCAGGTCCCGCCGGCCCTGGCGTTGGCGCGGGTGCACAATCCGAAGGCGTTCGGCGACGACGTCTCTCCTCGCCGCAAGATGGTGGTGCAGGCGTTGCAGACCAAGCAGGCGATCGGCGGCGTGGAAACCGGACGCGACGTCCTCAACGTGTTCGCCACCACGCCGATCATGGACGGGGGCACCGTGATCGGCGCCGTCGATATCGGCGCGCCGTTCGGCGACACCTTCGTAAAAGCGATGAAAAGCCGATTCGGCGTCGACGTCGCGATCCATCAGCTCGAGTCCGGCACCGTCAAGACGCTCGCCACCACCCTCACCGAGGCCGCGCCGTCGATCGAGCTGATCCAGCGCGCGCTGTCCGGGCAAACCATCATCGAGGCGCGCGGCAGCGACGGCCGCACCTTCGGACCGATCAAGAATTTCTCCGGCGCCCCGGTCGCCGTGGTGGAGATCGTCCGCGACACCACCGCCTATCAGGCGGTGGCGCGGCAATCGATGATCTGGTTCGCCAGCGTCACCGCGGTCGCGGTGCTGATCGCCGCACTGGTCGCCGCCTGGCTCGGCCGCAGCCTCGGCCGGCCGATCCGCGCGCTGGAAGACGCGATGCGTCAGATCAGCTCGGGCCGGCAGGACGTCGTCGTGCCGGGCGCCAAGCGCAGCGACGAGATCGGCTCGATGGCGCGCGCGGTCGAAGTGTTCAAGGACGGCCTCGCCGAGACCGCGCGATTGCGCGGCGACCAGGAGCAGCAGCGCGCCCAGGCCGAGGCCGAACGGCAGAGCACCTTGCAGGCGCTGGCCTCGCGCTTCGAATCCGGCGTCGGCAGCATCGTTGCCGCAGTCGGCTCGGCTGCGGTCGATCTGCGCAGCACCGCGCAATCGATGGCCAGCAATGCCGAGGAAGCCTCCAGCCAGACCACCGCCGTCGCCGCCTCATCGGAGGTGGCGACGCAGAATGCGCAAGCCGTCGCCGCCGCGATCGAGGAGCTCAACGCCTCGGTCAACGAGATCGCGCAGCGCGTCAACGAATCCGCCAAGGTCGCGGGCTCGGCGCTCGATCAGGCCACCAGCACCAACGCCCAGATCAATGCGCTCGCCGAGGCCGCGCAACGGATCGGCGACGTCGTCAAGCTGATCAGCGAGATCGCGGCGCAGACCAATCTGTTGGCGCTCAACGCCACCATCGAAGCCGCCCGCGCCGGCGAAGCCGGCCGCGGCTTTGCGGTGGTCGCCTCCGAGGTCAAGGCGCTGGCCACCCAGACCTCGAAGGCCACCGACGAGATTTCCGCCCAGGTGCTGGCGATCCAGAGCGCGACGCAACTCTCGGTCGATGCGATCGGGGGCATCACCTCGACGATCGGCCAGGTCAGCGAGATCGCCTCGGCGATCGCCGCCGCGGTCGAGGAGCAGAGCGCCGCGACCCGCGAGATCGCGCAGAACGTCAGCGAAGCCGCGCGCGGCTCCAGCGAAGTGTCGGACAACATCGAGGGCGTCCGCCGCGCCGCCGAGCAGACCGGCGTCGCCGCCACCCGCGTCGTCGATTCGTCGGCGGAACTATCGCGCAACGGCGACATGCTGCGCACCCAGGTCGACGCGTTCCTGCGCGAGGTGCGAGCGGCGTAACAGCGACGGGATTCGCCGCCGCAACGCCCCTTCGGTCTATCTTACAGTTGTCCGCAGCCGCCGCGTCAGCATCCCCGCTCGCGCGCCACGTGAAGAACTGTTTCGTTTCCCTTAATTCGATGTTGACGACTGAGAGCTAAGACACCCGGCGAAAATCCTTGTTGAAGGTCTGTCGAGCCGTGTCCTTGCTAAGCCCTAAGTCCGTTTCCGTCCGAATTATGGTCGCCATCTCGCTGGTCAGCGCGGTGTCCTGCGTCGCCCTCGCCGGGTTTGGCGTCTGGCGTCAGCAGGAAGCCGTCGATCTGGCGTTACACCGCGAATTGCAGACCGACTACGCGAACATTCTCGGGGCCTTGGATGGCGAGACCCGGACCGCGCTGGCGGTCAGTCACAGCCTGGCGACGATGCCGCAACTCAAGGCCGTGGTCCGCGCCGGCGACCGAGCCGGCGTGCTGGCGCTGCTGAAGGACGCGCTGCGGGACATTAAACCGCTGGGTCTGGAATTGCTCACCGTCCAGGTGCCGCCGCTCGTGACCCTCGCCCGGCTGCATAAACCCGCCTCATTCGGCGACGACGTCAGGCGCCGCAAGATGATCGTGCAGGTGTTTGAGACCAAGAAATCCGCGGGCGGCGTGGAGGCCGGCTTCGAGGCGCTGAACATCTTCGGAACCGCGCCGGTGCTCGACGGCGACGCCATGCTCGGCACCGTCGACACCGGCGCGCCGTTCGGCGCGACATTCGTCAAAACCATGAAGGCCCGCTTCGGCGTCGATATCGCGATCCATCAGCTGAAGGACGACGCGGTCAAGACGCTGGCGTCCACCCTGTCGACAGCAGCGCCGCAAAAGGCCGTGCTGCAACGCGCGCTGAACGGCGAAACCATCATTCAGACCGACGACGCCGACGGCCGCCCGACCGCGGCCACGTTCGGCCCGATCAAGAATTTTTCCGGACAGCCGGTCGCCGTGGTCGAGATCGTCCGCGACACCAGCGCCTATCAGACGCTCCGGCACACCTCGATGCTGTGGTTCGCCGGCGCGACCTCGGCCGCCGTGCTGATCGCAGCGCTGATCGCCGCCTGGCTCGGGCGGGGCATCGGTCAGCCGATCCGAGCGCTCGAAGGCGCGATGGCACAGATCACCGCCGGGCACCGCGATGTCACCGTCCCCGGTTCGCAGCGCAACGACGAAATCGGCGCCATGGCCCGTGAGGTCGAGGTGCTCAAGGATGGACTCGGCGAAGCCGCGCGGTTGCGCGGCGCTCAGGAGCAGCAGCGCGCCGAGGCCGAGGCCGAACGGCGGAACACGCTGCAAACGCTGGCGGCGCGTTTCGAATCCGGCGTCGGCGGCATCGTCGCCGCGGTCGGATCGGCCGCGGTCGATCTGCGCAGCACCGCGCAATCGATGGCACATAATGCCGAGGAAGCCTCCAGCCAGACCATAGCCGTCGCGGCTTCTTCCGAGGTGGCGACGAAAAACGCACAAGCCGTCGCCGCCGCGATCGAAGAACTCAACGCTTCGGTCAACGAGATCGCGCAACGCGTCAACGAATCCGCCAAGGTCGCGGGCTCGGCGCTCGGTCAGGCCAACAGCACCAACGCGCAAATCAACGGACTGGCTGACGCCGCGCAACGGATCGGCGACGTCGTCAAGCTGATCAGCGAGATCGCCGCGCAAACCAATCTGTTGGCGCTGAACGCCACCATCGAAGCGGCCCGGGCCGGCGACGCCGGTCGCGGCTTTGCGGTGGTCGCCTCCGAGGTCAAGGCGCTGGCGACCCAGACCTCGAAGGCCACCGACGAGATTTCCACCCAGGTGCTGGCGATCCAGAGCGCCACGCAACTGTCGGTCGATGCGATCGGCGGCATTACCTCGACGATCGGCCAGGTCAGCGAGATCGCCTCGGCGATCGCCGCCGCGGTCGAACAACAGAGCGCCGCGACCCGCGAGATCGCGCAGAACGTCAGCGAGGCCGCGCGAGGCTCCAGCGAAGTGTCGGACAACATCGAGGGCGTCCGCCGCGCCGCCGAGCAGACCGGCGTCGCCGCCACCCGCGTCGTCGATTCGTCGGCGGAACTGTCACGCAACGGCGACATGCTGCGCACCCAGGTCGACGCGTTCCTGCGCGAGGTGCGAGCGGCGTAACAACGACGGAGATTGCGTCGGCGCCGCTCGCGGCGCCGGCGCGTCGCGGCGGCATGAAACGCGCTGCCGCGTTGCGGCGGAAATCAAGAAGGGTTTTCTCGGAACATCGGTGCCGGTCGAACGATCCAAGCGTTCGCGCGCCACGCCCTGTTCAAGCGCGCCATTTCGGTTCAAGTTAGCGAAGCGAAGAAGCTCATCGAGCCACGCATCAGCGATTTGAATCGGGAGACGCCATGACCAGCCACGCGACCGCGCACACCGCAACGCCTGCCGCCTCGCCGACTCCGCATTTGCCGCAGGGCAAACCCGAAGCGCTCGGGCTGTCGACGCCGCGCCTCGCCGCCATGTCGGACGCCTTCAAGCGCGAGATCGACAAGGGCAACATTCCGGGCGTCACCGTGCTGGTCGCCCGCCGCGGCGCGATCGGCTGGTTCGAGGCGCTCGGACGGCAGAACCCGGCCGCCGCCGCGCCGATGAGCCAGGACAGCATCTTCCGCATCTTCTCGATGACCAAGCCGATCGTCTCGATCGCCATCATGCAGCTCGTCGAAGACGGCAAGCTCTTGCTCGACGACGCGCTGGCGACCTTCATCCCGGAATTCGCCGGTCAGAAAGTCGGCGTCGCGCGCGACGGCCGGCTCGAGCTGGTGGCGCCGACCCGGGCCATCACCATTCAGGACCTGCTGCGCCACACTTCCGGCATCGGCTACGAGCACATCGGCAGCGGGCCGATCCAGACCGCGTATCTCGACGCCAAGCTCGGCAGCCGCAAGCTCAGCAACGCCGAACACGCCCGCCTCGTCGCCGGCATCCCGCTGCTGTGCCAGCCCGGCGCCGCGTTCAACTACAGCCGCTCCACCGATATTCTCGGCCGCGTGCTCGAAGTGGTCACCGGGCAGACGCTCGGCGCCGTGCTGCACGAGCGCGTGCTGGCGCCGCTGCAGATGAACGAGACCGCGTTCCACACCGGGCCGGAGAATGCCGCCCGCCTCGCCGAACCGTTCGCGAAAGATCCGTGGAGCGGCGAGCCGGTGAAGCTGTTCGACATGCTGGAACGGCCGGCCATGGAGTCCGGCGGCGGCGGGCTGACCTCGACCACGATGGACTATGCGCGGTTCTGCCAGATGCTGCTCAATGGCGGCACGCTCGACGGCACCCGCATCATCGGCCGCAAGACCCTGCAGCTGATGGCGTCGAACCACCTGGGCAGCCACGTGCCGGCCGACAGCTACATCCTGCCGCCCGGCCACGGCTTCGGCCTCGGCTTTGCGGTGCGCACCGAGCAGGGTCTCGCGCCATACGCCGGCTCGGTCGGCCAGTTCTTCTGGAGCGGCATCGCCGGCACCTTCTTCTGGATCGATCCCGCGGAAGATCTGTTCGCGGTGTTGATGTCGCAAGGCCCGGGGCAACGCGAGCACTTCCGCAACCTGGTCCGCAGCCTGGTCTACGCCGCGGTGGAGTAAGCGCGCCCGCTGCAGCACCAGCGTCATCCTGAGAGCCCGGCGAAGCGCAGCGAAGCCGGGCATCTCGAAGGCCGAGCCTCAGGCACCCGTCTCCCGTCATCCTGAGGCTCGCCGCAAGAGCGGCGAGCCTCAGGATGACGTCGCTAGAGCATTTTCGGTTAGGATTGATGCGGTTCAAGAGTCACGGGCCGTCATTCCGGGGCACGAGCAGCTTCGCTGCGAGTGAGCCCGGAATCCATAACCACCGCAGGGGTTATGGATTCCGGACTTGCTCGTTCTGACGAACTCGCAATCCGGAATGACGACGACATTTTGGTTGGATGATTCAGTCCTAACCAAAACGTCGCTAACTAATCGTCGCGCCGCCGTCGATCACGAGGGTCTGCCCGGTCATGAAGGTGCCGGCCGCCGAGGCCAGGAACACCGCGGCGCCGGCGATCTCGTCGGGCTCGCCGATCCGCAGCAGCGGCGAGCGCGCGGTGGAGGCTTTCAACGTCTCCGGATTGTCCCACAGCGCCTTGGCGAAATCGGTCTTGATCAGCCCCGGCGCGATGCAATTGACGCGCACATTGTGCGGGCCGTATTCGCAGGCGAGGTTGCGCGCGAGCTGCATGTCGGCGGCTTTCGAAATGCAATAGGCGCCGATCACGGTGGAGCCCTTCAGCCCGCCGATCGACGACACGATGGTGATCGAGCCGTCGCGGCGCTCGATCATCTGCGGCGCCACCAGGGCGATCAGCCAGTGATTGGCGACGATGTTGTTGTCGAGGATCTTGCGGAACTGATCATCGGAAATATCCGCCTGCGGCCCGTAATACGGATTCGACGCGGCGTTGCACACCAGCGTGTCGATCGGCCCGAACACCCGGTTGGTTTCCTCGACCAGATGCTTGAGATCGTCCTTGGTGGAGATGTTGGCGGCGACCGGCAACGCCACGCGGCTGCCGATCTTGTCGTTGATGGCGTGCGCGACCTCCTCGCAGGCCTGCTGCTTGCGCGACGAGATCACCACATTGGCGCCGTGCTCGGCCATCCGCTCGGCGATGGCGCGGCCGATGCCGCGCGACGACCCGGTGATCACCGCGACTTTTCCCGACAGATCGAACAAACTCATAAGTCTCTCCCCCAGATGGTCCGGCGGTTGCGCCGGTTGTTGATATCGCGCGACGCGTCACGCCAGCTTGTCGGGCGTTCCGACTTCCGCACCGGCCGGCTGATGCATCGCGGCGTGCGACGGATCGGCGATCCACGGCTGCTGATTGACCATCGGAATCCGCCAGCCGCTGTGCCCGGCGCTGGACAGATGATCGAGCCTTGTGATCGAGCAATTGTCGATCGTGAAGGCGAGCCCGCGCTCCGGCTGCCCGCCGAGCGCCAGACCGATCGCCGCCTTGATGGTGCCGCCATGCGCGACCGCGATCACGTCGCGGCCGGCGTGGGTTTCGGTGATGCGCTGAATGGCGTGGGCGACGCGATTGTACAGGTCCATGAAACTCTCGCCGTTCGGCGCCGGATCGTCGATCGGGGCGAACCAGTAGCTGCCGACCGCGATCGGACGGCTGGCAAAGAACTCCGCGCGGTTCAATCCCTGCCAGTCGCCGAGATGCTGCTCGGACAGCTCGGCCTCGTGCGACAGCTCGCCGGGCCTCGGAAAGCCGGCGTCCCAGATCGCATGCGCGGTCTGATGGGTGCGCCGCAACGTGCTCGCGTACCACACCGCGTTGCGCGGCAGCACTTTGCCGACCGCGTCGAACACCACCCGGTCGCTGGTATCGCAGCCGATGTCGGATTGACCGTAGATGCAGCCGCCGTCCTCGCGCACCGGGGCGTGCCGCACCCACCACCACCGCGTCGCGACTACGCCGGCCGGGATCGCGTGCTGCGCGACAAAGGGCGGCTTGACGCCGGACGGCTCGACCTCGGGCATCGTCACGTCAGCAGGCTTGGCGGGATCGGACATTCGCTATAACCCTTTTGCTGTTCCACGATCGCTGGACGTCATTGTATCTGTTGCCTCAAGTCGCAGGTACTGACAAATGCGAATTGCAATTCCGCGATGCGGCAAACGCCGCGCGCCAACAACAAGGGAGATCCGCATGGGCCGCCTGGAAGGCAAATCCGTCATCATCACCGGCGCCGGCAGCGGCATCGGCCGCGCCGCGGCGCTGCTGTTCACCAAGGAAGGCGCGCAGCTGATCGCGGTCGATCGCTCGGACGCCGTGCACGATACCGTCGAACTGGTGCACCGCGAGGGCGGCACCGCCGAAGCCGTGGTCGCCGATGCCGGCTGCGAGCGCGACGTCAAAGCCTTCATCGCCAAGGCGGTCCACAAGCACGGACGGCTCGACGCGATCTGGGCCAATGCCGGGATCAGCGGCGGCCTGGTGCCGCTCGAGGAGCAGACCGTCGAGCATTGGCAGGAGGTGCTGCGGATCAACCTGATCGGGCCGTTCCTGGCGATCAAGCACGCCATGCCGCAGATGATCGCGCAGGAGCACGGCGCGATCGTGCTGACCGCCTCGGTCGCAGGCTTGAAGGCCGGCGCGTCGGGGCATCCTTACGCCGCCTCGAAGGCCGGGGTGATCAGCCTGGTGCAGACCACGGCGTATTCGTTGTCCGGCACCGGGGTGCGGATCAACGCGGTGTGTCCGGGGCTGATCGAGACCGGCATGACCAAGCCGGTGTTCGACAACGCCAAGGAGCGCGGCACCGCGCACAAGATCGGCCAGATCAATCCGTTGAAGCGCGCCGGCCAGCCGCACGAACTCGCCGCGATGGGGCTGTTCCTGGCGAGCGACGAAGCCTCCTACGTCAACGGCCAGGCGATCGCGGTCGACGGCGGCCTGACCGCGTCGATGCCTTATGTCGGGCGGCCGATTTGAGTCTGCGCAGTGCCCTCGTCGCTCAATGTTTCGAGGCGCACGCTTGGCGATGACTTCGGGGAGCGTGCCGCGCGCTCCTCGGCCGCGAAGTGGCCACCGCATTTCAACGCGTCGTCCCTGCGCACGCAGGGACCCATAGGGCGCGGAGTCTCCTTTGCGCGATGGCTAAGGACATCGCTGATCTCGGACGCCAGGGGTGATGGGTCCCTGCCTGCGCAGGGACGACTCGTGGAGGCGCTATGCTGGATCGCGGCGACATGGCCAGCATGGCGCCGTCGAACAGGATGAGTTCGACGAGCCGCGCCACGCGCAGACCTACTCCGCTCCGGCCTTCTGCGCGTAGCCCCAGGCCGCCTTCGCCAGCGGCACGGTGCGCGCGGCGGTTTCCATCGCCTTCGCGCTCGCTGCGGTGCCGTCGCGAATCCGCCCTGCGATGCCTTGGGTAATGCCGGCGAGGCGGAACAGATTGTAGGCGTAGTACCAGTTCAGATCCGGCACCTCGGGGCGGCCGGACGCCTTGCAGTAGATCTCGGCGGCCTCTTCCATGGTCGGGATGTTCAGCCCGGCGAAATCCACCTCGGCGAGGCCCGGCATGGTCCATTGCATCAGCAAGTAAGTGAAATCCGCCATCGGATCGCCGAGCGTCGAGAGCTCCCAATCCAGCACCGCCTGCACCCGCGGCTTGCTGGCATGAAACACCATGTTGTCGATCCGATAGTCGCCATGCACCACGCAGACGCCGGCCTGCTGCGGCACGCTGCGCGGCAGCCATTCGATCAGCCGGTCCATCTCCGGAATGCTCTGGGTCTCCGAGGCGCGGTACTGCTTGGTCCAGCGATCGACCTGGCGGGCGAAGTAATTGCCGGGCTTGCCGAAGTCGCCGAGCCCGATCGTTTCCGGATCGTAGCTGTGCAACCTGGCCAGCGTCTCGATCTTGGCGGTGAAGATGGCGCGGCGCTCCTCGCGCGGCAATTGCGGCAGCGCCGGATCCCAGAAGATCCGGCCCTCCTCCATCGACATGATGTAGAACGCGGCGCCGATCACCGCGTCGTCGGTGCAGAGCGCGTAAGCGCGCGCGACCGGAAAGCCCTGCTTACCGAGCGCCGCGATCACCTTGAACTCGCGATCCACCGCATGCGCCGACGGCAGCAATTTGCCGAACGGCTTGCGCCGCATCACATAGCAGCGCCCCGGCGTATCCAGCCGATAGGTCGGATTGGACTGGCCGCCCTTGAACTGCAGCACGGTCAACGGCCCGGCATAGCCCTCGACGTACTCCGCCATCCAGCGATCGAGGCTTGCTTCATCGATACGATGCCGCTCCTCGACCGCCTTGGTGCCGGAGAATTCCTCATCCCGCCTTGACTCGACCAAATCGACGCTCCTTCCGAGACCTCTTGCTACCTCTCCCCGCTAGCGGGGAGAGGTCGGCGTTTCCGCGCCTGGCGCGGAAAGGCCGGGTGAGGGGGCGCCTCGTTCGTCTGCGACGCCTCAATCAACCTCAATGCCCCCTCACCCCAACCCTCTCCCCGCAAGCGGGGAGAGGGAGCGCGCTGCCGATGCCGCAACGCGCTCCCTCGACTAGTGCTTGGCCGGGGCGTTGGCGTATTTGCGCATCTCCAGCCGGGCGATGGCGCGGTTGTGCACCTCGTCGGGGCCGTCGGCGAGCCGCAGCGTGCGGATGTGGGCGTAGTCCTTGGCCAGCCCGGCATCGTCGGAGACGCCGGCGCCGCCGAACGCCTGGATCGCGTTGTCGATGATCCGCAGCGCCATGTTGGGCGCCGCCACCTTGATCATCGCGATTTCGAGCTGCGCGGTCTTGTTGCCGACCTTGTCCATCATGTCGGCGGCTTTCAGGCACAGCAGCCGGGTCATCTCGATGTCGGTGCGGGCCTCGGCGATGCGCTGCTCCCACACCGAGAATTCGATGATCTTCTTGCCGAACGCGGTGCGCGACGACAGCCGCTTCACCATCTTCTCCAGCGACTCTTCGGCCTTGCCGATGGTGCGCATGCAGTGATGGATGCGGCCGGGGCCGAGCCGGCCCTGCGCGATCTCGAAGCCGCGGCCCTCGCCGAGCAGGATGTTGCCGGCCGGGACGCGGACGTTCTCCAACAGCACCTGGCCGTGGCCGTGCGGCGCGTCGTCGAAGCCGAACACCGGCAGCATCTTCTCGACTGTGATGCCCTTGGCGTCACGCGGCACCAGAATCTGGGATTGCTGCTGATGCCGCGCCGCCGACGGATCGGTCTTGCCCATCACGATCAGCACTTGGCAGCGCGGATCGCCGATCCCGGACGACCACCATTTGCGGCCGTTGATGACGTAGTCGTCGCCGTCGCGTTCGATCCTGGTCTCGATGTTGGTGGCGTCGGAGGACGCCACCGCGGGCTCGGTCATCAGGAAGGCGGAGCGGATTTCGCCGTCCATCAACGGGCGCAGCCACTGGCGCTTGTGCTCCTTGCTGCCGTAGCGCATCAGCACTTCCATGTTGCCGGTGTCCGGCGCCGAGCAGTTGAACACCTCGGAGGCGAAGCCGATGCGGCCCATCTGTTCGGAGAGCAGCGCGTATTCCAGATTGCTGAGCCCGGCGCCGCGAAATTCGTCGTCTTCGTGCGACGACGGCGGCATGAACATGTTCCACAGGCCCTCGGCCTTGGCCTTCTTCTTGAGGTCTTCGAGGATCGGAATCACCTTCCAGCGATCGCCGGATTCGTCCTGCTCGCGATAGATCGGCACCGCCGGCCGGACGTGCGCGTCCATGAAGGCGTTGACGCGGTCGAGCCATTCGCGCTGGCGGTCGGACATGGTGAAATCCATGGAGCGTTCCTCAGGTTTTTTGCGGCAATTGTTTGGGCGGCACTGTCTCCCCGTCGCGCGGCGTCTGCAAGGCCCTTGTGCGCCACGCGCTCGGCCGCTGCGGCAACCGCCGGACGGAATTTCTTTGCGGAAGCGAGCCACGCACGGCGACGCGCATTGACAAGTCCCGCTGATCAAACGATGGTTTCATACAAGTGTTTGAATTGCAAGCTCCCCGCCCTCCGACCTTGGACGCCATGTTGAGCGACACCCGCAGCGCGATCCTCACAGCGGCCGAGCGGCTCTATGCCGCACGCGGCTTCGCCGACGTCACGCTGCGCGACATCGTCGCCGAGGCCAACGTCAACCTCGCCGCGGTGAACTATCATTTCGGCTCCAAGGACGAATTGATCACCGAATTGTTCGTCAGCCGCTCGCTCGCCACCAACCGCGAGCGGCTCAACGAGTTGAAGGCGGCGGAAGCGGCCGGCGGCGGCCGCGCGCCGATCGATCAGGTGCTGCGCGCGCTGGTCGGCCCGACCTTGCGCGGCTGCCTCGGCCCCGACGAGCAGCGCTCCGACGCCGCGCGCTTCATGATCCGCGCCTCGGTCGAGGCGATCGCGCCGATCCACAAGATCCGCAACCGCGAGATCGATCACTTGCGCAAATTCGCCGCGGCGATGCGCCGTTCGCTGGCGAGCGTCGACGAGGTGGAGATTTACTGGGGGCTGCATTTTGCCCTCGCCATGGCGCACCAGACCATCCGCGACAGCGAACGGCTGCAAAAGCTCTCGGAGGGACGCTGCGACCTCGACGACGTCGACGGCGTGATCGACCGCGTGGTCGCCGTCGCGGCGACCGCGCTCGGTGCCGCCGCGAAGGCCGACAAGCCGGCGGCGCGGCGCGGCCGCTAGACGGCGCCGCTCGAGATTTGACAGCATCCTGTCGTTATGACAGAATGCTGTCATGACAGATGCCCCGCGCCCGCCATTCGAACACCCTGCCAATGCCCTGGTGCTGGAGATTTTCCGGGCCAATGGCGCGCTGATCCGGCTCGGCGACGCGCTGGTGAAACCGCTCGGCCTCACCAGCGCGCGCTGGCAGGTGCTGGGCGCCGTCGCGCAGGGCCACGGCGGCCTTCCGGTAGCGCGCATCGCCGACAATATGGGGCTCACCCGGCAGTCCGTGCAGCGCATCGTCGACGAACTGGCCGAGGCCGAGCTGGTCGGTTTCGCGCCCAACCCGGCGCACAAGCGCGCCAAACTGGTGGTGATGACGCCGCGCGGCCAGCGCCTGTTCCAGCGCGCCAGCGAACGGTGGGCGCCCTACGCCGACGCGATCGCGGCGGCGCTCGATCCGCGCCGGCTGCGCAGCACCACCGACAATCTGGCGACGCTGCGTGGCTTCCTCGACCAGACCAACGACAGGAGCTCAGAATGATCAAACTGCTGCATCCCGTTGCCGGGATCATCGCGTTTCTCACCATCCTCGCCTTCTGGTTCTCGACGGTCATCGCCGAGACCGGCGGTGACAGGGCCACCATCGCAGCCGTCAAGCTCGGCATTCTGTGGGGCCTACTGCTACTGATTCCGGCGATCGCGGCGGCCGGCGCCAGCGGTTTCAAGCTCGGCGGCAAGTCGCAACATCCCGGCGTGGTGAGCAAGCGGAAGCGAATGCCGTTTATCGCGGCGAACGGCATTTTGGTGTTGGTCCCTTGTGCGATCTTCCTGCAGCAACGCGCCAGCGCCGGGCTGTTCGACCAGACGTTTAGCGTCGTGCAAGCCGTCGAACTGCTGGCCGGCGCGGTCAACCTCGCTTTGCTCGGCCTCAACATCCGCGACGGTTTCAGACTGTCGCGCCGCTTCGAGGCCGCGGCCGGCAAGACGTCGAGAGCCGCGGAATAACCGCCGCCGGCATGCGCTCTATAGGCAGTCCGCTATGCTACTGAGCAGCACGCCCGATCGTTCCGGTTTGGTAGCACCAGAGGATCGAACGAGCGTGCGCACCGTGGCCTGCAACGGCATCGCGCGCGACGCGGCGCAAGAGGCTTGCAATTTTTCACGTTCGGGAGTAGTTGCACTCCCGGTCGGCAGTTCACCGAGGCGTCGCCGCCCCGCAAGGGGAGCTAAACCTGCCAGTTAAAATACTTCGACGGACACCTTATCCCGTGCCTTTGTCGTAAGCCGGCGACCACCGACGTTTCCGATCTGGAAAGGCACATCGTGAGGATAAGCGATGTCGAGATCCCAATTCCCCTTCGCCGTGGGCGATATTTCGGTGCTGGCGCGCTCGCTGCATGCGCAACTCGCGCAGGCTGACGATAGGCCCGGCCATGTCGCATGGCTGAACATGCTGGCCCGCGCCGCCGGCTTCCGCAACTACCAGCATTTCCGCGCCTCGCATGAGGCCGAGGAGCGGCTGCAAGCGCCGCCGCCGCCCGCGCCGGCCGCGATCGATCATGCCAAGCTGGAAAAGCTGGCGCGCTATTTCGATGCCGAAGGACAGCTCGCGCGCTGGCCGTCCAAGGCCAGCCACCGCGTGCCGTGTCTGTGGCTGCTGTGGTCGCGGCTGACGCCGCGGCAGTCGTTCAGCGAAAAGGCGATCAACGCCCAGCTCGAGGCGCGGCATCGGTTCGGCGACTACGCGCTGTTGCGGCGCGAGCTGGTCGACGGCGGCTGGCTGACCCGCAAGCCGGACGGCAGCGACTATCGCCGCATCGAGCGCGAACCGCCGCCCGACGCGCTGGCGCTGATCCGGCATTTGAGCGCGCGGCTGGCGGCCTGAGCGGCGCCGTCTCACTCCTTTTCAGAATTGGACATCTCATGTTGGCTTCTCAATCCGAGAGGGCGGCTGCGCCCTCGCCTACTCTGTTATCAGCCCGGCTGGGCCTCGTGGAATGCGTCAGCAGCGGCGAAGGCCCCACCGTCGTCGCGCTGCACGGCGGCATGGGCGGCGTCGATCAAAGCCTGCTGCTGGCTGAGGCCGCGCTCGCCCGGCCCGGCTTTCGCGTGGTGGCGCTGTCGCGGCCGGGCTATCTCGGCACCAAGCTCGAGCTCGGCCGCAGCCCGCAGCAGCAGGCCGATCTGATCGCGGCGACGCTCGACGCGCTTGACCTCGCGCAGGCGGCGGTGATCGCGGTGTCGGCCGGCGGGCCGTCAGCGCTGCAATTCGCGCTGCGCCATCCGCAGCGCTGCTGGGGCGTGGTGCTGGTGTCGTGCTGCAGCGGCCACATGGCGACGCCGCCCGAGGTGGCGCGGCGGCTGCCGCTGATGCTGCTGATGGCCAGGCTGCCGCTGCTGCCGGCGCTGCTGGCGTGGCAAGCCGCGCGTCAACCCGAGAAGGCCGCGGCGCGGTCGATCGCCGATCCCGCGGTGCGGACCCGCACGCTGGCCCATCCGCAGGCCGGGCCGCTGTTCCGCGTGCTGCTCGCGAGCTCCATGGACCGGCTGGCGCAACGCCTGCCCGGCACGCTGAACGACATCGCGCAATTCGCCGCGATCGATCGCTATCCGCTGGCGCAGATCACGGCGCCGCTGCTGGTGATCCACGGCAGCGCCGACCGCGTGGTGCCGTTCGCCCATGCGGCGCGGGTCGCCGCGGAAGTGCCGCGCGCCGAGCTGATGCGGATCGAGGCCGGCGAGCACGTCTGCCTGTTCACCGCGCTCGACGCGGCGCGGGAACGGCTCGGCGTCTTCCTCGCCGCGCACGCGCCGCCGGCGCGCGCTACGGCATCGCCTGCACCGCGTCATACAACAGCTTCTTGAACGCCACGGTGGTCTTGCCGCGTTCGGCCTGGGTCTGCTGCATCAAGACGAACACCATGTCGAGCTTGGGATCGACGCCGAACAAGGTGCCGCTGCCGCTGTCCCATTTCAATTCGCCGAGCGAGCCCGGCGGCGGCGGATGCGCGGTGCCGGGCTCGACCCGCACCGCGAGGCCGTAGCCGAAGCCGAAGCCGTCGCCGGGGAAATAGAAGAAGTCGCGCGCCACGCCCGAGCCCGGCCCGATCTGATCGGTGGTCATCGCCTTGAACGAAGCCTCGCTGATCAGGCGGCGGCCGTCCCACACCCCGCCATCGAGCAGCATCTGCGCGAAGCGGGCGTAATCCGGCGCGGTGGAGACGAGGCCGCCGCCGCCCGCCTGCCATTCCGGATGGGCGCGGCGCATCGCTTCGGCGCGCTGCAGGATGCCGTCGCCCGGCAGCGGCTCCGCCATCCTGGCGCGGGCGGCGGGATCGCGCATCCCGAAGCTGGTGCTGGTCATGCCGAGCGGCGCGAAGATCCGCTGCTGCAGGACATCGCCGAGCGGCTGTCCGGAAATGATCTCGATGACGCGGCCGAGCACGTCGGTGGAATGGCCGTAGCGCCACAGCGTGCCGGGCTGCCGCGCCAACGGCAGCCGGGCGATGCGGTCGGCGAAGGTCGCGTTGTCGAACGCGCCGTCGAACAGGTGACCGGCCGCATAGGCCTGCTTGATCAGGTCGCCGCCGATATATCCGTAGGTGATCCCCGAGGTGTGGCGCAGCAGGTCGGCGATGCTCACCGGCCGATCCGGCGCCACCCGCTGCAGCGAAGGCTTGCCCGCAGCGTCGACGGTCTCGACGCCGACCGTCACCGCGGCGAAGGCCGGGATGAATTTCGCCACCGGATCGGCGAGCGCGAGCCGGCCCTCGTCGATCAGCATCATCGCCGCCACACTGGTGATCGGCTTGGTCATCGAATGCAGCGCGAAGATGGTGTCCGGCGTCATGGCTTGGCCGGTAGCGGTGTCGCGCACCCCGAAGCAGCGCAGATAGACCGGCTGGCCGTGGCGCTGGATCAGCACCACCGCGCCAGGCAGCCGGCCGGCGGCGACTTCGTCGTCGAAATAGCGGGTGATGCCGGCGAACGCTTGCGGCGGCGGCTCGGGCGCGGCTGCGGCGCGGCCGCTGCCCCAGCACAACGCGACCACCAGCGCGGCAGCGACGGCGGCCGATTTCAGCCATGCGGCAAACATCATAGGGCGGCGCGGCATCTGCACTCGACTGGCATTTCCAGCAGCGATCATGCGGGCCTTCGCCGGGAACGGAAATCAAATCTCTGACAGAGCGCCGGGCGCCGCGGGTTAGGCTGAAGCCGTATTGCAGACCGCGGCGGGCCGCGCCTAACTGCGTCGCACACCGCGTAGCCGGCTCACGCGCTGGTTGGGAGTGGACGATGCACGAATTTTCCAAGTGGTTTCTGCGCCTGATGATCGTGGCCGGCGTGATCGGCTTCAGCGGGTTGTTCCTCTACCGCAACCTCGGCAGCCTGATCGAGACCGCGACCGCGCCGCCGGCCGCGACCGCCGCCGCGCCGGCGAGCGCCGAGCTCGGCGATCGCTTCCCGCCGTGCCAGCCGATCGGCCGCACCGCGCGCGGCGAACTGGTGTTCTCGATGGATTGCCAACGCGCGGCACCCGCCGCCGAGGCCGCGGACGGCGACGGCAAATAGCGCGCGCAGCGACGCGCCCCGCCGCGGGCGGCTTACAAATACGCCTTACAAATACGCCTTGCTCCCAGCCGTTGCGCGGCGCCTCGCTCGGCCGCTTCGCCTTCACGCGGGTCGCGCTGACGGCGCGTGGCCACGCCGGGCATCCGATGCTAAGATGACGCGCATGATGTCCCCGCAGCATCCGAACGCATGACCCGGCGCAGCGGCAGCGCCGATCTCCCGCTGCATGGCGGCCGAGTGCCGCAATGGCTGGCGGAGCGGATGTCGACGCTCGGCGCGGTGGTCTGTCAGGCCATCGTCCACCATTACGGCCGCGACGAGTTGCTGGCGCGGCTGGCGCATCCGTTCTGGTTCCAGTCGTTCGGCGCGGTGATGGGGATGGACTGGCATTCTTCCGGCATCACCACCAGCGTGATCGGCGCGCTGAAGCGCGGGCTGGCGCCGCTCGGCAACGAACTCGGCGTCCATGTCTGCGGCGGCCGCGGCCGGCATTCGCGCCGCACGCCCGACGAACTGTTGGCGCTCGGCCATCGCGTCGGCTTCGACGGAGGCGCCCTGACGCGGGCGAGCCGGCTGGTCGCCAAGGTCGACAGCGCCGCGGTGCAGGACGGCTTCGATCTGTATCTGCACGGCTTCTTCGTCACCGACGACGGCAAATGGACCGTGGTGCAGCAGGGCATGAACGAGGCCAAGCGGCAGGCGCGGCGCTATCACTGGCATTCGGAGAATCTCTTAAGCTTCGTCGAGGCGCCGTACAGCGCGATCGACGGGCCCCGGCAGGGCGAGATCGTCAACCTCACCGACAAGCGCGCGGCCCCCTCGCGCGGCGCGCAGCTCGAACTCATCACCGATCTCGGCCCCGACGCCATCGTGCGCGAATACACCGCGCTGACCACGGAGCCGCCGGCGCAAGGCATGCTGCCGCATCTGGTGATGCCGGCGCATCACGACGTGCGCTCTGGCGACGTGTTCACCCGACGGCTGCACGGCACGCTGGCCGCCGCTGCCGAGCGCGGCCCGGTCGATTTTCCGGAGTTGCTGCTGACGCCCGGCGTCGGCGCGCGCACCGTGCAGTCGCTGGCGATGGTCGCCGAGGTGGTGCACGGCGCGCCCTATCGCTTCGCCGATCCGGCGCGGTTCTCGCTGGCGCATGGCGGCAAGGACCGTCACCCCTATCCGGTCCCGATCAAGGTCTATGACGAGACCATCCGGGTGCTGAAGTCCGCCGTGCAAAAGGCCAAGCTCGGCCGCGACGAAGAGATGCAGACCTTGCGGCGGCTCGACGCCCACGCGCGGCAGCTCGAGCACAGCGCGCGCGGGCCGTCGTTCGAGGGATTCGTCGCCGGCGAACGTAAAGCTTCGCCCACGCTCGGCGGCCGTTCGGTGTTCGGATGGGAACAGGATTTGTTGTCCGAGCCGAGCCTGCCCGAGAAATGACCGACGCGCACGCGACAGCGCTGACGATCGCCGGCGCCACGCCGCTCTCGGCGCTGCTGATGAAGCCCGCGAAAGCACGCGCCTGCTACGTGTTTGCGCACGGCGCCGGCGCCGGCATGACGCACGTCTTCATGGAACAAGTCGCGAGCGGGCTTGCCGAGCGCGGCATCGCCACGCTGCGCTATCAGTTTCCGTTCATGGAGAAAGGCAGCAAGCGCCCGGATACGCCGGCCGTGGCCCACTCCGCGGTGCGCGCCGCGGTCACTGAGGCCGCGCGGCGTTGCCGCGGCCTGCCGCTGATCGCCGGCGGCAAATCCTTCGGCGGACGGATGACCTCGCAGGCGCAAGCGATGCTGCCGCCCGACGGCGTGCAGGGCCTCGCCTTTGTCGGCTTTCCGCTGCATCCGCCGGACAAGCCGTCGGTGACCCGCGCCGAACATCTCGCCGACATCACAATCCCGATGCTGTTCCTGCAGGGCAGCCGCGACAAGCTGGCGGAGCCAGGCCTGCTCGGTCCCGTCGTCGACGGTCTCGGCGCCCGCGCGACGCTGCACTGGATCGCGCACGCCGATCACGCGTTTCACGTGCTCGCCCGCTCCGGCCGCACCGACGCCGAGGTGATGACCGAAATCCTCGACAGCTTTAACGACTGGCTCGATAAAGTCGTCGCGGCACCCTAACGCCTCTCCGGTACAGCCGCGAACAAGGGAGTTTCCGTCATTGCGAGCCGAGGCCGGCGCGCAGCGCCGGCCGAAAGCGAAGCAATCCAGGGGCTTCACACGGAGCCCTGGATTGCTTCGTCGCAAGAGCTCCTCGCAATGACGCGTCCGGGATCAGTTGCTCGAGCAGGGCCGCGGGGTCGGACAGCCCGCTGGTCTCGACCACAATGCGGCGAAACGGCGGCAAAACGCCGTCACGACTTTGCCGCAACAATTTCTCGAGCGTCGGCGCCAGGCTGCCCTTGGCGCGGCAGCACAGACAACCGCCGTCGAGCAGCGTCACCGGCTCGGCGCCCCGCTCGACCAAAAGATGATCGAGACCGAACTCGCCGGCCTCGTTGATCACCACCGCGGTGTCGCGAAAATCCTCGCCCGCCAAGAGCGCATTGAAAGCGATGGCGCGCGCCCGCAATATCGGGGTGTACACCGTGCAATCCGGCGGCGGCCACGAATATGACGGCGATCAGTTCGAAAGCAACTGGCTGCTGCTGGGCTACGCCTCGCTGTCCGAGGATCAGCTCCGCGCCGGGATCGACCGGCTGGCGGAACTGCTGACCGACAACGATCTGCTGCAACCGCG
This sequence comes from Rhodopseudomonas rhenobacensis, assembly GCF_014203125.1. Taxonomy (GTDB): domain Bacteria; phylum Pseudomonadota; class Alphaproteobacteria; order Rhizobiales; family Xanthobacteraceae; genus Rhodopseudomonas_A; species Rhodopseudomonas_A rhenobacensis. Next base: position 44,537 of record NZ_JACHIH010000028.1, read on the forward strand.
CGGCTATCGCGCCCCGTTGGCGCCGAGTTAGCACCGCTCTATTCGACGATCAGGTCTTGGCGAGTTCGCCCAACATGCGGATGGCGCGTCTGACTTCGGGCGTCAACCGACGTCCGACAGATAACCTAAAGGCATGCGGAAACCGGCCGCTCGCCGAAAAGATCGGACCGGGCGCGATCGAAATGCCGGCGGCGAGCGCGCGACGATAGAACCGCATCACATCGAACGGCGGCGGCACTTCGATCCAGAACAGAAATCCGCCGTCCGGAATCGTCGCGGTCGTTCCCTCCGGGAAATGATCTTTTATCAGCTGCCTGACGGCGTTGCGCTGCCGTGCAAAGATATCCGTCAGCTTGGCGACGTGCTTGGCGTATCTGCGGCCGGACAGATACTCCACCAGGGTGAACTGCGATAACGTCGACACGGTCGCGGGCCGGCGGGCCTGAAGATCCATGATCTTCGCCCGATATTTGCCCGGCACACACCAGCCGACGCGCAACCCCGGCGACAGCACCTTGGAGAACGAGCCGCAATAGATCGTGTTGCCGGCGCGATCGAAGCTGGCGAGCGCCTTCACCGGCCGGCCGCGAAAATTCAGATCGCTGTAGACGTCGTCCTCGATGATCGGAATCGCGCGCTGCGTCATCGCCTCGGCCACGGCACGCAGCGCGTCGGGCTCCATGCAGCACCCGAACGGATTTTCAAATGTCGGATTGAGCACCACGGCCTGGAATTTGTTCTGATCGGCGGCACGAATGAGATCGACGAGGTCGATTCCCGTGATCGGATGGGTGGCGATCTCGATGGCGCGCAAGCCGGCTTCCTCGATTACTTGCAGCACGCCGAAAAAGGTCGGCGACTCCACCGCGACCGCCTGACCCGGCCGGGTCACCGCGCGCAACGCCAGCGCCATGGCGTCGGTCTCGCCGCCGGTGACGATGACGTCGTCGGTCGAGATCGACAGCCCGCGGCGCTGCAGCAGGATCGCGATCGCTCGTCGCAGCTCCTGGACGCCGTAAGGGCCCGCGGTCTGAAACACCGTCGGGCCATGAATGCGCACCGCCCGCTTCATCGCCGACGTCAATTCGGCAGTCGGCAGCAGGCTCTTGGCGACGTCGGCGGCGCCGAGCGCGACCAGTCCCGGGGTCTTGAAGGCGCGAAACAGGTCCTGGATGAGATGCTGGATAGTCACCGCAGAGGCCTCGTCCGACGACAACGTCGCCGCCGGAATATCGAGCAGGCCGGACGAGGCGGCGGACTTCGCCGCCAACGGCGGACGCCGGGCGTAGAAGCCCGAGCGGCTGCGCGAAACCGCGAGCCCCAGCGCTTCGATCTCGATCATCGCGCGTACCGCGGTGGATTGGCTGACGCCCTCGCTGGCCATCAGTTCGCGCACCGACGGCAGCCGTTCGCCGTGCTGATAGACGCCGTTGGCGATCGCGGCTGCGAGCCGGTCGGCCAACTTCCGATACCTCCATCGACGAACCATCCGCGCCATGCTCCGCAGCTATCTGTGTCTATGAGATAGTCTCGATCTGTGTCTATCGCGTTGCAACAAGTCTGGCTATCCCTGAGCTGGGCCGCCCTGGCGGGCCTCATGCGTTTCAAGCGAGGAGCAATGCAGAAAGATCTTTCGATCTCGGCGGTGGTCGCCGGTTTCATCGCCGTGATCGTCTCCTACGCGGGCCCCCTGGTGATCGTTTTCCAGGCCGCCAACGACGCTGGCCTCTCGCACGATATGATCTCGTCGTGGATCGGCGCGATTTCGATCGGGTCGGGTATCGCCGCAATCGTGTTAAGCCTTGCTTACCGCGCCCCGGTGATCACCGCGTGGTCGACGCCCGGCGCCGCGCTGTTGGTACTGGCGCTGCCGTCGACCCCCTATCCGGAAGCGATCGGCGCCTACATCTTCGCCGCCGGCGTCTGCACCCTGATCGGCGTCTCCGGCCTGTTCGACACCGTGGTGTCGCGGATTCCCAGAGGCATCGCCGCCGCCATGCTGGCCGGCATCTTGTTGCGGTTCGGCTCCGAACTGTTCGGCGCCTTTCGCGCCAGTCCGCTGCAGGTCGGAGTGATGGCGCTGAGCTACTTCGTAGTGAAGCGGATTTCGCCGCGCTACGCCGTCAGCGCGGTGCTGTGCGTCGGCCTGCTGTTCGCCTTTGCCTCCGGCGACATCCACACCGACACGCTGGCGCTCGATCTGGCGACGCCGGTGTTCACCGCGCCGAGCTTTTCCTGGCAGTCGATCATAAGCCTCGGCGTGCCGCTCGCCATCGTCAGCCTCACCGGACAGTTCGTGCCGGGCGTCGCGGTGCTGCGCACTTACGGCTACAAGACGCCGTCGAATCCGCTGGTCTGGGTGACCTCGGCGATCGCCATGCTGGCGGCGCCGTTCGGATCGCACGGCATCAATCTCGCGGCGATCACCGCCGCGATCTGCTCCGGCCATGAAGCCCACCCGGACGCCAGCAAGCGCTACGTGGCCGGCGTCGCCTTGGGGGTCTTCTACATCATCGCCGGACTGTTCGGCGCGACGCTGGCGACGCTGTTCGCGGCCCTGCCGAAGACCATGATCGCGACCGTCGCGGGGCTGGCTTTGCTCGGCGCCATCGCGGCCGGGCTGACCGCGGCGATGGCCGACGAGAAGGTGCGCGAGAGTGCGCTGATCACCTTCGTGGTGACGGCCTCCGGGGTGTCGTTCCTCGGTCTCGGATCGGCGTTCTGGGGGCTGATCGTCGGACTGCTGGCCTATTTCATCTGGAGCGTGCAGTTCGAACGCCCAGGCTTCCTGCAGCCGGCCACGCCAAAAAGCTGAGCGATTACGACCCGCGTTGTTGCGTCAATTGTGGAGTGAGTTGCGATGGCCTCGGCAACGTTTGATTTCGTCATCGTCGGCGGCGGCATTTGCGGGGTCGCGGCGGCCTACGAACTCGCCGGGCATGGCTCCGTCGCGTTGATCGAACAAGAGTCACACTTGTCCTATCACACCACGGGGCGCTCCGCGGCGATTTCGATGTCGAGCTACGGCAATGCCACGATCCGGCGGCTGACCACCTGGTCGACGGAAGCCTACAAGCGCCGCACGCCGCCGTTTTCGAATGATCCGGTGTGGAGCCCGCGCGGCGCCGTCATCCTGTCGGACGCGGTCAACCGATCGAACCTGCAGCGCCGCATCGACGCGGTTCGCGCCTTGGTGCCGAATGTGGAAACGCTCGGCGAGCGCGGCATCCTCGAACTGGCGCCTTACCTCCGCCCCGGCCGCTGGGTGGCGGCGCTGTACGAGCCTGACGCCTTCGACCTCGATGTCCATGCCATTCACTCCAGCTACGTGAAGGGCCTGAAGCATCGCCGCGGCGCGATTTTCCGGAACAGCGAGTTGGTCAGCGCGCTGCGTCACCCTGGCGGGTGGGACATCACGCTCGCCGACGGCGGCCGACTCGGCGCCGGCGTGCTGGTCAATGCGGCCGGCGCCTGGGCCGATCAGGTCGCCGCGCAGGCGGGCGTGGCGCCGTGCGGCGTTCGACCGCTGCGGCGGACCGTGGTGCTGGTCGATCCGAAGCAGGACTTCCGGGCGACGCCCTATGTCGGCACGGTCGACGAAGACATCTTCATCAAGCCGCAAGCCACCGGACTGCTGGTTTCGCCGTGCGATGAGACGTTGAGCGAGCCGTGCGACGCCATTCCGGAGACGCTGGATATCGCGATCGCGATGGCGCGCTTCCTCAGCATGACGTCGTTCGATTGCCATAGCATCCGGCAAAAATGGGCCGGCCTGCGAACCTTCGTCGCCGACCGCACCCCGATCGTCGGTGCTGACCCGGCCGAGCCGAGCTTCGTCTGGTCGGCGGCGGTGGGCGGCTACGGAATCCAGGCAGGGCCGGCCATTGCGCGGCTGTGCGCGGCCGCGGCGCTCGGCCAGGACCCGCCGGCGGAAATCGCCGGCAACGCCATCCATGCGGCCGACCTCAGCCCTGAGCGCTATCGCTTTTCCTCGTTCCTGTCCGCCAACATCCGCGCCGTGGCGGAGCTGCACTGATCACCCCCCGTCATCTGTCCCCGTTCGGAGAAGTACAATGAGTTCGCAACTGCTGGCCGGCCTGAACCGCACCACGACCACCAAGGAAGTGATCTTCACCGAGAACGCGCCGCTGCCGCTCGGCACCTACTCGCAGGCGATCCGGGTCGGCGAAACGGTCTATCTGTCGGCACAGACCCCGGTGTCGCCCACGACGGGGCAAGTCGAAGAGACGTCGTTCGACGGCCAGATGCGGCAGACCATGGACAATCTCAAGGCGATGACCGCCGCCGCCGGCGGATCGCTCGACGACGTCGTGAAGGTCACGGTGTTCATCGCCAATATCGACGACTTCGCCCGGATGAACACCATCATGGAAGAGTATTTTTCCAGGCCCTATCCGGCGCGCACCACCGCCGGCGCCAACGGCCTCGCGCGCGGCACGCTGGTCGCGATCGATGCGATCATGGTACTTCAATAGAAGGCCGACGCTCGGTCCCTTGCCCGGCCCCGTCATGGCTTGCCAATTCGAGGCGACCAATGTTCGCGCAGCACGGCCTAACAGTGACGATCCAGCTCTCCGGGGTGAAGCACAACTACAAGGTGTTCCGCGAGCTTTGCCGGGACGTCGAGGTGGCGGCCGTGGTGAAGGCCGACGCCTACGGCTGCGGCTTGAGCGGCATCCTGCCGACGCTGTGGGGGCTCGGATGCCGCACCTACTTCGTGGCGCACCTGCACGAGGGCATCCTGCTGCGAAACCGGCTGAACTCGGCGGCGGTCTATGTCCTCAACGGACTGCTGCCGGGGTCGGAGGCGGCGTATCGCAAATACAACCTGCGCCCCGTCATCACCTCGCAGCAACAACTCGATGATTGGTGTCGCTATTGCCGGCAACAGGGTTGGAGCGGCGGCGCCGCGCTTCACCTCGACACCGGCATCAACCGGCTGGGCTTCCGATTGGACGAGGTGGCGGACATCGCCGATCTGTCGGCGCGCGATCTCGCCTGCTTCGACCTGATCCTCAGCCACTTCGCCTGTGCCGACGAACCGCAAAATCCGCGCAACACGGCTCAGATCGACAGCTTCACCTGGGCCCGACGCACCTTGTGCAAGATCCCGAAGGCGTCGTTGGCCTCCTCCGCCGGTTGCTTCCTGGGGCCGGGCGCGCATTTCGACATGGTGCGGCCCGGCGTCGGGCTGTTCGGAGGCAATCCGTTCACCGCACCAACGCATCCGTTCAAGGCCGTCGCCCAGGCCTTCGCGCCGCTGCTTCAGATCAAGCTGCACCGGGCCGGGGAATTCGTCGGCTACGGCAGCGGGACTCGGCTGGAGAAAGACACCCTGGTCGGCACCATCTCGGTGGGCTACGCCGACGGCCTGCCCCGCGCCGTCTCCGGGCTGCCGCTGCGGGTGTATTTCCAGGGCGTTCCGATCAGGATCCTGGGCCGCATCTCGATGGATATGACGCTGGTGGATTTGACCTCGGTCGGTCGGCTGAGCCCGCAGATCGGCGACGATGTGGAGATCTTCGGCCCGCACCGCGATCTCAACGCGTTCGCCCGCAGCATCAGCACCATTCCCAACGAAGTCCTCACCGCGCTGGGAAAGCGCGCGTCGCGGCGCTACGTCGAGGACATGGCGACCGCGGACGCGGCGCGCAACGACGCAAGGCCCGAGATGTTCGACTTCGTGAGCAACGACAGTGCTGGCCTGCTCGAGGACGCCTCAGGAACGCTCGTCGCCCCCGCAGGCTTCGGCACCGTTTATCCCAACCCGCAGTTTTCGCTCGAATCGAGCCTCAACGCCGCACGGCCCGAGGGGTAGAAGCGCGCTTGCGGTTGATGCCAAGGCACGAAGCCTGGCAACCCGCGGGCCTTCGAGATGGTCGGTCTCTGGATCGAGGACGGCAGCGCGCTGCGCTTCCTCGAAGCCCAGATCGAGGAATCGTTCGACGGCATTTTGTTCGAGAAACCGCCCCATCATCGGCGTGCGGCTGCGTAACGCGGCTATGCCTCGGCTCTCATTCGTAGGCCATCGACGCCAGACTCTCGATGGCATTTGCGACATCGATGGCTTCGCCTTGCCGGCGCTGCGCCGCAGAAACGACGTCGCCAATCACGCGGCGAATGTCGCCCAAGCCGGCGGGCTGCGAACCGCGCGGTTTCGCAGCGAGCCAGCGCGCCAACAGATCATTTTCCAGCCGTTCGGCGGCGAGCTCACTGGCCTTGATCTGGCCGCGCAGCGACTCGATCCCCGCCCCCGAGGCGAACGGGCCACCGGCCTTCAAGATCGTGCGGACCCGGCGCAGCGGCTGCACGATCTGTTCGCGCCACGGCTCGCAGACCGCGCTCATCTCCGCGATCTCCACCGGCGACAGCCGGAGGCCGCGTCGCGTCACCGCGAATATCGCCACCAGCAGCATCATGACGTCGACGCCGACCTCGGCTTGCAGCTTCAAACAGATCGCCGAGGCGGAAGGCCGTTGATAGAGCTGAAGCGCAAAAGCCCAGCATGCCTCCGCGATATCCGTTGCGTCGTCTGTCATCACGCCCTCGCGCGCGGCGCCGTTGCGTCAAAGCGCATGCTGTCTGGTCCCCGCCGACAGACCGTTCCAGCGCGTCACCAAGCCCGCGTCGACGCCGAACAGGTCGAGCACGCGTCCCAGCGTCTGATCCACCATCTGCTCGAGGCTGTCGGGTTTCGCATAGAACGCCGGCACCGGCGGAAACACGATCGCGCCGATCTCGGTGACGGCGGTCATCGATTTCAGATGCCCGAGATGCAACGGGGTTTCGCGCGCCAGCAACACCAGCCGCCGGCGCTCTTTCAGGGTCACGTCGGCGGCGCGTGTCAGCAGCGACGCGGTCGCGCCGGTGGCGATTTCGGACAGGCTGCGCATCGAACACGGCACGATCACCATGCCGAGCGTCCTGAACGATCCGCTGGCGATCGACGCCCCGATATTGTCGGCGCGATGCACGACGTCGGCCAAGGCCGCGACGTCGGAGACCGCGAGATCCAACTCCTGATGCAAGGTGATCGCCGCAGATTTGCTCATCACCAGGTGGCTCTCGATGTCCAACCCCTGCAGGATCTGCAGCAGTCTCACGCCGTAAATCGCGCCGGAAGCGCCGGTGATCCCGACGACGAGCCGCGGCCTGGAGGAATCGGAACCTGGCAAGATAATCTCGCTTCTCTCTGCTCGCCTCGCCGAGCGGCAACCGGCCGCCCTGCCCGATGTCTAGCGCAACACCCGTGCGTCCGCTGCCCATGATCGCGGCGGCAGCTGCATCAATTGTCGGCGCCCGCACGGCGTCGGTGCGGCCGCCCACCCTGTTCACCGCGGCCGTCGCTCAGTTAAAGACGCCGCCGCCGTCGACGTTGATCTGTTGCGCGGTGATGAACCGGCTCTCGGGGCTGGCGAGGAACGCGACAATGCCGGTCAGATCGTCCGCCGTCACGACGCTTTGAATGAACTTGCTCTTCGCTCTCTGCTCGAGCTGCTCGCGGGTGAAACCGCCGGTGTCGGTCTGCCCGGGATGCACCATGTTCGCCGTGATGTTGTTCTTGCCGAGCTCCTTGGCGACGCATCGCATCAATCCGATCAGCGCGGCCTTCGAGGCGGTGTATTGCGTGATATGGGCGAGCGCTTCGCCGATCGACGACGACCCGATGAAGATGATGCGGCCGCAATCCTGCGCGATCATCTGCGGCGCGACAGCGGCGGCGCAGTTGAAGGCGCCCTCGGTGTTGACGCTGAATGTCCGCTGCCACTCCGCCGGCGCGATCTGCCAGAACGGCCCGCGCGAAAGATCTTTCCAGATCCCCGCGTTGCTCACCAGCACATCGATGCGGCCGAATGCGGCGATCGTCGCCGCCACCAGACGATCCACCGACGGCCGCGACGTCACATCCAGTTCGACCGGCAGGCACGTCGCATCGGCAATCTCCTGCCGAAGCGCCGCGACCGCGGTTTCAAGCTCGGTCGAATTGATGTCGGCCAGAACCACGGCGTAGCCGTCGCGGCAGAACCGCCGCGCGATCGCCTGCCCGATGCCGCGCGCGGCGCCGGTCACGATGGCAACCTTCTGTATCGTGCTCATTGGTCAAATCCAGCAGTTGGTGTGAAGGGTGAACCGATCGCCGCGGCTGCAACTGCGCTATCGGTTTTGACCGACCATCGAAGGCGATGTGAGTCTCGCCAGTGAATTGTCAGGTGGGTCTTCATCGACGCGGCGGGCTCTGCAGCTGGCGTTCCAGCTTGACACCCGAGAGCATATACCTACAATATGTACATATGTCCAGATGCCGGACGACGACTGCCTCCTCACACGCCTGCGATGCGGCAATCACCACGACATCTGTTACAGCTGCCTGACTTGGGTCCGGCATCCGCTGATGTAACGCAGAATGAGCGCCGATCGGCGCTTGGCCTCGCGCAGGCCGAAACTACCGGAGCAAAATGAAGATGGCTATAGATCGGGATATGGTTGCGCTCTTTCGCCAAGAGCTCGAACTCTGCAAGGTGAAGCCGGGCGAGCGGATCGGCGTTCTGTCCGAAGACCGCATCCGGATCGACTACGCCGAAGCGTTTCTGGCCGCCGCCGAGGAACTCGGCGCCGACCCGGTGCACGTCAATATCCGCAAGCGCAAGGGCAGCTTTTTCGGGCCGGGGAATTCGCTGCGCGGCCGCCAGGCCGCGATCGACACGCTGAAGACCATGGACATGGTGATCGACATGATCGGCCTCTTGTGGTCGCAGGAGCAGACCGAGATCACCGACGCCGGGCCGCGGATGTTGCTGGTGCTCGAGCCGATCGACGTGCTGTCGCGGATGCTGTCGTCGCCGGAGTCCCGTCGCAGGGTCGAGGCCGCCGTCGGCGTGCTGAGGACCGGGCGCGAGTTGCGCGTAACCTCGCCAGGCGGCACCGACGTCACCTACCGGCTCGGTCAGTATCGCGTCGTCGGCCAATATGGCTACACCGATGAGCCGGGTCGTTGGGACGCATGGCCGGGCAGTTTTCTGTGGACCGGGGCCGAAGAAGACGGCGTCGACGGCACGGTGGTGATCGACAGCGGCGACATGCTGCTGCCGTTCATGCGCTACGTCTCCTCACCGATCACCCTGACCATCAAGGCCGGCTACATCACCGAGATTTCCGGCGGCGGCACCGAAGGCGTGCTGATGCGCGACTTCATGCAGAGCTTCAACGACCCGAAGGCCTATGCGGTGTCGCACATCGGCTGGGGCCTCGACGAAAAGGCCAGCTGGACCTACATGGGAACGACGCCCGACGGCGCCCACACCGTCGGCCAGGACGGTCGCGCCTATTACGGCAACGTGCTGTTCTCCACCGGACCGAACACCGAGGTCGGCGGCACCAACCATACCGAATGCCATCTCGACATTCCGCTGAAGGGTTGCTCGCTGTATCTCGACGGTCAGCCGATCGTCGAAACTGGCGTCGTCATTCCAGAGGCGATGCGGGTGGCCGGACGTTGAGCTGACCGATCTGCATCGGCAGGGTCGTCGAGGGGTTTGCCGGGCTGAGGCGCGGCGATGACGTGATACAAAAGATGCCGCCGATTGCTTGCGCAATCGGCGGCATCTTGGTTTTGGCGGCGATCTCAGCCGGGCTTGATGGCTTGCCGTGGGCCGCGATCAGAGATCGAGCACCAGCCGCGGCGAACAGGATCGGCCGACGCAGACCATCATGATCTTGCCGCCAGCCTTTTCCTCGTCGTTCAAGATCGTATCGCGATGCTCCGGCACGCCTTCGAGGACGCGGGTCTCGCAGCTGCCGCAATAGCCTTCCTGGCACGAAAACGTCACCGGGATGCCGGCGTCCTGCAGCACGTTCCCCAAACTGGCGTCCGCCGGCACGTGCAGCACCACGCCCGAGCCACGCAGCTCGACGTCGAAGGCCCGGTCCTCGCAAACTTTGACAGGCGCCGCAGGGGCTTCGGCCGCGGCGAACCGCTCGATGTGCAGCGACGCCGAGCGGCCGTGCCGCGCGGCCGCAGCCTCGAGCGCCGCAAGCATGCCGCCTGGGCCGCAGCCATAGACGGCCGTCTCGGCCGGCAAGGTCGCGAACAGCGACTCCAGGTCGGGCAACCCGCAGTCGTCTTCCGGAAGCAAGATCACCTCGCCGCCTTTGCGATCGCTGATTTCCCCGAGAAACCCCATCGCGCCGAGCGAGCGCCCGCCATAAACCAACTGCCAGGGACGACCGGCCCGCTCCGCGGCGCGGATCATCGGCAGCATCGGCGTGACGCCGATGCCGCCCGCGACGAACATGTATTGCGGCGCGTCGACCAGTTTGAAGTGGTTGCGAGGGCCGCGGCTCGCCACGGAGAAGCCGGCGGCGAACACGCTGTGGATCTCCGCCGACCCGCCGCGGCCTTTCGCGTCGCGCAGCACGGCGACGCGATAGGTGGTTGTATCGACGGGATCGCCGCACAGCGAGTACTGCCTGACTTTGCCGGACGGCAGCAACAGGTCGATATGCGCCCCCGGGTCCCACGCCGGCAAGGTCGATTGGTCCTCCGCCGCGAGGTCGAGCACCGCGATCTCCGGCGTCTCGCGGTGGACCCGGCGCACCGTGAGCCGACTGCTCCCATCGTTCGACATCGCGCCCCCGATCCTGCTCACTGCGCCGCCGGCGGCGTCCACTGCACTTCCAGGTGATTCAGCGCGGTGACGGTGATCGCGGGCAAGTAATCCAGCGACTGTCCGGCCACCACGTGCAGATCGGGCAGCCGCCTGAACAACTCTTCAAACGCCACCTTGGCTTCGAGCCGGGCGAGCGGATTGCCGAGGCAGGAATGCCGGCCATGGCCGAATGCCAGATGCTTCTCCTTGTTGGGCCGGTGGATGTCGAATCTCTCGGAGTCGGGGAAGCGGCTCTCGTCGAGACCGCCGGCGATGAACAACAGGTAGATCAGCGACCCTTCCGGAATCGTCACGCCGCTCAGTTCGGTCTCTTTGGTGGAGAGCCGGAACAGCCCGGGCGAAGTGCCGCGGCGGCGCAAGGTCTCTTCGACGACGTCCGGCAACAGCGCGTGATTGCCGCGCACCTCTTCGTCCTGGTCCGGATTGTCGCCGAGAAACATCAGCATCTGCGCCATCAGGTTCGCGGTGGTGTCGTTTCCGGCCGCTACCAATTCATGGATCTGGCGAATGATCCGACGCGGCGGAATCGCCGGATTGCCGGCCGGGTCCTTGGCTCCCAACAACGTGCTCACCAGATCGCCCATCGGGCATTTGCCGCGATCCGCGACCAGCTCTCCGAAGAACTCCTGGCAGGCGGCGAGCCGGGTCCAGCGCTCGCGGCGCTCTTCCTCGCTCATCGGCTTGGTCACCGCGTCCTTCGACTTCGGCGTCAACACCGCGAACAGGTCCTCGGTCCAGATACGGTAGTTCGCCGCATTGTCGGTCGGCACGCCGAGCAACCCCATGATGACGCCGAGCGACAACGGATAGCAAAACTCCTGCATGAAATCGCAGGAGCCCCTGGCGATGAAGCCGTCGATCAGTTCGTTGGCGATCCGCCGGATGTTGCCCTCCTGCTTCTGCAATTCGCGCGGCAGGAAGCTGCGCGCCACCGCGGTACGATCCGCGGTGTGCTCGGGAGGATCGAGCGAGATGTAGTGGTCGCCGACGAAGCTGTCGGGAATCAAATGCTTCAGATCATCCGGCGGCGGCACGAAACCGACGGCTTTCGACGAGTAGCTTTCCCAGTCGCGCGCCACCTTGCAGATGTCGTCGTAGCGGGTGACCACCCACATCCGCAGCGGCTCGTAGTAGAACACCGGCGCGGTCGCCTGCGCGCGCTTGATGATCCGCGCCGGGTCGCTGAGAAACTCTTCGCTGAAGGGATCGAAGCCCTCGAGCACGGGAAACGAGGCAGAGACGGTCGACATAATGGAAGCGTCCTATGGTCGGGGCATCGGGCGATCTTGCCGAGCTAACATGTACGAGTCGTATATTCTTTGAAGACATTTCCGGCGTCAAGCGCAAGCGTGCTTCCAGGGGCGCCAGCTTAACCAAAAGCCGCCGACCCGATTGTTGCATTTTTGTTACAAGCTGTAGCAATCCGTTCGGCGCGGCGCTCCGCCGTCGCCGCCGCTAAATAATTGAGCAGACCCGAACCGAAGGTTGCTGCACCGCGCCCGCGCCGGACAACGACGCCGTGGTTATGCGGAAATACACGCTTTGCGATGCAGCGATTTGCCCGTGCCGAGCGACGCCGGCGCCGCGGCGCGGCGCAGGCCGCAAGATTATTGTGCGGCCGACTGCCGCTAATTTGGACTTCCCCAATGATTAATGTACGTCTCTTATATTCATGTTGTACGTATTTGTCCTTTGGGGGGATTTGCAATGTCCACTGGCTACCGAGCGATTACTGCGGCGGCGATCAATCTGCTGGCGGTTGCTACGATGTCTTCAACCGGCAGCGTCCACGCCGCCGACTTTCCGGCAAAGGCCGTCAAGGCCGTCCCGGACCTGCCGTTCTTCTTGGTCATCGACAACCGGCTGACCTACTCCTGGATGCCGAGCGGCACCGATCCCGGCGCCTTCAGCGTCCGTCCGGACGGCAGCGTCAACGGCAAGACCGCCAAGCAGGTGTATTCCTTCACCCACTTCGACGCCTGGGCCTACGGCACCAACTTCTTCAACGTCTCGATGTTCAAGTCCGACCACAACGATCCGGCCGGCCCGTGCGTCAACGCCGGCGTCCTGCTCAACGGCGCTGCCGCCGACTGCGCCGGCGCGACCGAGGTCTACGGCCTGGTCCGCTCGACCTTCGGCTGGAATCAGCTGTTCAACACCAACGCGTTCTCGGTCGGACCGCTGCACAACATCTCGTTCGAGGTCGGCGCCGACGTCGAGACCGAGAACACCTTCGTAGCCCCGGGCAAGCGGGATTTCGTCGCCGGCCTGCAGTTCGCGTTCGATCTTCCCTACAAGGGCTACTTCAACGTCGCGCCGCTGTATTACAAGGAAATCAACCACAACGCCTTCAACCAATGCGGCGTGCTCGGTCCCGGCACCGCGGGGGTGACCTGCACCAACGACGGCAACGTCGACTACAAGGGCACCTGGGCGATCGAGACCAACTACTACATGGACCTGGGTTTCCTGCCCGAAAACATGCAGTACTTCTCGATCAGCGGGCGTGCCGCCTGGTACGGCCCCAAGGGAGACCAGAACGCACCGCTGCCGGGCACCGGCACCGGACGCTTCAGCACCGCCACCAAGACCGAGTTCAACAGCGAACCGATCCGCGTCACTTTCGACGCCGCGAAATTCGCCATGGGACCGAAATACACCCACATGGTCGACGTCTGGGTCGCCTATCGCTACTGGCAGAACAAATTCGGCCTCGATCACAATGCTGCGCCCGGGGTCTGCACCGTCGCGGCGACCGGACAGTCGACCAACTCCTGCACCGAGCAGACGGTCTACACCGGCGTCAGCGTCAAGTTCTGATCCTGCTGATCAGCGCAAACAAAACGGCGCGGCAGCTTCAGCTGCCGCGCCATTGACGTTTGTTGCCCTCGGTTGCTTCGCGCGCCACCGGCACCCATCATGCCGGCAGCAAGAAGCCCAGTGTTGCGGCGATGAAATCGTCCAGATTGTCCCAGGGAATCATGTGCCCTGCCCGGACCATCACGGCCCGACCATCGGGCAACAGCCGCACGATCTCGGCGGCCTGTTCGGGCGAGACCACCTTGGCGTTGCCCGCATATATCAGCAGGCACGGACAAGTGATCCGCGCGAAGTCCGGAAAGATCTCTTCCTCCTGAAAATTCCGATGTGTTTCGGTCACCGCCTCGACGCTGCAGGTCGGCAACCACTCCAGCCGCAGCGCGATCTGCGCGTCGCTCCAGGTCGGCGTGAACTGGCGGAATTCCGCGATTGACGCCCCGCGCGACGCGGCGTCGATCGCCGTCAGATACGAGCCGAGCGGCGTCGGATACGGCGTCCGCCCCGGTCCGGACAGCGGCGGATCGACCAACACCACCTTAGAGGCAACATCCGGCGCCGTCGCCGCCAAGCGAACGGCAATTCGCGCGCCCATCGAATGGCCGATCACGATCGGTTTCTGCAGGCCGAGCGCCTCGATCAATCCTAAGGCATCTGTCGCATAATCATCCAGCGTATAGCCGAGACCCGGCCGGTTGTCGGACAGCCCGCGACCGCGAATATCCGGAACCACCACGCGATGGGTCGCGGCAAGCCGCTCGGCGACGAACGCCCAGGTCTCGGCCGGGCTGGTGATTCCGGGCAGCAGCAGGATCGGCGGCCGCTCGTTGCTCTCGGGAAACTCCAGAAAGTGCAAGCGCACGCCGCGCACCAGACGATGCCCGCCTCGCCGAGCCGTCATCGGATAACCTGCAGCATCGCCCGACCCCTCACCGTTACACCCTCGAAATTTAATTACATCATTAAGCTATATCAAGACGTTTCTCCGGATGCTTCGCGCGCCGTCGCCACGCCGACATCAGCGATCGCCGCACCACTGCGCTTCGGCAAAGCCGAGCGGCCTCGTCGGCTGGTTAAATTTGGTGCGTCGCACGCTCACAAATGCACCTTGCATTTTCCGGCGGCGTCACGTTACCTACATGATGTAGGTAGCTGGATCGGCGGATCGGCGCGCGCATTCGTTCTCTGCCCGGTCGCATTTGGCGACCGCGGGTGCAAGCCAGCCTGCCGATGAGCACTTCGGTCGTGGTCGATAAGCGGTAACTCTCAGTCCATTTCAGGGGAACTTTGATGTCAAAACACGTCGGTCGAATTATGCGACGATCCAGCGCCGTGCTCGCGGTCGTGATCGGACTCACCATGGCGATGCCGGCCGCGCGTGCGGACGAGGCGACGCCGCAGACCAAGGGCAAGAAGGTCGCGCTGATGGTCGCGACCTTGCAGGACTATTACATGGCGTTGTTGAACCGGCTGGTGATCGCGCGCGCCAAAGACTTCGGCATGGAGATCACCACCTTCACCACGCCCTACGATCCCGCGCTGCAGTCGACCCAGATCGACGAGGCGATCGCCCGCAAGTTCGACATGATCGTGATGATCGCGATGTCGGAGAATGCCGTCATCCCGGCGCTGCAGCGCGCCAAGCAGGCCAAGATCCCGGTGGTGATGTTCGTCGCGCCGCCGAAGCCCGGCACCGAGGAGCTGTTCGTCTCCTTCGTCGGCGAAGACAACGTCGCGCTCGGACGGATCAGCGGCCAATCGATCCTCGATGCCCTGAAGGCGTCCGGCCGTGACGGCGGCAATGTCGCGCTGGTCACCGGGTTGTTGGCCGAAGGCCTCGCGCCCCGCCGCGTCGCCGGCATCAAGGAAGTCCTCGCCAGTAACAAGAACGTCAAGATCGTCGCCATCGAGGATGCGAAGTGGGATCCGGTGCTGACCGAGAAGATCTCCGGCCAGCTCTACGGGCGTTTCGCCGGTCAAGGCGGCATCGATGTGATCTACGGCATGGCCGACAACATGGCGACGGCCTCGATTCAGGCGGCGGAAGCGGCCGGCATCAAGGTCGGCATCGGGCCGGGCAAGATGGCCGTGATCGGCGGCGATTGCTTCAAGGAGGGCATCGAGGCGATCAAGGCCGGCAAGATGTTCGCAACCGCGACGCAGATCCCGACCTGGGAAGCCGCCAAGACCGTCGAAGTCGCAGCCTCCTACTTCAACGGCAAGCCGGTTTCGAAGTACGAGTACTTCCCGCTCGAGGCGATCACCAAGGACAACCTCGCCAAGTGGGAAGCTCCCTGCACGTTCTAATCGATCTGTCGCGGCCGGCCTTCGCATCCGATGGATGCGCCGGCCGGCCGTTAGATCGCGACGCAATGGATATCAATCTCGCCAACATCCGTAAGGCCCGCCCGTGACCGACATGCTGTCCGTAAATCGCATCTCGAAAAGTTTCGCTCAGGGCCAAGTCGCGGCACTGCAGGATGTCAGCCTGTCGCTCAAACAAGGCGAGATCCGCGCCATCTGCGGCGAAAACGGCGCCGGCAAGAGTACGCTGGTCAAGATTCTGATGGGGATCCAACGCCCCGACACCGGCACCATCCATGTCGATGGTCGTCCCGCGGAATTTCTCTCGCCGCGCGATGCGCAGGACGCCGGCTTCGCCCAGGTCGCGCAGGAGCTCAGCATCGTGCCGTCGCTCTCGGTGCTCGACAACATCTGGCTCGGCAGCAACCGCGTCCCGGTGTTTCACCGCCGCCGCGAATTTCGCGACAAGGCGCAGGCGGCGCTGTCGCGGATCGGTGCCGGGCATATCGAGCTGGACGCTTTGGCCGGCGATCTTTCGATCGGACAATGCCAGATGATCGAGATTGCGCGGCTGCTGGTCGGCGACGCGCGGCTGCTGATTTTGGACGAGCCGACGGCGACTTTGTCCGACACCGAAATCGCCAACATCTTCGCTGCGATCCGGGCTCTCAAGGCCGAGGGGCGATCGGTGATCTACATCACGCACCGGCTCGGCGAAGTGTTTTCGATCTGCGACAGCGTCACCGTGCTGCGCAACGGCCGCCATATCGTCACCATGCCGGTCGGCGACTGCGATCGCGAGCACCTGATCGAGCTGATGCTCGGCCGCTCCTTCGAGGATATGTATCGGCATCAACCCAACGAAACCTTCCACGAAGCGGCGCTCAGCGTCGCCAACCTCTCGGTGCCCGGGCTGGTGCACGACTTGTCGATGACGCTGCCCCGCGGACGGCTGGTGTGCATCGCCGGCCAGGTCGGCTCGGGCGCGCATCACGTATTGCGGGCGCTGGCCGGGCTCAGCATCGCCACCGGCGAGGTGAGCGTCGGCGGCACGCCGATGCGGCTCAACTCGGCCGCGGTGTCGCGCGCCCACAACATTCATTTCATCTCCGAGGATCGCGCCGCCGAAGGCATCTTCGCGCGCATGCGCGTGCTCGACAACGTCGTCGCCACGCGGCTGCCGCTGCTCGGTTGGTTCGGACTGATCTCCCGGTCGCGACTTCGCAACGCAGCCAAATCGCTGCTGGCCCAGGTCGGCGTCGACAAGACCCGGCTGGATTCCGAGATCGGGCAATTGAGCGGCGGCAATCAGCAGAAAGTGCTGTTCGGCCGCGCCATGGGCCAGGCTCCCGGCATCTTGTTGATGAACGAGCCGACCCGCGGCGTCGACGTCGGCGCGCGCGCGGACATCTATCAGATGATGCGGTCGTTCTGCGACCAAGGCTTCGGTCTGGTGATGACCTCGACCGACCTCGAAGAGATCGTCGGCGTCGCCGATATCGTCATCACGCTGTATCGCGGGAAATTCGTGCGCCGCTACGAAGGCGCGGCCATCACCATGAAAGACATCCTCGCCGATATCACCCACCCGCCAGATCAGGCCTCACCGCCCGCCATGGCGATTTCCGGAGTGACCGCTTCATGAGCACGCCTTCCACTGTGGACCGTCCCGGATTTCGCGCGCCGAGCGCGCTCCGCCTTGCCAGCCGCGGCACGCTGATGATCACCGTCCTCAGGGTGGTGTTTCTGGCCGCGCTCGCGATCATTGCGTTGAGCTCGCCCGGCTTCCTCAGCGCGGCAAGCCTGCTGTCGCTGGTGACCACGGCATCGTTCGTCGGTTGCGTGGCGGTCGGCATGACGCTGTTGACCATGAGCGGGAACATCATGTCGTTCAGCCTCGGCGCGACGGTGTCGGCGACGACGCTGGTGTTCACCGCCGCGCTGCTCTCCTGGGGGATCGTTCCGGCGATTCTGCTGTCACTGATGTTCGGCGCGCTGGTCAGCCTGGCGCAGGGCTTGATCATCGGCTGGCTCGGCGCCAACCCGCTGGTCGTCAGCATCGCCTTCTTCGGACTGCTGATCGGCATCGCGCCGTGGTGCACCGACGGCAATTCGCTGTTCATTCCGCCAGGATCCGGCCAGGAGCTGCTGCGCGGCAAGCTGTTCGGCCTGCCGATCGAGTTCCTGCTGATGGTCGGCGTGGCGGTGATCGGACAATTGCTGCTGACGTTCACCGTGTTCGGCCGCAATCTAATGATGGTCGGCAGCAGCCGCAGGGCCGCCGAGGCCGCCGGCATCCGCGTCTGGCGCACCACGGCGAGCGCCTATCTGTGGGCCGGCCTGTTCGCCGCGGTGCCCGGCATGCTGCTCGCCGCGCGCTACAGCAAGGGCAACATGGATTACGGCGCGACCTTCGACTACGACGCCATCACCGCGGTGATCATCGGCGGCACGGCGATCGAAGGCGGTCGCGGCTCGATCGTCCGCACCATCATCGGCGTGGTGATCATGGAGGTCATTCGGGTGATTTTGCTGCTCAACGGCTTTCGTCAGGAATGGCAATACCTGATCTCCGGCATCACCATCCTGGCCGTCATTCTGCTGCAGACCACGATCGCACGAAAGTAAGCCGTCATGTTCAACCGCCGCCTACTGGTTCCCTATCTTCGTCCGTCGGCCGTGTTGCTGGCCGTCATCTTGATTCTCGCCGTCATCGACGGCAGCCATGGCCGGTTCCTCTCGTCCTCGATCGTGTTCAGCGTGCTGCAGATGTTCGCCACCGTGGGGCCGATCGCGCTCGGCGTCGGCATGACGATGATCATCCGGGAGTTCGATCTGTCGGTCGCCGGCATGGTCGGCATGGCCGGGTGCATCGCCGTGCTGACCGGCGGCGACAATCCCTGGCTCGGTCTCGCCGCAGCGGTCGGCACCGGGCTCTGCACCGGGCTGCTGCAAGGCTTCATCATCGCGCGACTGAAACTCCCGTCGATCGGCGTGACGCTCGGCGGCCTGCTGGTGTTCCTCGGCGTCTCCTACGCGCTGACCGGAAGCCGCTCGATCCAGTATGACGACCTCGAAGTCGCGGGGCTGCTCGGGCAACATATTTTCGGGTTCTTCTCCATTCCGAGTCTCATTATTCTGGTCATCTTTGCCGTCGTGGCGCTGATCTTCGGCATGACCAAGCTCGGCCGCGATCTGCTGGCGGTCGGCGGTGACCGCCGGGCCGCGCTATCCGCGGGCATTCGCGTCGACACCCTGCTGATCGGAACCTTCGCGTTCTCCGGGGCGCTCGCGGCGATGTGCGGCGCGCTGCTCGGCTACAGCCTGGCCTCGGCTGCGCCGACCGGCCTGTCCAACGTGCTGGTGCCTGCGACCACCGCGGCGATCCTCGGCGGCGTCTCGCTATCGGGCGGCACCGGCCGGCCGCTCGGCATCGCGCTCGGCACGCTGACGCTCAGCGTCCTGCAATCCGGGCTCAACGCGCTTGGCCTATCGTCTTACGCGCACGAGATCTTCGTCGGGCTGGTTCTTCTCGCCATCGCGATCCTCGACGGCACCGCCTTCAACGCGCGGCTCGACATGCTTCGGCTCGCGCTGCGCCGCAGCTGAAACGGCGCCGACCAACACTTGGAGAAATCCCGATGCCTCTCGTTCAAGTCCAACATCTCGCCGGCGCCTTCACCCGCGACCAGCAGACCCAGTTGATCCGCGACATCACCGACGCCTTCGTGCGGGTCTCTGGGGATGCGATCCGGCCGAACCTCCTGGTCACGATCAACGAGATCGCGAGCGGACTGTGGGCTTCCGGTGGCGTCCCGCTGACCATCGAGGAGGTCGAGCGCCGCCGCGCCGCCCGCAATCAGGGATAAGGTCGGCTTCGCGGAACTCGCCACGCTCACTCGTTGCGCCCTGCTCTCCGCGAGACGCGAACCCGGGCTGGTAGCTGCAGACTCGCCCTGGGCACTGCCCAATTTATGGCGACCAGACAGCAGTCCGAAACAACCGCCTGAGTTTTGGGCAACGAAACCCGCGCAACGCGGCTGCCGCCTTCGTTCCTTCACGGCAATTTCAAGCTATTCAGGCCCAGCAATGGCACGCGCGGCGTGACAGACCGCAAGCCGGTTGCTTCTCGCCGGCTGATCGCAACGTCCGCATCCGACTAAACCCTAGGCACCGCCCGCGAACCTATGATAGTGGGGGCGCCACCGCCCGCCGCCGGATTCGACCGACGCCCTCCGCCTACTCACTACGACACGAATATACGCGTCGTATCCTAAAGTTATTTTCCGGTCGCGAGCATCCTATGTTATGCACGCCAGATAGTTGAAGAAGCGGGCCGAGCAACCGATGAGCAAATCGAGCGATAAATCTACAGAGAAGACCGCCGCGTCGAAGGGCCTCTATGTGTCGCCGCTGACCACGTCGCGAAAGGATCTGCTGAAAGGCGGATCCGACGACTGGATGCGCGACGTCATCTACCGCCTGGTGCAGTCGCTCGGCCGTCTGCTGGCCTGCCGAGAGGCGTTCGGCCGGCGGCTGGATTTGACCAGCAGCCAGTTCACCGTGCTGATGGGCGTCGCCTATCGGCAAGGTCACGACGGCATCGCGATCGCTCCACTTTCCAACTACATTGGCCTGGCTGCCACCCACGTCACCACAGAGGTCGGCCGGCTGATCCGCAAAGGACTGCTGACCAAGAAGCGGAACACGAAAGACAAGCGCAGCGTGCTCATCAAGTTGTCGTCGAAAGGCGAAGCCGCGGTCACCGAGGTCGCGCCGGTGGTGCGAAGCATCAACGACATCCTGTTCAAAGGCATGGACCGCAAGCAGCTCGAGAGCGTCAACGAATTCGCCACGCAGCTGTTGCAGAATTCCGAATACGCCCTCGCCGAAATCAAGGTCGTCGAGACCTACCAGTCCTAGCTCCGCGCCTCCGCCGGCCGCCCCGCCTTCGGCTTCGCCGCCGAGGCGGCGGACTATGTCGCCTTGCCCGACAGCATGTCGCGCCATTTCTGCTCGATCTCGGCGGCTTCGCTCGGCAGCAGTGCCGAGGCGGTCGGATAGCTGTCGATCCAATCGAACGGCTTGCAGGCGTCGATGATCATCTTCGAATGCGAGGTCAGCCCGGCAACGCGATCGCCGGGACGAAGCCGCGGGTCGAGCGACGAACTCCAGGCGTTGCGGACGATGTCCACGGATTCAGACGGCTCGCAGCGCGTCGTCACCGCCCACATCACGTCGGCGAGGCTGGAGGGATCGACGTCCTCGTCAACGATGACGACGAGGCGTCCCATGTAGCTGTTCGCCGCCGCGATCAGGCCGGCGCGCTTGCTGTGTCCGGCATAGCGCTGCTTCAGCGCCACCACGGTCATCAGTTGCGAGACGTGCTGCCAGGCGCCGACGACGTCGGTCACCCCGCAAGTCTCCAGATTGCCCCAGATGCTGGCCGCCCGCATCGGCAGTCCGAAATGAAACCGCGGCGGCTTCAACGGCGGCGAGCCGAACAGGATCGGATCGTTGCGGTGATAGACGGCATCCACCCGCATCACCGCCGCGGGCCGGGTGTCGGCGGCGTAGTACCCCGTAAACTCGCCGAACGGCCCTTCCGGAAGCGTCATTTCGGACGGCGGCAACAGCACGCCCTCAAGAATGATTTCCGCATGCGCCGGAATCGGCAGACCGCTTCGCGGCGCTTTGATCACCTCGAGCGGGGTATTCTTGATCGCGCCGGCGAATTCATACTCCGACCCGCCCTCCGGCAAATACTCGAATCCGGAAATGAACAGCGCCGGATCCTGACCGTTGACGATCGCGATCGGGCACGGCTTGCCCTGGTCCCAATATTTGCGCGCGATGATCGCGCCGTGGCGGCCCTGATGGTCGAATTGCACGGTCGCATGATTGCGCGAATGCACCTGCACCCGGTAGATCGACGCATTGACCCAATCGCTGTCCGGATCGCCCGTCACCACCAGGCTGCCCGACCCGATATACGGGCCGCCGTCGCCGCGATGCCAGGTCGGCGCCGGAATCGTGCTCAGATCGACGGCGCCGCCCTCGAAACTGTTGTCGAAAAACGCCGCCGAACTGATCGTCTTGACCGGAAGCGGCTTCAGCGTCGCGCGCTTTTCCTTCCAGGCTTTCAGCGCCTCGACCGGCCGCAGCTCGGTGTCGATGCCGAGCGCCAATGCGGCGCGGCGGGGATTGGTCGTGGCGTTGGTGAAGACGCGATAGCCTTTCGGGAAGCCCTTGATGCTGTCGAACAACAGCGCCGGACACGCGGCCGAACCGGCCGCGACTTCGGTAATGCCGCCGAGCTCATGGACCGGATCCGCGCCGTTGATCCGGCGCAGTTCGCCGAGCGCGTCGATCTCCTGAATGTAGTCGCGCAGATCATTGTACATGTTGCGGCCCCAGCGAGGGGGACCGACGATGCCGCGTCGCTTGTTCGTAGGCATAAGCATAACGCAGCATGGCTGCGTCGTCATATGGCCGGCCGAGGAACGTCAGCCCGGCGGGAAGCCCGTTGCGGGTGAAGCCGCAGGGCACCACCACCGAGGGCACGAACACCAGAAACGTATTGATGTGAATGGCGCCGGTCTGGTCGCGGAACGGCGGGTTGAGCCCGTCGGCGATCAGCGTCGGCTGATGCTCGACGGCCTTGTGGACGATCGCATCCAGCCGCAGGCTCGCCATCACCTGATGCAGATTGAGCATCAGGGTGTCGCGCGCCTTGATGTAGTCGTGATAGCTGTCCTGATTGGGCTTGGCGCTCCAGCGCGCTTGCGCGCCGCGCGATACGCCTTTGAACACCTCGGACACCATCGCCTCGCGGCGTGACCGGAACGGCGGCGCAGCGGAGCCCGACACGTAATGCGCAAAGGACTCGTCGTCCTCGGTGGCCGAGCGGGCGCGCTTGCTGAGAAGCTCGACCAGGTCGGGGATCACGATCGGATCGACGACGTCGGCGCCCTGCTGTTTCAACTCGTCGACGGCGCGCGAAAACACCTCGTCGATCGCCTTGAAGTCGTCGCTATCGGGCTCGGTCGCGTAGCCGCACGGCTCACGGAGAATTCCGATGCGCGCGCCCTGCAGCGCGCCGACGGTCAGGTCCGCGGAATAGCTGTCGGCGATCCGGTGCGCGCCGAGCGCGGTGATCGGATCGTTGGCGTCGTAGCCGACCAGCGTGTCCAACAGAATGGCGAGGTCGCGAACGTTGCGCGCCATCGGGCCGAGCGAGCCGTTGATCGAGGGCCAGCCGCCGTAAATGCCGTCTCGGCTGACGAGGCCCGCGGTCGGGCGCATCCCGGCGATGCCGTTCCAGGCGGCCGGCCGCCGGATCGAGGAGAAGCCCTCCTGCCCGATGCCGACCGTGCAGAAATTCGCCGACACCGCGGCGCCCGATCCGCCGGACGATCCGCCGGCGGTGCGTTCGAAATCGAACACGTTGCGGGTGGAGCCGAACAACGAGCCGTGGGTGTCGCCGGCGCCGAGTTCGCCCAACGTCGATTTGCCGAGAATGATGGCGCCGGCGGCCTTCAGCTTCGCAAGCGCAAACGCGTCGCGGTTCGGCTGGTGCCCTGCGAACAACACCGAGCCCATCGTCGTCGGTTGACCGATCACGTCGCCCTGGTCCTTGATGACCATCGGAATGCCGTGCAGCGGCCCGGTCAGTCCAGACGCTTGATACTTGGCGTCGAGCGCATCCGCCTCGTCGAGCGCCGACGCATTGATCGAGATGATCGAATTGATCGACGGCCCGGCCTTGTCGTAGGCGGCGATGCGAGCGAGATAGAACTCGACCAGTTGGCGCGCGGTCAGCCGCCCGGCGCGCATCGCCTCGTGTACGCCGTCGATGGTAATCTCAACCAGAAACCCGTCGTCAAGGTCGGTCATCAAGCCCTCTCGTTGCACATTGGCGGAACGCTGCCGCCGTCGAATTCCCCGCGCGGCAAACTTGCTCTTTCACGGCCTGCTCCCGCTTGTCGGCCAAACCAAAGCCGGCGACGGCACGGGCGACGGAAATCTTTCAGAATTAATATACAGATCGTAGCTTGTTGCGTCGCGCTGTCAAGTTGAGCGGCTACCGCCTTCATCAATCAGCTAGAGCACGATGATTCTACGTTGACGCATATCCGGAATTGACGAAGTAGTTTGCGCATTCGGTGGGTGAGAAGTTGCCGAGGAGTGCGCCGAT
>NZ_JACHIH010000029.1 GCF_014203125.1 Rhodopseudomonas rhenobacensis
CGGGCGTCATCGCCGCGCGCGTTGGCCGGTGGCCACCGGCCAACGCGCTAAGCCGCTTCCATCGCACATTTTGCTCAATGGGCAGATACAAGGGGCGAGGCACGGCGCCCGCCGCGGGCATGCACGCCCGCCGGCCGGCAATAGCCCCTCACCCCACCCCTCTCCCCGCAAGAGCGGGGCGAGGGAGCGCTCTGCCGTTGCCGCGGCGCCCGACTCCCATGGCGGCTTAGGTGGGAAAGCTCTCGGATCGACATCCCGTCATCACCCGTCGCGATGTTCTGGAAGGCGTCGCAGCGGGTTTGTCGCTCGCCGCCATTCCGGCGATGGCTCGGGCGCAGCCAGTAACAACCACCTCCCCCAAGCAACGCCCCGCCGGCGACTATGCCGCCGACGCGCCGATCTCGATCGAGGTCAACGCCCGGCCGTTGGCGTCGTTCGACACCCGCGACCGCTCGCATGTGCGGTTCGGCGCGCTGGAGTTTCGCAGCGGGCTGATCCTCACCTCGCCGTTCCGCGGCTTCGGCGGCTTGTCGGCGCTGCGGCTCGACAAGGCCGGCGAGCGTTTCGTCGCGATCAGCGACAAGGCGACCTGGTTCACCGGGCGCATCGTCTATGACGGCCGGCAGATGGCGCGGCTCGCCGAGGTCGAGGCCGCGCCGATGCTCGGCGCCGACGGCCGGCCGATCACCGCACGCGGCTGGTACGACAGCGAGTCGCTGGCGCTCGATAACGGCATCGGCTATGTCGGCCTCGAGCGCGTGCATCAGATCCTGAAATTCGATTTTGGCCGCGATGGGCTCCGCGCCAAGGGCGAACTGCTGCCGACGCCGGCGGGCTTGCGCAAGCTACCGAGCAACAAGGGCGTGGAGTCCTTGGTCCTTGTCCCGAAGGGCCAGCCGCTCGCCGGCACGCTGATCGCGATTTCGGAGCGCGGGCTCGACGCCGACGGCCACATCATTGGCTTCTTGATCGGCGGCAAAACCCCCGGGACGTTCGCGGTGCGCCGCCGCGACGATTTCGACATCAGCGACGCGACGCTGCTGCCCTCCGGCGAATTGCTGCTGCTGGAGCGGAAGTTTTCGCTGCTGAACGGGGTCGGCATCCGCGTCCGGCGCGTCGATCTCACCGGGCTCGCGCCCGGCGCGGTGATCGATGGCCCGTCGATTTTCGACGCCGATCTCGGCCACGAGATCGACAATATGGAAGGGCTCGACCTGCATCGCGACGCCGCCGGCGATCTGGTGCTGACCATGGTGTCGGACGACAATTTCTCGATGATCCAACGCACGCTGCTGCTGCAGTTCACGCTGCTCGACGAATAGCCGTCGCCTCGCCGCCCACCGCTGACGTTACGCCTGCTTGCGGTCGAGCTCGGCGGTTGCGCTCAGCGCCAGCCGGACCATGCGGGCGAGCTCGGTGCGGCGATACGGCTTGGTGAGCAGCAGAATGTCCGGGTCGAGCCGGTTGTTGTGGATCACGGCATTTTCCGAATAGCCCGAGGTGTACAGCACCTTGAGCTGCGGATGCCGCTTCGCCATCTCGACCGCGAGCTGCACGCCGTTCATCTTGCCGGGCATCACGATGTCGGTGAACAAGAGATCGAACGACGCGCCCTCGGCGCTGAGCGCCAGCGCCGCCGCGGCGTTCGGCGCCGACAAGGTGGTGTAGCCGAGCCTCTTCAGTTGGGCGATCACGTAGTTGCGCACCATGGCGTCGTCTTCGACGATCAGGATGGTCTCGTCGCCGCCGAGCTCCTCGACGACGTCGACGGCCGGCGTCGCGACCTGCTGCGGCTCGGACTTGGCGCGCGGCAGGTAGATGCGGAACGTGGTGCCGTGGCCGACCTCGCTGTACAGCGTGATGTGGCCGCCGGACTGCTTGATGAAGCCGTACACCATGCTCAGCCCGAGGCCGGTGCCCTTGCCGACCTCCTTGGTGGTGAAGAACGGATCGAACACCCGGCCGCGAATCGTCTCCGGAATGCCGCAGCCGGAATCGCTCACCGTGATCATCACATAGGGCCCCGGCTCGCCCTCGGCGTAGCGCCGGACGTAGTCCTCGTCGAGCACCACATTGGTGGTCTCCAGCGTCAGGGTCCCGCCGTCCGGCATCGCGTCGCGGGCGTTGACCGCCAGATTGACCAGCGCTGCGTCGAGCTGGCCGCGATCGATGAAGATCGGCCACAGCCCCTCTTGCAGCACTTCGCGGATTTCGATCTGTTCGCCGAGCGTCGGCCGCAACAGGTTCTGCAACTCGGTGAGCAGCGCATTGGCGTCGGTTTCGCACGGCTGCAGCGGCTGCTTGCGCGCGAACGCCAGCAGATGCCGCGTCAGTTCCGCGCCGCGGTCGGCGGCCTCGGAGATCAGCTTGGTGATCGCCGCGCATTCCGGCCGGTCGGCGACCGCGGAGCTGAGAATGTCGATGGTGCCGGTGATCACCGTCAGCATGTTGTTGAAGTCGTGGGCGATGCCGCCGGTCAATTGACCGATCGACTCCATCTTCTGGGCCTGCCGCAGCTGCTGCTCGGCGATGGTTTTCTCGGTGAGGTCGCGCATGAAGGCGTTCACCACATAGCCCTTGTCGCGCAACAGCGCGGTCAGCGCCACTTCGATCTGGATCGCGGTGCCGTCGCGGCGGATCGCTTCGGTTTCGATCCGATAGCCGGTGCCGCCGAGGTCGACCGAGTCGATGAATTTCTGGTAGCTGTTCTTGTTTTCGCCGATCTGGTCCGGCGAGAAGATGAGCAAGCCGATATTGGTGCCGAGCGCTTCGTCCCGCGACCAGCCGAACAGCGTCTCGGCGTGCGGACTCCATTCCGTAATCGATCCGCCGGGATCGATCTGCACGAAGGCGTCGAGCGCGGTGTCGATGATGGCACGCGCCATCCGCTCGCTTTCGCGCAGTTCGTCCTGGGCCTTCTTGGTCAGCGTGACGTCGTGATAGACCATCACCGCCCCTTGCAGCACGCCGGTCTCGCTGCGGATCGGACGGCCGTTGGCCACCAGGTAGGATTTGCGCTCGGACGCCAACGGCCGCACCACGAACTCGAAGTTGTCGATGGTCTCGCCGCGAAACGCCCGCACCAGCGGCGATTGCTCCATCGGCAGCGGCGTGACGCCGTCGGAATAGAACCGCTCGAACGTCCGCACCGCGTTGACGTTGCCGACGTCGGTCGGGCTGCCGAACAGCTTGCGGGCGGCGAGGTTGGTGAGGATGACGTGGCCGTCGGCGCCGGCGATCAGCACCGGGTCCACCATGTTGTTGAGCGTGTTGTTGAGCACCTCGGCGATCCGGCTGCGCTCGGCCATCTGTTCGCTGAGCTCGGCGGTCTTGCGCTGCGATTCCGCCGTCATCCGCACGAAGGCGTCCGCCAGCACGCCGATCTCGCCGCTGCCGCTGTTCGGAGAGATCGCGATCATCTCGCCGCGGGAGAATCCTTCGACCGCCTTGGTGATCTGCACCAGTGGCTTGGTGAGCGAGCGCGCCACCGCCACCGCCAGCAGGATCGCGCAGAGGATCGCGGCGCCGCCGCCGATCAGCGTCGAATTGCTGACGGCGGTCTGCACGCTCATCAACGTGGCGTAGGGAAAGGTCTCGATCACGGCGACCCGCGGGCCGCCGGCGAGCTGCACCCATTGCCAGCCGACGCCGAAGCTTCCGCCGTTGCGGTCTTCCATCACCCGAGGTCGCGCGTCGGATTCGTGCAGCGCGGTTGCGAATTCCGGGAAATCGTCCTCGATCCGATAGCGCTTGCCGAGATCGAAGCCGAATTCCTTGGCGGGGTCGGGGTTCACCAGGTAGTCGCCGGTGTCGTTGACCATATAGACCAGACCCCTGGCGCCGCCGCTGGAGCGGATCTCGGCGATCGCCGGCCGCAGATCGACGTTGATGACGATGACGCCGAACAGCGTGCCGTCGGAATCATGCATCGGCGCCACCGCACGCAGCGTCGGGACCAGCGGAATCTCCAGGCCGCTGACCTTCTTGTTGAGTTCGACCCGCGAGATGTGAACCTGGTTCGGCGCCAGCTTGGTGCCTTCGATGAAGTAATCGCGATCGCCGCGCCGCGACAACTCGTTGGCCGGCACGTTGCGGATCGCCCCGTTGGGACCGGAGCGGTCGACGCGGACCACTTCCATGCCGCCGTCGGCGACGCCGATCAGGCGCATCTGGGCGTAGGCCGGCTTGCTGTTCATTTCCGTCGCGAAGCGGCCCGCGGTTCGTTCTTTCCATTCGCGCTCGAAAACCGCGGCGTCGTCGCCGGGCCGATTGCGCAGCTGCGCCCGGATCAGCGCGCCGGAGGTTTGCGCAATGGCGACGTCGGTCCGCGCGCTGCGCAGCGAGGCATCGAGCAACATCGCGGTGAGACGTGCGTGGGTCTGAATGCGGTCCAGCGCGCGCGGCAGGATCAGCGACATCACGCTGTGATAAGTCAGCACGCCGAGCGCAATGGTGGTGACGAGCACCAGCGCAACCATGGCCAGCGCCATGCGGGTGGACAATTTCATGGCTGCGCCCTGCGCGTTTTGTCCGAACACCGCCGACGCGCCTCGACCTCGGCAAACTACGCGATTCGTGGCGTGAATACGGCAAAGATGCTACCTCGTAGTAATACGAGGTCGTTCCCGCTGGTATCAGCCTCGCCTGGGTCGCGCCGCGCGGAAAGGTTATTGCAGGACAGCAAAACGGCCGGATCTCGCGATCCGGCCGTTGCACGTTGTTTGGCAGAAAAGGCGTCCGCCGGCGGTGCCGGCGCGGAGGCTTAGGCCTGAGCGGCGAGCTCGGCGGTCAGCTTCTTCTTTTCGATCTGGCGCTTGATGTCGACCGCCTTCGGCGACAGCTCGGCCTCCTTGGCCTTGAGCAGGAAGCCGTCGAGGCCGCCGCGATGGTCGACCGACTTCAGCGCGTTGGTCGAGACCCGCAGCCGCACCGCGCGGCCGAGCGAGTCGGAGAGGAAGGTCACGTTGACCAGGTTCGGCAGAAACCGACGCTTGGTCTTGATATTCGAGTGGCTGACCTTGTGGCCAACTTGCGCACCCTTAGCGGTCAGTTCGCAGCGCCGGGACATGGCGAAAATCCTCTGTCATCCCCGGATCGCCCACAGGCGCGGCGGGGGTTGAAAAAACACGTCCATTTCAGGAACCGCGGACGTATAGGGGGTGAGCCGTCCAGCGTCAAGCGCAGAAGGCCGATCGGGCGACGGCAATGACCCGGTTTCGGGTTCC
The DNA here is from genome assembly GCF_014203125.1 of Rhodopseudomonas rhenobacensis. Classification (GTDB taxonomy): domain Bacteria; phylum Pseudomonadota; class Alphaproteobacteria; order Rhizobiales; family Xanthobacteraceae; genus Rhodopseudomonas_A; species Rhodopseudomonas_A rhenobacensis. The sequence continues at coordinate 5,226 of NZ_JACHIH010000029.1, forward strand.
CGCACGGCGCCGGGCGGCTTGAATTTTCCTCGCCGTTGCAATCATATAAACGACGTATTCGGTCCCGAATAAAGCTTTTCCGCACGCGCCGATTTCGGCGGCTGCGGGCGCCTTGACGTCGGCCGGCTCGGCGTTGGAGTTTTGGCCTATGGCGCATCATCTCGTCGCACAGGATCCCACTTAGTGACCGGTTCGGCCGTGAGTTTACCCGTCGCGCTCGCAACCGCGGTGGCCTCCGCTGCGCGAGGCGCCGGCCGCTGCGGGCTGTTGTTGCTCGGCGTGCTGGCGATCGCGCCGTCCGACCCGGCGCATGCGCAGGGCAGCCTCGATGCGCGCTACGAGGCGACGCTGGCGGGAATTCCGGTCGGCAAAGGCGTGTGGCGGATCGATATCGGCGACGATCAATATACCGCCTCGGCCAGCGGCGGCTCGTCGGGGCTTTTGAAGGCGTTTGCCGGCGGTGACGGCACCGGCGCGTCGCAGGGCCGGGTGGTCAATAGCCAGCTGCAGCCGACCAATTACAGCGCCAGCACGACGACGTCGCGGAAATCGGAGTCGATCCGGATGACGCTGGCCGGTGGCGCGATCAAGGAATTTTCGATTCTGCCCGAGCCGCCGGTCGACGCCGACCGTATCCCGGTCACCGAGGCGCATCGCCGCGGCGTGTTCGATCCGATGACCGGCTCGCTGGTGCGGGCCGCCGGCGCCGGCGATCCGCTCGCCGCGGACTCCTGCCGCACCACGACCGCGATCTTCGACGGCCGGATGCGCTACGACCTGCGCTTGGAGTTCAAGCGGCTCGATACGGTCAAGGCCGAAAAGGGCTATCGCGGGCCGGCGCTGGTCTGCGCGATCTATTTCTCGCCGATCTCCGGCTACATCGCCGATCGCGCGGCGATCAAATATCTGGTGGCGCAGCGCGACATGGAGGTCTGGCTGGTGCCGATCGCCGGCACACGGATCCTGGTGCCGTTTCGCCTGAAGATTCCGACCCCGCTCGGCAATGCGGTGCTCGAGGCCACGCAATTCGTCACGGCGGCGACCGCGCCGCGGGCGGCCTCCAAGACCCAATAGCAGGCCAGATCGGTCGATCCGCGGCGCCCCCGGTATGAGTTTTGATTGGGCGTGGCGTCGCGGCGATCCTGCGGCGCAGTTGCTATCCCTGAGGAGCACGGAATCATGTTGACTCCCGACGCAATGGCGAATTCCGCACGGTTAAGACTTCGGCCGCGAGCGCGGCCGCGGCATCGTCACCCGTCACCCGATCTGGTATCGTTGACCGGAGAAAAACCGAGATATTGAGAGCCAGCCCTCCGCAGCGACGCGAGTCACCGATTCGGGCGCGATTCGTTCCGGACTCGTTCCAAAGCTTAAAACTCGACCTGGCGGGCGTCGCATTGTGACACATCTTTGACGCGCCGCCCCCTCAATCACTCCGGAATCATCAATCCCCATGGCATTTTCGACCTCAGGATCAGCATTTGCGACCGACCACGCCCCCGGTGCCGGCGTCACCGCGGTGCTCGGTCCCACCAATACCGGCAAGACCCATCTGGCGATCGAGCGAATGCTGGCGCATTCCTCCGGCGTGATCGGCTTGCCGCTGCGGCTGTTGGCGCGCGAGGTCTACAACAAGATCGTCGACCGGGCGGGGCCGGACGCGGTGGCGCTGATCACCGGCGAGGAGAAGATCAAGCCGCCGAAGCCGCGCTACTGGGTCTCCACCGTCGAGGCGATGCCGCGCGATCTCGACGTGTCGTTTCTGGCGGTCGACGAGATCCAGATCGCCGCCGATCTGGAGCGCGGTCATGTCTTCACCGATCGTATTCTGCACCGCCGCGGCCGCGACGAAACCCTGCTGCTCGGCGCCGCGACGATGCGGCCGATCATCGAGCGGCTGCTGCCGGGCGCCAGCATCGTCACCCGGCCGCGGCTGTCGCAGCTGGAATTCGCCGGCGACCGCAAGATCACCCGGCAGCCCCGGCGCACCGCGATCGTGGCGTTCTCGGCCGATGAAGTTTACGCCATTGCCGAACTGATCCGCCGCCAGCACGGCGGCGCCGCGGTGGTGCTGGGGTCGCTGAGCCCGCGCACCCGCAACGCCCAGGTGGCGATGTATCAGTCCGGCGACGTCGACTATCTGGTGGCCACCGATGCGGTCGGCATGGGGCTCAACCTCGACGTCGACCACGTCGCCTTCGCCTCCGACCGCAAATATGATGGTTATCAATTCCGCCGGCTGAACCCCTCGGAATTTGCCCAGATCGCCGGCCGCGCCGGCCGGGCGACCCGCAACGGCACCTTCGGCACCACCGGCCGCTGTGCGCCATTCGAGCCGGAATTGGTCAATGCGCTGCAGAATCATACCTTTGACAGCGTAAAAACCCTGCAATGGCGCAATTCGAGGTTGGATTTTTCCTCGCTCGGCGCGCTGCAGGTCTCGCTGTCGCTGACCCCCGGCCACGATGCGCTGACCCGCGCGCCGATCGCCGAGGACCTGCGGGTGCTCGATCATGCCGCGCGCGACGGCGATGTTCGTGACATGGCCCATGGCGCTGCGGCCGTCGAACGTCTATGGGACGCCTGCCAGATTCCGGATTATCGGAAGATCGCGCCGGCGGCGCACGCCGAGCTCGTGACGACGCTGTTCGGCTACTTGATGCGGAAAGGCAGAATTCCGGATGCATGGTTTGCGACCCAGATCGCCCAGGCGGATCGAACCGATGGCGACATCGACACGTTGTCCGGACGGATCGCGCAGATCCGAACCTGGACCTTCGTGGCCAATCGTCCGGACTGGCTGGCAGACCCCGAGCACTGGCAGGGCATCTCGCGAGACCTCGAAAATAAATTGTCCGATGCGCTCCACGAACGTCTAACAGAACGTTTCGTTGATCGCCGTACCAGTGTATTGATGCGCCGCCTGCGGGAAAACACGATGTTGAACACCGAAATTGGAAAGACCGGCGAAGTGATCGTAGAGGGCCATGTGATTGGCCGTCTCGACGGATTCACCTTTGCGCCGGATGCCGCCGAGGCGGGCTCCGAGGCCAAGGCCTTGCAAGCCGCGGCGCTGAAGGCGCTGGCCGGCGAGATCGAACAGCGCGCCGAGAAGTTGGCCGCCGCGCCCGACGATCAGTTCGTGCTGGCCTCCGACGGCACCGTGCGCTGGACCGGCGACGCGGTCGCCAAGCTGGTGGCGGCCGACGACGCGCTGCATCCGCGGCTGCGCATCGTCGCCGACGATCGGCTGGCGGGCGCCGCCCGCGAGGCGGTGCAGACCCGGCTCGAGCTGTGGTTGAAGACCCATATCGAAAAACTGCTCGGCCCGTTGTTCGACCTCGCCAAGGCCGAGGACGTCACCGGCATCGCCCGCGGCATCGCATTCCAGCTGATCGAAGCGCTCGGCGTGCTGGAGCGCGCCAAGATCGCCGCCGAGATGAAGGACCTTGATCAGGCCTCGCGCGCGGTGCTGCGCAAATACGGCGTGCGGTTCGGCGCCTATCACATCTATCTGCCGTCGCTGCTGAAGCCCGCCGCGCGTTCGCTGGCGTCGCTGCTGTGGGCGCAGAAGCGCGACCACGTCGATCTGTCGGCGTTGTCCGGCGCGCAGCATCTGGCCGGAAGCGGTCGCACCTCGTTTCCGGTCGACAAGCAGCTCGACCGCGATGCCTATCGCACGCTGGGCTACCGGCAATGCGGCGAGCGCGCGGTGCGCGTCGACATTCTGGAGCGGCTCGCCGATCTGATCCGCCCGGCGCTGTCGTGGCGCGAGACCTCGCCCGGCGAAAAACCCGCCGGCGCCTTCGATGGCCGCGGCTTCATCGTGACGCAGGCGATGACCTCGCTGACCGGATCGGCCGGCGAAGACTTCGCCTCGATCCTGCGCGCGCTCGGCTACCGGATGGAAAAGAAGCCGCCGTTGCCGCCGGCACCGCCGAAGCCTGTCGCCGAGATCACGCCGGTTGAGGCGACCGTCGTCGAGGCGGTCGCGACCGAGAGCCCGGCGGCCGCAGAGTCGACTGCCCCGGAAACAACCGAAACCCACATCACCGCGGCCGATGCGGCGATCGCCGATCCGCTGCACGCCGAGGCTGCAGATATCGGCGCCGCCGTACAGGAGGCCGTCACCGAGGCGCCGCCGCTCGACGCCGCGCTGACCGAAGCGCCCGCCGAAACGCCTGCCATCGAACAACCCGCCGCTGCGCCGGTCGAGGCGGCAAGCCCGGCCGTCGAAACTCCGGCCGAGGCCGCTGTCGAACAGCCCGCCGGCGAAGCCGCGCCGGCGGTCGACGCTGCGTCGAGCGAAGCCGTTGTTAGCGAAGCCGTTGCCAGCGAGGCTCCCGCCGAGGAAGTCGTCGCCAGCGAACCGATTGCGAGCGGCGAAATGTCGGCTGCGACCGAGACCGATCCTGCGGTGGCGGCGGGCTCCGACCCCGCTCTGGCTGCCGATGCAGCGGTCGTCGTCCCGGAATTGGTCGAGGTTTGGCGGCCGGGTGGCCGTTCCGACGATCACCGGCCGCGGCACGATCGCAACCGCTATCGCAATCCGGATCGACAGGCCGGCCAGGCCGCCAGCACCGGCGAAGCCGGAGAGGCGGGCGAGCAGGGCAAGGGCGAGCGTCCGGGACGGGGACGCCGTGATCGCAAGCCGGACTTCCGTCCGCGCCGCGACGCCCCGGCCGAGGCGGCGACCGCTTCTGCGGCGCCGGCCGAGGGCGCTGCCGACGCAAGACCGGCGCAAGCGCCGCGTCCGCCGCGCGATCGCGAGCGCTTCCAAGGCAAGGGTGGCCGTGGCGGCAAGGACAAGTTCCAGGGCCCGAAGGGTGGCCGGGATGGCCGCGAGGGACGCGACTCCGGCGATCGCGGGCCACGGGTGTTCTCCTCCAGCGCGCCGCGCGAGCGCGAACGGGTCGCCGATCCGAATTCGCCGTTTGCCAAGCTCGCCGCTTTGAAAGAGCAGCTCGCCGCCAACCGCAAGGATTAAGCGGCGGCCGAGTTCAGGCAATCTCGCCGGACCGGCGCGGTCCGGTTCGGCAGCGGGGTCGATTGCAGCGCCAGCGTCTCGACAAATGGCTGTGGCATGCAAGGGTCGTCAAAGCCCGGAGCAGCGCCGCTGCGCTGGTCGAAGCCGGTCACGTTCGCGTCAACGGCGTCCGGCAAACCTCGCCGGGACATCCGATCAAGCCCGGCGATGTGCTCACCATCAGCCTCGACCGCACCGTCCGCCTGCTCAAGGTGGTTGCATTTGCGGAACGCCGCGGCGATGCGACGGCGGCCACTGGACTATATACCGACCTGCAAAAGCCCGAAGACTAGGCATCTTCTCTTGCAGCATCACGACACGTGCGGTAGGCCAACACTCAAAATTGGACTATTCCGGAGCGTTGGATGACTTACGTCGTCACTGAAGCCTGCATCAAATGCAAATACACCGACTGCGTCGAGGTTTGCCCCGTGGATTGCTTCTACGAGGGTGACAACATGCTGGTCATCCATCCTGACGAGTGCATCGACTGCGGCGTCTGCGAGCCCGAATGCCCCGCGGATGCGATCAAGCCGGACACCGAGCCGGGCTTGGAAAAGTGGCTCGAGGTCAACGCGGAATATTCCAAGACCTGGCCGAATATCACCCAGAAGAAGGACGCGCCGGGCGACGCCAAGGAATTCGAGAGCGTCGAAGGCAAGTTTGATAAATACTTCTCGGCTGAGCCCGGAACCGGCGATTAGCGCACATACGGCGCCGCTTCGGCGGTGCTGGCGAACCTTTATCGTCCGACGAACTTAACCCTGTTCAACGATCCCGCCATCGTGTTGGCGGGACGGTGTCATGATTTCGCATAAATCATTGATTTTTGCGAGAAATGTGCTATTTTAGGCACATTCATGAGCAGACCCCGATCACGCCTGCCTTGTGTATCAGGAGTCCTGCGCAACATCGAACAGGGGCGTGGCCGTCCACGCGCAGGCTGTGTCACAGAAAACACGTAAAAAGAGTGTTTCCAAGGGTGTGAAAAAAGCCGCTGCGGCCAGCCGTAGTGCGACGAAGACGCGTTCCCGGACTGCCGCCCGGGCCGCCGCCAAGGATTCGATCAAGGCTTCCGCCAAGGCTTCCAAGTCGTCGAGCTCCAAGTCCTCGGGCTCCAAGACCTCGGCAGCCAAGTCCCCCAAAAACAAAAGAAGTGCAATGCCGAAAACGACTGCGAAGACTTCCGTGAAGCCGGCCGCCGCGAAAACCGCCCCGAAGGCGGCCGCGAAGCCGGAAGCCGCCAAGCCGCCCGTCGCCGCCGCCAAGCCGGTGCCGGCCGCTGCTGCGAAACCGGCTGCCAAGCCGGCGGCGGCTGCTCCGCGCGCGGAGGAGGCCAAGAAGCCTTTGACGCAGCGTCAGGGCTTCAAGACCAACGAGTTCGTGGTCTATCCGGCGCACGGCGTCGGCCAGATTTTGGCGATCGAAGAGCAGGAAATCGCGGGCGCCAAGCTCGAGCTGTTCGTCATCAACTTCATGAAGGACAAGATGACGTTGCGGGTGCCCACCGCCAAGGTCGGCAATGTCGGCATGCGCAAGCTGTCGGAGCCGGCGCTGGTGAAGCGGGCTTTGGAAACCCTGAAGGGCCGCGCCCGGGTCAAGCGCACGATGTGGTCGCGCCGCGCGCAGGAATACGAAGCCAAGATCAATTCCGGCGATATCGTCGCCATTGCCGAGGTGGTGCGCGATCTATTCCGCTCCGACTCGCAGCCGGAGCAGTCCTACAGCGAACGCCAGCTCTATGAAGCGGCGCTCGACCGGCTGTCGCGCGAAATCGCGGTGGTGCAGCACGTCACCGAAACCGAAGCCGTCAAGGAAGTCGAAGGCCAGCTCGCCAAGAGCCCGCGCCGCGGCGCCAAGACCGAGGTCGAAAGCGACGCGGACGCCGAAGCCGAGACCGATGGCGACGACGTCGCCGCGGATGAGGCGGCCTAACCGCACGCTTCGGACGATCGGTTCAAATCAGCAAAGCCCGGCCGCAAGGTCGGGCTTTTGGCTGTTGGGGTTAAAGCAGCGATCTCCGTGCGGCTGTAGATGATAGGAAACACGACACGCTGTTCGCAGTCCGCGAGGCGGAGTCCAGCAGGCGTTGTCCCCCGATCTTGCGCCGCTCGCCGCCGAGCTTGGCTTTGGATGAAAGAGATGCATCCCATGTTCTATGAACTGACCACGCTATCCGGGCCGCTGTTGGAGCTCGCGTCGCTCTCGCAAGGCGCCCGCGCTTGGATGACCGATCCCGCCGCACGGGGCGAGGTGTTCGGCATCTGGCGCAGCGACATCGGCACGCTCGGGCAATTGCTGATCCTGCGCGGCTTTGCGGCCGAGGCCGAGCTTCGCCAGGAGCGCGACCGGGCCCTGTTCGACACCAACCCGTTCAATTGCGTCGGCACCGCGAGTGCGCTGAGCATGGATAGCTACGCTGGATTTGCGTTTCTGCCGCCGGTCCGGCAGCAGCAGCACGGCGGGGTCTTTGAATTCAGAACCTATCATCTGAAGCCCGGCGGGCTGCCGGCGACGCTTGCAGGGTGGGAGGCGGCGATCGATCCGGCGCACGACTACACCGCCCACCTCGTCATCAACATGTATGCGCTCGATGGTCCGCCGCGCATCACGCACATCTGGGGCTTCTCGGGTGTCGACCAGCGCATGAAGCTTCGTGCCGATGCCTACGCCGCCAGACTGTGGCCGCCGAAGGGCGGGCCTGAGCAGATCGCGCAGGCGTCATCAACCATCGCCATCGCCGAACCGGGCTTGCCGCTCGGCTGAGCGGGCCACGATCTCGCTCAATCCACCACGATCTTGACGCGGTCGCGGACCTTGACCTCGCCACGGGCGTCGAGGCCGTTGAGCACGCGAAATCGCTCCGCCGGCTTGTCGACGCCGGCCATCCGGTGTGACAGCGAGTCCACGGTGTCGCCCGGCTGCACGGTGATGATCTTGATGCGCAGCGGCCGCGCCGCCTGGATCTCCTCCAGCGTCAGCCGGCGGAACGAGCCCACGGTCTCGCGGGCGTTGCGTTCGCTCTCGGTGGTCTTCTGCTTCGCGGCGAAGATGAAGCGGTAGACGTCGCTGCCGAACCGCAGCGCATAGACGCGGAATTGCCACTGATCGCCATGCGCGATCGCCGCCGCCGCCGGCAGGCCATTGATGGTCATTTCCTCGGTGGAGGCCTTGTCGACGTTCTCCATCCAGCCGGAGTTGAGATATTCGGCGAGCGTCTGCTCGGAGGCGACCCGTACCACGTCGAACCGCATCGCCTGGTTGCCGCCCTCGCGCACGCCGATCACCGCCTGCGCGGTGTTATCCAGCGTGAAGGCTTCCGGCGCGGTGAAGGTGAAGCCGAGCTTGGGATGCAGGAAGCGGCGGCCGCGCACGAAACCTTCGCTGGGGTCCTCGCCATAGACCATGCCGTCGATGGTCGCCAGATAGCTCTCGCGGTCGCGCTCGCCGCCGTCCGGCGAGGAGTATTGCCGGGCATTGGCCTGCGCGTTCTGCACCCGCTCCGGCGTCGCCGGATGCGACGACAGAAAGTCCTGCGAGCGCGGATCGGCGGCGGCGCGGCTGGCCTTCAGCGCGGCGTTGCGCTCCATCGCGCTGAGAAACCGCGCGGCGCCGTAGGGATCGAACTGCGCCCGCGCCGAAATGCCGACGCCGATGCCGTCGGCCTCGAATTCCTGGGCGCGCGAAAAGCTCGCCATCGTCAGCTTGGTCTTGGCCAGCGCCAGCGCGGTGAGGTCGGGATCGTTGCCCATGTCGGTGACGACGCGGGTGACGATCGCAGCCTGCCGGGCCTGGTCCTCGCGGATCGAGGCGTGTTTGGCCAGCACATGCGCCATCTCGTGCGACAGCACCGACGACAATTCGGAGGTGTCGCTGGCCAGCGCGACCAGTCCGCGGGTGACGTAGAGCTGGCCGGTCGGCAGCGCGAAAGCGTTGACCGCGCCGGAATTCAGGATCGTCACCTTGTAGGACAGCTCCGGACGATCGGACGCCGCCACCAGCCGGTCGACGGTCTTGGTGATCAGCGCTTCCAGCTTCGGGTCGTCATAGGCGCCGCCATAGGACGACAGGATGCGCTCGTGCTCGCGCTCGGCGGCGGGATTCTGCTGCGGCGGGCGCGGCGGTTTGGCAGGGCTGATGCCGGTGGATGGCGTTGCGACCTGGAAACGGCCGGCATCGCCGCAGCCAGAGAGCAGCGCTGCGCACAGCAAAGCCGGCGCAGCCCAAAGGCCGCGGCTCAAACCTGTTTTGCGCCGTCGCACACCCGTCACGTCGTCTCTTTCTTCGGCAGCCGGCGTCCGCGACTGCAACGGCTCGTCTCCGCGCGAGCGGCGGATGAGGCGCACCCTAGCAAATCTGGCACGTTCAGTGCGGCCTTGCTCACGAGCAATCTCGCAGCCCCAACGCGGGCAAGACCGCCCGCCCCTAATCGTCGTCGCGTCGCTGAATCTGCCCCGCAGCCGTGATCTCGATCCGCGGACCGCTCCGCTTCTCGACCCAGCCGCGAACCAAAACCTGTCGTCCTTCGAGCGACTTAGGCGATGTCCCCAACGCCTCTAAGGCGGACCCCGTTCGCCTTGAAATAGTCACGGCAAAGTCGCGTGTCCAGCGCCGGCCGAAATTCAGATAGATCGTTGCCCCTGCCTCGCGGACCGACAGCACGCGGCCTTCGACCAGCACGAACCGCCCCAGCTGAGCCAAGATATCGCCCGGATTTTCCGGGTTTTTTATGGCGGCGGGTTCCGCCCAGAATCCGCGGCGGGCACGGCGTGCCTGGGTTTCGGCGAGCTTGAGCTCGCGCTGGCAATCCGGATCGGCGGTGTCGCCGGCGTTCACCGCGACGCCGGCGGCGAGCAATTGTGCCTGCAGCGACAGCGAGTCTTCAACGACAAAGACCAAGGCCGGCTGCCGGCCGTAACGGTCGGGCGCGTCGCTGTCGCCGTGCAGGGTGACTTCGCGGCCGGCGATCAGCGCCGTCAGCGCGGCCACGGCTGAAGCGCGACGCTCCGGAAACACCTCGATGCCGGATAGCCGAACCTCGCGGCCGTCCTCGAGGCGAAAGCTACGCGCGTCGACGATTTCGACGACGCGGCCCGCGCCCTGCGGCGCCAATCGGCAGCCCGCGGCCGACGCAACATCGGCCGCAAAAATCATGTGGCAAACCAGAGGCAGCACGCAGCCGATGTGACGCGCAGCGCGCATGCGGCGATCTTGGCGCTCCAGCGGTGCCAAAACACCGTTTTCACGACGAATCCCGGCGCGGACTCCGCCGGGCGCCATCGCTCTATGCACCGCGCCCACGTCGCTGCGTCGTCAGCGCCCCTTGAAGTGCGCCAGCCGCCGCTCCTCGGAGGCGCGGACGCCTTCGCGGAAATCCTCGGTGGCGCGCAACCTTGTCTGCTCGGCGAGTTCGTGTTGCGTCGCCGCCAGCACGCGTTCGGCGAGGCCGGCGCGCATCGTCGCCCTCGTCGACAACAGCCCGAGCGGCGAGCATTCGGCGATTTCCCGCGCCAGCTTCAGCGCCGCGCCGCGCAACTCGTCATGCGGCACCAGCACGTTGGCGAGCCCCATCGCGTAGGCCTCTTCGCCGGTGACGCGGCGGCTGGTGTAGAACATCAGCTCGGCGTTGTTGCGGCCGATCAGCTCAGGCAGCGTCACCGTCAATCCGAACCCGGGATGAAAGCCGAGCTTGGTGAAGTTCGCCGAGAACCGCGCCTCCGGACAGGTGACGCGGAAATCCGCCGCCAGCGCCAAGCCGAGACCGCCGCCGATCGCCGCGGCGTGCACCGCGGCGACGATCGGCTTCTTGTTGCGGAAGATCCGCACCGCCTCGATGTAGAGATGGCCGATCTTGCCGAGCCCGGAGGCCGGATCGGATTGTTCGCTGGCGTCGATCGGGGTGCGCGACGGATCGCCGAAATTCGCGCCGGCGCAGAACGCCTTGCCCTGCGCCGCCAGCACCACGGCGCGGGCCTCCGGATCGTTGTCGATCTCGGAGAGCGCGTCGGCGATCTGGTCGATCAACGAGATATCGAAGTAGTTCAGCGGCGGCCGCTGCAGCTCGATGGTGGTGACGTGGCCGGTCTTTTCGACGCCGATATCTGCATAGCTGGTCATGATGTCCTCGATGGCAATGATCTCGAATCAACGCAGGCAGCTCGAACGATTAGCGCAGTTGTGGTTTCTTCGCGATGATGGCGCGGGCCTTCCGATGCGGCGTCGGCTTCAGGATCAGTTTGGTCGGCAAAGCACGGCCTTCGTCAAGCAGGCTCGGTTCAAGATAGCGGCACCGCCGGGAGAAAATGAAGATGATCAGGTCACCGGGCGATGACACTCCGGCTATTTCCGCGGCGCGGAGTTTCGCAAACTTGCTCGCGCGATGACGAACGGTATGGTGGGGCGCAACGGCGACGAGCCAAGCGCAGCAGGGCGGGGGAGTGCAGATGGCGGATGGGATGAATGTGATCGTGACCGGCTCGGCGTCGGGGCTTGGGGCTGCGACGGCGATCATTCTGGCGAAGGCCGGGGCGCGTCTCGTCATCAACTACGCGTCGAGCGCGAGCGATGCCGAAGCCACCGCGCAGGCCTGTCGCGACGCCGGCGCCGCCGAGGTCGTGGTGGTGCAGGGCGACGTCGCGCAGGACGAGGATTGCCGCAAGATCGTCGCCGCGGCGACGCACTGGGGCCGGCTCGACGCGCTGATCAACAATGCCGGCACCACCAAGCACGTGGCGCACGACAATCTCGACGGCCTGTCGGCGGAGGATTTCCAGCGGCTCTACGGCGTCAACACCATCGGGCCGTTCCAGATGGTCCGCGCGGCGCGGGCGCTGCTGGAAGCCGGGGCGAAAGAGTCCGGCCGCGCCGCCGCGGTGGTCAACGTGTCGTCGGTAGCGGGGCTGACCGGGATCGGCTCATCGCTCGCCTACGTCGCCAGCAAGGGCGCGCTGAACGCGATGACGCTGTCGCTGGCCCGCGCGCTGGCGCCGCTGATCCGCGTCAACGCGGTGTGTCCGGGCTATATCGATACGCCGTGGTTCACCAAGGGCCGCGGCGCCGCCGCCGCGCAACAAGTGCGCGATACGGTCAAGGCCAAGGTGCCGCTCAAGGTGGCGTCGACGGCGGAGGAGGTCGCGGCGCTGGTGTGCTTCCTCGCCACGCCGCAATCTTGCAACATGACCGGCGAATTAGTCCGGATGGACGCAGGATTGCATCTGGTGAACTAACGTTGTCGGTTGGGTTGCAGCATCCAACCCAGATAAAGTCGTCATTCCGGATTGCGAGTTCGAAGAACGAGCAAGTCCGGAATCCATAACCCCTGCAGGGAGTATGGATTCCGGGCTCACTCGCCGCTCACGCGGCTCGTGCCCCGGAATGACGGCCTTAGAGTCTGGCTGAAAATGTCCGCAACGAAATCAGCGCCTAAGTTCGTCATTGCGAGGAGCTCTTGCGACGAAGCAATCCAGGGCCAAGTAAGTGGCCCCTGGATTGCTTTGCTTTCGGCCGGCGCGTAGCGCCGGCCTCGGCTCGCAATGACTGAGAGTCAACGCCGGCCCTGATCGGAGATCATCCGGCGCGCCACCAGCCGGTTCCAGATGAACAGCACGATCAGCGCGCCGAGCGTCGCGGTGATGAAGCCGGCGCCCTGGTTCGGGCCGTAATGCCCGATCGCCTGGCCGATGAAGGTGGCGACGAAGGCGCCGCCGATGCCCAGCACGGTGGTCAGCAAAAAGCCGCTCGGGTTGTTCGGACCGGGCGACACCAGCCGCGCGATGATGCCGGCGACGAAGCCGACCAACACGATGTAGAGAATGCCGCTCATGGCAGCCGTCCTTTCCTGAACACGACGATCGCGCTGACCTTCGAGGTCAAATGGCAATGACCTTCAGGTCAAATGGCAATGACCTTCGCGGTCGATGAACTTGCCGCGCGGCGATTAAATCCAGCGCGAGGCTTCCTCATCGGTCGGCAACCGGCCGTCCGGCGTCAACTGATCGACCACCTGCGGCAGATGCTGGCTGAGGCCGGACAACAGGTCGTCCCGCGACATGCCGGTCTGCGCTGCCAACGAATCGATCTGATCAGCTCCGAGCGCGGTCGCCAGATCGTTCGGCGCGATCTGCCGGTTGGGTCCCGGGCTGACCCAGGAGTTGGCGGTGTCGCCATGGCCGCTCTGCTGGAATTGCCGCAACAGATCACCGAGCCCGCCGGAGAGAATGCTCCCCGCCGCGCCGCCGGCGAGCAGGCCGCCGAGGCCGCCCTTCAGCAGATCGCCGAGTCCGCCGCCGCTGCCGGGAAGGCCGGCATTCACGGTATTGCCCGTGGGGGGCACCGAGGTCCTTGTGTTGGCGGGAGCAGGGGCGGGCTGGCTGTTGCCGCCGATATGTTTCACCGCCTTGTAGGCGAGCAGCGCCAGGATCGCCATGGTGATCGGCGACATGCCGCCCTTGGCTTGCGGATCGGCCGGCCCGCGCGGGCCATTCTGCATTCCGTTGAGGACGTCGAGCAAACCCATCGCGATCTCCTTGTCAGCATCCGCGCCGACATCGCACATAGCGACGAGGTATGACGTTTACAAGGCGAACGCTGCCGCCGGCGCGACGCCGAATTTGTGCGGACGCGTTATTGCCATGCAGCACAAGGTCGCAGCCGAACCCGGCGCCGTGACCTCGCGGATCAGCTGGTGATCCGCGCGTCGGCGACGGCCTTCTTGAAGATCGCATTCATGGCGTCGGCGATGCCGTCGGTCGGGCTGACTTCGAAGTAGAATCCCGGCGACGCGCAGGCCTTCATGTTGTTGGCGATCTCGCTGTTCGGCGACGGGCCGTAGGGACCCTTGTTAAAGGGGTCAATCCAGGTCGCGTACCAGGACGGGGTGCCGTCCACTTGCTTCAATGGCAACGCCAGATACGTCGTGTACAGCACCGCCACCTTGACGCCGCGGTCGGTGATCGCCTTACACAAGGCCGGATTGATCGGCGATTGGCAGCGATTGCCGTTGCGCTTCTTCAGGCAGCTCGGGTTGTATTCGTCGGCGACGCCGTCGGACACAAACAGCAGGTATTTCTGCGGTGAATCCGAGGTTCCGGGCCCCGGAGCGGCGATCAGCTTGTCGATCGCCGGAAGCAAGGTGGAATAGCTGGTGTCTTGGTCGTTATTGTCATTCTGGTTGCTGACCTTCATCAGATCGATGTCGCCGGCCGCGGTCTTGGCGCTGCTCAGGCTCGACGACAGCGAGAACAGGCTGCGCAGGCTCGCGGTCTGCGCCGATGCGCCGAAGTCGTAGATCGCCATGCGGAATTGGTTCGGATAGACCGCGGTGTCGGCCGCGGTGACCATCAATTTCTCCGTCGCGTCGCGCAGCACGTCGATCCGGGTCGTGACTTTGAGTTTCTTCGCAAGCTTGTAGTAATTGTTCTCGTCCTTGACGTCGTGGCAGGCGAAGGCGCACTTGTCCGGGGTATTTTTGACCATCAAGTCGACATCGGCCGGCGTGGCGCCGACGCCCATCGAGGGCGAGTTGTCGAGCAGCAGATAGAAGTCGATGTACACCGGCATGCTCGAGGTCGACACCGAGGTGCCGCCGATGGCGAGCGTGCGGTGGCCGATGATATTCATGAAGGTGGTCGCCACCTGGGCGGAGAACGTCACCGTCGAGGTCAAGATCGCGCCCGACTTGCTGACGGTGGCGTTGACGGCGTTCAGCGTGTAGCCGGACTGCCCGGCCATGTTGCCGTTGAAGATGTTGGTCGCATCGGTGCCGCCGACCGCGATCGGTCCATCCGTCGTCATCGCGCCCGCGGCGACGAACGCCGGCGAGGCCTTCGACACCGAGCCGACGCTGGCGGCATCGGCTGCGGATTGCATCTTGCTGCGGATCTGCGCTGCGCGGCCGTAATCGACGGCGCAGCCGATCGCCAGCAACACCGGCAGCAGCGCAAGCGCAAAGATGATGGCGATGTTGCCGCGGCTGTCGCGGCGAAATCTGCCGGACAGCTCCGAAAAAGGGTGTGCCATGCCCCGAGCCCGCATCATTCAAATGCAGGCAGGATAGCGCGCGCCGGCTAAATAAACCTTAAGCCAAATCCCGCCCCGAACGGGGTTCGGCGGGAGCCGGCGGTTGGCGGCGGCGCACGGTCGGGGTGGCGATCCCCGAGCGGCTCTGATATGAGATTTTCAGCCCGGCGCGCCGGGCGTGCGGTCCCGTAGCTCAGCCGGATAGAGCGGCGGTTTCCTAAACCGTAGGTCGGATGTTCGAGTCATCCCGGGATCGCCAACTCTGCTCGGCATGTTTTGCGGCCAGTCTGTGCGGCCAGGCTTCGCGGCCAGTCTGTGCGGCAGGGCCGCCGCCGCAGGCCACCGTCCCCACCGCAATTTGCCGCGCAGTTCAGCTCAATCCAATTCAGCTCAATCCAGTTCAGCTCAATCGGGGCGGGCGTCGCGGCCGCGCAAGCCACGCCGCACCGCGCTCGCGACCTCCTGCGCCGCGCCGCCGACCAGGATGATCAGGAAGTTGGCAAAGTGGGACATTTTCATAGCGGCTTCTCCGTTCGTCATCGCTGCAGAGCGGCGGCTGGCGACGATCATCATAGGCACCAAAGATCAGCGACATTGCTTTTTTCGCAGCGACCTAGGATTCGTCCTGGCCCGCTGAAGCGGCAAGGTGAGCTAATCTCGCTCCGACGTTCTGGTGATTCGAACACCATGACAAGCATTCCGTTCCGGGCCTGGTGATTAGTTAGTGCGCGCTGCGCGGTGTCTCGCATTTCTGACACGCGATGTGTCAAGCGCGGCGGTCATTCGATCGCGAAATGTCAGCTTTCGCGTGCAACTACGCGTCGCGATGTGTCCATTTTCGCGATGCGTTGCGTTCGTCACTATCAGTTGATTTGGCGAAGCCTGACGATGGTCGTTTTTGGACGTGCGCCGGTTTCTCGACGCTTCCTATAAACCAATACCGGCGGCGAGAAGAATCAGTTTTCGGCGGTGCTGCGGCGGGAACTCTGCTGCCTCAGCGACATTTGCAAGCCGTGATCAGTTCGCGTCGTCGCATCCGACGATGAGCGAAACGACACGCGACAATCGAGGAGGCGGGACGAACACGATGACGACTGCAAAGCGCCTCCCGTCGCCGAGTGTTCGCGTCGCGGGATGGATGCCGCGGTCGTTGCTGTGGTGGAGCGTAGCTGCCTTGGCTGTGTATGTGGTGCTCGATGTGTCCCGCTCGCTGATCGCGCATTACGGCTACGATGCGCCGGCGTCGACCTGGCAGCCGGAGCCTTCGCAATACAGCGACGTCGAATGGCCGCCGACCGCGATGGTGCCGCCCGGCGCCGCCAACGGTCAGCGCGTCTATCTGGAGAATTGCGCGATCTGCCACGGCCCCGACGGCCGCGGCAACGGCGCCGCGGCGCCGTCGATGAGCCCGCGGCCGCGCGATCTCACCACCGCCGCGTTTAAGTACAAGAGCACGCCGCACGACGCCGCGCCGACCACGGCCGATGTGCGCAAGGTGGTGGCCGATGGATTGGCGGCGAGCGCGATGCCGTTCTTTCGCGACGTGCTGACGCCGACCGAGATCGACGACGTGGTCGGCTATGTCGAAGCGTTGCGCACGACGCCGGCGCCGCAAGCCGCGCCCGTCGTGGTGCCGGAGCGGCCGCCGGTGACCGCCGCCAACGTCGCGCATGGCGAGCAGCTCTATCGCGAGCAGGGCTGCGGCAATTGCCACGGCGCCGATCTGCGCGGCGGCGCCACCATGACCGACGCGCTCGGCCAGCCGGTGAACAGCCGCGATCTCACCGCGCCCTGGACGTTCCGCGGCGGCGCGCGGCCGCAGGATGTATTTCTGCGGCTGACCACCGGGCTCGGGACCTCGCCGATGCCGTCATTCGCCGATCTGCCGGCGAGCGATCGCTGGGATCTCGTCGCGTTCCTGGACTCGCGGCGCCGCGCCGCGCCGGGCGACGCCGGCGGCGTGCTGGCCGGGCCGGGGCAGTCGGAGGATGCGCTGACCCGCGGCCGCTATCTGGTACGCGCCGGGATGTGCGGGCTGTGCCACACCGAGGTCAGCGCCAAGGGGATCTATCGCGACGAGCACTATCTCGCCGGCGGCACCCGGGTCGGCGCGCATCCGCAAGGCGTGTTCGTCAGCCGCAACCTGACCTCCGATTCGGAGACCGGGTTAGGGCGCTGGAGCGAGCAACAGATCGTGCGGGCGATCCGCGACGGCCGCACCGACGACGGCCGGCTGCTCAACGTGTTCAGCATGCCGTGGATCTTTCTGCACAACATCTCGCAGTCCGACGCGATGGCGATCGCGCGCTACCTGAAGACGCTGCCGGCGGTGCACAATCAGATTCCACCGCCGCTGCATTTCGGCGCGATCGAAACGTTTTTCAGCAAGCTGTGGTCGAGCGACCTGTTTCTCGGCCGGCCGCCGTCGATCACTTACGCCACCGGCAGCTACGCCAATCTGAAGGGCGCCGATCTCGCCCGCATCCAGGGCACGCTGGTGGCGGCGCAGTGGATGGTGCTGGCGCTGTGGGTGGCGCTACTCTCTTGGCTGATTCCGCTGCAGGGCTGGGCGCCGCTCGGACGGCGCAGCTGGACCGGGGTGCTCGGCTGCAGCTTCGGGCTGGTGATCTACTCGACGCCGATCCTCGGCGTGCTGCCGGCGGAGATGCTGTCGCAGCAGGCGCTCGGCGCGGTGCCGCGGCCCGACGTCTCGGCGCTGCCGGCCGAGCGCGCCGCCTTGGTCGAGCGCGGGCGCTATCTGTTCACCAATGCCTCGTGCGTGTTCTGCCATCAGCCGAACGGCGGCGGCGGCCTGAAACTCAGCGGGCTGCCCGGCACGCTGTTCACCGCCAACATCTCGTCGGATCCGGGCGCCGGGATCGGCGCGTGGTCGGACGCCGAGATCGGCCGCGCGATCCGCAGCGGCGTCAGCCGCAACGGCCGGCCGCTGTATTGGCAGGGTATGCCCTGGGACCACTTCTCCAATCTCGACGAGGAGGACGTGATGGCGCTCACCGCCTATCTGCGGCTGCTGCCGCCGGTGCCGGACAAAGTCCAGGCGTATCGACCGCCCTCGAAAGACGACTGCGCGGTCTACACCGCCTGGACCAGCCCCGACAACGCCAGCGAGGGCTGCCGATGAGTGCTCAGCAGCCGCCACGCGATTCGAATTCTTGTCCGCAGTTAGTCCGCAGGAGAACGATGTGATGCGCCTCAGCCCGACCGAGCCGCGCGCGGCCACGCCGCGCCGCGCCGAGCCTCACCGCAAGCCGC
The DNA here is from genome assembly GCF_014203125.1 of Rhodopseudomonas rhenobacensis. Lineage (GTDB taxonomy): Bacteria > Pseudomonadota > Alphaproteobacteria > Rhizobiales > Xanthobacteraceae > Rhodopseudomonas_A > Rhodopseudomonas_A rhenobacensis. The sequence continues at coordinate 23,542 of NZ_JACHIH010000029.1, forward strand.
ACTGGGACCGCGAGGGGCAGGATTGGCCGAACCGCGAGTCGAGCCGCTTCGTGCACGCCGCGGGGCTGCGCTGGCACGTGCAGCAGATGGGCCGCGGCCCGGTGCTGCTGTTGGTGCACGGCACCGGCGCCGCGACGCATTCGTGGCGAGCCTTGGCGCCGCTGTTGGCACAGCATTTCACCGTGGTGGCGCCCGACCTGCCGGGCCATGGCTTCACCGAGACGCCGCACGCCAAAAGGCTCAGCCTCGACGGCATGGCGGAGGATCTGGCCGGGCTATTGCGCGTGCTCGATCACGCGCCGGCGCTAGTGGCGGGGCATTCCGCCGGCGCCGCGGTGCTGGCGCGGATGTGTCTCGACGGCAGCATCGCGCCGGGCGGCCTGGTCGGCCTCAACGGCGCCATGCTGCCGATCGGCGGCATGGCCGGCCGGTTGATGACGCCGTTCGCACAATTGCTGGCGGGCAGCCGTCTGGTGCCGCGGCTGTTCGCGCGGTTTGCCACCAGCGACAAATTCATCGAGCGGATGATCGCCGATACCGGATCGGTGCTCGACCCCGCCGGCATCGAGTTCTATCGCCGGCTGACCTGCAGCCCGGGCCACGTCGCCTCCGCGCTGCGCATGATGGGAAACTGGAAGCTGCGGCCGCTCGCCGAGCAATTGCCGCGGCTGTTGACACAGTTGCTGCTGGTCACCGGCGGCAACGACAAGACCATCGCGCCCAACGACGCCGCGCGGGTGCACGCGCTGGTGCCGGGCTCGAGCGTGATCATCATGCCCGGCCTCGGCCATCTCGCCCATGAGGAGCGGCCCTACGAGGTCAGCGAATTGATGATCGAATTCGCCCGCCGCGCCGGTCTGCTGCCGCCGCTGCTGGCGGGCGCGGCGGAGTAAATTGCTCGATGTCATTCCGGGCGCGAGTTCGTCAGAACGAGCGATCCCGGAATCTCGCTCCGCTCGCAGCAGCAGGAAATGTGGCGAGATTCCGGGTTCTCTCGCAGCTGGCGCTGCTCGAGCCCCGGAATGACGGCTCAATTCGGGTTGGATGCTTCGATACCAACTGAAAATGCGTTAAGTCACCACGTCACGCCATCGTGGTGCGGCGGTCGGCGATGGCGCGGCGCAGCGTGCGGGACAGCACCTCGACCGAATACGGCTTCTGAATCAGCTCGAAGCCGTGATGGGCGTTTTCCGCCAGCACGGTGCTGTAGCCGCTGGTCAGCACCACCGGCAGCCCCGGGTAGCGCTCGCGGATCAGCGTCGCCAGCTCGACGCCGTTCATGCCGGGCATGATGACGTCGGAGAACACCAGATCGTAGGCGAACTCGTCCTCGGCGATCGCCGCCAGCGCGTCCGCGGCGTTGCCGACCCAGCTGATCGCGTAGCCGAGGTCTTCCAGCAATTCGGTGGAGAAGCGGCCGACGTCTTCGTTGTCTTCCACCACCAGCACGCGGTGGCCGCGGCCGCTCGCCGTCACCTCGGTCGCGACCGCAACGACGTCGGCCTGGTCGGCGGGGATCTCGGCCTGCGGCAGATAGATGGTGAAGGTCGACCCCGCGCCGAGCGCACTGACCACCTCGATTTCGCCGCCGGACTGCTTGGCGAAGCCGAACGCCTGGCTGAGGCCGAGGCCGGTGCCCTTGCCGACCTCTTTGGTGGTGTAGAACGGCTCGAAGATCGCCTCGAGCCGGTCTGGCGCAATGCCCGACCCGGTATCCGTCACCGCCACCGCGACGAAGCTGCCGCTGCGCCCGGGATGGCTGCGCATCGCCGGAATAGCATCAGCCTTGACGACGTCGAAGGTGAGGCAGCCTTCGTCGTTCATCGCGTCGCGGCCGTTGACGGCGAGATTGACCAAGGCGGTTTCGAACTGCGCCACGTCGGCCAACGCAAAGCAGTCCGGACAGCCGAGATTGACCGCGATCTGGATCCGGCTGCCGACCAAGGGACGGATCAGTTGCGCGATGCTCTCGACCTGCGAGCCGACGTTGAACACCTGCGGCGTCAGCGGTTGCCGCCGCGCGAACGCCAACAGCTGCCCGGTGAGCGTCGAGGCGCGGTCGACGGTCTCGGAGATCGCGTCGATGTAGCGCCGCCGCCGCTCCTCGGGCAGGTCGCGCCGCCGCAGGAAGTCGGTGGCGGAGCGGATGATGGTCAACAGGTTGTTGAAGTCGTGCGCCACGCCGCCGGTGAGCTGGCCGACGGCTTCCATCTTCTGCGACTGCCGCAACGCCTCCTCGCTGTGGCGGCGCTCGGTGATGTCGACCGCCTCGGGCAACACTGACGTCACCCGGCCGTGCTCATCGCGGATCGGCCGCATCGCGAAATCGAAGAAGCGGTCGCCGATCGGCAGATGCAGCAGCATCTCGGTCCGCACGGTGTCGCCCTTCTTCGCGGCCACGAACGCGCCCCGCACGCAGTCGCGCATCCCCTCGGTGGCGGCGAACCACGGCGAATCCCAGAACCGGGTGCCGAGCACGTCGCCGACGCTGGCGCGGATGCCGGCCAGCGCGGTGGCGTTGGCGTGGACGATGTTGCCGTTCAGATCGAGCAGGCCCTGATATTGGTTGGTGGTCTCGAACATCGCGCGCATCTGCGCTGCGTTGGCCTGCAGCTGCGCGGTGCGCTGCCTGATGCGCTGCTCCAGCGTTTCGTTGAGCCGCCGCAGCTCGGTCTCGGCCTCCTTCGAGGCGGTGATGTCGTGCGCCACGCCGATGAAGCCGATGTGCTTGCCGGCTGCGTCCCAGCGCGGCTGCGATTCCGAGCGCATCCAGCGCCACGGCCCGTCGGCGCGGCGATAGCGCGCCTCCAGCACGAACGGCTGCAGCGAAGACTCGCCGGCGATCTGCTCCTTAAGGATCCGCGGCAGATCGTCGGGATGCAGCACGTTGCGCCAGTCGAACGCCAGCGCCGCCTCGTAGTCGAGGCCGAGAAAATCCAGATAGGCGCGGTTGGCGAAGGCGCGCTTGCCGTCGAGCCGGCTGACCCACATCGGCACCGGGGCGCTGTCGGCGATCAGCCGGAACCGCTGCTCGCTTTCCCGCAACGTCTCCTTGGCGAGCGTGCGATCGGTGATGTCGATATGGACGCCGACCAGCCGCTCGGCGCGGCCGTCCGGGGCCAGCTCGATCTGCGCTTCGGCGGCGATCCAGCGGATCTGTCCGTCGCTCGGCCGAATGATGCGATACTCCGAGGAATAGTGGCCGGCGGTGCCGGAGATTGCATCGAGAAAGGTGCGCAGCGCGTGGTCGCGATCGTCTGGATGCAGCCGGGCGATCCAATCCTCGTGGCTGTCGTCCGCGTCGGGCGCCAGCCCATGGATGGCGCGATATTCCGGCGAGCGTCGCTCGTTGCGAAAGCCGTGACGCAGATCGACCACCACGCCGCCGATCTTGGCGATGGTCTGGACCCGGCCCAATTCGTGTTCGCGCTCGCGCAACGCGCTGGCGGCGCTGGCGCGCGCGATCACCAGCGCGACGGTGCGGGCGAGCAGCGCGGCCAATTCCAGCTCGTCCTCGCCGGGGGGCTGCTCGGCGCGATGGCGGATCACCAGCGATCCGATCGCGGTGCCGTCCTCGCCGACGATCGCGGTCGACCAGAACGCCGGGGCCTGCCCGGCGCTTTCGCCGGGCGCCGGCGCCAGCGGACAGATATCCGGGGCCAGGCCGATCAGCAGCAGGCTGGTCACCGGATCGGCGAGGCCGAGGCTGCAACACACCTCGGGGCCGAACAGCGGTTCGACACCGCGCAACAGCTCACGCAACGCGGTGTGCAGCGGATGTCCGGCCGCGAGACCGGCCAGCACGCCGCGTTCGATGTCCAGAAAGGCGAGGATCTTACTGTCCGATGGCGCCATTCAGGTCTGGTCCTCTCGGGAAGCGGACCCGCACGGTAGCACAGATCGCCCACGCCAACAGGCCGCAACCCCGGCCGCCGGTCAACGCCCGTCGCCGCCCGCGCGCGCCGCGAGGGCGCCTAACGCCACGGATGGTTGAGGCCGGATGAAGGCGGACCGAGGAAATGCGCAGCTTCTCGGCCCGCGCCCGCGCGCGGCGCCGTGTCCCGGACGCGACGGAGCGCTCCTGCGGCGCGTCGCGCGACAAACGTCAGCGCGCGGGGCGCTGCACCAGCCTGTCCAACGACTGGGTATAGACCCGATGTGCGATGTCGGGATGCCGATGGCCGAGCGATTCGATCATCACGCCGGAATTGATTTCGAGGATTTGCGGCGCCTCGTTGTTCCAGATGACGTCGACCGACCCGAAGGCGAGGCCGATCGCCTCGGCCGCGCGAGCGGCGATGTCGACGCTGGCTTGCCACACCGGGCCGTCCTGCAGCAATTGCGGCTCCGCGCCGAGATCCAGATTGTGCCGCCAGTTCAGGAAGAACGGCTGCCCCGCCGGCACTACAGCATCCAGCGATGCAGGATTTCCGGGCAAGTTCGCCAGCGTCGCTGCCAGCAGCGCCGCCGGCACCTTGTCGAGGATGAGCTCGACGGCCGAGCGCACGCCATCGCCGACGATCGACGGGCGCTGCTTTTCGTAGACGACGAGGGCTTGCCGATCGAGCAGCACCACGCGAACCTCGCGCTCGATAGCAAGATAGGGCGCGACCGCGAGATTCTGGTTGACCGCGAAGATCGCGGCTGCAGCCTGCTCCATTTCGAGCTCGCTGCCGACCTTGAAAACCAGGTTGCCGCAGGTGCCCTCGTTCGGCTTCAGCACCAGCCCCTCGGGGTGTTCGCCGAGCATCTGCAGCATGCGCGCCCAGTGCCCGCCCGTCGGCACGTATTTGAACTGGTTGTGGTTCATGAACAGCGCGTGCGGAACGCAGTCGATTGCGCAGGATGCCAGAATCTCGGCCGTCGCAGATTTATCGTTGGCGATGCGATGGACGACGGAGCTGTTCAGGCCGATATCGTATCCGTAGATGCGGTGTTTGATCCGACCCGTGTCGATCACGATCAGCCAGCCGTCCAAACCGAATGCGACGTCGAAGCCGTGCTGTTTGCAGTAGGTCTCGACGACCGTTGCGATGACTCGGTTGGCGTATTGCATGGTGTGTCTCTCAACGTGGACGCGCAGCTTGAAGTCGGACGCCCCGATCGCGATCGCGCGGGGCGGCCGCGGGCTTGAACCAAACGCGGGAATGCATCGGAGCGCTCTTCTCGGAAAGCTCGCTTCGCACTATCCGAAATTTTGCGCGCGGGCGCCACAGAGCGCGGCGAGCAAAACGACTGACGGGAAAAGCTGCAACGTGATCGACAGGGCTGGATGTTCGGCTAAGCGCCGGTTGCGCCCGGCTGCAGGAGGCCGGGCATCTGAAAAAAAGCAACTGCCACAGCGGCTTGCATCACGGCGGGGCCGCGCTATCGGGTTGCCGGTTCGCAGGCCGCACTGTGACGCAGCCGCCAACGGGATGGTGAGTACCCGCATCCTGCGAATTGTTGTATGGCTGTCGCCGCGCCGGCCAAGGTGAGCCACACGTCGATTCAACGGATCGACCTCCGTCATGCCGCGAGGCCGCGCCTCAAGTCGGGGCGGATCGCCGCCAAGGATTCTGCATGGACACTTTGCTGTTGCCGTTTTCGCCGCGGTTCATCGCGCTGACGATCTGCGCCGCCGCCACGCTGGTGCTGCTCGGCATCGGCATCGCCGATCCCAAGGTGTTCGATCTGGTGCTCGTGCCGCTGCTCTTGTTCGGCGCGCTGACGCTGCTGGGGATTCGCGACCTGATCCAGCGCAGCCACGCGGTGCTGCGCAACTATCCGATCTCGGCGCATCTGCGGTTCCTGCTGGAAGAGATCCGCCCGGAGATGCGGCAGTATTTCTTCGAGAGCGAAAAGGACGGCATGCCGTTCAGCCGCGACACCCGCGCAGTGATCTACCAGCGCGCCAAGATGGTGCTGGACAAGCGGCCGTTCGGCACCCAGGAGGACGTCTATCGGGAGGGCTACGAGTGGATGCACCATTCGGTGGCGCCGCGGCCGAATGCCGAACAGCCGTTCCGGCTGATGATCGGCGGGCCGGACTGCGCCAAGCCCTATTGCGCCTCGGTGTTCAATATTTCGGCGATGAGTTTCGGCGCGCTCAGCCCGAACGCGATCCGGGCGCTGAACGGCGGCGCCAAGAAGGGCGGCTTCGCCCACGACACCGGCGAAGGCGGCGTCAGCCCGTATCACCGCGAGAACGGCGGCGATCTGATCTGGCAGATCGGCTCCGGTTATTTCGGCTGCCGCAACCATGACGGCTCGTTCAACCCGGAGGAGTTTTCCCGGGTGGCGCGCCAGGACCAGATCAAGATGGTCGAGCTCAAGGTCAGCCAGGGCGCCAAGCCCGGCCATGGCGGCGTGCTGCCGGCGGCGAAAGTCTCGGAGGAAATTTCCAAGATCCGCGGCGTCGGCATGGGCGAGGACTGCGTCTCGCCGGCCTATCACAAGGCGTTCTCGACGCCGCTCGACATGATGGCGTTCCTCGACGAGATGCGGCGATTGTCCGGCGGCAAGCCGACCGGCTTCAAGCTGTGCATCGGCCACCCCTGGGAGTTTCTGGCGATCTGCAAGGCGATGCTGCAATCCGGCATCTATCCGGACTTCATCGTGCTGGATGGCACCGAGGGCGGCACCGGCGCGGCACCCTTGGAGTTCATGGATCACCTCGGCATGCCGATGCGCGAGGGCGTCAACTTCGTGCACAACGCGCTGATCGGCATCAATGCCCGCGACCGCATCAAGATCGGCGCCGCCGGCAAGATCGCCACCGCCTTCGACATGGCGCGTGCGATGGCGATCGGCGCCGACTGGTGCAATTCCGCGCGAGGCTTCATGTTTGCGCTCGGCTGCATCCAGTCGCTGAGCTGCCACACCGACCGCTGCCCGACCGGCGTCACCACCCAGGACCCCAGCCGCAACCGGGCTTTGGTGGTGCCGCACAAGATCGAGCGGGTGAATAATTATCACAACGCCATGCTGCTGGCATTGTCCGAACTGATCGCCGCCGCCGGGCTCGATCACCCGCAGGATCTGCGGCCGGTGCATTTCTCGCAGCGCACTTCGACCACCGAAGTGCGCTCGTTCGCGCGGCTCTATCCGTCGCTTCGCCGCGGCGAACTGATCGACGGCACCGGCGACGTCCGCTTCCGCGAGGCCTGGAACATGGCGCGCGCCGACTCGTTCGCGGCGGCGCTGTAGTCCGCGGCCGACGACCCGTCCGGACGGATGTGGTCGGACGGGTCGGCACGACGCGATCAGTACTCGCAGGTCCGGACCCGGCCGACATAGTTGCCGAACACGTCGTACTGGCGCACCCAGCCGCAGCGGCGATAACCGTAATCGCTGTAGTAATAGCCGGAATTGTTGGCGATCGCGCTGCCGACCACGGCGGCGCCGAGCAGTCCGGCGCCGACCGCGAAGGCGGGGCCGGGGCCCTTGGCTTCAGCCTGGGTGGCCGACGCGATGCCGCCGATCACCACGACGGCTGCGAGGGCGACGGCGGCAGATTTGGTCTTGAGCGACATCTGAGGTCTCCATCTGTGCAAGGCGGCCGGATTGGTCCGCATACCCCTTCGTCGGAGTCGCTCGCAAAACGGTTCGACGCTGCAGGATGCTAGCTGCGCTGGATCACGGCTTTGGGAGATGCCCGAAATGAGCGAGGTCGAAGCGGTCGACGTCGTCGAGCAGCTCGCAGAACGCGCGGGCGCCGTGCTCGATCAGCTGCCGCCCGGCCGCGGCGGAAGCCTTCGTCGCGTCGCCGATCGCGCCGCTGCGATGCAGGTCTTCGGCCTGCCACGCCAGCGGCGCCGGCCGCTGCGTCGATAGCCTTTGAAACTGCTGCTCGAGCGCGATGCTGGCCGGCGCGAAGTTTGCGATCTTGTCGGCGCGGACCAGCTCGGGGGCATGCGCCAGCATGATCGAGGTCTCGACGGCGCCGCCATGGATGCCATGGCGCAATTCTTCCGCGTCGAACAATCCGTCCGGCACGCCGAATCGCGACCACGAGGTGGTCACCGCCAGCATTCCGTGGCGGGCGCGCAGCTCTTGCGCCACCAGCGCCATAGCGGCGCTGTTGCCGCCGTGACTGGTGACGATCACCAGCTTGCGCAGCCCCGCGCGCGCCACGCTGTCGCCGATCGCGGTCCAGGCGGCGATCGCGGTCTCGGCCGGCAGCGTCAGGGTGCCCGGGAAGGCCAGGTGCTCGGTGGAGATGCCGACCGGCTGCAGCGGCAGAAACGTCGCCGGCACCGAGGCCGGCAGCAGCGCGCGGACCCGCGCCAGATACGCCTCGGCGATGAACATATCGGTGCCGAGCGGCAGATGCGGGCCGTGCTGCTCGGTGGCGGCGAGCGGCAGCACCGCGATCCAGCGCGCGGCTTGCGGTTTGGTGAAATCCGGCCAGCGAAGTGCCGTCCAGTCGCGCGGAGGAACGGGGGCTGTCATCGGTCGAGAGGTTTCTCCACGGGCGTTTGCCGAGCGGCGCGCCGGTCCTTACACTGTTTGCCGCGATGTTCGAAAAAACGTCACGTTCAAACAACGATCCAGAGCGCATCATGCGGCAAAACCACCGACGGAGTCCAATCATGAGCCGGGGTCTTTGCCGACGCGCGTTCACCGCCGGCGTCGTGCTGCTGGCGCTGGCGGCGACGGGCCACGCCGAGGACACGCTCGACAAGGTGTCGTTCGGCACCAATTGGGTCGCCGAGGCCGAGCACGGCGGCTTCTTCCAGGCGGTCGCCGACGGCACCTACAAGGCCTACGGGCTCGACGTCGCCATCGTGCCGGGCGGCCCCAACATCAACAACCGCGCGCTGCTGATCGCCGGCAAGCTCGACTTCTTCATGAGCGCCAACACGCTGCAATCGTTCGACGCGGTCGCCAACAAGGTGCCGGTGGTCGCGGTGGCGGCGATGTTCCAGAAGGATCCGCAGGTGTTCTTGGCGCATCCGGAAGCCAAGGTGACCAAGCTCGAAGACCTCAAGCCGCTGACGCTGTTCGTCTCCAAGGAAGGCGTCGCCAGCTACTTCCAATGGCTGAAATCCGAATATGGTTTCAGCGCCGCCAAGGTGAAGCCCTACACCTTCAACCCGCAGCCGTTCCTGTTCGACCGCAGCAGCGCGATGCAGGGCTACGTCACCTCGGAGCCCTATGTGATCGAGAAGCAGGCGGCCTTCAAGCCGACCGTGCTGCTGCTCGCCGATTACGGCTTCAGCAGCTATTCGACGCTGATCGAGACCCGTCGCGACCTCGTCGACAAGAAGCCGGACCTGGTGCAGCGCTTCGTCGACGCCTCGATCATCGGCTGGTACAACTATCTGTACGGCGACAACGCCCCCGGCAACGCCATGATCAAGACGCTCAACCCGGAGATGACCGACGAGATGCTGGCCTATTCGGTGGCGACGATGAAGCAATTCGGCATCGTCGATTCCGGCGATGCTTTGACCGACGGCATCGGCGCGATGTCGGACGCCCGGATCGCGGATTTTTTCGGCAAGATGGTGCGCGCCGGCGTGGTGCCGCGCGATCTGGATTTCCGCAAATCCTACACGCTGCAATTCGCCAACAAGGGCGTCGGCATCGACCTGCGGACCAAGCGCTGAGGCCGCCGATGGTCGACATCGCCGCGCAGACCGCGATCGATCCCGCGCCGCCGGGCGGCGCCGTCGCGGTGCGGCTGCGCGGCGTCACCAAGTGCTATCGCCAAGGGGTGCGGGCGCTGGGGCCGCTCGATCTCGACGTCGCCGCCGGCGAATTCGTCGCGCTGCTGGGGCCGTCGGGCTGCGGCAAATCCACCGCGCTGCGGCTGATCGCGGGGCTGGCTAAGCCGAGCAGCGGCACGGTCGAGCTCAATGCGCATCCGGCGGCGCGGCGCGGCGAACACGCCATCGGCTTCGTGTTTCAGGAGCCGACCTTGATGCCGTGGGCGAGCGTGCGCGGCAACGTCGCGCTGCCGCTGCGGCTCGCGAAAGCGCCTCGCGCGGAAATCGCCGCGAGGGTCGACGATGCGTTGACCCGGGTCGGCCTGCGCGACGCCGCCGAGGCGCTGCCGCGCGAACTGTCCGGCGGCATGAAGATGCGGGTGTCGCTGGCGCGTGCGCTGGTCACCGATCCGGACATTCTGCTGATGGACGAGCCGTTCGCAGCGCTCGACGAGATCACCAGGTTTCGGCTCAACAACGACCTGCTGACGCTGTGGCGCGAGCTGCGCAAGACCGTGATCTTCGTCACCCATTCGGTGTTCGAGTCGGTGTATCTGTCGCAGCGGGTGATCGTGATGACGCCGAAGCCGGGACGGATCGCGGCGGAATTCCACGTCGCCAGCGACGAGCCGCGCGACGAGGCGTTTCGCACCTCGGTGGGCTACGCCGCGCAATGTCGCGAGGTGTCGGCGGCGCTGGCCCGGGCCAGCAGCACGGAGGCGGCATGAGCGTCGCGCGCGACCCACAGACCGAGGCGCGCGCCGCCGCCGCAACGCGGCTGCTGCGGATCGCGTTGCCGGTTGCTGTGCTGGTGGCCGTGGTCGTGGTTTGGCATTTTGTGGTGAAGCTCAACGACATTCCGCCTTATCTGCTGCCGGGTCCGGGGGTGGTGCTACGCACGTTGATCGCGGATTGGCCGGTGCTCGGCGCCTCGCTGGTCACAACGCTGTGGACCACGCTGCAGGGTTTTCTCGCCGCGGCAGCGGGCGGCATCGCGCTGGCGATCCTGTTCAACCAGTCGCGCTATCTGGAATATTCGCTATTGCCCTATGCGATCATCCTGCAGGTCACGCCGGTGATCGCGATCGCGCCGCTGCTGTTGATCTATCTGCCGCAGGACACCGCGGTGATCGCCTGCGCCTTCATCGTCGCGTTCTTCCCGGTGCTCGCCAACACCACGCTGGGGCTGAACTCGGTCGACCGCAATCTCGCCGGGCTGTTCCAGCTCTATGGCGCGTCGCGCGCGCAGACGCTGCTGCGGCTGAAGCTGCCGGCGGCATTGCCGTATATGCTGGGCGGCCTGCGCATCGCCGGCGGTCTGTCGCTGATCGGCGCGGTGGTCGCCGAAATCGCCGCGGGCTCCGCCGGCGCCGGCTCCGGGCTCGCCTACCGCATCGCCGAGTCGAGCTACCGGCTCAACATTCCGCGGATGTTCGCGGCATTGCTGTTGCTCTCGCTGGCGGGGATTGTCATTTATGGGCTGCTGGCGCTGGTCTCGCATCTTGCGTTGCGGCGCTGGCACGAGAGCGCGCTGGGAAAGGACACTTGATGCCGAACGAGACCTCGCAGACCGTCGATCTGTTGATCTACGGCCCTGACAAGCCGCTGATCAACGAAGGTTTTGCGGAGCGTTTCAAGCTGCATAAGGCGCAGCAGCTGGCCGACCTCGAGCGGCTTGCCCCCGGCATCGCCGAAACCATTCGCGGCATCGCGGTGACCGGCCTGGTGCCGGCCTCCGGCGCGGTGCTGGCGCGGTTTCCCAAGTTGGAAATCGTCGCGTCGTTCGGCGTCGGCTACGATCACGTCGACGCGGCCTATGCGCGCGAGCACGGCGTCATCGTCACCAACACCCCGGACGTGCTGACCGAAGAAGTCGCCGATGTCGCGCTCGGGCTGCTGATTGCCACGCTGCGCGAGTTCATCGCCGCCGATCGCCATGTGCGGACGGGCGCGTGGTCGACGCAGAATTTTCCGCTCAGCAAGGGCTCGTTGCGCGACCGCAGCGTCGGCATCGTCGGCATGGGCCGGATCGGCCAGGCGATCGGCCGCAGGCTGGAGGCGTCACAGGTGCCGGTGGTGTATCATTCGCGGCATCCCGCGGCCTCTGTCAGCTATCAGCACTATCCGAACCTGATCGAGATGGCGAAGGCGGTCGATACGCTGATCGTGATCATTCCGGGCGGCGCCGCCACCGCCAAGCTGATCGACGCCGAGGTGCTGGCGGCGCTGGGGCCGCGCGGCGTCGTCGTCAACGTGGCGCGCGGCTCGGTGATCGACGAGCCGGCGCTGATCGCGGCGTTGCAGGCAGGCACGATCCAGGCCGCCGGGCTCGACGTGTTCGCCGACGAGCCGAACGTGCCTGAAGCCTTGCGCGCGCTGCCCAACGTGGTGCTGCTGCCGCATGTCGGCTCGGCCTCGGTGGTGACCCGCAACGCGATGGATCAGCTGGTGGTCGACAATCTCAAAGCCTGGTTCGACGGCCAACCGCCGCTGACGCCGATTCCCGAAACCCCGGTGAAGGATCGCTGACCATGTCGGAGCGCCGTTGTCTGGTGTGGCAAGCCCGCGCCACGGTCGTCGCGGCGGTTGCGGCGTTGGTGATCGGCGCTCCGCCGGTGCGGGCGCAGGAGTCCGGCGCGCTGAAAAAGCGGATGACCGGGCAGTGGGAGCTCTCCACCGCCGAGCGCAGCAAGACCTGCGTGGTCACGCTGAAGGGCGATGCGACGGCGCAGGGTTTCCGGCTCGAGCTGGAGCCGACTTGCGCGGCGGCGCTGCCGTTCACCAAGGACGTCGCCGCCTGGAGCATCAAGGGGCTCGACATCGTGCGGCTGCAGGACGCCACGGGGCAGCCGGTGATCGACCTCACCGAGGTGGAAAGCGGCATTTTCGAAGGGCTGCGCTCCGGCGAAGGCATCTACATCCTGCAGAATCTGATCGCGGCGCGCTCGCTGGCCAAATCGATGGACCAGATGATCGGCGACTGGTCGATGGTGCGCGGCAACGGCCAATCGATCTGCGGCCTGACGCTGACCAACAACGAAGCCACGCCGGACAATTTCCAGGTGTTTTTGAAGCCGCGCTGCGATCCGGCGGTGGCCGGCTTCGCGCCGACGATGTGGCGGCTGGAGCGCGGCGCCTTGTTGCTGATGTCGGTGAAGGGCGAGGTCTGGCGTTTCGAGGCCGACGACAACGCGCAGTGGCGCCGCACCCCAGACACCGTCGATCCGTTGATTTTGCTGCGGCAGTAATCGTCTGGGGCACTTCAAGTCTGTCATTCCGGGCTCGCTCGCAGCTTCGCTGCTCGCGCCCCGGAATGACAGCGAGATAGTTCGACGTCTATCAGCAAGCCTCAAATCAGTTTCAGCCCTTTCAGGCTGGCGTGGCCGTTCTTGCCGACGATGATGTGGTCGTGCACCGCGATGCCGAGCGGCCCCGCGATGTCGATGATCTGTTTGGTCATGGTGATGTCGGATGACGACGGCGTCGGATCGCCCGAGGGGTGGTTGTGCACCATGATGATCGCGGTGGCGGATAATTCCAGCGCGCGCTTGACGATCTCGCGCGGATACACCGGGGTGTGGTCGATGGTGCCGACCTGCTGCAATTCGTCGGCGATCAGCTGATTGCGCTTGTCGAGAAACAGGATGCGGAATTGCTCCTTGTCGGCGAACGCCATCGCGGTGCGGCAATAGTCGATCACGCTCGACCATGACGACAGCACCGCGCGCTGCTTGAGCTCGCCCTTGGCGACGCGGCTCGCCGCCGCGGCGATCAGCTTGATCTCGGTGATCGCGGCTTCGCCGAGCCCGCCGATCTCGCGCAGCCGTGCCTCGGAGGCGTGCACGGTTTCGGCGAACGAGCCGAAGGTGCCGATCAGCGCTTTCGCCAGCGGCTTGACGTCGCGCCGCGGCAGCGCGCGAAACAGCACCAGCTCCATCAGCTCGTAGTCCGACAAGGCGGCGGCGCCGGCGCTGCGGAAGCGCTCGCGCAGCCGCTCGCGATGGCCGTGATAATGCGGCGCCTCGGCGAAAAAGCCCGGCTCGGTGCGGTGGTCGGGGTCGGCGGAATCGGCGGACATGGCGCGACGCTGCGAAGTTGAACGGCGCAAGCTTGCCGCGCCGGCTGAGTTTTGCAACCGGGATTTGTGTTTTGGCCACGGGCGCAGACTTCACCTCTCCCCGCGTGCGGGGAGAGGTCGACCCGGCGTAGCGTGAGCGAAGCCGGGTCGGGTGAGGGGGCGTCGCGACGGATCACGGCCTCATCAACCCCCTCACCCCAACCCTCTCCCCGCAAGCGGGGCGAGGGAGCGCGCTGCCGATGTTGCGAGATTCCGGGTTCGCTCGCAGCTCCGCTGCTCGCGCCCCGGAATGACGGCTCAATTACAGCTCAATCCGCGCTGGGCAGCCGCTTCAGGGTGAATTCGATGCGGTCGCCGGGCAGTTCGCGCCAGCTTTCCACGCCGCTCATATAGGCGGCCTTGGGAAAGCTCGCGAAAAACGCTCGCGCCGCCGCGCGGGCTTCGTCACGCGGCAGCGTCAGGGTCTGGCGCAGAAAACCGTCGGCGGGCGCGCGGCGCCGTGCCATCCGGTCCGCCAGATCGCGCGGGCGATCGGCCATGTCGAGAACTCCATACTGGTGAGCGCCCCTCGGGCCGCTCGCACGACCGGCTCAATATAAGACAGCCCGGGAACGAATCCGAGGGCATCCACTTGAATCCCGGTTCTGTTGCGTTCCTGAGTTTCGGAGGTTGCGTCATGGCCCCGCGCGCCAACTGGAAGGGCTTTTTGCGCCTTTCGCTCGTGACCTGCCCGGTGGCGCTGTACCCGGCGACCTCGGATTCCGAAAAAATCAGCTTCAACCAGATCAACCGCGCCACCGGCAACAGGATCAAATACCTCAAGGTCGACGCCGAGACCGGCGAGGAAGTGACGCCCGACGAGATCATGAAGGGCTACAAGGTCGATAGCGACAGCTACATCGAAGTCACCAAGGATGAGCTCGACTCCATCGCGCTGGAATCCACCCGCACCATCGATATCGACCAGTTCGTGCCGAAGTCGGAGATCGACGAATTGTATCTGGTGCGGCCGTATTTCATCGTGCCGGACGGCAAGGTCGGCCACGACGCCTATGCGGTGATCCGCGAGACCATCCGCTCGCTCGACAAGGTGGCGCTGGCCCGCGTGGTGCTGACCAACCGCGAGCACGTCATCGCGCTGGAGGCCCGCGACAACGGGCTGATGGGCATGCTGCTGCGCTATCCGTACGAGGTGCGCGACGCCGCGGAGTATTTCGACGACATCCAGGACGTCAAGATAACCCGCGACATGCTGGATCTCGCCAAGCACATCGTCGCGCAGAAATCCGGGCATTTTGCGCCCGAGGCGTTCGAGGATCACTACGAGGCGGCGCTCACCGAACTGATCAACCAGAAGCGCAACGGCACGCCTATTGCCGCCAAGGCGCGGCCGAAGGGCGACAATGTGGTCGACCTGATGGAGGCGCTGCGCCGCAGTATCGCGGGCGATGGCAAGGCGAAGGCGGCGGAGGGCGGGCGGTCCGAGGGCCGTGCGGCGGCGCCCGCAGCGGCATCGGCGAAATCATCGGGTGGTCCCGGGGCCAAGCCGCCCAAGGGCAAGAAGCCGCGCAAGGCGGCGGCCGGGCAAAAGGAAATGCTGCTGCCGATCAGCGGCAGCCGCGCCGCCAAGGAGGCCGCGAAGGAGGTTACGAAGGACGACGCCGGCAAGGCCCGCAAGCCGGCCCCGCGCGCGGCGGCCAAGACCCGCAAGGCGGGGTAGTTTGGCGTCGATCGTAGGGTGGGCAAAGCGAAGCGTGCCCACCGTCTGGTGATAGCGACGGTGTCGCAAGCCAGGTGGGCACGGCGCAAGTGCGCCTTTGCCCACCCTACGCGCCGGTGAGAAACGGCTACGCGCCCGTGAGAGCGGCTCTACAGAAAACGCCCCACTACAAACTGTCATTCCGGGGCGCGAGGGCGATAGCCCGAGCGAACCCGGAATCCAGTATCCCAGGGCGGTGATTACTGGATCCCGGGTTCACTCGCAGCTTCGCGGCTCGCGCCCCGGGATGACATTTGGTGTTGGAAGTGCGCTCTAAACCCGCCGCTCACCCGTTGATCGGCGGCTTGTCCAGATTCTTCGGCGACAGCGTGAAGATCTCGGCGCCGGTGGGTGTGACGCCGATCGAATGCTCGAACTGCGCCGACAGCGAGCGGTCGCGGGTCACCGCGGTCCAGCCGTCGGACAGCACCTTCACATAGGGTTTGCCGAGGTTGATCATCGGCTCGATGGTGAAGAACATGCCGGGCTTCAAAGCCACGCCCTGGCCGGGGCTGCCGACGTGGATGATGTTGGGCTCGTCGTGGAACATGCGGCCCAGGCCATGGCCGCAGAAATCCCGCACCACGCCCATGTCGGGCTCGACATAGCTCTGGATCGCATGGCCGATGTCGCCGGTGGTGGCGCCGGGCTTCACCGCGGCGATGCCGCGCAACAGCGATTCGTAGGTCACCTCGATCAGCCGCTCGGCCTTGCGCGAGATCGCACCGACCGGATACATCCGGCTGGAATCGCCGTACCAGCCGTCGACGATATAGGTGACGTCGATATTGACGATGTCGCCCTCTTTCAGCGGCCGGTCGCCGGGCATGCCGTGGCAGACCACATGGTTGATCGAGGTGCAGGTGGAAAAGCGGTAGCCGCGATACATCAGCGTGGCGGGATAGGCGCCGTGGCTGAAGGCGAATTCGCGGACGAAATCGTCGATCCTGGAGGTCGGCACCCCGGGCTTGACGATGTCGACCAGTTCGTCGAGGCAGCGCGCGACCAATTGGCCGGCCTTGCGCATGCCGGCAAAGCCGCTCGGGCCATGCAGCTTGATCTGCCCCGTCTTACGCACGGAGGTCTCGGAGGCGTCGACATAGCTCATCGGTCGGTCTTGCTTCAAAAAGGGTGATTTCAATCTCCAATCTAGTGATCGCAGCGGTTCGCGCAAGCCAAAGCGGCCCGGTCTGGAGTCATGCCAGTCAGGCGCAGACCAACGGTCACGGCGCCATTTCGACCACGGTTTCGACCGGCAGGGCGCCGCCGCGGATGCGGATTTCCCGCACCGGGTAGGGAACCCGGATGCCTTCGCGCTTGAAGGCCTCCCACAGGCTCAGCATGACGTCGCTGCGCACCCCGTCCATGCCGTCCGGATCGGCGATCCAGAAGGTCAGGGAGAATTTCATTCCCGCCTCGGTGAATTCGGTCAACAGGCAATTCGGAGTCTTCTGCTTGATGGCCCGCGGCGCCGCCGCGGCCACGGTGGCGGCCAGTTTGCACACCAGCCGCGGGTCGGCGTCGTAATTGGTGCCGAAATTGACCTTCACCATGGTGTTCTTGTCGGTATAGGTCCAGTTCACCACCTTCTGCGTCACCAGATCCTCGTTGGGGATCAGGAATTCGCGGCCGTCGCCCGCCGACACCGAGATATAGCGGGTGTTCATCGCGCTGATCCGGCCGAAGCTGTCGCCGACGCTGACCAGGTCGCCGGGCTTCACCGACTTGTCGGCGAGCAGGATCACCCCTGAGATGAAATTGGCGACGATCTTCTGCAAGCCGAAACCGATACCGACGCCGGCGGCGCCGGAGAAGATCGCCAGCGCCGAGAGATTAATGCCGACCGCGCTCATCACCACGGTGACGGCGAAGATCATCAGCGCGACCCGCACCAGCTTGATCAACAGCACCTGGATCGACGGGGTGAGGTCGCGCGACTGCGCGATGCGGCCCTCCAAAAACTTGCTGGCGACGTTGGTCAGCCACAGCGCCACCGCCAGCAGCACCGTCAGCTTGATCAGCAACAGCGGCGTCAGCCGCAGCCCGCCGACCACCACCGACACCGAATCCAGCGCCTCGATGGTCTGTTCGAGCTGGCCCAGAATGCTCAGCGCGGCGACGCACCAGGCCGACAGCGACACCAGCCGGACGATGAATTCGTTGCGGATCACGCTGGTGACCAGCCGGATCACCAGCCAGGCCAGCGCCAGCTTGGCGCAGACCGCCAAGAGGTAACTGCGGCTCGGCCAGGTCCAGGCCAGCATGCCGCCGCGCGCCGCCATCATCACCACCGCGAACGCCGCGGTCGAGGCGCTGCCGACCATCACCCGGCCGAGCAGCCGCAGCGGCGCCGGCCATCCCATCGAGATCGTGCTCAAATCGACCCGGGCGCGCACCGCCGCGCCGATCGCAAAGGCGAGGCCGGCGCCGGCCAGAATCAGGCCGAGTTGGAAATAGAACCAGGGCGACGTAATCTCTGCGCCGATCGAGCGGGTCGCGGACAGCAGCATCTCGTAGATTTCGTTGAGGTCGAATTCCATCATCACCAATCTCTGGTCGAATGCGGGTTCCCGCCGTGCCATATCCAATGACGGCAACTTAGGCCAGATTGCCAGCGTCGCGTCGTGGCCATCGATCCGACACCGGATCACGACCAGATCGGCCAAATCGGGTGGAGACGGGCGGTCGCGGACCGCAACAGCGGGTTGGCGGTGAACTATGGCGACGATAAGGATCAGCGCCGCTCGCGCGGCGACTTTGGAGGACCATGGCGTCTCTTGATGCAGTCAGCATAGCCATTCTGCTCGGCGCCTTTCTGGTGATGGTCGGGATCCTGTCCAGCCTGCTGGCGCTGCGGTTCGGCGCGCCGCTGCTGCTGGTGTTCCTGTTCATCGGCATGGCGGCGGGGGAATCCGGGCCGGGCGGGCTGCGGTTCGACGATCTGCAGACCACCTATCTGGTCGGATCGGTGGCGCTGGCGCTGATCCTGTTCGACGGCGGGCTGAAAACAAGGCTGCAAAGCATCCAGACCGTGCTGGCGCCGTCGGTGATGCTGGCGACCGTCGGCGTGCTGTTGACCGCGCTGATCACCGCGCCGGTGGCGCATTACGTGCTCGAGCTGAACTGGGCCGAGGCGCTCTTGATCGGCGCGGTGGTGGCCTCCACCGACGCCGCCGCGGTGTTCTTGCTGGTGCACGCCCAGGGGCTGCGGCTGCGGCCGCGGGTCGGCGCCACGCTGGAGGTGGAATCCGGCACCAACGATCCGTTCGCGGTGTTCCTCACCTTGATGCTGGTGGAGCTGATCACCGTCGGCGAGAGCTCGGCCTGGCATGTCATCGCGCTGTTTCTGCGCGACGCGCTGCTCGGCGCGGTGGTCGGTTTCGTCGGCGGCCGGCTGGTGGTGCTGGCGCTGAACCGCGTCGCCTTGCCGCAGGGGCTGCACGCGCCGTTCGTCGCCACCGCGGCGCTGGTGATCTTCGGCGCGGCGCAAAGCTCGCACGCCTCCGGCTTTCTCGCGGTCTATCTCGCCGGCATCATCATCGGCAACCGGCCGACCCGGGCGCATAATTCGGTGGTGACGTTTCTCGATGCCGCCACCTGGCTGGCGCAGATCGTGATGTTCGTGCTGCTCGGCCTACTGGTGTCGCCGCAGCGGCTGTTGGTCAGCATCGGGCCGGCGATCCTGATCGCGCTGGCGCTGATGCTGGTGGCGCGGCCGGTGGCGGTGTTCCTGTGCCTGGCGCCGTTCCGGTTCAATTGGCGGGAGAAGCTGTTCGTCGCCTGGGTCGGGCTGCGCGGCGCGGTGGCGATCTTCCTGGCCTCGATCCCGATGCTGGTCGGGTTGAACAACGCCTATCTGTATTTCGACATCGCCTTCGTGGTGGTGCTGATTTCGCTGCTGCTGCAGGGCTGGACGCTGGGCTTTGCGGCGCGGAAACTTCACGTCGCGTTGCCACGCGCCGACCGCGGGCCGCGCCGGGTCGAGCTCGATCTGCCGGGCCAGCTCGAGCAGCAGCTGGTCGGCTACGCGGTGCGGCCGAAAAGCCTGTATCTGAAGCGCGGGCTGATCCCGTCCTGGTCGAAGCCGACGCTGGTGATCCGCGACCAGCGGATTCTGTCGCCGGCCGAGGCCGACCCGGTCACGGCAGGCGACTACGTCTATCTGCTGGCGCCGCCGGAAAAGGCCGAGGCGCTGGATCGTTTCTTCGTCGACATGGCGCCCTCGAGCGCGCCGGACCCGCATCTGCTCGGCGATTTCATGGTGGCCGGCGAGGTTACGCTTGGCGACCTCGCCGGAATCTACGGCGTCAACGTCGCGCCCGACGAGGCGGAGCTGACGCTGGCGGACTATTTCGACGTCCATCTCGACCGCGCGCCGAAGCTCGGCGCCACGCTGCCGCTGGACTCCATCGTGCTGGTGGCGCGCAGCCTCGGCGGCGGTCGGGTCAATGTGATCGGGCTGAGACTCCCGGAAGACGAAGAGGCGCCGCGGCCGCCGCCGACCCGCCG
The DNA here is from genome assembly GCF_014203125.1 of Rhodopseudomonas rhenobacensis. Taxonomy (GTDB): domain Bacteria; phylum Pseudomonadota; class Alphaproteobacteria; order Rhizobiales; family Xanthobacteraceae; genus Rhodopseudomonas_A; species Rhodopseudomonas_A rhenobacensis. The sequence goes on from NZ_JACHIH010000029.1 coordinate 43,580, forward strand.
TCAGACGCTGAAGCGCAAGCTCAAGGCGATCTGGGCTTCGGTGGCGGGGATTTGACTGAGCCGATGGAGGCGTGCGCCGGACGAAAGCCGCAATGCGCCGCGAGCAGGGCGTCATCCTGAGAGCCTGAGCGAAGCGAGGGCCCGATGTCGGGCACTTCGCTCGCCACGTCATGGCCGCGCTCGTCGCGGCCATCCACGCCCACAAGCAATGCCGTCGATGTTTCCGTGGATGGCCGGGACAAGCCCGGCCATGACGCGGAGAGGGCGATGATGATCGAGGGCGACCGCTGCGTGGAATGCGTTACGACCGCTGCGTGGATGCCTTACGGCGCCGCGACGACGTCGCGGCACGCCGGCGGCAGGTCGGCCAAGGTCAGCGGCGGCTTCGGCTTCGGCGGCGTCACCGGCGGCTTCGGATGCAGCACCGCGTCGCTGAACCAATAGGCCAGATCGCCTGCACGACACGCCTCGCCCTCGGTGACCGGCGGCTGCGATTCGCACTCGGTGCTGCCCGCCGGGCATTTGATGCGGACGTGGAAGTGATAGTCGTGGCCGTACATCGGCCGCACCTTGGACAGCCAGGAGCGGTCGCCCTTGGCCTCGCGGCACAGCGCCTTCTTGATCGCCGCATTGACGAAGATCCGCTCGACCTGCGGCTCCTGCGCGGCGGCGCGGATCACCGGCAGATGGCTCGGCTTCCAGACCCGCGGATCGATGTCGAGCCGGTCCGGCCGCACCATCATCACCGCCGACATCTCCTCGCGCTCGTTGCGCGACAGCATGCGGTTCGGCATCGGTGTCAGCCAGATGTCGGCATCGAGCCCGACCTGATGGCTGGCGTGGCCGGTGATCATCGGCCCGCCGCGCGGCTGCGACATGTCGCCGATCAGAAGCCCGGGCCAGCCGGCGGCCTGCTGGGCCTTGGCCGCGACGCGCTTTAACAGCGCGACCATCGCCGGATGCGCGTAGTAGCGGTTGCGCGACAGCCGCATCACCTGCCAGGCGTCGCCGTTGATCGGCAGCACTTCGCCGCCGGCGAGGCAGCCCTTGGCGTAGAAGCCGATCGGCTGCGCCGGCCGCGCCGCGACCGGCGTCGCCTTGCGGCCGAACAATTCCTTGGCGGCGAGCGACGGATCGTTGGGATTGCCGAGCGGCGGCAGCGGCTTCGGATCGACGCTGCCCTTGTCCTGGGTGTGCGCGGCAGTCGCCGCGAAAGCAGCGACCGCCAGCGTCACGAGCAGGGGAATCAGCCGGATGATCATTGCCCGGACTATAGCGCAACTCGGCGCGCCGCGCGCCGCCCAGTCGCGGCCCGTGATCGCGCGTACACCGGGGATAACCGTCGGGCCGTTAACGCATCAGCAACCTTGTCGGCGATTGCCGCAAATTCGTGCGGTCGCTGCTGCGATCAGCGCCGGCATGTCGGGCAACCGACCAAACTCAACTCACAATTGCGGATTTGGCGGGGTCCGCCAGCAGCAAATCTCTCCTTGGTTGTAGTTGGATCGCCGAGGGAACAGGCAGCGGCGCCCGGCCGGGGCGCCGGCCGCGCGGTGGCGGGCTCCCGACAGTTGCCAGTGATACAGTTTTTTCAGACACTTAGGCGAGAACAAGGCGTTAGCGTGCGAGTGGGGCGACAATGCCGACAATCCGGCCAAAGAAAAAACAGCTGCAGCAAGCCGCGCGCCGTAGCGCGCGGTCGCGCGACGCGGTCAAGCCGGTGCCGAAACCGGCGGCGAAGGATCGGCGGGTCGCCGTCGAAATCGGCGAAGTGGTGCGCAAGCGCGCCGCCGCGGACGCCGCGATCGCAGAGGCCCGAAAATCCCACGCGCGGCTGCGCGAGGCGATCGACATCCTGCCGCAAGGCATCGTGTTTCTCGACGCCGAAGGCCGCTACATCCTCTGGAACAAGAAATACGCTGAGATCTACAACCGCACCGCCGATCTGTTTCGGCCCGGCGCCCGGATGGCCGACACGCTGCGCATCGGCGTGGCGCGCGGCGACTACCCGGAGGCGCTCGGTCGTGAAGAGGAGTGGATGGCCGAGCGGATGGCCAAGCTGTTCCAGCCCGGCGAGAGCCACGAGCAGCTGATCTCCGACGGCCGCTGCATCCAGATCGAAGAGCGGATGACCGCCGACGGCGGCATCATCGGCCTGCGCATCGACATCACCGAGCTGAAGCAGCGCGAGGCCTCGTTCCGGCTGCTGTTCGACAGCAATCCGGTGCCGATGATCGTCTGCGCGCTCGAGGACGAGCGCATTCTCGGCGTCAACGACGCCGCGATCGAACATTACGGCTATTCCGCCGCCGAGTTCAGCACCCTGACCATCCGCAATCTGCAGGCCTTCGAAGCCGAGCGGCCGTGGGCCGGCGACCAGGACACCGACGAGCGCGCCGCGCGGACCTGGAAGCACGTCAAGGCCGACGGCTCGCTGATCGATCTGGCGGTGTATTCCCGGCAGCTTGTGTATGGCGGCGAGCCCGCGGTGCTGCTGGCGCTGATGGACATCACCGAGCGCAAGCGCGCCGAAATGCGGCTGGCCTTCATGGCGCAGCACGACGGCCTGACCGGGCTGCCGAACCGCAACTCGCTGCGCAAGCGGCTCGACGAGATGCTGGTGCACACCCGCCGCGGCACCGAAAAGGTCGCGGTGCACTTCCTCGGCATCGACAATTTCAAGGGCGTCAACGACAGCCTCGGCCATGCGGTCGGCGACAAGCTGCTGCGCGGCATCGCGCGGCGGCTGCGCTCGACATTGCGCGAAGAGGACGTGATCGGCCGGCTGAATTCCGACGAATTCGCCATCCTGCAAAGCGGCGTCACCCGCCCCGAGGACGTCGTGCTGCTGGCGAAGCGGCTGCTGAATGCGGTCGGCGAGCCGTTCCTGCTCGACGGCAATTCGGTGGTGATCGGCGCCTCGATCGGCATCGCGATGGCGCCCGGCGACGGCGACGGGTCGGAGAAGCTCTTGATGAGCGCCGACATGGCGCTGGCGCGCGCCAAGAGCGAGACCCGCGGCACCTTCAGCTTCTTCGAGCCCGGGATGGACGCCCGCGCCCAGACCCGCCGCAAGATCGAGATCGAGCTGCGCGGCGCGATCCAGAACGAGGTGCTGCGGCCGCATTATCAGCCGCTGATCGGGCTCTCCAACGGGCGGATCACCGGCTGCGAGGCCTTGGTGCGCTGGCCGCATCCGGAGCGCGGCATGGTGTCGCCGGCGGATTTCATCCCGGTGGCGGAAGACACCGGGCTGATCAACGCGCTCGGCGCCCAGGTGCTGAAACGCGCTTGCCAGGACGCCGCGGCCTGGCCGGACGACGTCCGCGTCGCGGTCAATCTGTCGCCGCTGCAATTCCGCGCCGGCAATCTGTTGTCGGTGGTGATGGATGTTCTGAAGCAGACCGGGCTGCCGCCGAAGCGGCTTGAACTGGAAATTACCGAGACGCTGCTGTTGGAAAAGAGCAGCCAGGTGATCGCCACCTTGCACGCGCTGCGCGCGCTCGGCGTGCGGATCTCGATGGACGATTTCGGCACCGGCTATTCGAGCCTGAGCTATCTGCGCAGCTTTCCGTTCGACAAGATCAAGATCGATCAGTCGTTCGTCCGCGGATTGTGCTCGAACCGCGAATTGCAGGCGATCGTGCGTTCGATCATCAGCCTCGGCATGGGGCTCGGCGTCACCATCACCGCCGAGGGCGTCGAGACCGAAACCGAGCTGAGCTGGCTGCGCGCCGAGGGCTGTCACGAGGCGCAGGGCTTCCTGTTCAGCGCGGCGCGGCCGAACCCGGAAATCATCGACCTGCTCAGCGTGCAGAGCGGCGCCGGCAAGACCGGCGGCAGCGCGGTTCAGGTGGCGTGAGGCGGGCGTGGTTGCGGCTGGTGACGCGCTCAGCGCGCCAGGCCGAGCACCACCAGCAGCGCGCGGTCGAGGTGCTCGGCGGTGTCGGCGTCGACGTGGCCAATGACGCCCCGAATCCGGTCGCGGCGTAACGCCACCATCTTGTCGGTCATGATCTGCGAGGTGAGCCGCAGTCCGTTGTCGGGTGTCACCTCGATAATCGGTCGGAGTGGCAGCTGGTCTTGAAGGTCCGACGTTAAAGGGCAAATGAAGATGGTCGACAGGTCGTCGTTGAACGCGTCAGCCTGAACGACGATTCCGGGGCGCGGCCGACCGAGGTCGCTGGGTCCGACCATCAGCACCACGTCGCCGCGTCTCACTTCCAGGCGTCCCAATCATAGACCTGCTCGATCCAGTCATCGATCGCGTCGTTTTCGGGATGCTGCGCCATCAGCTTGGCCTGCCGTCGCAGATCCGCCAGCACCTTGGGGTCGCGCAGATCCGGCACCCAATGCTGCACCGGCCGCAGCCCCTGCGCGCGCAGCCGCCGCCGCCGCGTCGCGATGCGCTCGCGCGGGGTTTTGGCCGGGGGCTTCTTCGGGGTCGTGGGCATGGGGGAAACTAACATATTGCGATATGACGTCAAAGTGCGGCGCTGCCTGGGGCGCGTCCCCGGCAAGCCCCGAACTGATCGCGCATCGACCAACCAACGCGGCCCCGTCACTTCGCTGTTGCAGCCGGAGCGTCACTTGGGCACGGACATCGGCGCGGCAACTTCACCCGGCGTCAATCAATTTCCGGCCATGTTCGTCGAACTCCCAACGAGGTGAACCTCCATGGCCTTGCTACGCAAGTTCGTCGTCGCGCTGGTCGGCGTTGCCGCGGCGTTGGTCGTCGCTCCGGTCGGCGCGGCGCCGATCCCGATCGGGCCGGCGGGCGATGCGTTTTACATGCCGCCAAAACCTCTGCCGCCGGGGCAACGCGGCGCGGTGATCTGGGTCCGCCCGCTCGAGGGCACCATGGCGCTGCCGAGCGCCGCCACCAACAGCCTGGTTCTGTACCTGTCGACCGGCGCCGCCGGCGGCAGCGTGGCGGTGTCGGGCACGCTGTCGATTCCGCCGGGCGAGCCGCCGCGCGGCGGCTGGCCGGTGATCGTCTGGACCCACGGCACCACCGGGCTGGCGCCGATCTGCGCGCCCTCGCGCGACACCGACAGCGGACCGGAACACGGCTACATTGCGGTGATCCGCACGCTGCTCGACGGCTTCGTGAAGAACGGCTACGCCGTCGTCGCCACCGACTATGAAGGCCTCGGCGTGCCCGGCGACCAGCCGTTCCTGCAGGGCGTGCCGACCGGCCGCAACGCGCTCGACCTGCTGCGCGCCGGGCGCGCCATCGAGCCGAAGCTCGGCCGCGACTACGCGGTGGTCGGCCATTCGCAGGGCGGTCAGGTCGATCTGTTCGCGGCGGCGCTGGGGCCGTCCTACGTTCCCGAATTCAAGCTGCGCGGCAACGTGGCGTTTGCGCCGGGCTCGCAGATCATGGACCGGCTGAAGCTGGTGATGACCTCGGGCAACAACGAGCTGTCGCTGCCCTATGTGCTCTACACGCTGCAATCCTACGCCCGCAGCAATCCGAACATCGACCTTACGCGGATCCTGACGCCGACCGCGCTGTCGCATCTGCCGGATCTGATGCAGGGCTGCATGACCGCGGCACTGACCACCGGCTACTGGTCGACCGCGATCGCCAAGGATCAATTCGTCGCCAAACCGGAGCTGCGTGCGTTCCGGACCATGGCGCGGCGGAACGAGCCGGGCCTGTTGCGCATCAAGGCGCCGACCATGATCGTGCAGGGCCGGGACGACGTCACGGTGATGCCGCAGGCCACCGACGACGCGGCGCGGCAATTGTGCGCGCGCGGCAATCAGCTCGACTACCTCGCCGTGCCGGGCGCCGACCATGACGGCTCGATGAGCAAGGGCGGCGCCGACGCGCTCGCCTTCATCAACGCGCGTTTCCGCGGCGTCACCGCCGCCAGCAATTGCAAGGCGCTGCCGAAGGCCGCAACGAAGTAAGGCGCTCCTAGGGTCGCGCGGCGGCGGCGGCTGGCGGCGCCACCGATGCATCGGGCCGTGCGGCTTTCACGGTGACGCTCTCCTCGGTGTCGAAGAAGGTGCGGGCGACCGCGGCGAAGCCGGCCGGTGCCTCGTACATCAGATGATGGGTGCCGCCCTTGAATTGCACCAGCCAGGCGCCGGGAATCGCCGCGGCCAGCGTCTTCGAACTGTCGTCGCCGACCACATCGTCGGCGGTGCCGACCACCAGCATCACCTGGTTGCGGATCGCGGGCAACTGCTGCAGCGGGGTCTTCCAATGCGTGGTGGCCTCGACCTGCCGCGCCACGATCGGATCGGCCGGCACCCGGCCGTGCAGCGCCTTGGCGACGTTGCTGCCGTCGGTCGAGGTGGCGTGGATCAGCGCCTTGTTGAAGCGCTCCGGATATTGCAGCAGCAATTGTTGGGTGATCGTCGAGCCCATCGAATAGCCCAGCACATGGCTCTGCTTGACGCCGAGCGCATCGAGCAGGCCGATCACGTCGGCGGCGAACAGCGGATAGCTGAACGCGGTGGCATTGGCGCTGGAGTGGCCCATGCCGCGATTGTCCGGCAGGATCAGCTGATAGCGTTGCGCCAGCGCGTCGATGATCTGCGGCTGCCAATTCTCCGCGGTGCCGCCGAGCCCCATGATCAGCACCATCGGCGCGCCCGAGCCGATCAGCTTGTAGCCGATCGAGATGCCATTGGCGTCGACCTGATAGATCGCGTTGCCCCGCGCATCCTGCCCGATCGGCTTACCGGCGGGTGCGATCGGCTCGGCTGTGGCGGCAGAGAACGCTGACGCAGTCAGAAACAGCGTCGCAATCCAGACGGCAGCGGCTTTTTTCATCTCGGATCTCAACTGATTGGCTTTGACTGATGATCGATCACCAGCATGCAGTTGTCGATCCGCCTATCGGCTACTGCTACTTGCTATTCCGGACGGATGGGCCGCAGGCTTGTTGCCGCCATCCTTCGAGACACCGCGCGAAGACGCGCGGTTCCTCAGAGTTTGTGAATCTAATCGAATTTCAGCGTCTTTGCGGCAGCTAAGTGCTTGATTTGACTCAACTCGAAAAACGCAAAATCTAATAGATTCACAGGCTCTCAGGATGACGGCGAAACGGTGCGGCGCTTGGTCAATGAAATTCGTAGCCCGAATGAGCAAAGCGATATTCGGGACGGTACTGCGATATGAGAATCCCGGATGTCGCTATGCTCATCCCGGCGATTTCTTGCTTGCTCAAGCGGCACTCGACAACAATTCGGCCGACAATTGCGCCCTGGCGTCCAGCAGTTCGATTCCGACGATGCGGCCCTCGGCGTCGTAGTCGAAGATGACGTTCGGCGCGACCTCGGCACTTTCAAGCACGGGGCCGCTGGACAACCGGATATAGGCGGCGTTGTCCTCGGCCTGATATTTGACGATCGGACTCATGTCGGGGCTCGTGCATCTCGATCGAAGAATACCGTCAAGATACGCACTTCATCGGCATTTTCCAAGCATGCCACGCGGAGAATACGGCCACCGAACTCGGGAATCGCGCGAAATCGGCGTTCGACACCCGGCCTGCTCGGATCGGGGTGGGACCATGTCGGCTCCCAAACGGTCTTCTCAATCCAGTCTAGATCGAGCGTTCGCTCAAGGACAGCGTCGCGGGCGTGCTTGGTGAAGGTCAAAGGTTTGCGCGCGACCAATGTGACCTCCGCAAAGCGTCCGGCGTCAGTTCGTCCTCAACTATCCACCTTCAGCGCCGCAATGAACGCCTCCTGCGGGATGTCGACCTTGCCGAACTGCCGCATCTTCTTCTTGCCTTCCTTCTGCTTCTCCAGAAGTTTGCGCTTTCTCGTGATGTCGCCGCCGTAGCATTTGGCGGTGACGTCCTTGCGCAGCGCGCGGACGGTTTCGCGGGCGATGATCTTGCCGCCGATCGCCGCCTGGATCGGAATCACGAACATGTGCGGCGGGATCAGTTCCTTCATCTTCTCGACCATGGCGCGGCCGCGGCCTTCGGCGCGGGTCCGGTGCACCAGCATCGACAGCGCGTCGACCGGCTCGGCATTGACCAGGATCTGCATCTTGACGAGATCGGCCGGCTTGTAGTCGGTGAGGTGATAGTCGAACGAGGCGTAGCCCTTCGACACGCTCTTCAAGCGGTCGTAAAAATCGAACACCACTTCGTTGAGCGGCAGGTCGTATTTCACCATGGCGCGGGAGCCGACGTAGGTGAGTTCCTTCTGGTTACCACGGCGGTCCTGGCACAGCTTCAAAACCGAGCCGAGATATTCGTCGGGCGTGAGGATGGTGGCTTCGATCCACGGCTCCTGGATCTCGGCGATCTTCACCACGTCCGGCATGTCGATCGGGTTGTGGATCTCGAGCTCGGTGCCGTCGGTGAGGTGCATCTTGTAGATCACGCTTGGCGCGGTCGCGATCAGGTTGAGGTCGAACTCGCGGCTCAAGCGCTCCTGGATGATCTCCAGATGCAGCAAGCCTAAGAAGCCGCAGCGGAAGCCGAAGCCGAGCGCGGCGGAGGTTTCCATTTCGAAGGAGAAGCTGGCGTCGTTGAGCCGCAGCTTGCCCATCGCGGCGCGCAGGGTTTCGAAGTCGTCGGCGTCGACCGGGAACAGGCCGCAGAACACCACCGGCACGGCGGGCTTGAAGCCCGGCAGCATGTCGGTGATCGGCTTTCTGTCGTCGGTGATGGTGTCGCCGACGCGGGTGTCGGCGACTTCCTTGATGCCGGCGGTGATGAAGCCGATCTCGCCGGGGCCGAGTTCGTCGACTTGCGTCATCTTCGGGGTGAAGAAGCCGACCCGCTCCAGATCATAGGCGGCATTGGTGCCCATCATCCGGATCCGCTGGCCCTTCTTCATCACGCCGTCGACGACGCGGACCAGCACCACCACGCCGAGATAGACGTCGTACCAGCTGTCGACCAAGAGCGCCTTCAGCGGCGCGTCATGGTCGCCTTGCGGCGGCGGCAGCCGGTGCACGATGGCTTCCAGCACCAGGTCGATGCCGAGCCCGGTTTTCGCCGAAATCATCACCGCGTCGGAGGCGTCGATGCCGATCACGTCCTCGATCTGCTGGCGCACCTGTTCGGGTTCCGCGGCCGGCAGGTCGACCTTGTTCAGCACCGGGACGATCTCGTGGCCGGCGTCAAGCGCGTGATAGACGTTGGCGAGCGTCTGCGCCTCGACGCCTTGGCTGGCGTCGACCACCAAGAGCGAGCCCTCGCAGGCCGCCAGCGAGCGGGACACCTCATAGGCGAAGTCGACGTGGCCGGGGGTGTCCATCAGGTTGAAGATGTAGTCGCGGCCGTCCTTCGCGTGATAGTTCAGCCGGACGGTCTGCGCCTTGATGGTGATGCCGCGCTCGCGCTCGATATCCATCGAATCGAGCACCTGCTCCTTCATCTCGCGCGCCTGCAGCCCGCCGGTGGTCTGGATCAGCCGGTCGGCCAGCGTCGACTTGCCATGGTCGATATGGGCGACGATGGAGAAGTTGCGGATGTTCGAAATCGGGACAGTTGTCATGGGCGCGGGATAGCATTCGGGCCCTGAAGCGGCAAGACAATCGGAGCCGCCGCGGCCCCGGGGAGGCCCGGAAACGGCGGCGCTTGACGGCCGAACCTCAACGATATCATCTCCGCCGGCTCTCCCGCCGAAAGTTCAGTGTGACAATGAGCCCGATGTTCTCCCGCTTCCTGGTCGCGCCGTTCGGGCGCTGGATCGACGCGCTGCTTGATTCGCGCCGGCAAAACCGCGCGGTGATCTGGACGCTCGCCGCCTATGCGGCGATCTGGACCGGCTACCGGGCGCTGGCCACGATGCCGCGCGACCTGCATGCCGACGTCACCGAGCTGTATGGCTGGTCGCGCGACCTGGCGTTTGGTTTCGACAAGCATCCGCCGTTCAGCGCCGCGGTGGCGAAGGCGTGGCTGTCGGTGTTTCCGGCCACCGACCTCAGCTTTCACCTGCTGGCGACGGTCAATATTGCTCTGACGCTGTACATCGCGTTCCGCACCATGCGGCGCTATCTGCCCGCGGAAAAGACCGTGTTCGGGCTGGCGCTGTTGATGCTGATCCCGTTCTTCAATTTCATCGCGCTGAAATACAACGCCAACGCCGTGCTGCTGCCGCTGTGGGCTATGACCATCCATTGTTTCCTGCGCGCCAATGAGCGGCGCAACGCGCTGTGGGCGGCGCTGGCGGGACTGGCCGCCGGCTTGTCGATGCTCGGCAAATACTGGTCGGTCGTGCTGGTGGCGGGGCTTGGGCTGGCCGCGCTGATCGATTCCCGCCGGGTGTCGTTCTTCCGCTCCAAAGCGCCGTGGATCATGGCCGGCGTCGGGCTCGTGGTGATCGCCCCGCATCTGGCCTGGCTGGTGCAGCATCACTTCCCGACGTTTGCTTATGCGGCGGCGCATAGCGCGCCGAGCTTCTCGGATAACCTCGCGGCGACCGCCGGCTATCTCGCCGGCTGCGTCGGCTATGTCGCAGTGCCGCTGATCGCCGCGATCCTGCTGCTGCGGCCTTCGACGCCAGCTTTGCTTGATGTCATCGCGCCAAAAGATCCCAGCCGCCGGCTGCTCCTGGTGATCCAGCTGTTGCTGATCGTGGTGCCGGCGCCTTTTGCATTGCTGATGGGGCTGCGCATCGTGCCGCTGTGGACCATGCCGGCCTGGACGCTGCTGCCGATCGTGGTGCTGGGCTCGCCCTTGATCGCGGTCGGGCGGCTGGCGCTGGAGCGGCTGGTCGCCGGCACCGTGATCGGTACGCTGGCGATGCTGGCGCTGGCGCCGGTGGTGGCGCTCTCGATCCATCTCAACAGCCCGCCGGGCTCGTTCGAATACGCCTCGCTGCTGGCCGAGAAGATCGAGCAGCAGTGGCGGCAACGCACCGCGCTGCCGATCCCGCTGGTGGCGGGCACCACCGTGCTGCCGGCCAACACCGCGTACTATCTGCAGACCCGCGCCCGGTCGTTCGAAAACGCCGATGTCGCGACGTTGAAGGCCGCGGCGCAGGCCCACGGCGCCGTGCTGGTGTGCCCGGCGGAGGACGCCGGCTGCCTCGCGGTCGCCGAGCAGATCGTCGCGGGGCAGAGCGAGATTTCGCGCAGCGAGGTGCGGCTGTCGCGGCCGCTGTTCGGCTTTGCCGGCGGCACCGTGCGCGACGTGTTCATGATGGTGTGGCCGCCGGTCCCGCCGCCGGCGCTGCCGGTCGGGGGGAATTAGGCGGGATCGAACCTCGGTGGATGGGATCCAGCCAAAACAGAGTTGTCATTCCGGGGCGAGAGGCCGAAGGCCGAGCGAACCCGGAATCCAGTATTCCAGGGCGGTGAGTACTGGGTCCCGGGTTCACTCGCAGCTTCGCTGCTCGTGCCCCGGGATGACGGTTTTTGATGTGGGGCGCGCATTGCGCCCAGGCAGAAGGCGATGATTAAATTGGGCGGAAGCGCCGAGCCTAGTCTTCTTCGCCGAACTTGCTGGCGAGCAGGCCGGCCAGCGCGTTGACCGCCTCTTTGGCCTGCGGGCCGACCGCCGACACCGTGACGCTGGTGCCGATCCCGGCCGACAGCATCATCAGCCCCATGATCGAGGTGCCGCCGACGGTCTCGCCGTTGCGGGTGACCCAGACCTCGGCGTTGAAGCGCTCGACCATCTGGACGAATTTCGCCGAGGCTCGCGCGTGCAGGCCGCGCTTGTTGACGATCGGAATTTCGATCGACACCGGCTCGTTGGAGGCGCCCGGGGCCGGATTCGCCGCGCCGGTCGATGGAGCGTTGTCGGCGTCTGCGGTCATTTGCCGGCGAGGACGCGGCTGGCGATGGTGACGTATTTGCGGCCGGCTTCCTGGGCCAGCGCGATGGCGTCCGGCAACGGTCGCTCTTCGCGGACCTTGGCGAGCTTGACCAGCATCGGCAGATTGATCCCGGCCAGCACCTCGACCTTGGGGCGGCTCATGCAGGAAATCGCCAGGTTGGACGGGGTGCCGCCGAACATATCGGTCAGAATCGCAACGCCGTCGCCACTATCGACGCGATTCACCGCCTCGATAATGTCGCTTCGACACAGATCGGCGTCGTCTTCGGCGCCGATCGTGACGGCTTCAATTTGCTTTTGTGGCCCCATCACGTGTTCCAGCGCCGCCTTGAACTCGTCGGCAAGGCGCCCATGGGTCACAAGTACCAGACCAATCATCGGAAACTCCTCGCGGGTGCCTTTGGCGCACCGCGCGAACGGGTCACTTTGACCATCCAGAGCCCCCTTGCAAGGGGGTCTGCGCCATTTCTCCCTCAAATTAGCTTTGAAGCGGGAGCGGCATCGGTCATTTGGTGACGATAGTGGGGATTATATGGTTATCAAAGTGCCCACAACAATCTCCGTCTACCGTTGTGCCCCCTGAACCTTCGGATGTGGTGAACGTCGCCACCACCAGAAGTAGCGGAGCGTAGCCTTCGCCAACCGGGATCCGCGGCAATTCGACGCCGTCGATGATGGTCCGCAACGCCTCGGGCTGCGGCAGCCGCGCGCCGTCCGGCGCGGCGAGATCGACCACCAGGCCGACCACGGCGTCGGCGACATTGTCGCAGCGTCGCACGCCGAGCCCGCGGATTTCGATCAGCCCGGCGATCGCCGGTGCGGCGCGCACCACCAGATCGCCACCGACGCGCTGCAGATGCACGCGGTCGTCGCCGATCAAGGTGGCGGCGGGGATCAGTCCGGTGCGTCCGGCCAGGATCAGGTCGAAGGCGAGCCGCGATTTGCCGGCGCCGGACGGGCCGCGGATCAGCACCGCGCGGTCGCCGACCTTCACCGCGGAGGCATGAACGCTGCGAGCTTCTTCGGTCATATCGCCGGCAACCTCACCACGAAACGCGCGCCGGCAAAGCTCGGCTCGCCATCGGCGTCGACCGGGCCAGCGGGGCCGGGGCGGTTCTCCGCCCAGATCTTGCCGCCATGGGCCTCGACGATCTGCTTGGAGATCGACAGGCCCAATCCTGAATTCTGTCCGAAGCCCTGATGCGGCCGGTCGGTGTAAAAACGCTCGAAGATCCGCTCCAGCGCGTCGTCGCGGATCCCCGGGCCGTCGTCGTCGACCACGATCTCGATCTCGGTCTTGCGGCGGCGGCAGACGATCCGCACCTTGCCGCCCGGCTCGGAGAACGACTGCGCGTTGACCAGCAGGTTGGAAATCACCTGGCCGAGCCGGGAATCGTGCCCCGGCACCGAGAAGGCGTCGGCGCTGCCGCCTTCGAAGCGCACCTCGACGCCGACATTGGTGCCGAGCTTGGTCTCGTTGGCGACCGAGGTGAGGGTGGCGAGCAGCCGCCGCAGATCGACCGGCGCGACATCCTGACGCTGCAGCTCGGCGTCGAGCCGGCTGGCGTCGGAGATGTCGGAAATCAGCCGGTCCAGCCGCTTGACGTCGTGCTCGATCACCTCGAGCAGCCGCGCGCGGCTCTTCTCGTTCTTGGCCAGCGGCAGCGTCTCCACCGCCGAGCGCAGCGAGGTCAACGGGTTCTTCAGTTCGTGCGAGACGTCGGCGGCGAAGCGCTCGATCGCCTCGATGCGGTTGTACAGCGCGTCGGTCATGTCGCGCAGCGCGCCGGACAGATGCCCGATCTCGTCGCGCCGCCCGGTGAAATCCGGGATCTCGACCCGGGTGCGAATCCGGCGGCGCACCCGTTCGGCGCTGTCGGCGAGCCGTCGCACCGGGCCGGCGATGGTGGAGGCCAGCAGCAGCGACAGCACCATCATCACCAAGGAGGCGACGCCGCCGACTTTCAGAATCGCGAGCCGCTCGGCGGTGACCATCTGGTCGATGTCGTCGCCTTGGGTGGACAGCATCAAGGCGCCGTGCACCGCGCGAAACCGCTGCACCGGCACCGCCACCGAGACGATCACCTCGCCGCGGTCGTTGATCCGCACCATGCTGCTCTTCTGGCCGTCGAGCGACTGCACCACTTCCTGATAGCCGTTGCCGTTCTCCGGGCCGAGCTCGCGATACAGCGGCAGGTCGCCGCGATTGAGCCAGGTGCGGATCGCGATCATGGTGCGCTCGGCGACGCCGGGCTTCTCGGTGGTGGGCGGCGGCAATTCGAAGCGCAGCACGTCGCCGCGGCCGTACAGGCTGCGGCTGTCGAGGATCAGCACGCCATCGCGGTCGTAGATCCGCGCCCGCGTTTTGGTCGGCGAGATCAGCCGCCGCAGCACCGGCGCGACGCGCTCCGGATTGATCGGAAAATCCAGCCCGGACAATTCGTCCGGCGGCCCGAAGGTCTCGCCGGGCTTGAGGTCGAGCAGCCGGTCGGGATCGATGGTGATGGTGTTGGTCTCGACGGTGGCGGAGGCCGCGATCGCGCCGGCGATGATCTCGGCCTGCACCAACAGGCTCTGCGCGCGGGCGTCGATCAGGCCGGCGCGGAACTGCGACAGATAGAGGATGCTCGCAACCAAAAGCACCAGGCCCGCGAGATTGAGCGAGACGATGCGGCGGGTGAGGCTGGAGAAGCTGAGCGTGAGGAAGAACTGCCCGGCGCGGCGCAGCCAGGCCATCGGCCGCGGCCACACCAGCCCGCGGTCGGCGGCGGCCTCTTCAGCCGACCTCGCCTGCGCGGCGTCATCGGTCGGGTCGTTGGGATCAGGCTGCGAGCGATCGAGCAATGGCCAAAACCGCCGGGTTGTTTCGGATAAGTCCTGCGAGGTCCAGCAAGGCCGGCATCCTACTCCAGCCGCGGCGCGCCGTCAGTCACGAAGCGCGCCCGCCGTTGCTCGCAGCCGTGGCGCTCAGGTTTCCTTGAACCGATAGCCGACGCCGTACAGCGTCTCGATCATCTCGAAATCGTCGTCGACCACTTTGAACTTCTTGCGCAGCCGCTTGATGTGGCTGTCGATGGTGCGATCGTCGACGTAGACCTGGTCGTCATAGGCGGCGTCCATCAAGGCGTTGCGGCTTTTCACCACGCCGGGGCGGGTGGCCAGCGCCTGCAGGATCAGGAATTCGGTGACGGTGAGCGTCACCGGCTCGTTCTTCCAGGTGCAGGTGTGGCGCTCCGGATCCATCCGCAGCAGCCCGCGGTCGAGCGCCTTGGCGTCGGTCTCCTTCGGCGCCGCGGCGGGGTCCTTCGGCGCGGCGCGACGCAGCACCGCCTTGACCCGCTCGACCAGCAGCCGCTGCGAGAACGGCTTGCGGATGAAATCGTCGGCGCCCATTTTGAGGCCGAACAATTCGTCGATCTCTTCGTCCTTCGAGGTGAGGAAGATCACCGGAAGATCCGACTTCTGCCGCAGCCGCCGCAGCGTCTCCATGCCGTCCATCCGCGGCATCTTGATGTCGAGGATGGCGAGGTCGGGCGGCGAGGTGCGGAATCCATCCAGCGCGGAGGCACCATCGGTATAGGTCATGATGCGGTAGCCTTCGGCTTCCAGCGCGATCGAGACCGAGGTCAGAATGTTGCGGTCGTCGTCGACCAGGGCGATTGTGGGCATGAGCCTGCTTTCCGAAACGGAGTGGGCTACGGGCGAGGTCCCGTATTTGACTGGCCTTTGAACTTGGGGCCAACGACGATGCAAGCGGGGCTGAAGTGTGACCAAGTTCCCGAAAGAGTGTCAATCGGCCGCGGGTTCCGGTCCCCATATAGCTATCCGTTGAGCCAAAATAAGGCTCGATTTGCAATGAGATGGTGGAAAATCAGATGCAGCCGACCCCGAATTTCAGTGCCCCTGAACTCGCCCATTCGCTGCTGCGCCGCAGCCGGCAGGGCGCGCTCGCAACCCTCGACGAGCGCAGCGGCGCGCCGTATTGCTCGCTGGTCAATCTGGCAAGCCACTGGGATGGCTCGCCGATCCTGTTGATCTCGGGGCTCGCGCTGCACACCAAGAACCTGCTGGCCGACCCCCGGGTGTCGCTGATGCTGGACGAGCGCGCGCCCGGCGATCCGCTGGAAGGCGCCCGCATCATGCTGTCGGGAACCGCCGAGCAGGCCACGCCGGAAGAGCTGCCGACATTTCGCCGCCGCTATCTGAACGCGCATCCGTCGGCGGCGCAATTCGTCGATTTCGCGGATTTTTCGTTCTTCGTGATCCGGCCGAGCGGCGCCCATCTGGTCGCCGGCTTCGGCCGCATCGTCGATCTGAAGCCGGCGCAATTCCTCACCGACCTCTCCGAAGCCCATGCGTTTCTTGCAGAGGAGCAAGGCATAATTGATCACATGAATGCCGATCACCGTGACACGCTGCAGCTTTATGCCACACGCTTACTTGGTGCGAAGCAAACCGACTGGCGGTGTACCGGCTGCGATCCCGACGGGCTCGATCTTGACGACGGATCAACCACTTTGCGGCTGAACTTTCCGCAGCGCACGCTTACGCCCGCTGCAGTGCGAAGCGTTTTGAAAAATCTGGCCGAGCAGGCGCGCGGTGCAGCAAAGCTTGATCCACGTCAAAACAGCCTGCGCAATTAGAACAATGTTGCGCGGGCGGGTTGGCAAACGAAGCGATCGACACTAATAGTTCGCGACCGGAGTCGGGCGGTATATTGACGGTTACCGCGGTCAACGCGCGTTTTTGGCGCAATCTGCGCAATCGAGATACGCGGGTTCGAGGAGGATTTTTCGTGCAAGAGACGGGCGTTCGCAACGGTGCCTACGGCGCCGACAAATTCGGTTTAAAAAACCTCAAAGGCGTGAAGTGGAATCTCACGGCGCCGCACCTCTACGAGGACGCGCTGCGCGCGGGCGAAGGGGTGCTGTCCGGCGACGGCTCATTGTGCGTCGATACTGGTATCTTTACCGGCCGCAGCCCCAAGGACAAGTACACGGTCCGCGACGCCAACACCGAGAACACCATGTGGTGGGGCGGCAATCAGTCGATCACCGCCGAGCAGTTCGAGAATTTGTATCAGGACTTCCTGAAGCACGCCGAAGGCATGTCGCTGTTCGCCCAGGACCTTTACGGCGGCGCCGATCCGAGCTTCCAGATCAAGACCCGGGTCTTCACCGAAATGGCCTGGCACTCGCTGTTCATCCGCACGTTGCTGCGTCGGCCGGAGACCGCCGAGCTCGCCAGCTTCGTGCCCGAACTCACCATCATCGATCTCGCCAGCTTCCGCGCCGATCCTGCGCGCCACGGCTGCAAGTCGGAGAACGTCGTCGCGATCGACTTCACCCGCAAGATCGTGCTGATCGGCGGCACCCAGTACGCCGGCGAAATGAAGAAGAGCGTGTTCACCACGCTGAACTACTACCTGCCCGACAAGGGCGTGCTGCCGATGCACTGCTCGGCCAATGTCGGCCCCGACGGCGACACCGCGATCTTCTTCGGCCTGTCCGGCACCGGCAAGACCACGCTGTCGGCGGATCCGAACCGCACCCTGATCGGCGATGACGAGCACGGCTGGGGCAGGGACGGCGTGTTCAACTTCGAAGGCGGCTGCTACGCCAAGTGCATCAAGCTGTCGGCGGAAGCCGAGCCGGAGATCTTCGCGGCCTCCAACCGCTTCGGCGCGATCCTGGAAAACTGCGTGCTGGATCCGATCACCCGCAAGCCGGATTTCAACGACGGCTCCAAGACCGAGAACACCCGCTCGGCCTATCCGCTGGAATCGATCCCCAACGCCTCGCCGACCGGCCGCGCCGGTCAGCCGAAGAACGTGGTGATGCTGGCGGCCGACGCCTTCGGCGTGATGCCGCCGATCGCCAAGCTCTCGCCGGCGCAGGCGATGTATCACTTCCTGTCCGGCTACACCGCCAAGGTCGCCGGCACCGAGCGCGGCGTCACCGAGCCGACCCCGGTGTTCTCGACCTGCTTCGGCTCGCCGTTCCTGCCGCGCGATCCGTCGGTGTACGGCAACATGCTGCGCGAGCTGATCGCCAAGCACGGCGTCGATTGCTGGCTGGTCAACACCGGCTGGACCGGCGGCATGTACGGCACCGGCCATCGCATGCCGATCAAGGTGACCCGTGCGTTGCTGACCGCGGCGCTGGACGGCTCCTTGCGCAACGTCGAGTTCAAGACCGACCCGTATTTCGGCTTCGCGGTTCCGACCGCGCTGCCGGGCGTGCCGAGCGAGATCCTCGATCCCGTCAAGACCTGGGCCGACAAGGCCGCCTTCGACACCACCGCGCGCAAGCTGGTCGCGATGTTCCAGAAGAACTTCACCCAGTTCGAAGCCCAGGTCGACGCCGAAGTCCGCGCCGCCCAGCCGGAAGCCAAGCTCGCGGCCGAGTAATCGCAAGCGACATCAGTGTTCGGATCAGGGCGGCCGCGAGGCCGCCCTTTTTCGTGGGCGCTAGAGCCTTTTCGCTTTGGATTGATCTGCTGCAACGTCCCAGGCCGTCATTCCGGGGCGCGAGCAGCGCAAGCTGCGAGCGAGCCCGGAATCCATAACCACCGCAGGGGATATGGATTCCGGACTTGCTCGTTCTGACGAACGCGCAATCCGGAATGACGGCTGCCTTTGGGGCGGACGATTCGATCCCACCAAAAACGCTCTAAGCGATTGGCAGTGAGCTCACTCCGGCATGGCCGGGCTTGTCCCGGCGGCCACCCACGCCCACGATCAGGGCGTCCGTTGGCTCCGTGGATGGCCGGGAAAGCCCGGCCATGACGGGCAGGGGACGCCGCTTTGCGCAACGCCCATAAAGTAAAAGCCCCGCCGATCGCTCGGCGGGGCTCTTCTACTGCAGGCGCCGCGGCGGAGGTTAGAGCGCGGCCTGCAACGCGGCTTCTTCTTGCCGCGCGATGGTTCCCTTGACCGCGGACTGCACCTTCTCGAAGGCGCGGACCTCGATCTGCCGCACGCGTTCGCGCGACACGCCGAATTCGGCCGCCAGATCTTCCAGCGTCATCGGCTCGTCGGCAAGCCGTCGCGCTTCGAAAATCCGACGTTCGCGCGGGTTGAGCACGCCGATCGCGCCGTTCAGCGCGGCGCGGCGATGGTCGAGCTCTTCGTGCTCGGCCATGATGGCTTCCTGGTTCGGCGAGTGATCGACCAGCCAGTCCTGCCATTCGCCGGGCTCGCCGTCATCGCGGATCGGGGCGTTGAGCGATGCGTCGCCGCCGAGCCGGCGGTTCATATCGACCACGTCCTGTTCGGTGACGCCGAGCCGTTTCGCGATCAGCTTGACCTGGTCGGGGTGCATATCACCCTCGTCCAGCGCCGAGATCTTGCTCTTCGCCTTGCGCAGATTGAAGAACAGCTTCTTCTGATTGGCGGTGGTGCCCATCTTCACCAGCGACCACGAGCGCAGGATGTATTCCTGGATCGACGCCTTGATCCACCACATCGCGTAAGTGGCCAGCCGGAAGCCCTTGTCGGGCTCGAACCGCTTCACCGCCTGCATCAGGCCGACATTGCCTTCGGACACCACTTCGGAAATCGGCAGGCCGTAGCCGCGATAACCCATGGCAATTTTGGCAACGAGTCTTAGATGACTGGTCACGAGGTGATGGGCCGCGTCGCGATCGTCGTGTTCGCGCCAGCGCTTGGCAAACATATATTCCTGCTGCGGCTCCAGCATGGGAAACTTGCGGATTTCAGCAAGGTAACGAGATAAGCCGGATTCTCCGTTGAGGACCGGTAAAGTAGCTGCACGGGCCATTGAGCGCCCTCCAGTGGTTCAGGCCCCCGACATCGGCGGGCCAGGCAGACGGCCGCTGTGCTAAAGCCGACCGGGCTGCGATGTTCCGCGCTGGGACATCCAACGCACCTGCAATATACACAAGAAATCGCGGCTTTTGGAAGGATCGGCCCTCTCACGTCGCCGTGACGCAGCGTTATGTGATTGACATATTTAAATTTTCACGAACCGCCTGCGTCATTCCGTCGCCTTTAGAGCGGTTCGCAACAACGCCATGTCGGCCGGCAGCTCGGCGGTCCACTCCAGAATCTCCCCGGACACCGGGTGCTCCAGGGCCAAAAGATAAGCGTGGAGCGCCTGCCGGCCGAGGGCGGCCAGCGCCGCCTGCGCCGGCAGGTTGAGCGCATTGGCCTTGGTCTTGAAGTGCGGGCCATAGACGCCGTCGCCGAGCAGCGGGTGGCCGATATGGGCGAGATGCACCCGGATCTGATGGGTGCGGCCGGTCTCCAGCTGGCAGGCCAACAGGCTCACCACCGGCTTGCCACCGCGGCCAAGAAACGTGTCCTCGACCTCCCAATGCGTCACCGCCTCGCGACCGCCGTCGCGTACCGCCATCTTTTCGCGGGCGAACGGATGGCGGTCGATCGGGGCGTCGACGGTGCCGAGCGGCCGGTTCGGCGCGCCCCAGACCAAGGCCTTGTAGCCGCGGCGCATCTCGTTGGTGCGGCCGTGGTCGGCGAACTGCTCGCTCAAGGATTTATGCGCCCGGTCGTTCTTCGCCACCACCATCAGCCCGGTGGTGTCCTTGTCGAGCCGGTGCACGATGCCGGGCCGCCGCACCCCGCCGATCCCCGACAGCGTGGCGCCGCAATGCGCGATCAAGGCGTTCACCAGGGTGCCGGTCTCGTGGCCGGCGGCGGGATGCACCACCAGGCCCTTCGGCTTGTCGATGACGATGATGTCGTCGTCCTCGTAGACGATATCGAGCGCGATCGCCTCGCCGGCGGGCTCGGCGGCGACCGCGGGGGGCACGTCGATTGTGATCGTATCGCCGGCTTCGACATGATAAGCGGGATCGCGAAGCGGGGTCGGCTGGGCGGCGCTGGCGTCGGCGGGTCGCAAATGGACCTGGCCGGCGAGGATCAGCGCCTTCAGCCGCGACCGCGACAGTTCCGGCGCGCGCAGCGCCAGCACGCGGTCGAGCCGGACCGCGCCCTCGTCGCCGGCGACGGTGACTTCCAGCAGTCGACCTGTATTTTCCAACGGGTTTTCCAAGAACGGGTTTTCCAAAGTTGAGCCTTGCATGACCGAAACTGTTGCGCCCGAACCGACCCCCGAGCAGGCCGCGCTGTTCGCGCGGGTGCGTCGCCTGATGCTGATTGCGGGCCTGACCACGGCGCTGGCGGTGGCGGCCGTTCTGGTCGCCATCGGCTACCGTCTTTTCCGCGCCGAGGGAAGCGTCGCGGTCACCGATACCACGGCGACGCTGCCGAAGGGTGCTCGCGTGGTCTCCACCGCGGTGGCCGGCGACCGGCTGCTGGTGACGCTGGATATCGCCGGCGCGATCGAAATCCGCAGTTTCGACGCCCGGACCCTGAAGCCGGCCGGCCGGCTCAGCTTCGCCAGCGAGCCGTAGCCGGCGGCCCGGCGCACGGGTCGGGGCGAGACCCGGAAGCCGCTGGCGGGCGGCGTCGACCGCCGCCGGACTAAACTGAGCTGCCGCCCGATCGCCATCTTGCGGCGGCGCGGTTTCGAGGCTATTCACTCCTCGCGCTGCTCCCTTCGTCTAGCGGTTAGGACGTCGCCCTCTCACGGCGAAAACAGGAGTTCGATTCTCCTAGGGAGCGCCATTCCCCTCCACATCACCAGCCTCGAGCGGCGCGATCTGCGCCGCGCGGTTGCGTCGAGGAATCCCGGCGCAGCGGCGAGCCGGGCGCCAGTTCAGGCGGCGCGCACCGAATCCAGGAACTTGCTGACTTCCTGCTTCAGCCGATTGCTGTCGCGCGACAGCGACTGCGCTGCCGACAGCACCTGCGAGGAGGCCGATCCGGTCTCGGAGGCGCCGCGCTCGACATCGGTGATGTTCGACGACACCTGCATGGTGCCTTGCGCTGCCTGCTGCACGTTGCGGGAGATTTCCTGGGTCGCCGCGCCTTGCTCCTCCACCGCCGAGGCGATGGTCGAGGCGATTTCCGACATCCGGCCGATGGTGGTGCCGATCTGCTTGATCGCCGCCACCGAGCCCTGGGTCGCCGCCTGGATGCCGCTGATCTGCTGGCTGATCTCGCCGGTCGCCTTCGCGGTCTGTTCGGCGAGCGCCTTCACTTCCGAGGCGACCACCGCAAAGCCGCGCCCGGCTTCGCCCGCGCGGGCGGCTTCAATGGTCGCGTTGAGCGCCAACAGGTTGGTTTGCCCCGCGATGGTGTTGATCAACTCGACCACGTCGCCGATCCGCGCCGCGGCCTGCGACAATTCGCCGACCCGGTCGTTGGTGCTGCGTGCCTGATCCACCGCCTCACCGGCGATGCGAGCGGATTCCTGCACCTGGCGACTGATCTCGTTGACCGAGGACGCCATCTGCTCGGTGGCCGACGCCACCGACTGCACATTGGTCGAGGCTTCTTCCGAGGCGGCCGCCACGGTGGTGGCCAGTTCCTGGGAGCGCTCGGCCGTCGCGGTCAGCGTGTTGGCGGACGCTTCCAGTTCGGTCGACGACGACGACACGGTCTGCACGATCTCGCCGACCGAGGCTTCGAACGCGTTGGCCAGCTTGTGCATGGTGTCGCGGCGCAACGCATCGGCTGCGGCCTGATCCTCGGCGCGTTGCACGATCCGTCGCTTGAGGTCGTCCTGCATGGCGCGGAGCGCGCCGGCCAGCACGCCGACCTCGTCGGCCTGCTCGATATCCAGCTTCTGCTCGAAGTCGCCCTCGGAAATCCCGCGGGCGAATTCGGCGCAGCGCTTGGTCGGGCGCGCGATGCTGGCGGCCGCCAGCGAGATCAGGAAGATCGCCACGGTGATGATCGTCAAGCCGACGCCGAGCTGCCAGAAGGTGGTCGCGGTCGCGCGCGAGGCGAGCGAGTCGTCGAGCTGGCGTACGCCGGCCATCACCACGGCGCGCGGCACCGAAATCAGCACCGCCCAGGCGGCGCCGCTGCGACCGACGCTGATCGGCGAATAGACGTCGACATTGGCGGATTGCGGATCGTCCTGCACCAGCGCCTGGCCGCCGCGGATGCTGGCCATCGCGTCGTTCCACCGCGCGTCGGCGCTCGCCGCGCTGTTGCCGATCTGCTCGGCGCTGGCGCTGTTGGCGACCGTCAGTCCGGTGTCGTTGATGATGATGACCTTGCCCTTGCCCTCGAACAGCGAGGCGTTGATCTGCGTCGCAAGCTTCTGCACGAAATTCAGATTGTAGTCGGCGCCGGCGACGCCGTGAAACTTGCCGTCGATCATGATCGGCACCGACATCGTGGCGAGAAACACCTGCTGGCCCTGAACGATGTAGGGCAGCGGGCCGAGGATGTTCTCTTTCCCGGTGGCGCGCGGGTTGAGATACCAGGCGCCCTTCACCAGGCCGTTGGGATGGCGTTCGGCGCTGTCGTATTCGACCAGCGGCTGCACCGCGATCGAGCCTTTGGAATCCCGGGTCCAGTACGGCAGGAAGCGGCCGCTGCCGTCGGAGCCGAGATCCTTGCGGCCCTTGAACGACGCGTCGGCGCCGTCGAGGCCGTCCGGCTCCCAGGCCGAATAGGTGCCGTTGAACGACGGATTGAGGTCGACGACGTTGCGCAGCACGGCGTTGAATTGGGCACGGCGGGTTTCGCTCGGCGTCGCCGCGGTCTTGCCGGCGAGCACGGCGAACGACTGCGCCATGGTGCGCGCCGCATCCAGTCCGAGCTCGAGCTCCGCCTTGATCGCATTGGCCTCGCCGGCGGCGCGATTGAGCAGGCTCTCCTTGGTCTGCCGATCGACCAGTTGCGAGACTTCGCTTTCGACGTACTGCATCGTGCTGCGGGTGGAAAACAGGCTGTAGCCGATCAGGGCGACACTCGTGCCCACCAGGCAGGCTCCCGAGATCAAAGCGATCTTCAACTGCACCGAACGCATCGCTTTGAACGAGTAAGTCGCCATCGTCAGTCTCCACCACGCCCAGCTCAGGGCTATCGCGGCCGGATTATCAGCGTCGCGAGAAGCATCCCTTAAAATCATGCTGCGTAGAACTACCAGCAGCCATCGCCAGCCAGCGCGCGATCCATCTCGCCGCCACGCCCGCGATGCTCGATGTCTCCAGCACGTGCAGGTGGTGAACGGCCTGAGTGTCGCGCTTACATTGCGGCGCGTGAAATCGCGCACCAGCTTTGGTCCGCCTGTAGCTGTTTGCAAACCAATCGGCCGGGAGTTACGGCTTCGGCGCCGCGTACAGCCGGGAAAACACGATGCCGAGAAAGATCGAGACGGTGCCGGCGCTCACCGCGTTCATCGTCAGCAGTCCGCTGTAAGCCTCCGGCGAATACAGATGCGGCGGCGCGCCGTAGCGGCCGTGCAGCAGCCAGAACGCCCCCACCGGCAAGCCGGCCAACGGCAGCATCAACAGCCGCTCGCTCGGCCAGAACAGCAGGCCGGCCAGCGCGGCGCAGGGCAGCAGGAACAGTTCGGTGCCCGACGGCTCGCCGAGCACCCAGCTGCAGAACACCGTGTTGATCGTCGTGATCAGCGCCAGCGCCAGGCGGCCGAGCCGCGGATGACGCCGCGCCAGCGCCGGGACCGCGAAGAAGAACGGCAGCGAGATCATCGTCAGCAGCGCCCACGGCAGCCCCTCGGTGCCGGCCACCAACACCACATAGAGCGGATAGAACGGCTGGTTGCCGGCCAGCACCAGCGCCACGAGATTGCCGGCCGCGGCGAGCGGATCGTCGTTGGCGGCGTAGTCGGCAAGCCAGGTCGTGACGCGCTTCAGCATGGCGGGGCTCACGGGCGAGGGAGCAAGGCGGACGTCGCGGCGCGACGTTGCGCCGACTGTGTCATCGATCGCGCAAGCTGAGCAAGCGGGACGGCTTAGAGCGTAAACGCTTTTCGCTACGGCCCGCGCGGATCAGTCCTTGCCGAGATTCCAACGCTGATTTTGATCGAAGCGGCGCCCGTAGCTTCCCTCGCCCCGCTTGCGGGGAGAGGGTGGCGCGACAAGCGGAGCTTGTCGCGTCGGGTGAGCGACTATCTGGCGTGTCAAGTTGCATTAGCGTATTCGGCTCGCGCATCGCGCGCTTTGGCGTTGAGGCGGACCAGGAGTTTGCGC
>NZ_JACHIH010000030.1:0-2207 GCF_014203125.1 Rhodopseudomonas rhenobacensis
CGGCTTTTGCGCGCCCTGTTCGCCGCGCTCTGCCGCGTCATCGGATCGATGCAATACGCCTAAATCGGCGCGTGTCCGGGATCTTCACGGACGACTCCAGAAGCGGAATCCGCTGGTCGTTACCCTTTTTCTTTCTCGGATCCTTGCGGTCGCGAACTACGAGCATTCGGCTGTTGGCATCAAAGTCACGCCATTCGATTTGCGCAATTTCATCTTGCCTCATAGCTGTTGCCACGGCAAATCGCACAATCCGACCAACCGGGATCTTTTGCCGAGCATTGCCTTCTAGCTCTGAGATGATGCGGTCGAGCTCATCCTGGGTAGGGCGACGATCACGCTCATTACCTTTGCCGACAAGTCCGAGGCGTCCGAGAGCAATCCGAGCAAGGTTGATTGGTTCAGTTGAAACGATCACACCATGTACTGCTGCCGCATGAGACAGGATGGTCTTGATGTATCCGAGATGGATTCCAATCGTGACAGGTCCGGCACCCTCAAGCGCGCGTTCTTTTCCGAACTTGATAAGTCGGTCTCGATCCAGCTCAGAAAGACGAAGATGCCCAAGGTTCTCGTCGAGGAAGATCAAACTGGCGCTCTTCGATCGCCTGATGGTCTTACCGACCTCGATTAAATCCCGGCGATGGAGTGCGATGAGATCGCCAAAGAGCAGAGCATTTCGTGACTTGCGTGTCGTCGCGGGTTCCTGGCGATCGATCCGGCGTTCAATATCAATTCCCCATTCCTCCGCGTCCTTTCGCCGAAGGAATGTCTCATTGACATACTTTCCCTTTCGTCGGACTTGGACGCTCCAAGAGCCAGACTTGAGTTTCGTAATGGTCGCCACGCGTGTGCGCTCCGTGTGCACTGAGGCGTCGAAAAGCCGGATAAAACGTCGCATCATGGCGTACAATAGTGTGCACACGACACGTTCTAACAGCCTGAAAATACTTGAAAAATGCTGATAAATCAATCATATAGATTTTGTACCGCGCCTATGATGGACTGGACCGATCGGCACTGCCGGGTGTTCCACCGGCTGTTGTCGCGTCGCGCGCGGCTGTATTCCGAGATGCTGACCACCGGCGCGGTGATCCATGGCGACCGCCAGCGACTGCTCGGCTTCGACGCCAGCGAACACCCGCTGGCGTTGCAGCTCGGCGGTTCCGATCCGCGCGATCTCGCCAACGCCGCGAAGATCGGCGAGGATTTCGGCTACGACGAGATCAATCTCAACGTCGGCTGCCCGTCGGACCGGGTCAAGGATGGCCGCTTCGGCGCCTGCCTGATGGCCGAGCCGCAGCTCGTCGCCGAGGGCGTCGCCGCGATGAAGCGCGCGGTCGACGTTCCGGTGACTGTGAAATGCCGCATCGGCATCGACGACCAGGATCCTGAAGTCGCGTTGGACACGCTGGCGCGTGCGGTGGTGGCGGCCGGCGCCGACGTGCTGATCGTGCACGCGCGCAAGGCCTGGCTGAACGGGTTGTCGCCGAAGGAAAACCGCGACGTGCCGCCGCTCGATTACGACCGGGTGTATCGCTTGAAGGCGTCCTTGCCGGACGTGCCGATCGTGATCAATGGCGGCATCGCCGGCATCGCCGAATCCAAGCCGCATCTGGCGCATGTCGATGGCGTGATGCTGGGCCGCGCCGCCTATCAGGAGCCGTGGCGGCTGCTCGCGGTCGATCCGGAGCTGTTCGGCGAGCCGGCGCCGCACCCGAGCATGACAGCGGCGCTGCAAGCCATGATGCCCTATATCGAGGCGCAGCTCGCGCAAGGCACGCGGCTGCATTCGATCACCCGGCATTTCGTCGGCGCCTATCACGGCGTGCCGGGCGCGCGCGCCTTCCGCCGCCATCTCGCCGAGCAGGGCGTCAAGCCCGACGCCGGGATCGAGGTGTTGCGCGAGGCGATCGCGCGCGTCGAGGATCGCGTTGTTGAAGTGGCGTGAGCTAATAGCTTAAGCGACAATGCTGCACGCAAGATTTTCGGAAGGCTCGTGATTGCTTCGCACCGCACTCGGCGCGCAGCGTCGCGTGCGGTGCGAAGCAATCACGCCTGCGGCGTCGTTGATGCCTTCGTGGCAGGGGCTTGACCCAAGCACGGCTTCACCTCTCCCCGCGCGCGGGGAGAGGTCGACCCCGCGTAGCGCAGCGAAGCGGGGTCGGGTGAGGGGGCGTCTCGGCATTAAGCGGCGCCCCCACACCCCG
>NZ_JACHIH010000030.1:2216-67434 GCF_014203125.1 Rhodopseudomonas rhenobacensis
GGGGGTTGTGTTTGTTTTTGCTGGGCGTGGTCCGACCCGTTATGTCCGCCGCCCACCTCCCCCCGGGGGGTGTGGGGGGGGGGGGCCCCCCCCCCCGGGGGGGGGGGGGGGGGGCCGCCCGCGTCTCGGCATTACGCGACGCCCCCTCACCCGGCCGCGACAAGCTTCGCTTGTCACGCCACCCTCTCCCCGCAAGCGGGGCGAGGGGAAGATGCCGCATCGTTCTTGGTGTCGCGCGCGTTTTTGCTACGGATAACCGTGCAGCCGCAGCCGGTCGGCGCTGACTTCCCAGCGCTCCAGCCGGTCGAGGAAGCTCATGCCGAGCAGGTTGGTCTTCATCTGGCCGCGCGGCACCACCAGCGCCGGCACCGAGCGCTCCTCCAGCTTGCCGATCGCCAGGCTGTCGAGCGACAGCCGCGCCGCCTTGGTATGGCCGCCGGCGGTTTCGACGTCGACGTTGAAATCGAGCACTTCCAGCGGCAGCCCGGCGGCCTTCGCGGTCTCGTAGGTGAGCACCACCGAGGTCGCGCCGGTGTCGATCACCATCGGCGCGCTGACGCCGTTGACTTTTGCGCGCAGCGTAAAGTCACCGGATTGGCCGCGTTCGATCTGCACCACGCGCGGCTTCGGCGCGGCCTTCGGGTGCAGCATCTGCGAGATCATGTTGCCGGCGGAGGCGATGCGTTCCGGATCGCCATAGGCCACCACGGCGCCCGCGGTCGCCACCAGCACGATCACGACAAGCAGAATGCGGCTCATCTTGCGGCTCTCATCGGTTGACGTCGGGGGCGAGCGCGGGCTCGGCGGGCGGCCGCGGCCGCAGTCCGGTTTCGATCAGTCGGTCCGGCAGCGCCGCCATGATGGCGTCACGCGCAGCGTCGTCGAGGCGACGCCAGCCGGTGATTTCCACGATCGTGCGGCCGCACCCCATGCAGAGATTGCTGTCGGGGTCGATGATGCACACGGCGACGCAGGGCGATGCTTTACTCATGGGACATTCGCGTAGTGATGGGGCGATTGGCGCGGCACCGGCTCACAGCCCGGTTCCCGCGCTCATGATCGGCTTGTTGCGCGCCCTGCGGTTTTCGTCCGACAGGGTGACGTCGTAGGACGGCTGCAGCGGCGGTGCCTCGTCGGCCATCGGCGCCAGCGCCGACATTACGCGCTCCGGCGGGAAGGTGACGATCACTTCGGTGCCGATCCGCAGCTTGGATTTCAGCGTGAAGGTGCCGCCGTGCATGTCGATCAGGCTCTTGGCGATCGGCAGGCCGAGGCCGGCGCCCTGTTCGGCGGATTTGATCGAATTGGAGCCCTGGCCGAACGACGCCAGCACGATCGGGATTTCGTCTTCGGCGATGCCCGAGCCGGTGTCCTTGACGCTGAGATATTGCCCGCCCGACGCGGTCCAGCCGACCTTCAGCCAGATCTCGCCGCCCTGCGGGGTGAACTTGATCGCGTTCGACAACAGGTTGAGCACGATCTGCCGCGCGGCGCGCTCGTCGCCCCAGATCCGCGGCATGCCCTGCTCGAACACCTCGTGGATGGTGATGCCGCGGCTGGAGGCGCGCAGCTTCAGCAAATGATGGCAATCGGCGACGACGTGGACCAGCGAGACGGCTTCCTCGTTGAGTTCGTAACGGCCGGCCTCGATCCGCGACAGATCGAGGATCTCGTTGATCAGGTTCAACAGATGCACGCCGGAATTATGGATGTCGGCGGAATAGTCCTTGTACACCGCGACCGCGTGGGCGCCGAAGATCTCGCTCTTCATCACCTCGGAGAAGCCCAGAATGGCGTTCAGCGGGGTGCGCAATTCGTGGCTCATCTGCGCCAGGAAGCGCGACTTGGCGACGTTGGCGGCCTCGGCGCGATGCCGCGCCTCGTCGGAAATCGCCTTGGCCTGTTCGAGTTCGCCGATCAGCGCGTCCTTTTCGGCGCGGGCTTCCAGCGTCGCCAGCGTGGTGGAGTGCAGCCGGTGCGCCAGCAGCGCGAAATAGCCTTCGGACGCCACCGTCAGCAGCGCGAAATAGCCTTCGGACGCCACCGTCAGCAGCGCCAGGATGTAGTTGTCGAAGGTGCCGCTGAGCAGGAAGTTGGTGGCGATCGCCGCGGTCACCGGCGCGGTCGCCGCGAGCGCTGCGATCGGCAAATTGGCGGCCAGCATGCTCGACACCGCGACCACCAGCAGCATCAGGAACATCAACAGCGTGTTCGACACCACCTCGACGCCGGGCGCGTGCACCAGAATCGCGGTCCAGCACACGCCGTACAGCAGATCGAGCAGCACGAAGCGGGTTCGCCACGTCCGGGTGCGGGAGGGGGATTGCGCTTCGCCGAGGAAGCGGTCGCAATTGCGGATGATCACCGCGTGGATGCACAGCATCCCGCAGGTCCAGGCCGCCGCCGCCACGGGCTGGATCCAGATCCCGAACAGCGCGCCGGTGGCGAGCACCAGCAGCACCACCACGATCGACGCGGATTGCCGCATCTGGGCGTATTGCCGCAACAGCTCGTGATCGAACGCCGGACGGGTGCCGCTGGTCGAGGTCAGCCGATCGCGCGCCTCGCGGACCCGCTGCGCGGCCGCGCGGCGATTGCGCGCCGGGGTCGCGACCGGGGGCTCAGCCGGAAGCTGCACCACCTCTGGCCTATCGGCGGGGATACTCATCGACCACTACAACTTCTGCGCAGAGACGCGCGCGGTTACCATCGGCTATTTTTCGTTCGAAATCCTTAAGAGTAAGCTTAGAGGGACGGCAAATCCGGTTAACAAAGCACTAAGGACCGCCGCCTGCGTGCTCTGCTGAGCGCGGTGTTGCCGGCGGGTCACGAACCAGGGCGACCGGCGCGGCCGAGCGGGCGGGCTGCGCCCCCCGGCTTGTGGCTCACGGCATCGATGGCTTGGAATGGCCGGCGAACCGCGCTATATCTTTGGATGACTATACCTTCAAATATGTATTTGGCTCATGAATTGGCGGGTCGAATTTCATCCGGAATTCCGCGAAGAATTTGACGCCTTGTCGGACGCCGTTCAGGACGAGCTCGGCCCATGGTGGAATTGCTGCAACTCATCGGACCGCAGTTGAAACGTCCGCGGTCCGACACGTTGAACGGTTCGACACACGCCAACATGAAGGAATTGCGTTTCGATGCCGATCGCGGTGTCTGGCGTGTCGCCTACGCCTTCGATCCCGAGCGGAAGGCAATTCTGCTCGTCGCCGGCGACAAGTCCGGCGGCTCGGGGAGGCGGTTCTACAAGATATTGATCGAGAAGGCGGACCGGCGGTTTTCGCAGCATCTTGCCGAACTGAAGACGATGCGGAGGAAGACATGACGAAGGACTATCGAACGGTGCCGGCATCGGAAGTGTTCGGCAAGTTTCCGCCGGTCCGGCGCGCCAAGATCAAGGACCGGGCCGCGGTGTTGATCGCCGAACAACTCGGGCTGCAGGAACTGCGGCAATCTAGGAAACTGACGCAGGACGAGGTCGCAAGGCGCGTCGGCGGCAAGCAGGTCTACGTCTCCCGGCTGGAAAAGCGCAGCGACATGAAGGTCTCGACGCTCCGCGACTACGTCAAGGCGATCGGTGGACATCTCGATCTGGTGGTGACCTTTCCCGAAGGCCAAAGCGTCAGGATCAAGGACGCGCGGGACGGCGCCGCGCGCGGTCGCAAGGCCACAAAGCCTGCGGCGCGCGGCGGCTAGCCCATTTTCCTAGCGCTCCAGCCGCGCCAGCAGGCTGGAGGTGTCCCAGCGCTTGCCGCCGAGTTTTTCGACCTCGGCGTAGAACGCGTCGACCAATGCGGTGACCGGAAGGCTCGCGCCGTTGCGCCGCGCCTCGCTGAGGCAGATCGCCAGGTCCTTGCGCATCCATTCCACCGCGAAGCCGAAATCGAACTTGCCTTCGGTCATGGTCTTGTGGCGGTTCTCCATCTGCCAGGACTGCGCCGCGCCCTTGGAGATGGTGTCGATCACAGCGTTGACGTCGAGCCCGGCCTTCTTGGCGAAGTGGATGCCTTCCGACAGCCCTTCGACCAGCCCGGCGATGCAGATCTGGTTGACCATCTTGGTGAGCTGGCCGGAACCCGCAGGTCCCATCAGCTTGCACATCCGCGCATAGGCGGCGATCACCGGCTCGGCCCGGGCGTAGGCCTCGGCGCTGCCGCCGCACATCACCGTCAGCACGCCGTTTTCGGCGCCGGCCTGGCCGCCCGACACCGGCGCGTCGATGAACTGGAATCCGCGCTTACTCGCCTCGGCATCGAGCTCGCGGGCGACTTCGGCGGAAGCAGTCGTGTGATCGACGAAGATCGCGCCGGACTTCAGGCCGGCGAAGGCGCCGTCGTCGCCGATCGTGACGCTGCGCAGGTCGTCGTCATTGCCCACACAAGCCATCACGAAGTCCTGGCCCTCGGCGGCTTCGCGCGGCGTCGCCGCGGTGCGGCCGGCGAATTTCTCGGCCCAGATGTCGGCCTTGGCTTGGGTGCGGTTGAACACCGTGACCTCGTGGCCGCCCTTGGCGACCAGATGCCCCGCCATGGGAAAGCCCATGACGCCGAGACCGAGAAAAGCGACTTTGGCCATGTCTTCAATCCTGAGTTGGCTCGGCGCGCGCACCAGGCCGAGTTTCCGAAGGGGGATCGTCGTGGGAGAGTGCGGAAGATGCGGCGGAGAGCATAAACCGCGGTGCCACCGCGGCAAGCCCCGGCTGCCGGGCGCGGGAGTCCGACCTGCAGCGAGGTACCTTGTCTTGCGAACCATTCGGCCTAAAAGGTCGTCACGGCGCAACGCGAGGATTGCCGCTCGGCAAACGCTTTGCGCCGGAGCAACGAGCCTGGCCGCCTCCGCGGCATCAGATGGCTGACCGCTGCGAAGACCGCGCCGGTGCATCGCCAATTCGAATTCGGGCCGAGCGGGTGACAGGAGAATCCCTTGAGCGTGACGCAGCAGCAAATTCTTGATCGCCTGGCGCAGCTGGCCTCGCCGCGCGGCGTCGCCCTGACCAAGGCCGGCGTGTTGTCGGAAATCTCCGTCCACGACGGCAAGGTGTATTTCGCCATCAACGTCGAGGCCGGCGAAGTGCGGGCCTGGGAGCCGGTTCGCGCCGAGGTGGAAGCCGTCGTGAAGGCGATCCCCGGGGTCACGACCGCGCTGGTGGCGCTGACCGCCGAGCGCAAGCCCGGCATGAGCCCGCCCGCGGCCCGTCCGGGCGTGGCGCCCGCGGCCGCGCATCGGCCGCCGCCGGGTCCCGGTCCGGCCTCGCCGATGTCGAAGCAGGCGGCGATCCCCGGCATCACCTCGATCATCGCGGTCGCCTCGGGCAAGGGCGGCGTCGGCAAGTCGACCACCGCGCTCAACCTGGCGCTCGGCCTGCGCAACCTCGGCCTCAAGGTCGGGCTGCTCGACGCCGACATCTACGGCCCCTCGGTTCCCAAGCTGACCGGCATCAACGAGCGGCCGCAGCTCGACGACGACCGCAAGATGATTCCGATCATGCGGTTCGGCCTGTCGATCATGTCGATCGGCTTTCTGGTCGAAGAAAACAGCGCGATGATCTGGCGCGGCCCGATGGTGATGTCGGCGATCACCCAGATGCTGCGCGACGTCGCCTGGGGCACGCTCGACGTGCTGGTGGTCGACATGCCGCCCGGCACCGGCGACGCCCAGCTGACGCTGGCGCAGAACGTGCCGCTGCAGGGCGCGGTGATCGTCTCGACGCCGCAGGACCTGGCGCTGATCGACGCCCGCCGCGGGCTGGCGATGTTCAGCAAGGTCGGCGTGCCGGTGCTCGGCATCGTCGAGAACATGAGCTACTTCCAATGCCCGGAATGCGGCGCGCGGTCGGATATTTTCGGCCATGGCGGCGCCCGGCAGGAGGCCGAGCGGCTCGGCGTGCCGTTCCTCGGCGAAGTGCCGCTGCACATGTCGATCCGCGCCAACTCCGACGCCGGCACGCCGGTGGTGGAGAGCGAGCCCACCGGACCCCACGCGGCGATCTATGGCGAGATCGCCGGCAAGGTGCGGGATCAGCTCACCGCGGTCACGGCCTGAATTTTTCCGCACTGCGGTTGCGGCGCCGGCATGCAACTTTGGTTGCATGTCGCGGCTCCGCGACGTCGCAGCGTTTTCCCGCGGCCGTGCATCGTGATACAGACGCACCCACCAGAGCGTATCGGCGCGTGATTGGCCTCGCCGCCGACACGTTCAAGGGAAATTCCGGGAAACGCCGGCAACCAAGGAGATGGCTTGATGAAACGTCGTGACTTTTTGAAAGTATCCGCCACCGGCGCTGCGGTGGCCGCGGTGGCATCGCCCGCGATCGCGCAGTCCTCGCCGGAGATCAAGTGGCGGCTGACATCGAGCTTCCCGAAGTCGCTCGACACCATCTATGGCGGCGCGGAATATCTCGCCAAGCAAGTCGCCGAGATGACCGACAACAAGTTTCAGATCCAGGTGTTCGCCGCCGGCGAAATCGTCCCCGGCCTGCAGGCGCTCGACGCCACTTCGAACAACACCGTCGAGATGAGCCACACCGTTTCCTACTACTACGTCGGCAAGGATCCGACCTTCGCGGTCTATGCCTCGGTGCCGTTCGGGCTGAACGCGCGGCAGCAGAATTCCTGGCTGTATCAGGGCGGCGGCAACGAACTCGCCGCCGAGTTCTACAAGAAATACGGCGTGATCGGCTTCCCCTGCGGCAACACCGGCACCCAGATGGGCGGCTGGTTCCGCAAGGAGATCAAGACCGTGGCCGATCTGTCGGGCCTGAAATTCCGCATCGGCGGCATCGCCGGCCAGGTGCTGCAGAAGCTCGGCGTGGTGCCGCAGCAGATCGCCGGCGGCGACATCTATCCGGCGCTGGAAAAAGGCACCATCGACGCCGCCGAGTGGGTCGGTCCCTATGACGACGAGAAGCTCGGCTTCCAGAAGGTCGCGAAGTACTATTACTATCCGGGTTTCTGGGAAGGCGGCCCGACCGTGCACGCCTTCGCCAACCTGGAAAAATTCAATTCGCTGCCGAAGAATTATCAGTCGGTGCTGACCAACGCCGCGCAGGCCACCAACAGCTGGATGGCGGCGCGCTACGACATGCAGAACCCGCCGGCGCTGAAGCGGCTGGTGGCCGGCGGCACCCAGCTGCGGCCGTTCTCCAACGAGGTGCTGGACGCCTGCCTGAAGGCGACCAACGAATTGTGGGCGGAAATCTCCGCCAAGAACGCCGACTTCAAGAAGGGCATCGACGCGATGCAGGCCTACCGCTCCGACCAGTATCTGTGGTGGCAGGTCGCCGAATACACCTTCGACAGCTTCATGATCCGCTCGCGCACCCGCGGCTGATCGATCGACGTATCAACGACAGCGAAACGCCCGGCCCAAAGGTCGGGCGTTTTTGTGTGCGGTGGGCAAGTCGAGGGCGGGGCCGGGCAGGATGAGCTTGCCCGTCACGTTGCAGCGCGGGCAGTCCGGGTGCCGAGAAGAACCAGCGGAATCGCGATTGCATAAATGACGACCACCGCGAGCCAGATGGCTCCGGGCCAGTCGTTTTGAACGACAAAGTAGAACGTCGAGAAGGCGAGCGGCGCTGCGATCGACGCCAGGCTGACGGCCGATGACAGCACGCCTTGCAGCTGACCTTGACGGTCCGGATCAACCTGCTCGGTGGCCAGGGCTTGAAACGCCGGCGTGCCGATTCCGGCGAGAGCGAACAACGGCATGATGGCGAATACCATCCAGCCCTGATTGGCGAAGGCCAGCGCGACAAGAGCGATGCAGGCGCAGGCAATGCCAACGACAACGGCCATGCGTTCGCCGAACAGTCTCGTCGCCGGGCCGGGCAGGAAGGCCTGCACCAGCGTTTGGCAGATACCGAAGGCGCCGAGCGAAAGCCCGATCCACAGGCCGTTCCATTGAAACGTGTCGAATCCCCACATCGCCCAGCAGACGCCGTAGGCCTCTCCGGTAGCGCTCAAGATGAAGTACACAAAGACGACGGGCAAAAGCCCCTTCATCGAGAACACCCAACGCAGCGGCCGAAGCGGGTTGAGCGCGGCCAGATCGATCTTCTCACGGGCCGGCGCGCGGGATTCCGGCAGCACGAACACAGCCAGCAGGAGATTGCCGGCGTTCAGCGCGGCGGCAGCGATGAAAGGCAGCCGCAGCCAGGTGTCGCCGAGCAGGCCGCCAAGAACCGGCCCGATGATGAAGCCGATACCGAACATGGCGTTGGACAGGCCGAATCTGCGGGCTCGCTGGTCCTCGGACGAAATGTCGGTGATGTAGGCCGTTGCCACGGAGACGTTGGCGCTGGTCAGGCCGGCAATGGCGCGACCGAGCACCAGCATCCAAAGCTGCGGTGCGAACGCCATGATGACATAGTTGATTGCCGCTCCCGCGAGCGAAATCAGCAGCACGGGACGCCTGCCGAGGGTATCGCTCAAAGCGCCGAGCACGGGGGCGAAGACAAACTGCATCACCGCATAGAGCGCGATCATGATCCCGATATAGGGCGCAATGTTCGGGTTGTGTGTGACATCCTCAAGAAGCCGCGGCAGAACAGGGAAGACGAGGCCGATGCCGACGGCGTCCAGGCAGATGGTGGCAAAAATAACGACAAGCGGTCTGTTCATGATGAGCCCAGAGAGCAAGCGCCCGCCCGGGCTGCGGTCAGGGGCGATGGCTCCGCCTCGAATATCGCCTTGTGGCCGCGCCCGATTTTTCATATACTTGGTCCAAATATGTACTCAGTATAGTTTCATTAGGCCATCAGGAGCGCCATGTCAATTCCGTCCGACCGCCGATCGCGGAAGCGTCTCGCCACGCGAGAGGGCATCTCCGACGCGGCAACGCGCCTCTTCATCGAGCGGGGCTTCGATCATGTGACGGTCGACGACATTGCGGCCGCCGCTGACGTCGGGCGGATGACGGTGTTCAACCATTTCTCCCGCAAAGAGGACATGTTCTTTGATCGCGACGAGGAGGGTCGCCAGATGCTGCGCGAAGCCTTGCTGCAGCGTGATCCCCGCGTCAGTCTGATCGACACCTATGGTCTGCTCGCTCACCGGCTGATTGCCGAACACAGCCCCGTCGTCGAATTTTCTGCGCGGAGCCAGAGCTTCATAGAGGCGATCGAGGCCAGCGAAACCCTCAAGGCGCGGGCGAGGGCGATCCGTGACGAGTGCGCGCAAGTCGTAGCGTTGGCGCTCTCCGAATGCGCAGGCCGAGAACCGGGCGATCCCGACGCCCAATTGGCCGCCGGGCTGCTGTTGGCGGTGTGGACCGTGGCCTTTATTCAGGCGCATCGGACCTTTCGTCAGACGCGCGATACCGAGCAAGCGAACGCCGCCTTTCTCGCACTTGTCGATAAGGGAAGCAGCGCTCTCAAAGCCGCCATGGCCGGCACGCCCTACGCCTGAGCCATCACCTCCGGCTGCGGTTGCGCATGTCTGCTGCGCGCGATGAGGAGCGTGCCCGCTACTTCGACGGCCCGAAGTCCAGCGGCGCCTGGTCCATCGGCGGCAGGTCGAATTCGATCTTGGACGGATCGACGGTCGATGCCGCGCCCTTGTAGTGCATCACCATCGCCGGGAAGGTGATCACCAGCGCGACCATGATCACCTGGATGATCACGAACGGCACCGCGCCCCAATAGATCTGCCCGGTGGTGACCGGCTCCATGCGCTTGCCGGAGACCCGGTCGATGTAGGATTCTTTCGGTGCCACCGAGCGCAGATAGAACAGCGCGAAACCGAACGGCGGATGCATGAACGAGGTCTGCATGTTGACGCCGAGCATGACGCCGAACCAGATCAGATCGATGCCGAGCTTTTCCGCCGCGGGTCCGAGCAGCGGGATGACGATGAAGGCGAGCTCGAAGAAGTCGAGGAAGAACGCCAGGATGAACACGAAGGCGTTGACGAAGATCAGGAAGCCGATCTGGCCGCCGGGCAGCCCGACCAGCAGCTCCTCGACCCAGCGGTGGCCGTCGACGCCGTAGAAGGTCAGCGAAAACACCCGGGCGCCGACCAGGATGAACACCACGAAGGCCGAGAGTTTCGCGGTCGCCTCGGTGGCCTGGCGGGTGAGGTCGAAGGTCAGCCGGCCTTTCATCAGCGCCAGGATGATCGCGCCGGCGGCGCCCATCGCGCCGCCTTCGGTGGGCGTGGCAACGCCGATGAAGATGGTGCCGAGCACCAGGAAGATCAGCCCGAGCGGCGGCACCATCACGAACACCACCTGCTGCGCCAGCTTCGACAGCAGATGCAGTCCAAGCACGCGGTTGATCACCGCCAGCACGAACGACAGCGCCACCGTGATCGACATCGTCAGCACCACGTAGTCGGCGCCGGATTTCACCTCGGTGAAGGACATCGTCACGATGCCGATCGCGCTCGACACCACGA
This sequence comes from Rhodopseudomonas rhenobacensis, assembly GCF_014203125.1. Classification (GTDB taxonomy): domain Bacteria; phylum Pseudomonadota; class Alphaproteobacteria; order Rhizobiales; family Xanthobacteraceae; genus Rhodopseudomonas_A; species Rhodopseudomonas_A rhenobacensis. Next base: position 12,617 of record NZ_JACHIH010000030.1, read on the forward strand.
TCACCAGGAACAGCGACATCGTCATGGTGCGGATGATGCCGATGAAGGGGCGCGTCAGGATCCCCAGCAGAATCACGAACCAGAAGCCATGCTGCACCAGCTTGCCGAGCCCGATCTTGTCGAATGCCGGCTGCGTCCAGTCGAACAGCCCGACATGGACCACGAAGAAATAGCCGGCCGCCGCCGCCGACAGCGCGGTCAGCGGCAGGATCAACGGATGTTTCGCGGTTTCCAGCTCGCGCAGCGTCTGCGCTTCGAGCGGCAGCCCCGGCACCGCCTTCGGCGCGATCAGGGTGACGAGGAAGATATAGCCGGCATACAGCAGCGCCAGCACGATGCCGGGAATGAATGCGCCTTCGTACATGTCGCCGACCGAGCGGCCGAGCTGGTCGGCCATCACGATCAGAACCAGCGACGGCGGAATGATCTGCGCCAGCGTGCCGGAGGCGGCGATCACGCCGGTGGCGACGCGGCGGTCGTAGCCGTAGCGCAGCATGATCGGCAGCGAGATCAGCCCCATCGAGATCACCGAGGCGGCGACCACGCCGGTGGTGGCGGCGAGCAATGCGCCGACAAACACCACCGCATAGGCGATGCCGCCGCGGATCGAGCCGAACAACTGCCCGATGGTTTCCAGAAGGTCCTCGGCCATGCCCGATCTTTCGAGCACCAGCCCCATGAAGGTGAAAAACGGAATCGCCAGCAGCGTGTCGTTGTTCATCACGCCGTAGACGCGTTCCGGCAAAGCCTGCAGGAAGTCGGGGCGAAACAGCCCGAGCTCGATGCCGATGAAGGCGAACAACAGGCCGTTCGCCGCCAGCGAGAACGCCACCGGATAACCCAGCAGCAGGAACAGCACCAATGACGCGAACATGATCGGCGCCATGTAGTGAATGAACATCGCGGTCATTCAGTTTTGCCCTTCAGTTCGATGACCAGGATGGTTCAGTGTTTTTCCGCGGTGATCACCGCGGCGAGGCGTTCGGCTTCCAGCTCGGCGGCGCGGTGGGCGCTGATCGCCGTGGCGTTGGAGTCCGGAATGATGCCGCGCATCATCGCGGCGCGCTTGATGATCTCGGAAATGCCCTGCAGCAGCAGCAGCACGCAGGCGATCATGATCAGCGACTTCGCCGGCCATTGCGGCAGGCCGCCGGCGCTGAAGGATTGCTCGTTCTGGCTGAGCGAGGTGAGGAAGAACGGCACCGACATGTAGAGCAGGATCAGCGTGAACGGCAGCAGGAACAGCACGTGGCCGATCATGTCGATCCAGCCGCGCAGTTTCAGCGGCAGCGAATGATTGATGATGTCGATGCGGATGTGTTCGTTGTTGAGCAGCGTCCAAGGCGAGCACAGCAGGAACACCACGCTGAACAGCACCCACTGCAATTCCAGGAACGAATTCGACGACACGTCGAAGATCTTCCGGATGATCGCGTTGGTCGCGGAAATGATCACCGCGACCACGATCAGCCAGGACACCCATCGCCCGATCAGCGTGTTGAACGCGTCGATCGCCCGGCTCACCCCAAGCAACGCCTGCAATGTGCGACCTCCCGTTTTGCCTCCCCGATTGACACGCGGGGATTGCGAAGCGTCGGCACCATTTCAGCGCGGCTTGTCGCCGTCAATTGGAAATTCGACAATCGGGCGCAGTATCAAGTCGTTATGGGAGAGGGGCGGGGCGGCGGCTCAGCCGCCGGTGACGCTCATGTGCCGGCTGACGCTCGGGCGGTTGTGCTGGCGGTCGATGATGAAGTCGTGGCCCTTCGGCTTCAGCCCGATGGCGCGGTCGATCGCGGCGCTGAGTTCGTCGTCGCTGGCCGAGGCGCGCAGCGGCCGGCGCAGGTCGGAGGCGTCCTCGTGGCCGAGGCAGGTGTGCAGCGTGCCGGTGCAGGTGACCCGCACCCGGTTGCAGGACTCGCAGAAATTATGCGTCATCGGGGTGATGAAGCCGAGCTTGCCGCCGGTCTCGCTGACGCGGACGTAGCGGGCCGGGCCGCCGGTGTCGTCGTCGAGGTCGATCAGCGTGTAGTGATTGCCGAGCCGGGCGCGCACCAGCGACAGCGGCAGATATTGATCGATGCGGCCTTCGCCGATTTCGCCCATCGGCATCACTTCGATCAGAGTCAGAGCCATGCCCTTGTCGTGCGCCCATTGCATCAGCGCGGGGATTTCGTCCTCATTGACGTTCTTCAACGCCACCGCGTTGATCTTCACCGCGAGCCCGGCTTTTCGCGCCGCCTCAATGCCGGCCAGCACCTTGCCAAGGTCACCCCAGCGGGTGATGGCGCGGAATTTGTCCGGGTCGAGGGTGTCGAGCGAGACGTTGATGCGGCGGACGCCGCAGTCGGCGAGTTCCGCAGAATAGCGTTCGAGCTGCGAGCCGTTGGTGGTGAGGGTGAGCTCGTTCAGCGCGCCGGTGTGCAGGTGGCGGGATAGCGATCGCACCAGCGACATCATGTTCCGGCGCACCAGCGGCTCGCCACCAGTTAGCCGCAACTTTTTCACGCCCTTTTTGATGAACGCCGAGCACAGCCGGTCGAGCTCCTCCAGCGTCAAGAGATCGGCCCGCGGGAGGAAGGTCATGTCCTCGGACATGCAATACACGCAGCGCAGATCGCAGCGGTCGGTGATCGACACCCGCAGATAGCTGATGGTGCGGCCGAACGGGTCGGTCATCGCCGAGCCGTTCGGGGCCGTTGCGGTCAGCGTTGATCCGGTCATCCGTCAAACCCTTACGAGAGCGCCGCTTAGCCGGCGGTGTTCTCGTAATGTAGGCATGACGGCAGCTGCGCACAATCACGCAGCGTGCTGCGTTGCGGCGCGGACCCGTTATTGCGCCGGGGCGGCCTCGGGCTCCGGGAACGGGGATTCCGCCGGCGCCGCCGCGGGCTTCGGCTTGCGCTTACGGACGTTCTTGGACTGCTTCTTGACCGGACCCAACGCCTGCAATTCCGCCACGATCGGATTCGGATCGATGGTGGTGGTCGGCGGCGAGGTGAAGTCGCCGGGCGTGCGCGTCACCGTGACCGGCACCGTCGCGACTTGGAATTTCGGCAGCGTGAAGGTCACGCTGAAGCTGTCGGCGCCCGGCACTTCGACGGAGCAGGGGGTTTTGCAGCTTGAGCCGGTCGAGGTGCGGGCCTCGGCGCCTTGCGGGACCGAATCCAGCTGCACGGTCACTGGGGGCGGAGCCGACTTGAAGGCATCCAACGAAAACGACGAACAGCCAGCCAAGCCGAGGCTCGCTGCCGCTATCACAATGACACGACGCATGATCTATCCACTACATTTGCGACTAACAGCCACAGTCCCAAAGCGACCATAGGAGCGTCCCGCGCCCCTGGCAACCGCGCCGAACGCAACCGTTAATGTTTGGTTAACGGCTGTGGCCGATCGACAACTTGATGCGCAATCAAAGACTTAGCCGTTTGCCTTGGCGTTGAGGCTGGCCACCGCGGCCGGCAGGTCGCGCATATGACCGATCAGCCGGTCCGGCTTCAGCTCGGCGATCGGCACGTCGGTATAACCGAACTCCACCCCGATCACCGGGATCCCGGCGCGGCGGGCCACGCCGACGTCCGGGCCGGCGTCGCCGACCATGATGGCGCCCGCCATCTCGGCGCCCGCCCGCGCCACCGTCTGGCGCAGGATCACCGGGTCGGGCTTCGACACCCCGAAGGTGTCGCCGCCGCAGATCGCCGCGAAGCGCTTGGTCAAATCGAGCTTGTCGAGCAGCAGTTTCGACAGCCACTCCAGCTTGTTGGTGCAGACCGCGAAGCGATAGCCGTCGGTTTCGAGCTGATCGAGGGCCTCGTGCAGCCCCTCGAAGGGCCGCGAGGCGTCGGCGATATGCGCCGCGTAATAGTCGACGAAGTCATTGGTCAGACGGGTGATATCGTCGGCGCTGATGACCCGGCCGTCGATCTCCAGGCCGCGCTCGATCAGCTTGCGGACGCCGGCGCCGATCATGTTGCGGGCGGCCGGGAACGCGACCGGGGCCATGCCCTCGCGGACCAGCATGTAATTCAAGGCGCTGATCAGGTCGGGGGCGGTATCGACCAGGGTGCCGTCGAGATCGAAGACGATGATGCCGGATGTTGTCATTTGCCCTCGCTACAGGCCCCGGCGCGATTGCGCAACCATCTGTCGCCGGCAAAGTGAATCCGCCCTGTTCGCCGCCGGCAAACGACGCTAGATATGCGCGCCGCGCAAGGCGGCAGGGCGCGGTCAAAGGGGCGACGGTTCATGAGTTCGCATGATTTGAAAAGGCAGGCGGCGGCGGCGGCGCTGGAGCACGTCCGCGACGGCATGAAGCTCGGCCTCGGCACCGGATCGACCGCAAAGCACTTCGTCGAGTTGCTCGGCGAGCGGGTGCGCGGCGGCCTGAAGGTGATCGCGGTGCCGACCTCGGAGGCGACGCGGGCGGATGCGCAGGCCAACGGCATTGCCCTGACCACGCTCGACGAGGTCGACCGGCTCGACCTCACCGTCGACGGCGCCGACGAGATCAATGCCGCGCTCGACCTGGTGAAGGGCGGCGGCGGCGCCCTGCTGCGCGAGAAGATCGTCGCGGCGGCGTCCGACCGCATGATCGTGATCGCCGACGAAAGCAAGCTGGTCGCCAATCTCGGCCGCTTTCCGCTGCCGATCGAAGTGATTCCCTTCGGGCTCGCGGCGACGCGGCGCGCGGTCGAGGAAGCCTGCGCGGAATGTGGCGTTTTTGGATCGATTTCGCTGCGCAAGGGCAGCGGCGGCCATGCTTTCGTCACCGATGGGGGGCACTGGATCCTCGACGCCCATCTGGGGCGAATCCCCGATGCTCCCGGTCTGGCCGACTCGCTGAACGCGATCCCGGGCGTCGTCGAGAACGGGCTGTTTATTGGTCTGGCAAGCATGGCGGTGCTGGCGGGCCCCGATGGAATCCGCATTATCGAACGGCCTTGAGCCGCAATCCTGGAGAATCGTAATGAGATATCTTGTCAACGCGCTGCTTGCAGCCGGCCTTGCGTTCGGCCTGTCGCTGTCGGCGGCTTCCGCTCAGGCGCCGGCGCCCGCACCGTTGAAGCCGGCGTCGCCCGCGGCGATCGCGGCGGCGAAGGAAATCCTGACAATGAAGAACGTCAGCGCGATGTACGCCTCCGCGGTGCCGAACATCGTGCAGCGCACCAAGGACACGCTGCTGCAGAACAACCTCAACTATCAGAAGGATCTGAACGAGGTCGCGGTGGTGGTGGCGCAGGCGCTGGCCGGCCGCGAAAAGGACATCGGCGAGCAGATGGCGAAGATCTACGCCAGCGATTTCACCGAGCAGGAGCTGAAGGACCTGGTGACGTTCTACAAGTCGCCGCTCGGCCAGAAGCTGCTGGCGCAGGAGCCGAAGACCATCTCGGCCAGCATGCAGTACATGAACCAGTGGGCGCAGAGCTTCGCCGAAGAAGTCAACGGCCAGTTTCGCGCCGAGATGCGCAAGCGCGGCAAGGAAATCTGAACCGCGATGGCTGGAGCATGATCCCGAAAAGTGGAGGCCGGTTTTCGGAGACGATGATGCTCAATCCAGCTGACAACGACTTGATCAGGCGCGAGGCGACATGAGCGATTTCGACGTCGATCTGTTTGTGGTGGGTGGTGGCTCGGGCGGCGTACGCGCCGCGCGGATCGCCGCCGGCCACGGCGCCAGCGTCATGATCGCCGAAGAATATCGCTTCGGCGGCACCTGCGTGATCCGCGGCTGCGTGCCGAAGAAGCTGTTGGTCTATGCTTCGCAGGTGCATCACGAGATTGCGGACGCCGCCGGCTTCGGCTGGAGCATTCCGTCCGCCAGCTTCGACTGGGCGACGCTGATCGCCAACAAGGACCGCGAGATCGCCCGGCTGGAGTCGATCTACGCGACCAACGTGGAAAAATCCGGCGCCAAGACCGTGAAGTCGCGCGCGGTGTTCGAGGATCCGCATACGCTGCGGCTCGACAGCGGCGAGACGGTGCGGGCCCGCTACGTGCTGATCGCCACCGGCGGCGCGCCGAACCATGGCCTCGCCATTCCGGGCATCGAGCACGTCATTTCCTCCAACGAAGTGTTTCATCTTCCGGAATTGCCGAAGCGCATCCTGATCCAGGGCGGCGGCTACATCGCGCTGGAATTCGCCTGCATCTTTGCCGGGCTCGGCTGCGACGTCACCGTGGTCTATCGCGGCGACAATATTCTGCGCGGTTTCGATGATGATGTTCGCGCCCATGTCCGCGGCGAAATGGAGAAGCAGGGCATCACCGTTCTCACCGGCTGCACGGTGACCGCGGTCGACAAGCACACCGAGGAGTTCACCTCGCATCTGTCGAACGGCTCCAGCGTCGCATCGGATCAGGTGATGTTCGCGATCGGGCGGCATCCCAACGTCGCCAATCTCGGGCTGGAAAAGGCCGGCGTCGCCATCGACCCGGTGATCGGCGGCATCGCCGTCGACGGCTACTCGCAGACCTCGGTGCCTCATATCTACGCGATCGGCGACGTCACCCACCGCATCAATCTGACGCCGGTGGCGATTCGCGAGGGCCACGCCTTCGCCGATACGGTGTTCGGCAAGCGGCCGGTGCAGGTCGACTACGATTCGATCCCGACCGCGGTGTTCTCGCAGCCGGAGGTCGGCACCGTGGGGCTGACCGAGGCGCAGGCGCGGGCGCGTTACACCCATGTCGATATCTACAAAGCGAGCTTCCGGCCGATGAAGGCGACGCTGTCCGGCCGCGACACCCGCATCCTGATGAAGCTGGTGGTCGATGGCCTGACCGATCGCGTGCTGGGCTGCCACATCGTCGGCGACGAGGCCGCCGAACTCGTTCAGGTGGTCGCCATCGCGGTGAAGATGAAGGCCACCAAGGCGGATTTCGACGCCACCATGGCGCTGCATCCGACCGCCGCCGAAGAGCTCGTCACCATGCGCACGCCCTTCGCGCGCTACGTGCGGGAAGCGGCGGAGTAATTTCAGCGAAGTAATTTCAGCGAATTGAGCCGTCATTCCGGGGCGCGAGGCCGCAGGCCGAGCGAACCCGGAATCTCGCGCCAGGCACGGTCTTCACCCTGCATTTGCAGCGAGATTCCGGGTTCGCTCGCAGCTTGCGCTGCTCGCGCCCCGGAATGACGTCCTTGCATCGAGTGGAATGCAATCGCCGAGGCGGCGCTATTCGGATTCCTCCAACAGCCATTCCGCCGCGTCGCGCCACAGCGTGTCGCGATGCTCGGGCCGGAAGAAGCCGAAATGGCCGATCTTGGTCGCGCCCGAATCCGCCGGGTGGATGTCGATGATTTCCGGATTGATCGAGGTGAAGCCTTCGCACAGCAGTTCGACCGCCGGCCGCGTCGCCCAGGGGTCGTCGGCGATGCACAGCGCGCGCAGCGCGCCGCGGAAGAACGGGAAGTTCGCCAGTGCGATCAGCCCTTCGTCGTCGAACATGTAGCGCTCGCGCATCACCCAATCGACCCATTGCAGGAACACGCCCTTCGGCAGGTCTTCGCCGAGCCCGGCGCGGCCCGGTGCATAGCCCATCAGATGGGTGAGCGGCACGCCGACCAGATTGAGCAGCAGCAGCACGCGGTAGCGTTCCGGCGCCGTCATCAGTTTCCAGGAGCCGGCCTGCGCGGCGATCAACAGCGCCCGCGACACCTCCTGATTGTTCGGCAACAGCCCGAGCGCCTGGCCGCCGAACGAGTGGCCGACATAGCGCAGCGGCATCGTGTCGTAGCGCTGCCGCATCCACGCCACCGCAGCGGCGACGTCGCGTTCCGCCCAATCCGCCATGGTGGCCTGAAAGCCGGCCAGCGAGCGCGGTCGTCCGGCGGCCCGCAGCGACGGCTGCCGGGAGCCGCCGGTGCCGCGATAGTCATAGGTCAAAACCGCGCTGCCGCGGCGCGCCAGATAACTGGCAAAGCCGCGATAGATCTTGCGCGGAACTGCGGTTGCCGAATTGATCAGCACCGCGTGGGTTTTGGCGCCGCGCGGCAGATACAGCGTCGCCGCCAGCACAAATCCATCGGTCGCAGGAAAGGTGATGTCGTCGGAAAACACGTCGTCGGGCGCGGCCATTGCCAAGGCGAATTCCGGAAAAGCTGTTGGAATGGCCCCAACAGAGGCGAATTCGGCTTTCACCGCAAGGGGTTGTGTTCTGCGCATGAATTCCAATGGCGGTGCGGCAGAACCCTGTGTATAACCCGCCCGCCGCCGGGTACCCTAACCCGCGGTTTTTCCTCAGGAGTTGATCTCATGTCCGAGCGGTGGACACTCGACAGTTGGCGCAGCAAGCCGGTGCAGCAGATGCCGGATTATCCGGATGCGAAAGCTCTGGCCGATGTCGAGGCGCAGCTGGCCACGTTTCCGCCGCTGGTTTTTGCAGGTGAGGCGCGCAATCTGAAGAAGGCGCTGGCGCGGGTGTGCGCCGGTGAGGCCTTCCTGCTGCAGGGCGGCGATTGCGCCGAGAGCTTCGCCGAGCATGGCGCCAACAATATCCGGGATTTCTTCCGCGTGCTGCTGCAGATGGCGGTGGTGTTGACCTATGCCGGCGCGCTGCCGGTGGTGAAGGTCGGCCGCATCGCCGGGCAATTCGCCAAGCCGCGGTCTTCGCCGACGGAAAAGCGCGGCGACGTCGCATTGCCGAGCTATCGCGGCGACATCGTCAACGACGTCGGCTTCACCGCGGCTTCGCGGGTGCCCGATCCGCAGCGCCAGCTGATGGCCTATCGGCAGTCGGCGGCGACGCTGAACCTGCTGCGGGCTTTCGCCACCGGCGGCTTCGCCAATCTCGGCAGCGTGCATCAGTGGATGCTTGGTTTCCTGAAGGATTCCCAGCAGTCGCGGCGTTACAAGGAGTTGGCCGACCGGATTTCCGACGCGCTGAACTTCATGCGCGCCTGCGGGCTCAACCTGGAAAGCCATCCGGAGCTGCGCGCCACCGAGTTCTACACCAGCCATGAAGCGCTGCTGCTCGGCTACGAGCAGGCCTTCACCCGGGTGGATTCCACCACCGGCGACTGGTACGCGACCTCCGGCCACATGCTGTGGATCGGCGACCGCACCCGCCAGCTCGACCACGCCCATATCGAATATTTCCGCGGCATCAAGAACCCGATCGGGCTGAAATGCGGCCCGTCGCTGAAGACCGACGAACTGCTGAAGCTGATCGACGTGCTCAATCCGGACAACGAGCCGGGACGCCTCACGCTGATCGGCCGGTTCGGCGCCGACAAGATCGGCGACAACCTGCCGGGGATGATCCGAGCGGTGCAGCGCGAGGGCCGCGCCGTGGTGTGGTCGTGCGATCCGATGCACGGCAACACCATCACCTCGACCTCGGGTTACAAGACCCGGCCGTTCGACCGCATCCTGGCGGAGGTGAAGTCGTTCTTCACCATCCACGCCGCGGAAGGCACCCATGCCGGCGGCGTCCACCTGGAGATGACCGGGCAGGACGTCACCGAATGCATCGGCGGGGCGCGCGCGATCACCGACGAGGACCTCAACAACCGCTATCACACCGCCTGCGATCCGCGGCTCAACGCCGAGCAGTCGATCGACATGGCGTTCCTGATCGCGGAACTGTTGAAGCAGGGCCGCGTCGGCAAGGCCAACCCGTTGCCGGTGGCCGCAGGGCTGTGATGTGCTGCGGTTCTGGCGGGCGACCATCAACACCAAGAATGGTCTCGCCTTCGCGATCCGCTCCGAAGCCGCGATTCGCGAGGAGCTGATCGCGCTGGCGCTGGCTTTGCCGCTGGCGTTTCTGGTCGGCTCCACCGCGATGCGCCGGGTCGAGCTGATCGCGGTGGTGGTGCTGGTGCTGGTGGTCGAGCTCTTGAACACCGCGATCGAGAAGCTGGCCGACCGGCTGACCACCGAGCACGATCCGCAGATCGGCCGGGTCAAGGACATGGGCTCGGCCGCGGTCGGCGTCGCCCTGGTGATGGCCGGGCTGTTCTGGCTGTTCGCCTTGGCCGAGCGGGTCGGACTGGTCTAGCTCGACATTGCGCCGCAGCGCGGTCGCGGCTAGATGTTTTTCATGACCGACCCCGCTGAATTCACCGTCACGCTGGCGCAATTGAACCCGACGGTCGGCGATATCGCCGGCAACGTCGCCCGGGCACGCACCGCGCGGGCGAGCGCCGCGGCCGATGGCGCCCAGTTGATCGTGTTTCCCGAACTGTTCATTTCCGGCTACCCGCCGGAGGATCTGGTGCTGAAGCCGGCGTTCCAGGCGGCCTGCCGCGCCGCGGTCGAGGAGCTGGCGCGCGACACCGCCGACGGCGGCCCGGCGATGCTGATCGGCTCGCCCTGGGTCGACGGCGGCAAGCTGTACAACGCCTGCGCGCTGCTCGACGGTGGCGCCATCGCGGCGATCCGCTTCAAGGTCAATCTGCCGAATTACGGCGTGTTCGATGAGAAGCGGGTGTTTTGCCGCGGCCCGGTGGCCGGTCCGGTGACGATCCGCGGCGTCCGCGTCGGCGTGCCGATCTGCGAAGACACCTGGATGGAGGAATCCGCCGATTACGAGAACGTGGTCGAGTGCCTGGCCGAGACCGGCGCCGAGATCCTGATCGTGCCGAACGGCTCGCCCTATGCGCGCGACAAGGCCGATCTGCGGCTGTCGGTGCAGGTGGCGCGGGTCACCGAAAGCGATCTGCCGCTGATCTACGTCAACCAGGTCGGCGGCCAGGACGAACTGGTGTTCGACGGCGCCTCGTTTGCGCTCAACGCCGATCGCACGCTGGCGGCGCAGCTGCCGGCGTTCGAAGAGAGCCTCGCCACGCTGCGCTGGGTCAACGGCGACGCCGGCTGGCGCTGCGACGGTCCGATCGCCCCGGTGCTGGACGGCGACCAAGCCGATTACGCCGCCTGCGTGCTCGGCCTGCGCGACTACGTCAACAAGAACGGCTTTCCCGGCGTGCTGCTCGGGATTTCCGGCGGCATCGATTCGGCGCTGTGCGCGGCGATCGCGGTCGATGCGCTCGGCGTCGAGCGGGTGCGCGGCGTGATGCTGCCGTTCCGCTTCACCGCGCAGGTCTCGCTCGACGACGCCGCCAAGCTCGCGGGCGCGCTCGGATTTAACTACGAAGTGCTGCCGATCGCCCAAGCTGTCAACGGCTTCGAGGAGATTCTGGCCGGCACCTTCAAGGGCCTGCCGCGCGACATCACCGAAGAGAATTTGCAGGCGCGCACCCGCGGCACGCTGCTGATGGCGATCTCCAACAAGACCGGCGCCATGGTGGTCACCACCGGCAACAAATCGGAAATGTCGGTCGGCTACGCTACGCTGTACGGCGACATGAACGGCGGCTTCAACCCGATCAAGGACATCTACAAGACCGAGGTGTTCCGGCTCTCCAGCCTGCGCAACGCCTGGAAGCCCGACGGTGCACTGGGACCAAGCGGCGAGGTGATCCCGGTCAACATCATCACGCGCCCACCAACGGCGGAATTGCGCGAAAACCAGACCGACCAGGATTCGCTGCCGCCTTATGAGATTCTCGACGGCATTCTCGCGCGGCTGGTGGAGCAGGAACAGCCGCTGGCGGACATCGTCGCGGCCGGCTATGAGCGCGACACCGTGGTGCGGATCGACCGCTTGCTGAACATCGCCGAGTACAAGCGCCGGCAGGCAGCGCCGGGGGTCAAGGTGACGCGGAAGAACTTCGGCCGCGACCGCCGTTATCCGATCACCAACCGGTTCCGCGATTCCGGCGCGCCGCTGCGCGAGCCCGATGCCACGTTGCTGTCGCGCAGCCAGCGTACCACCAGTGAGGCGTTCGAGGGCTGACGTCGCGCCTTGACTGATGCGGCGTCGGCGGCAATCGTCGCAGCGACCCATAACAGACCATCTGGCGGGATTTCTGCATGCGACGCTCGATCGAGGACAAGTCCTTCCTGCTCTTGGTGGCGCTGATCTCGCTGGCGTTCGGCTGGGTCCTGCTGCCGTTCTACGGCGCGATCCTGTGGGGCGTGGTGATCGCCGTGGTGTTCGCGCCGTTGTCGCGGCGGCTCGCCGCGATGATGCCGGAGCGGCCGACGCTGGCCGCGCTGATCACGGTGCTGATCATCATCTTCATCGTCATCCTGCCGCTGACGCTGGTGATCGCCTCGTTGGCGCAGGAGGCCGCCAGCGTCTACGAGAAGATCCAGTCGAAGGATCTCGATCTGGTGGGCTCGTTCCAGCAGGTACTGAACGTGTTGCCGAGCTGGGCGACCTCGCTGCTGGAGCGTTTCGGCCTCGCCAGCCTCGGCGCGGTGCAGGACAAGCTGTCGGCGGGGCTGTTGAAGGGCAGCCAGTTCATCGCCACCCAGGCGCTCAATGTCGGGCAGAGCACCTTCGACTTCGTGCTCGAACTCTTCATCATGATCTATCTGCTGTTCTTCCTGCTGCGCGACGAGGCCGCGCTCTCGCGGCGGTTGCGCACTGCGATCCCGCTGCGTCCCGAGCAGCAGAAGGCGCTGTTGAGCAAATTCGCCGTCGTGGTGCGCGCCATGATCAAGGGCAACATGCTTGTGGCGCTGCTGCAGGGCGCGCTCGGCGGGCTGATGTTCTGGTTTCTCGGCATCAGCGCCTCGCTCTTATGGGCGGTGCTGATGGCGTTCCTGTCGCTGCTGCCCGCGGTCGGCGCCGGGCTGATCTGGGTGCCGGTGGCGATCTATCTGCTGGCGATCGGCTCGATCTGGAAGGGCGTGCTGCTGATCGCCTATGGGGCGCTGGTGATCGGCCTCGTGGACAACATCCTGCGCCCGATCCTGGTCGGCAAGGACACCAAGATGCCGGACTATATCGTGCTGATCTCCACGCTCGGCGGCATCGAAGTGTTCGGCATCAACGGCTTCGTGCTGGGGCCGGTGATCGCCGCGCTGTTCATCGCGGTGTGGGATCTTTTCGCGACGTCCCGGCAACAGGATGAGCGGCCGGCCGCCGAGGCGTGACTCACAACCTCGTTTGACTGAGAAGGCAAATGAGGCCTGGTGTCCCGGGCGCGGCGCAGCGCGAAGCGCTGCCCCGCAGAACCGGGACCGTTCCAAGCGCTGCGTTCCGTAACGGCCCCGGCTCTGCGGCGCACCACGCCGCAAACGCGGCGGGTTGCGCCGCGTCCGGGGAACGCCTGGCCATTGTTACCGCGCCGGGATGAAGGTCGGGCCGACCGAGCGGATCTTGCCGGTTTCGGCTCCGGCGTCCGCCGCCGGGGCTTCGGTCGGGGCCGCCGCTGCCGCGGGTGCCGCGCCCTTCTTCGATGCCGCGGCCGGCTTCGCCAGCGGCTGCGACATCTTCTTGGCGCGCTCCTCGGTGACGATGATGTCGCCCTGTTCGACCGAGCCCTTGTCGTCGATGCCCTTCAGCGCTTCGGACCAGGTCTGGCCGGCGGCCTTGCAGGCGCAGGACGGGTTGAACTCCTGGCGATAGCGGAACGCGTTGGGCGACGACGAATAGGGCTGGCCGTTGATCGACACCGCCTGGTTCATGTCCTCGCCGGGATTGCGATAGGTGAACAGCGTGGCTTCGGCGGCGGGGCATTGGTTCTTGCAGGTCTTCTCGTCGTCGGGAAACCGGCCCGGCACGGTGGCGAAGGAAATCGGGAAATAGAAGCCGTCGCAGCTTCGCACGCAGACCGTGCGATAGGTGCCGGACGGCGGCCCGGCCTCGGCGGGGCCGGGGGCCGCGCCGGGATTGTCGTTGCCGCCGGGATTGTTGTTGTTGCCGAACAGGTTGTCGAGGAAATTGCCGCCGCCATTGCGGGCTGCGGCGACGTATTGCGGGCCGCAATTGTTCTGCGCCAGCGCCAGCAGCACCGAGCGGCGCTGGTTGTCGCGGTCCGAGGTGCCGGCGCCGCCCATCCGCAGCCGCTCCAGATTGTTGGTGATCTGGTCCAGATTGCCGCGCATCTGCTGGATCTGGTTGTTGATCGGGCCGCATTGCGCGGACTGGTTGTTGAACAGCGAGAAGAAGCCGGAGCTGTCGCAGCCCATCCGCTTGGCCTGGGTGGTGACGCGGTCGAGCTCGCCCTGCTGCCGGGCGGCGGCGTCCTCGAAGCGGCGGACCTGCTCGGCCTTGGCCGGATCGCCACCACCGCCGCGGTCGACGCTGGCCAGTTGCGCTTCCAGCCGCTGACACATCGGATTGGTCGCGACGCCGCCCTGCGGGCTCTGCCCGGGCGGATAGCTCTGCGGATAGCCCTGCTGGGGAGGCGGCGGGGGCGGATAGCCCTGCGCCGCCGCTTCAAGACCGGCTCCGAGGCCGAACAACACGGCGCCGGCCAAAATCCGGCGGATCGGGAATCGCATCAAGGTCTCAACCATTTCTCGGCGGTAGGCGCGATCCGTCTAGCCGCTTCTGGCGGCACCGTCACGTCGTTTCCGAGGCGCCGGTGTGGCAAGTGGAAGCATCGGCGCAACGCCGCCCCGCCCCACTAGCGGGTGCAGGTGATGGCGAGGAATTCGTTGCAGGCGCCGTGCGCGCAGCTGTTGCCGACCGAGGCGGGCACGGTTCCGGTGATTTCGTCGGCGTCGATCTGCCGATACGAGGTCGCCTCGGCGAAATCCCGCGACTGGCAGTAGGATTGCGCGGCGTAGGCGCCGCACTTCTCGCCCTTGGCGAGGCATTGATCGATGCCGTAGCCGTCGGAATGGTTGGGGACGATGAAGACGCGGCTGTCGGCGACGGCAGCCGAGGCCGACAGCAGGAAAGCCGCGGCCAGCAAGGCAGGAAAGGATGTCATAACGCACCAATGAATGAGAGAAACCAGCTCCCATTCTGTTAGCCCGGAAGGGTTAAGAATCATTAACCATGGCGGTTTGGCCAGGCGGCAGCGGCGTAGGACCCGAACATGGCCGAAATCGGTCGGTTCCCGAATCTCCGCGCTCCCGACGCTTGGCGGGCTTGACGCGATTCGCCGGCTGTTCCATGGTGCCGCGATGAACGGTCTTTTCTCGATTTGTGGCCTTTGCCGCGAGATTATTAGCTAGCTCACCGCTGGCTGAGGCCGTCTTTTCTCATACGAGATCACTGGACGCCCGGCCGCAAGGGACGGGATATCCATGGCTTTGCGCCTTTACGATACGCTGACCAAGGAGAAGCGCGACTTTGCGCCGCTCGATCCGTCGAATGTGCGGATGTATGTCTGCGGCCCGACGGTCTACGACTTTGCCCATATCGGCAATGCCCGGCCGGTGATCGTGTTCGACGTGCTGTTCCGGCTGCTGCGGCAGCTTTACGGCGAGAGCCACGTCACCTATGTCCGCAACATCACCGACGTCGACGACAAGATCAACGACCGCGCCGCGCGGGATTTCCCCGGCCTGCCGCTGAACGAGGCGATCCGCAAGGTCACCGAGCAGACCGAGAAGCAGTTTCAAGACGATGTGACGGCGCTCGGATGCCTTGCTCCGACTGTGCAGCCGCGCGCGACCGAGCATATCGGCGAGATGCGCGAGATCATCGACCGGCTGGTCGAAGGCGGCTTCGCCTATGTCGCCGAGGACCACGTGCTGTTCTCGCCGCAGGCGATGAACGCCGCAAACACGATCCTGCCGCGCTACGGGTCGCTGGCCAATCGCTCGCTCGACGAAATGATCGCCGGCGCCCGGGTCGACGTCGCGCCGTATAAGCGCGACGCCACCGATTTCGTGCTGTGGAAGCCGTCGAAGCCGGGCGAGCCGTCCTGGCCGTCGCCGGCCGGCATCGCCACGCAGGGCCGGCCGGGCTGGCACATTGAATGCTCGGCGATGGCCTGGAAGCATCTCGGCGAAACCTTCGACATCCACGGCGGCGGCATCGACCTGGTGTTTCCGCATCACGAGAACGAGGCCGCGCAAAGCTGCTGCGCCTTCCACACCGACCGCATGGCGACCACCTGGATGCACAACGGCTTCCTGCAGGTCGAAGGCGAGAAGATGTCGAAGAGTGTCGGCAATTTCGTCACCATCAGGCAGTTGCTGGCGGATTGGCCAGGCGAGGTGCTGCGCCTCAACATGCTGAAGACGCATTATCGCTCGCCGATCGATTGGACGCTGAACGGCCTCGAAGAGAGCGCCAAGACGCTGGATGATTGGTACTGGGTCGCGGCCGACGCCACGGGTGATCGCGCGGCCAAGACCGTGGTCGACGCGTTGTCCGACGATCTCAACACGCCGCAGATGATCGCGGCGCTGCATAGCCTGCGCAACAAGGCGGCCTCCGGCAGCGATCAGGATCGCAGCGCATTCGCCGCATCGCTGCGAATGATCGGGCTGTTGTCGGAGAGCGCGGCCACATGGAACGGGCGCAAGCAGCAGGCCAGCGATGTCGATGCCGCGCAGGTCAACGCCCTGATCGATGCCCGCACCGCCGCCCGTGCGCGAAAAGATTTCAAGGAATCCGATCGCATTCGCGACGAACTCGCCGCCATGGGCATCGCCATTAAGGACGGCAAGGACGCCGACGGCAAGCCGGTAACAACTTGGGAGATCGCCCGATGAGCAAGCCCGACACGCCGTTCCCGAAGCACTGGCTGTATTACATCGCCATCAAGGTCGGGTTGTTGGCTGGCGCCATCGCGCTGGTGTTGAAACTCTACGGATTCTGGTGAGCGCGATGGGACAAGCCATGCCACGGCCGGCGCTGCGGCCGTTCCTGCCGGCCGACACCGCCGTGCTGGCCGCGATCTTCGCCGCCAGCGTCGAGGAACTGACCGCCGAGGATTACAACGAAGCGCAGCAGCAGGCCTGGATCGCCGCCGTCGACGACGAAGCGGCGTTCGGCCAGCGGTTGGGCGAGCAGCTGACGCTGATCGCGACGCTGCAGAGCTCGCCCGTGGGCTTCGCCTCGCTGAAGGGCGCCGACCTGATCGATCTATTGTACGTGCATCCGAACGCCGCCGGGCAGGGCGTGGCGTCGATGCTGTGCGACGCGCTGGAAAAGCTCGCCGGCGCCCGCGGCGCCAAGATGCTCACCGTCGAAGCCAGCGACAATGCCGAGCCGTTCTTCGCCAAGCGCGGCTATATCGCCACCCAGCGCAACACCGTGACGCTGAACGGGGAATGGCTCGCCAACACCACCATGCAGAAAAATCTGGCCGACGCCGCGGCCGCAGGAGCCAAGTCATGAGCCGCGAACGCCTCTATCTATTCGATACCACGCTGCGCGACGGCGCGCAGACCAACGGCGTCGATTTCACGCTGCACGACAAGCGGCTGATCGCGGCGATGCTCGATGATCTCGGCATCGACTACGTCGAAGGCGGCTATCCCGGCGCCAATCCGAGCGACACCGAATTCTTCGCCGCCGATCCCGGCCTGAAGGCCGCGACCTTCACGGCGTTCGGCATGACGCGGCGGCCCGGCCGTTCGGCGTCGAACGATCCCGGCATCGCGGCGCTTCTCGAAGCCAAGGCCGACGCGATCTGCTTCGTGGCAAAGTCCTCGGCCTACCAGGTCCGCGTCGCGCTCGGCACCACCAACGAGGAAAACCTCGCCTCGATCCGCGACAGCGTCGGCGCCGCCAAGGCTCGTGGCCGCGAAGTGCTGGTCGACTGCGAGCATTTCTTCGACGGCTACAAGGAAGATCCGGCGTTCGCGCTGTCCTGCGCCAAGGCCGCCTATGAGTCCGGCGCGCGCTGGGTGGTGCTGTGCGACACCAATGGCGGCAGCATGCCGGATGAAGTCGAGGCGATCGTCGGCGAGGTGGTCAAGCAGATCCCCGGCAGCCATGTCGGCATCCACGCCCACAACGACACCGAGCAGGCGGTGGCCTGTTCGCTCGCCGCGGTGCGCGCCGGCGCGCGGCAGATCCAGGGCACGCTGAACGGGCTCGGCGAGCGCTGCGGCAACGCCAATCTGTGCTCGATGATCCCGACCTTGAAGCTGAAGCCGGAATTCGCCGCCGCCTTCGACATCGGCGTGTCGGAGGAGAAGCTCGCGACGCTGGTGCAGGTGTCGCGCGCGCTCGACAATATCCTCAATCGGCCGAGCAATCCGCACGCCGCCTATGTCGGCGCCAGCGCCTTCGTCACCAAGACCGGGATCCATGCCTCGGCGGTGATGAAGGATCCGCATACTTATGAGCACGTGACGCCGGAGACGGTCGGCAATCACCGCAAGGTGCTGGTGTCGGATCAGGCCGGCCGCTCCAACGTGCTGGCGGCACTGTCGCGCACCACCATCCCGTTCGACAAGGATGATCCGAAGCTGAACCGGCTGGTCGAGGAATTGAAGGAGCGCGAGGCCGCCGGCTACGCTTACGAATCCGCCAACGCCTCGTTCGATCTGTTGGCGCGGCGCACGCTCGGCAAGGTCCCGGAGTTCTTCCGGGTCGAGCAGTTCGACGTCAATGTCGAGCAACGCTACAATTCGCACGGCAACCGCGTCACCATGGCGATGGCGGTGGTCAAGGTGAATGTCGACGGCGAGGTGCTGATCTCGGCCGCCGAAGGCAACGGCCCGGTCAACGCGCTCGATGTTGCGCTGCGCAAGGACCTCGGCAAGTTCCAGAAGTACATCGAGAACCTCAAGCTGATCGATTACCGCGTCCGTATCCTCAATGGCGGCACCGAGGCGGTGACAAGGGTGCTGATCGAGAGCGAGGACGAGCAGGGCGAACGCTGGACCACCATCGGGGTGTCGCCGAATATCATCGACGCCTCGTTCCAGGCGCTGATGGACTCGGTGGTCTACAAGCTGGTGAAGTGCAACGCCCAGGCGTGATGCCCAAAACTGACCGCGGCATCTCGCAGTTGCGGTAGGCGATTTCGCCTCAAGAAATTAGCGCCGCGTCCTGCGTTGACTTGAATCAATGCGGGCGCCGTGGCTACACTCCCACACTGAGCGACAACGGCGCTGCTGTTCGAAGCCGCGACTGAGCTTTTGCTCGGCCGCCGGCCTTCGATCGCCGCGCCGCTTGCCGATACGACCCCGCCGACTGCAGGACAGCAAAAATGTCCGCAGGTAATGATCCGGGGCGATACCATGAGGAGACGTCAGTTTGGGCCACGCCATGAACGGCGCACAGTCGGTTGTGCAGACCCTGGTCAATTGCGGCGTTGAAGTCTGTTTCGCCAATCCCGGCACTTCGGAAATGCATTTTGTCGCGGCGCTCGACGCGGTCGGCGGGATGCGGCCGGTGCTGTGCCTGTTCGAAGGGGTGGCGACCGGCGCCGCCGATGGCTACGGCCGCATCGCCGGCAAGCCGGCGGCGACCTTGCTGCATCTCGGCCCCGGCCTCGCCAATGGCCTCGCCAATCTGCACAACGCGCGGCGGGCTTCGAGCCCGATCGTCAATGTGGTCGGCGACCACGCCACCTATCACCTGCAATACGACGCGCTATTGACCTCGGACATCGCCGGCTTCGCCCGGCCGGTGTCGTCGTGGATTCACCAATCGACCAGCGCCGGCAGCGTCGGCTCCGACGCCGCGCGCGCAGTGCAGGCGGCGCGCTCGGCGCCGGGCGGCATCGCCACGCTGATCATGTCGGCGGATGTGGCCTGGAACGAAGCGGCGTTCGCGGCGCACAAGCTCGACGATATCGGCCCGGCGCGGGTCGCCGCTGACAGCATCGAGAGCGTCGCGGCGCTGCTCGGCAACGGCAAGAAATCGGCGCTGCTGATCCGCGGTGAGGGCTTGCGCGGCACAGGCTTGGAGGCCGCCGGCCGCATTCAGGCCAAGACCGGCGCGCGGCTGCTCTGCGACACCTTCGCACCGCATGGCGAGTTCGGCGCCGGGCGGGTGCCGGTCGAGCGCATTCCGTATTTCGCCGAGCAGATCGTGATGTTCCTGAAGGACGTCGAGCAACTGATCCTGGTCGGCGCCAAGCCGCCGGTGTCGTTCTTCGCCTATCCCGGCAAGCCGAGCTGGGGCGCGGCTGAGGGCTGCGTGTTCAGTTATCTGGCGCAGCCGCATGAGGACGGCGCCCGCGCGCTGCAAGATCTCGCCGACGCGCTGGATGCGCCGGCCGCGCCCGCGACGCGGACACCGCTGGTGTTGCCCGAGTTGCCGAAGGGCAAGCTGAACTCGCTCGGCGTGGCGCAGGTGATCGCGCACTACACCCCCGACAACGCGATCTATGCCGACGAATCCGCCACCTCCGGCTTGGCGTTGATGATCCATCTGGCCCGGGCGCGGCCCTACACGCATCTGCCGCTGGCCGGCGGCTCGATCGGGCAGGGGCTGCCGCTCGCGGTCGGCGCGGCGCTGGCGGCGCCCGACCGCAAGGTGGTGTGCCCCTCGGGCGACGGCGGCGCCGCCTACACGCTGCAGGCGCTGTGGACCATGGCGCGGGAAAATCTCGACGTCACCGTGGTGATCTTCGCCAACCGTTCCTACGCGATTCTGAACATCGAGCTGCAGCGGGTCGGCGTCGGCACCGCCGGCACCAAGGCGCTGTCGATGCTCGATCTGCACAATCCGGAAATCAGCTGGGTGCAGGTCGCGTCCGGCCTCGGCGTCGAAGCCAGCCGTGCCACCACGGCGGAAGAGTTCGCCGCGCAATATGCCGACGCCATGGCGCAGCGCGGCCCGCGCCTGATCGAAGCGATGATCTAGGGAGGTTTGCATGTCGATGGCCATCGTCGCTGCGCTTCGTCACATCGTCGGCGAGAGCGCCGTGCTGGAGCCGGCCGAACTCGGAAAGCGCTCTGCCGGCGCCTACCGCTTCGACAATCTGCGCGCCGCGGCGCTGGTGCGGCCGGCCAACACCAAGGAGGTCTCCGACGTGCTGCGCTGGTGCCACGCCCACAACATCGCGGTGGTCACCCAGGGCGGTCTCACCGGCCTGGTGCATGGCGGCGACGCCGGCGCCAACGACGTCATCCTGTCGCTGGAGCGGATGCGCGCCATCGAGGCGATCGATCCGGTGCAGCGCACCGCGACGGTCGAGGCCGGCGTGGTGCTGCAGACGCTGCAGGAGGCGGTCGATCAGCACGATCTTTCGTTCCCGCTCGATCTCGGCGCGCGCGGCAGCGCCACGCTCGGCGGCAACGCTGCGACCAATGCCGGCGGCAACCGGGTGATCCGCTACGGCATGACCCGCGACATGGTGCTTGGGCTCGAGGTGGTGCTGGCCGACGGCAGCATCGTGTCGTCGATGAATCAACTGATCAAGAACAACGCCGGCTATGATCTCAAACAGCTGTTCATCGGCTCGGAGGGCACGCTCGGCGTGATCACCAAATTGGTGCTGCGGCTGCGGGAAAAGCCGCTCGCCACCAACATGGCCTTCGTCGGGCTGGACAGTTTCGACGCGGTGGCGAAATTCCTCAAGCACGCCGACCGCGCGCTCGGCGGCACGCTGTCGGCGTTCGAGGTGATGTGGCAGTCGTTCTATCAGCTGGTCACCACCGCGCCCGCCAAGGGCCAGCCGCCGATCGCGCAGAACTATCCGTATTACGTGCTGATCGAAAGCCAGGGCGCCGACCGGGAACTCGACACCCAGCGGTTTCAGGCGGCGCTGGAAGGGGCGCTACAGGCCGGGCTGATCGCGGACGCGGCGATCGCGCAGTCCGATGCCGATTGCCAGGCGTTCTGGGCGCTGCGCGACGACGTCGGCCAGGTGATGCAGGGCGGCTTGCCGGTGGTGTTCGACATCTCGCTGCCGATCGCCGCGATGGAGGCCTATGCCGAGGGGTTGCGCGAGACGCTGGCCGCCGAGATCGGCGATCACAAGTTGTGGATCTTCGGCCATCTCGGCGACGGCAATCTGCACGTCGTGGTGCAGGTCAAGCCGCAGAACTACCTGGCGCTGCGGCCGAAGATCGAAGCGTTGGTGTATCGGCCGCTCGCCGCCTGCCACGGCTCGGTGTCGGCCGAGCACGGCATCGGCCTCGAGAAGAAGCCATATCTGCACATCAGCCGCAACGCCGCCGAGATCGCGCTGATGCGTACGCTGAAAGCCGCGCTCGACCCCAAGGGCATCCTCAACCCCGGCAAGATTTTCGAGGTGGCTGCTGCGGCGCAGCGCGCGTCGGCCTGAACCTGCGGTTCGGATTTTGGAGTTGAGTTACGTTTGAGTTGCTGAGTTGAAGCTGAGTTGCAGCGCTGCGCCAATTGCGGAGTTGTCATTCCGGGGCGCGAGGCCGAAAGGCCGAGCGAACCCGGAATCTTGCTGCGGGTGAAAGCGCCGGGCGCGTTGCGAGATTCCGGGTTCGCTCGAGCTGACGCTCTCGCGCCCCGGAATGACGGCTTCGTTGTTGGTTGGACGCCTCCAACCAGCGAACAGCGCCCTAAAACCGCTCGGCGATTTCCGGAACCACGGCGTCGGCCTCGGCGGGCGTTGCCGCCGCAGCCTCGCGCAGCATCGGCAGGATCTGTTCGACCGCCTCGGCCTGCAACAGCTCGACGGAGAGATTCTTGCGGATGAAGGCGGTGTCGCGCATGTGGTCGAGCAGCGCCAGCAGCGGTTCCCAGAAGCCGCCGATATTGGCGATCAGGATCGGCTTCTTGTGGCGGCCGAGCTGCTGCCAGGTCAATTGCTCGACCAGTTCCTCCAGCGTGCCGACGCCGCCCGGCAGCGCCACGAAGGCGTCGGAGCGCTCAAACATCAGCCGCTTGCGCTCGTGCATGTCGTCGGTGACGATCAGTTCCTGCACCCGATCGAGCATATGCTCCTTCTTGGTGAGAAAGTTCGGAATGATTCCGGTGACGGTGCCGCCGTGGTCGAGCGTGGCTTTCGCCACCGCGCCCATCAGGCCGATCGAGCCGCCGCCATAGACCAGGCCGACCTTGTTCAGCGCCAGCTGCCGGCCGAAAGCGGTCGCCGCCTCGATGAACCGCGGGTTGCTGCCGGCTCCGGAGCCGCAATAGACACAGACCGTTTTGATGTCGCCCATGCCGGCGATGTGGCACCGCAAGATCACATCGTCAAGACATCGCCGTCGCGTGCCGCGCTGCAAAACCGCGAATCGCAGCGCAGGGCCGCGGCAACTGGTGGTTCTGCGGGGTTGAAAAGAATCGACAGCAAGGGTGCATGACCCGTGCAAAGGCACTATATCTCGGGCTGACCGAACTCCGATCCGCGCGATGCGGCGGCTTTGCCGTGGCGCGTCGTTGCAGGCATTCCTCAGGCATTGTTGATGACACCTCACCACGCGCGGCCGGCTGACCAAGCGCCGCAAACTCCCGACGATTCGGCGCCCAAGGCGACCATGCTGGGCACGCTGGTGCACCTGTGGCCGTATATCTGGCCCGGCGACCGCTTCGACCTGAAGATGCGGGTGGTGTGGGCGATGGTGCTGCTGCTGATCGCCAAGCTCGCCACCATGGTGGTGCCGTTCACCTTCAAATGGGCGATCGACGCCTTGACCGGCGCCGACACCGCGCCGGTCGAGCCGTCGAACTGGACGCTGTGGCTGATCGCCTCGCCGCTGATCATGACCGCGAGCTACGGCGCGGTGCGGATCATCATGGCGGTGCTGACGCAATGGCGCGACGGCATGTTCGCCCAGGTGGCGATGCACGCGGTGCGCAAGCTCGCCTACATGACCTTCGTGCATATGCACGAATTGTCGCTGCGGTTCCATCTCGAGCGCAAGACCGGCGGCTTGACAAGGGTGCTGGAGCGCGGCCGCAACGGCATCGAAGTCATCGTGCGGATGGTGATCCTGCAGCTGGTGCCGACCATCGTCGAGGTCTCGCTGCTGATGGGCGTGCTGCTGTGGCAGTTCGACTGGCGCTACGTGCTGGTCACGCTGATCACGGTGGTGATCTATATGTACTACACTTACATCGCCACCGAATGGCGGATCGGCATCCGCCGCAACATGAACGAGTCCGACAGCGAGGCCAATACCAAGGCGATCGATTCGCTGTTGAACTACGAGACGGTGAAATATTTCAGCGCCGAGACCCGCGAGGCCGAGCGCTACGACCGCACCATGGCGCGGTACGAGCACGCCAGCGTCAAGACCTACACATCGCTCGCCGTGCTCAACGCCGGCCAAGCGGTGATCTTCACCTGCGGGCTCACCGCCACCATGCTGATGTGCGCGATCGGCGTGCGCAACGGCACCAATACGGTGGGCGATTTCGTCATGGTCAACGCCATGATGATCCAGCTCTACCAGCCGTTGAATTTCATGGGCATGGTGTATCGCGAGATCAAGCAGGCGATCGTCGACATCGAGAAGATGTTCGGCGTTTTGACCAAGAACCCCGAGGTCAAGGATCTGCCGGGCGCCAAGCCGCTGGTTGTTTCCAGCGGCAATGTCCGCTTTGACGACGTGCGGTTTGCCTACGACCCGGAGCGGCCGATCCTGAAGGGGCTCAGCTTCGAGGTGCCGGCCGGCAAGACCGTGGCGATCGTCGGGCCTTCGGGCGCCGGCAAGTCGACGATCTCGCGGCTGTTGTTCCGGCTGTACGACGTCTCCGGCGGCAAGATCCTGATCGACGGCCAGGACATCCGCAAAGTCACCCAGAGTTCGCTGCGCGCCTCGATCGGCATGGTGCCGCAAGACACCGTGCTGTTCAACGACACCATCCGCTACAACATCCGCTACGGCCGCTGGGACGCCAGCGACGCCGAGGTCGAGGAGGCGGCGCGCACCGCGCAGATCGACGCCTTCATCCAGGCCTCGCCGAAGGGCTACGAGACCGAGGTCGGCGAGCGCGGCCTGAAACTGTCCGGTGGCGAGAAGCAGCGCGTGGCGATCGCCCGCACCGTGCTGAAGGCGCCGCCGATCCTGCTGCTCGACGAGGCCACCTCGGCGCTCGACAGCCACACCGAGCAGGAGATCCAGGATGCGCTCGAGCGGGTATCCCGCAACCGCACCTCGCTGGTGATCGCGCACCGGCTCTCCACCATCGTCGGCGCCGACGAGATCATCGTGCTGGACCAAGGTCGCATTGTGGAGCGCGGCAAGCACGGCCAGCTTCTTGCCGCAAACGGGCTTTACGCCAGCATGTGGAACAGGCAGCGCGAGGCACAGGAGGCGCGCGAAAAGCTGGCTCTGATCGGCGACGACGTCGCCCCGGCCGCCCGCGCGCCGACGCTCCACGAGGCGGTGGCACCAGAGCCTGCGGACCATGTTACGCTCGCCACGCCCGATGCCGCGGAGTGAGTGACGCAAGCCAATCGCGCGGCCGCGCAGCAAATCGTGGCGGCGACCTAGAATTCTTCATATAACCCGGTTCCCCGGCCCGCCGCTCGTGGCGCGCCACCCTCGCCCACAAGGGGAGAGGGGACAACAGAAGCAGTGAGCTGATGTCGATCGTCAATTCCATTCGTGCGCAAATTCCGCCGATCCATCGCGAAGGCTATCCGTTCATCGGCGGCTTCGCGCTGATCAGTCTGTTGCTGTTCTGGCTGTGGACGCCGCTGGGCTGGATCGGCGTGGTGCTGACGATCTGGTGCGCGCTGTTCTTCCGCGACCCGGTGCGGGTGACGCCGGTGCGCGACGATCTGGTGATCGCCCCGGCCGACGGCCGGGTCTCGATGGTGGTGGCGATGGTGCCGCCGGCCGAGCTCGGCCTCGGCGACAAGCCGCTGTTGCGGATCTCGATCTTCATGAGCGTGTTCAACTGCCACGTGAACCGCGCCCCGGTGGCCGGGCGGATCGAGCGCATCGTCTACAGCCCCGGCAAGTTCATCAACGCCGACCTCGACAAGGCCAGCGAAGACAACGAGCGCAACTCGATGGTGATCTCGACCCCGGGCGGCCAGATCGGCGTGATCCAGATCGCCGGCCTGGTGGCGCGGCGGATCGTGTCGTTCGTGCGGGTCGGGCAGACGCTCGGCGCCGGCGAACGCTTCGGCCTGATCCGGTTCGGCTCGCGGCTCGATGTCTATCTGCCGGACGGCGCCAAGGCGCTGGTGTCGCCGGGACAGACCTCGATCGCCGGCGAAACCGTGCTGGCCGACTTCCGCCAGGGCGACGGCGGCCGCACCTATCGGGCCGCCTGAGCGATCGCGCGGGCAGTGAGGCCATCGGCCGCGGCAGGCCGATGGCGTGGCGGCTCGGGCGGGGCTATATCATCAGGCTGGGCCGGAGCATGATCACGTGGATCGCGGTTGCGGCTCAACCTCGAACTTGCTGTGAAGGCGATGTCGATGCCCTTTGATCCGAAATTCAACGACCCGCCGCGGCGCCGGTTCGGCCCGATCCCGGTGCGGATGTTGGTCCCCAACGTGATCACGCTGCTGGCGATCTGCGCCGGCCTGACCGCGATCCGGCTCTCCACCGAGGGGCGGATGGAGCTCGCGGTGGCGGCGATCGTGTTCGCCGCGGTGCTCGACGGCCTCGACGGCCGGGTCGCCCGGATGATCAAGGGACAGTCGAAATTCGGCGCCGAGCTCGACAGCCTGGCCGACTTCGTCAATTTCGGCGTGGCGCCGGGGCTGATCCTGTATTTCTGGCAGCTGCACGAACTGCACAATGTCGGCTGGATCGCCTCGATGATCTTCGCGATCAGCGGCAGCCTGCGGCTGGCGCGCTTCAACTCGACGATGGACGATCCCAACAAGCCCGCCTTCGCGGCGAATTACTTCACCGGCGTGCCGGCGCCGGCCGGCGCCATCGCGGTGCTGCTGCCGGTCTACATGTCGTTCCTCGGCGCACCGTCGCTGCCGGCGGTGCTGACCGCGCTGTACACCCTGGTGATCGCCGGGCTGATGGTGTCGCGACTGCCGGTGTTCTCCGGCAAGGCGGTGCGGATGCGGGTGCCGCCGGAGATGGTGCTGCCGGTGTTCGTCTCGGTGGTGTTCATCATCGCGCTGCTGATCGGCTATCCCTGGTACATGCTGTCGGTCGGCACGCTGCTGTATCTGATCAGCCTGCCGCTCGGGATGCGGTCGTATCGCGAGCGCGCGCGTAGCGCCGCCGCGGCAGCGGCGCACGGACCCGCGCCCGGCACCCATGGGCCGCATCCGACGTCGTCGCTGACGCCGACGGCCGATCCCGCGCATGACGAGCGTCCGCCGCGGCTGAACTGAGCCCGCGGCGCTGCTTCACGCCTCTGCGGGCTTTTCGCGTTGGATTGATGCGCTGCAAATTCGCAGGCCGTCATTCCGGGGCGCGAGCAGCGATAGCTGCGAGCGAACCCGGAATCTCGCTGCAGGAGCCCGTATCCGCTCGTGTTGCGAGATTCCGGGTTCGCTCGTTCTGACGAACTCGCGCCCCGGAATGACGACGGCATTTGGGTTGGATGCTTCGATCTCAGCCCAAAATACTCTACCCCGGCAAATCCGCGGCCTCGCTGATCGCTGCGTAGATCTCATCGAGATCGTCGGCGGTGACGCAATACGGCGGCATCACATAGATGGTGTTGCCGAGCGGGCGCAGCAGCAGATTTCGGCTGGCGAAAAAGCCCAACAGCTTCGGCCCGATGCCGGCGAGATAGCCGCCGTCGGGCGCCTTCAGATCGAGCGCGGTGATGGTGCCGATCCGCCGCACATTCTCGAATCGCGGATCGCTTTCGAACGGCGCGAGCCGTTGCGCCTGCATCGCCGCGACCGCCTCGATCCGCGTCATGCATTGCGGGTCCTGCCACAGATCCAGGTTGGCGCGCGCGGCGGCGCAGGCCACCGAATTTGCGGTGTAGGAACTGGAATGGAAGAAGGTGCGGGTGCGGTCCTGCGAGTAATGCGCCTCGTAGATCTCGCCGCGGCACAGCGTCACCGCCAGCGGCAGCGAGCCGCCGGTCAGGCCCTTCGAATAGCAGGCGATGTCCGGTGAGATGTCGGCCTGCTGGCAGGCGAACAGCGTGCCGGTGCGGCCCCAGCCGGTCATCACCTCGTCGGCGATGAACAGCACGCCCGCCGCCTCGCAGATCCGCTTCATCTCGCGCAGCAGCGACGGCGAATAGATCAGCATGCCGCCCGAGCCGAGCACCAGCGGCTCGACGATGAACGCCGCCGGCTTGGCGCGGCAGGCCGCCTGCAGCGCGTCCAGCGTGGCCTGCTCGTGGCCTGCGGCGGGGAAGGGGATCACCGTGGCGTCGAACAACAAGGGCTCATAGGCGGCGTTGAACACGCCGCGCGCACCGACCGACATCGTGCCCACGGTGTCGCCGTGATAGGAGTGCTGCATCACCACGATGCGCGAGCGCGGCTCGCCGATGTTGCGCCAATAGCCGAGCGCCATCTTCAGCGCCACTTCGACCGCGGTCGAACCTGAGTCGGAGAAGAACACGTAGTCCAGCCCCTTGGGCGTCAGCTTCAAAAGCGCCTTGGCGACGTCTTCCGCCGGCTGGTGGGTGTAGCCGGCGAAGATGATCTGGTTGAGCTCGGCAGCCTGCTGTTGGATCGCCTCCACGATATGCGGATGGCAGTGGCCGTGCGTCACCACCCACCACGACGCGATCGCGTCGATGATCCGCGCGCCGTCTTCGGTGTACAGATAGGCGCCGTCGCCGCGCACCACCTTGGTCATGGCGCCGTGCAGCGCGTGCTGGGTGAACGGATGCCAGATCGGCGAATGTGCAGCGCTGGTCACGCGAAATCTTCCCGGTTGAATGACGTTGCGAAGGCCGCCTTCAGCGAGGCGCGGTCGAGCGGATCGAGCCGCGGCAGCCGGCCCAGCCGTCGCACCTTGCCGATCGCGCAGATGATGTCCTCGCTGTCGCGGACTTCGTCGCCGATGAAGGCGACGCCGCAGATCGGAATGTCGCGGCGGCGCAACGCCTCGATCGACAGCAGCGCATGATTGATGGTGCCGAGCGCGGTGCGCGCGCATAGCACCACCGGCAAATTCCAGCGCGCGAACACGTCGATATACAGCGTTTCGGGATTGAGCGGCACCATCAGCCCCCCGGCGCCCTCGATCACCAAGGGGCCGTCGACCGGCGGCAGCTCGAGCGCCTCGACGTCGATGCGAACGCCGTCGAGTCTGGCTGCAAGATGCGGCGAGGCGGGGGTGTTAAGACGAAAGCGCTCCGGCAGGATGCGGTCGGCGGAGAGCCCGCTCAGC
Source organism: Rhodopseudomonas rhenobacensis (assembly GCF_014203125.1). Classification (GTDB taxonomy): domain Bacteria; phylum Pseudomonadota; class Alphaproteobacteria; order Rhizobiales; family Xanthobacteraceae; genus Rhodopseudomonas_A; species Rhodopseudomonas_A rhenobacensis. The sequence continues at coordinate 41,497 of NZ_JACHIH010000030.1, forward strand.
GCCGCGACGCGGCTGGAATCGGTATCGCCGTCGAGCCCGGCCTGCACCGGCTTCCAGTAGGATGCGCCGAGAAAGCCGGCGAGCCCGGCGGAAAATACCGTCTTGCCGATCTCGGTATCGGTGCCGGTGACGACGATGCGCGGGCTCATCGCGCGGCGCCCTTGGTTTCTTCGTCGAGCGCGTCCAGCATCGACAGCACTTCGGCCTCGCCGACATTGAGCGTCAGCGAGATCCGCAGCCGCGCGGTGCCGGCCGGCACCGTCGGCGGTCGGATGCCGCGGATGTCGAAGCCGCGCGCCTGCATCGCCGCCGCGAGCGTCATCGCCCGCGTATTGTCGCCGACGATGTAGGGCAGGATCTGCGAGTTCGACAGCCGCTGCCCGCCGCGGGCTTCGAATTCGCGATGCGTGAAGGCGATCAGATCGAGCAATCGCTGCGGCCGCTCCGGTTCGTCCTGCAGCAGTACCAAGGCTTGCTGCACTGCGACTGCGACCAGCGGCGACGGCGCGGTGGAGAAGATGAACGGCCGGCAGCGGTTGACCATGAAATCGCGCAGCACGCGGGTCATGGTGACCAGCGCGCCCGCGGCGCCGAGCGCCTTGCCGCAAGTATGCACCACGATCAGGTTCTCGCGGCCCTCATACGGCGCGGTGAGGCCGCGGCCCTGCGGCCCGTAGATCCCGGTGGCGTGGGCTTCGTCGACGATCAGGAAGGCGTCGTGGCGCTCTGCCAGCGGCATCAGTTCGGCGAGCGGCGCGAAATCGCCGTCCATGCTGTACAGGCTCTCGACCACGATCCAGACCCGGCCGGTGCCGCCTTCGCCGCGCCATTTGCGGATCGCATCCTCGACCGCCTGGGCATCGTTGTGGCCGCCGTCGCGATAATCGGCGCGGCCGGCGCGGGCGCCTTCATGGATGCTGGCGTGCACCAGGGTGTCCAGCACCAACAGATCGCCGCGTTGCGGCAGCGTGGTCAGCACGGCGAAATTCGCCACATAGCCGGCAGGGAAATACAGCGCGGCGTCGGCGCCGAAGAACCGCGCGGCGTAGGCTTCCAGGTTCTCGTGTTCGGCACAGTTGCCGCGCAGGCTGCGCGAGCCGCCGGAGCCGATCGAGGTGCCGGATTGCAGCGCGGCGATCATCGCCTCCCTGATCTGCGGCGCGTTGGCGAGCCCCAGGTAATCATTGGAGACGAAGTCGATGCCGGCGCGCGGCACCAGTCGCCGCAGTCGGCCGTCGTCGTTCAAGGCTTGCAAGGCCGCCCGGTAGGGCGCCAGTTTGTCGGTGGGTGCGAAGGTCATGGTTTCTTATCGCGGCGTGGTCGCGCCGGCACGGATCGGCGGAGCTGCCAACAGGGTTTCGTTGCGCGAGGCGCGGTCGAGTCGTTGCGGACTCTATAGCGCCTTTACCGCGCCAGGGCGACCTGCCGTCGGCCACTGTTCTTGCTGCCGCGCCGCGGCCCCGAGGCCCGGCCGGCGCCGCGTGCTTTGCAACACGCACAGCGCCGCTGGGGCGTCGGCTGTTAGCCGTTAGGCCGCTGTTAATAATTACTTATCCGGTAACGGGTCTTTAATCGCGGCGACGCTACGGTGGTTCCACGCTGCTCAGAACGGGTTGCGCGTCGCCAATGCTGATTGGCGGCTGAGTCCGTGCGTACCGGAGTTCAAAATGGATATCGCAACTCTCCTTGGCCTGGTCGCGGGCGGCATCGTTCTGTCGACGCTCATCCTGATGGGTGGCGATTTCCGGATGTTCTACGACATTCACGCCGTCATCATCATTTTCGGCGGCTCCCTCGCCGCGACTCTGATTCGCTTTCCGCTCTCGACGATGATGCATGGCCTGCCGCTGGGCGCCAAATTCGCATTCACGCTGAGTAGCCTGTCGGCTCGTGACCTGGTGGAAGAACTGGCGCGGATCGCCGAGATCGCGCGCAAATCCGGCCCGGTGGGACTGGAAAAGGTCGAGACCGACGAGCCGTTCCTCGCCAAGGGCATTCGCTACGTCGCTGACGGCTACGACCTGGAATTCATCCGCGACAACATGGAGCGGGACCGCGACAACTTCCTGCTGCATCTCAACGAAGGCTCGAAGATCTACCGCGCGATCGGCGACTGCGCGCCGGCCTTCGGCATGATCGGCACACTGCTCGGCATGGTGCAGATGTTCTCCAACATGTCCGATCCGTCGAAGCTCGGCCCATTCATGGCGGTGGCGCTGCTGGCGACCTTGTACGGCGCGCTGGTGGCAAACCTGATCTGTCTGCCGATCGCCGACAAGCTGCACGGCAAGCTGATCGACGAGGAGACCAACCGCACGCTGATCATCGACGGCATCCTGATGATCCGGGATTCCAAGAGCCCGACCTTGGTGCGCGAAATGCTGTTGGCCTATCTGCCCGAGAAGCATCGTCATGAAGAAGGCGAGATGGTTCCGGCGTAGCGCACGGCATAGGATCGCGGATCAGGGCAAATGGCCAAAAAGAAACGCGAAGAAGCCCACGGCGGTCATGGCTGGTTCGTGACCTTCGCCGACCTGATGGCACTGCTGCTCGCGTTTTTCGTGATGCTGGTGGCGTTCTCGACGCAGGATACCAAGAAGCTGAAGATCGTCGCCGGTTCGATGCGGGATGCGTTCGGCGTGCAGAGCGACTCGCGCTATTCGGGCGTGCTGGAAACCGACGGCATCCCGACCCGCGGCAAAGTTAAGAACAATGCGCATGTTGCGATCGAGGACGCGAGCAACACTCCCAATCCCGACGAAGCCGGCGACTCGAAAGCCGCCGGCGCCCAGACCCAGGCCGAGCGGGAATTTGCGCTCGCGTCGGCGTCGTTGCGCCAGGCGCTGCAGGACCTGCCGGAACTGACCGAGCTGTCGAAGAACATCATGTTCGAAGAGACCAAGGACGGCCTCAACCTCGAGATCATCGACCAGGACGGCCGCTCGATGTTCGCCGACGGCTCCAAGGTGCCGTTCGAGCGCACCCGGCTGTTGATCCAGAGGCTGGCCGCGCCGCTGCGCGCCACGCCGCTGCGGGTGTCGATCGTCGGCCATACCTCGGCGGGGTTGATGCCGGGGCGCACCGACTACAACGCCTTCGACCTGTCGTCCGACCGCGCCAACGCGGTGCGGCAGATTCTGGAACGTGAGGGTCTGCCGACCAGCCACGTCTTCGCGGTGACCGGCAAAGCCGACAGCCAGCCGCTGTTTCCCGACGATCCGATGCTGGCCGCCAATCGCCGCGTCACCATCACCCTGATGCGGGAAAGCCCGCCGCTGCCGCCCGGGCTCAAGCCCTAGCCCTGTCGGCGGCCCCCGGCTCGATCCTAATGTGTTGTCTTTCAACGTCTTTCGGGCTAGCCGTAAGCGCGGTCACCGATCCGCGCCATCCGGCAGATTTTCCACCGCGATGGTCTCGCGAGGCGATTGTGCAGTTGGGGAGTGCCGCGCAAGGGGCGTGACATCGCGTCAACGGTGTTATAATCCGCGTCACCACACGCGCCGTCCTCCGCCGGCAGGGTCGGGATCAAAACTATCATCAGAGCGTTTCCAGCATCATGGCCCTCACCAGCGCCGCGTCGACAGACGCACCCCCGACAACAAGCTTCTGGGCGCTGACGCTCGGCGGCGTCGGCGTGGTGTTCGGCGATATCGGCACCTCACCGCTGTACGCCTTTCGCGAGGCGGTGCATGTCGCCGCCGAGGGCGCCGTGGTCACCCGCGTCATCGTGCTCGGCGTGCTGTCGCTGATCCTGTGGTCGCTGTTGATCGTGGTCACCGCGAAATACGTGCTGCTGCTGCTGCGCGCCGACAACAACGGCGAGGGCGGCACGCTGTCGCTGATGGCGCTCGGCCAGCGCGCAATGGGCCGCCGCAGCGTGTTCCTGATGAGTCTGGGGGTGATCGGCGCCTCGATGTTCATCGGCGATTCGATGATCACCCCGGCGATCTCGGTGTTGTCGGCGGTCGAAGGTCTGAAGATCGCCGCGCCCGCGCTCGAACATTACGTGGTGCCGCTCACGGTCGGGATTCTGGTGGTGCTGTTTGCATTTCAGCGCTGGGGCACCGCGAAGGTCGCCTCCGCGTTCGGCCCGGTGATGATCGTCTGGTTCAGCACGCTCGCGGTGATGGGGCTGATTCACATCAACGACGATCCGTCGGTGCTGGCGGCGATCAACCCGTGGCACGCGGTGCATTTCATGCTGTCGCACGGCATGGTCGGGCTGGTGACGATCGGCGCGGTGTTCCTCGCGGTCACCGGCGGCGAAGCGCTGTATGCTGATTTGGGCCATTTCGGCCGCAAGCCGATCCAGACCGGCTGGCTGTTCTTCGTGCTGCCCTCGCTGCTGGTCAACTACTTCGGCCAGGGCGCGCTGGTGCTGTCGCATCCCGAGGCGGTCGAGAACACCTTCTATCGCATGGTGCCGGAGAACTTCCTGGTGCCGTTGATCGTGCTGGCCACCGCGGCGACGGTGATCGCCAGCCAGGCGGTGATCACCGGCGCGTTTTCGCTGATCAGCCAGGCGGTGCAGCTCGGCCTGCTGCCGCGCTTCGAAGTCCGCTACACCTCGGAGACCCACGCCGGCCAGATCTATCTGCCGCGGGTCAACATGCTGCTGTTGATCGGCGTGCTGCTGTTGGTGCTGTTGTTCCGCAGCTCCAGCGGGCTGGCCTCGGCCTATGGCATCGCGGTGTCCACCACCATGGTGGCCGACGGCGTGATGGGCTTCGTGGTGATCTGGAAATTGTGGGGCTGGCGCCCGGCGGCGGCGGCGGCGTTGATCTTTCCGTTCGTCGCGGTCGACGCGATTTTCTTCAGCGCCAATCTGTTGAAGCTGATGGAAGGCGCCTGGGTGCCGCTGTTGTTCGGCTTCCTGATGGCGGCGATGATCTGGGTGTGGCGGCGCGGCTCGGCGATGCTGATCCTGAAGACGAGGCGCACCGAGGTGCCGCTGAACGACCTGATTCAGAGCCTGGAGAAGCGGCCGCCGCACATCGTCAAGGGCACCGCGGTGTTTCTCACCAGCGACCCGGAATATGTGCCGACCGCGCTGTTGCACAATCTCAAGCACAACAAAGTGCTGCACGAGCACAACGTCATTCTCACCATCCAGACCGCGCAGACCCCGCGGGTCGACCCCTCGGAGCGGGTCACCATGGAGAACATCAGCGACAAGTTCTCCAAGGTCCGGCTGCGCTTCGGCTACATGGAATCGCCCAACGTGCCGAAGGCGCTGGTGATCGCCCGCAAGCTCGGCTGGCAGTTCGACATCATGTCGACGTCGTTCTTCGTGTCGCGGCGCTCGCTGAAGCCGGCGGCGCAATCCAGCATGCCGCGCTGGCAGAATCACCTGTTCATCGCGCTGAGCCGCTCCGCCAACGACGCCACCGACTACTTCCAGATCCCCACCGGGCGCGTGGTCGAGGTCGGCACCCAGGTGACGATCTGAGCGGCGCTGCCGATGTGCCAGCCGCAAGTCTGCGCCTCGGATTCGCCTGGACGCTGCAGACCGATGCAGATCAAGGAATCCCGTGGGATTTTGCCTCACAACGTCGACCTGCGCAGAATAACTGAACCGCCGCGACGAGGACTCCCATGCTGACGAAATGGCTCAAGCGCTTGATTTTCATCGCGCAAGGCGCGACTTTGAGTTTGCCCTTGCCGAGCGTCGCCGTGCTCCTGGGTGTGCAATTCAGTCCGACAGCTGCGACGGCGGGGGAGAGTGGAGTGGGAGCTCAGGTTCAGGATTTGACGCCGCAGCAGGTTTCGGCAGGCATTGCGGAGGGCCGCTATCTGCTGGTCGACGTCCGCGAGCCGAACGAGGTCGCCGCCGAGGCCTATCCCGACGCCGTGGTGGTGCCGCTGTCGAGCTTCGATCCGAAGAGCATCCCCGACCCGCACGGCAAAGAGGTGGTGTTCGCCTGTCGGTCCGGTAAGCGCTCGGTGACGGCGTCGCTCGCCGCGCAGGCCGCGGGCCTCGCCTACGACAAGCATCTCGCCGGCGGCATTCTCGGCTGGAAGGCGTCGGGACTGCCGACCAAGCCGGGCCGCTGATCCGCCGATGAATCCGGTCTTTGCCGATCTGCCGGTCACGGTGTTCGAGGCGATGTCGCAGCTGGCGCGCGACAACAACGCCATCAATCTCGGCCAGGGCTTTCCCGACGATCCGGGACCGGAAGACATCCGCCGCGCCGCGGCGGACGCGGTGCTGCACGGCAACAACCAATACCCGTCGATGATGGGGATTCCGGAACTACGGCAGGCGGTGGCTAAGCACTATGCGCATTGGCACGGCCTGAATCTCGACCCGATGACCGAGGTGATGGTGACCTCGGGCGGCACCGAGGCGCTGACCGCCTCGATCCTCGCGGTGGTCGAGCCCGGCGACGAAGTCATCGTGTTCCAGCCGGTGTACGACTCCTATCTGCCGATCATCCGCCAGGCCGGCGGCATTCCCAAGCTGGTGCGGCTGGAGCCGCCGTATTGGCGCCTCACCGAAGAGGCGCTGCGCGCGGTGTTCACGCACAAGACCCGCGCGGTGCTGTTCAACAATCCGCTCAACCCGGCCGCCGTGGTCTATCCGCGCGAAGACCTCGAACTGCTGGCGCGGTTCTGCCAGCAGTTCGACGCCATCGCGATCTGCGACGAGGTCTGGGAACACGTGGTGTTCGACGGCCGCGCGCATATTCCGCTGATCTCGATCCCGGGGATGCGCGACCGCACCATCAAGATCGGCTCGGCCGGCAAGATTTTTTCGCTGACCGGCTGGAAGGTCGGCTTCGTCTGCGCAGCGCCGCCGCTGTTGCGGGTCACCGCCAAGGTGCACCAGTTTCTCACCTTCACCACCGCGCCGAACCTGCAGGTCGCGGTGGCCTATGGGCTCGGCAAGTCCGACGATTACTTCCTGCAGATGCGCCGCGACCTCGCCGTCAGCCGCGACCGGCTGGCGAGCGGGCTGAAGAGCATCGGCTTTCCGGTGATCCAGTCGCAGGGCACTTACTTTCTCACCGTGGACCTCGCGCCGCTCGGGCTCAACGAGACCGACGAGGCGTTCTGCCGGCGGATCGTCACCGACTACAAGGTCGCCGCGATTCCGGTGTCGGCGTTCTACGAAGAGGACGCGGTGACCTCGGTGGTGCGGTTCTGTTTCGCCAAGAAGGATGCCACGCTCGACACCGCGCTGGAGCGGCTGTCGGACGCGGTGCACCGACGCTAGGACGTTCACGATGCGCTGTTCGATCGGCTTGCAAAAATTCCGCTTTGCCGCAGCGCTGATCGGCTGCGCGGCCTTGCTGCTGGCGCCCGCGCGCGCCGAGCAGCGCACCGTCAACTTCTACAACTGGTCGAACTACATCGCGCCCGGGGTGCTCGACGACTTCACCCGCGAGACCGGCATCAAGGTGATCTACGACACCTTCGACGGCAACGAGACGCTGGAGACCCGGCTGCTCGCTGGCAAATCCGGCTATGACGTGGTGGTGCCGACCGCGTATTTCCTGCAGCGGCAGATCGCCGCCAACATCTTCCAGAAGCTCGACAAGGCGAAGCTGCCGAACCTCGCCAATGCCTGGGATGTGGTGACCAAGCGGCTCGCCATCTACGACCCCGGCAACCGCTTTGCCGCGAACTACATGTGGGGCACCACCGGGATCGGCTACAACGTCGCCGCGGTGCGCAGGATCCTCGGCGAGGGCGCGGTGATCGACAGCTGGGCCACGGTGTTCAAGCCGGAGAATCTCGCCAAATTCCGGGACTGCGGCGTGCACATGCTGGATTCGCCGGACGACATTCTGCCCGCGGCGCTGAGCTATCTCGGCCTTGACCCGAACTCGACCAAGCCGGCGGATCTAGAGAAAGCCGCCGATCTGGTCAGCAAAATCCGTCCCTATGTCCGCAAGTTTCATTCCTCGGAATATCTCAACGCGCTGGCGACCGGCGAGATCTGCCTGGTGGTCGCCTGGTCCGGCGACATCATGCAGGCGCGCAGCCGCACCGCCGAGGCTAACAACGGCGTCGAGATCGGCTACACGATTCCGAAGGAGGGCGCGCAGATGTTCTTCGACAATCTGGCGATCCCGGCCGATGCCAACAACGTCGCCGAGGCGCACGAACTGATCAACTATCTGTATCGTCCCGAAGTCGCTGCGAAGAATTCGGATTTCCTGTCCTACGCCAACGGCAATCTGGCGAGCCAGAAGCTGATCGATCCCAAGGTGATCGGCAACAAGATGGTGTATCCGGACCAGGCGACGGAGAAGCGGCTGTTCATCATCACCGCTCGCGACGCCGCCACCCAGCGCGTCATCAACCGGCTGTGGACCAAGGTGAAGACGGGGATGTAGGCTTCTCCAAGATTGATTGCAGCGCCTGATATCACAATAGACCGTCATTCCGGGGCGCGAGTTCGTCAGAACGAGCGAACCCGGAATCCAGTATTCCAGGGCGGTGAGTACTGGATCCCGGGTTCATTCGCAGCTTCGCTGCTCATGCCCCGGGATGACGGTCATTGTTGAATTGCGCGATCGCGCTGATCGCCCGGACGAGCCGCTACCGCCACCGCCGGTGCAACCACAGCCACTGATCGGGATATTCGCGGACCCAGCCTTCGATCGTCGAGGTGATCACCTGCATGGTGCCCTGGATGTCGATCTCGCCCTTGGCGTTGCGGATCGGCGGAATCTCTTCGGTGAGTTCGACGCGGAAGCGGTGGTTCGGCAGCCGGATGATACGGACGCCGTGGATCGGGCAGTCGATCTGCCGCAGCAGCCGGGCCAATAGCGGATTGGCCCTGGTCTTGCGGCCGAAGAACGTCACCTCGACTCCGTTGGAGAACCATTGATCGACCAGCATGCCGACATGCTGGCCGCTCTGCAGCGCATGCGCGAGCCGGATCGGTGCGCCGCTGCCGGCGGCGATCAGCGTGCCCATTTTCACCGCGCGCAATTGCTGCACGATGCGATCGGCGGCGGCGATGTTGGGCGGGCGATACAGCACCGCGGAGTCGAGGCCATGCGCCACCGCGGCCACCGCCGGCAATTCCCAATTGGCGATGTGGCTGGCGAACACCAGCGCCGGCTTGCCGTCGCGCTGCAATTGCTCGAACAATTCCAGCGTGCGGGGGGCAAGCTCGATGCGGCCGCGGTTGGGATGCGCCGGATCGAAGTCCCAGATCTGATCGAGATGGGCGAATTCGGCGGCGACCCGACCGAGATTGTCCCACACCCCATCGAGAATGGCGGCGATTTCCTCCGGCGATTTGTCCGGGAATGCGGCGACCAGATTGGCGCGGCCGATTTTGTGCTCCGGCAGATGCGGCCCGATCTTGCGAGTCACCCGGCCGAACAAGTTCGCGGTGGCGATCGGATCGAAATGCCGCGTGGTGCGTAACAGCCCGACTGCCAGCGCGCCGACCACGGCGCCAAGCGCCGACTTGGTCAGCTTGCGGGCGATCGCGGCACTGCGGAGGACGAGCCGGTTCATCACAGTTTGACGATGATCTTGCCGAACACCTGGCGGCTTTCCATGCGTTTCAAGGCCACTTCGACGTCCTCGATCGGCACCTCGGTGTCGATCACCGGATGCATGCCGCCGGCGATCTTCTCCAGGCTCTGTTCGATGTTGCGGATGCTGGCGCCGAACGAGCCGAAGATGCGGTATTGCTGCTGAAACAGCTGCATCAGGTTGATGGTCGCGGTCGGCCCCGAGGTCGAGCCGCAGGTGACGAGGCGTCCGCCGCGCTTCATCACCAAGAGCGAGCCGTTGAAGGTGTCGGCACCGACGTGTTCGAACACCACGTCGACGCCCTTCTTCTTGGTGATCTTGCGGGTCTCGTGCTCGAAGCGGTCGTTGCGATAGTTGATGACGTAGTCGGCGCCGAGCTTCTTCACGCCTTCGATCTTGGAATCGTCGCCGACCGTGGTGATCACGGTGCAGCCGATCGCCTTCGCCATCATGATCGCCACGGTGCCGATGCCGGAGCCGCCGGCGTGCACCAGGATGGTTTCGCCGGGCTGCAGCTTGGCGTTGTCGAACAGCATGTGCTGCACGGTGGAAAACGCGATCGGCGCGCAGGCGGCGTCGCGCACGCTGACGCTATCCGGCACCGGGATCACCAGCCGCTCCGGCATGTTCAATAGTTCGCGGGCGAAGCCGTCGACGTGGAAGCCGATCAGCCCGCCGACGTTCTCGCAGAAATTGTCGCGGCCCTCAACGCAGGGCTTGCAGTGGCCGCAGGTCAGCGCGCCGTACATCGCGACCTTCTGGCCGACCTTGAAGCGGGTGACGCCGTCGCCGACCGCGGCGATCTCGCCCGCGGCCTCGGCGCCGACCACGATCGGCAGCTTACGCTTGACGAACGCCATGCCGCGGAAGCCCCAGACGTCGATATGATTGAGCGCCACCGCGCCGACGCGGATCTGCACCTCGCCAGCGGCCGGCTGCGGCGGATCGGGAAGTTCTGCAACCACCAATTGGCGGTCGGCGACGAGGGTGAGCGCGCGCATGGGATGGGGTTCCGGAAAAGGGCGGGGGCTCCGCCGGTTGCGTATCGCGCCTGGAAGCCAAGGCGTCAACCGGCAGGCGCGTTAACTCAAGGTCGGATGCGCGGGCGGCTGGGCCATTGCACCGTGGCCGCGGCATCGGCAGGGCGCTCCCTCTCCCATGGGGAGAGGGTCGGGGTGAGGGGGTACGACTTCTCGTGGGACCTGAACCCCTCACCCGGATTGCTGCGCAATCCGACCTCTCCCAATGGGAGAGGTGAAGCCGTACGCGCGACGGAGGCTCCGCCGAAAACCACTAGCCCGGTTCGCCGGTCAGGATCAGCGAGGCGTTCTGGCCGCCGAAGCCGAACGAGTTCGACATCACCGCGGTGACGCGGGCGTCGCGCGCTACGTTCGGCACCACGTCGAACGGAATTGCCGGATCGGGGACGTCGTAATTGATGGTCGGCGGGATTCGTTGATGCTCCAGCGTCAACAGCGAGAAGATCGCCTCGACGGCGCCGGCGGCGGACAGCGTGTGGCCGACCATCGACTTGTTCGACGACACCGGAATCGTGGTGGCGCGTTCGCCGAACACCGTGGAGATGCCGAGATATTCCATCTTGTCGTTTTCCGGCGTGCCGGTGCCGTGGGCATTGATGTAGTCGATCTGCTCGGCCACCAGGCCCGCATCCGACAACGCGTTGCGCACGCAGCCGACGATCGGCTTGCCGTCGGGGCTGGAGCGGGTGCGGTGAAAGGAGTCCGCGAGTTCGCCGCAGCCGGCGACGATGCCGAGGATTTTCGCGCCGCGCGCGGTCGCCGAGGCGTAGCTTTCCAGCACCAGCGCGCCGGCGCCTTCCGCCATCACGAAGCCGTCGCGGTTCTTGGCGAACGGCTTCACCGCGGCCTGCGGCGGATCGTTCTGGGTCGACAGCGCCGACAACAGCGAGAATCGGATCAGCGCTTCGGGATTGACCGAGCCGTCGGTGCCGACGCACAGCGCGGCGTCGACGTCGCCGCGGCGGATCGCCTCGACGCCGAGCTGGATCGCGGTGGTGCCGGAGGCACACGCGGTCGACAGCGAAATCGGCGAGCCCTTGGTGCCGAAGGTTTCCGACAGATGATCGGCGACCGATCCGAACAGGAAGCGATGATGATAGGCGCTGTATTGGCCGCCGCCGCTGACGCGCAGCATGGAGTCGTAATTGATCTCGGTGCCGGCGCCGACGGCGCGGGCCAGTTCCTGGCGCGGCAGCCATTCCAGTTCGACCGGCGCCACCGCGAGAAACAGCGGCCCCGGGAAATCGCCCTTGCGGCCGATGCCGGCCTGCGCGATCGCCTCTTCGGTAGCGATATTGGCCAGCCGTTCGCCGAGCACGGTGGAGGAGAACGGCTCCACCGGCACGAAGTCGATCGAACCCGCCATCGTGGTCTTCAGGCCGTCGGTGGGAAAGCGGGTGATGGTGCGAATGCCGGATTCGCCCGCGGTCAGTTTGGCCCAATTGTCGGTCTTGCCGGCGCCGAGCGAGGTCACCACGCCCATGCCGGTGACGACGACGATCGGACGGCCGAATTTGTCGCGTGTTGCTGTCATGTCGTCTCCGTGGGTCCGGCGCCGCTTAGCTGACGGCTTCGACCAGCGCCATGCCTTCGCCGCGCCAATGCCCGGCGCCGACCACCACGATCTGGGTCGGCGGCGCCGAGGTGTCAATTTCGAGCCCGGTCGGATCGTTGGCCGGAAACAGCGCGCCGCGCGAGATCGCCAGTGCGGCGAGTGCGAGACCGAGCGGAAACTGGCTCTCCATCAGATGGCCGAAGCTGGTGCCGGTGGCGCGCACCGCGATGCCGGGATGCTTTTCGAGGAACGCGCGCTCCTCGGCGGTCGCCGGAGCCGCGCCGGTCGCGCCGGTGATAATGGCGCTGGCGTTGTCCGGGGAGCCGAGTTTCTTCCACAGCTTTTCCAGCGTCGCGGTGACGTCGCCGGGCTGTTTGCGATGCGACAGGTCGGCGACGACGTTGGTCAGCCGCGCCAGCGGCTTGGCGCCGCGCGCTTCGGCGTGCTGGCGGGATTCGATCACCACGAAGGCGGCGCCGGAGCCGAGCGCAAAGCCGGGCTGGCCGTCGCGCGCCCACACCGGCTGGTAGGCGTTCTTCAGATTGAAGTCGCCGAACTCGTAGAGCATCAACAGGTCTTTGCGCTCGCCGTTCTGCGCGGCGCCGATCAGCGCGATGTCGCTTTGGCCGGCGGCGATCCGCGCCAACGCGATCCGCGCCGCGTCGGTGCCGGCGGCTTCCTCGCCCATGAAGGTGCGCGACGAGCCGGTGACGCCGTGCACGATGGCGATGTTGCCGGCGAGCAGGTTGGACAGCTGCGCCAGAAACAGCGTCGGCCGCAGATCGTTCATCAGCCGTTCGTTGAGATAGCCGGGCGACGCATTGCCCTGGCCCTCGGAATTCAGAATCGCGGAATCCACCGCCAGATCGCGCTCGCCGCCGCCGGCGGCGACGATCATGTCCATCTTCGAGAGAATATCTTTGTTGCCCTTGATCCCGGCGGAATCCAGCGCGAGGCCGGCGGCATAGGTGCCGATCCGCTGCCAGGCTTCCATCTGCCGCTGATCGCCCTTTTTCGGGATCTGCTGATCGAAGCTGATCGGCGCCAGAGGATGCACCACATAGGGCGCAAACGTCGTGGCGTCGGCGTTGACGCGGCGCTCGTTCAGCGCCTGCCAATGCGCGTCGAGCCCTTCGCTCAGCGAGGAGGCGAGCCCGATCCCGGTGATCCAGGCTTCCACAGGTTGCGTTGCGGTCGTGTGCGTCTCAGCCATGGGCGATCGCCTGTTGCGGAAAACCGATGCGTTCAGCCATCACTTCCATATGGCCGCGCAGATCCGGGTTCGGGAACGGCACGTGACGGAAGGTGAGGGTGGCGTTGCAGGCCAGCTTGCCGCCGCTCGAGATCTTGGCGGAGGTCATGCTGTAGCCGGATCCTTCGTGAACCAGGCTGGCCTCGATGGTCAGCAGTTCGCCGGGGGTGACGAAGCTGCGCATCTTGGCTTCCTTCACCGCGGCGAGAAACGGCATGCGTTCGAACTTCATCAGCGCGATCAACAGCCAGCCCGAGGTCTGCGCCATGGTCTCGATCAACAGCACGCCCGGCATCAACGGATAGCCGGGAAAATGCCCCTCGAAGATCGTGCTCTCCTGCGGGACCTGGGCTTCGACCGTGATGCTGCGGCTGTCGACGTCGAGCGCGACAATCCGATCGATCAGATGGAAATAAGCAAGGTTCATCGGCGTGGGCGCTACGCGCCCTTGGCCGCGACCAATTCGTCGATGCGGGCGCTGAGATTGCTGAGCACGAAGTACTGCTCGGTGGTCGCCTTGCCGTCGTTGACCTCCTGGGTCCACTTTTCCAGCGGCAGCTTGATCCCGAACGCCTTGTCGATGGCGAAGGCGATGTCGAGGAAGTCGAGGCTGTCGATCCCCAGATCGTCGATCGCGTGGCTTTCCGGCGTGATCGTGTCGCGCGGAATGTCGCAGGTTTCCGCAATGATTGTAGCGACCCGATCAAAAGTGGAAGTCATCATGAAGCCTTTGATATTGTGATGATAATCTGCTCGCTGCAGGATCCAGAACCCAGCGTCCCCCGGACGGCTCCGCGCGGCAAGGAAGCGATCGTTTGCCCGTATAACGGAGCGCTGCCCGGAGTTCAATGGCACCGAAACGCCGGGGTGGTATCCTGATCCGGTCGGGATTTGAGGGTCAGCCCTGCGGAGCGCCGATCTGCGCGCAGTCCCGCCGGCCCATCAGCACGCAGTCTTGCGTCTTGCGCATGTCGGCGAGACTGATCGCCAGCCAAATGCCGATTCCGGTCAGCGCCAGCGTGAAGGCCAGGGCCGCCAGATTGGCCAGCATGCGATGGCGGAACTCGTCGGGCTGGTGGACGCTTGGCTGGTGCTGCGCAGAGTCGGCGGCGGGCGTCGTCGGCGCGGTGGTCCCCTGACGCCGCGGCGCGGCGTGCTGGTCCGGCGACAGCGCTGCGGCGGCGCGCGGTCGGAACTGCAGCACGCGGTGATCATCGTCGGCAATGATGGGTCGCTGGGCCTTCATGACTGCTAATCCGCTACGCGATGCTACTCACAGCGCATCGGCGCAGTTTGGAGAAAAACCTCGTCGACCACAACCGGAAACCGTCAGCGGAATTTGCATGAAGCGCATGACGCTGAAACGGGCTGCGGGGGCCGGTGAAGTGACCGTGGCGAGGGCCTCCTTGCTGATGCCGGGGCCGAATAGCGAGATCCGCGCGGCGAGTTGGTCATCCGGCACCGAGCGCCAGCCCCGATGCCGGCGGCAACCGCTATAGGCGAACAGAGCGAGCGCCGCTTATGCGCCGATCGGCGGCTCGCCGGGATTTTCAGAATCGTTCGGCCCCGGTTCGGCGCTCGGCTTTGCCGCTTGCTCGTCCTTGCCGCCGAGCAGCCGATGCAGCGTCCGCTCCAACGGGCCGCCGGTCAGCAGGATGACGAAGGCGATCGCCAGCGCCACGCCGACGATGCGCCATTGCCCGGTGCCGCAGACGATGCCGACGCAGGCGGTGAGCCAGGTGCAGGCGGCGCTGGTCAGGCCGCGCACCCGGGCGCGGTGCGGCGAGCGCATGATCACGCCGGCGCCGAGAAAGCCGATGCCGGTGAGGATGCCCTGGATCACCCGGCTGGTGGCGTCGGTGATGCGGCCGACGCTGTCGCCGGGATCGGCCAGCATCACCACCACCGCGGAGGCCAGGCTGACCAGCCCCAGCGTGCGCACCCCGATCGGCTTGCCGTGCAGGTCGCGATTGAGCCCGATCGCGCCACCGGCGAGGGTGGCGACGCCGAGGCGCAGGACGATCTCCGACCACTCGATCACTTCAACAGCCTCGCTTCGACGCCGCGCTACGCGCTGCTATTTCGGCAACCGGCCCATCAGGTAGAATTCGTCGTTCGGCCGCATCGCGGTGACGTTGGCCAGCCGGTTCGACAGCGCGAAGAACGCGGCGATCGCGGTGATGTCCCAGATCTCGTCGTCGGAAAAGCCGTGGCGGCTGAGTTCGTCCATATCCTTCGAAGCGACGGTCTCGGCGGAGCGCGACACCTTCATAGCGAAATCGAGCATCGCGGTCTGCCGCGCGGTGATATCGGCCTTGCGATAATTCACCGCGATCTGGTCGGCGATCTGCGGGTTCTTGGCGCGAATGCGCAGGATCGCGCCGTGCGCGATCACGCAGTAGTGGCATTGATTGGCGGCGGAGGTCGCCACCACGATCATCTCGCGTTCGGCCTTGGTCAGGCCGCCGTCCTTTTCCATCAACGCGTCGTGATAGGCGAAGAAGGCGCGGAATTCGTCCGGCCGATAGGCCAGCGTCAGGAACACGTTGGGCACGAAGCCGGATTTCTCCTGCACCGCGAGGATGCGGTCGCGGATGTCGGCGGGCAATTCGGCGAGAGCAGGGAGGGGAAACCGCGGGGCGATCGGCGACGGCATGGGCAAGATCCGGCGTACTTGAAGGGCGCGCAGTGTCGGTCGCCGCCGCGGCGAAAGCAAGCGGACCGCCGCGCCGATTAGCGCAGCGGCTTCTTCAGCAGCGAGAAGCGGTCGGGATCGAGCCCGAGCGAGGGCTGCAGCAGCGGCGCCTCGACGCCACGCGCGATCGGCCGCTCGGTCGGGCCGGGATCGTTGGGCACGTCGCGGTGCGAAGTGGCGCCGCGCCAGCGCTCCAGCACCGCGGTGACGAAATGCATGTCGTGGCCGGCGGCGGCCGACGGCACCGTGGCGATGGTCGCCTCGGAGCGCGGCAGTTGATGCGCCGGCACTTCCTTGAAGCGCAGCCGTGTCGGCAACGCCACGCCTTCGCCGAACGCCAACACCTCGCGGGTGCCGAGCGAGGGGATGAACGACAACAGATTGGCGGCGGCGTCCGACACCGCCGAGCGCAGCAGCGCCTGGTCGCGCTCGTTGGCCAGCCGCATCGCGAACAGCGTGTTGCATTGCGAGATGATGGTCGGGTCGAGCTCGGCCGGCCGCTGCGTCACCAGGCCGAGATAGACGCCGTATTTGCGGCCTTCCTTGGCGATCCGCGACACCGCCTTGCGGGTCGGGCCGAAGCCGATGTTGCGGTCGGCGGAAGCGTAGCGATGCGCTTCCTCGCAGACGAACAACAAGGGCGACACGCCGTCGCTCCACAGCCCGAAATCGAACGCCATCCGGCACAGCACCGACACCACCGAATCGACGACTTCGGCGGGGAAGCCGGCGAGCTGCATGATGGTCATCGGCCGGCCGTTGGCGGGCAGCCGGAACAGATGGCTGATGACTTCCGCCATGGTGTCGCCGCCGACATTGGCGTTGTCGAACATGAAGGCGTAGCGCGGGTCGTTGCGTACGGTCTCGATCCGCGAGATCAGCTTGTGATAGATGATGCGCGAGGAGCGGTTCTCCAGCTTGCCCATCCGCTCGTCGATCAGCGAGATCAGGTCGACCAGCCGGTACGGCACCGGGGTGTCGGCGGTGTAGCCGATGGTCTTCGGATCGATCCGCTTCAGTCCGAGCCGGTCGGAGTTCTGATATTGCGTATAGACGCCCTTGGCGATCGGCAGCACCTCGGCGAGAATATCCAGCTCTTCCGGCACGCCGGGGCGGCCGCCGAACAGCACGTCGACGATCTCTTCGAAATTGAACAGCCAGAACGGCAGCTTCAGATTGCGCGGGTTCAAGACCAGCGCGCGGTCGCCGAAGCAGCGGCCATATTCGTTGTGGACGTCGAGCAGGAAGATCCGCAGATGCGGCCGCGATTTCAGAATTTCGTTGAGCAGCAGCGACACGCCGCTCGATTTGCCGACGCCGGTCGAGCCCAGCACCGCGAAATGCTTCGACAGCATCTCTTCGACGTCGACATATGCGATCACGTCGGGATCCTGCTGCAGCGTGCCGACATTGATCTGGTCGGAGCCGGTCGGCGCATAGACGGTGCGCAGTTCCTCGCTGCTGATCAGCTCGACGGCGTCGCCGATGGTCGGATAATTGGTGACGCCGCGCTGGAATTTGGCGCGCAGCGGTCCGCTGACGATTTCGCCGAGCAGGTCGACCGAGGCGATCGCGATATAGTCGTCGGTCGGCGGCAGGTTTTCGCAGGTCACCTCGGTGATCATCGCCACGATGGTCGAACTCGCGCAGCGGATCGAAATGAAGCGGCCGACGGTGGCGCGCACCTGCGCGCGCTCCAGCTTGCTGGTCGCCAACAGCCCGATGCGGGCCAGCGACCCGCGAACCGAAATGACCGTGCCAAAGCTGGAGGGAGTAGTTAGGTGTTGCATCGATCAACCGCGTTGCCGCGCCTCTGAATTGGGAAAATCTGCAGGATTTTGTTGGATAAAGCGTTAAGCACGCGATGGTTCGCCAAGGCGCGAAAACGACTCGCCGCGCCGCCATCGCTGCTTGATACGCGCGCCGTGCCGCTCACGCGTTGTTTTATCTCACGATAACGCACGTCCGGCGTCGCCGCGCTGCGCCGCGTCGGCGGCTCGTCGTTGATCGTTTGTTAAGCATCCGCGCCGGAATGCGCCGCGCGGCGGCCGGCGCTTTCGCCGCAAGACACCACGTCGCGCGGCTCGATCTCGCCGGGCGCTGCAAGATCAAGCCGCACAGGGTGCGTTGGTCGGTCTGCCGCTGAACTTTCTCGATCGCCGAAACGCCGCGCGAATCGGTTGCCTCGCCGCGCGCGGCCCTGCAAAGCTGCTACGCGACAATCCCTTGGAAGGAAATCCGATGCCTTGGCTGGAACCGATCACCCTCAGCGGCCCGCACGCGACGTTGCAGCCGCTGGCGCCGGCGCATCGCGACGGGTTGGTCGCGGCGGTGCAGGACGGCGAGTTGTGGAAGCTGTGGTACACGTGGATTCCCGCGCCGGAGGCGATGGAGGCCGAGATCGCGCGGCGCTTGGCG
Source organism: Rhodopseudomonas rhenobacensis (assembly GCF_014203125.1). Taxonomy (GTDB): domain Bacteria; phylum Pseudomonadota; class Alphaproteobacteria; order Rhizobiales; family Xanthobacteraceae; genus Rhodopseudomonas_A; species Rhodopseudomonas_A rhenobacensis. Next base: position 59,958 of record NZ_JACHIH010000030.1, read on the forward strand.
CTGCAGAGTGCCGGCGCGATGCTGCCGTTCACCGTCAAGGACGCCGAGGGCGGCATCGCCGGCATGACCAGCTACATGCATGTCGATGCCGCCAACCGCCGCGTCGAGATCGGCTCGACCTGGTACGCGAAGCGGGTGCAGCGGACCGGCGTCAACACCCAGTGCAAATTACTGCTGCTCACCCACGCCTTCGAGAAACGGGATTGCATCGCGGTCGAGTTCCGCACGCATTTTTTCAACCATGCGTCGCGCCGCGGCATCGAACGGCTCGGCGCCAAGCAGGACGGCATTTTGCGCAATCATCAGATCGCGCCCAACGGCACGCTGCGCGACACCGTGGTGTACAGCATCGTCGCGGCGGAGTGGCCCAGCGTGAAGGCGCATCTCGAATATCAGCTCAACGAGCGGTTGCGGTAGGTTGATAGCGATGAACGAAATTGCCGATAGCGGCGCGAAACTGATGATTTTGCGGGCAGAATCGGCGGAATTCTCGCGCGTTCCAATTTGACCTACATCATTTTGTTTTTGCTTGAGCCGGGCAAAGTGACCCCATGCCGTTTTATCGATTTCACATTTGCGATCCGATCAACCGCGTCGATGGCCCCGGCCACGACGGCGCGGCGCTGGATGATGACATCGATGCGACGCTGTTTGCCGCCGGCGTGATCCGTCGCCTGGTGCAGCAGCACCCCGACGCCTCGAAGAACTGGTCGGTGGAGATTATTCGCGACGAGCGCACCGTTGGCGTGCTGCCGTTCGAGAAGGGCTGCCAGGTGATGGTGCGGCCGCAGTGGAACTACGAGCCGCTGTTCGAGTTCGGCGACGAACTGCGCTAGGCGCGGTTGCCGAGCGCCTGCGAGTCTGGCCGAAAATATAGCATTGAAATCATCGCAGGCGATTTGTCATTGCGAGCCGAGGACGGCGCGGTGCGCCGGCCGAACAGCGCAGCAATCCAGCGGCCGCGTGTGGTGCCTCGGATGCTTCGTCGCACGGGCTTCCCGCAACCCATGACATGTCGTCGATGGCCGCTCAACGCGGCTGCGGCAGGGACAGAAGCCGCGCGAGCAAGGCGTGGCAATAGGCCGGCGTGATTTCCCGATCATCGTACAGGATGTGATAGATGATCGGCGCCATCACATGGTCGATCACCTCATCGACATCGAACGGCTGTTCGCCGCGCGCTTTCGCCCGTGCGGCGATGGTGGCGAGATGGTTGCAGGTGAAGCCGGCGCACTGCACCGGGAAGCTCTCCGCGGACGCGAACACGTCGCGCATCAGCGCGCGACCGACCGGCGACGACATTTCTTCCGCGTATTGGTCGACGAAGGCCTTCAGGTCGGTTTGCAGCGATCCGGTATCGTCGGGTTCGGCGATCGGCCGTAACCGCTCCACCGCGACGTCGGCGAGCAGGGCGCCGAGATCGCCCCAGCGCCGATAGATCGTCGATGGCGTGACCCCCGCCTCGGCGGCGATCTGCGGCACCGTGAGCTCGTCGCGCGGCGTCGTCGCGCTGAGGTCTCTGACGGCCTGATGAACGGCGGACTGGATCCGCGCGCTCCGCCCGCCGACCCGGATCTGTTCCCTGACCGCCATGATGAACGCCTTGCAACCAAGCCATGCAAATAAGCAGGGCGACATTAACGCAAAATATTTGCGTTAAGGCTGCCGTTTCGCTATCTCTAAAACAATGAATTAGCTTTAGGGAGGCCGTGATGCAAGCCAGCCGAGAGATGTGCGCACCAATGGCACCAGCGAGGCCCACCATGCGCCGGCAGTTGCCGCCCGCCGCCATGACCGCTTTCAGCTTCCTCGCTGCCGTTCTGGTGACGGCCAGCAGCGCCGCGGCGACGCCGCTGTACCGGCTCTATCAGCAATCGATGCAGCTTTCGCCGCTGATGGTCACCGTGGTGTTCGCGGTCTACGCCTTCAGCCTGCTCGCGGCGCTGCTCACCGTCGGCGGCTTGTCCGACTATGTCGGCCGCCGCCCGGTGATCTTCGGCGCCTTGCTGTTGAACGCCGCGGCGATGATCTTGTTCGCCGGCGCCGACAACGTCGTGCAGTTGATCCTGGCGCGCGCCGTGCAGGGGCTTTGCGTCGGCACCGCCACCACGGCGCTGGGCGCCGCGATCCTCGACACCAATCGGACCCAGGGGCCGTTGCTCAACAGCGTCACCGCCTTCGTCGGCATGATGTTCGGCGCGCTCGGCACCGCTGCGCTGATCGCCTTCGCTCCGAATCCGTTGCACCTGGTGTTCGAAGTGCTGCTCGGCCTCACCGCGCTGATGCTCGGACTGTTGTGGCTGATGCCGGAAAGCGCCGGCCGCAAGCCCGGCGCGCTGGCGTCGTTGTGGCCGCAGGTCACCGTGCCGCGGCAATCCCGCGCGGTGCTGCTGCGGATCATGCCGGCCGGCATCGCGACCTGGGCGCTCGGCGGATTCCATCTGTCGCTGATGCCGACGGTGGTGGCGACGACGATGGGCACCAGTTCGCCGTGGATCGGCGGCGGCGTGGTCGCGACGCTGATGCTGTTCGCGGCGATCGCGGTCGGGCTGTTCCGGTTTGTGCCGGCGGAGCGGCTGATGGCGGTCGGCACCAGCACGCTGGCGCTCGGCGTCGCGATCTCGCTGTTCGGCATTCAGCAGCACAGCGTCGCCGAACTGTTCGCCGGCACCGCGGTGGCCGGGATCGGCTTCGGCGGCAGCTTCTCCGCGACCTTGCGCGCGCTCTTGCCGACCGCCGAACTGCACCAGCGCGCCGGCCTGCTGGCGGCGTTCTACTTGCAATCCTACCTGTCGTTCAGCCTGCCGGCGATCGCCGCCGGCCTGGGCGTGCCGCTGCTCGGCCTCGTCACCGTCGCCTACGTCTATGGCGGAGTGATCATCGCGCTGGCGGTGATCTCGCTGATCGCCTCGGTCTGGACGGCGCGGGCCGGCTAGACCTCCCGCCGGCTGAGAAACGCCAGCCGTTCGAACAGATGCACGTCCTGCTCGTTCTTGAGCAGCGCGCCGTGCAGCGGCGGGATCAGTTTGCGCGGGTCGCGCTCGCGCAGCGTCTCCGGCGCCATGTCCTCGTTCAGCAACAGCTTCAGCCAGTCGAGCAGCTCCGAGGTCGACGGCTTCTTCTTCAGCCCGGGCACTTCGCGGACCTCGAAGAAGATCCGCATCGCCTCGGCGACCAGCCGCGGCTTGATGCCCGGGAAGTGCACCTCGACGATCTGGTTCATGGTGTCGATGTCGGGAAACTTGATGTAGTGGAAGAAGCAGCGGCGCAGGAACGCGTCCGGCAGTTCCTTCTCGTTGTTCGAGGTGATCATCACGATCGGGCGCTTCTCGGCCTTGATGGTCTCGCCGGTCTCGTAGACGTGGAATTCCATGCGGTCGAGTTCGAGCAGCAGGTCGTTGGGAAACTCGATGTCGGCCTTGTCGATCTCGTCGATCAGCAGCACCGGGCGCTGCGGGTGGGTGAAGGCCTCCCACAATTTGCCGCGCTTGATGTAGTTGGAAATATCCGACACCCGGGCGTCGCCGAGCTGGCTGTCGCGCAGCCGCGACACCGCGTCGTATTCGTACAAGCCCTGCTGCGCCTTGGTGGTCGACTTGATGTGCCAGGTCAGCAGCGGCGCGCCGAGCGCTTTTGCGACTTCCTCGGCCAGCACGGTCTTGCCGGTGCCGGGTTCGCCCTTCACCAGCAGCGGGCGTTCCAAGACGATCGCGGCGTTGACGGCGATCTTGAGGTCATCGGTCGCGACGTAGTCCTTGGTGCCGGTGAATTTCATGCCGTATCTGCCCTGTGGTTTCTCAATGCGTGGTGCGTTGCGAACCACACTAGTTGAAAAACCGCGCAGGTCTAGGGCAGCGCCGGCATCGACCCGGCAGGTCGGCTTCGTCTGTGCGTGGAGCGATCAGCCGGCGGAAGCCAGCCGGTTGAGCGGCACGATCGCGCTATCCTCCTCAGCCTGCATCGACACCGCGACGCTGCGATTGCGGCCGCTGCGTTTGGCCTGATACAGCGCGAGATCGGCGGCCAGCACGATGTCTTCCTCCATCCGCATCGCGGCGCTCTTGCCGGCGATGCCGATGCTCACCGTCACCGGGCTGCGGTCGTCGCTCGCCCCGGCAATCTCCAGCGCCGCGATGTTGCGGCGAACGGTTTCGGCGATCTCGACGGCATCCTGTTCGCCGACGCCGGGCAGGATGACGGCGAATTCCTCGCCGCCGTAGCGCGCCGCGAGTCCCGTCGCCGGCGTGGCCTCCGCCAACACCTTGGCGATGCGCTTCAGGCAGGCGTCACCGGCCTGGTGACCGAACTTGTCATTGAAGCGCTTGAAGTGGTCGACGTCGAGCAACATCAGCGAGAGCTGATCCTGTGCCGCAAAGTGCAGCCGCAGGAAGCCGTCCATCGTGCGCCGGTTGGCGAGTTCGGTGAGACCGTCGGTGGTCGCCAGTTCCGCGAGCCGGAAATTCAGCGCCTTGAGTTCTTCTTCCATCTTGTGGCGCTCGGTGACGTCGCGCAGCACCGCGACGATCTCGTCGGCATCGGCGTCGGCGTCGATCGAGGCGGCGAGCTTGAAATTGACTTCGACCCAGGCTTCCGAGCGGTCGGCGCGCAATGTCCGGAACAGCGCGGTGCGGGTCTCCGCGGGATTCGTCAGCTGCGCCGCGGCGCGGCGCACCGATCGGATGTCGGCGGGCTGCACCAAGTCGAAGCAGGATTGCCCGAGCAGCCGTCGCGGCTCGAAGCCGAGCACCGCCTGCGACGATGGCGAGACGTACAGAAACTTGCCGTCGCGGCCGAGCAGCATCACCACGTCGGCGATGTTGTCGGCGAGCAGCCGGTAGCGGGTCTCGCGCTCGCGCAACGCGCGTTCGATCGACATCCGCAGCCGGAACTGCGAGGTCAGCAGCGCCGCCAACAGCACGATGCAGCACAACAGCAGCGCCGCGACGGCGATATCGGAGCGCAGCCCGTCGCGCCAGCCCTGCAGAATATCGTCGTCGTGCTGCGACACCGCGACGACGATCGGATAGCGCGGCGCCTTCGCATAGCCGTAGTGGCGAAACCCGCCGTCGCGAGCCACGACTTTGTGGAGTCCCGTCAACTTCGCCGGCAACGCGTGCAGCGCCGGATCGCCGCGCGGCGAGGCGGTCGCGGACAGCGTCGGTTTCGACTGCATCAGCACCACGCCGTCGGTGCGCAGAATGCTGACATTGCCGCGCTTGCCGAGCTGAAAGCTCTGGTACAACGTGCTGAATTGCTCGGTGTTGATAATCGCGACCACGATGCCGGCGAAGCCGCCGTCGGCGTTGGTCAATCGCTTCGACAGCCCGACGCCGGACTGACCCGCGATCCGTAGCGCGAAGATGTGCAGGGCGGGGTCGGCGCGATCGCGGTGATAGGCGAGGTTGGACGCCAGGGCGTCGCCGGCAAGGGCGGCGTCGGCGAGCGAGGAGACGCCGGTGTTGCCCTCGGCATCGAACACGGCGATGGCGCGGATCTGCGGCAGCCGCGCGACGATGTCGCTCAAGCGGCGCTGGGCGCGGCCCGGATCCGGCGCCTGCAGCGGCCGGGCATCGACGATGTTGCTCAGCGCGACGTCGACCGACTGGATCGCGTGCGAAGCCTGTTCGGCCAGCGAATGCGCCAGATTCTCGATCGCGACGGAACGCTGCGCGAGTTCGCTGGTCCGCGCCGTGGCGGCCTTCCAGGCCACCAACCCGATCACGCTGCCGCTCATCGCCGCAACGAACAACGCGACCACGATCGCCGCGGACATCGGGCGGCTGAGCAGGCGGGCCAGTCGGGGGGCGTGCTGGGACATTCGAAGCCCTCGGAACCAAACGGACGTGCAACCTAACGGCGGTTTGCTTTACCGATGGCTAAGGGTTCGTGCGGTGCAATCCGGAACTGGGCCGTGCCCGTCGCGCGGTGGCGCGCTCGTGCCATTGCTGTTGCAGGGCTTTCCTCGGTCATGGCCCTTGACGGCCGCTGGGCGTCGGGCAATCTGTCAACCATGTTCCTGCAATTTTTCACATCGCTGCGCGACGCGCAGGTCCCGGTGACGCTGCGCGAGTATCTCACGCTGATGGAGGCGCTCGACGCCGACCTCGCCGGACAGAGCGTGGAGAATTTCTACTATCTGTCGCGCGCCGCCTTGGTGAAGGACGAGCGAAATCTCGACAAGTTCGACCGGGTGTTCGGCACCGTGTTCAAGGGGCTGGAGAACCTGCTCGACGCCATGGAGAAGGCGGAGATTCCCGCCGAATGGCTGAAGAAGCTGGCGGAGAAGTATCTCACCGAGGAAGAGAAGAAACAGATCGAGGCGATGGGCTGGGATAAGCTCATGGAGACGCTTCGGGAGCGCCTGAAGGAACAGAAGGGTCGGCATCAGGGCGGCAACAAATGGATCGGCACCGCCGGCACATCTCCCTTTGGTGCAGAGGGCTACAATCCGGAAGGCGTGCGGATCGGCCAGGACAAGAGCCGCCATCAGCGCGCGGTGAAGGTCTGGGACAAGCGCGAGTTCAAGGATCTCGACGGCAATGTCGAGCTCGGCATCCGCAACATCAAGGTGGCGCTGCGCCGCTTGCGCAAATTCGCCCGCACCGGCGCGCCGGATGAACTCGATCTCGACACCACCATCAAGCAGACCGCCAACCACGGCTATCTCGACGTGCACATGCGCCCGGAGCGGCGCAACGCCGTCAAGGTCCTGGTGTTCTTCGACATCGGCGGCTCGATGGATTCCCACATCAAGCAGGTCGAGGAATTGTTCTCGGCGGCGAAGGCCGAATTCAAGCACATGGAATATTTCTACTTCCACAACTGCCTCTATGAGGGCGTGTGGAAGCAGAACCGCCGCCGCTTCACCGACCGCACGCCGACCTGGGACGTGCTGCACAAGTATCCGCACGACTACAAAGTGGTGTTCGTCGGCGACGCTTCGATGTCGCCTTACGAAGTGATGGTGCCGGGCGGCTCGGTCGAACACATCAACGAGGAGGCCGGCTCGGTGTGGCTCGACCGCGTGTTGCGCACCTATCCGCACGCGGTGTGGCTCAATCCGGTGGCGCAGCGGCACTGGGACTATTCGGAATCCACCACCATCATCCGCCGGCTGTTCTCCGAGCGGATGTTCCCCTTGACGCTGGAGGGCCTCGAGGCCGCGATGAAAGAATTGGTGCGATAAGAGCCTTGCGGCGAGTCATCGGCGCTGCGCCGTTGAATGCGTCACCTCTCCCCGCTTGCGGGGAGAGGTCGAACCGCGGAGCGCAGCGACGCGGGTCGGGTGAGGGGGCGTCTCATCGAGTCCGGCCTGGCTGCGACGGGGGGCCGCCCCCCCCCCCCCCCCCCCCCCCCCCCCCCGGGGGGGGGGGCGGGGGGCGCCCCCCCCCCCCCCCCCCCCCCCCCCCCCGGCGCGGGGGGGGATTAAAAAGCCCCGCCCGCCGCTTCCCCCACCACCGCCCCCCCCCCCCGCCCG
>NZ_JACHIH010000031.1 GCF_014203125.1 Rhodopseudomonas rhenobacensis
AAGCGATCAAGGCTCGGGGCGGCGATTATGTGCTGGCCGTGAAGGACAACCAGCCTGCGCTGATGCGGGATGCGAAGGCGGCAATCCGCGCCGCCGCGCGCCAGGGCAAGCCATCGACGATCACCGTCGATGCCGGTCATGGACGCAAGGAAAAGCGCCGTGCTGTCGTCGCCGCTGTCCCGCAGATGGCGCAAGACCACGACTTTGCCGGGCTCAAAGCGGTGGCCAGGATCACCAGCAAGCGCGGCACCGACAAGACCGTCGAGCGTTACTTTCTGATGAGCCAAGCCTATTCTCCCAAAGACGTGCTGCGCATCGTCCGGACCCACTGGAGCATCGAAAACAGCCTGCATTGGCCGCTCGACGTCGTGCTCGACGAGGACTTGGCGCGCAATCGCAAGGACAACGCCCCCGCCAACCTCGCCGTGCTCAGACGCCTGGCCCTCAACGTCGCAAGGGCACATCCAGACAACACCACATCGCTGCGCGGAAAACTGAAACGTGCAGGATGGAACGATACGTTCCTCTTCGAACTCATCCAACACATGCGATAGCCCTGCCCCGCAAGGGGGAGGGGAGAAGCGACTACCCCCGCGCGCCCCCGCCGCGGCGAAAGGTCTTGTAGTTGATGCCGTATTTGTCCATCCGCAGGCCGAGAATGCGCCGCGTCAGGCCGAGCTCTTGGGCGGCGTCGGTGACGTTGCCGCGGTGGCTCTTCAACGCCTCGACGATCATCTCGTATTCCACCGCCTGCACCTTGCCGCCGAGGCTGCAGCCGAAATTGGTGCCGGTCTCCGCCGAGGTCTGCAGCGACGGCGGCAGATTGTAGCCGTGGATCACGCCGTCCTCTGAGAGAATCACCGAGCGCTCGATGACGTTCTCGAGTTCGCGGACGTTGCCGGGCCAGTGATACGCCATCAGCATGTTCAGCGCCGGCGTCGAGATCCGCTTCACCTCGCGGCCGCTATCCGCGGCGTTGCGCGCGGCGAAATGGTCGGCGAGCAGGATCACGTCGCTGCCGCGCTCGCGCAGCGGCGGGATGGTGATCGGGAACACATAGAGCCGGTAGTACAGATCCTCGCGGAACGTGCCTTTCGCCACCATCTCCAACAGGTCGCGGTTGGTGGCGGCGATGATCCGCAGGTCGACCTTGACCGGCTTCGACCCGCCGACCCGCTCGAAAGTCTTCTCCTGCAACACCCGCAGCAGCTTCGCCTGCATCGGCAGGCTCAATTCGCCGACCTCGTCGAGAAAGATGGTGCCGCCGTCGGCCAGCTCGAAGCGGCCCTTGCGCAGCCCGACCGCGCCGGTGAAGGCGCCCTTCTCGTGGCCGAACAATTCGCTCTCGACGATGCTCTCCGGCAGTGCCGCGCAGTTGAACTTGATGAACGGGCCGTCGGCGGTGGCACTGTTGTAGTGGATCGCGTTGGCGACCAGTTCCTTGCCGACGCCGCTTTCGCCGAGCACCAGCACGGTGGCCTTGGTGCCGGCGACCTTGTGGATCAGCTCGTAGACCTGCTGCATCGGCTTGGAATTGCCGATGATGTTGGAGGGCTTGAAGCGCTCCTTCAGCGCGCTCTGCAGCCGGCGGTTCTCGTTTTCCAGCCGGACCTTCTCGACATTCTCGATCAGATAGAGTTCGGCCGCCGGCCCCACCATCAGCGCGACGGTCGAGAGCACTTCGACGTCCTGCTTCAACAGCCGCGGGTTGCGATAGGCGCGCTCGGCGCTGATGGTGCCGATCACCTTCTGGCCGTGAATGATCGGCACGCAGAAGAACGAGGCGTTGCTGTTGCCGTGCGACCGGGTGCGGTCGAGAAACCGCGGATCGTCGCGCAGATGCGGCACCACGATGGCGCGGCCGGTCTCCACCACCTTGCCGGTGATGCCCTCGCCGGAGGCGTAGATGCCGCGCGCCTTCTCTTCCTCGGACAGCCCGAAGCTGTCGTGGATGAAGATGGTCTCCGAGCCGCGATCGTACAGCGTCACCATGCCGCGCTGGATTCGCAGCTGCTTCTGCATCACCGACAGGATGATGGTCAGCGTCTTGGCGAGATCCTCGCTGTCGGCGATGATTTTCGCGATCTGAAACAACAGCGGCAGCACGTTGATCCGGCATTCGCCGGTGAAACAGTGGGTGAACTCCTCGACCGGCTGTTCGGTCTCGACAGCCACAGCATTGCTCGCAGTCATCCCCATGGTCACGGCCTCGGCTGCGGTTGGGTTGCCGGGTCAGCGCCCTGCCCCGCGCCGGCCGAGCCGGTTGCTTCGGCGCGGCGCCAAGGCGTCGCGGACGATGGCGTCGCGGCGAAAGGCGCCGGCGGGTTGAGGCGGTTTGGTTCAGATCGGTACAATTCAGCTTCCGTCTTTACATTGGTGTCCGAATTTTTCGGCGGCCGCGAACCGGCCCGCCGCAGACCAACGGCACCAGGCACCGCCGCCAGCGGTCATCCCTTATATAGCATCGTATATAACGGATGGCATGATCATGTGAGCGGCAGACCTGTCGAAACCGTAGGCACACTGCTAATTCGGCAATCAGCCGTTGTGGCGGATAGGAGGAGTTTGCAGGGCAAGTGCGCTCAGTCGCGCTCCGGCTCCGGCGTGCCGCCGGCGAAGTTGCGATAGATGAAGCGGCTTTGCGCCTCGTCGGCCTCGGTGGCGGCGAGCTGGAAGATCTCCTGGTGCCGCGGCGACAGCGCGCAGGCCGGGTCGGTGGCGGCGGCGTCGCCGGTCAGCGCAAAGGCCTGGCAGCGGCAGCCGCCGAAATCGATCTCCTTGAAGGCGCAGCTGGCGCACGGCTCCTGCATCCAGCCGGTGCCGCGATAGCGGTTGAAGGCTTCGGAGTTCTGCCAGATCCAGGCGATCGAATGATTGCCGCGCACCGATTCGAAATCGAGCCCGGTGATGGTTTCGGCGGCGTGGCACGGCAGCACCTTGCCGGTCGGCGAGATGTTGAAGAACTGCCGGCCCCAGCCGCCCATGCATTTCTTCGGCCGCAGCGCGTAGTAATCCGGCATCACATAGTCGATTTCAAGAGTGCCCTTCAGCCGCGAGCGGGCGTCTTCGACGATCCGCGTGGTATCCTCGAGCTGCTGCAGCGTCGGCATCAAGGCGGCGCGGTTTTTCAGCGCCCAGCCGTAATATTGCACGTTGGCGACTTCGAGCCGGTCGGCGTCGAGCTCGACCGCCATGGCGATGATATCAGCGAGCTGATCGAGGTTTTGCCGGTGCATCACCGCGTTGACCGTCAGCGGCAGGTCGAGCTCGCGGGTCCAGCGCGCGACCTCGAGCTTCTTGGCATGGGCATTGCTGAAACCGGCGACGCGGTCGGCGACCTTAGGCTCGTTGCCCTGGAAGCTGATCTGCACGTGGCACAGCCCGGCATCCGCCAGGGCTTTCAGCTTGTCGCGGCTGAGCAGCACCGCCGAGGTGATCAGGTTGGAGTAGAGGCCGACATCGGTGGCGTGCCGCACCAGCTCGACCAGATCCTTACGCGCGGTCGGCTCGCCGCCGGAAAAGTGAATCTGCAGCACACCGATTTCGGCGAGCTCGCTCAGCACCGCCTTCCACTCTGGCGTGGTGAGTTCGCCGCGGGATCGCTCAAGCTCGACAGGGTTGGAGCAATACGGGCATTGCAGCGGGCAGCGATGCGTCAATTCCGCCAGCACCGCCAGCGGAATACCGAACTGTTCGGCGACCGAGCCGCGCCGCTCCAGCACGGCGAGGCCATCGGCGGGTTCGCGCGCAATCGGACTGGCATCGGTCAGGGTCGGGCTCATGCGGTGTTCTCCCGCGCTTCGGCGAGGAATCCCTTGTCGGCGAGATCCTGCAGCATCGCGATCACGTCGGCGCCGATCAGTTCGCGCGCCGCGGAATATTTGGCGGCCAGCCGATCGATGATCTCGCCGACGCTGCGCACGCCGTCGCACAGCTGCAAAATCTCCACCGCGATTTCGTCCGGCGCCAGCACCCGCTCCGGCGCCAAAATCACCCAGAGCTGCCGGGTGGCGTCGAAGCGCAGCTTGGCGTGGCGCGGCAGCACCGGCCGGCTGGTCTCCTCGACGGTGAGATTGCGGCTGCGCGAGCCTGTCATGCCCTGCCTTCAGTTTGCCTCAGGAACGAACGCGCCGGGCGGGATATGCCCGTCGACATAGGCGTGGTGCAGCGCGTCGAGCTGCGCCCACAGCACATTGGTCTTGAAAATCAACGCGTTGCAGACCGCCTCGCGCTCCGCCGGGGTGCCGGCGTGGCGCTTGACGTAAGTAAGCGCAAATTGCGCGTCGCGCGGCGCCTGCGTCAGCCTGCGCTTGAAGTAGCTCATGATCTGCGGATTGACGAAATCATAATGCTCCAGCATCCCGGCGATCCGCTCTTCGTGCAGATTGGGCGCGAACAATTCGGTCAGCGACGACGCGATCGCTTCCAGCGGAGACTTGTCGCGGACGAAATGCACGTAAGCATCCACCGCAAAACGCGTCGCCGGCAGAATGCCTTGCGTGGATTCCACGTAAGCGCTGTCGAGGCCGAGCCCGTCGGTCAGCTTCAGCCAGCGCTCGATGCCGCCTTCCGCGCCGAGATCGCCGTCGTGATCCTCCAGCCGATGCCGCCACTCCACACGCGTGGCGCGGTCGGAAAACCGCGAGATCACCACCGCGTCCTTGATCGGGATCGAGCACTGATAGTAGTAACGGTTCAGCGCCCAGGCCTGCACCTGGCCTTTGTTGAGCTTGCCGCCGTGCAGCAGCCGATGGAACGGATGCAGATTGTGATAGCGCGTGGCGCCGATCTGGCGCAACGCCGCCTCGAGCTGATCGGCGTCCTGAAGTCGTGTCGTTGTCGCCAGCGAAAACGCCGACATGCCGTACAACGGAGCGTTCACAACACCACCTCCATGCCATCGGCGGGGATCTGCCAGCCGGCGCGATCGACCGCCTTGCGTTCTTCGGAGCCCGGCAGCAGCGCCGGGTTGGAATTGTTGATATGCAGAAAGATCTTCTGCGTGATGTCGAGATCGGCCAAAGCCGCCAGCGCGCCGCGCTCTCCCGACATCGCGATGTGACCCATCGCCTGCCCGGTCTTGTAGCCGAGGCCCGCCGCGATCAATTCGTCGTCGCGCCACACCGTGCCGTCGAAAAACGCCAATGAGGCGCCGTTGAGCCGCTGCTTGAGTTCGGGGCCGACTTCGGCGCAGGCCGCGATGAAGTAGAAACTCTTGCCGGTCGCCTGGTCGGTGATGCGCAATCCCAGCGTATCGCCGACGTCGTTTTGCGCTTCGCCGTTCGGATGCGCTGCGCCTTCGAGATACCAGGCGCCCTTGCCGGCGACCGCGAACGGCAGCACTTCGATGCCGGCCGGCGTGCCGTCCGGCAAAGCCAATTCGAACGGCTGATCGATCGCGATCTCGCGACGCTTGACGTTGTGCTCGCTCAGCACGTTGAAAATGCTGTTGGCCTTCAGGATCGCCAGCACCCGGCGATGCGCATAGAGCGTGAACGGCGAGCCTTCGCGCATCGACAGCAAGCCGGCCACCGCATCGATTTCGCCATTGGTCAGGATCACGCCGGCGATCGGGCTGTGTCGCAACTGGCCGTGCTTAGGATGCAGTTGCGGCGTCTGGATCAACTGCTGGCGCAGATCAGGCGATGCGTTGATCAAAAACCAGTGCTCGCCGTCGGCGCTGATCGCGACCGAGGCTTGAGTGCGCCGAAGCGCCGGATCATCACTCCTCGCCGCCTGACAGCCCGGGCATCCGCAATTCCATTGCGGCACCCCTCCGCCCGCGGCGGCTCCCAGAACGACAACGCGCAACATGAGACCCGTCCCCGGGACTTGCGCACCTGGCGCCGGCCAACGCGGCGATGACTCATCCTGAGCCGATCGCCGCGCGTATCGGCCGCCTTCGCCAAAGCGCCAAGCTATCGCAGCCTGTTACTTGCGGGCCGCGCAGGCATACATGTTGATTTCCATGCCAACGGCAACTTCGACGATTTTCGGAGTCTTCCAGGCCATCGTTCATCCTCCCAATTTGCGCGGTCGGTGCCGCGGTCTTTAAAAGATAGAGCCGGCTCCGCATGAGCGCAAGGGAAAGCTCGGCAAACAACGGCGTGAAGATCGCCCGTTGCAGTGCGAAGTAATCGCTTGATATCGCACTGCACATCAAGTTCCGATCGTGGCTTCTTAGGAACTTGATGAGCTCACGCCGCTATCAGCGCGGCGACAACGACTACCCGACGCGGGCGGCGCGCGCCGCGGTCACCAGGCCGAGAAAGTTATCATTGATGCGTCGCGCCGCGCGGGCAAAGGCCGGCAGCCGCGCCGCGGTCTCTTGAGCGAGCGAGGCGGCGCGCTGCGGCCCCAATGCGGTGTCGAGCGACGCCGCATAGGCCGGCAACCTCCGCCATTGCGGCACGGTCTGCTCGGTGATCTCGACGTGATATTGCAGCCCGTAAGCCAACCCGACGCGAAACGCTTGCACCGCGCAGGCGTCGTTGCGCGCCAACAGCTCGCCCCCTTCCGGCAGCCGGCTGACCTCGGCGGCGTGCCACTGGAAGGTCTCCACCGGGTTGGAGAAACTGCCGAACAGCGGATCGGCGAAGCCGGCCGCGGTCAGTTCCACGCGTCCGAGCCCGACCTCCGGGGTCTTGCCGCGCCCGACGCTGCCGCCCAACGCATCGGCCAGCAGCTGGTGGCCGAGGCAGATGCCGAGATACGGCCGGTTCAGCTCGCGGACGAAGCGGCGGATCGCGGCCTTTTCCGGCACCAGCCAGGGGTGCTCGGCCTCCTGCCAGACGTCCATCGGCCCGCCCATCACCACCAGTGCGTCATAGGACTCGAGGTCGGGGATCGCCTCGCCGGCGTCGAGCTCGACGGCGTCCCAGGCGATGCCGGCGTCCCGCCAGAACTCGCGGAAAATCCCGGGGTGCTCGATATCAATGTGCTGAAAGATCAGAAAGCGCATGGTGTTCCTCGAAGTGGCGGGCGTGGCGTCAGCTTTGCAAGCTCCGCGCCAGATCGCAAACGGTGCACCAGGGTTGACGGCACCGGGGATTGCAGCCATCGGAGTTCCGCGCGCGCAGGACGCGGCGCCGATTTCGGGTGTTGGATAGCGGACGGGGCAGTGAGCGTGCAATTGGAGACATCCGGGCAGAGCGGGATCGGCCATTCGACCAATCTGGTCGGGGTGCCGATGGATTTTCTCGCCCACGCCCGCTTCAACGATCATCCGGTGCCGCTGCACATCGCCGGCGTCCGCGAGATGAACCCCGAATTGTTCGAGATGCTGGCGCAGGCCGGCGACCTCGCCGACGCCGGCGGCGCCTTCTTGTGTTATATGATGGCGATGTTCGGGATCGACGCCGAGCAGCAGGAGACTCCCGCCGGCCCGGACAAGCCGCGGCGCTATCGCTCCTCGTTCCTGCGGCTGATCACCGGCTGGGGCTGCGACAGCAACGGCGCCGAAGGCGCGGTGCTGAAGGGCTGGGTTGAAAGCCGGTTCGGGATTTTCCCGACCTTTCACAAGGCGTTCATCGACCGGATCTCCAGCGGCACCTGGACCACCTATGTCGAAGAGAAGATGTCGAGCCGCTTCCACAACAACGCGATCTACGTGCAGCTCGACCTGTTGTTCGAATTCTGCCAATGGGCGCTGGCCAATCTGGTGGCGCCGGGCCAGAGCCATGTGACGCTGTACCGCGGCGTCAACGATTTCAACGAGCAGCAGGTGGTCGAGCGGATCGACAAGACCACGGTGATGATGCGGCTGAACAATCTGTCGTCGTTTTCCTCCGACCGCGAGATCGCCGAATGCTTCGGCGACACCATCCTCACCGTGCGGGTGCCGCTCTCAAAGGTGGTGTTCTTCAACACGCTGCTCGCCGCCTACCCGTTCAAGGGCGAGCGCGAATATCTGGTGATCGGCGGCGAGTATCGGGTCAATGCCAGCTATTTCTAGACACCCCGCGATGAGGCGGCCCGCGCGATGACCGCACCCGACTTGCAGGACCGCGCGCTGGCGGCGTTTCTCGGCTTTGCGATCGGCGACGCGCTCGGCGCCACCGTGGAATTCATGACCCGCTCGGAGATCGCCGCGAAATACGGCGTGCATCGCGAGATCATCGGCGGCGGCTGGCTACGCCTCGCCCCGGGGCAGATCACCGACGACACCCAGATGGCGCTGGCGCTCAGCGCGTCACTAACCAGGCTGGGGCAGTTCGACGTCGCCGACGTCTGCGAGCAATTCGCCGCCTGGCTGAAGAGCCGGCCGATCGACGTGGGCTCGACCTGCCGCCGCGGCATCCGCCGCTACATCACCGAGGGCACGGTGCAGGGCAATTACTTCGAGGGCGACGCCGGCAACGGCGCGGCGATGCGGGTGCTGCCGGTCGCGCTCGCCACGCTCGGCCGGCCGGACGACGCGCAGGCCTGGACGCTGGCGCAATCCCGCATCACCCATCATCATCCGCTGTCGGATGCTTCCAGCCTGATGCTGGTCGGGATGCTGCACGCGCTATTGCGCGGCGAGGATAAGGATGCCGCGCGAAATGTGGCCGACGGCGTGATCGCGCAGCACCGCGCGCTGAAGTTCGAGCCGTATCACGGCCAGTCCTCGGCCTACGTCGTCGACACCATGCACACCGTGCTGCATTACTATTTCAACACGAGTTCGTTTGCGGACTGCGTGACCCAGACGGTGAACCAGGGTGGCGACGCCGACACCACCGGCGCCATCGCCGCGATGCTGGCCGGCGCCACCTATGGGATGGCGGCGATCCCCGAGCGATGGCTGGCGAGGCTCGATCCGAAGATCAGCGCGACAATCCGCGACCAGGTGCCGAAGCTATTGGCGATCGCTGGGCGATAATGGTCGCGTGCCCCGGACGCGGTGCAACGCGCCGCACTTGCGGCGTGGTGCGCCGCAGATCCGGGGCCGTTACGACGGCAGCGCTTGAAACGGTCCCGGCTCGCGTCGCAGCGCAACAGCGCTGCTCGGCGTCCGGGACACGTGCCTCATTCGGGGGCTGCTTACTCGCGAAATTTCTTCTTCGGCTTTTTCGGTTTCTTGTCGAAGGCGGGCTTCAGTTCGAAGCTGCCGCCGCTCGGCGAGACTTCGGCGTACATCGGCTTGTCGTTAGCCAGCGGATCATAAGCCGGCTTGTCGTAGCCCGGATTGTCGTAAGCCGGCTTATCGAACGACTTTTTCTTCTTGAAGCCGGGCTCGCGCGGCGCACCGTCGGCTTGCTTGTGATCGTAAGGCTTGCCTGCGGGCTTGCGATCATACGACTTGTCGCCCGCCGGCTTGCGCTCATAGGGTTTTCCGGAAGGCGGACGCCGCTCCGGGGCCTGCTGAGCCGCCGGAGCTTCGCCCATCGCCTCGATGCGGATGTTGTCTTCCTTGTCGGGCCGCCGGATCATCGCCGCGAAAGAGTCCGCCGCGGCGCCGGAAATCTCGAACTCGGTGGTGGTGTCGTGAATACGGATCGCGCCGATGTCCTGCTTGTCGATGCCGCCACGGCGGCAGATCATCGGCAGCAACCAGCGCGCTTCGGCGTTCTTCTTGCGGCCGATCGCGGCGCGAAACCACACGCCGCCTTCCATCGCATGGCGCGTCGAGGCTTTGCCGGGCCGCGCTTTCGGGCTGTAGTCGCGGTCTTCGGCGCGCGGCCGGGCGTCCCGCGTCGTCGCGCGCGGGTCGCGCGCGCGGGCGCCACGGTCGCCCGGATCCAAGATGTCTTCCGGCGACGGCAGCCTGGCGCGATACAGCCGCGCCAACGCCGCGGCGATATATTCCGGCGAGCGCTCGGCAAGCAGCGCCTGCGCCAGCACCAGATCGTCGGCCGAGGGTTCCTCGGCGAACAGCGCGTCCTGGAACATGCGTTCCTGATCGAGCTTGCGGATCTCGTCGGCGCTGGGCGCTACGCCCCACACCGCGTCGATGCCGGCCAGATTGAGCAACAGCTCGGCGCGGCGACGACGCGCCGGCGGCACCAAGAGAACGCTGACGCCCTTCTTGCCGGCCCGGCCGGTGCGGCCGGAGCGATGCTGCATCACCTCGGCGTCGTTCGGCAGATCGGCGTGGATCACCAGCGCCAGATTCGGCAGATCGATACCGCGCGCCGCGACGTCGGTGGCGACGCAGACCCTGGCGCGGCCGTCGCGCAGCGACTGCAGCGCCATGGTGCGTTCGTTCTGGGTCAATTCGCCGGACAGCGCCACCACCGAGAAGCCGCGCTCCAGCAGCGCGGTCTGCAGGTGCTTGACCGCGTTGCGGGTGTTGCAGAACACGATGGTGCTGGGAGACTCGTGATAGCGCAGCACGTTGACCACGGCGTGCTCGACGTCGCCGGGCGCGATGCGGATCGCCTGATATTCGATGTCGGCGTGGCCGCCCTCGCCGCCCGCGACTTCGACGCGGAACGCCTGCTGCTGATACTGCTTGGCCAAGGCGACGATGCCGCGCGGCAGCGTCGCCGAGAACAATAAAGTGCGGCGCTCTGCCGGCGTGGTTTTCAGGATGAATTCCATGTCCTCACGAAAGCCGAGATCGAGCATCTCGTCGGCTTCGTCGAGCACCACGGCTTTCAGCTGCGAGACATCGAGCCGGCCGCGCCGCAGATGGTCGCACAGCCGTCCCGGCGTGCCGACCACGATATGGGCGCCGCGCGCCAGCTCGCGTTGCTCCTGCCGCGGGTCCATGCCGCCGACGCAAGAGACGACGCGGGCGTCGGCGTAGGCATAGAGCCACGCCAGTTCGCGGTGCACTTGGAGAGCGAGTTCCCGGGTCGGCGCCACGATCAGCGCCAACGGCGCCGCTGCCTGTTCGAAGCGTTCGGCGTCGCCGAGCAGGTTCTTGGCGATCGCCAGCCCATAGGCGACGGTCTTGCCCGATCCGGTCTGCGCCGACACCAAAAGGTCGCGCCCGGCGGCCTGCTCGGCGAGCACCGCGGTCTGCACCGGCGTCGGGTCATTGTAATTGCGCTCCGCCAGGGCTCGGGCGAGCGGCGGGCTGGTGGTCAAGAATGTCACGAGATGGGTGGTCCTGCTTGGCGGCGACGCCGCGGCGTCGAATGAGCCCGTACCGAACAGCTCGATCCGGCGCGCCTTTAAATGCGCAGCCGGCAGGCCCGACGGAATGGGTGAGGTGCCCTCCTTTAAGCCAAGATGGCGCAAAGCGCCAATCATTGCTGGCGTGCAGCCGAAAACCGCCGCCGCAGCCCCGTCGGGCACGCCGGGCCGGCTCGCCTGCGAACCCACTATGCCTATGAAGTCGCTGGGTATTTTTTGAATTAACTCAAATAGCTCGCCAGATTGAGGCTTTGCACTTTGGAGATCGCCGCATAGGACGCCGTCAGCTGCGCCTGATAGGTCGACAATTGCGCGGTCACCGCGGCGACGTCGACGCTGGTGAGATCGCTCGCCAGCGTCGACGCATAGGTCAGATATTCGGTCTGGAAGCCAGAGGCCCGCTCGATCGCCGACGCCGCGTTGGAGATCTTGCTCTGCACATTGCCGACCGCGTCGACCGCGCTTTCCGCAAGATCCAGCGCCTCGTTCAAGGTGTCGGTCGACAGCGTGGTCGCATTGGCGATCAGGTTCATCGCCCGCATCGCCTGTTCGAACGCGGAATTGTCGGCGGTGACGCCATAGGAGACGGTCTGGCTCTCCGAGACGCGGACCGAGGCCAGCTCGTCGTCACCCTGATAATAGCTGGTGTCGGCCGAGGACGGCGAGGTCATCGCCGGATAGGCCGAGGTGTCGACCGGCGCTTGGTCGGTGCGGGCGCCGCCGAACACATAGTCGCCGCCATACTGGGTGTTGAGCAACGACGCCAGCTGCGCCAGCATGTCGCTGGCCGACTGGCTGACGGTGGTGGCGTCGGTGGTGGTCGCGCTGGTGGCGGCGGTGAGCACCGATCGGAACTGGGTGATGACGTCGGCGATCGAGCTCATCGCCGAATACATCACCTCGACTTTGCTGGAGGCTTGGGTGGCGGCGTCGACATAGGACTGCGCCCGCGTCACCGAGACTTGCAGATTGAGGATCTGCTGCGACGACGATCCGTAGCCGCCGAAATCCGACGAGGTGACGCCGGAGGCTTCCTGGATCTGCATGTCGGCCATGGTGCTCTGGGTGCGCAAGGCCGCGGCGATCATCTGCTCGCTGATTCCGAAGGTGGCGACGCGCATGGCCATGATCGATCCCCCTATCAACCGACGCTTTGCACGGCGTCCAGCAGCGACGAGAACATTTCGTTGATCGCCTGGATCAGCTGCGAAGCCGCCGAATATTGATTCTGCAGCGTACTGAGCCGCGCGGTCTCTTCATCGAGATTGACGCCGGATTGCGACGCCAGCGCGCTGGCAAAGGTCGACTGCGCGGTCTGCTTGGCGGTGTAGGTGTCTTCGGCCGCCGACGCCTTGGCGGCCACCGCGGAGACGATGGTGCTGGCATAATCGGCGAACGATCCGGTGCTGGAGCCGAGCCCGCCGACCGCGTCGAAACTGATGTCGTCGGTGAGCGCCGCATAGAGCGCGTTGACCACCGTGGTGGAGCCCGAGCTCAGCACCTGGCTGCCGGCGGTGAGGCTGGCGGACGAGTCCAGCGTCGCCACCTGCAACAGGCCGGAATTCGAAAGGATATCGCTGCGCACGGCGAAGTCCGAAGCCCCCGTCGCGGTCACGAGGTCGTTCAGCCCGAGCCAGTTCGACAGGCCCTGGCTGTCGGCGCCGACCGAACTGGTCATCTCGTTGATGGCGACGCCGTTCGCGCTGCTGGTGCTGGCGATCGTCAGATGGCCATTGGCGTCGATCGAAGCCGACAGCCCGGAAATGCCGTTGAGCGCGGTGACCAGATCGCCGACCGTGGCGTAGCTCGACAAATCGAGATCGGTCGAGGACACCAGCTTGCCGCTCTGATCCGCCAGCGCGATGCGCACCGTGCCGCTGGCATCCAGCGCGGTGTCAGCCGTCACCGCGGTCGAGCCGGTCAGGCTCGACGGCGGCGGCAGCGAGGTGCCGGTGTTGGACACGGTGTTGAGACTGTCGGCGAGCTGCGTCGCCAATTGATCGAGCTGGGCTTGCGCCGCCGGCAGTTCGCTGTCGCGCAGCTCGAGCAGCGCGCCGATCTCGCCGGAGGTGATCTGCGCGGTGACGTCAACGCCGTTGACGGTGATCCCGCTCAAGGTGGAACTCGACGTCGCGCTGTAGCTCGAACTCGCCGTCACCGCCGAGGACGCCGTAAAACTCAACTCATGCACGGTCGAATCGACCAGCGCCTGGCCCGACGCGGTGTAGACCTGCATGTCGCCGCTGGACGAAATGAAATAGCTGATGTTCATGTTGCCGGCGATTTCCTGCGCGGCGGTGTTGCGCTTGTCCTCCAGATCGGCGGTTGACTGACCCGCCGCCGCCGCGAGTTTGATCTGCGCGTTGAGGTCGGCGATGGTCTGCAGCTGATCGTTGACGTCGCTGACCGAGCTGGCGATCGCCTGGTCGGCGTTGCCGCGCAGCTCCTGGATGCCGCTCGACGTGTCGCGCAGTTGCGTGGCGACGTCGTCGAGCGCGCTGACTGCGTTGGCCTGCAGCGCCGCACTGCTCGAGGTCGCCGACAGCGAGGTGATCGCGGTCTCCAGCGCGGCGATGGTGTTGGCAAGCGAGGTGCCGCTGCTGTCGGCGTCGGAGGTCGAGCCATGCAATGCCTGCAGCTGGTCGAGATAGTTATTGCTGGTGTCGGCGGCGCCAAGCGCGGAGTCCGCCTGGATCAGCGATTTCATCAGCAGCTTGTCGACCGTGCTGGTGATGCCGGTGATCACCGTGCCGGCGCCGGTGCCGGCATTGGCCACCGAGGCCTGGTTGGCGGTCTTGACCGAATAGCCGGTGGTGTCGGCATTGGAGATGTTCGACGACGTGACGCTGATCTGCACCTGCGTGTTCATCAGGCTGCTGACGGCGATGCTCCGTGCGATGTCGAGTGACACGTTGGCCTCACTTGTCGGCTAGGGCATGACCTCACGCCAGGTCGAGTTGCTACGCCCGCACGCCGGTGCTGCAGGACGCCGCGCGGCCTCTGACGCGGCCGTTGGCGCTGTAGGGCGAGACGTCGGAAATCTGTTCGCGGATCGCCGCCATCACCGCGTCGATGCGGCGCTGGCTGGCCTCGATCGCGGCGCGCAGCCGGATCACGTTCTCGTCCATCGACAGCCGCAGGCATTCCATCCGGCTCATGAAGCGCGCCTGCAGCGCCTTGTCGGGGCTATGCAGACGCAGCCGCCGCGCCGCGACCTCGGCGACCCAGATCTCGAAATGCCGCGCCAGCCTGGTCTTCAGTTCGGTGTGGCGTGATTGCGACGCCGGCAGGCCGAGCGCCAGCGCGGCATTTTCCTCGCGCACCACATCGATCAGCGCGTCGATCAGCGTGACCAGTTCCTCGATCGATCCCGCGCCACCGACTTGCGGCGCCTGTCGCGATGGCCTGTCCAGCATCTCAATTCCCCTTGCCATTGGTTCGACTGTGCGACGATCCGCGTCCGAGCGACGCGCAACGTGCATACGCATTGATGGCGCCGAGCTGGGCGCCGGCGGCATTCATCCGCTCGACCATCTGCCGGCAGCGCGTCGCAAGCTCGCCGCGCACTGCTCGCAACTCGGCTTCCAGCGCCAGCAGCCGGCGGCGGTCGTCGCGGCGGGTGGCCGTGCGCACCGCGGACGCCACACGACGCAGCCGCAGCAGCAGTGAATCGTCGTCCGCCTGCCCGGTCATCGCCGCACCTAGCGCATCGCCGACATCAGCGTGTCGTACATCTTGTTCACCGCGGTGATCACCTGGGACGCCGCCGAATAGGCCTGCTGCGCCGAGATCATATTACTGAACTCCGAATTGGTATCGGAGGTCGACGCTTCCAGCTCGCCGCCCTCGATGGTGCCGGCGCCGTTGGTCCCGGAGGCCTGCACGACCGCGGTTCCGGAGGCCGCGGTGGCCGCATAGAGCCCGTTGCTCTGCGCCTGCAATTCGTCCGGCGCGGTGAAGGTCGCGACCGGAATCTTGTAGATCGCGATGGTCTCGCCGTTCGAATAGGTGGCGTTGACCTTGCCGTCGTCGCCGACCGCGATGCTGCTCAGCTTGCCGTAGGCCAGCCCGTTGGATTCGATCGAGGTGAGATCGATGGTGGGCGTGGTTTCGCCGGACGCCTTCTGGGTGAGGCCGTCGGTGCCGCCGACGGTTCCAAAATTCAACGCGATGGTGCTGGCGGCGGCGCCGGTGGTCCAGTCGACCGTAATGGTGGTGGCGCTTTGCGAGGCCAGCGAACCGTCTTCGTTGAAGGTGATAGTGGCCGACCCCGTCCTGGTGCCGGTGCTCTTGGTGGAATCTGACGACAGCGTCGGATTGCCAAAGGCGGCGCTCCAGGTGTTGGTTCCGGTCTTGGTCCAAGTCACCTGGATCGAGCTTGCGGTGCCGAGCGAATCGTACACCGACATCGAGCTGGTGAAGGTGGCGTTGGTTGCGGCATCCGACGGCAGGTTCAAGGCGAAGTCGGTCTCGGTGCTGGCGCTGCCGCTGGTGGTGGCGACCGTGGTGTTGATCGGCTCGAGGTTGTTGCTGTCGGCGCTGCCGACCACGTTGCCGTCGGCGTCGGTGCGCCAGCCGAGCAGATAGGCGCCGCCGCTGCTGACCAGGTAGCCGGAGTCATCGATGGTGAAGGAGCCGGCCCGGGTGTACAGCGTCGATCCGCCGGTCAGCGCCGTGGTCACCGGAAAGAAGCCGTTGCCGGAAATGCCGATATCGGTGGCGCTGGTGGTGGTGGTCAGCAGGCCTTGTTCGGAAATGTTGGATTTCGACAGCGTGGTGACGCCGCCCGACGAATAGGTCGTGGCACTCGAAGCGCTGGTGACCAGCGACTGAAACGACGCCGAGGTGGTCTTGTAGCCGACGGTCGACGAATTGGCGATGTTATCGGAAATCATCGCCATCGCCGAGCTCTGCGCGCTGAGTGCGGAGATCGCGGAAGAGAGTGCGCCTGAAAGACTCATGGTGTTACTCCAACTGGATCAGGATGTGACGCCGACGATGCTGCTCGCGGCCACCGAGGTGTCGCCGATGGTGAGCATCGTGGTGCCGCTCGAACTGTCGACGCCGGTCACCTTTCCGCTGATGGTGGTGTAGCCGTAGACCGAGTTGCCGCTGGAATCGGTGGCGCTGACCGACAGCGTGTAGTCGCCGCCGTCGGCGAGCTGCGTGCCGTCGGTGGTCTTGCCGTCCCAGGTGAAGCTGTTCTTGCCCGCTGTCGTGGTGCCGCTGCCGGTCCACACGGTGTTGCCGGAGGAATCCGCGACCGTCAGCGTAACCTTGGAGGCCGCCGAATTCAGCGAGTAGCCGAACGCGATCTGGCCGTCTTCCAGCGTCGCGGAGTCCGCCTTGGCGGTCACGGTCTGGCCGATGTAGTTGGAAGAGTTCAGCGTCAGCAGGCTGTTGAACGACGTCGCCAGCGAGCTCAGATTGCTGTTCAGCGTCTGCTGCTGATCGAAATTCGCATACGACGTCAGCTGAGTCATGAAATCGGTGGTGCTGGTGGGGTCGAGCGGGTTCTGGTTCTGCAGCTCGGTGACGAGCAGCGTCAGGAAATCGCTCGAGGTCAGCGAGGACGATGCCGTCGACGTCGACGTCGAGGTCGTTGCGGTCGTGGTGGTGGCGGCGGTGGTTGCGGTGACGCTCATGGCGGGCTCCAGCCGCGCCCGGACGCGCGAGCGCCGGACGGCTTGTTCCGATTGGCTGTGGTGACGTGATTGCCGTTCTGTAGTGAAACGGACGGCGCCGCGGATTCAGGCAGGGTTTCTGCGCAACACGGCGTATGAAAATGCGGCGCGGCGCGATGCATCGCGGCGCGCGTCGATGCGACGCTCCATCAGCTACACAGATGGAACCGAACTACGCAATTCGTCGCGGAAACGTTTGTCTGGCATCGACGTCGATTAACTTCGCGATCGACGTCCCACGCACGATTGACAGAGCCGAATATTCCGTCATTGCGAGCTGGGGGCGGTGCGCAGCACTGCCCGATGAGCGAAACAGTCGAGAGGCCGCACGCGCAACCCTGGATTGCTTCGTCGCAAGAGCTCCTCGCAATGACGCTCGGAGCTTACGACTCTGCCTTCACGGACCCACATCTAACTTCTGAATGAAGTGCACCTGATAGGCGGCGGTGCCCGACCGATTCAGACGCGGCTGCGCAGCGACTGCGGTGGCTCGGCGGCCGGCGCGGGGTCGGGCTGAATCCCCCGCATGATCCGCTCGGTCAATGCGGCGCCGGCGCGCACCGGCTCGGACGCCAGCGCCCGTCGCAGCAGGCCTGCCTGGTCGAGCATCGCGCGGGCCTCGCCCGACTGCCGCAACAGCTCCGCCGCAGCCTGCCGCTGCGGCACCGGCCAGCTCTCGAGGTCCTCGCCGAGCCGGTCGAGCAGATCCTGGAAATCCGCGGCAGTGATCATGCGAAGCTTCGTCCAGCGTGCTATGGCGCTGATGTAGCTCGTATATTTACGAGGCGCCGACTCGCCAAGACTAGCATGCCGGCGCCGTGCCGGGATACGGCTTTTCACATTTCGTAACGCGCCGACATCGCGGGACACAGCGGCGGCGCCGCCCGGGCGGCGCCGACAAGCCGGGCGCGAGCCGTTACGCCCGCTGCGCCGTCCGGACCGGGGCCGCGGCGGCGACGAACGCCCAGGCGTCGCGCAATTCGCCGAGGCTGGCGATAATCCGGCCGAACCGCGCCGCGGCGTCGGGGCGGCCGTAGGAGCGCAGGCAGGCCATGATCAGCGCGTTGTAGGTGCCGTGCAGCCGCTCCGCGACCGCGCCGCCGCGGTCGTAGTCGAGATGGTGGCTGAGCCCGCGCAGGATCGCGGTGGCGCGGATCATCGCGGCGTGGCTGTCCTCGAAGCGGCGCTCCTCGGCGGCGCTGAGCGACTTGCGCAGGAACAGGATGGCGCCGTCGTACAGCATCACCACCGCCTGCAGCGGCGGAACCGCGATCGCGGCGCTGCGATAGGCTTGGGCGGCGTGTTGATTGCTCGCATATTGCATCAGGAGTCACTGTCGGAGTTCAGGAGGGCGGTCAGATAGTCCAGCATCGAATTCGCCGACTGGATGGCGGACTGATAGTTGGCGTATCTGAGCTTCAGATTGGCTTCGTAAGTGGCGGCCGCGGAATTGATGGTATCGGCCCGTTGCTGCAAGGTGTCGTCCTGGGTTTTCAGATTGGTGATCAGAACCTGCAGCGAGCCGGTGCTGGTGTTGGAGACATCCTTCGCCAGCGAATAGATCTGCGCCGCGATTCCGGATGTCGATGTGACCGTGATCGACTGCGACGTCGACCCCCGGTAGTTGAAGGCCATGCCGGCATAGATCGAGCCCGACGCCCCGACGATGGTGTCGCCGTTGATCGTAAACAACGAACTGTCGCCGCCGACCGACGCCGAGGTCAGATTGCCGCTGGCATCGACCGCCAGATCGATGGTGAAAGAGCCCGGCGGCGAGCTGCTGGTGTTGATCACCGACAGGCTGCTCGACGAGGTCTGCACCGTCGTCGCCAACAGGTCGATCACGCCGTCGAGATCGCTGCTGAGCGTGGCTTCCAGCACGCTGGAATCGAATTCCAAATTGTTGGTCTCGTCGAACGACAGTCCGAGATCTGCGATCGACAGCCCGCCGATCGAGCTGTTCAGCGCGGCGGCCACCTGCGACATGATATCCCGCATCGTCGAGTCGCCGAACAGCACCGCATCCTCGTCAGCCGTCCCGCTCGAGGTGACGGTCTGCTGACTATAGACGTAGTCGCGGAACGAGTTGTAAGCGGTGACCAGAGCGTCGACCGCATCGACGATCGAGTCGGCGTCGGTCTCGACGTCGAAGGAGATCGACGAGCCGCTCGGCGTGGTTTGCAGCAGGCTGAACGTCACCCCGGTCAGCACGTCGCTGATGTCGTTGCTGTCGCGGGTCAGTTCGACGCCGTCGAGGGTGAAGATCGCGGCCCGCGCGGTTTGCAGCACGTCGGCGAAATCGCCCGAGCTGTCGGTGACGCCGAGCCCGTTCATCACGTCGTCGCCACTGACGTTGGCGGTGACGATATCGGCGTTATCGACGCTGGCGGTCAACACCAGTTCGTAACTGCTGCTGGACACCTGGATGATCGAGGCCTGCACGTTGGTGGTCTTGGTCTGGGCATTGATCGAGGACACCAGGTCCTCGAGCGACATGTCGCTGCTGACCTCGATATCGACGCTGCTGCCGCCCGACACTCCGAGCGAGAACGTACCGTCGTAGCCGAGCTCCGCGGTCTTGTCGGTCACCGTCGTTCCGATCACGCTATGCGCGGTCGCGATCTGGCTGATCGTCAGCGTGTGGTCGCCGGTCGCGGCGGCGTCGCTGATCGACATCGACAGCGCCGAGCTGGCGCTGACGTCGCCGGTCGAGCTGATGGTGGCGGCGCGGACCGCGAACGCGCTGCCCGACAGTGAATTGATGATCGAACTGCTGAGCGACTTGGCGCTGGTGGCTATGTCGTCGAGCAGCGATTGCAGGTCTTCGTAGGCCGCAATCTTGGTTTGGTTGGCGGTGATCTTGGTTTCGATGCTGGTGGCCTGCGCGGTCTTGGCGGCGACCTGCGACTCGATCAACGTATCCCAGTTGATGCTGGTGGAATTCGTCGTTCCCGTGGTGGTGACGTTCGCCGAGCTGCTGGTGCTGGCGGCGCTGGTGCTGGCGGTCGTTGCGGTACTGCTGCTGGTGCTGCTGACGGACGTCATGAGGTGCTCCGGTCACGGGGCGGTGGGCCGGCGCTCGGTCCGGCCCACCGCCAATCCAGGCAACGCGCGTTTAGCCGAGCAGCTTCAAGAGATACTGCGGCATCTGGTTGGCCGCGGATTCCGCCGACACCGCGGCCTGCACCTTGACCTCGGAGGCCGACAGTTTGGCCTGTTCGGAGGCGATGTCGACGTCGGTGATCGCCGAGTTGGCGGCTTCGAGATTTTCGGTCTGGGTGGAGATCGAATCGGCGCTGAAGTTGAACCGGGATTCCAGCGCGCCGATGTCGGCGCGGGCGCCGGAGACGGTGTCGATCGCCGCGTCGATCGTCGTCAGCATGGTGGTCGCATCGGCCTGGGTGCCGATCGTCGAGGTCGCCGAGAAGCCGAGACTGGTCGAGGTCAGGTTCGCCAGCGACATCGTAATGGTGTCGGTCGAATCGGTGCCGACCATGATCTTGGTATCGGTGAAGTCGCCGTTCAGCAGGCTGGTGCTGCTGTAGCGGGTGCCGCTGGCGATGCTGTCGATTTCTTCGACCAACTGGGTGAATTCCGAGTCGATATAGGCGCGGCTGTCGTCGGTCACGGTGCCGGACGACGACTGCGTCGCCAGCGATTTCATGCGCGCCAGGATGTCGCTGATGTTCGAAGCGCCGCCGTCGGCGGTCTGCAGGATCGAGCTCGCCTGCGAGGCGTTGGTCGCGGCCTGCTGCAGCGTGGTGATGTCGGACGAAATGCGCGTCGAGATCGCGAGCCCGGCGGCGTCGTCGGAAGCCTTGTTGATCTTCGATCCGCTGGACAGTTTCGCCAACGAACTCGACTCCTGCGCCGAGTTGACGTTCAGATAGCGAACCGCGGTGTTGGCTGCGGTGTTGGTGGAAATGACGGGCATATGCTTGCTCCTTCGGATGATGCGGCGACGTCGGCCGCGGGGGCGGAATCCCGGACGCAGGCCAGCCCCCGTCCGCTGCGTAGAACGGATCGGCCGGTCGAAATCAGGCGGGCTATTACTGCGCGGCGCGGTGACGTGGTTAGCAGTCGGTAAACACGTGACGGATATCGCGCTCGTGCCGGCGCAGCAACTCGCGCAGCTGCTGACGACCGCGCTTCAGCAGCGACTCCACCGCCGCCACCGTGGTCTCCATCACCTCGGCGATCTCGCCGTTGCTCATGTTCTCGTGATAGGAGAAAATCACCGCGATGCGCTGCTGCTCGGGCAGCCGCCGCATCGCGTCTTCCAATAGATGCGTGACCTCGTCGCGCTGCATGGTGCTGACGACGTCCGGCCGGGCATCCGCGGGCTCCGGCACCGCGTCAACATTGTCGGTGCGCGGCTGGCGGTGCAGATCGATGCAGCGGTTGGTGACGACGCGATACAGCCAGGTCGAGAATTTGGCGCGGCCATGCTGCCATTGCCCGCGATGCGTCCACACCTTGAGCATGGTGTCCTGCACCACGTCCTCGGCGTCGGCGCGATTGCCGACGATGCGAAGCGCCACGCCGAACGCGCGATCGATGTGGCGCTCGACCAGCAGCCGGAACGCGGCCTCGTCGTTTTCGGCGAGCCGGTTGAGAAGCTGTTCGTCCTCGTCCAACACAGGCTGCGGCGCGTCCTGCTCGCAACCGAGGAGCGGCGCCGTTGCGACCGTCGTCGACGTCGCAATCACCGCCGGCGCGACTTCAACCGAAGCCCTGATATCGAGCGCGACCGCCATCACTATCTCCCGACCCGCTGCGCCGACGAACGCGTGGTTCGAGCGGCTTCGAAGTGTTGAACGCGCGGCCGGGAAAAACCTGGCGGAGATTTTTCGATTATTTTACAGTGACTTACGGGCAAAAACTGCCGGTCTGGCGGCAAATTTTGCCGGCCTTCGGCGGGCGCTTTGCGGCTGCGCGCGAGCGTCCGCGCGCGGCGCATCGATCGCCGCAAGCGCGCGCACCCGCCCGCGCGGAATCGACAAAACGCCCTGTCAGCGCGGCGATCCCGCGACATCCCGCGCTTGCCGCACTGTCCGCTCGATGATTGCGACGGCGTGATCATCACGCGCACTCCACCCGGCAAGAATTTCCGAATCACCCTCCGATGCTATCGGTTTTTACGAAGCGTGAGACCATGCGCCGCTGCTGTTGACGGCGCGAAACCGCTGCTACGCGCGTATTTGCGACGGCTGCTCTGCGCGGAATGAGGGCTCGGCAACATCCCGACACGTTCCGAACCATCGCGACCGCCGTTGAAATATCGCGACATGTAGTTGGCGCGAGATTGCGGCCGCCTGAATTCGGCGCGGCGACCGTATCAGCATGATCAGTCCGATAGGTCGCAGCCGCATGAACGTCGCCGACGAGATCCAGATTGCCCCTCGCCTTGCGTCGCCGACGCTGGGTCACGCGCAGCGCCAGCGCGTCGCCGCGCTCGTCGCGCAATATCGCGACGCCGTTGTGTGGGACGGCTGCAGCGCGGCGGCGCCGGGCGTCGCGGTGATCGTACTCGACCCCGCCTCTCCCGCGCGGCTCGCGACGCTGGTCGGCTCGCTCGACCAGGATGCGATCGTCATCCTGCCGTTCGGCGAGCACCCGGCGTTCGACACGTTGAAATCCAAACTGGTGATCCACGGCACGATCGGCGCCGAAGCCGCCGCCGCGCCGCATCAGCTCTGGTGGGGCGGCGTCGCGCCGCTGTCGGTTCGGACCGGGATGTACAGCAAGGCCGGGACGTTGTTTCTGTCGTCGTATCGCAGCGGCAGCATCGCCGAGCCGCAGCTGATGCGCTTCCGCAGCTACGTCGACCTCAGCGGGCTGGACTGCGTGATCGAGCGGTTGCCCGACGAGCATCGCTCGCGCGGCACCGCGAAGATCGACTTCATCTTGCGGCAATTGGAGACTGCGCAGCGGCCGGTGTTCTGGCTCGATCCGGCTGCCGAGATCCGCCGCCATCCGGTGTTGCCGCAATCGCTGGGCTGCGACGTCGCGCTGCATCGGCGTCGCGGCGGCGACATCGACCCGGCCGCGCTGTTCTTTCGTCCGACCGCACCGGCCCGCGCCTTGCTGCAGGCTTGGCGCGACCTCGCCCTCGGCTATCCCGATCTTCCCGAGGCCTTCCTGCTCGATCAGGCGCTGATCCTCACCGCGGCGCAGCGCGAGATCGAAGTCGCGTGGCTGCCGGAGGATTACTGCCAGAGCGACCCGGCGCTGCGCGACAGCTCGACGATTACGATCGACCGCGGCGGGTTCGCGCGCGGCCGCGACCAGCTCCCGACCCGCCATCTGCTCGCCGCCCGCCGGTTCGGCCGCCCGCAGGCGCCGGAGCCGCATTTGATCATGAAGGGTATCGACGGCGCGCGCGGCGCGATCACCGTCGCGCTGCGCCACGTGCTCGGCCGCGACGCGGCGCAGCTGCCCGGCGCGGTAGAGGCCATCGCCGAGGCCTTCGCGGCGGACTGCGGCGGCTTCTCCAAGCTGGAACTGGTGCTGTGCAGTTGGGATGAGGATATCGAGGCGGTGATGCAGATCGAGGACAACGGCTGGGTGCTGGTCTGCGAGCCGGCGGAGCGGCTGCGCCCGGACGCCTTCAGGACCCTCGAACTCGGCCGGCTGACGATGCGAAGCAGCCTCGGACCGCAGCGCTGGGAGGCGCCGGCCATCGCGCCGGTGTGAGCCGTTACCGTGCAGAGCAGCGGTTGACGGCGAAGCCTGATCCGGTCTGATCCGCCGCGGCGCTGCTGCGGCGCAAGAAACTCCCGATCGCCGTTATCCAACGCCGCGAGGCTGCCTTTCGCGAGGAACCTATGATGTCGGCCTGGGTTAGGCGGTCATGGCTTTTTCGAGTTCTCAGCACACGTTCGAGATCGACGCCCCACAGCAGGTGGAGGGCGCGTTGCTGGCCCATCTCAGCCGGCATGGCTACGCGTTCACGACGATCACGCCGTCGTCGCATCAGCGCGTGTTGCGGCGGTCGGACATCGCTCGTGATCTGCGCGACGTGTTCGGCTGGAACAAGCCGTTCGAAGCTTCTCTGTTGCCCGGCGCGCTGTTCGACGCGCTTCACGCGGCCGGCCTGCTGGCCGCCGAGGGTCTGCTTTGGAAAAGCCGGGTGCGGGTGTCCAGCCTGCAGGGCGATCTGTTCCTGCATTCCGGGTTTCCCACCGTCGATGCCGATTCCGTGTTCTTCGGCCCGGATACTTATCGCTTCGCGCGCGTTGTCCGCGACCATCTGCAAAGCCGCGGCGGGCCGATCGAACGCGCCGTCGATATCGGGGCTGGCTCCGGCGTCGGCGGAATCGTCTTGGCGCGAAATGCCGACTGCCGAGACGTGGTGTTGGTCGATATCAACGATCGGGCGCTGGACTACGCCCGCACCAATGTCGGTTTCGCGGGTCTTAACAACATTGCGACGCGCAAGAGCAATCTGCTCGATGACGTCGACGGCACGTTCGACCTCATCATCGCCAATCCGCCGTATCTCAACGACGCGCTCGGCCGCACCTATCGCCACGGCGGCGGTGAGTTCGGCGGTTCGCTGTCGCTCGCTATAGCCCGCTGCGCGATCTCGCGTTTGGCGCCGGGCGGCTCGCTGCTGCTCTACACCGGCGCCGCCATCGTGCAGGGCGCCGATCCGCTGAGGGACGCGATCGCCGAGGTGCTGGCGCCCTCCGATCTGGCCTGGAGCTACGACGAGCTCGATCCCGACGTGTTCGGAGAAGAATTGGAAACCGACGCCTATAGCAAAGCGGATCGCATCGCGGCCGTTGTATTGACCGCTCAGCGGCCTGGAGGACGATAATGTTGGATCGCGTACAGACACAGCAAGTCACCGATCCCGGGCGCGAGCTGCAATTACGGCTGTGCGACTTGAACAACCTGCGCCTCAGCCCGACGCTGCCGCAGCCCGGCTGGCAGAAGCATGTCGCCACCATCGCCGAACTCAGCCTCGAAGAAGGCGAGTTTTTGGAGCGCGCCCGCGCCGCGGTGGCCGAGCAGGCCGCCGCCGCGCCGACCGATCCCGACGGCTTCATCGCCTGGTTTGAACAGCTCAAGCATAGCGGCCCGGGACAAGGCGACCCGTTGTTCGACTGGCTGCAGCATCGCGCCTCGATGCAGGAGATGAAGTGGTTTCTCACCCAGGAGGTCGCGGGCGAAGCCGGCTTCGACGATCTCACCGCGCTGACCCAGGTGAAATTGCCGGTGCGGCCGAAACTCGAACTGGCGCGCAACTACTGGGACGAAATGGGCCGCGGCAATCCGAAGGCGATGCACGGCCCGCTGCTGGAATCGCTGGCGGAGTTTCTCGAACTCAGGCCCAGCGTCGAGGGCACCGTGACCGAAGCGCTGACGCTCGGCAACACCATGGCCGGGCTCGCCGCCAACCGCCGCTATGCGTATCAGTCGGTCGGCGCCTTGGGCGTGATCGAGATGACCGCGCCCGGCCGCTCGGCGGCGACCTCGGCGGGCCTTAAGCGCCTCGGCGTGCGGGCGCGCAACCGGCACTACTTCGCGCTGCATGCCATCCTCGACGTCAAGCATTCGCTGGCTTGGAATGCCGAGGCGATCCGGCCGCTGGTGGAGTCCGATCGGCGGATCGCCACCGCGATCGCCGAAGGCGCGTTGATGCGGCTCAGCTGCGGCGCCGCCTGCTTCCGCCGTTATCGAAGCGAATTGGGCCTCTGATGCGCTTCCTCGGCATCGGAGATACTTGCGACCTCGGCGCATTGTATCAACGACTGCTGGGAGACGGCCATGAGGTCCGCGTCGCCATCGCCGACCCGATGGCGCAGGGCACGATGGCCGGGCTGGTCGAGCAAACCTCAAACTGGGAGAATGAGCTCGACTGGGTACGCGGCGCCGGCGACGACGGCATCATCCTGTTCGAGAACGTCGCGGAATCCCGCGGCCATCTGCAGGATCGATTGCGCCGCGACGGCTTCAACGTGATCGGCGGCAGCGCCTATGGCGATCGGCTGGAAAACGACCGCGCCTACGCCCAAAGCGTGCTGGCCGGGATCGGCCTGCAGACCTGCCGGGTCAGTCAGTTCAGCGATGTCGCCGCGGCGGAGAACTTCCTCGATCGCAACCCCGGCCGCTACGTGCTGAAATTCAACGGCACCGGCTTCGGATCGAACGAGAATTATGTCGGCCGGTTGCCCGACGGCGCCGATATCCGCGCGATGCTGCGGGCCCGAGGCAGCCTGCTCGATGACCCGACCGCGAGCTTCATCCTGATGAGCCACGTCGACGGCGTCGAGATGGGGGTCGGCGCTTACTTCGACGGCGAGCGCTTTGTCGGCCGCGCCTGCCTCGACTGGGAGCACAAGCGCTTCTTCGCCGGCGACATCGGCGAACTGACCGGCGAGATGGGCACGGTCGCGACCTTTGAC
This sequence comes from Rhodopseudomonas rhenobacensis, assembly GCF_014203125.1. Lineage (GTDB taxonomy): Bacteria > Pseudomonadota > Alphaproteobacteria > Rhizobiales > Xanthobacteraceae > Rhodopseudomonas_A > Rhodopseudomonas_A rhenobacensis. Next base: position 26,162 of record NZ_JACHIH010000031.1, read on the forward strand.
CGCTCCGACGCCTTCTTCGCGCGCACCCTGGCCCGGATGGCGCCGATGCTGCGTCAGGGCGGCTATTGCGGCTATATCAACCTCAACACCATCGTCAACGAAGAGGGCATCTGGCCCTTGGAGTTCACCTGCCGGTTCGGCTACCCCGGCTTTGCGGTGCTCAGCCCGCTGCAGCAAACCGGCTGGGCGGAGCTGTTCTCGGCGATGGTGACGCGGCGCGGCCGGGTCACCATGCGGCCGGGGTTCTCGGTCGCGATCGTATTGACCACACCGCCGTTTCCTTATGATCGCAGCGTGATCGACGAGGTCGTCGGATTGCCGGTGTGCTTCGACGGCGCGCTCAGCGCCGACGAGCAGGAGCGGCTTTATTACGGCGAAGTCGGGCTCGCCGGCGGGCAACTGGTGACCTCGGGGATCTATGGTTGGACCATGGTGGCGACCGGCGTCGGCGCGACCATCGCGGAGGCCCAGAGCGGCGCGCTGGCGCTCGCCGGGCGGGTGATCGTGCCCAACCTGCGCTATCGCTATGACATCGGCGACCGCGTGTTGCGCACGCAATACGCCGAGGTGGCGCGCCTCGGGCTGCTCGACGAAGCGCCGGTCCGGGTGGCCCAAAATCCTGAGAGCCTGACTCAAAAAGCGATCAATGAAATCGGGCATTGAACGCGTCATTGCGAGGAGCTCTTGCGACGAAGCAATCCCGGGCTACGCGCGAGGCCCCTGGATTGCGTCGCTGTTCGGGCGGCGCTGCGCGCCGCCCTCGGCTCGCAATGACAAAAATGCCTGATTTTGCTCGCTGCTGTTTCGGTCAGACACTGCGGTGATGCCGTGAGAGTGCACCGGCCTCAGATCGGCTGCGGATCGAACCACAGCGTCATCTGGTAATCGATGGTCAGTTCTTCGCCGGCCTTGATCGCGCGCGACGCCAGAATATCGATCGTCAGCTCGTCGATATTGCGGATGAAGCTGCAGTTCGGCTGATAGGAGTGGCTGAGCAGGCTGGTGTGACCGAGCGCGATCGCGGCGCGGCCGCGGTGCTGATAGAGGTCTTCTTCGGTGGTGCCGTGCTCCCACATGAACACGTAGGTGAAGACGATCGTGCCGTCGACGATCGGACGCTCGGCGGAGGGAATCACCAGCACCGGGGAGCGTTCGATCAATTGCCCGGCTGGAATATCCGCAAGCGCGACGATGCCGCGTCCCCTCGCTCCGAAGTCTCTGATGCCAATAGGACCGCGGGTCGGCAGGCGTTCCGCTGCAATCCGCGAGCCGTGAAGTGTAACGCTACTATCATCCATCATCGTTTTGAAACCGCGGCTTGCGGCAATGGTTCCAACACAGATGCGGGTGTCTTCATGACGCCCGCGGGGACAGCTGCGCGCTACGGCTTGCCTGGCGACTTGCCGAAAAGCCCCGCGATCCGCGCTGCCACCCACCTCATCGGTTTGAACGGCTCGGCGATATTCGACGTCGCACGCGCGTCGGCTTCGTCCCGCACCTCGCGTTCGGCCTGGGCCCGGTAGTCGGCCCTGTTGCCTTGGCGACGGGAGCGCACCTCCCACAGTTCGGTGGTTCGGCGGTCGATGCGTCGCTGCAGAAGATCGGTCATGAGGCCCCTCGTTCAATCAAGAGACGCGGTCTGAAAGTGTCCTTGAGGCTCGCGACGCGAGACGATGGACGTTGCGGGCCAATGTTCCTCGACCGGCGCGGTTCCTTAAGGTGACACGATTGTCGCGCCGTTGAAAGACGAGAAGCGAGCGTAGGCTTCCGTACCTGCGCCTCACTCCGGCAACGGCGGCAGATCGCCGGTCGAAAGCGCACGGGCTTCGGCTTTGCCGACGCCGAGCGCGATCAGGACCCACTCGACGGTTTCCGCGGCGGCCTCCGACCAGGTCTGGGCGCCGTCGAGCGTGATTACCATCGCGCCCAGCGTCGCCCCGGAGATGAAATTCACCGCCGACGGCAATTGCGATTCGCCGAAGCCGTAGCGGCCGGCGGCCAAACCGGCCCGCAGGTCGGCGAGCGGTTGTCCGGTCCAGATCACCCGCAAGGTCGCCGAACTGAGACCGAACCGGCAGATGAAGCGGCCGAGCTGCGGCTCGACATGGGCATGGCGGATCAACAGCCGCATCCCATTGGCCAGCCGCAGGATAGGATCGTCGCAGCCCTGCAGCGCCCGGATGATCTTCCCGTTCAGCTCAGCCGCCAGATGCGTTGCCACCAGGTCGAACAGCCCGGTCAGATCGTCGAGATTGTTGTAGATGGTGCCGCGAGCGACACCGGCCGCCTGCGCCAGATCGGTGACGCTGATCTGGGTCAGCCCGCGCTCGGCGAACAACTGCATCGCCGCCCGATAGATCTGTCGTTGGGCGAGACTCGCCATTGCCGAATAAACAACCTTGATCTCATTTGAACATTGGTGTTCAAATCAGCCACCGACTTTGATCGCTGTCAAGCGCAATACATCAAACAAGCCAATAGGAAGGGAAGCGGCAGGCGGGACGGGCCATCAGCAACGGAAGCGGTGTCGGACGATGACGACCTTTTGCTACGCGATGCGCCGGCGCAGCCGGTTGTTAGTTGTCACCGCCCTCTGCGTCGGCGTCGGGCTTGCCGCGATGCCCGGCCCCAGCTTCGCCAACGACAAGCTCGACGCCCTGATCAGCAAGCTGCGGCCGGACCGGCTGCCCGATGGTTTCGTCGGCGCCAACGGCCGGCTGGAATCCGAACAGGTCGAGATCGCCACCAAACTGCCCGGCCGGATCGCCGAGGTGTTGGTCAAGGAAGGCGACCAGGTCGAGAACGGTCAGTTGCTGGTGCGGATGGACGTCGCCGACATCCAGGCGCAGCTGCAGGCCGCGCAGGCCCAGGCGCGCCGCGCCGAGCAGAGCAAGGCGGTCGCCGAGGCGGTGATCGCGCAGCGCGAGAGCGAGCAGAAGCTGGCGGCGCAGCAGCTCGGCCGCGCCGAGGCGCTGTTCGAGAAAGGCTTTTCGACCGCGGAAATCCTCGACCAGCGCCGCGCCGCACAGAACGTCACCGAGGCCGCATTGCTGGCGGCGAAGGCCAGCCTGAACGACGCCGCTGCCGCGATCGATGCCGCCCGTGCCGAGGTCGCGCGGATCAAGACCGTGCTCGCCGACATGGAGCTGAAGGCGCCGCGCCGCGGCCGCATTCAATACAAGCTGGCGCAGGCCGGCGAGGTGCTCGGCGCCGGCGCCCGGGTGCTGACGCTGGTCGATCTCACCGACGTCTACATGACGGTGTTCGTGCCCGCCAACGTCGCGGCGCATCTCGCCTATGGCGACGACGCGCGGCTGATCATCGACGCCATTGCGCAATACGTCGTGCCGGCGAAGGTCTCGTTCGTCGCCAGCGACGCGCAGTTCACGCCGAAGGCGGTGGAGACCAAGGAAGAGCGCGAGAAACTGATGTTCCGCGTCAAGCTGACGCTGCCGCCCGACCTGTTGCGCAAATACGAGCGCGAAGTGAAGACCGGGGTGCGCGGCATGGCTTACTTGCGGACCGCAACCGACAAAGCCTGGCCCGACAAGCTGACGGTGAAGCTGCCGCAATGACCGGCTGCGCCGCCGAACTGACGCATGTGACTCATGTCTACGGCGCGACGCACGCGCTCGACGACGTCACGCTGAGCCTTCCTGCCGGCCGGATGGTCGGGCTGATCGGGCCGGACGGCGTCGGCAAGTCGACGCTGCTGGCGCTGATCGCAGGCGTCCGGCGGATGCAGACCGGCGAGGTCGCAGCGCTCGGCGGCGACATGCGCGATCCGCGGCATCGCGCCGCCTGCGCGGCGCGGATCGCCTACATGCCGCAGGGGCTCGGCCGCAATCTCTACCCGACGCTGTCGGTGTTCGAAAATCTCGACTTCTTCGGCCGGCTGTTCGGCCAGGGCGCCGCCGAACGCAACGCCCGCATCGCGGACCTGTTGCGCGCGACCGGGCTGTCGCCATTCGCCGAGCGCCCGGCCGGCAAGCTGTCGGGCGGCATGAAGCAGAAGCTGTCGCTGTGCTGCGCGCTGATCCACGATCCCGATCTGCTGATCCTCGACGAGCCGACCACCGGCGTCGATCCGTTGTCGCGCCGCCAGTTCTGGGAACTGATCGACCGGATCCGGGCCCGCCGTCCGCAGATGAGCGTCGTCGTCGCCACCGCCTATATGGAGGAGGCCGACCGCTTCGACTGGCTCGCCGTACTCAACGACGGCAAGCTGATCGGCTCCGGTTCGCCGGCAGAGCTGCGCGCGCAGACGCAGCAGTCGACGCTCGATGCGGTCTTCATCGCGCTGTTGCCGCCGGAGGCGCGCGCCGACCACACGCCGGTGGTGTTGCCGCCGCTGCCGGATGGCGGCGACGGCTATGCGATCGAGGCCGAGAACCTGACTTGCCGGTTCGGCGATTTCACCGCGGTCGATCACGTCAGCTTCCAGATCCGGCGTGGCGAGATCTTCGGCTTCCTCGGCTCCAACGGCTGCGGCAAATCCACCACCATGAAGATGCTGACCGGGCTGTTGACGCCGAGCGAGGGCGAAGCGCGGCTGTTCGGCGAAAGGCTCGACGCCTCCGACATGGCGACGCGGCGGCGGGTCGGCTACATGTCGCAGAGCTTCTCGCTCTATGCCGAATTGACGGTGCGGCAGAACCTGTTGCTGCACGCGCAATTGTTCGAACTGCCGAGCGCCGAGATCCCCGGCCGGGTCGCCGAGATGCTGGAGCGCTTCGACCTCGGCGAGGCGGCGGACGCCCGCCCTGACAGCCTGCCGCTCGGCCTGCGCCAGCGGCTGCAACTCGCGGTCGCGGTGATCCATCGCCCCGAGGTGCTGATCCTCGACGAGCCGACCTCCGGCGTCGATCCGGTGGCGCGGGATTCGTTCTGGCGGATGCTGATCCGGCTGTCGCGCGAGGACGGCGTCACCATCTTCATCTCCACGCATTTCATGAACGAGGCGGAGCGCTGCGACCGCATCTCGCTGATGCATGCCGGCAAGGTGCTGGCGATCGGCGCGCCGCAAGACCTGGTCGCCCGCCGCCACGCAGCCGATCTCGAACAGACCTTCATCGGCTATCTCGAAGAGGCCAGCGCCGAACCGCCGGCCGCCGCCGAGCCGACGGGCTTCGCGGCGCCGCGCCCGACCACGGCGAGCGGCGCGACGCGACGCCGGTTCGATCCGGCGCGGCTGTGGGCCTATGCGCGGCGCGAGGCCATGGAGATCCTGCGCGACCGGCTGCGGCTCGCCTTCGCGCTGCTCGGCCCATTGGTGCTGATGCTGACCTTCGGCTACGGCATTTCGTTCGACGTCGAGAACCTGACCTACGCGGTGTACGACCAGGACAATTCGCTGGAGAGCCGCGAATTCCTCGAAAGCTTTTCCGGCTCGCGCTATTTCCGCCAGGCCCGCGACATCGTCTCCACGGCCGATGGCGACCGCCGGCTGGCTTCCGGCGAACTCAAGCTCACCATCGAGATCCCGCACGATTTCGGTCGCGACCTCGAAGCCGGCAAGACGCCCGAGATCGCGATATGGATCGACGGCGCGATGCCGTTCCGCGCCGAAACCATCCGCTCCTACGTCACCGGCCTGACGCAGAGCTATCTCGCCGAGCAATATCGGCGGCACAGCCTCGCGTCGCAGCCCGCGCCGATCCAGATCGAGACCCGGTTTCGCTACAATCAGGCGTTCCAGAGCGTCTACTCGATCATCCCCGGCGTGATCATGCTGATCCTGATGCTGATCCCGGCGATGCTGACCGCGGTCGGCGTGGTGCGCGAGAAGGAAGTCGGCTCGATCGCCAATTTCCGCTCGACCCCGGTCACCGCGGCGGAATTCCTGCTCGGCAAGCAGGTGCCCTACGCGCTGTTGTCGTTCTTCAGCTTCGGCCTGCTGCTCGCCGGCGCGCAGCTGCTGTTCGGCCTGCCGGTGCGGGGCTCGGCGGTCGGGCTGATCGGCGGCGCGCTGCTCTACGTGTTCGCCACCACCGCGATGGGCATCCTGTTCTCGTCGTTCCTGCGCACACAGGTATCGGCGATCTTCGTCGTCGCGGTGGTGTCGATCATTCCGGCGGTCAACTTCTCCGGGCTGCTGGTGCCGGTGTCGTCGCTGTCGCAACTCGGCCGGATCTTCGGCCTGGCGTTCCCCTGCGGCTGGTTTCAGGAGATCAGCATCGGCGCCTTCACCAAGGGCCTCAGCCTTGCAACGCTGGCGCCGAACCTCGCCGTGCTGTTCGGTTTCGGCGTGGCTTATCTGGCTTGCGCGATCCTCGCGCTGCGCAAGCAGGAGGCCTGAGCATGCGATCGATGCTGCGGCATATCGGGCGTCTCACCGGCAAGGAGCTGCGCAGCCTGTGGGCCGATCCGATCCTGCTCGCCTTCATCTTCTACGTGTTCAGCTTCGCGGTCTACACCATCGCGACCGGCGCGAAGTTCGAGGTCGAAGCGGCGCGGGTCGCCGTCGTCGACGAGGATCATTCCGAACTGTCGCGGCGGATCAGCGCCGCGCTGCTGCCGCCATTGTTCAGGACGGCGGACGCCATCAGCCCGGCCGAGATCGACCAGGCGATGGACGCCGGCCGCTACGTCTTCGTGGTCGAGATCCCGCCGCAGTTCGAATCCGACGCGTTGTCCGGCAAGTCGCCCACGGTGCAGATCAACGTCGACGCCACCGCGATGGCGATCGCCGGCAACGGCGCGGTCGACATCCAGAGCATCGTGCTGCGCGAGACCGCGAGCTATCTGCGCAAGGATTCCGGCAGCAGCAAACCGCCGGTCGACGTGGTGGTGCGCGCCAAATTCAATCCCAACCTCAATTCGATGTGGTTCACCTCGGTGATGCAGGTGATCAACAACATCGCGATCCTGTCGATTATCCTGACCGGCACCGCGCTGATCCGCGAGCGCGAGCGCGGCACCATCGAGCATCTGTTGGTGATGCCGGTGACGCCGCTGGAGATCATGCTGGCGAAGATCATCGCCAACGGCGCGGTGATCGTCGGCGCGGCGCTGGTGTCGCTGCAGACCGTGGTGCGCGGCATCCTCGGCGTGCCGATCGCGGGCTCGCTGCCGCTGTTCACCTTCGGCGTGGTGCTGTTCATGTTTTCCGTCACCGCGCTCGGCCTGCTGCTGGCGACCTATGCGCGCACCATGCCGCAATTCGGCCTGCTGGCGCTGCCGGTGATCGTCATGCTGTATCTGTTGTCCGGCAGCACCACGCCGCTGGAAACCATGCCGGCCTGGCTGCAATTCGTCATGCAGTTCACGCCGAACGCGCAGTTCGTCGCCTTCGCGCAGGCGGTGCTTTACCGCGGCGCCGGAATCGAGCTGGTCTGGTTCCAGCTTGTAGCGATGGCGGCGATCGGCCTGACCACGCTCGCGATCTGCCGGGTGCGGTTCGCCAAGACCATCGCGGCGCAGGACTAAGCGGACGGGGCGGCGCGAGAGGGCTGGCTGCGAGCGAGTGCAAAGCTCGACGATCTGCCAGTTCGCATGGTGCAACGCGGCATCGCGAGCACCCCGCGCCAAAACACCTCTCTGAGATAGTGGGTGAACCTTTCCACAACCAGCGCGACAGACGTGAAGGGCGTTCGCAACCGATCCTCAGTCAGGGGAGCGTCGCAAATGGCAAACCGATCCGGAAAAGTCAGCCCGCGCGGAATTGATAACGACAATGAAGCCGCCGCGGGCTCCGATGCCTTGGGGCTTCTGCAGAAAGTCGTCAGCGGCGACAAGCCGGAGGCCGCCGTCGGCTCGCTGGTGTCACGTCTGCAGTTCAGCAGCTACGCCATCGCCGATCTGATCCGCGATGCCGGTGAGTTGAAGCATCGACTGACCTCCGGCGCGACGGCTTCGGACCGCGTGCTCGATGGCTGGAAGCGATTGGACGACGCCGTGGCTCAGTGCCTGCTGCGAACGTCGGTTTCCCACGAACGCTTCATCGAAAACACCTTGCATGCCTTCTGCGAATTCGACCGCAACGGCACTATCATTTACGGCAACGCCAAGATGCTTGCCGCCGTCCCCGATTGTTTGGGACGTCAGCTTGCAACGTTGTTCGGCGCAATGGCCGACGATGTCAGCAGATTGATGTTCAATCCCGGACCACGCGAGCTGCGAGAGTTGGAACTGAAAACCCCGCATGGGCATCGGCCGGTTCTGGCGGAGTTCGGCCGGATCCATCCCGGCGTCGACGGCAACGGTTATGCGCTGCTGGTGGATCTATCGAAACTGGTCGATGCGGAGCGCCGGGCGATGGAAGCCGCTCCGCTCGGCATGCTGAGAATCGATGCCAGTCAGAAGATCCTCTACGCCAACCACAAGGCTCTCGAATTCCTCGGGCAGGAACTCGCCGGCGTCGTCGGAAAGAACGTCTCGGATTTCGCGGGCGGCGATACCCCCGTGCCGGGCGAGGCTTCGGCATACAAGCGACGTATCGTCATGCAGCCGCGCCCCGGAGTGTCGTTCACCGTACTGGTCACGAGCGTGCCGTCATTCGACACCACGGGCGCCGTGGTCGGAAAGCTGGTGACGCTGGAGCGGATCGATCACCAACTCGGCCGAAAGCAGATTGCCGAATTGGTCGCAACCGAGCAGAACTACGCGGTGCTGTTCGACAAGATCATGGCGGTGGTCGAGCGTTTCGTTCCCTTCGACCGCGCCGAGCTCCGAATCTATACCCCGGGCAACACGTATTCACGGCCGATCTGCTGTTACCCGAAGGAAACCGACACCAGCTTCGCGCGCTGGTTTCCAATCCCGGAGGCGTTTCGCAACTGGTGGGACCGCCCGCACACCTGGCTCGACGACATCGCCGAGTATCTTGCCGAGAGCGAGGTTGGCCTGAAGGTGAGCCAGCACCCCGACACGCAACGCGTCCTCAATCAGCAGATACGAAGCTTCGTCGGCGTCGCGGTGCGCAAAGACGGCAGGCTCATCGGGGCGTTGAACCTGCTGTCGAAGCAGCGTGGCATCTACAACGACGAAACGGAAGACGACCTTCGCCGGCTCGCCGTGCATCAGGTGCTCGGCGCCGTATTCAATGGCTATGAACGCGACGAACGCGCGTTCGTGATGGAACTGATCCAGGACATTTCGCGATCGACCGACCGCCAGCAACTGGCCAAGACCGTGGTCACGGGTCTGGTCTCGTTCTTCGGCTACCAATACGCCTCGATCTTCAAGGTCAACGCCATCCGCGGCCATTTTACCATGCTGGCGCAAAGCGCGAGCCCCGACAGCAAGTTCGATGTGCCGGACGATTTTCGCTGGCCGCTCGATCAAGGCATCTTGGGGCTCGCTTACGCACGAAAGGCCTATGCGCTTCTCAACGATCCGGACGACGGCAGCGACGAAGCCAAGGCCTTCACGTCGGTCGAACCCTATCGGACAAAGTCGGAATTGTGCGTCCCGCTGGTGATTCGCGGCAGCGTGCTGTGGATGCTGAATCTCGAGGACGGCCGCACCCACGCCTTCACCAGCCCGGAAGTCGAACTGATCCGCAATATCGTCGACCAGATGCTGCCGACCATCGAGCTTTTGTTTCAGCGCCTGGTCTTGGTGCAGGTGTTCGAGCGGTTCCCGCAGGGCGCCGTGCTGATCGAGCTGACCGGGCGAATTCTGGCCTGCAGCGCCGAGGCGCGTTCGATGTTCGAGCGGGACTCGGTGTCGAACACCGACAATATCGCCGAATTTCTCGCGCCGGAGGCTTTCGAGCAGCTGAAGCCGCCCGGCGGCACACGCGTCGCGGCCGTGGTGAACGGGACCCGCGGCGGCAAGACCTCCGTATTGCTGTCGAGCTTCACCTTGTCGGAAGAGTACGATCACGTCGTTGTGGTGATCGAACGGCTCGACGAGCTGGAGTGGCGGCGGGACTTTCAGGCGTTGCGGGTGTCGCTGGCCGAGGCCGCGACGCAGGTTCGGGTGCCGTTGTCGCTGGCTTCGACCTTCGTGCAGCAGCTGGAACATTGCACGTCCGAGGTCGAGCGCGCCGACCTCGTCGAAAAAGCCTCTCGGCAGCTCAGCCGGATCGAGCTGACCTACGATCGGGTGATGGCGGCCGCGGATCTCAATCGTCTGTCGGCGGAGAAGCCCGGCGCGGTGAATATCCGCGACATGCTGCAACTCATCCTCGCCGACCTTCCGAAGTCGAAGGTTCCAGCGGCAAAGCTGCAAAGCGGCAGGACCGCGCCGGTGGTTGTTGCGGACGCCCACCGGGTACATTTCGTCCTGGCGTCGATGCTGGCCTATCTTCTGCGAGCGCGGTCCAGCACCGCACCGATAGCCATCACGCTGCACGAGCTGGGCCACGACGTCGCGGTCGAGATGACCGGCGCGGTGCGCGCGCTGGCGGAGGACGAGGCGCTGCGCGATCTCGTCGAGTCGGCGCGTTCGCAGATTGCGCTGGGCGAGGACGTCCTCAAGCGCGTCGCCGAAACCTATGGCGGATCATTCCAGCGGGAGGACCTGCCGCAAGGGCACGTCCGGCTTCGGCTCCAGTTACCCCAGGTCGCACCCCAACCCCGTGCAATGAAGGCGTGATGGCCATGGCTTGGACGATCATTATCGCCAGTAGCGACCCCGCACAGCTCGAGCTGTTGAACAATGTGGCCTCCGCGATCAGCGTCGATCTGGCAGAAGGAGCTACGATTCGTGAGGCCGAGTCGATCGCCGCCTTGGTGAGGCAATACGGTCGTGTCCGCGATCACAGCCTCGCGCTGCTGATTGTCACCGCACCGCTGATCGACGACAGGCCCCAGGCGGCGCCTGATCCGCATCCCGGCCTTACCCATATCGCGGGCTTGCAGGCCTCCCCGTCCCCGGCGGCCTGCATCCTGATCTCGCAGGAAATCGATCATCTGCAGAACGTCCAGGAGATGCCGCGGTGTGAGATGCTGCCGCTCCAAGTCGGGACCAACTACGTCAAGCAATGCAAGAACCTGGCGCGCAAGCTCGGCGTCGGCACGAGCCAGGACGATCCCACTCTGGCCCCGGACGTCGCGAACCGCAATGCCACGGACGCCGCTGCGCCGGAGATGCTCCAGCCCGCCGCTCGTTGTGCATGGATCGACATCGCCGTACCGCAGTCGCTCCATGGCACCATCGGATTGCAAATCGTTGATCCCGCCGAGCCGCTATCGCGCACCACGCCGGTGGATTTTCTCCGCGCCGACATCGATGATGTCATGAACCGATCCCGCGACTTGACCGATTACCTGTCTAAGGCGCTGGCCTCGGGTCAAGAAATCCGCGGCGAGTGGGAAACGCAATACCGTGATTTGGGCGACCGTATCTATCGAATGCTCTGGAAGAAGCCGTTCGACAGCACGTATTCTTTCGCCATAGGAAAGGTCGGTGCCGACAACGTCCGGATCAGGTTCGGTCTCGCGCCGGAGTTGATGGAGGGGCTGTGGGAAGCGGCGTTCAACGAAGACGGGAGGTATTACCTGGTCTCGAAGAACACCGTCGCGCGACGGCTCGCATTAGGTGCATGGGAGGGGGTTCCGATGACGAAGCCCGGTGGCGAGGAGCTTCGCATCCTGTTCGTCAAATCGCAGGTGACGGACAATTCTCGTCCGGACGGGCCGAACGACGCGCTGTGGCGCGAATATATCACCGACATCGGTCCAAAGCTGCCACGTCTTAAGCATCTGGATGAAGAGCTGGAGGCGCTCGAGGCGGTGAGGGACTCCCTTGCTCAGATGCCGAGGTCGGATGGAAACAAACCCAAGACGCTATCGATCAAAACGATCACCCGCAGACTCGACTCGCGAAAGAAGGGATCGCTGGCCGACGATATGGAACGCGAACTCGCCACGCCTGGAAGCTATGACGTGGTGCTGTTCGCAGGTCATGCGCTGTTTGCCCCCGGCCGCCCCGGCGGCGACCAACGCGGTTACTTGGTGTTTTCCGGCCACCCTGCCCCGAAGGCGGTGCCGATCGCGGTGGTCGCCGAATGGCTGAAGAAAGCCGGCGTGCAACTCGTGCATTTGAGTTGCTGCCGCAGCGCCGCGGCGCGCACGGCGATGGAATTTGCCCAGAACGGCATCGCCATGACGATCGGCTTCACCTGGGATCTGGATGACCAAAAGGCCGTCGACTTCACCCAACGGTTCTATACCGAGTTGCTGAGCGATAGTCGGCTGAATGTCTGCAAGGCCTTTGCATCGGCCCGACGCCGGCTGCTCAATCAATATGCCAATGGCGATCCGATCTGGGCCTCGCCGGTTCTGGTCGCCCAGCCGCAGAGTTGCGCTCATGTCGAAGGCATGCTGCGCCTTCCGTTGCGGAAATCACCTCTGCTCGCGGCGCCGATCGCCCGTCGCCGGAAAGCGCAGGCTGCGGGCAAGGAGCCGCCTCCGGCGGCAGGTTCGACGATGATTTAGCGCTTCTCGGTGCTCCACGAGCGCCGCACCACGACTTGGTCTCGCCGGCCCGCCGAGCACGGCGGTCGAGGCGCGTGAGCCGTCGCGGCAGTCATCCCGGGGCCTTGGACATCGGGGCCTTGGACATCGAGCACCGTGGCCGGCGGGTCATTCGCTCAATGTCAGTGTGACATGGTGCCGGGCACCGTCGAGCATCATGACCTGATAGTTGTAGTCGGACGGTTTGAGCGTTCTCTTCAGCTTCTTCGAGGCGGCACTTTCATTGGTGAACAGCAAGGTGATACGCCGCCCCTGCTGGTGCGCGGTCTCGACGATCCCCTTGAGCGTTTCATAATCTGGATTGCCGTCCCTGCCGTCGGCGGAGAGCACGTAGGTGTCGGCGGTGATCGCCTCGAAGAAGGCGCGCGTGGCATTTCGGTCGCTGCCGTGGTGCTGGACCTTCAAGACGTCGACGTGCAGCTTGCCGCTGTCGCTGAGTTTTGCGGCGCGCAGGCCGTCGATGATATGATCCCCGCGCGCATCGCCGGTGAGCAACACGGTTCTGCCGTCACAACTGGCGAGCACAACGATGCTGCTCAGGTTCGGGATGCTGCTGTCCGCGGTGGCTGCGGCGGCCGGATCCGAGGTCATTTGCTCCGCGGCTTTTTCCAGCCAGGCCAACCACTCGGCACGAAGTTTGCCGAGGTTGTCCCGATCGGGGCCGGCGATCCTCAATTCGAGCGGCGCCAGTGTCACAACCGCAGCGGTTTCGACCATGATGAGGTCGTCCGGGAATCCCGCATTGATCGGGATCGCGAGCTTGCGGCCCATCCGACGCAGCCAGTTGCCTTCTTTCAATCCATAGAACGCATCCGCCGACAGCGGCATCGCCACCTCGGCCATGTCGGCCGTCATCATCAGCGACTGCATGCGCTGCGCCAAGTCCCCGGTCGGGTCGAGCGTGCGATCGAAGGAATTATGCCACAGCCCACCGATGCGCTGCCGCGGTTCGCGCTCGCTCACCGTGTCGCTCTCGATCGCCGCCAACAGCTCGAGCACCCCGACGATATGATCGGTGTCGATATGGCTGATCACCACGAGGTCGAGCTTGCCGCCGTCGCCGACGATGTCCTGCAGCGCCGGCGCCAAGTCGGCGGCGTAATTGCCCGGCGGTCCGCCGTCGATCAGGACGAAGTGCGGCACCTGCTTCGAGCCGGCCTCGAGAACCAGGCAATCGCCGAACCGGGCCTGGACGACGTGCAGCTTGAACATGCGCAGGGCCTCTTCAGGGCATCGCCGTGAGCTCGCCTCGCAGATCGCCGGTAACGACCAGCGCAAACGTCTGCGGCGGTTGCACGAGATCGATCGCGGTTACCGCGATGGTGTAGAGGCCGGGAGGCGGCGGCTCGATCCGGACGATCTGAACGTTGTTCTTGGGATCGCCGATCATGCCGGCGACATTGTAGGTGGCCGCCGCATCCGAGTTGCCGACGTATTTCTTTCTGGCCGGATTGTCGACCAGCAGCAACAGCAGGTTTTGCACCGACTTGTAGCCGACGTCGGTCCAGGCCAGGCAGACGCGCAGCGGCAGCCGGTCGCCGACCTCGATCTGATAGCGGAATCTCTCGGTCCCCTTGAACGTCCGCTCCGGCTTCTTCCAGGTGTCGTCGAACGCCAATTTCAGCTCTGGCGACATGGCGCTGGGAATGCTCGCGGCCATGTCGACCCGGCCGAATCCCTGATGGAAATTCGGATCTCCCTTCAGCTTCGCTGTGGCATCGGCGCCGGTGAGGTGCCGCGTCCCGTTGATCAGCGTCGCCTTGAGCAACGCAGCGCTCGGTGTCGGCCAATTCGCCCGGGTGACGTAATACTCGCGCGCCAACGCGGCGCAACCCGCCACAAAGGGCGCCGCCATGCTGGTGCCGCCCATGAAGGCATAGTGCTCGTTGTTGGGCCAGGCGCCCCAGAACTTGAAGAGAGGCGCCCGGCTCGATCGCGCTGCCGCGATGTCGGTGCCGGGCGCCACGACATCCGGCTTGATCTGAGTGGCTTCGGTCGGCCCACGGCTGCTGAAGGCGGCCAGGCAGTTCTCGTCGCCCGAGACCGGCTGACTCGCCAGCGGATCATGCGGATAGCGATCCGCCCAGGCCTCGCCCCAGGTCAGGTTCGAGTAGCCGCCCTTCTTGCGGGTGCTGCGACTGGCGCCGACCGTCAGGGCATTCTTGGCGGTTGCCGGCGATGCCACGCTGGGCCAATCGACAAAGCCGGGGTCGGCGTTGATCTGTGCGCCGGAGATCCGCGGCACCCCGATGCCGTCGTTGCCGGCCGCGATGACGATCAGCATGTCGGGATTGTCGTAGACGAAACGGTCGACGTCGCGCGACGTCGGCGCATAGCGAGCGTAGCCGAAAGCCCCCCAGCTATTATTGTGGATGCGGACGCCTCGGTCATAGGCCTCCTGAAAAAGTCGCTTGAGATCGCTCGGCAAGCCGCCGAGGCGTCCCTTGGCATCGAGGATCGACTGGAAGAACAGCTTGGCCTTCGGCGCGGCGCCGCGAATCTCGCCGTTCGACTGTCGTCCGTCACCGAGCGCGCAGCCGGCGACGTGGGTGCCGTGGCCTTCGGGATCGCTGTGATCGCCCGGGCGTCCCAGCGCCGAGATCCCGACGATACGACCGGCGAAATCCGGATGGCGATCGTCGATTCCGGTATCGGCGATGCCGATCAGCTGCCCCTCGCCTTCGAGGTCGAGCCCCGGCCCCTCCTGCCGCTCGATCCGCAGCAGTTCGCAAGCGATGCGATCGAGCGGACGGGCCGGAAGAATTTCGTCGATCGCAGCGACTTCAGGCAGCTTAGCGAGCTCCAGAACGTCCGCACCTCCTTGCGCCAAGGCGACCCGGATCAGATCTCCCTCCGCGGAGATCGGCTTGCGGCCGAGGCCGCGCAGCCATTTTACGACGGTCCTGAGATCCTCGGCACGATGCAGCCGCACCGCGTGCAGCAGCACATGCAGCGCGGCGCCGGGCTGGGCGCTGCCTCGCACCGCGCGGGTGGCTGCGCTGATCGTTTCGTCGTCGGTGTAGAGGCGGATGGTGTCGACAAAGGCCAGCGTCGCGCAAGCCCGCACACCTGTTTCGTTCAGGCGCGCCGTATAGGTGCTGTTCTTAAGTCGCTCGATCAGCGCAATGCCCTGCGCCGCAATAGCGGCGCGGCGCGGCTCGGTGAGCGGGCCGTGCAGCCGGACCACGTAGTACTGAAACCGGGTGGTATCGATCGAGAGAATCTTGGCCTCGGGACTCTTGTCGGCAACCGAAACGGCAAGCGCCCCCGGGCGCTCCGCGGTCGCCGACCGCAATAACGCTGCGGCCGCAACGTCGCCGATGGAGTCACGCAGCGATGATCGCGTCGTGACGCTGCCGCGTGGCAAGGTCACGGATGCGGCGATCTGCTCGATCGGGGTGACGACCAAGCCTTTGTCGATCAAGGTCTTGATGTTCTCCTCGTCAATCACCCCCTCCACATAGCCCGCGGTCCATTCGGGCTCGGCAAGGGTCGCCGCCGCGACCGCGTTGCGGGCGGCGGTCTCTTCATCCTCGTGCATGAAGAAAGCTTTGACGCGGAACTTTGCCATGCGCGGATCTCCGCACTTTGCAGTCGTCTCGAACGGATCAGCGACATCTCGGCGGATCGGGACCCGAAGGCAGAACTCACATGAAAGCCGCCGATGCACGGCGACAAAAGTGATTAGCAGGCGATATTTGGCATGTTACCCGGCCAATGAACCTCTGATTGCATAACACGCTGAACGCAATCGTGCAATTGAACTTCCCGCGGCGGTCCTAGCTACTGAGGCTGAAGGCGGAATTTGCCCTCGCGGCTTTGCTTGGGCGTTCCGCCCATCCCCCTCGGCCGTCCGCCGCTGACTTTCGGCTTGCCTCGCTCGCTTAATATGTTACTGATATGTCAGTTGCCAAAAACTCATCAATCGGGAGGCCGCCGCATGGAACTCGTTCAGACCGTGATGTCCGATCGACAGCGCAACTACCGCGCGACTTATCGGGAACGCGTCGCCGGCTGGTACAATGGCTGGCTGCACGTGGTGCTGATCTACACCATCGGCTTCACCGCGCTTTATGTGTACACGGCGAACATTCACCAGGTGCGCGCCTGGGAATGGCTGACCGTGCCGGCGGTGTTCCTGATCGCGAATTTCTTCGAGTGGGCGGTGCATCGCTACGTGATGCACCGGCCGTCCAACATCCCGGTGCTGCGCGCGGTCTACAGCCGCCACACCTTGATGCATCACCAGTTCTTCACCGAAGAAGAGATGCGGTTCGGCGACCACCATGATTGGCGGGTGACGTTCTTTCCGCCATATGCGCTCGTGGTATTCACCTTCATGTCGATCCCCGCGGCACTCGTGGCGGGCTACGTGGTCTCGCCGAATGTCGGCTGGCTGCTGATCACCACGACAACGTCGATGTATCTGATCTACGAGATGATGCATTTCTGCTGTCACGTCGAGGACAACTGGTTCGTCCGCAACGTGCCGTTCGTCAACACGATCCGCCGGCACCATACCGCGCATCACAATCAGTCGATCATGATGGAGCGGAACATGAACCTGACCTTCCCGGTGATGGACTATCTGTTCGGCACCTCGGATCTCGACCGCGGCCTGCTCGGGCATCTGTTCAACGGCTACGACACCCGCTTCGTGAAGACCAACATGCGGCGGACCGCACGCACGCCGCGGGTCGCGACGACGACGCTGCAGCGATCCGAAGCCTGAACGGTCGGCAATGAGCCAGCTCGAGCCCCATGTCGCCGCGCTGCTCTGGTTCGTTGTGGCGTGGAGCGTGTGCTGCCTCGGGTTTCTGCAACTCGCCGGGATGTATCCGCTGAAGGCCCGGGCCGCGGACGTGCCCGTGCCGCTGGTGATCGGCAGCACCGTGTTGTGGCTGGCGCTGTCGATCGCAGCGCTGGCCTACGCCATCACCGAACTGCGTTGGAGCAGCATCGTCATTGTCGGAGGTCTGCTGTGTCTGTTCCTGCCCGAGGCGTTTCAGGCGATCCCGGCGCGCTGGCGGAACAGTCCGGCCGGGCTCGCCGTCACCGGGCTCGTCCTCGCCGCGACGCTGCTGGCGCTCGGCGGCTTCGCGTCGAACTCGGTCGCATCCGTTCTGCAATCCATCGGCTGACAACTTCAAATTCCGGAGACCATCCATGCCGCATCACATCAAGCTGCTTCTCTCGCTGGGCTGTCTGCTGACCGCGGCGGCCGCCTATGTCTACATGGCGCGCACCGGGCAGACCGGCCCGAGCTACGCCGTCGCCTTCCTGGGCGTGTTCGCCACCATCGCCATGTGGGTGTTCCCCGAGGTGATGAAGAAGGGCGATCGCAACCGTCCGGCGCGGTCGTGATCGGGAGCCGGCAGATGACGCATTACATCGGCGATCGAACCATCGACGGAATTTCGGTCGCGGCCGACGGCAAGCCGCTGTCGCCGTATTACGATCAGCTCGCGCTGACCGACCGCGGCTTCGAGTGGAGCTACGAGGGGCCGGAGCCGGCGCAGCTGGCCTTTGCCTTGTTGTACGACCATCTGCACAACGCCGAGCGGGCCAAGGCGCTGCACCGCCCGTTCATGAAGAACATCGTGGCCAATTTCGACAACGTCTGGGAACTCACCTCCGACGATATCGACGCTTCGATCAAGGCGCTCGGCGCCTGAGCCGACGCCGCTTGGCGGCACTGGAAACAATCGATGGGACCACAGTTTCGCGCCGCGGTGCTGCACGGGGTCGGCACGCCGTTGGCGATCGAACAGGTCGTCGGCGCCGCGGTCGGCCCCAACGACGTCAGAGTGCGGATCCGCGCCGCCAGCCTGTGCCACACCGATCTGGAAGTCATCGACGGATCGTTGCGCTACCCGTTGCCGATGATTCTCGGCCACGAGGCCTCCGGGATCGTCGAAGAAAAAGGCGCCGACGTTTCCGGCCTGGCGGTCGGAGATCACGTCGTGCTGTCTTGGAATCCGCATTGCGGGCATTGCTTCCAATGCGACCGCGACCAGCCGATCCTGTGCGACGGCTATCTCGACGCCGGGCCGCGCGGCCTGCACTTCGACAACACCTCGAAGGCGACGCTGGCATCGGGCACGCCCCTCACCCATTTGATGTTTCTCGGCGCCTTTGCCGAGTGCTGCGTGGTTCCTGCGCAGCAGGCCATCGTGGTGCCGAAGCAGATTCCGTTCGATCGCTCCTGCCTGATCGGATGCGGGGTGATGACCGGCGCCGGCGGCGCGCTGAACGTCGCCGATATCCGCCGCGGCGACACCGTCATGGTGTTCGGCTGCGGCGCGGTGGGCCTCGCGGCGGTCCAGGGCGCACGGCTCGCCGGCGCCGAACAGATCATCGCGGTCGACCTCGATGATGCGAAGCTGGCGATCGCCGCGCGCCTCGGCGCCACCCAATGCGTCAACGCAACAAGCACGGATCCGGTCGAAACAGCGCGCACCGCGACGCGCGGCCGCGGCGTCGACGTGGTGCTGGAATCCGCCGGCCACCCCACCGCGTTCCAGCAGACCACCGAGGCGGTGCGGCTCGGCGGCCAGGTGATCTGGCTCGGCAAGATCGACGTCGCCCGCGACGTGCATTTCCGTTGGGGATCGCTGATGGGCGAAAAGCGTCTGCGGCGGTCGAGCTACGGCGGCGCGCGGCCGCGGCGGGACTTTTCGCTGCTCGCCAAGGCCTATCTCGACGGCCGCCTGCTGCTCGACGAGTTGATCACCCACCGCATGCCGCTGGAGCGCATTAACGACGGCTTCGATCTGCTGCGCGCCGGCAAGACCATCCGCACCGTGATCGAGTTCTGAAACGCCCGGCGCGCGCGCAGCGACGCTTCAAAGCGTCGAGCGGGCAAAACTCTCGATATAGTCGACCAGCCGGTCGGAGGCCGCGGCCGCCCGATCCCTATCGCGGTCGGCGATGGCTTCGGCGACTTCCGCATGCAGCCGCGCCGCGAGCGGCAGATCGGCAGCCTCACGATAATGCTGATACCAGAAGCGGCGCGACAGGCCGTGCATCAGTCCCATCGAACGCGTCGCGAACTCGTTACGCGCGGTCGACGACACCAGCACGTTGAACGCCTGATCGAGCCGCATGAACGCCATGGCGTCGGACTGCAGCGCGGCACGCTGCATCTCTTCGGCGATCTTGGCGAACTGCTTGCGCTCGTCGTCGCTGGCGCGCTCGGCCGCGGCGCGCGCCATCAGCCGCTCGAGCTCGCGGCGCACTTCGAGCAGCCGCAGCTGGCGATGCAGGTTGATTTCCGACACCAGCACGCCACGGCGGGACAGGATGTTCACCAGCCCGTCGCGCGACAGACGTTGCAGCGCCTCGCGGATCGGGGTGCGGCCGATCTTCAGCCGTTGCGCCAGCACCGCTTCCGACAGCACGGTGCCGGGCTCGAGCTTCAGCGTGACGATCATTTCCTCGAGCTCGGCATAGGCCCGGTCGGTCAGCGTCAGTTCGACGGGGTGCTCACGCCTCACCGCCTCGCGCCGGCGCGGCGCGCCCGCCGCGTCGTCGACCGCTGCGCGGCTCACGCGTTTCGGCGCCTTCGTCGTTGCCAACGGTGCAGTGCTCCATTGCTGATTTGCAGTTGGAACCGACTGTACCGACGGGGCCTGCAGCGCGCTAGGCGGAAAGTTCGCGACCGATCACGACACGCTGGATTTCGCTGGTGCCTTCGAGGATCCGCAGCACCCGCGCTTCGCCCGGCAGGCTGGAGACGTCGTACTCTTCGAACGCGCCATAGCCGCCGTGGATCTGCAGCGCGATGTCCGCAGCCTCGCCGGCCATCTCGGTGGCGAACAGTTTGGTCATCGAGGTTTCCAGACGGAACGGACGATCGGAATCCGCCAGGCAAGACGCGTTGCGCACCATCAGTTCGGCGGCGTGAATGTTGGTCAGCGCGTCGGCGAGCGGAAAGGTCAGTCCCTGATGATTGAACACCGGCACGCCGCCCACCTTGCGGGAGCCGCCATAGGATTTCGCCAGGTCGATCGCCTTGCGCGCCAATCCTAGCGCCGTCGCAGCCACCAGGATACGTCCGATGCTGAGCGTGGTGAGGATCTGCTTCAGACCATCGCCGCGGTTGCCGATCATGTTGGCCTTCGGAATGCGGCAGTCGTCGAGGAACAGCTCGACCGAGTCGGCGATGCGCCAGCCGATCTTGCGCCCCGGCTTGCCGACGGTGAAGCCCGGCGTGCCGACCGGCACCACGAAGGTCGACAGCCCGCGCGGTCCGAGCTCTGGATCGGTCACCGCGACGAAGGTGGAGACGCCGTGCAGCGGGGTGCCGGCATTGGTCGAGAACACTTTCGCGCCGGACAGCACGTAGCTGTCGCCATCCTCGATGGCGCGCATCTTGACGCTGGCGACGTCGGAGCCGCCGTTGGTTTCGGTGACGCCGAACGAGGCGATGAAGTCGCCGCGGCACAGCGGCTCCAGCCACTTCCTCTTGATCTCGTCCGAGCCGTAGCGCGCGATCGTCGTCATCGGCGCGCTGTTGCACAGATAGATCGCGGCGAAGCCGGGCTCGACCCGCGCCAGTTGCTCGGCGACGATCGCCGCCCCGCGCGTGCCGAGGCCGCTTCCGCCATAGGCCGGATCGTAAGCCGTGCCCATGAAGCCCAGCGCGAGAAATTCCTTCACCAGTTCGGTCGGGAATGTGTGCTCGTCGGCGAACGGCTTGATCTTCGGGCGCAACGAGCCTTGGGCGAACTTCTGCAGTCCGTCCCGCAGCATGGTCTCGTCTTCGTTGAGGTCGAGGAGCATTGGACTATCCTTCTGCGGCGCTTCAGCGCCGATATTTGGCGAGGGTTTGCTGGGCTGCGGGCTCGCGGCAATTGTCGAGAAACAGCCGGTTGGTTTCAAAATCCATCGCTTCGGCATCCGCCATCAGGTAGCTCGAGAAGAAGCGCTTGGTGGCGCTCACCGCCGGCCGTGGCAGGGCGGCGATCTTGCGGGCGATACCGAGCGCGGTTTCCAGCGCCATGCCGTCGTCGCAGCACTGATCGACCACGCCGATCTGGCGGGCGGCTTCGCCGTCGAGCGTCTCGAGGCAAAAACATAGCTGCCGCGCCTTGACCGGGCCGACCCGCGACACCAGCGCCTTGACGCCCCACGGCGTCAGCCAGCCGTGCGGCACTTCCGGCAGGCTCCATTGCGAGCCGCGCCCGGCGACTACGACGTCGCAACAAGCGGCCAGCGCGAAGCCGCCGCCCACCGCAAAGGTCTCGACGGCCGCGACCACCGGGGTATCGAGAAAGCCGAACAGGCGCCCGAGATCGCCGCATTCCTGCTCGAACCGCCCCATCGCCGCGAGATCGAGATGACTGATGAATTTGAGGTCGCTGCCCGCGCAGAAGCCCGGCGCTTCGCCGGTCAGCACGATCGCTCCAACGTCAGGATCGCGATCGAGCTGCAGCAGCGCAGCCTTGACGCCGTCGATCAACGCCTGGTCCATCGCGTTGCGGCGCGCCGCGCGCAGCAGCGTGACCACCGCGACGCCGTCGCGGATCTCGACGCCGACGACGTTCGGTTCGCCGTTCATTTCGGTTCGTTGGTGTTTGACGGCTTGCATCGCTTTTGACCTCACGTTCCCAGATACATTTGTTTGACCTCGGGAGTGTCCGAGAGCTGTTTGGCGTCGCCCGACATCACGATGCCGCCGGATTGCAGGATGTAGGCGCGGTCGGCACAGCCGAGCGCCATCATGGCGTTCTGTTCGGCGAGCAGGATCGCCAACCCCTCGCGTGCCAGGCCCCTGACGATGGAGCCGAGCTCCTCGATGATGATCGGCGCCAGTCCCAGCGTCGGCTCGTCGAGCAGCATCACCTTGGGTCGTGACATCAGGCCGCGGCCGATCGCCAGCATCTGCTGCTCGCCGCCGGACATCGAGCCGGCGCGCTGATTGCGCCGCTCCTTGAGCCGGACGAACATCGCGAAGATCCGTTCCAGGTCGCCGTCGAGATGGTTGCGATCGGCGCGGTGATAAGCGCCCATCAGCAGGTTTTCCTCGACGCTCAACCGCGGGAAGATCTGCCGCCCCTCCGGCACCAGCACCAGGCCGCTCTGCACGCGGTCCACCGTGGACAGCGCCGAGATGTCCTTGCCGGCGAAGCTAATCGTGCCGGACTCCGCCTTCTTGAGGCCGGCGGTGGTTCGCAGCGCGGTCGACTTGCCGGCGGCGTTGGAGCCGATCAGCGCCACGACTTCGCGGGCCTGCAGCGAGAGCGTGACGTCGCGCAGCACCTTCTGCTTGCCGTAGCTGACGTTGAGATTTGCGAGATCAAGCATGCTTCTTGCCCAGATAGGCGGTCACCACCGCGTCGTTGGCCAACACGTCGGCGGTGGTTCCCGAGGCGATGATGGCGCCGTGATGCAGCGCGATCGAGCGGTCGGCCAAGCGCCCGAGGAAACCGACCTTGTGATCGATGATGCACAGCGTGACGCCGTGGGTTCGCAGATCGCGTAGCACCGCGTCGAGATTGCTGATCTCGTCGTGGCCAAGACCCGACGCCGGCTCATCCAGCAGCAACAGTTCGGGGTCGCACACCATCCCCATCGCCACGCCGAGCATCTTCTCGCCGCCATAGGACAGCGCGCCGGCCTCGTCGTTGCGGTGCTTGTAGAGCCGGCACAGCTCCAGCATCTGGTCGATCTTGCGGGTCAGGGTGTTTTCCAGGTCGCCGGTCATGCTTTTGCCGAACAGCGTACGCAGCCGCCCGACGCCCAGCGCGCGCTTGACGTGCAGGTGGCAGGCGATCCGCATGTGCTCGGCGACGGTCAGTTCCGGAAACAGCTGCGGATTCTGGAAGGTCTTCACCAGCCCCTGCTGCGCCACCTGGAACGGGGTCAGCGCCGAGATGTCGTGGTCCTTCCAAATGATTTCGCCGGAGCTGGGTTTCAGGATGCCGGCGATCAGGCTGAGCGTCGTCGTCTTCCCGGAGCCGTTCGGCCCGAAGATTCCGATGATCTCGCCGCGCTCGATGCCGAACGTGACCTTGGAGACGGCGGTCAACCCGCCGAAGCGCTTGGTGAGGTTCTTGATGTTAAGCAGCATTTTTCCTGCTCGTGATCAGACCCATGATGCCCTTCGGCATGACCAGGATCACAAAGATGAGGATCGCGCCGTACAGCGCGATGCGGAATTCGGCGCTCAGTTCGATGACGTGCGGCAATGCGGTCAGCATCAGCGCGCCGATCACCGGACCGATCAGCGAATTGACGCCGCCGAGCAGCACCATCGCGACGATGTCGAGGCCGAGCGGGATCGACAGGTAATGCGGCTCCACGAAGCCGGCATAGAAGCCATAGAACGCGCCGACCAGCCCCGCCAGCGCGCTGCCGATCGCAAAGGAGATCAGCTTGTACTTGAAGACGTCGATGCCGAGCGTCTCGCCGAGCAGGTCGTTGAGCCGGATCGCCGCCAGGCATTGGCCGATCCACGACGCCAGCACCCGCTGGCACACGATGTAGACCACCACCAGCAGCACCAGCGTGACGTAGTACCAGGAGATGCCGCTGGAGAACGTCAGCGACCCCCACGGCGTCCACAGCGACGGCTTGTCGACCACCGTGATGCCGAGCGAGCCGTTGGTGACGCTGTTCCAGTTCAGCGTGATCAGCCGCAGCACTTCGGAGAACGCCATGGTGACGACGGCGAAGTAGAACTCCTTCAGCTTGAAGCGGAAGCAGATGGTGCCGACGAACAGTGCGAGCACCACCACCAGCAGCAGCGCGCAGGGAATCGCCAGCCAGAAATTCCAGCCGTAGCTGGTGACCAGGATGGTCACCACATAGGCCGACACCCCGAACGAGGCGGCGTGGAACATCGACAGTTGCCCGGTGAAGCCAAAGATCAGGTTGAAGCTGACGGCGAGTGCTGCGGACATGAAACCGTAGATCGCGATCGCCAGCACCGAATCGCTGGTGATGAACCACGGCGCCACCAGCGCGACCAACAGACCGCCGAGAATCGCGAACCTCATAGCCGATCTCCAAACAGCCCGCTCGGGCGCACAAGAAGGATGCCGATCAGGAACACCAGCCCGTAGGCGTCGCGGAATGCGGAGGGGAAGAACACCGAGCCGATATTCTCGCTGACGCCGAGGATGATGCCGCCGCCGAGCGCGCCGATCACGCTGCCGACGCCGGCCAAGATGGCGGCCTCGACGGCCTTCAGGATGTAGGCGGTGCCGATGGTCGGCTCGATCGAATACATGCTGGCGTAGAGCCCGCCGCCCAATCCGGCGAGCGCGGTCGAATACACCACCACGATGGTCTGCAGCCGCTCGGTGCGAATTCCCATCAGCGTCGCGGCTTCCGGGTTCTGCGCATAGGCGAACGCCGCGCGGCCGAGCCAGGTGCGGGTCAACGCCAGATAGGTGCCGAAGATGATGACGAGGAACACCGCGCAGACCACCAGCTTGATCTTCGGCAGAAACATCCCGGCGACCTGAAAGGCGCCCGGCAGCACGTAAGTCAGATCCTTCGGCGTGGTGGTGAAGGCCGACAGCACCAGCGCTTCGAACACCGAGATCAGGCCGATCGAGACCAACAGGCCGTTGACCAGATTGCCGCGGGTGAAGCGGAACAGCAGCATGTCGGACACATAGCCGACCGCGCTGACCCCGAGCACCGCGCCGACCACCGCCAGCGGGTACGGCAGATGCGCGACGTCGTACAGATACCAGGTGCCGTAGGCGCCGAGCATCATGAACGCGCCGAGCGCGAAATTGACGATGCCCGTCAGGCCGAATGTCAGCGTCACGCCCAACGCGATGATGCCGTAGAGCGACCCAACGATGATGCCGTTGAGCAACTGACCGAGAATGAGCTGTAGCATGGATGCATGTACCCGTTGCGGGATCGCTCCGCGCATGAATGCCGAAAGGGGAATGGATCGCGAGCTGGCGCTCCGGCGAGCCGGAGCGCCGCCCGAACCGGACTACTTGGTCGGGTCGAACTGCACGACTTCGATCGCGCCGCCCTTGCGGACATGAACCACGTCGAACCCGAACACCGTTTCGCCGGTCTTGTCGTATTTGATCTTCCACATGCCGTCGTAGGTCATGTCCATCAGAGTGGCGCGAATCTTGGCGACGTCGCTGACGGTGCCGGCCTTCTGCATCGCTTCGACCAGCATGTAGACGTGATCATAGCAGGCCGACGAGCACAGCGGCGCCTGATCGTAGGGGAAGTCGCGCTTCATGATCGCCTTGTAGCTCTCGACGAACGCCTTGGTCTTGGGTTCCTTCTTCTCGGCATCCTCGAAATATTTCGGCACATAGGCGATATAATCGACGATCGAGTCCTTGTTCTTGAGCGCCGGGCCGATCGAGCCGCGCACCAGGAAGAAGCGGTTGCCGAAGCCCGACTCGGTGGACTGCCGCACGATGTCGTACAGCACCGCGTCGGAATAGCCGGGGAACAGGAAGTCAGGTTTGCCCGAGGCCAGCTTGGCCAACGACGCGCTGAAGTCCTTGGTGCCGGGCTCGAACAATTCGACCTGCAGCTCGATGCCGGCGTCCTTGAACAGCGCGGCGTAGATGTCCACCGCGGTCTTGCCGAACGCGTCGTTCTGGAACAGCATCGCCACCTTCTTGGTGTTGAGCTTCTTCAGATAGTCGACCATCAGCTTGCCGAAGCCCGACGGGCCGGCATCCCAGTTCCAGGCGCGCATCAGGTAGTCGTGGTCCGGCTTGCCGAGCGCGTGATGCGCCGAGGTGGCGCCGGCGAACAGCAGGAACTTGCCGTTGTTCTGGTTCGCGATCGGCTCGATGGCGTTGAACACGTTGGTGAGAAACGGCCCGAACACGAAGTGGACGTTCTCTTCCATCATCTTGCGAAACTGCACGGTCGCCTCGCGCGGCTCGCCGCGGGTGTCGACCTGCAGCAATTGCAGCTTGTAGGTCTTGTCGCCGACCTTGAAGCCGCCCTTGGCGTTGATCTCTTCGACCGCGACCTTGGTGCCCTGCGCCGACATCCAGCCATAGGTCGCGGTAGCGCCGGTGAGCGCTTCGATCTGACCGATTTTCACCGTCTCCTGCGCCGAGGCCGCCTGGCCGGCGAACGCTGCGGCGCCGGCCACAACCGCAATTGCGCATGCCTTCTTCCAGATTTTCACGATATGCTCCTCCCAGATGCGATTTTTGTATTATTTAGGTGACGTACTAGTAATATACTACAGATGGCCGGTCAATATTTCTCTGTGCGGCGCTGCAAATTCACTCAACCCATGCGGCTTGCGCCTTTGAGCTAAATGACGGGCCGTTGAATTATGATATTGCTGCGCACGCGTCGGGACGCGGCGCGTGAGTCGTTGAAGGCGATCAGCAGCGCATGGCGAAGAAATCCGGCCCCATCCTCCCCCCCGCCTCGCAGGCCGATCAGGCGCATTTGCAGTTGGAGGAAATGATCGTCACCCTGCAATTGCCCCCCGGCAGCCACTGGTCCGAGGAGGGTTTGGCCGACCGCATCGGGATCGGCCGCACGCCGGTGCGCGAGGCCGTGAAGCGACTGCAGGCGGACTATCTGGTCAGCATCCTGCCGCGCCACGGCCTGATGATCACCGAAATCAACGTCCACGAACAGTTGCTGGTGATCGAGTTTCGCCGCGAGCTCGAGGCGTTCATCTCGAAACGCGCCGCGCTGCGGATCACCGCGTCAGACAAGGTTCTGCTCGCCGCCGCGGCGCGCGAAATCGACGGCGCCGGCGTCAAGGGCAATCTGGAGAAGTATCTGCGCGAAGTCTTCAACGCCAACCGGCTGATCGCCAAGGCGGCGGGCAATCCGTTCGCCGCCAAGGCGATCTCGCCGCTGCATGCGATGTCGCGGCGGTTCTACTACCGCTACGAGAAGGATCTGCAGAACCTCAGCGCGATGGGCAAACTGCATGCCGATCGCGCCCGCGCCGTGGTCGAACAGGACGAAGATCTCGCAGTCGACAAAGCCAACGCGCTGCTGGATCAGATCGAGAAGTACACCCGCAACATCTTCAATCTCAGCGTCGGCGCCCGCTGACCGGGCGCCGACGCTGAGCGCGGCTCAGCCGGCTTTCGCCTGCAGCTCCGGGCTTGCGAACAACGCCGCGTCCATCTCCCGCAACTGATCGGCAATCCGCAACGGCGCGAATTCCATCTGGCCGAGCACGTCGCGCCGCACATCGATGCCGGGCGCCACTTCGGTGAGGATCAGCCCCTCGGCGGCAACCTCGAACACCGCGCGCTCAGTCACCACCTTGGCGGTCTGGCCGCGGCCGATGCCGGATGCCACCGAATAGGTGATGTGCTCGACGTTGGGAACGAACTTGCGCACCTTGCCCTCTTTGACGATGCGCAGCTTGCCGTCGTCAAACTCGACCTCCAGCCCGCCGGTCGTGAACGTCCCGGTGAACACCAGCCGCTTGGCGTTCTCGGCGATGTCGATGAAGCCGCCGGCGCCCGGATTGGCGACGCCGAATTTCGAGACGTTCACCGTGCAGTGGGAATCGAATTGCGCAAAGGCGAGTGCCGCGAATTCGCACAGCCCGCCGTCGATGGCGTCGAACTGATAGATGCCGTCGAGGATCGCGTCCGGGTTGAGGTTGGCGGAGAACTGCCAGCCCGGCATTACAATGCCGCCGTAGGAGCCGTGCTCGGTAGTGAACCAGTAGTCCTGCAGCCCGCCGTCGATGAACTTGCCCTGCTCGGCCATCACCAGCGGAATATCCGCGGCCGCGCCGAAGCCGAAGATCGACAATTCGCGCTGCCGCACTTCCTGCGCGGCGCGCATCGCCACCACCTTGTCGGCCGACATCGGCACCGGCGGCAGCTGCGACAACGGCCGCCGCACGCCGCTGAAATACGCCGGATCAAACGCCACGTCGGTGGTCATCATCATCTGCGGATCGACCACCACGGCATCGACGAACATCCCGGGAATCCGCACCTCGCTCGCCGGCCGCGTGCCGTGGGCCACCTCGCGGCGAACCTGCGCGATCACCCGTCCGCCGCTGCCCTTCGCCGCCAGCGCCAGCGCAATATTCGAGGACACCAGCGCGTCGCTTTCGAACGACAGGTTGCCGTATTGGTCGGACGACGACGCGCAGATGAACACGGTGTCGAGCTTCCAGGCCGGATAGAACAGATAGTCCTCGCCTTCGAACGCGATGCGCTTGACCAGGTCGTCCTCGGCACACTCGGTGAATTTGCCGCCGCCGTTCTTCGGATCGATGTAAGTATCGAGCCCGACGCGGGTCATGTAGCCCGGGCTGCGGCGCGCCACTTCGCGCAGCCAATGCATCGTCGCGCCGATCGGCCAGGAATAGGCTTCGACCTTGTTCTCGCGGATCAGCCGCATCAGCTCCGGACGCTTGCCGGTGACCGGATCGACCGGGTTGATGTAGGAGCCACCGACGATCCGCTTCATCAGCCCTTCCTGGGCGACGTGATCCATCCCCTTGATGCCTTGCGCATCGCCGGTGCCGACCGGAAAATAGAAGGTGAGATCGCGTGGGCCGGCCTCGTTGCGGAAGCGATCGCCGAGCGCCTTCAACAGCGCATCGGGCGTCACCCAGCCGATCACGCCGACGCAGCCGAGCGTCGAGCCGTTGCGAATGGACGCCACCGCGGTTGCGGCATCGACGATCTTGCTCATGACTTCACCGTGAAACGCGCGAAGGTGGTTTTCGAACTAGGCGACTCGCAGTTCGATGCGAATTCGCGCGAGGCCGCTTCGTCGAGACGTTCGGCGTCGGCCATGATGAAGGGCTCGAAATAGCGCTTGGTCGACGCGACCGCCTCCGGCGGCACCGCCGCGAGCTGATTGGCGACCTCCATCGCATGCGCCAGCGCCGCGCCGGGCTCGACGAGATCGTCGACGAGGCCGATCCGTTCGGCTTCGACCGCGTCGATCGGCTTGGCGCCCCAGGTCAGCCGCCGCGCCCGCACCGGCCCGACCCGCGCCACCAGCGCGGCAAGGCCCCACGGCGGCAGCCAGCCGTTCGGCGCTTCCGGCAGATGCCAGCGCGCGTTGGAGGCGCTGACCACGATGTCGCAGCACGCAGCGAGGATGAAGCCGCCGCCGAGCGCGTAGCCTTCCACCGCGGCGATCACCGGCTTTGCGCGGTAGCCGATCGAGCGGGCGAACGAAGCCGTGACCGCTTCGTGATGGCACATCTCGCCGATCGACAGCCCGGCCAGTTCCTTGAGGTCGCTGCCGGCGCAGAACGCCGGCGCGGCCCCGGTCAACACGATCGCGCGTACTGCGTCGTCGTGTTCGGCCGACGCCAGGGCGGCGCCGAGTTCGGCGATCAGGTCGGAGCCGAGCGCGTTGCGGCGTTGCGGCCGGTCGATGGTCACCACCGCCACCGCGTCCTGTAACTGGTACTTGATCATGCTGAGGCGTCCTATTGGCCGATGCGCGCGCCGTCGGCATTCACCGCGGCGCGGACGTCGCGGCCGTCGATCTGGCGAGGCGCGAGGTTGTTGCGGATCGCCATCACGGCGGCGTGGCCGATGGCGTGGCCGTAGGCGAAGCACTGCGCGGTGACGCGGGCGGAAGCGACCGCCTCGTGCTCCGCGGACAGACAACGTCCGGCGACCAGCAGCCCTTCGCCGCGTTCGGGGACGAAGCAGCCATACGGCACTTCGTAGTAATCATTGAGCAGCCATTCGACCTTGGGCTTGGCGCCGCTGTGCAGCTCGATCGGCCACGGCGACACCGCGATGCCATCGGCGAATTTGCTGCCTTGCACGACGTCGGCATTCATCAGCCGGGTGACGCCGGAGACCTGCCGGGTCTGCCGCACGCCGACCTGGACGCCGGTGTCGTTGAGGAACGCATTTTCGCAGCCGACCAGGTTGTCGTGGAAGAATCGCGCGTATTCGCGCGCCTGCAGCCGTCCTTCGATTTCCGCGTCGGTGAAGTCGCGCGCGAACAAGGTGTTGAGCTCGCGGCCGTCCGCGCCGATGATGCGCGTGCAGTTGCACAACAGCTCGTTCGGCCGCGTGGTGGCGAACAGCCAGATCTTGGCGCGCGGCAGCACATAGTCGCCGGCATTGTGCTTCGCCTTGATCAGGTCGGAGACTTTTTCCGGCATGATGGTGTCGGCGCCGTATTCGGCGGTGAAGCGCTCGACGTCGACCCCCATCATCCGGAAGATCATCGTCGGGTTCTGCACCTTGCCGTGATCGCCGACGAAGTTCGGCAGCCCGGCCATCGCCACGACGTCAGCGTCGCCGCTGGCGTCGATCACGATCTTGCCGCGGGCGTCGAGCGGCCCCTGCTTGGTCCAGACCTGCAGCCCGGCGACCTTGTCGCCGTCCATGTGCACGCCGGTCACCACCGCATGAAACACGATGTCGACCCCGGCTTCGCGCAACATCGCATCGGCGGCTTCGCGCCAGACGTGGGGATCGTGCACCCGCGCCCAGGTCTTGCCGTACAGCACAGGATCGGCGAGGCCGCCCATCGCCTCGAGGCGGCGGCAGAACTCGTCGGCGAAGCCGAACACCACCTGCTTCGGCCCGGCGGCGATGTTGTCGGTCGCCTCATACAACCCGCAGACGGTGCCGGACAGGCCGGCGACCGCTCCGCCGCCGCAAAATCCGTAGCGCTCGATCAGCGTGACCTTGAGCCCCTGACGGGCGGCCGAAATCGCCGCCGCGACGCCCGCGGCACCTCCGCCCACGACCATGACATCTGCGTCTATCCGACTGGAATTACGACGGTCCAAGGCTTCCACCCGCTGATATTTTAGTGATGCATTATTGGTATCCTATAGCCGACGCCGCCCGCCCGCGCAACCGCTTTGGGTGGGCGTGGCGGGTGGCATTGGGGAGCCGGGCCGAGGCGTCGGACGAATGCCGCCGAGAAAAACCAGTTGATTTGGATCGCTTCGATCCAGTTTCAGATCGAAGCGATCAGGCCCATTTGCTAAAATGCTTTGGGTCCGTTGACGTAGTCATCATGTGAACCCATGACGCGGGGAAAAAAATGGGCAGCAGGCATTTGCTCGAAGGGCTGATAAAATTCTCAACGCGCGAGCCGTGGGTCGACCGGTTCGAGGAAATTCTGGAAGACCATCTCATACCCGCCTGCGACGAAACCGGGCTGGAGGTCGACGATGTGGTCGAGACAATCGGCCAAGATCTGTTCACAACCACGGTATGGGCCTGTGCTTTCGAAGACTTTCTGACCCGTGAATTCGACGACGGCGAGAACGTGGTCGACGATTATCTGAAGCGTCGGGGCTGGAAGGAGTCTGCGTCGGTTCGGGCCTATATGGCCGCACTGCGAGATTCGACGATGAGCCTTTACGAGGTGAGCGACATTGTCCGCGGCTCGTTTCGGGCGCGCGACCTGATCCGCGGCGGTGAGCCGGTCCAGATCATCGAGCGCAGCGCGACCGAAAGCCTCAAGCCATGGGATCGCATTGCCGCCCGCGTCGTTCAGGTGGGGGCGCAAATGCAGATAGCTGGTGGCGTCCTGGCATTCGACCATGAGACATCCGAAGCCTTCCTCGAAACCTTTCGGAGGCTCGACTCGCTCAGCATCGAGGAAAAGCGGGAGATTGCCGAGGCGGCGGAACTAGATTTCGACGAGGACGCAGTCTCGGAACTTTCTCCGACGGACAGGCTGCGCGCGGTGACGTCCATGTTCACGACCTTTTGGCTCATCGACGTGATCGATCGAGTCGAGGCACCGGAATTTCCCGAATTGCACAATTCCGAAGGCGATGAACTGGTGCTTTGCGAGGTGTCGTATCCGCTCGCCGCCGACACAACCAGCGACGACATCCGAGCCGCTTTGCAGACACGTCCAGATTTTCATTCGACAAGCCCGACGTCCTGGAGCTGGGTCGAGCAGGGCAAGCCGGCGGCGGCACGATTGGCGGACGGCGAGGCAGAGGGAAGATCGCTGAGCTTCGAAACTTGGCTGGACGACGGCGCGCTGGTGCTCGGCAATATCCGGGTGGAGGAGCAGTCTGTGGTGCTCAACGCCAACTCGCGACAGCGTTGCGATCGCGGATGCGCGCTGCTGTCCGACATCCTCGGACCGCGCGTCGGCCAACCTACCGTCAAGGCGGAATCGATCGAGCAAATCATGGCTTCACACGACGGCGCCATGCCCGATCCTCTCGATATCCCCGAGGAGCAGCAACGCGCCATCATCCACGACTACATGGACCGGCACTATCGCGACGCGCTCGACCTGCCGGTTGCCATGCTTGGAGGGAGGACGCCGCGCGCCGCGGTCACGACTGACGGCGGACGCAGCAAAGTCGTCGATTGGCTCAAGATGTTAGAAAACCACACAGCAAAGTCCGCCGACCCCAATAGCCCGATGGCTAAGTACAACTTCGGCTGGCTGTGGACGGAATTGGGCGTCGACGAACTGCGGCGGTGACCGAAGCGGACGAACGGGTTGAATGGGCAGGCACGTCGCGCTGCGCGTCTGCCAAGGCCTGTAACTCGAACAGCCAAGGCCTGTAACTCGAACAGCAGAGCGCTGCCGGCAACTGCTGAATTCGCGGTTTGATTCCGAATGGTGTGACAAATGGCGCGCCCGAAGAGATTCGAACTCCTGACCCCTAGATTCGTAGTCTAGTGCTCTATCCAGCTGAGCTACGGGCGCCTGTCGCGGTGTCTGCAGCGAAAGCGCCGCAGACCGCTTGGCCTGCGCAACGTCTGGCGTTGCGAAAGCGCGCCATAGCTACCGGCTCCGGATCGGCTTGGCAAGCGTTGAACGCGAAATCGGGCGGTTCGCCGGCCGGCGTCTTAGCGGGGGCCATTTGCCCCCGGCGACGCCGGATTCGGGCGAAAACGCCGGGGTTTTTCGGTGAATTCGCGACCGCTCAAGCCCCAAGGTCGCCCGGGAGGCCGGCGGAGCGGATCGGCTAGAAAAAGAAATATGACGAGAATTTTCGGCTGTCGTGACGGCGAGCGGCTCGCGGCCGCGCCGCGGCGTGTCCTCCGCCCCTTCGGAAGCGCGTCAGGCCCGCGCCCGTTCGCCGCGGATCGCCAGCAATTCCACCGGGCGGTCGGGGATGGTGATTCGGAACGTCGCCCCGATGGTGCCCTCGACCAGATGGATGTCGCCGCCATGGGCGCGGACCAGCTCGGCGGCGATGGCGAGGCCGAGGCCGGTGCCGCCGGCGCGCACCGAGCCCTGAAACGCCTCGAACAGATGCGCGCGAGCCTTCTGCGGCACGCCCGGCCCGGTGTCGGAGACCTCGACGATCGCCACCGCGCCCTCGCGGCGGCCGGTGATGCGGATCTGCTGCACCCCGGCGTCGCCCTGCGGATGGCCTTCCAGCGCCTGGGCTGCGTTGCGCACCAGGTTGAGCAGCACGCGGAACAGCTGGTCGGGGTCGGCGTCGATGGTCAGCCCGCGCTCGATCGAGCTCACCCAGGTGATCGAAGCGTCGGAGGCCAGGCCCGCGGTCTCCCGCACCTCGTTGACCACCGGCTCGATCAGCATCATGCGGCGATCGGGCGCGGCCTCCTGGGCGCGGCCGTAGGACAACGTCGATTGGCAGAACGCGATGGCGCGCTCCAGCGAGCGCATCAGCTTCGGCGCGAAGCGCTGCACCCGCGGATCCGGCACGCTGGCGAGCTGATCCGACAACAGCTGCGACGACGCCAAGAGGTTGCGCAGATCGTGGTTGATCTTCGACACCGCAAGCCCGAGCGCGGCGAGCCGGCTCTTCTGATGCAGCATCGACACCAGGTCGCGCTGCATGTCGGAGAGTTCGCGCTCGGCGACGCCGATTTCGTCGGTGCGCTGCGTCGGCACGATGATGTTGGCGGCGCTCTCCGGATTCTGGTGGAAGCCGACCAGATTCGCGGTGAGCCGGCGCATCGGCTGCACGAACAGGAAATGCAGCGCCAGATAGACCAGCGCCGCGGTCAGGATCGCGATGGTCAGCGACACCAGCAACAGATTGCTGGAGAACCGATACATCGCCTGGCGCAGCGGCAATTCGTCGACCACCACCTCGAGGAACTGGCCGCCGCCCGGCGCCGGGCCGATCACCCGGATCGCCTGGTTGCCGCTTTCCAACATCACCGTGAAGGAATCGACGATCGCCTCCCAGGGCGTGACGCTGCGCATGTCGACGTCGTGGTCGATCTGCGGCGGCAGTTCGCCGCTGGCCAACAGCCGACGCTGCTGTCCCATCTTGATCGCCACCGCACGGGCGCCGATGCTGTCGAGAATGTCGCGGGCCAAACTCTCCGGCACCATGCCGGAGGGCGAGGCGTCGAGCACCAGGGCGGCGGTATTGGCGGCCGCGAGCCGGTCGTTCAGCCGGTTCAGCCGGAAATTGGCGATCGCCGGCACATAGATCATGATCTCGGCGATCAGCACCAGCGGGATGGTGAGCAGCAACAGCTTGCCGGACAGCCCCAGCCATCGCCGGCGCCGCCATACGCGGACCTCGTCCTGCTCGGTTTGCGGTTCCAGTTGGTCGACCTTCCTGAAACTTTGGTCGCATAAGAATGCGCCCGGCACGGCCGGCGGTCAAATTACCGTTCGATCATGCGGCCCATGCGAAGATGCCGGATGATCGACTTCCGACCGCCCGGGCTCTTGAGGCTTCACTTTATATGTTGAGATATGATGGTGGTGTGGCGGGCGCGCGCACGCCGAATAGCCCGGCGTTGGAGGAATGCCGCCGGGACCGACGGCGTGATTGACGAAAACAGGACGCTCCCGTATAAGCCGCGCCAACTGTCCGCGATGGCCCGGCTCGACCGGGGCGGTTCAATTTTGGGCCGGAAACGGGCCATGTTTGGGCCAGCATCTCCGGACTTCATCACATTCCTCGGCTATTTGCCTGGTCAGCGGAGAACGACCCGTGAAGCGGACTTATCAACCCAGCAAATTGGTGCGCAAGCGCCGTCACGGCTTTCGCGCCCGCCTGGCGACTGTCGGTGGTCGCAAGGTCCTCGCAGCGCGCCGCGCCCGCGGTCGCAAGCGGCTGAGCGCCTGACGGGCGCCATCGAGATCTCATCATGGATCGGTTAAGGCAGCGGGCGGACTTCATCGCCGTTGCCAATGGGGCACGGATGAGCAGGCCTGCCTTCGTGCTGCAGGGCCGTGCTCGCGACGACGACGGCCCGATCCGGGTCGGCTTTACCGTGACCAAAAAAATCGGCACGGCCACCGAACGCAACCGAATCCGCCGCCGTCTGCGCGAAGTTGTTAAACGCGTGGACGGCGTAGCTATGCGACCGCACAACGATTATGTGCTGGTCGGCCGCCGCGCCGCGCTCGATCGCGGCTTTTCCGTCATGATCGATGATTTCCACGTCGCGCTCGAGCGAATCGGGCGGGGTCGACAATCCCGAACTGAATGATGAGACCTGACCGATGACCGACAACCGCAACACCATCCTTGCCGTCATTCTGTCGGGCCTCGTGCTGCTCGGCTGGCAATACTTCTTCAACATCCCGCAGATGGAGAAGCAGCGCGCCGCCGAGATCGCGAGCAAGAGCCAGACCGTGAACCCGGCGCAGCCGCAAGGCGCGCAGCCGGCCAATCCGGCGACGCCGGGCGCCGCGATCCCGCAGCCCAACGCCGCCAATGCGCCCGCCGGCTCCGCGCCGAACGCCGTGCAGCCCGCGCCCGACGTCCCGGTGGTCAGCCGCGAGGCCGCGCTCGCCGCTTCGCCGCGCGTCAAGATCGACACCCCGCGGATCAGCGGCAGCATTGCGCTGAAGGGCGCGCGGATCGACGACATCGCGCTGGTGCAATTCCGCGAGACCGTCGACCCGAAGTCGCCGGCGATCGAGCTGTATTCCCCGTCCGGCTCGGCCAATCCGTATTACGCGGAGTTCGGTTGGGTCGGCGCCGCCGGCACCAACGTCAAGATCCCCGACCAGAACACCCAATGGGAACAGGAAGGCTCCGGCAGCCTGACCCCGTCGACCCCGGTTGTGTTGAAATACGACAACGGCGAGGGCCTGACCTTCCGCCGCACCATCGCGATCGACGAGCGTTACCTGTTCACCATCAAGGACGACGTGAGCAATGTCGGCAACGCCCCGGTCACGCTGTATCCGTTCGCGCTGATCTCCCGCCACGGCACCCCGCACGTCGCCGGCTATTACATCCTGCACGAAGGCCTGGTCGGCTATCTCGGCGAGCAGGGCCTGCAGGAATACGGCTACAGCAAGATCGACGAAGCCAAGGCGGTGAACTTCAAGGTCACCAACGGCTGGCTCGGCATCACCGACAAATATTGGGCCTCGGCGCTGCTGCCGGACACCAACGCGCAATTGCAGGCGCGGTTCTCCTCGAACCTCGCCAACAAGGTCCGCACCTACCAGACCGATTATCTGCAGGACCCGCAGACCATCGCGATCGGCGGCACCGGCACCGCCAACGCCCGGCTGTTCGCCGGCGCCAAGGAAGCCGGCACCGTCGGCATCAACTTCCCGGCGCTGGGGCTCGGCGGCTACAACAAGGCGCTCGGCCTCAACCATTTCGATCTGCTGATCGATTGGGGCTGGTTCTACTTCATCACCAAGCCGATGTTCGTCGCACTCGACTTCTTCTTCCACCTGGTCGGCAATTTCGGCATCGCCATCCTGCTGGTGACGGTGATCATCAAGGTGCTGTTCCTGCCGCTCGCCAACAAGTCTTATGCCTCGATGGCCAAGATGAAGGCGATCCAGCCGCAGCTCGCCGCGCTGAAGGAGCGTCATCCTGACGACAAGGCCAAACAGCAGCAGGAGATGATGGAGATCTACCGCAAGGAGAAGATCAACCCGGTCGCCGGCTGTCTTCCCGTGCTGTTGCAGATCCCGGTGTTCTTCTCGCTCTACAAGGTGCTGTTCGTCACCATCGAAATGCGCCACGCGCCGTTCTACGGCTGGATCCACGACCTCTCGGCGCCGGATCCGACCAACCTGTTCAACCTGTTCGGCCTGTTGGCGTTCGATCCGACCCATCTGCCGGTGCTCGGTCACTATCTGGTGCTCGGCGCCTGGCCGATCCTGATGGGCATCACGATGTGGGTGCAGATGAAGCTGAACCCGGCGCCGCCGGATCCGACCCAGCAGATGATCTTCGCCTGGATGCCGCTGATCTTCACCTTCATGCTGGCCTCGTTCCCGGCCGGTCTGGTGATCTACTGGGCCTGGAACAACCTGCTCTCGGTGGCGCAACAGGGCTACATCATGCGGCGCAACGGGGTGAAGGTCGAACTGTTCGACAATCTGAAATCCACCTTCGCCCGCAAGAAGAAGGCGAAGGCGACCTGACGATCGCGTCGCCGACGCTGTGACCGGCTGCCAATGCAGCGGACGAAATCGGGCCTTGAGCTCACCACGTCATGCCCGGCCTTGTGCCGGGCATCCACGTGCCAGGACTGCAGTGCTCGATGACGTGGATGGCCGGGACAAGCCCGGCCATGACGCGGAGCAGGCAGCGCGATTCGCTTGAAGCGATAACGATGGCGACGTCCGTCGCACAACACATGAAAGCCTTCGCATGACAGACGACACCGATGCGAAGTTGATCGAACAGGGCCGCAAGCTATTCGCCGGCGACTGGCAGTTCATCTGGGCCTCGCCCTCGATCGAGACGCTGCCGCCGATGCAGGGCCTCGAAGTCGCCTTCGCCGGCCGCTCCAATGTCGGCAAGTCCAGCCTGATCAACGCTTTGACCGGCCGCAACGCGCTGGCGCGGACCTCGCATACGCCTGGCCGCACCCAGGAATTGATTTTCTTCGAAGGGCCTGAGGCTGCGAATTTCCGCCTGGTCGACATGCCGGGCTACGGCTACGCCTCGGCGCCGAAGGCCAAGATCGCCTCCTGGACCTCGCTGATTCACAATTTCCTGCAGGGCCGCAGCACGCTGGCGCGGGTCTATGTGCTGATCGACGCCCGCCACGGCCTCAAGGAGGTCGACCAGGACGTGCTCAACACGCTCGACAAATCCGCGGTGAGCTACCAGATCGTGCTGACCAAGGCCGACCAGGTGAAGCCCGCCGAACTGGCGCAGTGCCGCATCGACGTCGAAGCCGGCTTGCGCAAGCATCCTGCCGCCTATCCTGAGCTGCTGGTGACCTCGTCGCGCACCGGCGCCGGCATGCCTGAGTTGCGCGCCGCGATGATCAAATTGATCGGCGAGCGCAGCTGATGCGCCGCGATGTCGCCTTCCGCATCCTGATCGCGCTGGCCGGCGTGATGGGCGGCTGCGGCGTGGCGCTGGCGGCGATGGCGGCGCATCTGCCGGATGCCGCAAGGCTCGGCTCCGCCTCCACGATGCTGCTGTTTCACGCCCTCGCGGCGATCGCCGCCGTGCTGCTCGCCGAGCGCGGCCTCATTCGCGCCCTCCCCGGCCTGCTCGCCGCGGTCGGCTTCGTGATCGGCGCGCTGCTGTTCGCCAGCGACCTCACGCTGCGGCAATTCGCAGGCACCGGCCTGTTCCCGATGGCGGCGCCGAGCGGCGGCAATCTGATGATCCTGAGCTGGCTGGTGCTCGCCGGCGCCGCGCTGTGGCCGCGGCGGCGATGACGTCCCGTGTCCCGGGCGCGATGCGGCATGCAATGCCGCTTCGCAGACCCGGGACTGGTCCAGATGCTGCCTTCGTTACGGCCCCGGCTCTGCGGCGCATCGCTGCGCGCTGCGCCGCGTCCGGGGCACCTCTGTCGCAACCATCCGCCCCTAGGATCGCCGGCCATGAAATGCTAGCGCTCTCCCCGTCGAAAAAATCACCCCCGCGAATCGTGAGATCCCGTTCATGACCGACGCGCCCGAGATCAGCCCGCTCGATCAGGCCCGCATCCTGTCGGAAGCGCTGCCGCATATGCAGGAATATGACGAAGAAACCATCGTCATCAAATATGGCGGCCACGCCATGGGCGCCGAGGATCTCGCCAAGGCGTTCGCCCGCGACATCGTTTTGCTGGAGCAGACCGCGATCAATCCGGTGGTGGTGCACGGCGGCGGCCCGCAGATCGCCACCATGCTGAAGCGGCTCGGCATCAAGTCGGAATTCGCCGCCGGCCTGCGCATCACCGACGCCGCCACCATCGAAATCGTCGAGATGGTGCTGGCCGGCTCGATCAACAAGCAGCTGGTCGGCTACATCAACGAGGCCGGCGGCAAGGCGGTCGGCCTGTGCGGCAAGGACGGCAACATGGTCACCGCCGCCAAGGCGACGCGCACCATGGTCGATCCGGATTCCCGGATCGAGGAAGTGATCGACCTCGGCTTCGTCGGCGAACCCGAGAAGGTCGACCTCACGCTGCTCAACCAGCTGATCGGCCACGAGCTGATCCCGGTGCTGGCGCCGCTGGCGACCTCGGTGAGCGGCCAGACCTTCAACGTCAACGCCGACACCTTCGCCGGCGCGGTGGCCGGCGCCTTGAAGGCCAAGCGCTTGCTGCTGTTGACCGACGTGCCGGGCGTGCTCGACAAGTCGAAGAAGCTGATCCCGGAATTGTCGGTCAAGGACGCCCGCCGGCTGATCGCCGACGGCACGATTTCCGGCGGCATGATCCCGAAGGTCGAGACCTGCATCTACGCGCTCGAACAGGGCGTGCAGGGCGTGGTCATCATCGACGGCAAGACCCCGCACGCGGTGCTGCTGGAATTGTTCACCAACCAGGGCACCGGCACGCTGATCCACAAGTGATGATCGGATCGATCAGATGATCGCGTGGCGGCGGGCATGGACCTCACCTCTCCCCGCGCGCGGGGAGAGGTCGGATTGCGTAGCAATCCGGGTGAGGGGGCCTCTCAACACGTCAGACCTCGCGGAGGCGGGGGGGGGGGGGGGGGGGGGGGGGGGGGGGGCCCCCGCCCCCCCCCCCCCCCCCCCGCCCCCACC
Source organism: Rhodopseudomonas rhenobacensis (assembly GCF_014203125.1). Lineage (GTDB taxonomy): Bacteria > Pseudomonadota > Alphaproteobacteria > Rhizobiales > Xanthobacteraceae > Rhodopseudomonas_A > Rhodopseudomonas_A rhenobacensis. The sequence continues at coordinate 66,428 of NZ_JACHIH010000031.1, forward strand.
CCCCCCCCCCCCCCCCCC
>NZ_JACHIH010000032.1 GCF_014203125.1 Rhodopseudomonas rhenobacensis
CTTCTCGGCCATCGCAGCAACTCCCTGATCGCTGCAAAATTGAATCATGCCAAAGCAGACATGCCAACCAAAATGAAAGATTCACAGGCTCTGAGAGGCCCGTCGCAATCTTTTGCGCTGAGCCGCTGCCACGAAGCCGAGCCCTCTGCTCCCCTCCCCCTTGCGGGGAGGGGTCGGGGGTGGGGGTCAACGGGCATGACCTACCCGGCCAATTTGTCCCAGCTGAATGCGTGAAACGCGTGTCGACGTCATCTCGTCACGGCAACGAAGCGTCGTCGCGCGGCACCCCCACCCCCGCCCCCTCCCCGCAAGGGGGAGGGGAGCGCGCTGCCGTTGCGTCAGGCGATGTGCTTTGCGTGCAAAGCTTGGCCTTAACGCCTGACGAAAATCCCCAGCAAAGAAACTCCAATAAGATTCGTCTCGCGATTGCGCGGCCGTGATTGCCGATCACCCCGCCGGGCGGCGAATTACTTCGTCGGTGCCGCGCAGCCGGGCGACCATTGGGCGATCGGCTCTTCCAGCGGCTCGGTGCGATCCTCGAGCGGAAACTCGGCCTTGACCCGGTCGATCTCGCGCAGCGCGGCGGAGCCCGCCACCGCGGTCAGGCTGATCTCGTCGAACAGCAGCGCCATCTCGGCGAACACGCTGCGGTCGCTTTCGTTCTCGTTGACGTGGTCGAGCTCCGACAACATGGTGACAATCGCCGCGATCCGCTCGCGCTGACCACGTACCCGCTGCAGCAGCCGCTTCGACAGCCGCCGCGCTTCCATGCTGAGAAAGCGGTCGAACGCCGAGGACAACATTTCCCGGCAATGGCCGTCCATGTTGGTGCCCTGGATGACGATCCGCATCCGCTCGACCAGTTCGAGCGCGTCGCCGTCGGCGCTTGGGTCGGCCATCGCAAATCCCCCTCGAGGGTTCGACCCGACCGCGGCCGCCGCCTAAAACGCGGCGGCTGACGCGTCAGAGTGCCCTGGCGGTCCGTTGAGCCTCGGCGACGTTGTTGATGAACGTCGAGCCGGGCTTGGCGTAGAGAAAACCGTTGGCGACCGGGATCGGATAGATCGCAGTCAGCGCCGCGGCGCCCTCGGCGACGCTGCGCTTGCCGTCGATCACGTCGCGATACACCTTGGCGACTTCGACCATGTCGCATTGCTGCGGCGACAGCCGCAGCGAGCGCACCCCGGCTTCGGTCAGATCGTCGATCTCGCCGAGCACGCTGGTGCAGGCATAGGACAGCGTCTGCACGCCGTTCATCGCCAGGAACGGCTCGTTGTCGAGCGTGAACACCGCGAGCCCGTCGGGATCCTGCTCGCAGACGAACTTGCAGTTATCCTTCGACAGCTTGTTGAGCCGCGCATGATAGCAGCGCGCCGAGATCGCCAGCGGCGCGCGGCCGAAGCCGAACACCTCGAAGGTGACGTCGGGCAACGCCGCGGCGATGGTGCGGATCGCGGTCAGCGGCAATTCCGGCGGCAGACAAATACGCTTGGCGCCGTGCGAGGCGAAATATTTCGCGGTGGCCTCGTTGTAGATGTTGACGAACGGGCCGATGGCATGCGGCCGGTCGCCCAGCATCCCCAGGCAGGACAGGTCGTTGACCTCCATGGTCAATTCGGGTGCTGCGGCCAATTCAGCCATCGCGTTGCGCTCGCGGGTCAGCGACATCAGCGTCAGCGACCCCATCACCACGTCCTTGCCGCAGGACGACAGCCGCTCGACCACCGCCGGAATGTGCTCGGCGATGAACGGCGAGCGCTTCGAGCAGACGATCTCGCCGACCACCACGGTGTCGATCGGGGCTTCCTCGGCGATGCGGAAGTAGAAGTCGCGCCACGCCTCGGGCTTCCAGTTGTAAAGCACCGGTCCAAGTGTGAGCTTCATCTCCGGCCCCGCTTTGTGTTGGTTCGCTTCGCCCATCGCCGTGTCGCCAGTTCTATTGTCTCAAATCTTCGGTCGACGATCGCAGCGATCGCCGGCAGCTCATTGGCGCCAAGTTATCGCCAGGTCTTCTTGTAGGCGCCGACCGTGGTCGACTGGCCCTCGCTGAGCCCGCGCAACGCATCGCTCGGCACCGGCAGCCCCTGGTCGAGCGCGGACAGCGCCTGACGGAAGGTGCGCACCACCCGCTCGATATAGGCGCGGCCGCGCTGGCGTCCCTCGATCTTCAGCGCCGACACCCCGGCCTTCTTCAGCTCGGGAAGCATCGTGGTGGCGTCGAGGCTGGAAGGATCCTCGAACAGATAGCCGGCGCCCTCGGAGGTCTGGTAGCGGCCCTTGCACAGCGTCGGATAGGCCGCGGCCTCGCCATTGGCGAATTTGTTGATGGTGAACTCGCCGAGCCGCGACACCAGCATGCCGTTCTCTTCGCGATACTGGATGTGGCTGGCCGGCGAACACACGCCGTCCATGTTCGGCGACTTGCCGGTGGCATAGGACGACAGCGAGCAGCGGCCCTCTTCCATCACGCACAGCCCGCCGAAGATGAACACTTCGGTCTCGCACTTCACGGCTTTGGCGATCGCGGCGATCTCCGGCACGCTGAGCACCCGCGGCAGCACCACGCGCTTGGCGTTGAAGCGGTCGACATAAAACTGGATGGCGTCCGGATTGGCGGCGGCGGCCTGCACCGAGACGTGCAACCGCTGCTGCGGATGGGCGCGCGCCACATATTCCATCACGCCGACATCGGCGACGATCAGGGCGTCGGCCTTGGCGTCGACGGCGTCGTCGACCGCGCGCTGCCACAATTCGAAGCCGCCGGCGCGCGCGAAGGTGTTGATCGCGACCAGCACCAACGCGCCCTCGTCATGGGCATGCGCAATCGATTCGGCCATTTCGGCGCGGCTGAAATTCAGCCCCGGGAAATTTCGCGCATTGGTTTCGTCGCTGAAGCCGCAATAGATCGCGTCGGCGCCCGCCGCCACCGCATCACGCAAAGCCGACGGAGTGCCCGCCGGACAGATCAATTCCATGGATTATCCTCCGCCACCGGCGCCCATCTCGTGGCGGAGCGACGAAGAGCCGACGATGCTCCGCAAGAGCCGTTCGATCGGCGCTGCGAGCGGCCCGAGCCAGACCACCGATTCAGAGAGAAAATCGACGCGCGAATCGTCGATCGCATTACGCAGCGCGACCACCGCCTCCATGTCGCCGTCGACATGGATGTCACGCGAGAAAAACAAAGCGTCGCCGTCATAGGAGCCGTCGGTCATGCCGATCAGCGCCGACAGCGGCCCGGCGATCCGGGCATCGAGATTGGACGGCAGCGTCCGCACCGCGGTGATCCGCGGATTCATCCGCCGCGGCTCCAGCACGAAGGCAATCGGCAGGTCGGTGGGCTCGAGCCCATACCGCTTGCTGGTGTGCGAACCGAGACGATCGAAAATGCGGGGATGCCGTGAACGGATTTCGCCGAGGCAGATATTCAGCAACACCTGCAATGGCAGCAACGGCAGGACGCGCGCCGCCAGCGCAAGCGGCACTGGCATCCTAGTGACGGAGGAATTGGATACCGACATGGGCCACCTTTGAAAGACCTCGTTACCATCGCCGGGGAAGGAAGTTCTTTGCGCAGGATCAAAGACACCACTTGGTCTGCATGCTGACCAGAGCTGTCCCACGGAGACCACATGCTGAACCGCGTTAAACCGCCCTTCCCGGACTTGCGCGCGTTCATGGCGTATCTTGAGTCCCGCGGTCAATTGGTCAGAATCCGCAGACCAGTGTCTGTGGTGCACGACCTCACCGAAATCCACCGCCGCGTGCTGGCCGACAACGGCCCGGCGCTGTTGATCGAAAACCCCATCAAGGCCGACGGCACGCCGTCCGAAATGCCGATCCTGGTCAATCTGTTCGGCACCGTCGAGCGGGTCGCCTGCGGCTTCGGCATCACTCCCGATAAATTGGGCGATCTCGGCGAGACGCTGGCCGAAATGCGCGCCCCGGTGCCGCCGCAGAGCCTGTCCGACGCCTTGAGCAAATTGCCGATGGCCCGCGCCGCCTTGGCGATGCGGCCGAAGACCGCGAAATCCGCATCGGTGCAAAGCGTGGTCTGGAGCGGCGCCGATGTCGACCTCGGCCGCCTCCCGGTGCAGATCCCGTGGTCCGGCGAGCCGGCGCCCTTGATCACCTGGGGTCTGGTGTTCACCAAGCCGCCGGAGCACTCTGGCGGCGCCGACAATGTCGGAGTCTACCGGATGCAGGTGCTCGGCCGCGACCGCCTGATCATGCGCTGGCTGGCGCATCGCGGCGGCGCCAAGCATCACCACCAATGGCAGAAGCAGGGCCGCGACATGCCGGTGGCGATCGTGATCGGCGCCGATCCGGCGATGATTCTGTCAGCGGTGCTGCCGCTGCCGGAAGACCTGTCCGAAATCAAATTCTCCGGGCTGTTGCGCGGCGAGCGCCCGGTGCTGGCGCCGTGCGTCAGCGTCCCGCTGCAAGTGCCGGCGGATGCCGAGATCGTCATCGAGGGCTTCGTTTCGGCCACCGAGACCGCGCCCGAGGGGCCTTACGGCGACCACACCGGCTATTACAATTCGGTCGAGCAGTTTCCGGTGCTGACCGTCACGGCGATCACCACGCGCAAGGATCCGATTTATCTGTCGACCTACACCGGGCGGCCGCCGGACGAGCCGTCGCGGCTCGGCGAAGCGTTCAACGACATCTTCCTGCCGGTGGCGAAGCGGCAGTTTCCGGAAATCGTCGACCTCTGGCTGCCGCCGGAGGCCTGCTCGTACCGGATCGCGGTGGCGTCGATCAAGAAACGCTATCCCGGCCAGGCGCGGCGGCTGATGATGGGGCTGTGGTCGATGCTGCCGCAGTTCAGCTACACCAAGCTCCTGATCATCGTCGACGAGGACATCGACGTTCGCGACTGGGCCGACGTGATGTGGGCGGTGTCGACGCGCTGCGACACCTCGCGCGACATGGTGTCGATCACCGACACCCCGATCGATTATCTGGATTTCGCCTCGCCAAAGTCTGGCCTCGGCGGCAAGCTCGGCATCGACGCCACCAACAAGATCGGCGCCGAGACGCAGCGCGAATGGGGCGAGGTGCTGACGATGGATCCCGCGGTGGTGCAGCGGGTCGACGCGATGTGGTCGTCGCTCGGGCTCGGCCCGGCGCTGCCGCAGCGGAAGATGATACGATGAGCATCCCGCGCGTCATCGTCGGCATCAGCGGCGCCTCGGGCGCCGCGGTCGGCATCCGCATCGTCGAGCTGTTGGCTTCGACCGGCGCCTGCGAAATTCACCTCGTCGCCACCAGGGCGGCGGAGCGCACCATCGCCTATGAAGTCGGCGACCGCGCGCTGGCACGCGCCGCAGACCTGGTCGATCGCCACCACGACATCGACGACATCGGCGCCTCGATCGCCTCGGGCTCGTTCCGCACCAGTGGGATGATCGTGGCGCCGTGCTCGATCGGCTCGCTGTCGGCGATCGCCACCGGCAATCTCGACACGCTGCTGACGCGGGCCGCCGACGTGCAATTGAAAGAGCGCCGCAAGCTGATCCTGATGGTGCGCGAGAGCCCGCTGCATCTCGGGCATCTGCGTTCGATGGCGGCCGTCACCGAATATGGCGCGATCGTCGCCCCGTTGGCGCCGGCGTTCTACCAGCGGCCGCAATCCATCAGCGAGATGATCGACCACATGGCGCTGCGCGCCATCGGCCTCTTGGGCATCGACGACCTCAGCGCCGCGCCGCCGGAATGGAGCGACGACACCCCGCCGACCTGCCCTTAAAGGCCGTCATTCCGGGGCGCGAGGGCGAAGGCCCGAGCGAACCCGGAATCTTGCTCCGAATGTACAGCTGCGGGGTGTCAGCGCCGGCACGTGTTGCGAGATTCCGGGTTCGCTCGCAGCAAAGCTGCTCGCGCCCCGGAATGACGCGCCGTTGTATTGAGCGCATCAACGTCAGCTGAAAGGAGCTGGTCGGCCGCACGCGACGCGCGCCGTTTATCGCCGCCGCTGCTCAATGCACCCCGGTGAAAAACCGCGCGACGCGGAAGCCGGATAGCCAGGTGCTGACCGGCTGGCTGCGCACGCCGGGGTCCCAGGAGCCGACCACCGAATCGACGCGGCCGACCAGATTGTCGAGCGGCAACAGCCCGACGCCGCCTTGGCTGACCGGCACCCGGCTGTCGGCGGAATTGTCGCGGTTGTCGCCCATCACGAACAGCCGGTCCGCCGGCACGGTGATCTCCGCGGTGTTGTCGAGCCGGCCGTTGTCGAACAGCTTGAACACCGGATGCGACACGCCGCCCGGCAGCGTCTCGATATAGCGCCGCGCCGGCTCGCTGCCGCCATTGTCGTCTTCGGCCGCGCCGATGCCGTCCGGCTTGGTCTCGGCCGCGACGCCGTTGATCCAGACCTGACCCTGGCGCAACTGGATGCGGTCGCCGGGCAGCCCGATCACGCGCTTGACCCAGACCTGCGCGCGGTCGCCCGGCCAGCGGAACACCACGACGTCGCCGCGCGACGGCGTCGCGCCGAACACCCGGCCGGTCTGCGGCACCGCGATGTGGATCGGCAGCGAGGCCGAGGAATAGCCGTAGGGAAATTTCGACGCCAACAGCGCGTCGCCGATCAACAGCGTCGGCTCCATCGAGGCCGACGGCACGTAGAACGGCTCGGCGATCGCCCCCTTGGCGAGCAGCACTACTGCGACCACCGCGGCGAGCTGCACCAGTTGCGACGACCAGTGCCGCGCCGCCGCCATCATCGGGTGCGTCTGCAAGCTCATCTAGCCGGTGCCTCCGACGGTGATGCGGTCCATCCGCAGCGTCGGCTGGCCGACGCCGACCGGCACGCCCTGGCCGTTCTTGCCGCAGGTGCCGATGCCCGAATCGAGCTGCACGTCGTTGCCGATCATCGAGATGCGATGCAGGTCGGTCGGGCCGTTGCCGATCAACATCGCGCCTTTCAAGGGTGCGCCGAGCTTGCCGTTCTCGATTCGGTAGGCCTCGGTGCACTGGAAGACGTATTTGCCCGAGGTGATATCGACCTGGCCACCGCCGAAATTCGCAGCAAAGATGCCGTTCTTCACCGAGGCGAGAATTTCCGCCGGATCGCGCGCGCCTTCGGTCATGTAGGTGTTGGTCATCCGCGGCATCGGCAGATGCGCGTAGCTTTCGCGGCGGCCGTTGCCGGTGGGCGCCATGTTCATCAGCCGGGCGTTCTGGCGGTCCTGCATGTAGCCGACCAGGATGCCGTCCTCGATCAGCACGGTGCGACTCGTGGGAGTGCCTTCGTCGTCGATCGACAGCGAGCCGCGGCGTGAAGCGATGGTGCCGTCATCGACCACGGTGACGCCCTTGGCGGCGACCTGCTGGCCCATCAATCCTGCAAAGGCCGAGGTCTGCTTGCGGTTGAAGTCGCCCTCGAGGCCATGGCCGACCGCCTCGTGCAGCATCACGCCGGGCCAGCCGGGGCCGAGCACCACGTCCATCTCGCCAGCCGGCGCCGGCACCGAGTCCAGATTGACCAGAGCTTCGCGGATCGCGCCGTCGGCGGCCTCGCGCCAGGCCTTGGTGTCGATGAAGCGGGCGTAGCCTTCGCGGCCGCCATAGCCCTTGCTGCCGCTCTCCTGCCGATCGCCTTGGCCAGCGACGACCGAGATGTTGACCCGCACCAAGGGGCGGATGTCGCGATAGCTCTCGCCGTCCGGGCGCAAAATCTCCACCACCTGCCAGGTGGCGCCGAGCGACACCGAGACCTGCCGCACCCGCGGATCCTTTTCGCGGACGTAGGCGTCGATCTCGGCGAGCAGCTTGACCTTGGCTTCGAAGCCCGGGGCTTCCAGCGGATTGTCGTCGCCATAGAGCCGCACGTTGCTATGTGCCGGCGCCGCCGCCAGGTTGCCGCTATACCCGCCGCGCACCGCCGCCACCGCGTCGGCAGCGCGGATCAAGGCCTTCAGCGACATGTCGGAGGAATGCGCGTAGCCGACCGCGTCGTCCTTCACGGCGCGCAGGCCAAAGCCTTGCGCGGTGTCGTAGGTCGCCTGTTTGAGCCGGCCATTGTCGAACATCAGGGCTTCGGACTTTTTATATTCCAGGAACAGTTCGCCGTCGTCGGCGCCCTTCAGGCCGCGGGCGATTTCCCCGCGCACGGCGTCGCGGTCGAGCTTGGCGCGGTCGAGGAGCGAGGTGGTGGCGGATTGGGTCATGTTTGGTTCCCTGATGGCAGGCTTCCAAGATAGGTGCTTCGCCGGCGTTGTGCGAGGGGTTGCCAAGTGCGTGGGTCGCTCCGCCGAGACAGCGCACAGATCCCGCGCCATCTTCGAATCTGGCTGCACATGCAGCGACACCAATCACGCACTTCATCCAACACGTCATGGCCGGGCTTGTCCCGGCCATCCACGCCCACAAGCGACGCCTTGCGTGTTTCCGTGGATGGCCGGGACAGGCCCGGCCATGACGCTGAGAGGTCGGTGCGCTTTTCGAACGCCAACGGCGCGGGCGCCGTTGACGTCAGCGGAAATGCCCCGCCCTACGGCAGCTTGTCGTAACCCTCGCCGATCCCGTTCAGGCTGAGCGGGAAGCCGATGCCTTCTTCCGGGGTCTCGAAGATGATGAAGGTCGCGGTCTTGGCGGTGCGCAGCTGACCTAAGAGCTTGTCGTCCATCACCACCTCGGCGACGCAGCCGTTCGGCAGGCAGCGCACGAAGCCGGCGCGGCCGACATCGGCGTTGTCGAGCTTGAGGCCCAGCCCCGACGGCAGCAGCACGCCGAGCGGCGCCACCACCCGCATCAGCTTGCTCTTCTGATCGGCGGTCTTCAGGATGATCACGGTGAGGCCGGCGTTGGAGCGGTCTTCGGCTACCACGCTCTGGATCAGCGCGCATTGTTCGGACTGCGCGCCGGGCGGGGTGTCGCAGCGGATCTGCCAATCGCCATGCACCGAGCGCACCGCGCCTTGGGCCTGCGCCGCCGACCCTCCGGCGATACCGGCCGCGAGCGCAAGACCGAGCGCGGCCGCGATCGACCAGCGCGTCCACGGCGCGGTCCGCCGTCCAAGGTCTGTGCGTTCAATCTTCGAAAGGCCCATCAGGGTCGATCCCATGGCATGACGATCCGGTCAATGGACTGGTACGGTGGATACCGCAAACAGGGCGCCAGCAAGGCGCCTTTTGCACAGCCGCGCGCCCGCAGCGAATCAGGCTGCGCAGCGGAGCGCGTCCCGTGCCTACAACGGGCGGCGCGCCTGTCAAGCATGGTTCACACATCGGCGTACCGATCGCAGCGCCGGAGCAGGCGCGGCGCGCCTTGCCACAAACCTCCGCGATCCTACGCCTAAAGTCCAATCCTGCATTGCGAGGGGCCGTGAATTATGGTTTGAGAACAGGAATAAGAAGCGTTCGCATAAATCAAATTCGGCAGATTTGTGAGCGCACACGCAACTCTCGCGGCTCGGCGAGATTGAAGACGTGATTACAGGGAGTGCGCACGACATGAAGATGTCGAAGGGCCGGATCGGCCGCTTGTTGTTCAGTCTGGCGATCGTGGCGATCGCAATTTCAGCCGGCGGCGCGGCTTTCGCAGGGCTCGGCCAGCCGACCCCCTGGGAAATGAAGCTGCAGGAGTCGGCCAGCCCGGTGATGGACAACATCATCTGGTTCCACAATTTCCTGCTTTGGCTGATCACCGCCATCACGCTCTTGGTGCTGGCGCTGCTGGTGATCGTGGTGGTTCGGTTCAACGCCAAGGCCCACCCGGTGCCGTCGAAGACCACCCACAACACGATGATCGAAGTCGCCTGGACCATCATCCCGGTATTGATCCTGGTGGCGGTGGCGGTGCCGTCGTTCCGGCTGTTGTTTCAGCAGCTCGACATTCCGAAAGCCGACCTCACCATCAAGGCCACCGGCAATCAGTGGAACTGGAGCTTCTCCTATCCCGACGACAAGATCGATTTCACCTCGATCATGCTGACCGACGAGGAGCGCGCCAAAATCACGCCGACGCCGCCGCGGCTATTGGCGGTCGACAACGAGGTGGTGGTGCCGGTCGACAAGGTGGTGCGGGTGCAGACCACCGCCAACGACGTGATCCACTCTTTCGCGATCCCATCCTTCGGCGTCAAGATCGACGCCATCCCCGGCCGCCTCAACGAGGCGTGGTTCAAGGCGACCAAGCTCGGCAAGTACTACGGCCAGTGCTCGGAATTGTGCGGCAAGGACCACGCCTTCATGCCGATCGTGATCAGCGTCGTCAGCGACGAGGACTACGCGAGCTGGAAGAAGAAGCAGATCGCCGCCAACGCCGCCGACAAGCCTTCGCTCGCCTCGGCGGGCGCCGCGGCGCAATGAGCCGCGACCGCCTGACTCTACTGGGACCGACGGAACCGCAAGGTTCGAACGACCGCAAGGCAGGATAACAAAAATGGTAATGGAAGCTGCACGGGTTGCTCACTCCGACCACGCCGACGAACACGCCCACGCTCATCCGACCGGCTGGCGGCGATACGTCTACTCGACCAACCACAAAGACATCGGCACGATGTATCTGATCTTCGCGATCGTCGCGGGGCTGATCGGCGGCGCGATGTCGATCGCGATCCGCATCGAGCTGATGTATCCCGGCGTGCAGATCTTCCACGAAAGCCACACCTACAACGTGTTCGTCACCTCGCACGGCCTGATCATGATCTTCTTCATGGTGATGCCGGCGATGATCGGCGGCTTCGGCAATTGGTTCGTGCCGCTGATGATCGGCGCGCCCGACATGGCGTTTCCGCGGATGAACAACGTGTCGTTCTGGCTGCTGCCGGCGGCGTTCGCGCTGCTGTTGACCTCCACCTTCGTCGAAGGCGAGCCGTCGTCGAACGGCGTCGGCGCCGGATGGACGATGTACGCGCCGCTATCGACATCCGGGCATCCCGGGCCGGCGGTCGACTTCGCCATCCTGGCGCTGCATCTCGCCGGCGCCTCCTCGATCCTCGGCGCGATCAACTTCATCACCACGATCTTCAACATGCGCGCCCCCGGCATGACGCTGCACAAGATGCCGCTGTTCGTGTGGTCGATCCTGGTCACCGTGTTCCTGTTGTTGCTGGCGCTGCCGGTGCTGGCCGGCGCCATCACCATGCTGCTGACCGACCGCAATTTCGGCACCACGTTCTTCTCCGCGGAAGGCGGCGGCGATCCGGTGCTGTTCCAGCATCTGTTCTGGTTCTTCGGCCACCCCGAAGTCTACATCCTGATTTTGCCGGGCTTCGGCATGATCAGCCAGATCGTCTCGACCTTCTCCAAGAAGCCGGTGTTCGGCTATCTCGGCATGGCCTACGCCATGGTGGCGATCGGCGTGATCGGCTTCGTGGTCTGGGCGCACCACATGTACACGGTGGGCATGTCGAGCGCGACGCAGGCCTACTTCGTCGCCGCCACCATGGTGATCGCGGTGCCGACCGGGGTGAAGATCTTCTCCTGGATCGCCACGATGTGGGGCGGTTCGATCGAATTCCGCACGCCGATGCTGTGGGCGATCGGCTTCATCTTCCTGTTCACGGTCGGCGGCGTCACCGGCGTGGTGCTGGCCAATGCCGGCGTCGACCGCGTGTTGCAGGACACCTACTACGTGGTGGCGCATTTCCACTACGTGCTGTCGCTGGGCGCCGTGTTCGCGATCTTCGCCGGCTGGTACTACTGGTTCCCGAAGATGACCGGCTACATGTACAACGAAACCATCGGCAAGCTGCACTTCTGGGTCACCTTCATCGGCGTCAACCTGGTGTTCTTCCCGCAGCATTTCCTCGGCCTGTCCGGCATGCCGCGGCGTTATGTCGATTATCCCGACGCCTTCGCCGGCTGGAATCTGGTGTCCTCGATCGGCTCCTACATCTCCGGCTTCGCGGTGCTGATCTTCCTCTACGGCATGGTGCTGGCGTTCATCAAAAAGGAAAAGGCCGCGGACAATCCGTGGGGACCGGGAGCCACCACGCTGGAGTGGACCTTGTCGTCGCCGCCGCCGTTCCATCAGTTCGAAATTCTGCCGCGGGTTCGCTGAGCTGCAAAGACGACGCATCCGCCGCAGACGCGCGGCGGATGCGGATAACCTAAAGGGAGTTGCGCTTTGTCGGTTGTTGAAAGCCACGACATCGAGTTTGCCGCGCCGCGGATCTCGGAAGCCAGCGTCGCCGATTACATCGCGCTGTTGAAGCCGCGGGTGATGTCGCTGGTGATCTTCACCGCTCTGGTCGGGCTGTTGCTGGCGCCCGGGCATTTTCACCCGGTGCTGGCGTTCACCTCCATCCTGTGCATCGCGGTCGGCGCCGGCGCCTCCGGGGCGCTGAACATGTGGTACGAGGACGACATCGACGCCAAGATGACCCGCACCGCCAACCGGCCGATCCCGCGCGGCCGCGTCACCAAGCCCGAGGCGCTGACCTTCGGGCTGGTGCTTTCGTTCTTCTCGGTGGTGACGCTCGGCATTCTGGTGAACTGGTTCGCCGCAGGCCTGCTCGCCTTCACCATCTTCTTCTACGTCGTGATCTACACCATCTGGCTGAAGCGCTGGACCGCGCAGAACATCGTGATCGGCGGCGCCGCCGGCGCGCTGCCGCCGGTGGTGGCCTGGGCCGCCGCCGCGGGCTCGCTGTCGGTCGAGCCGATGCTGCTGTTCGCCATCATCTTCTTCTGGACCCCGCCGCATTTCTGGGCCTTGGCGCTATTCCGCGCCGGCGACTACGCCAATGCCGGCGTGCCGATGCTGCCGGTGACCGCCGGTCCCGACGCCACCCGGCTGCAGATCCTGCTCTACACCATCGTTCTGGTCGCGGTGGCGTTCGCGCCCTGGCCGCTCGGTTACTTCGACGCGATCTACGGCGTCACCTCGCTGGCGCTCGGCGGCTGGATGCTGCTCTTGGCGGTACGGGTATATCGGCAGCGCACCGGCAGCGCCGCGCTGCGCGCCAGCCGCAACCTGTTCAAGTTTTCGATCCTGTACCTGTTCGCGCTGTTCGCGGTGCTGCTGCTCGAAGTGATCGTCCGCGGCGTGATCGGGATGCCGGCGTGAAGGAGGCGACGATGATTGATCCGCAACGCGCGAACCCGCCCGTGATCGACGGCGTGGTGCTGACCCCGGCGCAGAAGAAATCGCAGCGCGAACGCTCGATCGCGATCGCTTTGGCGCTCGGCGTGCTGGTCATTCTGTTCTTCGCCGTCACCATGGTGAAGGGCGCCGGCGTGCTGGTCCGGCCGATGTGATGACGGAGCGCGCACAGCCATGACCCAGCCATCGACCAGCAACCGCAACGACACGCCGCGCCGCGGGCTTGGCCGCGACGCCACGGTGGCGTCGATCTGCGGGCTGGTGGTGGCGCTGATGGTCGGGGCGTCCTACGCCGCGGTGCCGTTCTACAACTGGTTCTGCCGTGCCACCGGCTTCAACGGCACCACGCAGGTGGCGACCGCGGCGCCGAGTGCCGCGCCGCTGACGCGCAGAATCGCGGTGCGGTTCGATTCCAACGTCAACGGCTTGCCGTGGAAGTTCGAGCCCGAGCAGAACGAGATCGAGGTCGCGATCGGCCAGGTGGTGACGGTGTTCTACACCGTGACCAACCTGTCGAAACACGACACCACCGGCCAGGCCGCCTACAACGTAGCACCCCTGACGGTCGGCGCCTATTTCCAGAAGATCAACTGCTTCTGCTTCACCGAACAGACCTTCGCGGCCGGCGAGACCCGCGAGATGCCGGTGGTGTTCTACGTCGATCCGGCGCTCGTCGCCGATCCGGAGAACGACGGCCTCAACACCATCACGCTGTCCTACACCTTCTATCCGGTCCTGAAGCCTACGCCGAAACCACTCGCGGCGAGCGAGCCGGACAAACGCAAGGGGGCGCTGTGAGGTCATGACCGATCACGAAACGCCCACGCCGTCCAATCTCAGCGCTACCGCCGCCGGCGCGTCGACTCACGCGAAGTCCGATCACCCTGCCCCGGTTCACACCACGCCCGCTTCCGATCATGTGCCGGCTCCGGCCGGCCCCGCCCACGGAGACACCGCAATGGCCACGGCGCACGCCAAGCACCACGACTATCATCTCGTCGATCCGAGCCCCTGGCCGGCGGTCGGCTCGCTGTCCGCCTTCGTGATGGCGCTCGGCGCGATCGCCTGGATGCACAACATGTTCACCGGCGCGCCGTTCCTGTTCGGCGCCGGCACCATCGGCGTGCTCTACACCATGGCGAGCTGGTGGGGCGACGTGATCCGCGAGGCGCAGTACAAGGGCGACCACACCCGCGTGGTGCAGATCAGCCACCGCTACGGCATGATCCTGTTCATCGCCTCCGAGGTGATGTTCTTCGTCGCCTGGTTCTGGGCGTTCTTCAATTCGGCGCTGTTTCCCGGCGATCCGGTGCACGCCACCCGCGAGGCGCTGTTCGGCGGGGTGTGGCCGCCGAAGGGCATCGAAACCTTCGATCCCTGGCACCTGCCGCTGCTCAACACGCTGATCCTGTTGACCTCCGGCACCACGGTGACCTGGGCGCATCACGCGCTGCTGCACAACGACCGCAAGGGGCTGAAATGGGGGCTGATCCTCAGCATCGTGCTCGGCGTCACCTTCAGCTGCGTGCAAGCCTATGAATACAGCCACGCCGCGTTCTCCTTCGCCGGCAACGTTTACGGCGCCACCTTCTTCATGGCGACCGGCTTCCACGGCTTCCACGTGCTGGTCGGCACCATCTTCCTCACGGTGTGCCTGTTCCGCGCCTATGCGGGGCATTTCACCCCGACCCAGCACCTCGGCTTCGAATTCGCCGCCTGGTACTGGCATTTCGTCGACGTGGTCTGGCTGTTCCTGTTCGTCTGCATCTATGTCTGGGGCCACGGCGCCTCGACCATGGCGCACGGCGCGCATTGAATTCTTGCTTGCGTGCCCCGGATTCCGTTTCGGCGCGTAGACGCGATCTGCTGCCCCGGACGCAATGCACTACGCCGCTCTTCGCGGCGTGGTGCATTGCAGAGCCGGGGCCGTAACGAAGGCAGTCTTCGTAACGGTCCCGGATCTGCGGCGCAGCACTTCGTGCTGCACCGCGTCCGGGACACGGGGTTGATAGTCTCCCCCAGGGAGAAGGACGCCCGCCATGATTGACCACCCATCCGATCTCCCCACCCCCACCGTCCTGCAGAGCGCGCTGCGTGGCCTCGCCTGCCGCTGCCCGCGCTGCGGCGAAGGCAAGCTCTACGCCGGCTTCCTGACGCTGGCGCCGTCCTGCACGGTATGCGGGCTCGACTACGCCTTCATCGATAGCGGCGACGGCCCGGCGATCTTCATCATCATGATTGCGGGCGCCATCGTGGTGTTCTGCGCGCTGATCGTCGAGGTGAAATACCAGCCGCCGTTCTGGCTGCACGCCGCACTCTGGCTGCCGCTGATCCTCGCCACCACGCTGCTGCCGCTGCGCTCGATGAAGGCGCTGCTGATCGCGCTGCAATTCTATCACAAGGCGCAAGAAGGCCAATTGGTGGATCGCGCACCGAAATGAGCAGCGTCATCCCGCGTCCCCGCGGCCGGCTTGGCCTGGGCTTGATCGCGCTGCTGATGGTGGCGGTGCTGGTCTCGCTCGGGGTCTGGCAGCTGCAGCGCCGGGTGCAGAAGCACGCGCTGATCGCGGCGCTGACCGAGCGGCTGGCGGCGCCGCCCGGCGCGCTGCCGGCGGTCGGCGAATGGCCGACGCTCAACCCGGCGCAGGATGAATTCCGCCGCGTTGCCTTCACCGCGACCTACCAGAACCAGCCGGACGCCATGGTGTATTCGTCCGGTTCGGCGATCCGCGACGACATCGCCGGCCCCGGCACCTGGGCCTTTCTGCCGGCGCGGCTGCCGAGCGGTCGGATCGTCGTGGTCAATGCCGGCTTCGTGCCCAACACCATGCAGCAACGCGCCCAGCAGGACCGCGCGGTGGCTCCGCTGCGCGGCGGCGAGGCGGTGACGCTGACCGGCTATCTGCGGTTTCCCGAGGCCGGCGGCGCGCTGACGCCCGCTCCAGATGCCGCCAAACGGCTGTGGTTTGCCCGCGACGTTGCTGCGATGGCGACGACGCTCGGCTGGGGTGAGGTGGCGCCGTTCTATATCGACCTGGAGGCGCCGGTCCCCGCGTCCGAGGTGCCGAAGCCCGGCCCGCTCGGCGTGCATCTGAAGGACGACCACCTGCAATACGCCATCACCTGGTTCGGCCTGGCCGCCGCGGTGGCGATCGCCTTCGCCGTCTGGCTCGCCGGGCAACGACGGCGGCGATGGGGCGGCGACGACATCGCCCGATGAGCCTCCCAGCCCGACCGAAAGGCAGAAGCGCGGCCCATACCCAGAGCCTGTTCACTATCTGAACCATTATTACCTGACCCCTTGACCACGGGTCAGAATAGGCCTAGATGGGATAAGAGTTGAAAGGGTTAACCATGGCCGATTCTGACATGCTCAAAGCGGCAAAGGCTGAGGTAGAGCGGCTTAAGGCCGAGCTATCCAAAACCCCTGCCTACCAGAAATTGATGCTGGCTGAGCAGGTTGTTGAACTTTACGAAAAGGCTGAACAAGTTGCGACCTACCGGGGCGAGCACGCCGCGATGTTCGGAAGGCCAGAATATGCCTCTGAGCCTTTAAAATTCAAGTTCTTGGAGTCAAAGACGAAGACGGCACAAATCGAACGTGCTGCCGTTTCATTTCTAACAAAGGTTCAGCGGCGGGCCACATCGGGCGAGCTCCTGACCGCTATAACTGAGGCCGGAATCGAGGTTGGAGGCAAAGAGCCGAACAAGGCTCTTTCAGCATACCTCTCAGGTTTTAAGTCCCTGAACAACTCTCGTGAACACGGTGGGTATGGTTTGGTCGAGTGGGGCGATAGCCCCGGTCCTGATCAAGCAGGAGTTTTTGGCTGACGAGGTCATAAACGAAACCCGGAGCCGCAAGGCTCCGGTGAATCTCTGCAAGGGGTGCCCGGCCTAGGAAACTGGCCCCCGAGCGGATCGTGCAACCCCGAATGAAACGGAGGTGCGTCGTGTGGCAAGCGACCCGTAGAAGATAGGTAGCCTCGCTTTGAGCGGTTGATCCAGTGGGAGACTGCTCTTAGCTCCGGGCCGGGGCTGGTGCCGCTAGCTGGATTCCCACCCCGCGACGCTTGGGTCCAATCCCCAACCGGTCCACCATTCTAGCGTAACAGAATCATCGATTCACGTCTAGCGCGAGATAGGGCAGTGGTTTTCAGCCCCCCCCCCCGGCGTGGAAGTCTTGGGCGAGAACCGCGGTGCCAGCGCTTCCTTGTGAAGCTCCGAGCGAGCTTGTAAGGTGGCCTTGAATCCCTTCGCGGATCGACGGAACATCTCACATTATCAAGGGCTTGGCGAAAACGCGCGCCTTTGGAGGACGTGTTGACGCAGTATATTTCGACGCGGGGCGAGGCCCCCAAGCTCGGCTTTTGCGATGTCATGCTGACCGGGCTGGCCCGCGACGGCGGGCTCTATGTGCCTGAGGTCTGGCCGCAGATTGCGCCCGACGCGATCGCGGGCTTTTTCGGCCGGCCGTATTGGGAGGTCGCCGTCGAGGTGATCCGGCCGTTCATCGGCGGCGAAATCTCCGACGCCGATCTCGGCCGCATGGCCAACGAGGCCTACGCCACCTTCCGGCATCCCGCTGTGGTGCCGCTCGACCAGGTCAGCCCCAGCCAGTTCACCCTGCAGCTGTTTCACGGCCCGACGCTGGCGTTCAAGGACGTCGCGATGCAGCTGTTGTCGCGGCTGATGGACCACGTGCTGGAAAAGCGCCAGCAGCGCATCACCATCGTGGTTGCGACCTCCGGCGACACCGGCGGCGCCGCGGTCGATGCGTTTGCGGGCCGCGACAATGTCGATTTGATCGTGCTGTTTCCGCACGGCCGGATCTCCGACGTGCAGCGCCGGATGATGACCACCTCGGCGGCCGCCAACGTCCATGCGCTGGCGCTGCAGGGCAATTTCGACGATTGCCAGGCGATCGTGAAGGGGCTGTTCAACCACCACAAATTCCGCGACCGCGTGGCGCTGTCCGGCGTCAACTCGATCAACTGGGCGCGGATCATCGCCCAGGTGGTGTACTACTTCACCAGCGCGGTGGCGCTCGGCGCGCCGGGGCGCAGCGTCGATTTCACCGTGCCGACCGGCAATTTCGGCGACATCTTCGCCGGCTATGTGGCGAAGCGGATGGGGCTGCCGATCCGCAAGCTGAAGATCGCCGCCAACGTCAACGACATCCTGGCGCGCACCCTGAAGACCGGGATCCACGAAGTCCGCGAAGTGCACGCCACCGCGTCGCCGTCGATGGACATCCAGGTGTCGTCGAATTTCGAGCGGCTGCTGTTCGAGGCGTCGGGCCGCGACGCCGCCTTGGTGCGCGGGCTGATGGCCTCGTTGCAGCAATCCGGCCGCTACGTGCTGCCGGATAAAGTGCTGGCGGCGATCCGCGAGCAGTTCGACGCCGGGCGCGCCGACGAGGAGGAAACCGCCGCCGCGATCCGTACCGCCTGGCGCGAGGCCGGCGATCTGGTCGACCCGCACACCGCGGTGGCGCTGGCGGTGGCCGATCGCGACCAGACCGACTCGCACGTTCCCAATATCGTGCTGTCCACCGCGCATGCGGCGAAATTCCCAGACGCGGTCGAGGCGGCCTGCGGCGTGCGGCCGGACCTGCCGCTGTGGCTGGAAGGGCTGATGACGAAGCCCGAACAGATCACCACCATGAAGCCCGATCAGGTGGCGGTGGAAAACTACGTGCTTGCGGTCAGCCGCGCCGCGAAACAAGGAGTTGCCGGATGAGCGTCGAGGTCACCAAGCTTCCCTCCGGATTGACGGTGGTCACCGACACCATGCCGCATCTGCAGACCGCGGCGCTCGGGGTGTGGACCGGGGTTGGTGGCCGCGATGAGAAGCCCGACGAGCACGGCATCTCGCATCTCCTCGAACACATGGCGTTCAAGGGCACCACCAAGCGCTCCTCGCGCGAAATCGTCGAGGAGATCGAGGCGGTCGGCGGCGATCTCAACGCCGGCACCTCGACCGAGACCACCGCCTATTACGCCCGGGTGATGAAGGACGACGTGCCGCTGGCGCTCGACGTGTTGAGCGACATCCTCGCCAATCCCTCTTTCGTGCCCGACGAGCTCGAACGCGAGAAGAGCGTGATCGTGCAGGAAATCGGTGCTGCGCAGGACACCCCCGACGACGTGGTGTTCGAGCATCTCAACGAGCTGTGTTATCCGGAGCAGCCGATGGGCCGCTCGCTGCTCGGCACGCCGCAGACTCTGAAAGGCTTCGATCGCGACACCTTGCAGGGCTATTTGTCGAAGCACTACCGCGGCCCCGACATGGTGGTGGCCGCCGCCGGCGCGGTCGATCATGCCCGCGTCGTCGAAGAGGTGCAGCATCGTTTTGCCAGCTTCAACGGCCAGCCGGCGCCGGCGCCGTTGCCGGCGCTGTTCGGCCCCGGCGGCTCCAAGGTGGTGCACCGCGACCTCGAACAGGCGCATCTGACGCTGGCGCTGGAAGGCCTGCCGCAGACCGACCTGTCGCTGTTCAGCCTGCAGGTGTTCACCAACGTGCTCGGCGGCGGGATGTCGTCGCGGCTGTTCCAGGAGGTCCGCGAGAAGCGCGGGCTGTGCTACTCGATCTACACCTTCCACGCGCCCTATACCGACACCGGCTTCTTCGGGCTCTACACCGGCACCGATCCCGCCGACGCGCCGGAAATGATGGAGGTGATCGTCGACGTCATCAACGACGCGGTCGACACCTTGACCGAAGCCGAGATTTCCCGCGCCAAGGCGCAGATGAAGGCCGGCCTGTTGATGGCGCTGGAGAGCTGCAGCTCACGCGCCGAGCAGCTGGCACGGCATATGCTGGCCTATGGCCGGCCGTTGCCGGTCGAGGAGCTGGTCGCCAAGATCGACGCCGTCAGCGTCGAGTCGACCGGCAAGGCGGCGCGCGCGCTGCTGTCGCGCAGCCGCCCGGCGGTGGTCGCGCTCGGCAGCGGCCGGGGGCTGGACACGGCGGTGAGTTTTGCCGAAGGTTTGACTCAAGGGAAGGCCAAGCCGAGCTATCACTGAACCGGGCCGCCGCTTTCGGCGACGGGTCGGTCACGGAATCGGGAGTTTCGGTCCATGGCACTGTTTCGCATGCCATCGAGCGGGCCGGCGGCATTGGCCCCGCGCGGCAACGGGCTGTTGCTGCGCGCACCGCAGATGGGCGACTTCCCGCAATGGGCGCAGCTGCGCGAGCAGAGCCGCGCCTTCCTGACGCCGTGGGAGCCGATCTGGCCGTCCGACGACCTCACCCGCTCCGGCTTCCGCCGCAGGCTGCGGCGCTACGCCGAGGACATCGCCGGCGACCGCGCCTATCCGTTCATCGTGTTCCGGGAAGCCGACGGCGAGATGATCGGCGGGGTGACGCTGGCCAATGTGCGCCGCGGCATCGTGCAGGCCGGCACCATCGGCTATTGGATCGGCCAGCCGCATGCCCGGCGCGGCTACATGACCGCGGCACTGCGGGTGCTGCTGCCGACGCTGTTCGGCGAACTCAACCTGCACCGCGTCGAGGCGGCCTGCATCCCGACCAACGCCGCCTCGATCCGGGTGCTGGAGAAATGCGGCTTCACCCGCGAGGGGATGGCGCGGCGCTATCTGTGCATCAACGGGGTCTGGCAGGACCATTTGCTGTTCGGCCTCTTGCACGAGGATTTTCGCGGCTGACCCCTGCTCTGCAATCCGGCGCATCGATGCCTTTGGTTCGCCGCCATTGCTTTGTTATAAGGCGGCGGCAACCTAGATTGAGCGTGATCTCTCCCGAAAACCGGGATCCACGGATCAGGCTCTGGACAGTGCGTAACGCCGGGGATTTTCGATGCGGGACCAAGCTCTGACGACAACCGCCGCGGCATCGCTGAGGCGGCGCGGCGCGATGCGGCGCGCTGCCGTTGCGATGACCATTTGTGGCAGCCTGCTGGCGGCGCCGGCCTCGGCGCAATCGATCACCGACCGTTTCAAGAGCCTGTTCGGCGGCTCCTCCGATACGGCGCCGAGCGGCAATGCGGTGACGACCGCGCCGGGTTCGGAAGCCGACGTCGAGCTGACCTGCCCGGAGGTCACCATCCGACCCGGCGCCTCGACCTACGCCGTCGGGCTGCCCGGCAAACCCGCGGCAGGCAACGACCTGAAGTTTCAGGCGACGATCGGGCGCACCGCCCGCGAGTGCAATCTCGGCGACGGCCTGATCAAGGCCAAGATCGGCATCCAGGGCCGGGTGATCGCGGGGCCCGCCGGCGCGCCGGGCAATGTCGACGTGCCGCTGCGCGTCGCCGTGGTGCAGGAAGGCGTGCAGCCGAAGACGATCTTCACCAAGCTCTATCAGACCAGGGTGGCGATGACCGCCGACGGCAACGAAGCGTTCAGCCTGGTCGCCGAGGATATTATCTATCCGGCGCCGCCGGCGGCGATCGGCGACTCTTACATATTCTACATCGGTTTCGACCCGCAGGGCCTGAAGCCTGAGCCGCCCGCAAGGAAGCGCAAGTAGCTCAGCCGAGATCCGCCGCCATCGCGATGCGCAGCGGCTTCGGGATCGGCCGCGCCCGGCCGCCGGCGACGAAGGCGACCTTGACCTTGGCCTCGATCAGCACGTCGTCGCCGCGCTTGACCTGCTGATGCATGGTGATCGAGGCGCCGCGCACTTCGAGCGGCCGCGTCACGATCTCCAGCACGTCGTCCATCTTGGCCGGCTTGAGAAAATCCAGTTGCATCGCCCGCACCACGAAGGCGAAGCCCGGGGCTTCGCTCTGCGCTTCGGCGAACAGCGCGCTCTGCTCGGCGCCGAGCAGCCGCAGATAGTTGGTCCGGCCGCGCTCCATGAAGCGCAGATAATTGGCGTGATAGACGATGCCGGAGAAGTCGGTGTCTTCGTAGTAGACGCGGACCTGCATGCGATGCAGGCCGTCGCCGATCGCGCCGTCGAGAGAATTCATAATGGATCAATCCTGAAAGTTACCGCGCGATCTATCACCAGATCGGCGCCAGACCAAGGCGCTGCAACGAGACAGCAACCTCTTAACCGGCACGCGCCAAGGGCGGCGCAGGCGCGGGGACCGGTTGCTTCCACTCTTGTGCGGCTTCGATCCAGGACACGATCGCCTCCTGAATATTCCGCAACGCCTCTTCCGGCGTCGCGCCGTCGGACATGCAGCCGGGCAGCTCGGGCGCGGTAGCGAGATAGCCGCCGCCGTCGCTCTCCGCGAGCCGTTCAATCCGAATGGCATATTCGAGCGTCATGGTTGGCCTCCGTGAACATCAATATAGTGCACGAGCTTGCGGATGTAGACCGGCTTGATCGGTCGTCGCGCCGGAATGGTCAAGATTTCGACCGCGGCGGGGTGCTTGGCGTGGCAATGCGAGGTTCCCTTGCCTGCCCGAACAGCAGGCCATGTGCACGGCAAAGTCTTTCCACATCTGCGATGGTCCAGTCTGCAGCCGGATTGCGCCTCATCCGCTCCAGCAAGTCGGCGGCCATCTACCCCTCCTCGCCGCCCTGCCCGAACAGCCCAAACTGCGCCGGGTCGCGCGTGGGCTCGGCGAGACCGAGATGCTTGAAGGCGTGGCTGGTCAGCAGCCGGCCGCGCGGGGTGCGCTGCAGGTAGCCGCATTGGATCAGGAACGGCTCGATGATGTCCTCGATGGCGTCGCGCGGCTCCGACAGCGCCGCCGCCATGGTTTCGACGCCGACCGGGCCGCCGCCGTAGTTCATCGCGATCGTTGTCAGGTAGCGGCGGTCCATCGCGTCGAGCCCGGCGGCGTCGACCTCGAGCGCGGAGAGCGCGTGATCGGCGATGCCGCGATCGATCGCCGACTTGTCAGCAGCGGAGGCGAAGTCGCGTACCCTTCGCAGCAGGCGGCCGGCAATCCGCGGCGTGCCGCGGGCGCGGCGCGCGATCTCGTTGGCGCCGTCCGGCGTAATGCCGATCGACAGCACTCTCGCGCCGCGGGTGACGATGCTTTCGAGTTCTCCGATGGTGTAGAAGTTCAACCGCACCGGAATGCCGAAGCGGTCGCGCAACGGATTGGTCAGCAGACCCGCGCGGGTGGTGGCGCCGACCAGCGTGAACTTCGACAGTTCGATCTTCACCGAGCGCGCCGCCGGCCCCTCGCCGATGATCAGATCGAGCTGGAAATCCTCCATCGCCGGATACAGCACTTCTTCGACCGCCGGGCTCAGCCGGTGGATCTCGTCGATGAACAGCACGTCGCGCTCTTCGAGATTGGTCAAGAGTGCCGCGAGATCGCCGGCCTTGGCGATCACCGGGCCGGACGTGGCGCGAAACCCGACGCCGAGCTCGCGCGCCACGATCTGCGCCAGCGTGGTCTTGCCGAGCCCCGGAGGACCGACGAACAACACGTGATCCAGCGCCTCGCCGCGTTTTCGCGCGGCGTCGATGAAGATCTGCAGATTGGCGCGGGCCTGCTGCTGGCCGACGAATTCGGCAAGCAGCTGCGGGCGCAGCGCGGTGTCGCCGACATCGTCGCTGCGGCGCTCCGGGGTGACGATGCGGGAGGGCGTGGTCATCTCACAAATTCCGCTCCCGGCTGTATTTGTTCGGCAGCAGCTCGGCGATGCCGACCGCCACCACGCCGTCGGGGCTCGGCACCAGAACGCGGGCGCCGGGGTCGTAGTCGTAGATCAATTCGCGGCAGGCGCCGCAGGGCGACACCACGTGGACATCGCGGTCGGTCTCGTGCGGCTTCGGATGCCGCACCGCGACGATGCTCTCGATGCCGGCTTCGCCGAGTTCGGTGATCATCTGGCCGAGCGCCACGCCCTCGGCGCACACCGCCATGCGGCCGAGATAGGCGTCGAGATTGACGCCGGCGAAGATCTTGCCGGTGCGGGTCACGAGCGCGGCGCCGACTTCCTGCCAGTCGTTGCGATAGCGCTGCCGGATCGCAGCGGCCGCCACCTCGATCAGCGCGCGGTCGGCTTCGGTCAAACTCACTTCGACAACTCCTTCAGCCCGAGCTTGATCAGCTGCGCGGTTTCGGCGCCTTCGCCGGCGCTGCGCGAAGCCGCGGCGATGGCGGCGGCGGCCTGCGGCTGACCATAGCCGAGATTGACCAGCGCGGAGATCGCGTCGGTCACCGGGCGCGGCGCGTTGCGATCGTCGAGCGCGCCGGACAGCGCCACCACGGCTGGATCGACGCTGGCGAAGGCCGGCGCCTTGTCTTTGAGTTCCGTGACGATGCGTTCGGCGACCTTGGGGCCGACGCCCGAGGTGCGCGCCACCGCGGCCTTGTCGCGCAGCGCGATGGCGTTGGCGAGATCGGCCGGCGGCAATGTGCTCAGCACCGCCAGCGCCACCTTGGCGCCGACGCCCTGTACGGTCTGCAAGAGCCGGAACCATTCGCGCTCCAGATCGCTACGAAAGCCGAACAGCTTGATCTGGTCCTCGCGCACGTAAGTCTCGATCGACAGCACCGCGGCCTCGCCGGCCGCCGGCAGCGCCTGCAGGGTGCGCGACGAGCAATGCACCTGATAGCCGACGCCCTGCACGTCGAGGATCACATAGTCCTCGCCGTAGCTGTCGATCAGGCCTTTCAGTTTACCGATCATCGGGCCTCCAATGCGGGGACTCTCTCCTCCACCTTGCGGGGGCAGAGCGCTTCGGGTGTGGAGTGAGCGCGAGCACAGGCGGCAACAGAACTCCCCTCCCCCTTGCCGGGCGGGGTCGGGGGTGGGGGGCCCCAAGCAAAGCTTCGCCTCGGATTACCCCCCTCCCCAACCCTCCCCCGCAAGGGGGGAGGGAGCACGCCGTGTTCGCCGCGCGGGCGCGTAGCATGCCTTGGGCGCGAGAGCATGCCGGCTTGCCTGATGCCAGCATCACTCCGCCGCTCATGCCTGCACCGCCTTCAGCCGCAGCAATGCGCCGCCGCGATGATGGGCGTGGGTGATGGCGATCGCCAGCGCGTCGGCGGCGTCGGCGGTTTTCGGCTCGGCCTTCGGCAGAAGGATCTTCAGCATCATCTGGATCTGCGCCTTGTCGGCGTGGCCGGCGCCGACCACGGTCTTCTTGATCAGGTTCGGCGCGTATTCCGAAACCGCGATGCCGACCAGCGCCGGGGCCAGCATGGCGATGCCGCGGGCCTGGCCGAGCTTCAGCGTGGCGCCGGCGTCCTTGTTGACGAAGGTCTGCTCCACCGCGGCCTCGGCCGGCGCAAACTCCGCCAGCACTTTGGCGAGCCCGTGGTGAATCTCCAACAGCCGGCTCGCCAGCGGCAGGTCGTCGTCAGGCTCGACCGAGCCGCAGCCGATGAACACCAGCCGATTGCCACAGCTCTCGATCACGCCCCAGCCGGTGCGGCGCAGCCCGGGGTCGATGCCGAGAATACGGATCGGTTGGCGAATCGGCGGAGCACTCATGATGGAGTGATAACGCCACAGCAAAGTGAACGAAACAGAAACAAAGGTGCATCCCCGGCAAAGCGGTTGAGGACTGCCCCCGATGGCGCGGCGCCTCAAACAACACCAGCCGTCGTCCCCCGCGAAAGCGGGGGATCCAGTACGCCGCGGCGTTGCGGCGTACCACGGACGCTCTGGAATACTGGGTCGCCCGCTTTCGCGGGCGATGACGGTTCGGGATGCCGCCGTGCGTCGGACCCGACGCAGCGTCGCGTCAGCCGCCCATCTTCGCCATCAAGGCGTCGGACACCTCGAAGTTGGCGTAGACGTTCTGCACGTCGTCGTGCTCGTTCAACAGGTCGATCAGCTTCAACAGCTTTTCGCCGGTCTCGTCGTCCACCGCCAAGGTGTTCTGCGGCTTCCAGGTCAGCGCCGCCTTGCGGGCCTCGCCGAACTTCGCCTCCAGCGCCTTCGCCACCTCGCGGAAGCTCTCCTGCGAGGCATAGACCTCGTGGCCGGCGTCGGACGACAGCACGTCGTCGGCGCCGGCTTCGATCGCGGCATCCAGCATATCGTCGGCCGAGGCCGCTTTGGCGTCGAATTCGATGATGCCGGTGCGGTCGAACATGAAGGCGACCGAGCCGGTTTCGCCGAGATTGCCGCCGGATTTGGTGAAGTAGGAGCGGATGTCGGACGCCGCGCGGTTGCGGTTGTCGGTCAAGGCCTCGACGATCACCGCGACGCCGCCGGGGCCGTAGCCCTCGTAGCGGATCTCGTCGTAGTTCTCGCCTTCGCTGCCGATCGCCTTCTTGATCGCGCGCTCGATATTGTCCTTCGGCATGTTTTCCTGCCGCGCCGCGATGATCGCGGAGCGCAGCCGGGCGTTCATCGCCGGATCCGGCGTGCCGAGCTTGGCCGCGACGGTGATTTCCCGCGCCAGCTTGGAGAACAGCTTGGACTTCTGGGCATCCTGCCGGCCCTTGCGGTGCATGATGTTCTTGAACTGGGAATGTCCGGCCATGCGGTCTCTCTACAGGTTTCGTCGGAATGTCATTATCGGCGCGCGGCCTTATAGGCTGCGATCAGGCCAAAATCAAAATCGCTGTCCGCCGGAACGGGGTGGTATTTAGGCTGATATTCACCTCAGGCGGGAAAAATTAACCGTCATTTCACGGAGCGATGCCAGAGTAGCCCAGACGCGCCCCCATCA
Organism: Rhodopseudomonas rhenobacensis; assembly: GCF_014203125.1. Lineage (GTDB taxonomy): Bacteria > Pseudomonadota > Alphaproteobacteria > Rhizobiales > Xanthobacteraceae > Rhodopseudomonas_A > Rhodopseudomonas_A rhenobacensis. The sequence continues at coordinate 26,624 of NZ_JACHIH010000032.1, forward strand.
AGAGAGTGCCATGGTGTTTGCTGTGTTTCGTCGGCCGCGACAACTCCCGCCCGTGCCGCAGGTCCAGCAGGCACCGTCGATCGTTGCGCCGCCCGCGCCCGTGCCGGAAACCGCGGCCGCCGATTCGGCAAGCGATATCCTCGGCCTTCTGGAGCTCGAGCTCGGCGGGTTGATCCGGCAGCTGGAGCGCGCCGCCAATTCGGTGGCCGGCGGAGCGCAGTCGACCGCCGCCACGCTGCACACCATCCGGGAGCGAAGCGACGCGCTGACCGGGCGCACCAGCGCCGCGCAATCCACCGCCACAACGTTCTCGCAGGCCGCCGACAAATTCACCCATTCGGCCGAGGGCATCGGCGCCCAGGTGCGGCAGGCCTCGACACTGGCCGATCAGGCCAGCGCCGCCGCCGCCGAGGCCAGCGCCAATGTCGACCGGCTGCGCGACTCCTCGGCGGCGATCGGCAACGTGGTCGACCTGATCGCCAAGATCGCCAAGCAGACCACGCTGCTGGCGCTGAATTCCACCATCGAGGCGGCGCGCGCCGGCGCCGCCGGCCGCGGCTTCGCGGTGGTGGCGACGGAGGTCAAGGCGCTGGCGGTGCAGACCCAGGCCGCCACCGAGGAAATCAAGCAGAAGATCGACGCGCTGCAGAAGGACGCGGCGAGTTCGGTCGCCGCGGTGCATCGGATATCGCAGGCGATCGAGGCGATCCGCCCGGTGTTCGAAAACGTCAACGGCGCCGTCGCCGAACAGAACCGCACCACCAGCGACATGTCGAACAACGCCGCGCAGGCTTCCAACTTCATCGAATCGGTCGGCGACAGCGCCGCCGAGATCGTCAGCGCGACCCGCGAGGCTGAGAGCCACGGCGAGGAGGTGGCGCGCGCCGGCGCCAGCGTCACGCTGTTCGCGGAGAAACTGAAAACCCGCACCGCCGTGCTGCTCGGCCGCAGCGGCAGCGATCACGGCCGCAAGCCGTTGCCGTGCCATCTCGGCATCGAAATCGACAAAAAGGGCCTGCCGATCAAGGCGCCGGTCTACGAAATCTCGATGGAGGACATCCTGATTTCCGGGCCCGCCGCAGCAGGGCTGCCGGCCGCCGAAATCCTGGCCGCGACGCTCGACGGCGTCGGGCCGTGCAAGATCCGGATCGGCGAGCATAGCTCGGCCGGGGTGCGGGCGCGCTTCCACGCCCCCGACGCCGCGCTGCGCGACCGCATCGAGGACAAGCTCTGGGAGCTGCACGACGAGAACACCGAATTCGTCACCCGGGCGATGGAAGCCGGCGTTGCGCTGACCAAGATCTTCGAAGACGGCGTGACCAGCGGCGCGATTTCGCTGGAGGACATGTTCGACGAGACCTACGTCGAGATCGCAGGCTCCAACCCGCTGCAGCATCGCACCAAGATTCTCACCTGGGCGGATCGCGCGCTGCCGCCGTTCCAGGAAGCTTTTCTGGCCAAGGATTCCCGGATGGCGTTTTGCGCGATGATCGACCGCAACGGCTATCTGCCGGTGCACAACACGATCTACTCGCAGCCGCAGCGCCCCGGCGACGTCGCCTTCAACACCGCGAACTGCCGCAACCGGCGGATCTTCAACGACCCGGCCGGGCTGGCGGCTGGGCGCAACACCCGCAGCTACCTGATCCAGAGCTACGCCCGCGACATGGGCAACGGCAACACCATCATGATGCGCGAGATCGACGTGCCGATCCGGGTGCGCGGCCGGCACTGGGGCGGCTTCCGCACGGCGTACAGGCTGTAAGCCTGCGAACGGCTTTTCGTCATTGCACAGCGGCTCGGGCGCGACGGCCGGCGACGGAACCGGCATCGTCAGGCTCGCCTGCAACCGCGTATCAGGTCCATCCGCAGCGAATGTGCGGCTGCCCCGCCATGCCGGGGGCTTGCAAATCGTCCCGGCTTTGCGCCACATTGCAGAAAGCCTGCTGGTCCTACGTGGAACCAGCTTGAATTGTGATTTGATTTCCGACTGCTGATTGCTTCGGTCATTTTCTGACCGCCACGACTTGATAGCATCGCACCAGACTGAGCGTGACTTCGCCGGCGATCGGCCGGCGCACCAGACGACGACCCAACGAGGCCATCGCACCTAGCGCCGCCAAATATCTGCAGCCCTATCGACGGATTGGAGATTGGTTTGACCGCATCGCAGATTTCATCGCCGCAGTTCGCAGCAACCGCCAACGCTCCGCCCAAGCGTTTCCAGGTGGCGCTGATCAAGCCGTCGCATTACGACGACGACGGCTACGTGATCCAGTGGTTCCGCTCGTTCGTTCCATCGAACTCGCTGGCGGTGGTGTACAGCCTGGTCGAGGATTCCAGGCAGCGCGGCGCGATCGGCGACGACGTCGCCATCGACATCACCGCCGCCGACGAGATCAACACCCGGATCAAGCCGGCCGCGATCATCGAGCGGTTTCGTACGCACGACAATTTCGGCCTGGTATTCCTGGTCGGCGTGCAATCCAATCAGTTCCCGCGCGCGCTCGATATCGCGCGGCCGCTCCGCGCGGCTGGCGTGCCGGTCGCGATCGGCGGCTTTCATGTCTCGGGGTGTCTGGCGATGCTGCCGGGAATTCAGCCGGATCTGCAGGAAGCGCTCGATCTCGGCATCACGCTGTATGCCGGCGAGCTTGAAGGCCGCTGCGACGCGCTCTTGCAGGACGCCACGCGCGGCGAACTGAAGCCGATGTACAATTATCTCAACGAGCTGCCGTCGCTGGAGGGCGCGCCGTCGCCGATCCTGCCCAAGCAGTTCCTGCAGCGCACCTACAACTATCAAACCAGCTTCGACGCCGGCCGCGGCTGCCCCTACCAGTGCTCGTTCTGCACCATCATCAACGTGCAGGGCCGCAAGTCGCGCGGCCGCAGCGCCGACGACATCGCGCGGCTGGTGCGGGAGAACCTGGCGCAGGGCGTCAACTGGTTCTTCATGACCGACGACAATTTCGCCCGCAACAAGGATTGGGAATCCATCCTCGATCGGCTGATCGAACTGCGCGCCGAGTTCGCCGCGCAAGGCGGCAAGGACATCAAGCTGGTGATCCAGGTCGATACGCTGTGCCACAAGATCCCGGGCTTCATCGACAAGGCCAAGGCCGCCGGCGTGGTCCGGGTGTTTCTCGGGCTGGAAAGCATCAACCCGCAGAATCTCGCCTCGGCCAACAAGCGGCAGAACAAGATCACCGAATATCGAGGGATGCTGCTGGCCTGGAAGAGCGCCGGCGTGTTGACCTATGCGGGCTACATCCTCGGCTTCCCGCACGACACCCCGGCCTCGATCGCCGAGGACATCGCCATCATCCAGAACGAACTGCCGCTGGACATCCTGGAGTTCTTTTGTCTCACGCCGCTGCCGGGCTCGGAGGATCACCAGACTCTGTTCAAACAGGGCGTGGCGATGGATGCCGACCTCAACCGCTACGACATCGAACACGTCGTCACCGCGCATTCGAAGATGAGCCGCGCCGAGTGGGAAGGCGCTTATCTGGCGGCGTGGGGCGCGTACTACACGCCCGAGCATGTCGAGCGGATGCTGCGCCGCGCCGCGGCCACCGGCGGCGGCATCTCGCGGCTGGCCTCGATGATCTATCTGTTCTCGTCGATGGTGGTGATCGAGAAGGTGCATCCGCTGCAGGGCGGCATCCTGCGGCTGAAGCGACGCACCGACCGCCGCTCGTCGCTGCCGCTTGAGCCGGTCTGGCGGTTCTATCCGAAGCTTTTGCTCGAGGGCGCGAGCAAGCTGTACCGCAGCGCCGCACATTGGCTGTGGATCGACGCGCTGCGCCGCAAGGTACGCAATGACCCCGACCGGATGAGCTACACCGACACCGCGCTGACTCCGGTCGGCGACGGCGACACCGAGGAACTGGAGCTGTTTACCCACAGCGCCGCGGCGCAACAGGCGGTGCAGCACGCCCGCAAGATTAAGGAGCTGACAACGGTGAAGTCGGTGGCGTGAGGGATGTCGTGGCGCGCGGCAGAGGTGCTTTCTGTCGACCGGGAGCCAACGAAAGCGAAACCGTCATTCCGGGGCGCGAGGGCGAAAGCCCGAGCGAACCCGGAATCTCGCAACTGGCGTGGGGCCGGTACTTGCGGCGCGATTCCGGGTTCGCTCGCCCAAGGGCTCGCGCCCCGGAATGACCGCCTGTATCAATCATCTGAACCAGCCAATCCGACGCCGAGCTACTCCGCCGCGGCCCAGAACCCCGGCACCGCCGGCTCCAGCCGGCCGCCGAGCCGCACAGGCGCAATGCGCAGCGCGAGGCCCGTGGCGTCGTCGGTCTCGACGCCGACGCCGCTCAGCGTCGCAGCCCCGTTCGCCGGCTCGAACCGGCCGGACGGAATCCCGGTGACGAAGCGGCGCAGCGGTTCGTCCTTGTGCATGCCGATCACCGAATCATAGTCGCCGGTCATGCCGGCGTCGGTCATATAGCCGGTGCCGCCGGGAAGAATCTGATGGTCGGCGGTCGGCACATGGGTGTGGGTGCCGACCACGAGGCTGGCGCGGCCGTCGCAGAAGAATCCCATGCCCTGCTTTTCGCTCGAGGCTTCGCCGTGGAAATCCAGCACGATGGCGTCGGCCGCCTCGACCAGCGGGCAGGCTTCGAGTTCGCGGCCGACCGCGGCGAACGGATCGTTCAAGGGCTCCATGAACACCCGGCCCATCGCGTTGATCACCAGCGCGCGGGCGCCGTTCTTGGCGTCGATCAGCGCCGAGCCGCGGCCCGGCGTGTAGCGCGGAAAATTCGCCGGACGAATCAGCCGCGGCGCGCGCTCGATGAACACCAGCGCCTCTTTCTGATTCCAGGCGTGGTTGCCGAGCGTCACCGCGTCGACGCCGACATCGATGAAATCGTTGTAGATCGCCTCGGTGATGCCGAAGCCGCCGGCGGCGTTCTCGCCGTTGACGACGACGAGATCGAGCTTCCAGTCGCGGATCGCGCCGGGCAGATAGTCGGCGATCGCGGTGCGGCCGGTCTTGCCGACCACGTCGCCGATGAACAGGATGCGCAAAATCTCAACTCCGGAAATCGATCGTCTCGGCTTCCGTTAGCACAAGATCGAGCCGGGCGTCGTGCGCCAGCGCCGGAACCAGCGGGATTTCCTGCACCGCGAAGCCGAGCCCGATCGCGGTCACGACGCCGTCGCGGCGCAGCGCTTCGAGGCTGCGGTCGTAATAGCCGCCGCCATAGCCGATGCGGTGGCCGGCGCGGTCGAATGCCGCCAGCGGCACCAGCAGGGTGCGCGGGGTCAGGGCCGGCGCGGCGGCGGCGGGCTCGGGAATGCCGAGCTGGCCCTTCACCAACGGCTCGCCCGGGTGCCAGGCGCGGAACGCCAGCGGCCGGTCGGGGCCGACGATCGCCGGCAGCGCCAGCCGCGCGCCCTGCTCTGCCAAGGCTTGCAGCAACGGCCGCGGATCGAATTCGCCGCGCAGCGGGAAATAGCCGGCGACCACGTCGCCCGCAGTGATGGCCAGCGGAAACGGCCGGCCGAGCAGCGCCTGCGCCGCCGCCGCGCGCGCGGTCTCGCTCAGGGCCGCCCGCCGCGCCAAAGCTGCGGCGCGGAGTGATGTCTTGGATCGGTCGAGAGAGATCAGAGGCATCCGTCGTTATAGAATGCGGTCATCGGCCACGAAAGCGGGCCGCTCCGAACTTGCAGCGCCTGCCGCTTGCGCCGCGTGGCGGGACGCGGCGGCGCCCCAAGAAAAGCGCGAAGCCACAGATGCCGTTGAAGCGCTCGATCCCGGAGTTCCCTACGAAAGTAGGTGGGCACCATATGACCGGGTCCACGGACCCGGCCAGGGACAGTTCCCGTGAGGATCGATAAGGCCCCGGGGATATTGGCTCCTGACGCGCAACGCAGCCTCGCCGGATCAATCTAACCACGATGGGCGGTCACCGCCAGCCTCGCGGGTACGATCATCCCGGGACAATGTGTGGCGGCTAGCAAACGCCCAAACGACAACAGCCGGCGCGAGGCGCGCCGGCTGTTGTTCAAAGAGATAGAAGCTTGGCTCAGTTCAGCTTGGAGCGAACTTCCTCGATGCCGCGTTGCACCAGGCCTTCGGCGACCTGGCCCTGCACCGACTGCGACAGGATGGTCGAGGCGGCGGCGACCGCGGCGTTGGCTGCGGCGGCGCGGACATCCGCCACCGCCTGAGCCTCGGCGAGCGCGATCTTGCTCTCGGCGGTCTTGGTACGGCGCGCGACGAAATCTTCCAGCTTGGCCCGGGCTTCCGCCGCGATCCGTTCGGCGTCGTCCTTGGCGCTGGCGATGATGTCCTGCGCTTCGCGCTCGGCGCTGGCGCGGCGAGCCTTGTATTCCGCGAGCAGCTTCGCGGCTTCGTCTTTGAGCCGGCTGGCCTCGTCGAGTTCGGCCTTGATGCGATCGCGGCGCTTGTCGAGCGAGTTCAGCACCGTGCGGTGCACCCCGACATAGGCGAACACGCCCATCAGGATCACGAAGGCGACGGCGACCCAGGTTTCCGGTTCGGCGAGAAACTCGGTCATGCCTGCGATCCCTTCAAGCTGGAGTCGACGGCGGTCTCGAGCGCCTTGCCGTCGGGCACGATGCCGGACAGCCGCTGCACGATCGCCGCGGCCGCGTCGGCGGCGATGCCGCGGACGTTGCTCATCGCGGTTTCACGCGTCGCGGCGATGGTCTTCTCGGCATCGGCGAGCTTGACCGCAAGCTTCTCTTCGAGAGTCTTGCGCTCGGCTTCGGAGGCCGCGTTGAGGCGCTCGCGCGTCTCCGCGCCGATCGCCTGCGCCCGGGCGCGGGCCTGCGCCAGCTCGGTCTCGTAGGCCTTCAGCGCGTCGTCGGATTCGCCCTTCAGCCGTTGCGCCGCGGCGAAATCGTCTTCGATCCGCTTGGCACGCTCGTCGAGCACGCTGCCGACCCGCGGCAACGCGATCTTGGAGACGATCAGATAGAGCGCCACGAACGCGATCAGCAGCGACACCAGCTGCGAAGCGAAGGTGTCCTTCTGGAACGGCGGAAACGCGCGTCCATGGGCCGCAGCATCCGCTTCGGTGTGGGCGGTGGTGCCCGGTGCGTTGCCATGACCTTCAGCCACGGGATACTCCTGTTCGGACGATCCGGGCCCCTGCGGGCCCAAACGCTAGCGTCTCGAGACTCGACGTCTCTTAGACTTGGCTCAGAGGGCGAACAGCAGCAACAGCGCGATCAGCAGCGAGAAGATGCCGAGCGCTTCGGTCACGGCGAAGCCGAAGATCAGGTTGCCGAACTGGCCCTGAGCGGCCGAGGGATTGCGCACCGCAGCGGCGAGGTAGTTGCCGAAGATGATGCCCACGCCGGCGCCGGCGCCACCCATGCCAATGCAGGCAATACCAGCACCAATGTACTTCGCGGCAATCGGATCCATGAAACGCTCCTGTTGGGGTTTGGCTTGAGAGATCGGGCTTAGTGGCCCGCGTGCAACGCATCGTTGAGATAGATGCAGGTGAGGATGGCGAAGACGTAGGCCTGGAGAAACGCGACCAGCAGCTCGAGCGCGGTCAGCGCGATCACCATGCCGAGCGGCAGCACGGCGCCGAAATAGCCGGCGATGCCGAGGCCCGCCAACAGCGGAATGAAGCTCGCGAACACCTTCAGCGCGATATGGCCGGCCAGCATGTTGGCGAACAGACGCACCGAATGCGAGATCGGCCGCAGGAAGAAGGAGAACACCTCGATGAACACCACCAGCGGCAGGATGAACACCGGCACGCCGGAGGGCACGAAGATTTTGAAGAAACCCAGGCCGTTCTTGTAGAAGCCGTAGATCACCACCGTGAAGAACACCAGGAACGCCAGGGCGGCGGTGACGATGATGTGGCTGGAAATGGTGAAGGTGTAGGGGATGATCCCGACCATGTTCGAGACCATGATGAACATGAACAGCGAGAACACCAGGGGGAAGAACTTGAGGCCCTCGACGCCGGCGGTCGACCGGATCGTGTTGGCGACGAATTCGTAAGACAACTCCGCCAGCGACTGGATCCTGCCCGGCACCATCTGCCGGCCCGCCGAGCCGCCGATCATCAGCAGCGAAATCAGCGCCACCGCGACCAGCATGTAGGCGGATGAATTGGTAAAGGCGATCTCCTGATTGCCGATATGGCCGATCGTGAAGATCTTCTCGACGTTGAACTGGTGAATCGGATCAATCATCCGCGCGGCATCTCTCGGTCCACCGGCAAGGCCGGCACAGTGACATCAATCGTCAAGCAAAATCGTCAAGCAGCGCGTCCGTCGGCGCGTGGCCTGGTCAGGAGCCGCGCCTCGCGGACCGTATCAGGTTGATCATGCCGGCCAGGAAGCCGAGCAGGAAGAACACGATCAGTCCGAAGGGCGAAGTCGACAGCAAACGGTCGAAACCCCAACCAATTCCAGCCCCAGCAACAACACCCACGACCAGTTCGGAGGAAAGCTGAAAGCCGCGCGCCAAGGCCGAGGCCCGGGCTTGTGCGTTCTCACTTCCTGTTCCGGATTGGTCCGCCTGGATTTTTCGGCTGTCCCGGGATTGGGCCAACCGTTGCTCCAGGCTTCCGAGCCTTGCGGAAAGCGCAGCTTCCTCGGGGGACGGAGTGTCGTGGCTTCCATCGCGTCGTCCGCCGTGACCCGTGTCGTCCGTCATGATGTGGAGACCCGAACCAAGCCGCGGTTGATGGAAATAACGCCCCGTTCACCCTCAAAAGCCGCGCGGACCATACTGACCGCATAAAGCCAAGTCAAGATTGCCGGACAACCGTGTAGTTCGTTGATTTGCTTGATTTTATTGCGGAAAATCGAAAACGCCCGGCGCCAAACGTCGCACTGCAGCAGTTGCACCGCGACGGCATCCGCCTTGCACGTTGCGATCGGCTCTGCTCGGATGAAGCCGGACTTTTACTTCCATCGCTCCGGACCCCCGCATGTCTCAAGCCATCGACTATTATTTCTCGCTGCCGTCGCCGTGGGCCTATCTCGGCCATGGGCCGTTTGCCGAGCTCGTAAGTGCCTACGATCTCAAGGTGAATTACAAGCCGGTGGTGCTGGTCGAATTGTTCGCGGAAACCGGCGGGATGCCGTTGGGGAAGCGCCATCCGGCGCGGCAGCGCTACCGGATGCTCGAGCTGCAACGTTGGCGCGCCAAGCGCGGGCTGGATTTTCACCTCCACCCCAAGCACTGGCCGTTCGATTCGCGGCTCGCCGATGGCGTGGTGATCGCGGCGTGCGAAGACGGCCGCGATCCCGATGGATTTCTGCGGAGGGCCTACGCCGCAGTGTGGGAAGCCGAGCTTGATCTGGCCGATCCGGCGACGCTGATCGAGCTTGCCGATCAGGCCCGCCTGCCCGGCGCGGCCCTGGTCGAGCGCGCCGCCAGCGCGGCGATCGGCGGGATCTATGACCAGAACCGGCAGGATGCGATCGCCGCCGATGTGTTCGGCTCGCCCGCCTATGTGCTGAACGGCGAGGTGTTCTGGGGCCAGGACCGCATCGCGCTGTTGGCCGACGCGTTGAAATCCGGCCGCGCCCCCTTCCACTGGCAGGCTGTCTGACCCAGATTGAAGCCAGGGGCGAGCGGAGGTGTGACGATGACGGCAAAGCCAACGCTGGTACAGTTGCCCACAGCTAGATTTCGCGGCGGCGTGCTGGCCGGCGCGCTGCTGGTGCTGCCGGCCGCAGCGGCGGCGCAGTCGGCGCCCGACACCGAGAACGGCCGCTACACGCTGTCGCCCGCCCGCGATGGGGTGATTCGGCTCGACACCCGGACCGGAACGGCGTCGATCTGCGCGGACAAGGGCAATGGCTGGGCCTGCCAGGTGATGCCGGACGAGCGCGCCGCGTTCGATACCGAGATCGGCCGGCTGCAGCGCGATGCCGATCGGCTCAAGGCCGAGCTCGACACCGCCAAGAGCGACAATCAGCAGCTGCGGCAGGACAACGAGGCACTCAAGGCCCAGCTCGCGCAGCGCGAGCCGCCCGGCAAGATCGACGAGTCGTTGCCGAAGGGCGATTCCCTGAAGACACCGGGGATCACCTGCAAGGACGGCGAACGCAAGCTGGAAATCCCGCTGCCGAGCGACCGCGACCTCGACCGCCTCACCGCGTTCATCGAGCACGCCTGGCGGAAGCTGATCGACCTCGCCAACCGGATGCAAAAAGACACCGGCGACGGCAAGATTTGAGCGGCGATCGCGCCGATTTTCCCAGCGGAGCCGCGAGGACATCATGACATCTCCGAAAGCCCTGTCGCGCGCGGTGCTGTCGCGCGTCGTCGCCAATGTGGTCGCCTCGACCGTGCTGACGGTGCGAACGCAGGGCTCGGGCTTCGTCGATATCACCAGCGAGGTCGGCAAATTCATCGCCGAGGCGGAGGCGCGCGAAGGCACCGCCTCGCTGTTCATCCGCCACACCTCGGCGTCGCTGACGGTGCAGGAAAACGCCGATCCCTCCGTGCTCACCGACCTGATGACGGTGTTGCAGACATTGGCGCCGGAAGCCGCGAACTGGACCCATGACAGCGAGGGTCCCGACGACATGCCGGCGCATGTCAAAACCATGCTGACCGCGACCTCGCTGCAGATCCCGGTGCTCGCAGGAAAGCTCGCGCTCGGCACCTGGCAGGCGATCTACCTGATCGAGCATCGCCGCCGGCCGCACGCCCGCGAGGTGGTGCTGCAGTTCGTCGGCGCGGGGCGCTGAGCTGCTCATGGGTTACGCGGCGCGATAAGCGGCTCATGGGTTAGCTGGCAACCAACTTTCTCCACGCGGTCATTCCGGGGCGCGAGCCCTTGGGCGAGCGAACCCGGAATCTTGCCGCGGGATCGGTGTCAGCACCTGCCGCGAGATTCCGGTTTCGCTCGCGCTGACGCTCTCGCGCCCCGGAATGACGGCTGATGATCGTGAACCGCTCGAATGCTCGTTCGTTGCCCGTCATCATTTCTGATCGCGCGACCATTTCGCCACGATGCGCAAACGCAAAACGGCCGCGGATTGCGCCGCGGCCGTTGCAAATCTTGCAGTGATCCGGCGGCACGCCGCCGGATCGTTGCGCTCAGCGGTGGCTGATATCGACGTTCTTGGTCTCCGGCATGAAGATCAGGCCGACGACGAAGGTGATCGACGCGAAGATGATCGGGTACCACAGGCCGGCGTAGATATCGCCGGTCGAGGCCACGATCGCGAACGCGGTCGCCGGCAGCAAGCCGCCGAACCAGCCGTTGCCGATATGGTAGGGCAGCGACATCGAGGTATAGCGGATCCGGGCCGGGAACAGTTCGACCAGCATCGCCGCGATCGGCCCGTAGACCATGGTGACGAACAGCACCAGGATGAACAGCAGCCCGATCACCGCAGCCGCCTGCGGCTTGAAGATGTCGAACGGGTTCGACATCTTCACGATCTCGGCGTTGCCCGCCTTCGGATAGCCGGCGCCCTGAACCGCCGCCAGCACCGCCGGGTTGGAGGTCTTGGCGTCGACATAGGGAACCTCGGTGCCGTTGACCATCACCTTGACGCCCGAACCGGCCGGACCATACGAGGTCGAGTACTTCACCGAGGACTGCGCGAGGTAGGCGCGGGCGGTGTCGCAAGGCGCGGTGAACACCCGGGTACCGACCGGGTTGAACAGATCGCCGCACAGCGCGGGATCGGACACAACCTCGACCTTCACCGACTCGATGGCCTTTTCCAGCGCCGGGTTGGCGTTGGACGTGATCATCCGGAAAACCGGGAAGAAGCTCAACGCTGCAATCAGGCAGCCCGTCAGGATGATCGGCTTGCGACCGATCTTGTCCGACAGCCAGCCGAAGAAGATGAAGAAGCCGGTCCCGAACAGCAGCGACCAGGCAATCAACAGGTTGGAAGTGTAGCCGTCGACCTTGAGGATCGATTGCAGGAAGAACAGCGCGTAGAACTGACCGGTGTACCACACCACGCCCTGGCCCATGGTGCCGCCGATCAACGCGATCAGCACGATCTTGGCGTTGCCCCAGTTCGCGAAGGCTTCGGTCAAGGGCGCTTTCGAGCTCTTGCCTTCGTCCTTCATCTTCTGGAAGATCGGCGATTCATTCAGCTTCAGCCGGATCCAGACCGAGACGCCGAGCAACAGCACCGAGACCAGGAACGGAATTCGCCAGCCCCAGGCGGCAAATTCAGGCTCGCCGAGAATCGTGCGGGTGAACAGGATCACGATCAGCGAAAGAAACAGTCCGAGCGTGGCCGTGGTCTGGATGAACGAGGTGTAGTAGCCGCGCTTGCCGGGTGGCGAATGCTCGGCGACATAGGTTGCCGCACCGCCATACTCGCCGCCGAGGGCGAGACCCTGCAGCAGCCGCAGGCCGATCAGGATGATCGGCGCCGCGATGCCAATGGTCGCCGCATTGGGCAGCAGGCCGACGATGAAGGTCGAAATGCCCATGATCAGGATGGTGATCAGGAAGGTGTATTTGCGGCCGACGATGTCGCCGATCCGACCGAACACGATCGCCCCGAACGGGCGGACCAGGAAGCCCGCGGCAAAGGCGAGCAAGGCGAAGATGTCGCGGGTGGCGGGCGGATAGGCGCTGAAGAATTGCGCGCCGATGATGCTGGCCAGCGAACCGTAAAGGTAAAAATCATACCACTCGAACACCGTGCCGAGTGATGACGCGAGAATGACGAAACGTTCGTCCTTCGTCATTCCTCCCGTACGGGCTGGTGCAACCGCAATCGTCGACATGTCTGAACGTCCTCCCCATGGTGTTTCGAGTCAAAGCTCTTATCTGCGCGCCCGATCTCAGCCGGAGTGATGCGCAGAATTGCGAGCACGGTATCATCGGGTCTAAATTTCGCCCAATACGACTTTCGGCCCGGTAGCCCGCCCCTGAAAGTTGTGATGCAGTGCAGCAGATTCCGCGCTGCAGCGCGAAGATCAACATACCACGTTAAGTGTAGAAAATTGTTTGCTTGCCAGACGTGTGCGGTCGGGCGAGTATTGCACACATGTGATTTTCCCCGCGTCTTGCGTGCGGGACGCGCGCAGTTCTAACCGCCGTCAGAGTAAATGACCCCCACAGCCAGCACGCACCTCATCATCGCCGATGATCATCCGCTATTTCGTGACGCCCTGCGTCTCGCCGTCGCAAGCGTCGTTCCGACCGCCAAGATCGGCGAGGCCGGCACTTTCGAGGAGCTGACCGCGATCCTGGAGCAGGATGCCGACGTCGACCTGGTGCTGCTCGACTTGTCGATGCCGGGGATCAGCGGGTTCTCCGGACTAATTTACCTGCGGGCGCAATATCCGGCGATCCCGGTGGTGGTGGTGTCGGCCAGCGACGACGTCGGCACGATCCGCCGCTCGCTGGATTTCGGCGCCTCCGGCTTCGTGCCGAAGCGGTTCGGGGTCGAAAAGCTCAAGGACGCGATTCAGAAGGTGCTGGACGGCGACGTCTGGGTGCCGCCGGATATCGACCTCAACGCCGCCGCCGACCCGGAAATGACCAAGCTGCGCGACCGGCTGATCACGCTGACCCCGCAGCAGGTGCGGGTGCTGATGATGTTGTCGGAAGGGCTGCTCAACAAACAGATCGCCTACGAACTCGGCGTCTCGGAAGCCACCATCAAGGCCCACGTCTCGGCGATCCTGCAGAAGCTCGGGGTCGAAAGCCGGACCCAGGCGGTGATCGCCGCCGCGAAAATCTCCGGCAGCCAATGGCGCCAGGATACCCCGCAGTAAGCTGCCCCGCCGCAGTTTGCGCGCAGGCTTTCAACTTCATTCGACGGCAAACCACCGTTTCCGCGGTCATTCCGGGGCGCGGGCCGCCTTGGCGGCGAGCGAACCCGGAATCTTGCGGCAGGCAAGAGGTCGCCGGCGCGGCGAGATTCCGGGTTCGCTCGCAGCTTCGCTGCTCTCGCCCCGGAATGACCGGGTGATTATTCCGCCGCCGCCACGTTCTGCTGCGCCCGCCATTGCCCGAGCAGCGCGCGCAATGACGCCGCCTTCACCGGCTTGTTCAACACCGAGATATTGTCGTCGCGCGCCGCAGCCCGCACCCGCGGACTGCGATCGGCGGTGATCAGGATCGCCGGGATCTCCTCGCCGAATCGGTGGCGGATGTCGCGGATGCCGGCGATGCCGTTGCCGCGATCGAGGTGATAATCGACCAACAGGCCGGTGACCGGCCGGCCAGCGGCCTCGATCGCCTTGATGGCGGCTTCCGGGTCAGCCACCGCGATCACCTCGGCGCCCCAGGTGGTCAGCAGCGTCTTCATGCCGTCGAGGATCGCCGGATCGTTCTCGATACAGGCCACCAGGATGCCGGCCATCGAGGCCCGCGACAGCGGGGTGGCGCTGGTCACCGCGGCGGTGTGGTTGACCATGTCGGCGATCTGCACCGTCACCGAGAAGAACGAGCCGCCGCTCTTGTTGGAATCGATCGCGATGCCGTGGTTCAGCACCCGCGCCAGCCGCTCGACGATCGATAGCCCCAACCCGAGCCCGCGGGCGATCCGCGCGCCCTGCTCCAGCCGGTGAAACTCCTTGAAGATCTCGCCGCGTTTCAGGATCGGGATGCCGACGCCGGTGTCGTAGATGCCGATCTGCAGCGACTGGCCGCGGCGCCGGCAGCCGACCAGCACCTTGCCCTGCGGGGTGTATTTGATGGCGTTGGAAATCAGGTTCTGCATCAGCCGGCGCAGCAGCAGCCGGTCGGATTCCACCGGCAGCAGGCACGGCACGAAGGTCAGCTTCAAGCCCTTGGCGCGGGCGATCGGGGCGAATTCGATTTCCAGCGAGCGCATCAGATCGCCGATCACGAAGCTCGACAGCGACGGCGTCATCGCCCCGGCATCGAGCCGCGAGATGTCCAAGAGCGCGCCGATGATCTCCTCGATCGCCTCCAGCGATTCGTCGATGTTCTCCACCAGTTTGGCGTCGTCGCCGCCGCTCTGGCGTTCGACCAGGCTGGTGACGTAGAGCCGCGCGGCGTTGAGCGGCTGCAGGATGTCGTGGCTGGCGGCGGCGAGAAACCGGGTCTTGGAGATGTTGGCCTCTTCGGCCGTGCTCTTGGCGAGAGCCAGCGCCGAATTCAGCCGCGTCAGTTCCTCGGTGCGGTCGCGCACCCGCTTTTCAAGCGTGGCGTTGGCGCGCTCCAGCGCCTCGGCGGCCTCGAAGCTCGGGGTGACGTCGGAGAAGGTGATCACGAGGCCGCCGTCGGGCATCCGGTTGGCGCGCACCTCGATCACCAAATGGCGATCCTGCATCCGCTCGATATAGGGCGCGCCTTCGGTGGTGTAGGCGGCGAGCCGGATCTGCGTCTGCAGTTCGCTGTCGCTGAAGCCGGGCGCGCTGAGCGAGAGGAATTCCAGAATCTCGGTGAGCGGAATGCCGATCTGCACGATATGCGGCGGCAGCCCGAGGATCTCGCCGAACTGCCGGTTGGAGCAGATCAGCTGCAGATCCGGGTTGAACACCGCGATGCCCTGCCGCACGTGGTTCAGCGCGGTCTGCAGGATCTCGCGGTTGAAATGCAGCGCGGCGTGGGAATCGTCGAGCAGTTTCAGCGCCGCTTCCGCCGACACCGTGCGCTTGCGCAGCAGCAGCGACAGCACCAGCCGCGACGACGCCGCGCCGATCGACGAGGCGATTAGATGCTCGGCGTGCTGCAGCAGCTCGAAATCGGCCGGCGCCGTCGGCTCGATATTGACCCGCCGGCTCGCCGCGAACGCGCGGAACGCCTCGCCCGCCCGCTCCGGCCCGAGATATTGCGCGACCGCGCCCAGGATATCCGCCACCGTCACCGTCGAGCGCCAGCGCCGGAATGCCGGCGCCATCGGCTTCAGCGCCGCCGGCACGAACACCGCGGCCTGCAGCCGTTCGATCGAGGACGGCTGCTTCCACAGCGACAGCGCCACATAAGCCAGGATGTTCAGCGACAGGCTCCACAGCACGCCGTGCAGCAAGGGCGGCAGATCGGCGCCGAACAGCGCCCGCGGTCGCAGCGCTTCGATGCCGAACGGGCCATGCTGCAGCAGCAGCACGCCTGCGGTGTTGCCGTCGAGGAAGCTCGGCATGAACAGCGTATAGGCCCAGACCGCAAAGCCGATCAGCATGCCGCCGATGGCGCCGCGCGCGGTTGCCCGGCGCCAGATCAGCCCGCCGAAAAACGCCGGCGCGAACTGCGCGATGGCGGCGAACGACAACAGCCCGATTGCCGCCAGTTGGGTGTTGCCGAGCGCGCGGAAGTACAAATACGCCATGATCAGGATGGCGAAGATCGCCACCCGCCGCACCGTGAGCAGGAACGAGCCGTAGTTGCGCTCGTCGTCGCGCGGGGTGGCGCCGCGCTTCAGCACCAGCGGCATCACCAGGTCGTTCGACACCATCACCGCCAGCGCCACGCATTCGACGATCACCATCGCGGTCGCCGCCGACAGCCCGCCGATGAACACCGCGATGCTGAGATACGGCGCGTTGGCCTCAAGCGGCAGCGCCAGCACGTACATGTCGCTGTCCACCGCGCCGAACGGGAAGGTGATCAATCCGGCCAGCGCGATCGGGATCACGAACAGGTTGATGGCGATCAGATACAGCGGGAACAGCCAGCGGGCGCGGCTGACCTCGGCGCTGCTCGAATTCTCCACCACGCTGACGTGGAACTGGCGCGGCAGCAGCAGGATGGCGAAGGACGACAGCAGCACCATGGTGAGGAAATTGCCGCTGGACGGCACGTAGTCGATGGCGCGGACCGCCTCCGGGGTCTTCATCGCCCGTTCGATCAATTCGTGCGGGCTGAACATCCAGAAGGTGACGAAGGCGCCCGCGGCGATGAAGGCGACCAGCTTGACGATCGATTCGGTGGCGACCGCGAGCATCAGGCCGTGCTGGTGTTCGGTGGCGTTGGTCTGCCGCGTGCCGAACAGCACCGCGAACAGCGCCATGGTCAGCGCCACGATCAGCGCGATGTCGCCGACGATCGGCATGCTCGACATCACCTGATCGTCGCCGAGGATGGTCTGCAGCGAGGACGCCACCGCCTTGAGCTGCAGCGCGATGTAGGGCACCGAGCCGACGATGGCGATGATCGCCACGGTCGCCGCCACCGCCTGGCTCTTGCCGTAGCGCGCGGCGATGAAGTCGGCGATCGAGGTGATGTTCTGCGACTTGGCGAGATCGATCACCCGGCGCAGCAGCGGCGCGCCGAACGCGACCATCAGAATCGGGCCGATATAGATCGCCAGGAAATCGACGCTGCTGCGGCTGGCCACGCCGACCGATCCGAAGAACGTCCACGACGTGCAGTAGATTGCCAGCGAGAGCGGATAGATCAGGGTGCCGAAGCGCTGGCGCTGCGCCTGCGACAGCCGGTCGCCGTAGCTCGCAACCAGAAACAGGAAGCCGATATAGCCGAACGCGGCCGCGATCACGCCCCAATCGTGCAGCATCGCGTTTGCTCCCTCCAGAGAACGTCGGCGGACATGGCCACCGCCCGGCCCGCGCCAGGACTCTCTAGCGCGTCGGACCAGCGCAGGCGACAGGCATTTTGCCTATCGCGGCTGCGGACGTCAGGAAGGCTGCGATCGCTGCGAGGCGGCCTATTCGGCCGCCATCAAGCCGCGCGGCGGCCTATTCGGCCGCCATCAAGCCGGAGGCGGCCTATTCGGCCGCCATGGACTTGGCGCCGAGCGGCAGATCGAGCTGCTCCCACACCATCACCAGCGCTTCGGCCAAGCGATCGATCAGGCCGTCGTCGTGATACGGCGACGGCGTGATGCGCAGCCGTTCCTTGCCCTTGGCGACGGTCGGATAGTTGATCGGCTGCAGATAGATGCCGTGCTCCTCGATCAGGATATCGCAGGCCTTCTTGCAGCGCTCGGCGTCGCCGACGAACACCGGCACGATGTGGGTGTCGGTCGGCATCACCGGCAGGCCGGCGGCGCTGAGGATCGCCTTGACGCGCGCGGCGCGGTCCTGGTGACGCTCGCGCTCCCAGCTCGAGGTCTTCAGGTGCTTGATCGCGGCGGTCGCGGCGGCGCAGATCGCCGGCGGCAGCGCGGTGGTGAAGATGAAGCCCGGCGCGTAGGAGCGCACCGCGTCGACCACCTTCGACTTGCCGGCGATGTAGCCGCCGAGGCAGCCATAGGCCTTGGCCAGCGTGCCTTCCAGGATGTCGATGCGGTGCATCACGCCGTCGCGCTCCGCGATGCCGGCGCCGCGCGGGCCGTACATGCCGACCGCGTGGACTTCGTCGCAATAGGTCATCGCGCCGTATTTCTCGGCGAGATCGCAGATCTTGGCCATCGGCGCGACGTCGCCGTCCATCGAATACAGGCTCTCGAACGCGATCAGCTTCGGCCGGTCCGGACCGGCGGTCTTCAAGAGCTCTTCGAGATGCGCGACGTCGTTATGGCGCCACACCACGCGCTCGCAGCCGGACTGCCGGATGCCTTCGATCATCGAATTGTGGTTGAGGGCGTCGGACAGGATCAGGCAGTTCGGGATCAGCTTGGTCAGCGTCGAAATGCCGGTCTGGTTCGAGACGTAGCCCGAGGTGAACAGCAGCGCGGCTTCCTTGCCGTGCAGGTCGGCCAGTTCGGCCTCCAGCTGCACCAGCGGGTGATGGGTGCCGGCGATGTTGCGGGTGCCACCGGCGCCGGTTCCGAGCCGCGTCGCGGTCTCGACCATCGCGCCGACCACCTTCGGGTGTTGTCCCATCCCGAGATAATCGTTGGAGCACCAGATCACGACGTCGCGGGGCCCCGCCGGGGAATGCCACACCGCGTGCGGGAAACGGCCTGCCACGCGCTCGAGATCGGCGAACACGCGATAGCGGCGTTCATCATGCAGGCGGTCAAGCGCGTCACCGAAGAACTTTTCATAATTCATCACAATGAGACCTGATGCGGACATTCGCGACCTAGCGTCGCAACCCTATTAGAGCCCTTCCAGCTTTGATGTCGAGCCGAATCAGCCCGTTGAGAATGCACACTTCGACCAAGTGGTTTGCCCAGGTCGCAGGACAAAACTTGACCCATATCAATGCGGTAGCTGGTATTATTTGCCTTGCCTATCGGCCGATCAGATGCTTTTGAAGCGCAGCAGACCGTCGCGGCGCTCGACCACCTTCAGCCGGTTTTCCGCCAGCATATAGTTGACATGGGCGATCAATTCGCCGGCCGCAAAGCCGGTCTGATGCGCGTCCAGCACATGCTTGTTGAACACCACCGGCACCAGATCGGCCGAGGTCATCGCGGTTTTGCGGCAGGCCTGCGCGATCAGATCGCAGCGCTCCTGATGATGCTCCGACAATTGCGCGATCCGCGCCTTGACGCCGTAGAACGGCACGCCATGGCCCGGCAGCACCAACACGTCGTCCGGCAGCGTGTCGGCGAGGTGCTTCAGGGAACGCAAATAGGCCCCCAGCGCATTTTCGTCCGGCTCATGCGCCCAGACGCTGACATTGGGCGAAATCTTGCTCAGCACCTGGTCGGCCGACAGGAACAGCTTGTCGGCGGCGCAATACAGCATCACCTGATCCGGTGAATGGCCAGCGCCGGTGATGATCCGGAAACTGCGCGCGCCGATCGCGATCTCGTCGCCATGCGACAGCCGACGATACGCCGCCGGCATCGCAGCGGTCTTCTTCAAATAATCCTGGCCGCGACCGACCAGCTGCATGGCGATCGAATCGTCCATGCCGTGGCGGCGGAAAAACCGCAGCGAGTTCTGCACCCGCTCTTCGGTCCGACGGTTCTGATGATAGACGCCCTGCAGATATTCGATCTGCGACATGTAGAACGGACATTGGAACCGCTCGACGATCCAGCCGGCCAGACCGAGATGATCGGGATGCGCGTGGGTGACGATCAGGCGGCTGATCCTGACCTTGGCCAACGCCCCCTCGAACAGCGCGGTCCACGCCGCGATGGTCGCCTCATTGCCGAAACCGCTGTCGATCATCGCCCAGCCGTCGCCGTCGGCGACAAGGTAGATGTTCACATGGTTGAGGCGAAACGGCAGCTTGAGCCGCAGCCACAACACGCCGGGCGCGACTTCGACCACCTGCTCCGCACCGGGATGGCTGTCCCAGGGGTAGCGCAGGGCTTCGACCGACTCTGGGATGGTCTCAGTTTTTGAATGCATTCGATAGGCGCGCTCTTGGATCGCGGTTTCTCCCAATTACCGGCTTAGCGGTGCAAAGCCGGCCGCGCCAGCCGAAACTCGCCGCCATCGCGGCGCCACGCGCCGTGGGTCAGCATAGGAGCCATGCGTTAAACAAGAAGCCAGCTGGCCTTCCGCGACGCGGAATGCCGACAACAAAAAGGGCCGGCGCGAGGCCGACCCTTTCCGTCTGTTCGATCCGGTGAAGGACCGATTAGTTCAGATCAATACTTGGCGACGACCGGGCCACCCCAGTTGAAGCGGTAGTTCAGGCCGGCCTTGACCACGTGCTCGTCGTTCTTGAACGAGAAGCCGCCGAAATCGACGTTGCCGAAGTCATAGTACTGATATTCGATCTTGCCCGACCAGTTCTGGGCGAACAGGTATTCCAAGCCGGCACCGACGGTGTAGCCGTCGCTCTTGCTGGAGACAGCGGCGCCAATACCACCCAGGGTGACAGTGGTGTCGTAGTCGGCGAAGGCATAACCGCCCTTGGCGTACAGCAGCGCCGGACCCCAGGTGTAGCCGATGCGGCCGGTGACCGAGCCGAGGCCCTTCTGCTTGTCGCTGAACGAGTAGGGGCCGACGAGAACCGGATCGGTGCCCTGATCGAGCCAGCTGTACTGGGCTTC
This sequence comes from Rhodopseudomonas rhenobacensis, assembly GCF_014203125.1. Classification (GTDB taxonomy): domain Bacteria; phylum Pseudomonadota; class Alphaproteobacteria; order Rhizobiales; family Xanthobacteraceae; genus Rhodopseudomonas_A; species Rhodopseudomonas_A rhenobacensis. The sequence goes on from NZ_JACHIH010000032.1 coordinate 47,405, forward strand.
AACACCGAGCACCCAGTTCGGGGCGAACTGATAGTCGTAGCCGCCCTGCACACCGCCGAGGAACGTGCCGTCGGAACCGCGGGTTGCGCCGGTGCCGATGCTGTCGTCGCCGACGAAGGCGCCGCCGACGTGACCACCGATGTAGAAGCCGGTCCAGTTGTAGATCGGGGCGGCGACGTAAGCCGGGGCCTTGGTGTAGGTGCGGGCGCCGAGGTCGGCGGCGAAGGCCGGGACCGTCGCGGCCATGGCGACGAGGGCCACGGTACCAAGCAGGAACTTCTTCATTATCTTTCTCCAGATCACTTGCAGAGGAGCCGTCGGTGGCTCCGTCTCACAAATGCATAAACGCCTTTGTCTAAAAATGCTGTCACCCATCCGCCACAGTGGATTTCGAAGTAACCTCATGAGGGACCTGAAAAATTTGTGCTTAATGGAGCCCTAAACAAACCTTAATGACGCCTTAATTTGCGGCCCTCCGGCCGCCTTGGAACTGGGCATTAACTCATTTTGCCTGCCGCGACGGCAACTTCGCGCGACGTCTTCTGCATTCTCCGCGGCGTCGGGGCGATTTTGCCTTGTAATGTTATATTATAACATCTAGCTTCGCCGCCGTCAGAGGATTTACGATGTCGCCGCCCCATTCGCACAGCCATTCGGAGGCCGGATCTGCCGGCCATCACCACGCAGCGGCCGCGCCGCACCCCTCGCAATCCCCGCCGTGGTCGATTCTCCGCATGACGGTGGCGGCGAGGCTCGGCGTCGCACTCGTTATGAGTGCGATGCTGTGGGCTTTCGTTTTGACGGCGATGCGCTGATGCCGGCCCAGCTCTCCTTTCATAATGTCACGCTGGGTTACGACCGCCATCCGGCGGTGCACCATCTCGACGGCGAGGTGGCGCCCGGCGCCTTGCTGGCGGTGGTCGGCCCCAACGGCGCCGGCAAGTCGACGCTGTTTCGCGGCATCGTCGGCATCGTCAAGCCGCTGACCGGCGCCATCAGCCTCGGCGGGCTCGACGTGCGCGACATCGCCTATCTGCCGCAGATCGCCGATATCGACCGCAGCTTTCCGATCTCGGTGTTCGATTTCGTCGGCACCGGACTGTGGCGCCACACCGGCATGTTCGGCGGACTCGGCCGGCGCGAACGCGACGCCATTCTTCAGGCGCTGGCGGCGGTCGGCCTCACCGGCTTCGAGAAACGCACCATCGGCACGCTGTCCGGCGGCCAGATGCAGCGCATCCTGTTCGCCCGCGTGCTGCTGCAGGACGCCAGCGTCATCGTGCTGGACGAGCCGTTCAACGCCATCGACGCCAAGACCTCAGCCGATCTGGTCGGTCTGGTGCAGCGCTGGCACACCGAGCAGCGCACCGTGCTGGCGGCGCTGCACGACATGGATCTGGTGCAGGCGCATTTTCCTGAGACCTTGCTGCTGGCACGCAGCGTGGTGGCCTGGGGCGAGACCGCGCAGGTGCTGACGCCCGACAATCTCGGCCGCGCGCGACGGATGTGCGAGGCGTTCGACGACACCGCCGAAGCCTGCGCCGGCGACGCGCCGCGTCCACAGGCGGCCTGACCATGGATACGCTTTATCAAGCGCTGATCGCGCCGTTTACCGAATTCGAATTCATGCGCCGCGCGCTGGCGGGCGTGCTGGCGCTGGCGCTTGGCGGCGCGCCGATCGGCGTGTTTCTGATGTTGCGGCGGATGTCGCTGGCGGGCGACGCCATGGCGCACGCCATCCTGCCCGGCGCCGCGGTCGGCTTCCTGCTGTCAGGCCTCAATTTGTTCGCGATGACGTTCGGCGGCTTGATCGCCGGCTTCGCGGTGGCGATCCTGTCCGGCGTGGTGTCGCGCGCCACCGAACTCAAGGAAGACGCCTCGCTGGCGGCGTTCTATCTGGTGTCGCTGGCGCTCGGCGTCACCATCGTCTCGATGAAGGGCAGCAACATCGATCTGTTGCACGTGCTGTTCGGCAACATCCTGGCGATGGACGATCAGACCCTGTTGGTGATCGCCTTCAACGCCACGTTGACGCTGTTGGTGTTGGCGGTGATCTTCCGGCCGCTGGTGATCGAATGCGTCGATCCGGTGTTTTTGCGCAGCGTCAGCCGCTCAGGTGGCCCGGCGCATCTGATCTTTCTGGCGCTGGTGGTGATCAATCTGGTCAACGGCTTCCACGCGCTCGGCACGCTGCTCGCGGTCGGCTTGATGATTCTGCCGGCGGGAATCGCGCGGTTCTGGTCGCGCGACATCACCGGCATGATCCTGATCGCGGTCGCGAGCGCCATGGTCTCCGGCTACGCCGGGCTGGTGCTGTCGTTCCAGAGCAAAGTGCCGTCGGGGCCCGCGATCATCCTGATGGCGGCGCTCATCTATCTCTTCTCGGTGCTGTTCGGCTCGGCCGGCGGCATCCTCCGGCGGCTGTTTCCCGGCCGTCATCTCGAAGCCTGAACGGAGACACCATGCGACGCTTTTGGCAGACCGCAACGCTCGTCCTGACCGCGCTGACCGCGGCAATTCCCGCTCATGCGCAGGACCGCATCAATGTGGTGGCGAGCTTCTCGATCCTCGAGGATTTCGTCCGCAACGTCGGTGGCGATCGCATCCAGCTCGCCACGCTGGTCGGCCCGGGCGGCGACGCGCATGTCTATACGCCGACGCCGGCGGACGCCAAGAAGATCACCGATGCCAAGCTGGTGATTATCAACGGCCTCGGCTTCGAAGGCTGGTTGCCGCGGCTGGTCAAATCCTCCGGCGGCAAGGCCGAGGTCGCCACCGCCAGCAAAGGCATCACACCGCGCAAGCTCGAAGGCCACGCCGATCCGCACGCCTGGCAGGCGGTGGGCAACGCCAAGATCTACGTCGCCAACATCCGTGACGCGCTCGCCGCCGCCGATCCCGCCGGCGCCGACGCCTACCGCACCAACGCCGACGGCTACCTCGCCAAGCTCGACGCGCTGGACGGCGAGGTCCGTGCCGCCATCGCCCAAATCCCGCCCGCGCGTCGCAAGGTGATCTCCACCCACGACGCCTTTGGCTACTTCGCCGAGGCCTACGGCATCGCCTTTATCGCACCGCAGGGCGTTTCCACCGAATCCGAGATCAGCGCCAAGGACATCGCCCGCATCATCAAACAGGTGAAGGCGGAGAAACTGCCGGCGGTGTTCCTGGAGAGCATCAGCGACCCGCGGCTGATGCGCCGGATCGCCGCGGAGACCGGCGCCAAGGTCGGCGGTTCGCTGTATTCCGACAGCCTGACCGATGAAAAGGGCGAAGCCCCCACTTACATTGATATGGTCAGGTACAATATAAAGACGCTGACGAGCGCGCTGACCACCGAGTAAGGGACTGCCCTGGCTCCGGCGCGACTCAACCAGAATCCCGCCGGAGTCATGATGTCTGAACTCACTACTGCAAAAATTCCCGTGACCGTGCTGACCGGCTATCTCGGCGCCGGCAAGACCACCCTCCTCAACCGCATCCTGTCGGAAAACCACGGCAAGAAATACGCGGTGATCGTCAACGAATTCGGCGAAATCGGCATCGACAACGATCTCATCATCGGCGCCGATGAAGAAGTGTTCGAGATGAACAACGGCTGCATCTGCTGCACCGTGCGCGGCGATCTGGTGCGCATCCTCGGCGGCCTGATGAAGCGCAAAGGCAAGTTCGACGCCATCATCGTCGAGACGACTGGCTTGGCCGATCCCGCTCCGGTGGCGCAGACCTTCTTCGTCGACGAGGACGTGCAGAACGCAGCGCGGCTCGACGCCGTGGTGACGGTGGCGGACGCCAAATGGCTCAGCGAACGGCTGAAGGACGCGCCGGAAGCCAAGAACCAGATCGCCTTCGCCGACGTCATCGTGCTGAACAAGACCGATCTCGTCAGCAAGGCCGAGCTCGCCGAAGTCGAAGCGCGGATCCGCGCCATCAACCCCTACGCCAAGCTGCATCGCACCGAGCGCTGCCAGGTCGCGCTCGCCGACGTGCTGGAGCGCGGCGCCTTCGATCTCGACCGCATCCTGGAGCTTGAGCCGCAATTCCTCGAAGCCGGCGACGATCATGACCATGATCATCACGATCACGATCATCACCACCATGATCACGGCCACGACCACAACCATGGCGGCCTGAAGCACTATCACGACGAGGACATGCAATCGCTGGCGCTGAAGAGCGACAAGCCGGTCGATCCCAAGAAATTCATGCCCTGGCTGCAGCAGCTGATCGCCGCCGAAGGCGGCAAAATCCTGCGCTCCAAGGGCATTCTGTCGTTCAGCGGCGACGACGACCGTTACGTGTTTCAGGGCGTGCACATGATGCTGGAAGGCGATCACCAGCGCGCCTGGAAGGACGGCGAAGCGCGGCAGAGCCGGCTCGTCTTCATCGGCCGCGACCTGCCCGAGCAGGTGATCCGCGACGGCTTCGAACAATGCATCGCCGCGTGATGGACGAGTTCGACCCCGCCGGACCGGCAGACTCCATCGCCTCGGTCACCGACCGGGTGCGCAGTTTCGATATTGGCGCGCCTGCAGGCGCCGTGTATTTTCTTGGGACCACGCTGGCCGTGGTCGGCGCCGAGGAAACCGTCACGCTGATCGACCGCGCCGGCGAGACTTCGCGCGTCGACGTCGGTAGCGGCGCGCTGTTGTGCGCGGCGTCCGACGGCAAGCGCCTGGTGATCGGCGGCGACGACGGCAAACTGAGCGCGCTGGATTCTTGTGGCAAACTTCAGGCACTCGCCACCGACCCGAAACGGCGCTGGATCGACAACGTCGCGCTGCATCCCGACGGCGCGATCGCCTGGTCGGTCGGTAAGGTCGCGTTCGTCCGCGGCACCAAGGGCGACGACAAATCCTTCGAGGTGCCGTCAACCGTCGGCGGTCTGGCGTTTGCGCCGAAGGGCATGCGGCTTGCGATTGCGCACTACAACGGCGTGACGCTGTGGTTTCCCAACATGGCGGCGAATGCCGAAATGCTGGAATGGGCCGGCTCGCATCTCGGCGTGGTGTTCAGCCCGGACAACAAGTTTCTGGTCACCACCATGCACGAGCCGGCAATGCACGGCTGGCGGCTCGCCGATCAGCAACACATGCGGATGAGCGGCTATCCCGGACGGGTGCGCTCGATCTCCTGGACCGCCGGCGGCAAGGGTCTCGCCACTTCGGGGGCCGACAGCGTGATCGTCTGGCCGTTCGGCTCCAAGGACGGACCGATGGGCAAGCAGCCCTCGATGCTGGCGCCGTTGCAGGCGCGGGTCTCGGCGGTGGCCTGTCATCCCAAGCAGGACCTGCTGGCCGCGGGTTACAGCGACGGCACCGTGCTGATGGCGCGGATCACCGACGGCGCGGAAATTCTGGTGCGCCGCAACGGCAAGGGCGCGGTGTCGGCTCTGGCCTGGAGCGGCGACGGCGAAACGCTGGCGTTCGCGGCGGAAGACGGCGAGGCCGGCGTGCTGACTCTGTAGGGCGGCGCTTAACCGATTGTTAACGCCTGCTGGCCAGGGGAACTTTGCGGTTCGGCGCTCGTTGAATCCCGCACATCCGAGTGCAGGATATGACGAACCTCGAAAGGACACGCGCCTTGAAACGGGATTTGGTGCTCGCCGGACTGATGGTTGCGGCGGGACTGTCGATCTCTGCCGTGTCGTTTGCGCAATTGGCGGCGCAGTCTCCGAAGCTGGCGCAAGCGACCCAGCCGCTGCAATCGACGCCGGGCGCGGAAACCAAGCCGTCGGCGCCGAGCCAGCCGACCACCACCGGCGCCCGGCCGCACGAGACCGCGCCGCAGCCGGCAAGGCCCGATGCCGAGGCAATTGACTCCGGCGCCAAGCCGGCGCTGCCGCCGGCGCCCGCCGAAAAGGTCGGCGAACCGATTCCGGCGAAGTAGTAGAGCTACTCTACGCAGCGGGCGCGTCGACAGCTGCCAGCCATCGCCACGTCATGGCCGGGCTCGTCCCGGCCATCCACGTCAACATTGATGGCGTCACTTGTCGGCGTGGATGCCCGGGACAAGCCCGGGCATGACGAGGTGAATTCACTGCCCCATCATCCACGCTGACTTCGCAGCGCCGCCTCACCGCACCAGCACGTTGCGGAACTGCCAGGGATCGGACGTGTCGATGTCTTCCGGGAACAGGCCGGGGCGATCGGTGAGCGGGGTCCAGTCGGTGTAAAACCCTTTCACCGGGCCGAGATACGGCGTCTGCACTTCGAGGCAGCGGCGGAAGTCCAATTCGTCGGCTTCGACGATGCCGGCATGCGGATTTTCCAGCGCCCAGACCATGCCGGCCAGCACCGCGGAGGACACCTGCATGCCGGTGGCGTTCTGATACGGACAGACCTCGCGGGTTTCCTCGATCGACAGCTGCGAGCCGTACCAATAAGCGTTCTTGGCATGGCCGTAGACCAGCACGCCCAATTCGTCGATGCCGTCCTCGATCTCGTTTTCATCCAGGATGTGCCACTTCGGCTGCATCTTGCCGGTGGCGCCGAACATTTCGTGCAATGACAACACTGCATCGTTGGCCGGGTGATAGGCGTAGTGGCAGGTCGGGCGATACACCACGCTCTGGCCGTCGCGCACCGTGAAGTAATCGGCGATCGAAATCGATTCGTTGTGGGTGACCAGGAAGCCGTATTGCGCGCCGGGGGTCGGGCACCAGGAGCGCACGCGGGTGTTGGCGCCGGGCTGCAGCAGATAGATCGCGGCGCCGCAGCCTTCGGTATGGGTGCGGCCGTTGTCCGGCATCCAGGTCTCGTGCGTGCCCCAGCCGAGTTCGGCCGGCTGCATGCCCTCGGAGACGAAGCCTTCCACCGACCAGGTGTTGACGAACACGTTGATCGGCTTCGGCTTCTTGGAACGCTGGGTGTCGCGCTCGGCGATGTGGATGCCCTTGACGCCGAGCTTCTGCGCCAATTGGCCCCAGCCTTCGCGGCTCTTCGGCTCGTTGATCTCGGTGCCGGTGTCCTTGGCGATGTCCAAGAGCGCCTGCTTGACGAACCACGACACCATGCCGGGATTGGCGCCGCAGGTGGAGACCGCGGTGGTGGCGCCCTCGCCGGCCTTGGCCTTGGCGGCGAGCAGGGTCTCGCGCAGCGCGTAGTTGGAGCGCTTCTCGGGGCCGGCGCTCTTGTCGAAATAGAAGCCCAGCCACGGCTCGACCACGGTGTCGATATAGAGCGCGCCGATTTCCTGGCACATCGTCATGATGTCGACCGAGCCGGTGTCGACCGACAGGTTGACGCAGAAGCCCTGGCCGCCGCCTTCGGTCAACAGCGGGATCAGCAGTTCGCGGTAATTGTCCTTGGTCACCGCCGAGCTGATGAAGCGCACATCGTGCTTCTTGGCGAGTTCGCCGTCCTCGTGCGGATCGATGATGACGAAGCGCTGCTTGTCATAGTCGAAGTGCCGCTCGATCAAAGGCAGCGTGCCTTTGCCGATCGAGCCGAAGCCGATCATCACGATGGGGCCGGAAATCTTGGCGTGGATCTTGGCGGCGGGAGCGGGCATCGGCGAAATCTCCAGGAACAGCTATGGCGGCGACGCGATCGTCACCGCGCGGGATTGGGATAGGTGGGTTGAGGCTCAGGCCGCGCGGCGCTTGGCGGTGACTTCGATCTCGATCTTCATCTCCGGCTTGAACAGCGCCGCCACCGTGACGATGGTGCAGGCGGGACGGATCTCGCTGAGATGCTCGCCGCACACCGCGAACACCGCGTCGGCATCCTTGGGGTCGGTGATGTAGTAGGTCGCCCGCACTAGGTCGGCCAGCGCGAAGCCGGCTTCGACCAGCACGCCTTCGATGGTCTTGAACGCATTCTGTGTCTGCGCGGTGACGCCCTCCGGCAGCGTCATGGTGGCGTAGTCGAAGCCGGTGGTGCCGGAGAGGAAGACGAAATCGCCGTCGACCACGGCGCGGCTGTAGCCGGCGGTCTTCTCGAACGGCGATCCGGTGGAAATCAGGCGGCGGGACATGTCAGGAACCTTGCAACAGGGCGGGATGGGTTGGCGCAGGCAATGCCGCGTCTGCGCCGCCAAATCAAGCCGGAGATCGGGCTATTCGGCGGTTTCCGGCGGCAACGGCGGGTCGGACGACCTCAATGCCGTCATCGCGAGGAGCTCTTGCGACGAAGCAATCCAGGGCTCCACGCGAGGCCCCTGGATTGCTTCGCTGTCGGCCGGCGCTGTGCGCCGACCTCGGCTCGCAATGACGAAAGCCACGGATTTTGTCGGTCAGGAGGGGTCCGAAACCGCCGCCGATCGCCGCCGCGCCAGCACGTCGATGACGATCTTGATGGCGATCATGATCAGGATGATGGTCGTGATCGCCGGGCGGGTTTCACGGCGGCTGCGCGCGGCGAGACGCTCGCAATACATCTCGCCGCCGATCGGCTGCATGGCGTCAGCATCCCAGGCCATCACGCCGCCCGACGCAGTTGCCGACGACCGGCGCGCGCCGGCTTGGCGGCACGAACCGGCAGGCCGGTCGGCACGATCAGGCCGCAGGCGCCATCGAGCGCGCCGGCCCGCAACTCCAGGCCGAGCAGCCGGTGCCGCTCGAACGGGCCGGGCAGCGACAGCGCCTCGGCGACGGCGCGGGCGAAGCCGAATTTGGCGTAATACGGCTCGTCGCCGAGCAGGATCACCGCGCCATGGCCGAGCGCCTTCGCGGCCGCCAGCGCGTGCTGCATCAACGCCGCACCGATGCCGAGCGCGCGTACCGAGGGATCGACCGCCAGCGGGCCGAGCACCAGGGCGGAGCGGCCGCCGGCGTCGACGTTCCACAGCCGCACCGTGCCGACCAGCCGGCCGCGATGCATCGCCGAAAAGGCGAGGCCTTCGGCGGGCAAACGGCCGTCGCGAATCCGCTGGCAGGTGCGGGCATTGCGGCCCAGGCCGAAGCAGGCGTCGAGCAGCGCTTCGCGCGCCGCGACATCACTGGCGCGCTCGGCGCGGATCGCGACGGCCTGGTCGGAACGTGAAACGGCAAGCGTGGTCAATGCGGTCATGGCGGCCAGTCCCCACCCCGGGAACGCGTTTGAAAAAGCGGGGAATCCGCTGAGCGTGCGATTTGGAAGGCGCCAACGATAGGCGAGCGACTTCGTTCCCGCAGCACAGGGTCCCGCCTCGCCAACGCGGCGCGGCGTGTTGTCATCCGGATGGAAGGTGACGGGATGGGAGCCGGAACACCGGCTCCCGATTTTCTCGTTACGATCGTGGACCGATCGCGCGCGGCCTTAGATGTGGTAGGTCCGCAACGGCGGGAAACCGTTGAAGGCCACCGACGAGTAGGTCGACGTATAGGCCCCGGTGCCTTCGATCAGCAGCTTGTCGCCGATCTCGAGCGTCACCGGAAGCGGATACGGCAGCTTCTCATACATCACGTCGGCCGAATCGCAGGTCGGGCCGGCGAGCACGCAGGGCGTCATCTCCGCGCCGTCATGGCGCGACTTGATCGCGTAGCGGATCGACTCGTCCATCGTCTCGGCGAGACCGCCGAACTTGCCGATGTCGAGATAGACCCAGCGCGTATCGTCGTCGTCGCTCTTGGTCGAGATCAGAACGACTTCAGTCTCGATCACGCCTGCGTTGCCGACCATGCCGCGGCCCGGCTCGATGATGGTCTCCGGAATCGCGTTGCCGAAGTGCTTGCGCAGCGCCCGGAAGATCGAACGGCCGTACTGCACCACCGCCGGCACTTCCTTCAGGTACTTGGTCGGGAAGCCGCCGCCCATGTTGACCATCGAGAGATTGATGCCGCGCTCGGCGCAGTCACGGAACACCGACGACGCCATCGCCAGCGCACGATCCCACGCCTTCACCTTGCGCTGCTGCGAGCCGACATGGAACGAGATGCCATAGGCTTCCAGGCCGAGACGCTTGGCGAGGTCGAGCACGTCAACCGCCATCTCCGGATCGCAGCCGAACTTCCGCGACAGCGGCCACTCGGCGCCGGCGCAGTCGTACAGGATGCGGCAGAACACTTTCGAGCCGGGCGCGGCACGGGCGATCTTCTCGACTTCCGCGGTGCAATCCACCGAGAACAGCCGAATCCCGAGCGCGAAGGCGCGGCCGATGTCGCGTTCCTTCTTGATGGTGTTGCCGAACGAGATGCGGTCGGGGGTGGCGCCGGCATCCAGCGCCATCTGGATCTCCTGCACCGAGGCGCAGTCGAAGCACGAGCCCATCGAGGCCAACAGCGACAGCACTTCCGGCGCCGGGTTGGCCTTCACCGCGTAGAACACGCGGCTGTCCGGCAGCGCCCGGGCAAAGCTCTGGAAGTTGTCGCGCACGACTTCGAGGTCGACGACCAGGCACGGCTCGACGTCCTGACCTTCGTTGCGGCGCGCGCGAAGGAATTCCTGAATGCGATCGGTCATAGCACGCTCCCACGGCCCAGCGACGGGCTCGTTCAAACCAAAAACGTCTGATCCGAGCGCTGCAAACCCGACGCGCGATGGAGGCGCGACGAGCCTAAGAGCTCAGACAAACTGTGCTGCCGTTGGATTGGTTGGGAGATGCTCCCGCCCGCTCACCTGGCAATGAAGGACAAGCCTCTTCGGTAATCGCGCCGGCTGGTGGAAAGCCGGCAGAGACCAAAAAAGCCCGATCCGTCGTTGCTTTAAGTCGCGTCCCCCGTTGAGAGCGAGGTGCGCCGGTTCGCCTCCGGCTGCCAGTCACGGTTGCAAAAGACAAAGTCACCTTCAACGGCATCCCTTGAGAGAGATGCTGGCCACCCGATCTTTCGATCCGATGACCCTCGGCTTCTTCATCCCTTGGCGGCTGTCCGGCCTCTTGTCCGGATACCTACCGACTGACACACGACCACAGGCACGTGCGAAATTGGGCAAGACCGGAGATAGGTGCTTTAGTCCGGCTTCGCAAGATTTTTTTTGCCCTGACGATAAATTTCCCCGAGACGGCGCGACAGCGTTGCGCGCGCGCCACGAAAGCCGCCGCGAACATGAACGGATGTTCAAAGTACTTAACGTGTGATGAAGGAAACCAGCGCCCGCCAGGGGTTTCTTGCGCTATGAGGCCCGCGCGCGCGGCGCCGGCTGCGATCAGCTAAGCGCGGCGGGTGAGCGCGCCTAAGCGCGCCTGGTAAACGCGCCTAGGCGCGCCTGGTAGCCTAGGCGCGCCTGGTAAAAGGCTCGACGTGGTGGGCGTGGCGGACAAACGCCACCATGACGACGACGCCGGCCACGAACAGCACCACCTGCACGATGTGCGCGGCGGTGTCATTGAGGCCGAACAGGATGGCGAGCGCCCAGCCGCCGGCGAACGCCGCGCCGAACACCTCGGCGCCGATCAAAATCGCGGCACTCATCACGGTGACCACGGTCGACCAGACGATCCGGCGGGGGCCTTGCGAGCCCTGGCGGGGGCCCTGAGAGGCCTTTCGGGGGCTGGCGGATGCGGGCTGCTTGCTCATCGGGTAAATGTCCTGGTTGCGGCGGCAATCTCTCTGAAAATGCCCGCTGCGGCAAGCATCAAGCACGAACAAGGCTCAAAAAAGCCCGATCGCATGTTATATGTCGCAGGGCACCTTCCCTTTCGAAGCAGGACCTCTCGATGCAAGACTCCTCGGTCGCGACGGCCACCACCGACAGCCTGGACAATCCGTTGTTGCAGGGCTGGACCACGCCGTTCGAGACCCCGCCGTTTCAGGAGATCGCCCCGGAACACTTCCTGCCTGCGTTCGAGCAGGCCTTCGCCGACCACGCCGCCGAGATCGCAGCGATCACCAACGACCCCTCGGCGCCGGATTTCGCCAACACCATCACCGCGCTGGAGCGCTCCGGCCGGTTGTTGAACCGGGTCGCCGCGGTGTTCTACGACCTGGTGTCGGCGGATTCCAACCCGGCGCTCTTGGAGATCGACACCGAGGTGTCGCAGCGGATGGCGCGGCACTGGAATCCGATCATGATGAACGCCGCGCTGTTCGGCCGCATCGCCCTGCTGTACGGGCTGCGCGCCAAGCTCGCGCTCAGCGGCGAAGAGAAGCGGCTGCTGGAGCGCACCTATACCCGTTTCCACCGCTCCGGCGCCGGGCTCGACGACAAGGCCAAGGCGCGGATGGCGGAGATCAACGAGCGGCTGGCCGAACTCGGCACCGCGTTCAGCCATCATCTGCTCGGCGACGAGCAGGACTGGACCCTGCAGCTCGGCGACAATGATGTTGACGGGCTGTCCGACAGCTTCGTCGCCGCCGCCAAGGCGGCGGCCACCGAGCGCGGGCTGCCCGGCAAGGCGGTGGTGACGCTGTCGCGCTCCTCGGTCGAGCCGTTCCTGAAGAGTTCGGCGCGGCGCGACCTGCGCGAAAAGGTGTTCAAGGCGTTCACCGCGCGCGGCAACAACGGCAACGCCAACGACAACAACGCGGTGATCAGCGAGATCCTGCGGCTGCGCGAGGAGACCGCCAAGCTGCTCGGCTTCCAAACCTTCGCCGAATATCGGCTGGAAGATTCCATGGCCAAGACCCCGCAGGCGGTGCGCGGCCTGCTGGAACGGGTGTGGAAGCCGGCCCGCGCCCGCGCCTTGGCGGATCGCGACGCGCTGCAAGAGCTGATCGCGGAGGAAGGCGGCAACTTCAAACTGGCCGCCTGGGACTGGCGTTATTACGCCGAGAAGCTCAGGCAGCGCCGCGCCAATTTCGACGACGCCGCGATCAAGCCATATCTTTCGCTCGACAATATGATTCTGGCCGCCTTCGACACCGCGACCAAACTGTTCGGCGTCACGTTCAGCGAGCGCAAGGACGTCCCCGTCTGGCATCCCGACGTCCGGGTCTGGGAGGTCAAGGATGCCAACGGCGCCCATAAGGGGCTGTTCTACGGCGATTACTATGCGAGGCCCTCGAAGCGCTCCGGCGCCTGGATGACCTCGCTGCGCGACCAGCAGAAGCTGGATGGCGCGGTGGCGCCGCTGATCATCAACGTCTGCAACTTCGCCAAGGGGTCGAACGGCGAGCCGTCGCTGCTGTCGCCGGACGACGCCCGCACCCTGTTCCACGAATTCGGCCACGGCCTGCACGGCATGCTGTCCGACGTGTTCTATCCGTCATTGTCCGGCACCGCGGTGTTCACCGATTTCGTCGAGCTGCCGTCGCAGCTCTACGAGCATTGGCAGGAACAGCCGCAGGTGCTGCGGCAATTCGCGACGCATTACCAGACCGGCGAGCCGCTGCCCGACGATTTGCTCAAGCGCTTCCTCGCCGCGCGAAAATTCAACCAGGGCTTCGCCACCGTGGAGTTCGTCTCCTCGGCGCTGATCGACCTCGAATTCCACACCCAGCCGGCCGCCGCGATCGGCGACATCGCCGCCTTCGAGCGCCGCGAGCTGGAGAAGATCGGCATGCCGGAGGAAATCTCGCTGCGGCACCGGCCGACCCAGTTCGGCCACATCTTCTCCGGCGATCATTATGCCTCGGGCTATTACAGCTACATGTGGAGCGAGGTGATGGACGCCGACGCCTTCGGCGCGTTCGAGGAGGCCGGCGACATCTTCGATCCGCAAGTGGCGAAGCGGCTGCACGACGACATCTACGCCGCCGGCGGCTCGCGCGATCCGGAGGCCGCCTATGTGGCGTTCCGCGGCCGCCCGCCGGAGCCCGACGCGCTGCTGCGCCGCCGCGGCCTGCTCGATGCGCCCGAGGCGGCGTAAGATGCCCGAAGACGTCAAATTTGATCGAAGCGATGCGGCATCGGCCCCCTCTCCCCGCGCGCGGGGAGAGGGTGGCCCGGCGGAGCACCCGGATCGGCGCTTCGCGCCGTCCGAGCACACGCTCCGCGAAGCCGGGTCGGGTGAGGGGGCGTCGCATTTGAACTCCGGCGCCCCCTCACCCGACCATCGCCGCTGCGCGCCGATGGTCGACCTCTCCCCGCGCGCGGGGAGAGGTGAGATCAGTGCGCGCGGCAGTCGCGCGCGCGCAGCTTCCAGCCACGGGTTCGTTAGCTGTCTGTTGTGCGTTTGTTGGCTGATCTTTGGCACCATCACCGCTTCCGCGCATCCGCATGTCTGGATCACCGCGCACAGCGATCTGGTCTATGCCGCCGACGGCACCGTCACCGGGGTGCGCCACGCCTGGAGCTTCGACGACATGTTCTCGACCTATGCGCTGCAGGGGCTCGAGACCAAGACCAAGGACGTCTACACCCGCGAGGATCTCGCGCCGCTGGCGCAGACCAACGTCGAATCGCTGAAGGAATTCGGCTTCTTCACCTTCGCCAAGGCCGACGGCAAGAAGCAGAAATTCCTCGAGCCGGTCGACTACTATCTGGTCTACGACAAGAGCGTGCTGACGCTGCACTTCACGCTGCCGCTGAAGGTTCCGGTGAAGAGCAAGGAACTGGCGGTGGAAGTGTTCGATCCGACCTATTTCATCGATTTCGCCTTCGAAGAGAAAGACCCGGTCAAGCTGGTCAACGCTCCGGCCGGCTGCGCCATCACCTTCCAACGCCCCAACGACGGCACCGCCGATGCCACCCGTCTCGGAGAACAGAACTTCATGAATGGCGACAATTCGAATTACGGCGCGATGTTCGCCAACAAGATCCAGGTCAGTTGCCCGTAATGCCGCCCTCCCGGATCGCCGCCATTTCGCGCGGCTTGCTGATCGTTGGAGCCGTGCTGACGCTGGCGCCGCTGATCGATGCCGCGCTGAGCCACGCGCTGGCGCAAAATCCGTTCGGCGGGCCTCGCCCTCCCGCATCGCCGCAAGTCGGCGGCGTGGTCGGTTGGCTCTTGGAACAGCAGTCGCTGTTCTATCGCCAGATGTCGGCGACGATCCGCGCCGCGAAATCCGACGGCAGCGCGGTGTGGACGTTGCTTGCGATCTCGTTCGCCTACGGCATCTTCCACGCCGCCGGCCCCGGCCACGGCAAGGCGGTGATCTCGTCCTATCTGGTCGCCAACGAGGAAACCGCGCGGCGCGGCATCGTGCTGTCGTTCGTCTCGGCGCTGCTGCAGGCGCTGGTCGCGGTCATCGTGGTGGGGATCTGCGCCTGGCTGCTCAACGCCACCGCCAAGACGATGTGCGGCGCCGAGCGGGTGATCGAAATCGTCAGCTACGCGCTGATCGCGGCGTTCGGCGCGCGACTGGTGTGGAGCAAGGGCGGCGGCTTCTTCCGCGCGCTGTCGGCCTCGCGGCACCGGCCGGAACCGGCGTTCGCGCCGGCGTCGGCGGCAGCGCAGCATGACCACCACCATCCTCACGCGCATGAACCGCATGTGCATCATCATGATGCGGCGCACAGCCACGCGCATCAGGCTCATGCCGAGCTTGCGCATTCGCACGATCACGCCCATCTGCCCGGTCACGGAGATCATCATGATCATCATGATCACGGCCACGGCGAACCGGGACACGTCCACGACGCGCATTGCGGCCATAACCACGGCCCGCAACCGCAGCAACTCGCAGGCCCCGGCGGCTGGCGGCGCGGCTTCGGCGCGATTCTCGCGGTCGGGTTGCGGCCGTGCTCCGGCGCCATCCTGGTGCTGGTGTTCGCACTTGCACAAGGCATGTTCTGGGCCGGCGTCGCCGCGACCTTCGCGATGGGCGTCGGCACCGCGATCACGGTGGCAACCATCGCCACGTTGGCGGTTTCGGCCAAGGGCCTGGCACGTCGGCTCGCCGCGGGCCGCGAAGGCGGCGGGGCGTTGATCATGCGCGGCATTGAGTTCAGCGCGGCCGGACTGGTGCTGCTGTTCGGCCTCGGGCTGTTACTGGGCTATGTTGCCGCAGAGCGGGTGACCTGCCTATGAGCAAGGCTTGCTTATGACCAAGGCTCGATTTCGGCGAATGTTGCCTTATCTTGACAACATTATGCCAACGCGCGAAGCCAACCGTCTCATGACAGTCATTGTCCCGATTCACGGCACCAAGGCCATTGCCGATCAGGCGCCCGAACGGGTCGGCGTGCTGTTGGTCAATCTCGGCACGCCGGACAGCGCCGACACCAAGGGCGTGCGGGATTATCTGCGCGAGTTCCTGTCGGATCCGCGCGTCATCGAGAACCAGGGCATCGTCTGGAAGCTGGCGCTGAACGGATTGATCCTGCGCACCCGCCCGGCGCGCAAGGCGCGGGACTATCAAAAGATCTGGAACAACGAGGCGAACGAATCGCCGCTGAAGACCATCACCCGCGCGCAGTCCGACAAGCTCGCCGCGACGCTGACCGCGCACGATCACATCGTGGTCGATTGGGCGATGCGCTACGGCAACCCGTCGATGCGGTCGCGGATCGACGCGCTGGTGGCGCAGGGCTGCAGCCGGCTCCTGGTGGTGCCGCTCTATCCACAATATTCCGCGGCGACCTCGGCGACGGTCTGCGACCAGGCGTTCCGGGTGCTCAGCGAGATGCGCGCGCAGCCGACGCTGCGGGTGACGCCGCCGTATTATCGCGACGCCGCCTATATCGACGCGCTGGCCAATTCGATCACCAGCCATCTGGCGACGCTGCCGTTCGAGCCCGAGCGCATCGTCGCCTCGTTCCACGGCATGCCGCAGGCCTACATCAACAAGGGCGATCCCTACCAGTCGCATTGCATCGCCACCGTGGATGCGCTGCGCGAACGCATGGGGCTCGACGACAAGCGGCTGATGCTGACGTTCCAGTCGCGGTTCGGCTTCGATCAGTGGCTGCAGCCCTACACCGACAAGACCATCGAGCAGCTCGGCAAGGACGGCGTGCGCAGGCTCGCCGTGGTGATGCCGGGCTTCGCCGCGGACTGCCTGGAAACCCTGGAAGAGATCGCGCAGGAAAACGCCGAGATCTTCATGAAGAACGGCGGCCAGCAGTTCGCCGCGGTGCCCTGCCTCAACGACAGCGACGGCGGCATCAGCGTGATCCGGCAACTGGTGCTGCGCGAGCTCGAGGGCTGGCTGTAGGCGGGCTGCCGGTGCGGCCCGCGCATCAAACTCCCCTTCCACCAGGACTGCCTCACCTCTCCCCGCGTGCGGGGAGAGGTCGACTGGCTGAGCGCAGCGAAGCCGGTCGGGTGAGCGACTATCTGGCGTGTCAAGTTGCATTAGCGTATTCGGCTCGCGCATCGCGCGCTTTGGCGTTGAGGCGGACCAGGAGTTTGCG
>NZ_JACHIH010000033.1 GCF_014203125.1 Rhodopseudomonas rhenobacensis
GGCGCGCAAACTCCTGGTCCGCCTCAACGCCAAAGCGCGCGATGCGCGAGCCGAATACGCTAATGCAACTTGACACGCCAGATAGTCGCTCACCCCAACCCTCTCCCCACGGGAGAGGGAGCGCGCAGCGGCTACCGCACCTCTTCACTCGAACTCGATCGCAAAATAAAAGGGCCGGATCGTCGATCCGACCCTTTGTCGTTCAATGGATGAAGACGGCTGTTACGCCGCCTTCATCAAGCCTTCCTTGCTCAGCGCCTCTTGCACCATCGGCCGCGCCGCGACGCGGGCCTTGTAGGCGGTCAGCGCGGTCAAGCCCGACAGGTCCAGCTTCATCGCTTCGGCCCAGCGCAGCACGGTGAACAGATAGCCGTCGGCGACGGTGAACTGGCTGCCCATCAGATAATCTTTGCCTTCGAGCTGGCCGTCGAGATATTTGAACTTGCCCATCAGCCGCTCCTTGAAGAACGCCTTGACCTCGTCGGGGATCGCCGGCTGGAACAGCGGGCTGAACCCTTTGTGCAGCTCGGTGGTGATGAAATTCAACCATTCCAACAGCTTGTAGCGTTCATGGCTGCCCGGCGCGGGCGCCAGATGCTTCGCCGCGGCCCGATCGGCGATCACCTGCACGATCACCGGGCCCTCGGTGATCACCTCGCCGCTGTCCAGCATCAGCGCCGGCACCTGGCCCTTGGGGTTGACCGCCAGGAAATCTTCGCCGCTCTCCAGCTTCTTGGCCCGCACGTCGACCTTGACCAGATCGTAGGGCAATCCAGCTTCCAGCAGCGCGATATGCGGCGACAACGAGCAGGCGCCCGGCGAATAATACAGCTTCATAGCGAAATTTCCTTTGTGACGAGGTCGGCATGGGCCAGACGGCGCGATTAAATGCGCCTGCATGGGATAGTCAAGTTGATGCAACTGCATTTATTGCGGTACAGTGCGGGGATGCTATGGACCATGCGATGAAACGTAAGCCATCGACCGAGGCGACCGCCGCCTGGATCCGCCTGATGCGGATCCAGAGCCGGGTGCTGGACGCCGTCGAGCAGGAGTTGAAGAAGGCCGGCTTCCCGCCGCTGGCCTGGTACGACGCGCTGGTCGAATTGTCGCGCGCGCCGTCCGGCGAATTGCGCCCGGTCGAATTGGAAAAGCAGATGTTGATCCCGCAATATTCCACCTCGCGGCTGATCGACCGGCTGGTCGACGAGGGGCTCGCGGCGCGGCGCGAATGCAAGATCGACAAACGCGGCCAGTTCGTCGAAATCACCGAGGCCGGGCGCGAGCTGCAGAAGCGGATGGGCAGCGCCTATTCCAACGCGATCGAAAAGCACGTCGGCTCGAAACTGTCGGATGCCGACGCCGCCCGGCTGTGCGCGCTGCTTGACCGGCTCGGCTGCTCCTGCGATGCGGTACAGGCTGCCGGCAAAGACGCCGCAGCCGCACGATGATAGACTTGCAACCCTCCGCTACGGGCGATCGCGCCCGGCTCTGCCCCCGACCCCGCGCACAATCCATCGCTGCGCCTTGCTTCCGGAATTTCCATGGCGCGTGACCAGATCGATATGACGCCGTTGCAATCGCGCGACGAGCTTGTGGCGTGGCTGGAGGCCGGCATCAAGCCGCCGTCCGACTTCCGCATCGGCACCGAGCACGAAAAGACCCCGTTCACGCTGCAGGGCCACCATCCCGTGCCTTACGAAGGGGCACGCGGCATCGGTGCCTTGCTGCAAGGCATGCAGCTGCTGCTCGGCTGGGAGCCGATCATGGAGCGCGGTAACATCATAGGGCTCTACGACGTCACCGGCGGCGGCGCGATTTCGCTGGAGCCGGGCGGCCAGTTCGAACTGAGCGGCGCGCCGGTGGAAACCATCCACCAGACCCATTCCGAATTGATGGCGCATCTGGCGCAGGTCCGCGAAGTGGCGACGCCGCTCGGCATCGGCTTCTTGGGCCTCGGCATGACGCCGTCGTGGGCGCGCGGCGAGATTCCGGTGATGCCGAAGGGCCGCTACGGCATCATGACCAACTACATGCCGAAGGTCGGCCAATACGGCCTCGACATGATGTATCGCACCTGCACGGTGCAGACCAATCTCGACTTCTCGTCGGAAGCCGACATGGTGAAGAAGCTGCGGGTCTCGGTGGCGCTGCAGCCGGTGGCGACCGCGCTGTTCGCCAATTCGCCGTTCACCGAAGGCAAGCCGAACGGCTATCTGTCGTTCCGCTCCGAGATCTGGCGCGACACCGACAACGCCCGCTCCGGCATGATTCCCTGGGCGTTCGAGGACGGCATGGGCTTCGAGCGCTGGGTCGACTACGCACTCGACGTGCCGATGTACTTCATCAAGCGCGGCGACACCTACATCGACGTCGCCGGCTCCTCGTTCCGTGACTTTTTCGATGGCCGCAACGCGTTGTTTCCCAACGAGCGGCCGACGCTGTCGGACTGGGCCAACCACCTGTCGACGATCTTCCCCGAGGTGCGGCTGAAGCGCTATCTGGAGATGCGCGGCGCCGACGGCGTGCCATGGGGCCGGCTGCCGGCGCTGCCGGCGTTCTGGGTCGGCCTGTTGTACGACGACGAGAGCCTCGACGCCGCCTGGGAGATCGCCAAGGCGTGGACCGCGGCCGAGCGGCAGGCGCTGCGCGACGACGTCCCCAAGCTCGGCTTCAAGGCCAAGATCCGCGACCGCTACATGTTCGAGATCGCCAAGGAGTGCATGGCGCTGGCACATGCCGGATTGCGTCGCCGCGCCCGGATCGACCACGACGGCCGCGACGAAACCCGGTATTTGGAGCCGCTCGACCGCATTCTCGACAGCGGCAAGACCCCGGCTGAAGAGATGCTCGACAAGTTCCACGGCCCCTGGAACGGCTCGGTGGAACCCACCTACGACGCCTACGCGTTCTGATCGTCCGTTCATCAACGGTACAGAAAAGCCCCGCTAGCAACGCTGCGGCCGCTGCCGCCGTTCATCGCCGGTACAGGTCGCGCGCGGTCAAATCTCGCGGTCGGCGCGGGGCGATCCCCCGCGCGATTCTCGGGGCATTCTAAATTGCAACGGCAAGGACCGCTGGCGTCCGGCGCGCGGTTCGATCAGACCTCGCTGAGGAGGCGATGCGACAATGCACGCGGACTTCGGCATCGGTATCTCGCAACGCGCGGCGCTCGGCCTGATCGGTGCCGCGCTGCTGCTGGCGTTGGCGTCGATGCCGCAGCCGGCGCTGGCGCAGGCCAATTTCGACCGCCCCGGCGGCGACTATTCGCGCTCGGCGATCGCCAGCGGCGACCCTGCGGATTGCGCCATCGTCTGCGAACGCGACCGCCGCTGCCGCTCCTGGAGCTTCGCCTATCCCACCGCGCCCGAGGCCGGCGCGTTGTGCTGGCTGAAGAACAGCGTGCCGCCGCGGGTCGAAAGCGGCTGCTGCGTCTCCGGGGTGCGCGGCGCGGGCGTCTTGGAGCCGCGCAATTCGGCGATGGAATCGGCGATCGACCGCTACGGCGGCGACTACAAGAATTTCGACCTGAAGCGCGGCGAAGACGACGAGGCCTGCAAAAAGGCCTGCGCCGACGACAACAATTGCCGGGCCTGGACCTATGCGCGGCCGGGCTATGTCGGCCGCGACGCGCGCTGCTTTCTGAAGAAAGATATCAAACCGCCGCGGCGCAAGCCCGGCTTCATCTCCGGCGTGGTGCGCTAGCGCGTCTGGCGTCGGCCGCGCGGTGACACGCGCAATTACTTGCGCAGCTGCACCACGTTGCCGGCAGCGCCGCCG
The DNA here is from genome assembly GCF_014203125.1 of Rhodopseudomonas rhenobacensis. Classification (GTDB taxonomy): domain Bacteria; phylum Pseudomonadota; class Alphaproteobacteria; order Rhizobiales; family Xanthobacteraceae; genus Rhodopseudomonas_A; species Rhodopseudomonas_A rhenobacensis. Next base: position 3,781 of record NZ_JACHIH010000033.1, read on the forward strand.
CTGCCCAGCGCGCGGCTGATCTTGCGCAGCAATTCGGCGTCGCGGAACGGCTTCTGCACGATGGCCTCCTCGCCGATGTTCTGCAGTGCTGCGAGATCGGCATAGCCGGTGATGAAGATCGTCGGCATGCCGGGCCGCCGCAGCTGCGCCTCGCGCGCCACCTCGGCGCCGGTCATGCCGGGCATCGCGAAATCGATCACCATCAGATCGAACGGCGCCGGGTCGCGCTCCAGAATATCCAGCGCGGCGCCGCCGCTGCCGGCCTCGACCACCACGCAGCCGACCTCGCGCAGCATCGCGGCGGTGACCTCGCGCACCGCGCTGTCGTCGTCGACCAGCAGCAGCCGGCGCATCGCGCCGCGCAGCGGCGGCGGCTCCTGCGCCTCGACGTGGCGGCCGCCGACGTTGCGGGCGGCGCGCGGCAGAAACACTTTGACGGTGGAGCCTTCGCCGAGCTTGGTGTCGATCCGCACCCCGCCGCCGGACTGCTTGGCAAAGCCGAACACCTGGGCGAGGCCGAGCCCGGAGCCCTTGCCGACCGGCTTGGTGGTGAAGAACGGCTCGAATGCCTTGGCCAGCACCTCCGGCGTCATCCCGGTGCCGGTGTCGGCCACCGCGATCATCACATATTCGCCGGCGCCGGGCATTTCCGGCCGATTCGGCGCGCCGAGCCGGACGTTGGCGGTTTCCACCGTCAGCGAACCGCCGACCTCCATGGCGTCGCGGGCGTTGATCGCCAGATTGAGGATCACCAGTTCGATCTGGGTCGGGTCGACCAGCGCCGGCCACAGATCCGGCTGCAGCACGGTTTCCAGCCGCACCGCGCCGCCCATCGAGCTCTGCAAGAGCTCGCGCATCTTCGCCACGGTTTCGTTGAGATCGACCGCGCGGGTCTCCAGCCGCTGCCGCCGCGAGAATGCCAAGAGCTGCGCGGTCAGCGTCGCGCCGCGCTCGGCCGCGGTGCGGATGTTGGCGAGCCTGGTGTGCGCCTTGCCGTCGACGCCGGCGCGCTCCAGCGTCTTTTCCAGGAAGCCGAGATTGCCGAGCACCACGGTGAGCAGGTTGTTGAAGTCGTGCGCCACGCCGGAGGTGAGCTGGCCGACCGCCTCCAGCCGCTGCATCTGCCGCAGCGTCGCCTCGACGCGCTCGCGCTCCTCGATCTGGGCGACCAGCTGCCGGTTCGCCGCGGCGAGCTCGGCGGTGCGCTCCTCGACGCGGGCTTCCAGCGTCTCGGTGATCCGCCGCAGCTCGGCGTCGCCGGCGACGCGTTGGGTGACGTCGGAGCCCTGCACGAAGATGCCGGCGACCTCGCCGGCGCTGTCGCGCACCGGCTGATAGACGAAATCGACGAAGCGGTCCTCGACGCCGCCGCCCACCTCGCGCTGCAGGCTGACCTTCAGCGCGTTGCCGACGAACGGCCGGCCGGAGCGGTAGCAGTCGTCCATGACTTCGAGGAAGCCCTGACCCTCGAGCTCGGGCAGCGCCTCCAGCGGCGCCCGGCCGAGCACCTCGCGATGACCGATCAATTGCAGAAAGGCATGATTGGCGAGGGTGAAGACGTGCTGCGGACCTTCCAGCATCGCCATGAACCCCGGCGCCTGTTCGAACAGGCTGAGCAGCCGGTCCTGCTCGGCGGCGACGCGTTGGTCGGCCTGCACCCGCTTGGTGGTTTCCACCACCACGGCGATCACGCCGGCGGGCCGGCCGTTCTCGTCGAGCACCGGCGAATAGTCGAGATTCATCCACACCGGCTCGGGAACGCCGTTGCGATACAGCGTCAATTTCTGATCGCGATAGGCGAGGCTGCGGCCGCCGAGCACGATGCGCATGACGTTGTCGTTGAAATCGGCAACCTCGGGCCAGCCCTCGCGGACCTTGCTGCCGAGCAGCGCCGGATGCCGGGCGCCGGCGAATTCCGAATAGGCGTCGTTGTAGATCATGAAGCCGTCGGGGCCCCACAGCATCACGATCGGCACCGCGGAATGCACCACCACACCGACCACGGTCTTCAGCGACTGCGGCCAGGACGCGATCGGTCCGAGCGAGGTGGATTGCCAATCGAAGTCCGCAATCAGCGCGCCGGTCTCGCCCCCGCCGCGCAGAAATGCAGTATCCGAAGACGCCATACTGTGTGATGCCTCGATCGGCCGCTCAGAGAACAGGTTCGCGCTGCCCGGAAGGACAAATGACGCATCGGCCAAGGCAGCGCCCACCGCCGGAAGAGCCAATGCGGGGCACAAACGCCCGCAGATCGGCTTCGTTCCCACCGAGCAGACGATTTTTGCTTTCTTCCGTCAGCGCCATCCCCAGCCGCGTTCGCGATACAGATTCGCGCGATGCCGATACAGAAAAGGCGCGCCGGTTGCCCGGCGCGCCCTCTCCTCGAACTCGCTGGTTCCCGGCGCCGAGAGCGCCTGAGCCAGGTCAAACCTCGACCTTAGCGGGCGGCCTCAGCGAGGTGACAGCGCTTGGAATGAGACACTGGATCACCTCCTTTCGTTGGTTGCAGATGACCCAACATAGGCACGATCAGCCGCGCTGTGAAGCCCACCGCCGCGCCCGGAACGAGTCCGGCTTCCGACGGTTGATCCACAGCCACAAGGGAGAAGAACATGATCACGGAAGCAGATGAAACCGTCAGCCTGATCGGCAGCGACAAGGTGCAGGGAACCGCGGTGTACGGTCCCGACGGCGAGAAGATCGGCGCGATCGAACGGGTGATGATCGAGAAGCGCTCCGGCAAGGTGTCCTACGCGGTGCTGTCGTTCGGCGGCTTCCTCGGCATCGGCGACGACTACTACCCGCTGCCCTGGCCGTCGTTGAAGTACAATACCGAACTCGGCGGCTACCAGACCATGGTGACCGACGACCAGATCAAGGGCGCGCCGAAATACGCCCGCACCTCGGATTGGGATTGGCGCGACGAGCAAGGCACCCGCAAGATCGACGATTACTACGGCGTGGCGATGGCCTGACGTCACCCCGCCGACGAACCGTAACGCCTGTCATTGCGAGCCGAGGGCGGCGCGCAGCGCCGCCCGACAAGCGAAGCAATCCAGGGCTGCACGCGGAGCCCCTGGATTGCTTTGTCGCAAGAGCTCCTGGCAATGGCGAGTTACGCGCTTCTTGCCAACGCGCCGTCGATCATCGCCACCGCGTTGGGCAGGCCGTAGACCGCGACGAAGGAGCCGAACCGCGGCCCCTTCTCCTGGCCGAGCAGCACCTGGTACAGCATGTTGAACCAGTCCAGCGACACGCCGGGCTTGCCGTCCTTCGCCGCCTTCTTGTGGTCGAGGAACGGCTCGCGGCGGCCGATCTCATAGACCACGTCCTGGATCGCCTCGGCGGTGGCCTCGGCCGGCAATTGCGACAGCGCGTCGCGCAGATCCTGCAAGGCGGCGCGTTCGGCCTCGGTCGGCTCGCGGAAGGTCTTGGTCGGCGCCACGAAGTCGCGATAGTAGTTGATGGCGTAGCCGACCATTGCATCCAATTTCGGATGCGTCTGCGGGGTGACGCCCGGCCGATAGCGGCCGATGAAGCCCCACAAGGTCGCGGCGTTCTCCGCGTTCGACGACGACACCAGCGTCAGCAACAACTGGAACGTCACCGGCATGTCGGACTTCGGCGGATGACCGGCGTGGATGTGCCACACCGGATTGCTGAGCTGCTGCTTGGCGTCCTGCCGGGCGTAGCCGTCGAGGAACTGCTGGTAGTCGTCGACGTTGCGCGGGATGACGTCGAAATACAGCCGCTTCGCCGCCTTCGGTTCGCGATACATGAACAGCGACAGCGATTCCGGCGAGGCGTAGCGCAGCCATTCGTCGATGGTCAGCCCGTTGCCCTTCGACTTGGAGATCTTCTGGCCCTTGTCGTCCAAGAACAGCTCGTAGTTGAAGCCTTCCGGCGGCTTGCCGCCGATCGCCTGGCAGATCTTGCCGGACAGCTTGACCGAGTCGATCAGATCCTTGCCGGCCATTTCATAATCAATGCCGAGCGCGGTCCAGCGCATCGCCCAATCCGGCTTCCACTGCAGCTTGCAGTGCCCGCCGGTGACCGGCAGCGTCACCCGCTCCTGGGTTTCCGGATCATCGTAGCTGATGGTGCCGGCCTTGGCGTCGTGCGCGACGATCGGCACCTGCAGCACCACGCCGCTGCGCGGGCAGATCGGCAGGAACGGCGAGTAGCTCGCCGCGCGCTCCTCGCGCAACGACGGCAGCATGATCGCCATCACCTTGTCGAGCCGTTCCAGCACCTTGAGCAGCGTCGCGTCGAACCGGCCGGACTTGTAGTAGTCGGTGGCCGAGGCGAATTCGTAGTCGAAGCCGAAGGTGTCGAGAAACACCCGCAGCCGGGCGTTGTTATGCGCGCCGAACGACTCGTGGGTGCCGAACGGGTCCGGAACGCGGGTCAGCGACTTGCCGAGATGCTGCGTCAACATCTCCTTGTTCGGCACGTTGTCGGGCACCTTGCGCAGGCCGTCCATGTCGTCGGAGAACGCGATCAGCCGGGTCTTGATCTTGTCCTCGGTCAGCACGCGGAAGGCGTGGCGCACCATGGTGGTGCGCGCGACTTCACCGAAGGTGCCGATATGCGGCAGGCCGGACGGGCCGTAGCCGGTTTCGAACAGCACTTCGTCTTTCGGCGCCTTGGTCAGCCGCGCGACGAGCGCTTTGGCCTGCTCGAACGGCCAGGCGTTGGATTGTTCGGCGAGCGTGCGCAGGTCGCTCGGGCTAACAGGCAGATCGATCGTGGACATCAAGAACTCCGGGCGCCGATGCGCGCGTGGTGATTAGAACGGGCTGACGGAAAAATAGCGCAGCCAGAGGTCGGTGTAGCGGCCTTTTTCCCAGACCCGGAACAGCGCCCAGTTCAGGGCCTGGCGCAACAGGTCGTTGCCCTTGCGGACCGCGATGCCGACGCCCTCGCCGAAATAGCGGCTCTCGACGAACGGGCCGCCAGAGAATGCGCAGCAATCCGCCGAATCGGTGCCGTTGATCCAGAACGCCAAAGAGATCGCGTCGCCGAAGATGTAGTCGACCTCGCCGCGGCGCAACGCGGCGCGCAGCGCGTCGTCGTTCGGATAGGGCACCAGCTCGGCGTCGGTGAACATCACCTTGAGATAGGCTTCGTGCGCGGAGCCTGCGATCGCGCCGACCTTCTTGCCCTCGAGCGATTCCGGCCGCAGCTCGGGCTTTGCGGCATCCTTGCGCGTCACGAAGCGCGCTGGCGCCCGGTAATACGGATCGGTGAAATCGACCCGGGCGCGCATCTGCGGCGTCACCGCCAGCGAGGCGATGATGGCGTCGCCGCGGTTGCTGGCGACCGCGTCGAGCAGGGTCTCGAAGCGGCGCATCTGCACCGTGCAGGTGACCTTGATCTCCTCGCACAAGGCGCGCGCCAGATCGACGTTGAAGCCGGCCGGATTGCCGTCGGCGCCGGTGAAGTTGAAAGGCGGGTAATCGGTCTCGGTGAGAAAGCGGATCACGGTGAGCCGCGACAGGTCCGGCCGCTCCGGCCGCCGCCGAGGATCCCAGAACCCCGGCACCGCCTTCGGCGCCGGCTCGGTGACGCCCTTGGCGGGCGCCTGCGCGCAAGCGGGCGCGAGCGGCAGCGCCAACATCGATCCCAGCAGCGCCGCCGCAACCAGGGTTGCACGACCGCCGCAGAGCAATCTGTCGTTGATGAACAAAACAATCCGTGGTTGCATTGAGGACGTCCGCGCCGGTCGGGTCTTATAGACCATCCGGCGGCAGACGCGAGTGCAGTTTGCGTAGCAGGACCGGGCATGGCGTTCACCGACCATGGACGCCGTCGTGCGGAGTGGCGATCGACGCGAAAGCGTCGGGTGCCACCGCCGCGTCGAGCGATTCTCGGCAGCGCGGCGCGCTGGCACGACCTGCAGGCTGCGCCCACCGAAACCCCGGACTGGTTGTCGGACGATCCCGGCATCGAGCTCGCCTGCCTGCACGACGCAATCGACCCGCGGCTGCTGCGCGCGGCGGCGCGGCGCGCCACCGAGCTCGGCATCGGCGCCGACCAGGTGCTGATCCAATGGGGCGTGATCGACGAAGCGGCCTATCTGCGGCGGCTATCGGCGCACACCGGACTCGGGATCGAGAGCTTCGCGGCGATCGACCGCGGCGCGGCGCCGCTCGCCGATCACCAGATCCTTCACGCCGCGGTCTCAGGGATCGTGCCGCTGCGTCGCGACGGCCGGCTGATCTGGGCGCTGGCGCCGCGGCAAAAGGCGGCGCGGGCGCTGTGCCAGCTGGCCGCCGATCAGCCCGAGATCAGGCAGCACGCGCGGCTGGCGTCGGCCGACTCGTTGCAGCGCTTTCTGATGCAACAGGGCGGCGGGGCGCTGGCCGACGCCGCGGCGCAGGGATTGCGGCATCGGCATCCAGAACTCTCGGCAGCACCGCGCGCCGCGGCGGCCGCGCTCTGGCTGCAGCGCGCACGGCGCGGCGGCGGCGTGCTGGCGCTGTCGGTGCTGCCGCCGCTGCTCGCCAGCGACGCCTGGGGGCTGATCCTGGCGCTGTGGTTTCTGGGCTTCGTCGCGCTGCGGCTGATCGGCAGCCTGTGGCCGCGGCGCTGGTTTGCTCGCCGCACGCGGCGGCCCGACGACGAGCTGCCGGTCTACAGCGTGGTGGCGGCGCTGTACCGCGAGGCCGCCTTGGTGGCGCCGCTGCTGCGCGCGATCCACGCGCTGGATTACCCGCGCGAAAAGCTCGACGTCATCCTGGTGATCGAACCCGACGATCGAGAGACGCGCGCGGCGATCGCCCGGCTCGGCCCGTTGCCGCATCTGCGGACATTGATTGCGCCGGCGCGGCCGCCGCAGACCAAGCCGAAGGCGCTGAATTACGCGCTGCCGTTCGTCCGCGGCAGCTTCGTCGCGGTGTTCGACGCCGAGGATCGGCCGGCCCCGGACCAGTTGCGCGCGGCGCTCGACGCCTTCTCGCGCGGCGGCGCCAGGGTCGGCTGCACCCAGGCGCGGCTGTGCATCGACAATCTCTCCAACAGCTGGCTGTCACGGATGTTCGCCGCGGAATATGCCGGCCATTTCGACGTCTTCCTGCCCGGCATGGCCGATCTCGGGCTGCCGCTGCCGCTCGGCGGCTCGTCGAACCATTTCCGCACCGCGGTGCTGCGCGAGGTCGGCGGCTGGGATCCCTACAACGTCACCGAGGACGCCGATCTCGGCTTCCGGCTGGCGCGGTTCGGCTATCGCTCGACCACCTTCGACTCGACCACCTATGAGGAAGCGCCGATTGCGTTCAAGGCCTGGCTGCGGCAGCGCTCGCGCTGGATGAAGGGCTGGATCCAGACCTGGTGCGTGCATATGCGCCGGCCATGGCGGCTATGGCGCGAAGCCGGCCCCGGCGGCTTCTTCGCGCTCAACATGCTGGTCGGCGGCAGCGTCTTGACCGCGCTGGCGCATCCGATGCTGCTCTACGGGGTGGCCAGCGATCTGATCTCGGCGCTGCAGGGCTCGCCGTCCTGGCTGGCGAGCGACGCGGCGACGCTGCACGGCCTCACCATCGCGGCCGGCTACGGCTCGACGGTGGCGATCGGCCTGTTGGGCCTGGCGCGGCGCGGCCGGCTCGACCGCGGCTGGATCCTAGCGCTGACGCCGCTGTATTGGCTCTGCCTGTCGATCGCCGCCTGGCGCGCGCTCGGCCAGTTCGTGTGGAATCCGTATCACTGGGAAAAGACCGATCACGGCCTCGCCGAGCGCCCCGGCTCGGCGCCGGTGCCGCGCTGGGTCGAGCGCTGGCGGCAGATGGAGGGGCACGACCCTACTCGGCGCACGCGGCCCTCTGACTTTGTGCAATAGCTTCACAGCGGTGGTTGAGTTTGTGCAACTATTGCACTATTCTTGGGGTGAAGTCCGATGGTCGGCCTGAAAGCTACGCTCAGTAACTGCAGGATCTACATCTACCCTGGCGACCACAACCCACCGCATTTCCATCTTCGGGGGCCGAATTCCCGAGCGCTGGTGGATCTGGTCACCCTGGAGGTGATCGCGGGCCAAGCGTCCAGATCCGACCTGGCGGAGGTCAGAGCATGGGCTGCCCGGGCCGAGAACCTGGCGCTCTTGGTGTCAGAGTGGAGACGGCTGAATGAGCGCGACTGACATGGTGGATAGCGGCACCGTCCTGCCTCGCATCGCGATCGCCGAACCGCGGGGCCTGCGGTTTCTGAGAGTGGTCTGGTCGGAGGGCAGCCGAGCCGGCCGGGAAGACGTCATCGATCTCAGCCCGGCGCTGTTCGGCTACAAGGTTTACAAGCCGCTGCGCGACGATGCGACGTTGTTCGCCACCGCACGCCTGATCGAAGATGGCGACGTCGTCGCGTGGGACGGGGACGAATTGGAAATGTCCGCCGATCTGCTGTTGGCGCTCGCCGACGAAACCATGACGGCGGCGGAGTTTCGAGCCTTCCTCGATCGGCACCAACTGACGCAGGAGGCTGCGGGCGTGTTGCTCGGCCGAAGCCGCCGACAGATTGCCAACTACACGGCCGCCGGACCGATCCCTCGCATCGTCGCGCTGGCCTGCTATGGATTCGAGGCGCGAAAGCGCGCGCCGCAAGGCTCTCCGACCACGTCAGGGAAAGGGCGCGCGACAATACCCAGCATCTGAGCCGAGGCGATCAGGAGGCTGCACAGAGCGCTTGCCCCTTCGCCCGTCAAAGATACCGCTTCAGATCCGCCGCCGCCTCGTCCGGCTTGCGCTTCAGGTTGAACGGGGCGACGAATTTGCCGTCGCGGTCCATCAGATAGATCAGCGCGGTGTGATCCATGGTGTAGTCGCCGTCTTTCAGCGGCACCTTGCGGGCATAGACCCGGAAGCCGGAGATCACCTTGGCGACCGCGGCGGCGTCGCCGGTCAGCCCCTTGAGGTGCGGATCGAAGCTGGCGAGATACTCCTTCATCGCCGCCTGGGTGTCGCGCTCGGGATCGACCGAGACGAAATAGGCGTTGACGCGGTCGGCGTCCTTGCCCATCGCGCGCAGCACTTCGGAGATTTCGAACAGCGAGGTCGGGCAGACGTCCGGACAATGCGTGAAGCCGAAGAAGATCAGCGTCGGCTTGCCCTTCAGGCTCTGCTCGGTGACGGTCTGGCCGGTCTGGTCGGTGAGCTGGAACGGACCGCCGACGGTCGAGGGCGCGGTGACGGTGCGCAAGCCGCCGGCCAGCCACAGCACCACCACCAATCCGACCACGAGACTGCCGGCAAAGGCGCCGATGATGACGAGCGGGCGGGTTTTGGCGGACATGAGTTCATTCCTTACGCCGACGAGGCCGCCGGCATGCCGGCGCACTGCGTCGCGCCGCGGGGTTCGGCGCTTGCCGCACCAGATAAAGCCCGCGGCGCCGGCCGGCAAGCGCCGGCCGCCACGATGCCGTGATGAGAAGAAGCCGGCTCAGTGCGACGCGGAGGCGCGGGCGTCGAGATAGCAGGGGCGGTACATCCCCATCAGCTGCCGGCCGTGCAGGAAGATCATCCGCGGGGTCAGCCCGCCGCGCTGCGCGATCCAGCGCCGGACCTGGCTCGGATACATCGAATACAGCATCTGGGTGGCTTCCTGGTTGGTCACCGCCCGGCCGTTGGAGCCGAGGTCCCAGGCGGCGTGGAAGCCGAGCGTGGCGCGCGAGGTGACGCAGATCTTGTCGTGCGGCACCGCGCCCAGCACGATGGTGCAGGCCGAGGCGCACAGCCCGTCGATGATCACGGTCTCGCCGGAACTGCGCAGGTCCTGGTACTTGTCGACATAGGTTCCGATACGGCCGCCGCGGTCCTCGGCGATTCGCACCACCGCGTGGCTGGAGCCGACGCCTGCGAGCAATAACAAGGCCGCAAGTATCCCGGTTGCCAATCTCATGACCTGCCCCAGTCCAACCCGATCGTCGATGATCGTGTGTGATGCGTAGATCCACAGCGTGTTTCGAGATCGGCTTTTTGTCCAGATCGGCGTGATCGTTCCAATGCGATTCAAATCGAGTGTTGCCGCGGGGATGCACCTGGCGCCGCGCGTCCCAAACTGAGACAAGGTCCCGGTGCTCAGCCTTCGATCGCGGCACGCCGCGCCTCGGTCAGCCCGACCGGCCGGACGGCGACGCAGGCGGCGGCGCCAACGCCCTTCCACCCGCCCGCCGCATGGGCTAAGGGCGGGCTCACCCCTGTCCCAAGCTCCGCCGTCCAAGGCTCCGCGCGCATGATTCGACTCGACAACATTTCCAAGCAGAACGGTCATCAGATCGTTTTCATCGAAGCCTCCGCGGCGCTGCTGAAGGGCGAGAAGGTCGGCCTGGTGGGCCCCAACGGCGCCGGCAAGACCACGCTGTTCCGGCTGATCACCGGCCAGGAGCTGCCCGACGAGGGCCAGGTCGCGGTCGATCGCGGCGTCACCATCGGCTATTTCAGCCAGGACGTCGGCGAGATGGCCGGCCGCAGCGCGGTCGCCGAGGTGATGGACGGCGCGGGGCCGGTCAGCGAGGTCGCGGCCGAACTGGCCGAACTTGAGCACGCGCTGGCCGACCCCGACCGCGCAGACGAGATGGAACAGATCCTGGAGCGCTACGGCGAGGTGCAGCACCGCTTCGAGGAACTCGACGGCTACGCGCTGGAAGGCCGCGCCCGCGAGGTGCTGGCCGGGCTGTCGTTCAGCCAGGAGATGATGGAGGGCGACGTCGGCAAACTGTCCGGCGGCTGGAAGATGCGCGTGGCGCTGGCGCGCATCCTTCTGATGCGGCCCGACGCCATGCTGCTCGACGAACCGTCGAACCATCTCGATCTCGAAAGCCTGATCTGGCTGGAGCAGTTCCTCAAAGGCTACGAGGGCGCGCTGTTGATGACCTCGCACGACCGCGAATTCATGAACCGCATCGTCACCAAGGTGGTTGAGATCGACGGCGGCTCGCTGACCTCGTACTCGGGCAACTACGAATTCTACGAGGCGCAGCGCGCGCTCAGCGAGAAGCAGCAGCAGGCGCAGTTCGAGCGCCAGCAGGCGATGCTGGCGAAGGAAATCAAATTCATCGAGCGCTTCAAGGCGCGCGCTTCGCACGCCGCGCAAGTGCAGAGCCGGGTCAAGAAGCTCGACAAGATCGAACGCGTCGAGCCGCCGAAGCGGCGGCAGACCGTGGCGTTCGACTTTCTCCCGGCGCCGCGCTCCGGCGAGGACGTGGTGACCTTGAAGAAAGTGCAGAAGGGTTACGGCAGCCGCGTGATCTATGACGGGCTGGATTTTCAGGTCCGCCGCCGCGAGCGTTGGGCGGTGATGGGCATCAACGGCGCCGGCAAATCGACGCTGCTGAAGCTGGTGGCCGGCGCCACTGAGCCCGACGACGGCGCGGTGGCGCTCGGCGGCAGCGTCAAGATGGGCTACTTCGCGCAGCACGCGATGGACCTGATCGACGGCGAGGACACCATCTTCGAATCGCTGGAGCACTGGTTTCCGCAGGCCGGCCAAGGCTCGCTGCGGGCGCTGGCCGGCTGCTTCGGCTTTTCCGGCGACGACGTCGAGAAGCGCTGTCGGGTGTTGTCGGGCGGCGAGAAGGCCCGGCTGGTGATGGCGAAGATGCTGTTCGATCCGCCGAATTTCCTGGTGCTCGACGAGCCGACCAACCATCTCGACATCGCCACCAAGGAGATGCTGATCACGGCGCTCGCGCAATACGAAGGCACCATGCTGTTCGTGTCGCATGACCGGCATTTTCTCGCCGCGCTGTCCAACCGCGTGCTGGAGTTGACGCCGGAGGGCATCCACCAATACGGCGGCGGCTACACCGACTACGTCGCCCGCACCGGCCACGAGGCGCCGGGGCTGCACAGCTGAGCGGGCGAGCATTTCTGGCGTCATTGCGAGCCGAGGTCGGCGCGCAGCGCCGCCCGAACAGCGAAGCAATCCAGGGGCCGCACGTGGAGCCCTGGATTGCTTCGTCGCAAGAGCTCCTCGCAATGACGCGTTGAATGCCCGATTTCATTGATCGCTTTTTGAGTCAGGCTCTCAGGATGACGGCGGTGAGTGAGAGAGCAGGTAGCGAACGAGGTCGCTTCCCTCCCCCGCAAGCGGGAGAGCGAGCACGCTGCTTGCTCGCCCTGTTGATCACCTCACCGCCGCCCGACACCACGCCGTTTTATGCGTAGTTCACAACGCGCCGTTAATGATCTTCATCAAGGTAAACAACTGTCTTGCGTTGACGATGCCGCGGCGCGTGCCGATGATACGCCGATCGTAACTCAGAGGCGTTCAGCAATGATCATGTCCCGCGTATCTGCCGCTCTGCTCGTCTCCGCCGTGGCCGCGGTGGCGCTTCCCTCCGCGGCCTCCGCCGGCTGCTACAATTGTTACGCGCCGCCGCCCTGCGTCACCTGCTATCAGCAGCGGGTCGAGCCGCCGCAGTACCGCACTGTGGAAGAGACCGTGGTGGTGGCGCCCGGCGGCGTGGTGGCGCATCGCGTACCGGCGCAGTATCGCACCGTGATGGTGCCGCAGACCGTGATGGTGGCGCCGGAAGCCGTGCAGTATGAGCGGATCCCGCCGCAATACGGCGTCCGCCAGCGCGTCGAGATGGTGGCGCCCGCGCGCAGCTACTACGTGCCGGTGGCGCCGCGCTGCGGCTCTTGCGGCTACTGACGCGGGCGACCTCGCATCGGACGAGGGCGGGCGGCTTGCGCCGCGGTGAGCGTTATTGACCGCATGCCGCGGCGGCGTGATCCATGCGAAGCAACCGCGGCGGGTGCGACAATGCACCGCCGCAAAAGCCGCGGAACCTTGCCGCGGGCGCGGGATTGAACTCGATCGGCGAATAGCCCGAGGAGTAGCAAATGTCCACGTTCACCCGTTCCATGCCCGCTCGCGCCCTGGTGCTCGGCACCGTGGCGGCGATCGCGATCACGACTTTCGTGCCGGCCCCGGCGCAGGCCGCCAGCTCTCGCGCGCCGCAGCCGGCTTCCGCCAGCGCGACCCCGCAGCAGGCCAGCAACACAGACGTCAGCGCTGCCCGCAAGAAGCAGCGTCAGGTCCGCCGCCACTATCGCAACAACAATGGCGGCGCGGCCGCAGCAGCGGCGTTCGCCGGCATCATCGGGACGATCGGCGCGGTCGCGGCGCAAAACCGCCGCAACGATTACTATTATGACAGCGGCCCGGGTTATTACCGGGGCGGCCCCGGCTATTATGGCGGCGGACCGGCCTATTACGGCGGCGGCCCCGGTTATTACGGCGGCTCCGGCTATTACGGCTACTGAGCGCTTCTCAGCGTACGAGATGCGGTCGCACCGGCTTCGGCCGGTGCGAGTGATTGTTAATATGATTGCCATCGGTTTCGGTTAACGTCTTGGCATGACTGATTCGCTGGACCGGCTGTATCGGGCGGTGATCGCCGCCAAGGATCTCGACCCTGCGACGTCGCGGACGGCGCGGCTGTTCAAGCGCGGTCCCGCCAAGATGGCCAAGAAGCTCGCCGAGGAGGCGATCGAGGTCGTGATCGACGCGGTCAACGGCAATCGCGAGGCGGTGGTCCGCGAGAGCGCCGACCTGTTGTACAATCTCACCGTACTGTGGGCGTCCGCCGGCGTTCGGCCCGACGACGTCTGGGCCGAGATGCAGCGTCGCGAGGCCATGCTCGGGATCGCCGAGAAGCTGCCCAAAACCAACCTCAAGCGCAGCATCAAGGTCAGCGGCACGCCGGTGGGGCCCGCCGCCCTGCTCCCGGGCCGGCGGCCAATCGTCGCAATCGACGGCGGGGCGTTGCGAAAGCAACGCTGACGCGCGGCCGCCGACCCGGCTTGCCATGGACAAAGCCGGGCTTTGGTGGTTCATCGCCGCCATGCTGAGACGAATCTACGACTGGTGCATCGACGCCGCCCACAAGCCCTACGCCCTGTGGGTGATGGGCATGGTGTCGTTCGCCGAGAGCTCGTTCTTCCCGGTTCCCCCGGACGTGATGCTGATCCCGATGTCGCTGGCGCGGCCGGAGCGCGCCTGGCTGTATGCCGCGCTGTGCACCGTGACCTCGGTGCTCGGCGGCGTGGTGGGTTACGCGATCGGCTCGCTGCTGTACGATTCGGTCGGGCATTATGTGATTCAGTTCTACGGCTACGGCGACAAGGTCGAGGCATTCCGCGCCGGCTACGCCGAATGGGGCGCCTGGATCATCCTGCTGAAGGGGCTCACCCCGATTCCCTACAAGCTGGTCACCATCACCGCCGGCTTTGCCGACTTCAATTTCTGGCAGTTCATCGGTCTGTCGGTGATCGCACGCGGCGGCCGGTTCTTCGTGGTGGCGATCCTGCTCAACCGCTACGGGGTGTGGATCCGCGAGACCATCGAGAAGCGGCTCGGGCTGTGGGTCGGCATCGGCGTCGCCGTGCTGGTGCTCGGCTTCGTCGTGGCATTCCGGCTGTTCTAAAAGCGCCCGGGCTGGTCGTCGCGCCGAGATCCGAGCCCAACCGCGACATGATGTCCGTCCGCATTGGACCCGCGGACCGCGCCTTCAGGCTGTTGCCCTTCGCATCGACGCGATAGCTTGCGACGATGATTGATTCCTTCGTGGGCCGCCTGCCGTGATGCGTTCGCCCATCGTGTTCGCCGTTCTCGCCGTGGCCGCGACCGAGGTGTCGCAACCGGCATCGGCGCAGAGCGCCAATCCGCCGTCGTTCACCGGCCAGGCCGCTCCGGCCCCTGTGGCGCCGAACGCCCCGCCGCCGGCCGCGCGCCCGGACAATCCCGGCCTGCTCAACGAGATCGGCAAGCTGTGGGACAAGCCGTCGACGCTGCTGCCGAGCTTCATCAGTCCCGACAATACTTCAGTACCACCGACGCCCGCAGCACCGGATTCCGCGGGCACGCCGCCCGGGCCGCCCGACGCGATGCCGCCGCCGCCGAATGCAGCGGTGCCGGTGACGCCGACGCCGAGCCGGGCCGCACCCGCCGCTCCTACCGCGGCACCGGCGCCACCCGCCGCTGCCGCTTTGACCCCGTCGATGGTGAGCGGACGCACCACCTGCCCCGGCGGCGCGAACGGCGCGCCGGACTGCAAGGCCGCCGCCGACGCCTTGTGTCAAACCAAAGGCTACAAGCAGGGCAAGAGTCTCGCCACCGACTCCGCCGAAAGCTGCTCGGCGAAAACCCTGATCCCGGGCCGGCAGCGCAAGCCTGAAGATTGCCACATCAATTACATCGTCACCCGGGCGTTCTGCCAATAGCCGCCGAGCGGGCCGCAGCCGGTTTTTCGCGGCCGCAGCGCTTGCGCGGCGGCGCAGCAATTGCTTTTCTGGTTCCCAACGGCGTCCTCGCGCGCCGTTCAACGAAGCCAACAAAATGGGGAACGCCTGAATGTCGATGCCTGCCTTGTTCAAGGGGCGCCTGTCGATCCCAGTGATCGCTGCGCCGCTGTTCATTATCTCCGTGCCCGAGCTGGTGATCGCGCAGTGCAAGGCGGGCGTGGTCGGCTCGTTCCCCGCGCTCAACGCGCGGCCGGCGGCGCTGCTCGACGAATGGCTGGCGCAGATTCAGGAAGAGCTTGCCGCTTACGACAGAGCGCATCCGGAACGGCCGTCGGCGCCGTTCGCGGTCAACCAGATCGTGCACAAATCCAACAACCGGCTGGAGCAGGATCTGGCGGTCTGCGAGAAGCACAAGGTGCCGATGATCATCACTTCGCTCGGCGCCCGCGAGGAGTTGAACCAGGCGGCGCACCGCTGGGGCGGCATCGTGTTTCACGACGTCATCAATCAGAAATTCGCCCACAAGGCAGTCGAGAAAGGCGCCGACGGTCTGATCCTGGTCTCGGCCGGCGCCGGCGGCCACGCCGGCGAATTGTCGCCGTTCGCCTTCGTCGCCGAGACAAGGCAATGGTTCGACGGCCCGATCGCGCTGTCCGGCGCCATTGCCAATGGCCGCGCCGTCAAGGCAGCGCGGATGCTCGGCGCCGATTTCGGCTATATCGGCTCGGCCTTCATCGCCACCCACGAGGCCAATGCGGTGCCGCGCTACAAGGAGATGATCACCACCTCGGGCGCCGAGGACATCGTGTATTCCAACCTGTTCACCGGCGTGCACGGCAACTACTTGAAGCCCTCGATCCTCGCCGCCGGCATGGACCCCGATCATCTTCCGCAATCCGATCCCTCGCAGATGAGCTTCGGCACCGACGAATCCGGCGAGCGCAACAAGCCGAAGGCCTGGAAGGAAATCTGGGGCTCCGGCCAGGGCATCGGATCGATCACCGGCATTGTCGCGGTCGCCGAACTGGTGGCGCGGTTGAAGAGCGAATACGACGACGCGCGCGATCCGTCGCTGTGAGCCCTGCGTCATCATCAGCCCGTGTCCCGGACGCGGTGCGGCGCCTCGCGCCGCGCCGTGAGCCGGGACCGTCTCAAGCGCGGCCTTCGTAACGGCCCCGGATCTGCAGCGCACCACGCCGCAAGGGCGGCGTCGTGCGCAGCGTCCGGGGCACACGAACTGATAGGATCATCACGTCATGGACGCCATCTATCGCATCGACGGCAACACCATCATCACCAGCGGCCGCGCCGCGGGGCCCTGGCATCCGACCATGCAGCATGGCTCGCCGCCCTCCGCGCTGGTGGCGTATCTCGCCGAGTACATCCCGACGCGCGAGCCGATGCAGATCGTGCGGCTGACGATCGACCTGATGCGGCCGGTGCCGGTGGCGCCGCTGAGCTATGAGACCGAAGTGCTGCGCGAGGGCCGCAAGATCCAGCTCTGCGCGGTGCGGCTATTGGCCGAGGGCGTGGTGGTGGTCAGCGCCACGGTGCTGAAGATGATCGTCGCGCCGCCGGCGCTGCCGGACGATATCGAACATCCGCCGATCGACGTGCCGCCGCCCGAACAGGGCCGGCCGATCGACATGCGCCACGACAACAACCCGTTCATCGGCTGCGTTTCGGTGCGCGAAGTGCACGGCGGCTTTCTGTCGCTCGGGCCCGGCGCGATCTGGTACCGGCTCGACCGGCCGATGATCGAGGGTCAGCCGACCTCGCAGGTGATGCGCGCGGCGATCGCCGCCGATTTCAGCAACGCCACCTCGGCGGTGCTCGACTTCAAGGACTGGACCTTCATCAACGCCGATCTCAGCATCAATCTCGCCAGGCCGCCGGTCGGCGAATGGATCCTGCTCAATTCGGAGATGTGGCTCGGCCCCGACGGCGCCGGCATCGCCGCCTCCAAGCTCGGCGACGTCAACGGCTATTTCGGCCGCGCGGTGCAGAGCCTGGTGATCGAGCGGCGCTAACTTGCGCGCTCCGCGCGGGTAGTTAATCAGCTGTTAACCACGTTGTCCCAACAATGGGTCTCCGCCGCGACGCGGAGCCCTTCGGTCCATCGCGTCCGGCCTGCGCATTGTGGGCTTCGCCATGTTGTCTGAAAAAACCCCAGCCTCGCTCGATGAGATCCGCACCCGCGTGTACTACGCGCTGCAGCGCCATCCGCTGTGCCGCAACGTGCAGTTCGAGGTCGTGCACACGCCGAGAAGCCGCAAGGGCGGCAACTGGACCATCAACATGCACGCGGTCGAACCCGACGCGCTGTGGGAAGCCTCTGATATCGTCGCCGACATCCAGGACGCCTATCAGCTCGCCGGGGTGCCGGAGCGCGCCCGGGGCGCGGAGCTGCTGCTCGGGCGCTGATCAGCAAAATCGGGACCGTTGGAACCTCACCGCGCGCAGCGAAACGCCAGGCGTTTCGGCGGTCCGGCGCGCTTGCATTGCTGGGCATTAACCACGCCCTCGAATCCGTCCCCGGCCAGCATGGTTAAGCCTTATTTAATCTGCATTTGTGAGGAACAAGCGTGACGGTCGGCAATCGCGAATGGAGTTTCCATTGACGCGTACAATTAGCTTTCTGGCGCTGGGCTGCTGTCTTGTAGCGAGCGCCGCCGCGATCAGCATTTTGGCCAGCGACGGAGTTCCCGTGCTGCGTGGCGAACTGGCGGAGGCTGTGCTGCCGACGCCGGTCGCCAACCGCGAAACCAAGGCGGACAAGCTGCCGGTGACGCGGGTGTCGCTGCCGGTCGGCGAAGCCGTTGCAGCGCCCGCCGGCGAACCGCAGCGGGCCAGCGAGCAGTCCGCCGCCGAGCCGTTGCGCCAGGCCTTTGCGGCCGACAGCCCGGTCGATCTCGGGCCGTCCTCGATCACCTCGTCGGTCACGGTTCCGGCGTTGCCGCCGAAGCCGAAGGTGGCCGCCAAGCCGCCGGTGCAGAAGAGCTACGCGCTGCTCAGCGACGCGCAGATCGCGGCGATCAAGGGCCGGCTCAATTTGTCGTCCTCGCAGGAATATTATTGGCCCTCGGTCGAGGACGCGCTACGCGCCGTCGCCCGCAAGCTGCACGCCATGCGGCAAGCTAATCCCAGCGGCGGCAGCCCGAGCATCGATCCCGACAGCCAGGAAGTCCAGCAGCTGAAGTCGGCGGCGATGCCGCTGTTGTTCCAGTTGCGCGAGGACCAGAAGCAGGAAGTCCGCTCGCTGGCCCGGATCATCGGACTCCATCAGGTCGCCGCGCAGATCTGACGCGGCTGCCCCTCGCGTGACGGTGTCCTGAGCCCGCTGGTATGCCGGCGAACCCGGCCCTCGTAAAAAACCTAGCCTCCCCCCAAACTTTTTGCCGCTTCGCAGCGACAAAGAATGGGCAGCGCGTTCGCGCGCGGGGAAATGGGCTGAGGTCATCATGGCGGGCGGGGCAACGTCGGCATTCCAGAAGGATCTTCTGTTCGCGTTCGGCGGCGGCGACCCGCGGATCACCATCGCCGTGCTGGACGGCGCGGTGGATCGAACCCACGAGTGTTTTCGCGGCGCGCGGCTGATTCCGCTGCACATCGGCCCGCGATCGCAGGGCCTCGACGGCGATACCACCGCGTCCGGCTCGCACGTCGCCAGCGTGATTTTCGGCCAGCCCTGCAGTTCGGTGGAAGGCGTGGCGCCGCTGTGCCGCGGCCTGATCGTGCCGATCTTTGCCGACGACGACCGCGACTGCTCGCAGCGCGAATTGGCACGCGCGATCTTTCTCGCGGTCGACCAGGGCGCCCATGTGATCCATGTCAGCGGCGGCCGGTTCGCGCCAAGCGGGCGGCTCGACCCGGTGCTGGCCGAGGCGATCGAGATGTGCGATCGCCGCAACGTGCTGATCGTCACCGCCGGCGGCAATGCGGGCTGTGACGAACTGGTGGAACTGGCCGACGCGGCGCCGGTGCTGGCGGTGCTGACTTTGGAGTATTACCGCCGGCGGCTGCGCCTGCCCGGCCCGATCGCCACCAAGGCGCTGGTGATCCCCGGGTCCAATATCGTCGGCGCGGCCTGCGAGGGCGACGTGGTACGGCGAAGCTGCGCCAACGCCGCCGCCGCGCTGGTCAGCGGCCTGGTCGGGCTGTTGCTCAGTCGCCAGGTCGAGCGCGGCGCGGCCCCCGATCCGCACGGCGTTCGCGGCACCCTGTTGAAGAGCGCCGGCAGCCGCCCCCCCTACGGCCCGCCGCAACGCTGCCGGCTGCTGGGCGAACGCGCGCAGGTGCAAGCCGTGGTCGACCGCATGGGGCTCGGCATCGATCGCGCCGCGATCCCGTTTCCGTTCAACCTGTCGACGTCGCTGTCGGGCTGACGTCATCCCAGAGTGTTTGAGCGTTTTCGGTTAGGATCGAGGCATCCGACCAATTCGGGCGTCATTCCGGGGCGTGAGGCCGCAGGCCGAGCGAACCCGGAATCTTGCTGCAAGCAAGGCGCCGAACCGCGTCGCGAGATTCCGGGTTCGCTCGCAGCTTCGCTGCTCGCGTCCCGGAATGACAACTGCCAAGCGCATCGATCTCACGCGAAAAGCCTCTCAGCGCCCGCGCAGCCCAGGCGACGAGGCATGCATGCCGGCGTTGCGGCCGGGGGCCAGCGCGACGCCCTTGACCTGAGCGATCACGTCGAGGCCTTCGGCGAGTTGCAGGTGATCCCAGGAGCGCCGCGTCACCCGCGCCAGCAGCTTGGCGCCGGCACCGTCTTCGCCGAGCGCCAACACCACCAGGATTTCGCTGGCGCCGAGCGCGGTGCGCGACACGATGCGGGCCGGCAGCACGTTGAGGATGCTGGTGTTGTGCGGATGCTCGCGGGCGAGGCTGACGTCGCCGGCGGCGATACGCAGCCGGCGGCGCTCGCCGCTCGCGGCGGGCGGCGACGGCACCAGCAGCCGGCCGCCGTCGATCCGCAGCGTCAGCAGGCTGTAGCTCGGGTCATAGCTCTCGACCGTGCCTTCGAAATTCACCGCGGCGTCGCGGCTGGCGGCGAGCGGCAGCGAAGGATCGCTCTGCAGCGTGGTGAGTGGACCCGCGGCGAGCACCTTGCCGGCGCGCATCAGAACCAGATGATCGGCGAGCCGTTCGATCTCCGCCATGTCGTGGCTGACATAGATCACCGGCAGCGACAGCCGCGCGTGCAGCCGCTCCAGGAACGGCAGGATCTCGTCCTTGGTCAGCCGGTCGAGCGCCGACAACGGCTCGTCCATCAGCAGCAGTTTCGGCTGCGACAACAGCGCCCGGCCGATTGCGACGCGCTGCCGTTCGCCGCCGGACAGATGCCGCGGCGATCGCTCCAGCAGCGCGGCAAGGCCGAGCAGTTCGACGACCTCGTCGAATTCGATGCTGCTACGCGCATGCGCGGCATCGCGCGGCGCGCCGTACAATAGATTGGCCTGCACCGAGAGGTGGGCAAACAGGCTGGCTTCCTGGAACACGTAGCCGATCGGCCGCTGGTGCGGCCTTCGAAACAGCGGGCCGTCCTGCCAGACGTCGCCGTCGATCGAGAACGTGCTGCCGGGCAACTGCTGCAGCCCGGCGATACAGCGCAGCACGGTGGACTTGCCGCAGCCGGAGGGGCCGAATAGCCCGGTGATGCCGGTGGCCGGCACGGTGAAGGACGCGTCGAGCGTGAAGCGGCCGAGCACGCCGCGGAATTCGGCGTGGATGTTGCGCGACACGTCTCTCATCGGTTGATCCGCGCGGTGCGCTTTTCCAATAGCATCATGGTGAGGATCACCACGAAGGCGAACGCCGCCATGCCGGCAGCGAGAATATTGGCTTCGCGCCATTGCGAGGTTTCGACGAAATCGAAGATCGCCACCGACAGCACCTTGGTCTTGCCGGGGATGTTGCCGCCGATCATCAGCACGATGCCGAATTCGCCGACGGTGTGGGCGAAGCCGAGCACGGCGCCGGCGAGAAAGCCCGGCCGCGCCAACGGAATCGCCACGGTCCAGAATGCGCGGGTCGGCGAGGCGCGCAAGGTGGCGGCGACTTCCAGCGGCCGATCGCCGATCGCGTCGAAGGCGTTGCGGATCGGCTGCACCACGAACGGCATCGAATAGATCACCGAGCCGAACACCAGGCCCTCGAAGGTGAAGGCCAGCGTGCGCCCGCCCCACAGCCCGGCCAGCGCGCCGCCCGGACCGTCGGGTCCCAGCACTACGAGGAGATAGAAGCCCAGCACGGTCGGCGGCAGCACCAGCGGCAGCGCCACCACCGCGGCGACGGCTTCCTTCCAGGAGGCCTTGGAGCGCGCCAGCCACCAGGCGATCGGCGTGCCGACGATCAAGAGGATCGCGGTGGTCAGCGCCGCGAGCTCGATGGTGAGGCGGATCGGCTGCCAGATCTCGTTGGATATCCCGCCCATGCGACGCTCAACCGATCCGGATTTGAGAAGCTACAAGTGATTTGAGCAGACGCGCAGCACTGCAATATGCACTGCGCGCCCCCTCTCCCATGGGGAGAGGGGGGGTGAGGGGGTACGGTCTATCGATAAGCCGTAACCCCTCACCCGGATCGCAAGAGCGATCCGACCTCTCCCAAAGGGAGAGGTGGACCATCCCCGTTTCGAACGCTTATCAAAAATCCAGTGTTAGCTGCTCTTGCCGACTTCGTAGCCGTATTTCTCGATGATGGCGCGGGCTTCCGGCCCCTTCAGGAACGCGATGAAGGCGGTGGCGGCTTCGTTGGAGGCGCCCTTCTTCAGCAGCACGGCGTCCTGCAGGATCGGCGCATACAGCGACTGCGGCACCATCCAGCGCGAGCCGTCCTTGTCGTTGATCACCTGCGACAGCGCGACGAAGCCGACCTCGGCGTTGCCGGTCTGCACGAACTGATAGGCCTGGGTGATGTTGGCGCCTTCGACCAGCTTCGGCTTCAGCGTGTCGTACAGCTTCAACGCCTTCATGGTCTCCACCGCCGCCGCACCATAGGGCGCCGCCACCGGATTGCAGATCGAGATCTTGGCGAACGAGGCCTGCTTCAAGGTTTCCTCGCCCTTCACCACGCCCGGCGCCTTGCTCCACAGCACCAGCTTGCCGACCGCATAGGTGAAGTTGGAGCCGGCAACGCCGAGGCCGTCGTCGACCAGCTTCTTCGGCCGCTCATTGTCGGCCGACAGGAAAACCTGGAACGGCGCGTCCTGGGTGATCTGGGTGTAGAACTGGCCGGAGGCGCCGAAGCTCAACACCGCCTCGTGGCCGGTCTTGGCCTTGAAGACCGCGGCGATTTCCTTGGCGGCGTCGGTGAAATTGGCGGCCACCGCGACATTGGTCTGCGCCGCGAAGGCGCTGGAGCCTGCGACGCAGGCGAGTGCCACGCCGAGCGCGAGCTTGAGGCTGGTGATGACTTTCAAGGCTGGTCTCCTGTCAGGTTAGTCGATGGCGATCAGCACATGGGCTGCGTCGAACAGCGCGCAGGCGGGATCGCCGGGGGAAAGCCCGAGCGCCTCGGCGCTGGAGGCGGTGATGGAGGCGGCGAGCGTCTTGTCGCCGCCGATGTCGAGCACGATTTCGGCGTTGACGCCGGAGACGTCGATGCGCCGCACATTGCCGTGCACGCAATTGCGCGCCGACACCTTGGGCGCGTCGGCGCCGGGCGCGATCAGCACGAACGGCGCCTTGATCAGCACGATGGCGTCGCGGCCGACGCACAGCCCGAGGCTGCGCAGGCTCTCGCTGGTGACCAGCGCATAAATAAGAGTGCCGTCGGCCACCGCGACGGCGACCTCGGCGCTGAGCGTATCGGCGCGGATCGCCGTGATGGTGCCGCGGAGCGCGTTGCGGGCGCTGGTCTTCATGAAGAATCCCGAAACCAGGTTGAGAGGAGAAATGCCGCTGCCGGCGAGCTCCGGCTCCAGCGCGCGCAGCACCCGCGCCATTTCGGCCTCCAGCCGGCCGAACGCCTCGATCACCCGGAGCCCGGTCGGCGTCAGCACCGCGCCGCCGCCGGCCTTGCCGCCGGTGCGGCGTTCCAAGAGCGGCTGGCCGAACAGGTTGGTCATGGCGTCGAGCGCGTCCCAGGCGGCCTTGTAGGTCAGGCCAGCGGCTTTCGCCCCCGCGGTGATGCTGCCCTCGCGGGCGACCGCCTGCAACAGCCGGATCCGCTCCCGGCCGACGCCGGAAACATCCTTGCTTTTCAGGGTAATGGCCGCTTCTATCGTCATCATCAGGCCGCGCAAGTCGTCATATAGTCAGTCTATATAACGAGTGCTGCGGCGCGGCAAATGGTCGTTTGGCCGCAGCCGGCGATCGGTGCGATCGCCTAACGGTGCTCCGCTGGCGTACCGCACTGCGGAATATTGCCCGCACGAAACTTTATTGCGTAAAACGTCGCTGAGGCTGTCATTTGATGCGCGTCAAATCGACGGTATTTGCCCCGTGCTAGGGGACGGGTTGCGGTCGGCATGAGCGCGACCGTGGCGTCGAATGGCTCATAGGTAGTCAATTCTGGATTTCGAGATCGTTTCGCCAGGCTGCTGCTGATCGCCGCGACCATGGCTGAAGCGTCGTTCGCAATTGCGAAACGACCAACGCGGCTCATTCAGGTGGCAATAAAAACAATGGACGGACGGCAATGAACGCAAAATTCCCCGGCATCTCGACAGTGATCCACGGTAACGGCGCCGTCGCCCAGGTGATGGGCCATGTCTGCGGCGGCGTGATCGGCTATCCGATCACCCCCTCGACCGAAATTTCCGAGATTTACGAGGCGTTCCGCTCCTCCGGCGGCTGCAACGTCTGGGGCAAGCACCCGTTCTTCTTCGAACCGGAAGGCGAGCATTCGGCGCAGTCCGGCGCGCTCGGCGCCTCGCTCACCGGCGGCAAGTTCGTCTCCAACGCCTCCTCCAGCCAGGGCATCCTGTACGGCCTGGAATCGCACTACGTGACGGTCGGCAAGAAGGTCGGCGGCTTCGTGCTGCAGGTCGCCGCCCGCGTGGTGTCGAAGCATTCGCTCAACGTGATGGCCGGCCATGACGACGTCTATGCGCTGCTGTCGTCGGGCTACACCATCCTGTTCGGCTCCAACCCGCAGCAGGCCGCCGATCTCGCCGCGATCTCCTATAAAGTCAGCGCCACTTCGCTGATCCCGGTCGCCAACGCGATGGACGGTTTCGCCACCTCGCACATGCTCAGCGAAGCCTTGATGCCTGAGCCGGAATTGCTGCGCGAATTCCTCGGCGACCCGGCCGGCCGCATCAAGTGCCCGACCGTGGCGCAGGAAATGCTGTTCGGCGCCAAGGGCCGGGTGTTCCAGCTGAAGCAGTACCTCGCCCGCCACAAGGCGGATTTCATCGGCTCCGATCTCGACGCGCTCACCGCGCATCTCGACGCCAATGCCTCCGCCATCGAAACCGACAACGAAGCGGCGCTGGTCGAAGCGACGCAGCAATGGGTGCCGGAAGAGCTGCAGGGTCAGTGGAAGCGGCAGTGGGTCAACGCGCCCGAAAAGGGCACCCGCCAATTGGTGCCGGCACTGGTCGATATCGACAATCCCGGCCTCACCGGCGGCGTGCAGAACCAGCCCGACTTCCAGGCCGGCGCGGTCGATCACCGCACCCATTTCGCCAACGCGGTGCCGCACTTCGTCAAACAGGCGATGGACGAATATTCGGCGCTGACCGGCCGCGAATACAAGCCGGTGATGAGCTTCATGGCCGACGACGCCGACCATGTGGTGGTCGGGCTCGGCTCGGTGACCGACGACGCCGAGGCGGTGGCGAGCTATCTGCGCAGCAAAGGCAAGAAGGTCGGCGTGGTGTCGATCAAATTGCTGCAGCCGTTCCCGGAAGGCGACCTGGTCGCAGCCCTGGCCGGCAAGAAGGCCGTCACCGTGCTGGAGCGCTCCGAAGTCACCGCGCTGACCAGCCTGGTGACGCAGGCTTTGTGCAAGGCGCGCGAGAACGCCGACGGCGTTCGCCACGCCGGGATTCCGCCGATCAAAGAGCTGCCGAAGCTCACCACCGCGATCTTCGGGCTCGGCGGCCACGATCTGCAGCCGCGCGACATGATCGCCTGCTACGCCAACATGGAGAAGAAGGACTCCGCGCCGTTCGTCTATCTCGGCACGCAGTTCTTCACCAAGGACGCGTCGCCGCGGATGACCGCGCTGCAGGATCGGCTGAAGGCGGCCTATCCGGAAACCGAATTCATGGCGCTGCAGACCGGGCAAAACCCGAACCTGCTGCCGCCGCAGGCGTTCCGCATCCGCTTCCACTCGATCGGCGGCTACGGCACCATCGCGTCGGGTAAGCTCCTCACCGACATTCTCGCCGGCGCGCTCGACATGCATTCGAAGTCGGCGCCGAAATACGGCTCGGAAAAGAGCGGCGCGCCGACCAACTACTACATCACGCTGTCGCCGGAGCCGGTGAAGATCACCAACGCCGAACTGGAAGACGTCGAGATCGTGATCTCGCCGGACCACAAGGTGTTCATCCACACCAACCCGCTGCGCGGGCTGGTCGAAGGCGGCACCTTCATCCTGCAGACCAACCTGACGGCGCTCGAAGTCTGGCGTGAACTGCCCGCCAAGGTCCGCGCCACCATCCGCGACAAAAAGATAAAATTCTACGTGATCGACGCCTTCGCGGTGGCCAAGCGCCACGCGCCGACCGCCGAACTGGAAACCCGGATGATGGGCATCGCCTTCATCGGCGCGGTGTGCGGCAACGTCGATCGCGTGGTGGCCGATGCCTCGCAAGAAGCGATGCTGACCAAGATCCGCCAGCAGATCTCCAAGAAGTTCGGCGCCAAGGGCGGCGCGGTGGTCGAAGGCAACATGGCGGTGATCCGCGAAGGTGTCGAAGCCACCCACAAGGTCGACTACGACGCGCCGGAGTTCGCCGAGAGCGCGATCGCCGCGGCGCCGAAGGCCAAGCGCGACGCCTCGCTGTCGGCCTCGATGTGCCGGGCCGCAGGGCCGGCTTCGGCCTCGGGCTTCCTCGATCCGGAATATTACGACGACGTGCTGGGGGCGCCGTTCCGCGACGGCACCATCGCGGATGCGCCGGTGCTGCCGGGCATGGGCATGTTCATGCCGGCGGGCTCCGCGGCGATGAAGGACAAGGGCCTGTTCCGCCGCAACGTGCCGCAGTTCAACCCGGACCAATGCACCGGCTGTCTGGAATGCGCGCTGGTCTGCCCGGACGCCGCGATCCCCAACACCGTGCACGACATCCACGAGCTGATTGCCACCGCGATCAAGCAGCTCGACATCGCGCCGGCGCAGCGCGACGCGCTCACCGCGCAGGTCCGCGACCTCAGCGAAGCGGTGCGCGAGATCTATCGCACCAGCAAGGAGAACACTCCGTTCCACCAGATCGTGGCGCAGGCCGCGGCCGCGCTCGATATCGACAACGCCACCTTGAAGCGAAACCTCGGCAAGCTCGCAGCTGCCCTCGAGGTCTATCCGGTGGCGCGGACCCGGCCGTATTTCGACGCCATGGAGAAGGCGCAGCCGGGCTCCGGCGGGCTGTATTCGGTGTCGGTCGATCCGTGGAAGTGCACCGGCTGCCTGGAATGCGTCGACGTCTGCGGCCCCGGCGCGCTGGTCGACCGCGAACAGGACGAGCCGCTGCTCGAGGAATTGCAGACCCGGTTCGAATTCTTCAGCCGCACCCCGAACACCCCGGCGCGCTTCGTCGACGGCGCCACCCAGACCGGCGGCGAGGCCAAGCGGCTGATCCTCGACCGCGCCAATTACTACGCCACCACCGGCGGCCACGGCGCCTGCCGCGGCTGCGGCGAGGTCACGGCGATCCGTCTGGTCACCGCGACCAACCACGCGCTGCACGACAAGCGCCGCAAGGAGCACACCCGCGAACTGGAAGCGCTGATCAATCAGCTCGCCGCCAAGCGCGACGCGGTTGCGGCCAAGGGCGACGACGCGGCCCGCGTCGAACGGCTCGACCGCACGCTGAAGACGCTGGAAAAGCGGCTCTATCTCTATGAGAGCGGCCCGACCGGCAACGGCCCGGCCGGCATGGTGATAGCCAACGCCACCGGATGTTCGAGCGTCTATGCCTCGACCTTCCCCTTCAACCCCTACACCGATCCGTGGGTCAACAGCCTGTTCCAGGATACGCCCGCGGTCGCCAAGGGCATTTTCGAAGGCCTCACCGCCACCGCCTCGGAAGATTTCGCCGCGCTCCGCGTTGCCAAACTGGAATTGCAGGATGCCTACAATCCGGCCAAGCACGACAATCAGTTCCGCTACTTCGGCTGGGCGCAGTTCTCGCCCGAAGAACGCGCGCTGCTGCCGACAGTGCTCAGCATGGGCGGCGACGGCGCCACCTACGACATCGGCTTCGGCGCGCTGTCGCGGCTGTTGTCGACCTCGACGCCGATCAAGGTGGTGGTGCTGAACACCGGCGCCTATTCCAACACCGGCGGACAGACCTCGACGGCGAGCCTCACCGGCCAGGACTCCGACCTGTCGCGGTTCGGCGTCGCCAACACCGGCAAGCAGGAATCCCGCAAGGAGCTCGGCCTGATCGCCTCGTTCCATCCCAGCGTGTTCGTGGTGCAGACCTCGACCGCGCTGCAGGGCCACTTCCTGAAGAACGTGCTGGAATATCTCAACTACAACGACTCGCCGGCGGTGCTCGACGTCTACACGCCGTGCCAGGCCGAGCACGGCATCGGCGACGCGGTCGCCAACCGCCAGGCCCGCAAGGCGGTGGAAAGTCGGATGAACCCGGTGTTCGTGCATGACCCGCGGCGCGGCTCGAACCTGCACAGCGCGTTCTCGCTCGACGGCAACCCGGAGCCCGATCAGGATTGGGCGACGCAGTCGATCGAGTATGTCGACGGCAACGGCGCCACCCAGTTGCTGAAGACCGCGGTGACGCCGGCCGACTTCGCCTTCACCGAGGTGCGCTTCAAGAAGCAGTTCAAGAAGCTCGCCGCGGACGCCGACGGCGTCGTGGTGCAGGACTATGTGGCGCTGAGCCCCGATCAGCGCGTCGGCAAGACGCCGTTCATCTTTGCCACCGACGCCGACAAGCGGCTGATCAAGCTGTCGGTCGGTGCCGCGGTGATCAAGCTCGTCGAGGAGCGGCGCAAATATTGGCGCACGCTGCAATTCCTCAGCGGCCTCGACGTCCGCCAGATCGACGACAACCACCGCGTCGAACTCGACGCGCTGCTGCGGCAATACGAGGACTCGGTGAAGGCGCGGGAGACCTCGCTGGATTCGATCGCCCGCGGCATGAGCGAACTCGCCGCATCCTCGAACGCGCCGGCCGCCTCCGGCTTCGCCGGTCTGATGGCCGGGCTGGCTCCGGTCGCCGCGACGCCTGCCACCAACGGCGCCAAGGCGCCGATCAGCAGCGGCAACGTGCCGATCACCATCTCGGACGATGATCTATCGAAGTGCACCAACTGCAAGAGCTGCTATCAGGACGTCGGCGAGGTGTTCGAGCCGACCAAGATCGTGGTCGACGGCGTCACCAAGGACGTCGCCCATGTGATCCCGGGCGTGTTCGCCAAGCTCAAGGTCACGCCTGAACTGTCGGCCAAGCTGAGCCGGGCGGCGGCGAACTGCGACGCGGAGATCATCCGATGAGCGGCATCACCGGCGCGGTCCCCAACGAGCTGCTGCGCTACGAACAGGCGCGCAGCACGCTCGAAACCACCCGCAGCGAGCTCGAAGAGCTGCAGCACAGCGAAGCGGTCAGCGTGTTCCAGAAGCAGATCGCTCTGTTGCAGAAGCGGCTGCTGAACGACCCGGCGTCGCTGCGCGAGATGTTCATCAACGACGGGACGCAGGCGATCGTCTGGGAATTCCAGCAGCCGGCGCTGGGGCTCGGTTTCACCGTGACGCTGTGGGACCTGTTGAAGCGCGGCGACGACATGAGCACGATCCTGCAGCGCTTCATCTGGGCGCTGCCGTTGAAGTTCAAGCGCAAGTTCATCAAGGCGATCGACAGCCATTTGTCGGACAGCTACCCGATGTTCCGCGGGCTGTCGGAAGGCTGGCCCGGCGAGAACTTCATTCCGCCCTATATCCGCCCGGCGGAAGAGCGGATGTTCGACTTCGACCTCGTGAACCAGGGCTATCTCGGCTACACCAGCCTTGGTTACAGCGTTCGCGAAGTCGAATTGTTCGTCTGGCTGGAAGTGCTGCGCGACAAGCAGTGCGACGACAAGCCGTGCGAAATCGGCCTGTTGATCGCCGGCAAGAGCGAGCCGAAGGGCGGCTGCCCGGTCAAGATCCACATTCCGGAAATGCTGGACCTGCTCGGCACCGGGCGGCACCGCGAGGCGCTGGAACTGATCGAAAGCTGCAACCCGCTGCCCAACGTGACGGGGCGGGTCTGTCCGCAGGAACTGCAGTGCCAGGGCGTCTGCACCCACACCAAGCGGCCGATCGAGATCGGCCAGCTCGAATGGTACCTGCCGCAGCACGACAAGCTGGTGAACCCGGACGCCAACAAGCGCTTCGAAGGCACGGTGAGCCCGTGGGCGGCGGCCACCAAGCCGCCGATCGCGGTGGTCGGCTCCGGCCCGGCCGGCCTGATCAACGCGTACTTGCTCGCCGCGGAAGGCTTCCCGGTCACGGTGTTCGAGGCGTTCCACGACCTCGGCGGCGTGCTGCGCTACGGCATTCCCGAGTTCAGATTGCCGAATTCGCTGATCGACGACGTGGTGGAAAAGATCACGCTGCTCGGCGGCCGTTTCGTGCGCAACTTCGTGGTCGGCAAGACCGCGACGCTGGAAGACCTCAAGGCTGCCGGGTTCTGGAAAGTGTTTCTCGGCACCGGCGCCGGTCTGCCGACCTTCATGAACGTGCCCGGCGAGCATCTGCTCGGCGTGATGTCGGCCAACGAGTTTCTCACCCGCGTCAACCTGATGCGCGGGCTGGATGACCGCTACGAGACGCCGTTGCCGGAAGTGAGGGGCAAAGAGGTGTTCGTGATCGGCGGCGGCAATACCGCGATGGACGCCGCGCGTACCGCGAAGCGCCTCGGCGGCAACGTCACCATCGTCTATCGCCGCACCCAGAAGGAAATGCCGGCGCGCGTCGAGGAGCTGCATCACGCGCTGGAAGAAGGCATCCACCTCGCGGTGCTGCGCGGCCCGAGCGAATTCATCGGCGACGGCAAGACCAATTTCGTCACCCACGCGGTGCTCGACGTCAACGAACTCGGCGAGCCCGATAAGAGCGGCCGGCGCAGCCCGAAGCCGACCGGACAGGTCGAGCGGATGCCGGTCGATCTCGTCATCATGGCGCTCGGCAACACCGCCAACCCGATCATGAAGGACGCCGAGCCCGAGCTGAAGACCAACAAATGGGGCACCATCGAGGTCGAGCGCGGTTCGCAGCGCACCTCGATCAGCGACGTCTATTGCGGCGGCGACGCCGCGCGCGGCGGCTCCACCGCGATCCGCGCCGCCGGCGACGGCCAGGCCGCGGCGAAGGAAATCGTCGGCGAGATTCCGTTCTCCGCCGCCGAAATCACCACCATGGTGGCCAATGCGGCGCGCTACACCGAACTCGGGCAATTGAAGCCGACCATCGTCGACAAGATCGAGCTAGCCGGCGGCATCGTCGAATTCGTGGTGCGGGCGCCGATGGTGGCGAAGGCGGCGCAGGCCGGACAATTCGTCCGGGTGCTGCCGTGGGACAAGGGCGAACTGATTCCGCTGACGCTGGCGGATTGGGATGTCGAGGCCGGCACCATCGATCTGGTGGTGCAGGGCATGGGCACCTCGTCGCTGGAGATCAACCGGATGGCGATCGGCGATGCGTTCTCAGGCATCGCGGGGCCGCTCGGCCGCGCCTCGGAGCTGCATCGCTACGAGGGCAACCAGACCGTGGTGTTCACCGCGGGCGGCGTCGGGCTGCCGCCGGTCTATCCGATCATGCGCGCGCACTTGAGGCTCGGCAATCACGTCACGCTGATCTCCGGCTTCCGCGCCAAGGACTTCCTGTTCTGGACCGGCGAGCAGGAACGGGTCGGCAAATTGCAGGCCGAATTCGGCGATCAGCTCGAGGTGATCTACACCACCAATGACGGCAGCTTCGGCGTCAAGGGCTTCGTCTCCGGACCGCTCGAGGAGATGCTGAAGGCCAATCAGCAGGGCAAGGGCCGCACGATCGCCGAAGTGATCGCGATCGGACCGCCGTTGATGATGCGGGCGATCAGCGACCTCACCAAGCCGTATGGCGTCAAGACCGTGGCGAGCCTCAACTCGATCATGGTCGACGCGACGGGGATGTGCGGCGCCTGCATGGTGCCGGTGACCATCGACGGTAAGATGGTCCGCAAGCACGCCTGCATCGACGGTCCCGAGCTCGACGCCCACATCATCGATTGGGACAAGTTCCTGCCGCGCTTCAATCAGTTCAAGGCGCAGGAACTGGATAGCAAGAAGAAGCACGGCTTCGCCTGATTCCGTTCGCCCCGGCGCGCAATCCAGCGCCGGGGCGAACTCGACCGCCTCTAACTCGCCGCGTCACTGTGCGCCGTTGTCGGCCCCGTTGCGGTGTGTAATAGTTGCGTGCATCTCGTTCGGCGGTACGAGGAAACGCGAATGTCCGGTTCGGAGTTCAGGCATTTTGACCGGGCTCTCGCTTCGATCGAGCGTTTTCGAACCACGACCACGCCGCAGGCGCTGCTCGATGCGGTTCGCGACGCCGCCGCGGCCTATGGCTACCAGTCCTTCGTGATCGCCGCGGCGCCCAAGCTGGCGCGCAACGACTTCGACAAGCTGGTGCTGCTGCGGCATTGGCCGGAAGCCTGGTTCGGGCAATATCTGCACGACAACTACCACAAGCACGATCCGATCGCCGCGCATGCGCGGCAGCAGACCCGGACGTTCTCCTGGTCCGACGCGCCGTGGGACAAGTCCGACAAGACCACCGCGACGCTGATGGACTGCGCCGCCCACGACTACGGCATGCGGCGCGGCATCTGCGTGCCGATCTTCGGCATGCGCGGCTACGAGGCCGCGATCTCGTTCGGCGGACCCGACATCGACGCCAGTCCGGCGGCGGCCTCGGCGATGGAGCTGATCGCGATCTACGCGATGAATCAGTTGATGACGATGCGCGAGGCCACCGCGCGCCAACGGACCCGGCTGTCACCGCGCGAACGCGAGGTGGTCACCTGGGCCGCGGTCGGCAAGACCGCGTGGGACACCGCGCATATTCTGGCGATCTCGACCGACACCGTGAACAAACACATGGCCTCGGCGATGCGCAAGCTCGACGCCTGCACCAAGACCCAGGCGGTGGTGGAATCGATCCGCCGCGGGGAGATCGATCTTTAGCGAGTCAATACCCAGTCGTCTGAATAGTTCGGCACCTCGCCGCCGTGCCCTGCTTCTGCTGGCAACAGCAGGAGCGCATCATGATCCGGGTGATCGACCAGGCCAATCAACTCCGCTACCGCGAAACCTTGGAACGCCAATTCCGCTTCCGTCACGAGATCTTCGTCAAGGAGCGCGGCTGGACCGCCTTCGAGCAGGACGGCCGCTACGAGGTCGATCAGTACGACAACGAGAAGACCATCTACGTGGTCGCGCTCGACGACGAGCGCGTGGTCGGCTGCTTCCGGCTGTATCCGACCCAGGCGCCGCACATGATCAGCGAGGTGTTTTCCTATCTGGTGGACGGGCCGGTGCCGCAACGCAGCGACTTGCTGGAGATGACGCGAATTTCGGTGTCGCGCGACAAGCGCGGCGGCGGCACCTATTACGAACTGCTCACCGGGCTGCAGGAATACGGCCTGCAACAGGGGCTCTCCGCGGTCACCGCGGTGATCCGCTCGTTCCGGATGTCGGTGGTGCAGGACGCCGGGTTTCGGGTGCACCCGTTGGGGCTGCCGCGCGAGGTGGAGGGCGAGACGCTGATCGCGGTGATGTTCGAGATCGGCGAAGATTCGCTCGAGCGGATCCGCCGCACCGCGGGCATCACCGGGCCGGTGCTGGAGCGCGCGGCGCAACCTGCGGAGGCGTTGCAGCGAAAGCTCGCCTAACAAACAGCACAAGTCACGGGGGTCAATGGTCATTTCTGGCCATGGCCTGCGGCGCGGGATGGCGGGATTCTGCAAGGCCGTCGTCGCGTGAGCCGCCGCGGGCCACAGCCGTCGCGCCGGCTGACCGACCATCCCGAACCGGCGCCTAATCCCAGGAGAGAGTGAGGCTGATATGCCGATCCCAGAAGAATTTGCGTGGCTGTCCGACAAGCTGGACGAATGCGTTGAACAGGCCAAAGCCTTGCAGCTCGAGCACGCGGTGCTGCTGATCCGCATGGCGGCGATGGAAGTCGCCGATCGCTCGCTCGAGCATGACGCTGAGTACGACCGGCGCGAGGTGTCCTGACCGCGGCGACGTCGCGACAACTCGCTCGACAGCCGCAGCAAAGCCGTTCGCGATACGCTCGTCGCGCCGGCAGCGGCATCGCCCGGTTTCTGCGCCTAGTCCGGCCGCTATTTCTTGTGCTTCTTGTGCTTCTGCTTCTTCTTCGGCTCGTCCTCGTCCGCCGTATCCGCCTGCGCGGCCAGTTGCGCGGCTTCCAGCTCGCGCTGCTGCTGCTCACGCAGCTCCTGTTCGCGCTGAGCCTGTTCGCGTTGCTGCTGCTCCTGCAGTTCGCGCTCGCGGGCCTGCTGCTCGCGTTGCTCTTTGAAGTTCTCCCAGGCCTCGAACACCAGTTGCAGCCACGGCATCACCTGATCGATCGACGGCAGCGCGCCGGCGGGTCCCGGCTCGCCGCGCGGTCCGGGCGCACCGGCCGGACCGGGCACTCCCTGCGGCCCCGCTTCGCCGCGCGGACCGGCCTCGCCGCGCGGACCGGGCTTGCCGTCCGGCCCCGGCTTGCCTTGTACGCCGGCTTTGCCTTGCACGCCCGGCTTGCCTTGCGGCCCTGGCGCGCCGCGTTTGCCCTGCGGACCGGCGGGACCGGCTTTGCCGCGCGGTCCTTCGGCGCCGGGGCGACCGGGATTGCCGTGCAGGCCGGGGCGGCCGGGCTCGCCGGCCGGGCCTCGCGGCCCCTGCGGGCCCGGCTTGCCGCGCGGTCCCGACGCGCCCTGTCGTTGCTGTCGCGAAGATGTTTGGTCGGCCACACCGCTCTCCAATTCAGTCCTGTCGATCGCGGAGTCTAACCAGCACGGATCGCCGCAGCAATTCGCGGAGCATCAGCTTCGCACAGATATCGCCGTCACAAGCGGCGACGCGTCACAGCGCCGACGTCTTTCGCATCTATCGCAGATTGCGTAGTCATATCATTCAACGACAATGGATCACCGCTGCCACGGCGGCGCCGCTTCACGCGCTCCCGCGCCCAGACCCGGACATTCGGTTTGCCCCAGATCATCACCGTCACGCCCAGCCCCGCCATCGACGCCTCGACCTCGGTCGGCAAGATCACCGCGTTTTCCAAGCTGCGTTGCGCACCGCTGCAGCGCCACCCCGGCGGCGGCGGCATCAACGTCGCGCGCGTCATCCACCGGCTCGGCGGCGAGGTCCGCGCGGTCTATCCCAGCGGCGGCGCCACCGGCGAATTGTTGCGCGAGCTGCTCGACCGCGAAGCCATCAACGGCATCACCGTGGCGGTAGCGGCGGAGACCCGGGAAGATTTCACGGTGTTCGAAGAGAGCACAAAGCAGCAATTCCGCTTCATGATGCCGGGCTCGCCGCTCACCGATCCCGAGTGGACGCAATTGATTCAAGCCGCATTGGTGGGGCCGCCGTCCTACATCATCGCCAGCGGCAGCGTGCCGCCGGGCGCCCCGGAGGATTTCTTCGGCCGCATCGTGCAGGCCGGCGCCGCGATCGGCGCCAGGGTCGTGGTCGACACCTCGCGGCAGCCGCTGAAGGCGGCGCTGCAGAACGGCCTGTTCCTGATCAAGCCGAGCCTCAGCGAATTCTGGAATCTGACCGGCTTGAACTGCGACGACGACGCCACGCTGATCGACGCCGCGCGCGACCTGATCGACCGCGGCCTGGTCGAGATGGTGGCGCTCAGCATGGGGCCGAACGGCGCGCTGCTGATCACCCGCGACCGCGCGCTGCGCGCCGAGGGTCTCGCGGTCGAGGCCGCCACCGTGTCGGGCGCCGGCGACAGCTTCCTGGCGGCGATGCTGTGGAGCCTGCAGCGCGACCCCGAGCTCGCCACCGCGCTGCGCTTCGGCATCGCGGCGGGCACCGCCGCGCTGGTCAATCCCGGCACCGAGCTGGCGCGGCCGCAGGACATCGCGAGCTTCCTGCCGCAGGTGCGGATTCGCGAACTCGCCGAAGTCCCGCGCATCGCGGCATCGCAGGCGCCATAAGCGAATATCGACTGCATCGCCGCTGCATAAAGAACCGTCATTCTGCCCTTGACTACAAATCGAGCAGAATTGATCTTGGTCAAGGCAGGTGTCGGCGCAGCGCTCCTATGGTCCGCGGCGCTGCGAGACAGGCAGTTGAGGTGATCGAGGCGTTCCGCAAAGCACCTCTTCCGGAATCCACACAGGGGAGAGTTGCATGAGCGACCAAGTCAAATACGTGCTCGACGAAGCGCAGATTCCAAAGGCTTGGTACAATCTGAACGCAGATTTTCCCAAGCCGATGCCGGCGGTGCTGCATCCCGGCACGCATCAGCCGATCGGTCCGTCGGACCTCGAGCCGCTGTTTCCGATGGATCTGATCCTTCAGGAAGTCTCCACCGAACGCTACATCGAAATTCCCGAGCCGGTACGCGACGTGTTCCGGATGTGGCGGCCGGCGCCGCTGATCCGTGCGCGGCGGCTGGAGAAGCTGCTCGATACCCCGGCCAAGATCTATTTCAAATATGAAGGCGTCTCGCCGGCCGGCTCGCACAAGCCGAACACCGCGGTGCCGCAGGCCTGGTACAACAAAGAAGCCGGCATCAAGCGGCTGTCGACCGAAACCGGCGCCGGGCAATGGGGCTCGTCGCTGGCGTTCGCCGGCTCGCTGTTCGGCATCGACGTCACGGTGTTCCAGGTCCGGGTGTCGTACGACCAGAAGCCGTATCGCCGCGCCTTGATGGAGACCTACGGCGCGCGCTGCGTCGCGTCGCCCTCCAACGAGACCGAAGCCGGTCGCGCCGTGCTGGCCAAGGATCCCAACAGCCCGGGCTCGCTCGGCATGGCGATTTCCGAAGCGGTCGAAATCGCCGCCAAGGATCCGGCGGTGAAGTATGCGCTCGGCTCGGTGCTCAACCATGTGATGCTGCACCAGACCATCATCGGCGAAGAGACCATCCGGCAGTTCGAACTCGCCAACGACGATCCCGACGTGGTGATCGGCTGCGCCGGCGGCGGCTCGAACTTCGCCGGGCTTTGCTTCCCCTATCTCGGCCTGCAGCTGCGCGGCGGCCGTTCGCGCCGTTTCATCGCGGTGGAGCCGGCGGCCTGCCCGACGCTGACCCGCGGCAAATACGCCTATGATTTCGGCGACACCGCGCATCTGACGCCGCTGATGAAGATGCACACGCTGGGCTCGACCTTCATGCCGCCGGGCTTCCACGCCGGCGGGCTGCGCTATCACGGCATGGGCGCGATGGTGTCGCACGCCTATGAGCTCGGGCTGATCGAGGCGCGGTCCTATCAGCAGCGCGGCTGCTTCGAGGCCGGGGTACAGTTCGCCCGTTGCGAAGGCATCGTGCCGGCGCCGGAATCCACCCACGCGGTGCGCTGCGCGATCGACGAGGCGTTGCGCTGCAAGGCCGAGGGCAAGGCCGAGACCATCGTCTTCAACCTGTCCGGCCACGGCCATTTCGACATGCAGGCCTATATCAACTTCTTCGAAGGCAAGCTGGTCGACCTCGACTACGACGAGGCCGCACTGGCGCAGTCGCTGGCCGGCCTGCCGAGCATCGCGGCGTAACACCCGCCAAGGCGCGCGTTTCCGTTGGTCGGAGACGCAGAGCCGATGGCTCTCATCCCGGGGCGCGCATGCTCGAGCGCCCCGGACTTGCAGCCGGCCCGAACCTGCGCAGCCTGGCGCAGGACATGGTCGGACCGAAGCCCGCGCCCTGCGGGCTGCGCTGCCCGCGTGGCGCCGACGCGGCGCCGATCGTCGGCGCGCCACGGCCCCCACCCCCGCTCTCCTCGAAATTTTGCCGCCTTGGTAAATCGAAGGTCTACGGCGCGCGCCCGGTCGCAGTGAACGCGGCCGGGAACGCGCGAAATCGCGGTGTTTTGCTGCCGGACCACAGACCTTCCGGCCGCGGCGCGGGGTGCGGCTCTGGGAACCGGCGCGGCCTACACCGCGTTGCTTAGCCACGACTGCGGCGATTCCCGACACGTTATTTCCCGATCTTCCGCCGCATCCATCTCCGCTCAACGATTTGCCCGCAAGCTGCAGCTAATCGCCCCGGCCACAGGCCGCTCGGATCGTCAGGCTTCCCGTCCATCAGAGGCTAAATGTCTGACTTCATCTCGTCCCAGCTCGACTTCATCTTCTTCTTTTACGGCCTCGCATTCCTGTTGCTGGGCATTGTCAGCCTGGCGATGTCGAAGGGCTTCGATCTCTACACATTGGTCGGCGTGTTCGGCATCCTGCACGGCAGCAACGAATGGCTCGACCTGATCGCCTTGATCGGCGGCGACAGCGCGGCCTTCAAGACCGCCCGGACGGTGCTGCTGGTGGCGTCGTTCATGGTTCTGCTGGAGGCCGTCCGGATGGACGTCAGGCAGCGGGTCAACCGATGTCCGGGGCCTTGGATCCACCTCGTGGTGTTGCTGCCGGTGATCCTGATCTGGTGGGAGAACGGTGGCAACGACGCCAACGCGATGGCGCGGTACTGCTTCGCGCTGACCGGCGCGATCGGGGTCACCGCGCTGATGCTGATGCGTTGCCGGCAGCTCAGCGGCGCCGAGCGGATCTGGTCCCTCCTCATCGCCCTTGGTTTCGCCTTGTATGGCATCGCGGCCGGAGTGATCGTTCCGGCGGCTTCGTTTTGGCCGGCGACCGTGATCAACCAAGCCGAATTTGCCCGCGTCAGCGGCCTGCCGATTCAGTTGATCCGCGGCGTGCTGGCCTGCTGGATCACCTTTGCGACCTGGGGCTTCTGGAAGCAGCAGGCCGCCCGCGAGGTCGCGTCGGCTCGCTATACCGAGGCGATCAAAAGCCAGGTGCGGCTGACCTTCGGCGCGGCCGTGGCAATTCTGATCGGCGGCTGGGCGCTCACCGAACATCTCGGCACGATCTACCGCGAGAACGTCGAGGTCGAGGCCAACGGCTATTTCAATCTGCTCTCCGAGCAGCTTGCGGCGCAGACGGCGGCCGCCGATCGGGTGGCCGAATTGCTCGCCGAGACCCCCAGCGTCGCGGTGTCGCTGGCAGCCGCAGCGCCGAACGCCATGGCCGAGGCGGCGTTGCGGCGGCACGTCGAGGCGGCGCTGGCGCAGCGCGGCTACATCCTGACCAGCGCCGGGACCGTGTTGGCGGCGACCGACCGATCCCAGATCGGGCGGCCGCTCGACGCCAGCATCGTGCGCCTGGACATCCCCAACCGGTCGCGCGGCGACTTCGTCGCCGATCGGTCGCCGGAAGCGATCGCCTATCTGGCGCGCTTTCCGGTTCGATCGGCCGGCGGCGAGGCGGTCGGCTCGGTGGTGCTGCAGGTCCCGATCCGCGTGATCTGGCCGCACCTCTCCGAATTGGATCGCGCCGCGATGCTGGTCGATCCGAACGGCGTGGTCGCGCTGTCGAACCGGCCTGGCCTGATCCAGCGCAAGATGTGGCCGGCCTTGGCACCGCTCGGCCGCGGCCAGGCCGCCGCGGATGCGGGCACAGCGCTGAACGGCCGGTTGGCGCACGGCGCCTGGGTCAGTCTCGACGGCGTCATCGACTATGCGCAGCGAAAGCCAATCGGCGGCAGCGGCTGGTCTTTCGTGGTGATGAGCGCGCCGCTCGGCATCGTGGCAAGCCGGCTATTGGGCATCCTGATTACCTTGCTGGTCACCGCGGTCACGCTGACCTATCTGGTCGGCCGCGGCCGCTGGGCCTACAACGAAATCCAGCTCGACAGGCGGCTCGAGCTCGAAGATCTCGCCCGCACGCTGGATCTGCGCGCCAGCACCGACGCCCTGACCGGCAGCTACAACCGTTTCAAGTTCAACGCCGAGCTGTCGGTGCAGATCGCGCGGGCGCGCCGCTACGGCGTGCCGCTGGCGCTGGTGCTGTACGATGTCGACCGCTTCAAGACCATCAACGACACCTACGGCCACCCCGCCGGCGACGAAGTGTTGCGGCGGCTGAGCGAAATCACCGAACTCAGGATCCGTTCGACGGATACCCACGCGCGCTGGGGCGGCGAGGAATTCGTCATCCTGACGCCGGACTCCACCGCTGCGATGGCGCATCTGCTGGCCGAGCTGCTGCGCGGGACGATCGAACACGCCGGATTCGGCGAGGTCGGCCAGATCACCTGCAGTTTCGGCGTCACCGAATTCGCCAAGGACGACACCGAGCAGAGCTTTCTGGCCCGCGCCGACCACGCCCTGTATCGGGCCAAGCGTCTCGGCCGCAATCGCGTCGAGGTGGCCGAGCCGACGCCGCGGCAGGCTCCCGACATCCGCGTCGTGGGGGGATAGCCGCGCGGCCACAG
The DNA here is from genome assembly GCF_014203125.1 of Rhodopseudomonas rhenobacensis. Classification (GTDB taxonomy): domain Bacteria; phylum Pseudomonadota; class Alphaproteobacteria; order Rhizobiales; family Xanthobacteraceae; genus Rhodopseudomonas_A; species Rhodopseudomonas_A rhenobacensis. The sequence continues at coordinate 43,650 of NZ_JACHIH010000033.1, forward strand.
TTGGCGCCGCGCGGGCCTTCGCAGGATCAGCCGGCGACGGCGCGCTGGTCCTTGACCCGCACCGCCTTGCCCTGCGAGCGCGGCACTTCGCCTGGCGACTTCACCACCACCTTGCAGGTCACGCCGATCAGCGACTTGATATGATGCGTCACCTCGGCAGCCTTGCGGACGCGCCCGGCGTCGTCGAGTGAAGCGTCCGGCGTCATCTCGACCTCGACCGTCATGGTGTCGAGCGCCTTGTCGCGGGTCAGCACCAGCTGATAGTGCGGCGCGATGCCGGGGAAGCCGACCAGCACCGATTCCACCTGCGACGGATAGACGTTGACGCCGCGGATGATCAGCATGTCGTCGTCGCGTCCGGTGACGCGCATGATGCGGATATGGCTGCGGCCGCACGCGCACGGCTCGTTGCTGAGCCTTGTGATGTCGCGGGTGCGATAGCGGATCATCGGCAGCGCTTCTTTGGTGAGCGTGGTGATGACCAATTCGCCGACCGCGCCGCGCGGCAGCGGCTGCAGGGTTTCCGGATCGATGGTCTCGAACAGGAAGTGATCTTCCCAGCCATGCAACCCGTTCTGCGCGGTGCATTCGCAGGCCACGCCCGGCCCCATGATCTCGGACAGCCCATAGACGTCCATCGCCCGGATGCCGAGCCGCGCCTCGAGGTCGCGACGCATCGCATCGCTCCACGGCTCGGCGCCGAACAACCCGATCCGCAACGGCGCCTGGCGCAGGTCCGCACCCATCTGCTCGGCGACCTCGGCGATGTTGAGCGCGTAGGACGGCGTCGAGCACAGCACGTTGGCGCCGAAATCCTTCAGCAGCGAGACCTGCCGCTCGGTGCCGCCGCCCGACACCGGGACCACGGTGCAGCCCAGCCGCTCGGCGCCGTAATGCGCGCCGAGACCGCCGGTGAACAGGCCGTAGCCATAGGCATTGTGCACAATGTCGTCGGGCAGCGCGCCGGCCGACGCCATCGAGCGCGCCATCAGCTCCGACCAGGTTTCGAGATCGTGCTTGGTGTAGCCGACCACGGTCGGCTTGCCGGTGGTGCCGGACGACGCGTGGATCCGCAGCAGCTCTTCGCGCGGCACCGCGAACATGCCGAACGGGTAGTTGTCGCGCAGGTCGGTCTTCTGCGTCAGCGGAAACCGCGCGATGTCGGCGAGCGATGTCAGATCATCCGGCTTGACGCCGGCTTCATCGAACCTGGCGCGATAATGCGGCACCGCGCGATAGGCGCGATCGAGTGTCTTCTTCAGCCGCTCGAGCTGCAGCGCCGCAAGTTGCGCGCGCGGCATGGTCTCGGCGGCGCGATCGAACATGAAGACCGGCGTCTCGCGCGTCGCCGTCTGAGCTTGAGCCTGTGCCAAGTCGATCTCCTGTCGATCTTACGCTCGTTTCATGGGGCTTGCGCCCAAACTCTCAGGACGCCGCCGCCGCGACCGGCGTCGCCAGCGCGTAGCCGGCGGCCAGCGCATCCAAATTCAGATCGAGGAAAGCGCGCGGCGAACCCGTCCGCACCACCCGCTCGATCGATTGACGCTTGCAGATGCCGCTGAGCGCGATCAGCGCGCCGAGCGCCACGATGTTGGTGACGCGCTCGTTGCCCAATTCCAGCGCGGTGCGGCTGAGCGGCAGATGATGCCGCGGAGTGCTGCCGTCCGGCAGCTCCGGGCACAGCCTGGTGTCGGCGATCACCAGCGCGTCGGGCTTGATCCGCGGCCAGGACGGCTTGACCGCGAGCTTGTCGAGCAGCACCAGATAGTCGAACGCGATCGGCAAGGGATAATCGACCTCGCCATTCGCCACCACCAGGTCGGCGTTGCAGAAGCCGCCGCGCGAGGTCGGCTCGTAGGTCTGCGACTGCGCGACGTGCTTGCCTTCCGAAGCCAGCGCGTCGGCCAGCATCTTGCCGCTGAGGATCAGGCCCTGACCGCCGGTGCCGCCGAAACGCAGTTCGATCCGCGAATGAGGCATCACTTCGCTCCCTTTGCCACCACGGCAGCCGCCGCGCGCCGATGCGCCGCGCCGTATTCCGGTCGGTCGTTCTGGGTGAGAATGCCGGTCGGCAGCGAGGTCGAATGGAACGGGGTCTCGACCGTGTTGCGATAGGCGCTGGGGCGGATCTCGCTCTTCTGCCGCATGATCATCTCCGGCGACGAGCCGAGATCGTTCTTGCGGCCGAACACTTCGGTGCAATCCGACAGCACTTCGACAAAGGCGAAGCCGGGATGTTCGAGCCCGGCCTTGATCAATTCCTTGAGCTTCGGCACGTGCCGCGTCACTTCGCGGCCGACAAAGCCGGCGCCGGCCGCGGTCGCCAGCGCGCAGGCGTCGAAATTCGGCTCGTTGTTGCCGAGCGGCGTGGTCGTGGTCAGCCGCGACTCCGAGGTGGTCGGCGACACCTGGCCGCCGGTCATGCCGTAGATCTCGTTGTTGAGCATCAGGCAGGTGATTTTCAGATTGCGCCGACAGGCGTGGATCAGATGGTTGCCGCCGATCGCCAGGCAATCGCCGTCGCCACTGATCACCACGACATGCAGATCGGGCCGCGCCAGCGCCAGCCCGGTGGCGTAGGCCAGCGGCCGGCCGTGGGTGGTGTGGAAGGTGTTGGCGTCGATATAGGCCGACAACCGCCCGGCGCAGCCGATGCCCGACACCACGGCGAGCTTGTCCTTGTCGATGGCGAGATCGTGCAGCGCCCACAGCAGAGCGCGCAGCGCGATGCCGTGGCCGCAGCCCGGGCAGAGGAAATGCGGCATCATCTCCTTGCGGAGATAATCGCGGACGTCGAAATTCGCAGCGTCGGTGAACATCAGGCCTCCGAGGCGAGCGTGGTGGCGCGCGCGGCGATTTGCGCCGGCGTGATCGGCTCGCCGCTATACTGGTGCAGGCCCTCGACGCGATGGCGGCCGAGCAGCCGCTCCACCTCGAGCCGCAGCTGACCGATGTTGAGCTCCGGCACCAGCACGGCGCGGGCGCCCTTGCAGGCCTGCTGCAACGCCGCTTCCGGGAACGGCCACAGCGTGATCGGGCGGAACAGCCCGACATGCACGCCCTTGGCGCGGCAGATCTCGACCGCGCGCTTGGCGGCCCGCGCGCTGATGCCGATCGCGACGATCACCACGTCGGCGTCCTCGCAGCGGATCGCTTCCCAGGACTCGATCAGTTCGCGATGCAAATCGAGCTTGGAGTACAGCCGCGACATCGCGCGCTCGACCGCTTCCGGGTTCTGGGTCGGAAAGCCGTTCTCGCCATGGGTCAGCCCGGTGGTGTGGGTGCGATAGCCGTCGCCGGGGCGCGGCATCGCCGGGATGCCGTCGATGCCGGCGGCATAGGGCTTGTAGTCGGCGCGCGGCCCGCTCGCCCATTTGCGCTCGGCGCGGACACCGGACGGCGGCGCGAGCGCGACGGTCTCGGACGACTGCGCGATCACCTGGTCGTACAGCACGATCACCGGGGTGCGGCAGATCTCGGCGAGGTCGAAGGCGCGGATGGTCTCCTCGTAAATCTCTCGCACCGATGACGGCGCCAGCACGATCATCGGATAGTCGCCGTGGCTGCCGAACCTGGTCTGCATGATGTCGGCCTGCGACGGCCTTGTCGGCATGCCGGTGGACGGGCCACCGCGCATCACGTTGACGATGACGCAGGGGATTTCCGCGCCGGCGGCGTAGCCGATGTTTTCCTGCTTCAGCGAGAAGCCGGGACCCGAGGTCGCGGTCATCGCCTTGACGCCGCCCATCGAGGCGCCGATCACCGCGGCCATCGCCGAGATCTCGTCTTCCATCTGGATGAACACGCCGCCGGCCTGCGGCAAGCTCGTGACCAGCTTTTCGGCGATTTCCGACGACGGCGTGATCGGATAGCCGGCGAAGAACTTGCAGCCGGCGGCCACCGCGCCCTGCGCGCAGGCGCTGTTGCCGGACAACAGCTTCGCGGTCGATTTGCTCAGCGATTTGTCGTGCACGTTCATCGCGCGGTCCCTTCAGCGCCGGCCTGCGGATCGAGATGAACCCGGATCGCGAAATCCGGGCACAGCCATTCGCAGAGCCGGCAGCCGGTGCATTTCTCCGGCGCGGCCAATTCGGCGACCCGCTCGGCGTTCAATTTCAGGCAACGCTCCGGGCACAGCTTGACGCAGATGTCGCAGCTCTTGCACCAGTCGGCGTTGATCTCCAGCCGCGGCGCATAGGATGCGGCGACCGGGGCATGCACCAAGGGCACATCGGCCGCGGGCGCACGCGCCTCGGCGACCCAGGTGCGGCCGAGCCGGAACGCTTCCAGATTCACCGCGACGGTCTTCTTCGGCACGAAGTCGGCGACCGTGGTCTCCCAATCCGCGACCGGGAAATCCAGCGCATTCGACAAGGCGCCGAGCAGCACCACGTTGGCGGCGCGTTCGTTGCCGAGCTCTTCCGCCATGGTGGTGGCGTCGATCGCATAGCCTTCAGCGACGTAGCTCGCGACCTCGTCGGCGGTCTCGCGCGAATAGCGCATCGGCGCGCCGGGCGTGCGGTTGAGGCAGGCGAACGGCGGCACGATCCGTTTGGTGTCGCAGATGAAGATGCCGGTGTCGGGCTTCAGGAACGGCAACCAGCGCAGCCCCTCGGCCCATTCCAGCGCCACCAGCACGTCGGCCTCGCCCTTGGCGATGGTCGGCGACCACACCCGCTTGCCGAAGCGGACGTGACTGAACACCGAGCCGCCGCGCTTGGCCATGCCGTGCACTTCGCTCTGCTTGACCTCGAAGCCGCGCCATTGCGCCAGCGCCGCCAGCACCTTGGAGACCATGATGACGCCCTGGCCGCCGACCCCGACGATCAGCACGTTGAACGGCGGCTTGGCGGCGGACGGCGCCACCGCGGGCGCTGCGTCGATGCTGGTCTCGCTCATGGCGTCACCGGAGCGGCGATCTTGATACAGTCGATGGTGCAGACCTGGGCGCACAGCGTGCAGCCGATGCATAGCGCCGGATCGATCTTGACCCGATGCCGGCCCTCGAACCACTGATCGCTCCAGGTCAGCGCCGGGCAGCCGAGATTCATGCAGGACTGGCAGGCGGTGCACTGCCCGGTGACGATCTCCAGCGGCGGGCCTTTGATCTTTACCGGATCGAGCACGCAGGGCCGGTTGGAGATCAGCACCGCGACGCCGCGATAGGCGATCGCCTCGCGCAGCGCCTGCTGAGTCGCGGCGAGATCGTAGGAGTCGACCGTGCGAACCCATTTGACGCCGATGGCGCGGATCAGCGCCGCGTAGTCGATCTGCGGCGCCGGCTCGCCGCGCAGCGTCTTGCCGGTGCCGGGATGCTCCTGGCCGCCGGTCATCGCGGTGATGTGGTTGTCCAGCAGCATCACGGCGATGTTGGCCTGATTGTAGACCGCGTCGATCAGCGCCGGCAGGCCGGCATGCAGGAAAGTGGAGTCGCCGATGGTGGCGACGATCGGTTTGGTCTCGCCGGCCTTCGACATGCCGATGGCATTGCCGATCGAGGAGCCCATCGCCACGCAGGTGTCGAGGCCGCGCAGCGGATCGAGGCAACCCAGCGTGTAGCAGCCGATGTCGCCGGCGACGCGGGCGCCGGCGGCGCGCACCGCCAGGAAGCTCGACGTATGCGGACAGCCGGCGCACAGCACCGGCGGCCGGATCACCAGTTCCGGGGTCCAGCCGTTGGAGACCGGCTGCGGCGGCAGGAGGCCGGCCTTGACGAAACCGGCGCGCACCACTTCGGGGGAGAACTCGCCGGCGCGCGGGAACAGCGACTTGCCGGACACCGCAAAGCCGAGCGCGGCGATCTCCTTCTCGATCACCGGCTCGAGTTCTTCGACGACGAAGATCCGGTCGACCGTTTCGCAGAAATCGCGCAAAAGCTTCTCGGACAACGGCCAGGACGCGCCGAGCTTCAGCACGCTGGCCTCGGGCAGCACTTCGCGGACATACGGATAGCAGGTGCCGGCGGTGACGATGCCGAAACTGGTGTCGGCGATCTCGCAACTATTCAGCGGCGAAGTGGCAAAGTACTCCTTCAGCCGCTCTTCGCGTTCCAGCACGACGAGGTGACGCGCCCGCGCATGCGCCGGGATCATCACGTTCTTCGACGGCTTCTCGACGAAGCCGCGCGGCGGCGGCACGACCCGCTCGCCGACCGCGACCGGGCTGCGGGTATGCGACAGCCGGGTGGTGCCGCGCACGATCACCGGGGTGTCGAACTGTTCGGAAATCTCGAACGCCAGCTTGGTGTAGTCGAGCGCCTCCTGGGCGTCGGACGGCTCCAGCACCGGCACCGACGCCAGCATCGCGTAGAGCCGGCTGTCCTGCTCGTTCTGCGAAGAGTGAATGCCGGGATCGTCGCACACCGTCAGCACCAGGCCGCCGTTGACGCCGATATAGGTCGCCGTCATGAAGGCGTCGGCGGCGACGTTGAGGCCGACATGCTTCATCGAGGCGAGCGCACGGGCTCCGGTGAACGAGGCGCCGATCGCGACGTCGAGCGCGACCTTTTCATTGGTCGACCATTGCGCGTGAAGGTCTTCGACCGGATAGGTCGCGAGATTTTCCAGGATCTCGGTACTCGGCGTACCGGGATAAGCAGCGGCGACCCTGACGCCGGCCTCCCAGGCGCCGCGCGCGATCGCCTCGTTGCCGGTCAGCGGGCGAAACTCTTTGGCATCGCGCGGCAATGGCTCGGTGGATGGCCGGGGTGTGTGCATTGCGTAGCCTCCTTCAGCATACGCCGCCGCGGCGATCAGCCCAAGGAAAACACCATTCCAAATCTACCACTCAACGTAATTGAGCTATGTCAACGGCAGCTCACTCGTTAGTCAAACATTGATCAATCATGTAGCAGCGGCCGCACGCCACGCTATGATGCTAACTAGTATCACGCGCAACCGCACTCCTAGCGGCGTTCGCACATGCGAAGCTTTCGCGATTGGCGTGCGGCGCAAAATCCGCTACGGCTATCGCCATGGCCCACCCGCTCTCCCGCATCATCAATCGCTTCAAGCGAGAACCCTCCCGCACCGGCTCGCTCATCATCACGTTTTACGGCGACGCCATCCTGCCGCGCGGCGGATCGCTGTGGCTCGGCACGTTGCTGCAGTTTCTCGCATTGCTCGACACCGACGGCGGCGTGGTGCGCACCGCGGTGTCGCGGCTTGCCGCCGACGGCTGGCTCGCGCGCGACAAGGTCGGCCGCAAGAGTTTCTACAAGCTCGCAGCCAGCGGCCGCGAGCGGTTCGATCTCGCGGTGCAGCACGTTTACAATCCGCAGCCGGCGCCCTCGCAAGGCCGCTTCGAACTGCTGCTGATCGGCAACGGCGCCGACCGCGATGCCGCGCGGGCGGCCTTGAGCGAAGCCGGCTTCGGCAGCCCGCTGCCCGGCGTATGGGTGGCGCCGGCCGGCACCGCCGTGCCCGCGCTGGCTTCGGGCGCGATCCGGCTCGAGGCGTCAGCCGCCGCCGAGATGGGCGGACGGCTGATCGGCGCGAGTTGGCCGCTCGCCGAGATCGCCGCCTCGTATCGCGATTTCCTCAAGATTTTCGCGCCGCTGCAGGACTGGGTCGAGGGCGCCGAAACGCTGGCGCCGGCGGATGCGATGCTGGCGCGGATCCTGCTGATCCACCACTACCGCCGCGTCCTGCTGCGCGATCCGTTGCTCCCGGAAGCGCTGCTGCCGGCGGATTGGCCGGCGCCGCAGGCCCGGGCGTTCTGCGGGAAAATCTATCGCGCGCTGCTGCCGGCCTCCGAGCAATGGCTTGATACATATGGCGAAAGCGCCTCCGGCGCGTTGCCGCCGCCGGGCCGCGAACTGGCGCAGCGGTTCCGCTAATGGTCCTGCATTATGTTACAGGAATGACTTGCATAAGCAATTTTCTGTTATATATTGCAGGTAACAAGACCCTAGGGAGACGAGCGCCATGTACACTCAGGCCCTCAATGCGCCGCAGAGCGACGAGCGTCACCTGGAAGACGCCGACAAGTCGGCGCGGTTCGAAGCGCGCGTCGCCAACGAGCAGCGCATCGAGCCGAACGACTGGATGCCGGCGGCCTATCGCAAGACGCTGACCCGGCAGATCTCGCAGCACGCGCATTCCGAAATCGTCGGCATGCTGCCGGAAGGCAACTGGATCACCCGCGCCCCGACGCTGCGCCGCAAGGCCGCCCTGCTCGCCAAGGTGCAGGACGAATGCGGCCACGGGCTTTATCTCTACGCCGCCGCCGAGACGCTCGGCAGCTCGCGCGAGGAGCTGGTCGACCAGCTCTTGGGCGGCAAGGCGAAATACTCCTCGATCTTCAACTATCCGACGCTGACCTGGGCCGACATCGGCGCGATCGGCTGGCTGGTCGACGGTGCGGCGATCATGAACCAGATCCCGCTGTGCCGCTGCTCCTACGGCCCCTATGCGCGGGCGATGATCCGGGTGTGCAAGGAGGAATCTTTTCACCAGCGCCAGGGCTACGAGATCATGGTGACGCTGTCGCGCGGCACCGACGAACAAAAGGCGATGGCGCAGGACGCGCTGAACCGCTGGTGGTGGCCGTGCCTGATGATGTTCGGCCCGCCCGATCAGCAGAGCCAGCACGGCAATCAATCCACCCGCTGGAAGATCAAGCGCTTCAGTAACGACGAGCTGCGGCAGAAATTCGTCGATGCCACGGTGCCGCAGGCGCGCTATCTCGGGCTGACGATGCCCGACCCCGAACTGCGCTTCAACGACGCGACGCAGCATTGGGACTTTGGGGCGATCGACTGGCAGGAATTCGCCGACGTGCTGGCCGGCTTTGGGCCGTGCAACCGCGACCGCATGGCGGCGCGGCGCAAGGCCCATGACGACGGCGCCTGGGTGCGCGAGGCGGCGCAGGCCTATGCCGACAAAGAACGCGCGCGCCGCGCGGCCGACAACGCGGTTGCGGCCTAGACATCAGCAGGAGCCACGCATGAGCGAACCGAACAGTCAGCTCTGGGAAGTGTTCATCCGCAGCCGCAACGGCCTCGCGCATAAGCACGCCGGGTCGTTGCATGCCGCTGATAGCACGCTGGCGCTGCAGGCGGCGCGCGACGTCTACACCCGGCGCGGCGAAGGGCTGTCGATCTGGGTGGTGCCGTCGAACGCCATCACCGCCTCGGACCCCGCCGAAGCCGGCATGATGTTCGAACCGGCGCAGTCCAAGATCTACCGCCACCCGACGTTCTACGACGTGCCGGACGAAGTCGGGCATATGTAGGCGCCTCCTCGTCATTGCGAGCCGCCGGCTGGCGCGAAGCGCCATCCGGTGAGCGAAGCAATCCAGGGGCTGCACATGGAGCCCTGGATTGCTTCGTCGCTTCGCTCCTCGCAAAGACGCAGCTATCGCATCGCGACCGTCGCCGCGCAGAAGGACGTTGAACGACATGGCCACCGCATCGATCGCAATCGTCGAAACCCCGCTGGTCAACTACGCGCTGCGGCGCGGCGATGACGCGCTGATCCTCGGCCATCGGCTGTCCGAATGGTGCGGCCACGCGCCGATGCTGGAGGAGGACATGGCGCTGGCCAATATGGGGCTCGACCTGATCGGCCAGGCGCGCGAACTCTACAGCTACGCCGCGCAGGCCGAAGGCGCGGCCAACACCGAGGACACGCTCGCCTATCTGCGCGACGTCCGGCAATATCGCAACCTGTTGCTGGTCGAGCAGCCGAACGGCGATTTCGCCCGCACCATGCTGCGGCAGTTGTTCTACTCGGCGTTCGCCGATCCGTATTGGCGGGCGATGATGGGCTCGAGCGATCCGACGCTGGCGGCGATCGCGGCGAAGTCGGAGAAAGAGAGCGCCTACCACCTGCGCCACGCCTCCGAATGGGTGATCCGGCTCGGCGACGGCACCGAGGAAAGCCATCGCCGCGCGCAGACCGCGATCGACGAATTGTGGGCGTTCACCGGCGAATTGTTTCATGTCGACGACGGCGACGCCGCGCTGATCAAAGACGGCATCGCGATCGATCCGGAGCGCCTGCGCGGCGTCTGGAGCGAGACCATTGCGACCGTGCTCAGCCGCGCGACGCTGCAGCGGCCGAATTCGGATTGGATGCAGCAGGGCGGCCGCGCCGGCCATCACAGCGAACATCTCGGCCATCTGCTCAGCGAATTGCAGTCGTTGCAGCGCAGCTTTCCGGGCGCGACATGGTGAGCGCGGCCGTCGATCTCGACGCGTTGCGGCAACGGGCCTGGGCCGCTGCGGCGACGGTGGTCGATCCGGAGATTCCCGTCTTGACCATCGCAGACCTCGGCGTGCTGCGTGACGTCACGGTGAAAGACAGCCATGTCGAAGTCGCGATCACGCCGACCTATTCGGGCTGTCCGGCGATGAACATGATCGCGCTGGAGATCGAGCTGGCGCTGGCCCGCGAGGGCATCGCCGGCGCTAAAATCACCACCGTGCTGTCGCCGGCCTGGACCACCGACTGGATGAGCGACGACGGCCGCCGCAAGCTTAAGGACTACGGCATCGCTCCGCCGGTCTCGGGCGGCGGTCGCCGCGCGCTGTTCGGCGAGCAGCAGGTCGCCTGCCCGCAATGCGGCTCGATCGCGACGACCGTGCTGTCGGAATTCGGCTCGACCTCGTGCAAAGCGCTGTGGCGCTGCCTGGATTGCCGCGAGCCGTTCGATTACTTCAAGTGTCATTAGGCAGTGAGATGGAAATACGTCTCGCAACCCGTGCAGCTTCACCTCTCCCTTTGGGAGAGGTCGGCGCGAAGCGCCGGGTGAGGGGTTACAGTCCATCGATAGGCCGTACCCCCTCACCCCACCCCTCTCCCCATGGGAGAGGGAGCAGGCTGCCGACGCGGCAACGCCACACTCCCAGTCCATCAAAGAGGGCGGAATCGTGCTGACGTCCCACACGCCGAAATTCCATCGCCTTGCGATTGCCGAGGTGCGCCGCGAAACCCCCGACGCGGTGTCGATGAGCTTTGCGATCCCCGAGGAGCTTTCCGCGGACTACGCCTTCGCGCCGGGCCAATATCTGACGCTGCGCACCACGCTTGACGGCGAGGAACTGCGTCGCTCCTATTCGATCTGCTCGGGGCCCGACGATCGCGAGCTGCGCATCGCGGTGAAGAAGGTCAACGGCGGCGCGTTTTCGAGCTGGGCGCTCGAGCAGCTGAAAGCCGGCGACCAGATCGAGGTGATGACGCCGACCGGCCGGTTCGGCGTGGCGCATGCGCCGGATCAGGCGCGCATCCACGTCGGCTTCGCCGCCGGCTCCGGCATCACGCCCTTGATCTCGATCATCCGCGGCATCCTGGCGCGCGAACCGAACAGCCGGTTCTTCCTGTTCTACGGCAACCGCACCGCCAACGACATTCTGTTCCGCCAGGCGCTGCAGGACTTGAAAGACCGCTTCATGGCAAGGCTCGCGGTGTTTCACGTGCTCTCGCAAGAGGAGCAGGATCTGCCGATCCTGCACGGCCGGCTCGATCGCGAGCGGGTGACGCTGCTGTTGCGGTCGATGCTGCCGGCGCAGGCGATCGATCACGTCTTCATCTGCGGGCCGACCACGATGAGCGAGGAGATCGCCGCGACCTGCGCCGAGCTCGGCGTGCCGGGCGATCACGTCCATGTCGAGCGCTTCGTCGCGGGCTCCGGCGGCAAGCCGCGACCGACCCCGGTGATCGCGCCGGAAGCGCCGCCGGCGGCGATCGCAGCACTGATCATCGACGGCAAGCGCAAAGAGGTGCCGGTCGCCGAGGGCGAGGCGATCCTCGACGCCGCATTGCGCGCCGGCATGGACCTGCCCTACGCCTGCAAGGGCGGGATGTGCTCGACCTGCCGCGCCAAGGTGATCGAGGGCGAAACCCGGATGGACGTCAACTATTCGCTGGAGCCCTGGGAGCTGGACGCCGGCTTCGTGCTGACCTGCCAGGCGCATGCGGTGTCGGATCGCGTGGTGATCGATTACGACGCGGTGTGACGGGCGGGCGTGTGAGCGCCTGCCGTTTGATGGAGTCGCGTCCAGCAACGCTGGCCGTCATTCCGGGGCGCGAGGGCGTAAGCCCCGAGCGAACCCGGAATCTTGCTGCCGGGGATGGCTTATCCTCGTGGCGAGATTCCGGGTTCGCTTGCAGCTTCGCTGCGCGCGCCCCGGAATGACGGCTTCAATATTGGGCGCCACATCACTCGACTTGAACAGCTCAGCCTACGCCAGCCGGAACAGCTCGGCCCACGCGTCCCTCCTACTGCAACACGTCGTTGATCTGCAGCGACGGCTGGCTGTTGGTGAAGTGCGGGATGTCGGCGAAGATCTCGCGGCCGTGCGCCTTGCCGGCGGCCTTGAAGGCGTCGAGCGATTCGAAGGTCAACAGCGCCATCATCTGATAGTCCGGCGCGATGCCGTCCGGCTTGCCGATGCCGCGCAGCACCTGGACGTGGCGCAGGCCGTGCGCCGACCAGCGCTCCTTCAGCAGCGGAATGTGCTTCTGCAGATAATAGTCCAGGTCGAATGTCGACTCCGCTCCGGCCGGATACATCACCGTGACGAGAATCATCGCTTCCTCCGCTGTCGTTGTTGATTGTCGGGCAGCTTAGCCGCAATCGCCCGTCGACATCAATCAGCGCGCATCGCGTTCATGGTCAGGAGTTCATAGGTCGCGGCGGTGTCGCCCGCGCCGGTGGTGATCTCGACGTCCCAGCGCACCTCGCCATATTGCGCGTTGCGCGGCGATTTTTCCTTGGCGGTGAGCCGCACCTTGATGGCCTCGCCAGGCAAAACCGGCTTGATGAAGCGGAGCGAATCCAGGCCGTAATTCGCCAGCACCGGGCCGGGATCGGGATCGACGAACAGCCCGGCGGCGAACGACAACAAGAGATAGCCATGCGCGACGCGGCCGGGGAAGAACGGATGGCCCTTGGTCGCCTCCTCGTCCATGTGGGCATAGAAGGTGTCGCCGGTGAAATGCGCGAAGTGCTCGATGTCTTGCAGCGTCACCACGCGCTCCTTGGACTGAAAGCTCTGGCCGATCGCCAGATCCTCGAAATGATAGCGGAACGGGTGCCGCTCCGCCTCGATCAGCGGCGCGCCCTTCGACCAGCTCACGGTGATCGCGCTCAGCATCGCGGGCGAACCCTGCAACGCGGTGCGTTGCATGTAATGCGCGAGGCTGCGCAGGCCGCCGAGTTCCTCGCCGCCGCCGGCGCGGCCGGGGCCGCCATGCAGCAGCTGCGGCATCGGCGAGCCGTGGCCGGTCTGCTCCTTGGCGCAGTCGCGATCGACGATCAGCAACCGGCCATGGAAACTGCCGACGCCGAACACCAGCTCGGCCGCGGTGTCGGCATCAAAGGTGTAGACCGACGCCACCAGGCTGCCGCCGCCGCGATTGGTCAGCGCGATCGCCTCGCCGAGATCGCCGTAAGCCATCAGCGTGCAGACCGGGCCGAACGCTTCCACCTCGTGCACCGCGGTCGCGCGCGCCGGATCGGCGCAATGCAGCAACAGCGGCGGCAGGAACGCGCCGCGGCGGGCGTCGGCGCCTTCGACCTCGAAATTGTTGGGGTCGCCGGCGATCAGTTCGGCCTCTTGGCGCAGTGTGGCGACATGGTCGAGCACGTCGCGGCGCTGATCGAGCCCGACCAGCGGTCCCATCCGCACACTCTCCAGTTCCGGATCGCCGATCGTCACCGCGGCGAGCCGCGTGCGCAACGCGGCGATCGCGGCGTCGAGATGTGCGGAGGGCACCAGCGCGCGGCGGATCGCGGTGCATTTCTGTCCGGCCTTCACCGTCATCTCCTTCGCCACTTCCTTGACGAACAGATCGAACTCCGGCGTGCCGGGTGCGGCGTCCGGCGCCAGGATCGCTGCGTTCAGCGAATCGCGTTCGGCGATGAAGCGCACCGCCTCGCGCGCGATCACCGGATGGCGCTGCAGCGTCTGCGAGGTCGCGGCCGATCCGGTGAACGACACCACGTCCTGGCAGGTCAGATGATCGAACAGGTCGTCGGTCGAGCCGACCAGAAACTGCAGCGCGCCGTCGGGCAGGATCTGCGACTCCGCGATCAGCCGCGCCAGCGCGTGCGCGACATAGCTCGTCACCGTGGCGGGCTTGCTGATCACCGGCATGCCGGCGAGCAAGGCGGGAGCCAGTTTCTCCAACAACCCCCAGCAGGGAAAGTTGAACGCGTTGATATGCAGCGCGACGCCGCGCAGCGGCGTGACGATGTGCCGGCCGGCGAAGTTGCCCGCTTTCGACAGCGGCTCGACGCCGCCGTCGAGCAGGAATTTTGCGTTCGGCAGTTCGCGGCGGCCCTTGCCCGCATAGGCCAGCAGCGTGCCGATGCCGCCGTCGACGTCGATCAACGCGTCGCCCCGGGTGGCGCCGGTGGCGAACGAGAGTTTGTAAAGCTGCTCCTTACGCTCGCCGAGATAGGTCGCGAGCTTCTTCAACAGCTCGGCGCGCTGGTGAAAGCTCAGCCGTCGCAGGTTCGCGCCGCCTGTCTCACGACCGTAAGCCAGCGTCTGCCGCAGATCGAGCCCGCCGCTGCTGGCCTCCGCCACTACATCGCCGGTCACCGCGCTGCGGATCTCGATCAGGTTGCGGCCGGCGCGCCACTGGCCCTGCACAAAGCTCTCAAGTTTCATCGGATGGTCCTGCGGTTTGATTCATGACGGAGCCTCATGGTGAGGAGCGCGCCCATCGGGCGCGCGTCTCGAACCATGAGCGGAACATCTCCTCATCCTTCGAGACGCCCGGCTCCGCTCTGCGAGCTCCGCCGGGCTCCTCAGGATGAGGAGTTGCAACTTTGTGCTTGGGCCACATCGTCTTGGGCCACATCGTCATCGCCGCCGCGCCGCGGCGCGTTTGGTGGGCGGAGCCGGCGCGCGCGCAAACAAATCCCGCGCGCCGTCGGCGATCAGCCGCGTTACCAGCTCGGCGTAGTCGGCGCGGCTCATCGCGCCGCCGTCGCTGAACCACAGATAGTGCCAGTTGACCATGCCGAACAGCGACATCGTCACCGGCTTCAGCAATGCAGTGCCCTTGAGCTGCGGCGCCACCGCGGCGACCGCATCGGCAAACGTGTGCACCAATTCGCGTTCGATGCTTTTCAGCGCGGTCTGGCGCGGCGGCGAGAGAAACCGCAGGCTGGAGATCTGCACATTGTGCTGGGCGTCGGCGTCGCGATAGGCCTCGAGCAGCGCCGCCACCAGCTCGCGCAATTGCGCATCGGGCGGAAGCTCCGGCCGCTGCGCCGCCTTCACCACCGCGAGCAATGCCTCGAGATGCGAGCGGATCACGTCGAACAGCAATTCGTCCTTATCCTTGTAGTAGTGATAGAGGTTGGCCTTGGAGACGCCGCAGGCTTCGGCGATCTTGTTCATCGAAGCGCGGTCGTAGCCGTATTCCGAGAACAGCTCCGCGGAGCGCTCCAGGATCGCGCGGCGCTTGTCGTCGTAATTGGTGGCGCGGGGACGTGCCATGGCGCCCTGCTAGGCCAACGGCCGGCGATCGACGATGCGCTTGGCCTTGCCGGCCGAGCGTTCGATGCTGTCGGGATCGCGGATGATCACCCGCGTGGTGATGCCGATGCTGTGCTTGATCGCCTGCTCGAGTCGATTGGCTGCGGCTTCGCGCAGCTCGCTCGCCGCCGCGTCCGGCCGCGCCTCGACGTGGACCTCGAGTTCGTCCATCCGGCCCGTGCGGGTCAGCACCAACTGATAGTGCATCGACAGCGCCGCGATGGTCAGCAGCTTCTCCTCTATCTGGCTCGGGAACAGGTTGACGCCGCGCAGGATGATCATGTCGTCGGTGCGGCCGGTGACCTTCTCCATCCGTCGCATCGACCGCGCGGTGCCGGGCAACAGCCGCGTCAGATCGCGGGTGCGATAGCGCACCACCGGCATCGCCTGCTTGGTCAACGAGGTGAACACCAGTTCGCCCTGCTCGCCGTCCGGCAACACTTTGCCGGAATCGGGGTCGATGATCTCCGGATAGAAATGATCCTCCCAGACGTGCAAGCCGTCTTTGGTCTCGACGCATTCCGAGGCGACGCCGGGGCCGATCACTTCGGAGAGTCCATAGATATCGACGGCGTGCAGATCGAAGGTCTCCTCGATCTCCTCGCGCATCGCGTTGGTCCAGGGTTCGGCGCCGAAGATGCCGACCTTGAGCGAAGATTTCCGCGGGTCGAGGCCCTGGCGGCGGAATTCGTCGAGGATCGCCAGCATGTAGGACGGCGTCACCATGATGATGTCGGGCTTGAAATCGGTGATCAGCTGCACCTGCCGCTCGGTCATGCCGCCGGACACCGGGATCACCATGCAGCCGAGCTTCTCGGCGCCGTAATGCGCGCCGAGCCCGCCGGTGAACAGGCCGTAGCCATAGGCGTTGTGCAGCTTCATGCCGGGGCGGCCGCCGGCGGCGCGGATCGAGCGCGCCACCACGTCGGCCCAGATCTCGATGTCGCCCTTGGTGTAGCCGACCACGGTCGGCTTGCCGGTGGTGCCCGACGAGGCATGCACCCGTGCGACCTCGTGCTCGGGCACCGCGAACATCCCGTAGGGATAGTTGTCGCGCAGATCGGCCTTGGTGGTGAACGGAAACTTTGCCAGATCGTCGAGCGATGTCAGATCGTCCGGATGCACGCCGGCGGCATCGAATTTCTTGCGATAGTGCGGCACGTTGTCATAGGCGTGGCGCAGCGACCAGCGCAGCTGTGAAAGCTGCCAGGCGCGCAGCTCGTCCAGCGAGGCGCGCTCGTAGTGATCGAGCGTGGCCGGTTCGGGGGCGAGCTGGCCGAGTTTGCGCAGAGGGATTTCAACCATGACGACCTATCAGTCTTGCGGAGCGTTGTTGTCGGGCGCCAAAATATCGCCGGCGACGGTGCGCGAATGGCCGCGAAATTCCGCGACCGCGACGTTGTCGGCGTCACGCACGGTGACGTCGTAAATGCCGCCGCGGCCCGCCTTGGCGCGCTCGACCGCGTGCGCGGTGAGCCGCGCGCCGACACGCACCGGCTGCAGGAACGTCACCGCGCATTGCTGCGCCACGGTGCGCTGGCCATAGGTGTTGCACGCATAGGCGAAGGCGGAGTCCGCCAGCGTGAAGATGAAGCCGCCGTGGCAGATGCCGTGACCGTTGGCCATCTCGTCGCGCACATTCATGGTCAGCACCGCCTCGCCGGGGCCGACGCGCACCACCGCGATGCCGAGCGTCTTGGTGGCGCGGTCGTCGCGCTGCATGGCGTCGGCGCAGGCTTCCGCCAGCACCTGCGGGTCGAGCCGGTCGATCGGTTTCTTGCGGGCGTGCATCATGGTCTCCCGATGAAGCGTGGCGGCCGCTTGTCGAAGAACGCCGCGACGGCTTCGCCGTAGTCCGCGGTGCGGCCGGCCTGGCCCTGCAGCTCGCATTCGAGATCGAGCTGCTGATCGAGGCTGTTGCTCTCCGACGCATCGAGCGCCTGCTTGATCAGCGCCAGCCCCGCGGTCGGCTGGGTGGCGAAATGCGCCGCCAGCCGGTGCGCCTCGGCGAGCAGCGCTGCGTCGTCGACGGCCCGCCAGATCATACCCCAGGCTTCCGCCTGCTCGGCCGCCACCGGCTCGGCCAGAAGCGCCAACCCGCGCGCCCGCGCGGCGCCGACCAGCCGCGGCAAAAACCAGCTGCCGCCGCTATCCGGCACCAGGCCGAGCTTGGCGAAGGCCTGGATGAATTTCGCCGACTTCGCCGCCAGCACAATGTCGCAGGCAAAGGCGATGTTGGCGCCGGCGCCGGCGGCGACGCCGTTGACCGCAGCGATCACCGGCATCGGCAGCGCGCGCAGTTTGCGCACCAGGGGGTTATAGTGCCGCGCCAGCGTGCCCGACAGATCCGGCGCTTCGCCCGGCGATGCTGCGACGTCGGCGAGATCCTGCCCGGCGCAGAAGCCGCGGCCTGCGCCGGTGAGAATCAGCACGCGGCAACTGGTATCGGCCTCGGCCGCGTGCAGCGCAGCGATCAGCGCCGCATGCAGATCGGCATTGAAGGCGTTGAGACGGTCGGGGCGATTGAGCGTGAGGACGCGATATCCGTCACGGATATCCGTCAGGACCAGATCTGTTTCCACCCTTGAACTCCGCGTCGGCTTGTTAGTTGCTCGCCGTTTGCAGGAGCACGTTACTATTGACCAACCGTCCGGTCAATTATATTGCTAGCCGAAAGCATGACGTGCGATCGGCGCTCGCAGCGCCGTATAAGATGCGTCAGTTTTGCCGGCCAAGCTCGTTCAAAAAACGCGAGCAGCCACACAGGGAGGGAATTGGACATGACGCCATCATTGCGTTTGACGGCTTTGCATTCCACGCGCCGACACATCGCCCGGCTGCTCGCGGCGGTCGCCGTCTCCGGTCTTGCCATCATCCCTTCCGCCTTCGCCCAAGCGACCGTCAAGGTCGGCTCGGTGCTGTCGGTGACCGGACCGGCGTCGTTCCTCGGCGATCCCGAGGACAAGACGCTGAAGCTCTATGTCGACAAGATCAATGCCGCGGGCGGCATCAGTGGCAAGAAGATCGAGCTGGTGGTCTACGACGACGGCGGCGACGCCAACAAGGCGCGCACCTTCGCCACCCGGCTGATCGAGGACGACAAGGTGGTGGCGATGGTCGGCGGCTCGACCACCGGCACCACGATGGCGATGATCCCGGTGTTCGAGGAGGCGCAGATCCCGTTCATCTCGCTGGCCGGCGCCATCGAAATCATCGAGCCGGTGCGCAAATACGTGTTCAAGACGCCGCACACCGACAAGATGGCCTGCGAGAAGATTTTCGAGAACATCAAGCAGCGCGGCTTCACCAAGGTGGCGCTGATCTCCGGCACCGACGGCTTCGGCTCGTCGATGCGGGCGCAATGCGTCAAGGTGGCGCCTACTTACGGCGTGCAGATCGTCACCGAGGAAACCTACGGCCCGCGCGACAGCGACATGACCGCGCAGCTCACCAAGATCAAGGGCACAGCCGGCATCCAGGCCGTGGTCAATCCGGGCTTCGGCCAGGGCCCGGCGATCGTCACCCGCAACTACGCGCAGCTCGGGATGTCCGCGACACCGCTGTATCAGAGCCACGGCGTCGCCTCGAAGAGCTTCATCGAACTCGCCGGCCCTGCGGCCGAGGGCGTGCGGCTGCCCGCCGCGGCGCTGCTGGTCGGCGACAAGCTGCCGGACGGCGATCCGCAGAAGAAGGTCGTGGTCGACTACAAGAAGACCTATGAGGACGCCACCAAGCAGCCGGTCTCGACCTTCGGCGGCCACGGCTATGACGGGCTGTTCATTCTGGTCGAGGCGATGAAGCGGGCGAATTCCACCGACCCGAAGAAGATCCGCGACGAGATCGAGAAGACCAAAGGCTTCGTCGGTACCGGCGGCATCGTGACCATGTCGCCGACCGATCACCTCGGGCTCGATTTGTCGGCGTTCCGCATGCTGGAAGTGAAGAGCGGCGACTGGACATTGCTGCCGTCGGGGAGCTGAGGGGTGCGAATGAACGGCGAGTGCAGCTACGTCACCTCTCCCCGCTTGCGGGGAGAGGTCGCCGCGCTCTTGCGCGGCGGGTGAGGGGGCGTCTCGCCAAGGGCGGCCTCGCGGAGGCGGGGGGGGGCGCCCCCCCCCCCCCCCCCCCCCCGCCGGGGGGGCCCCCCCCCCCCCCCCCGGGGGGGGTGGGAAATAAAAAGAGGGAAGCACGAGGGACCAACACG
>NZ_JACHIH010000034.1 GCF_014203125.1 Rhodopseudomonas rhenobacensis
CGAATTTCAGCGTCTTTGCGGCAGCTAAGTGCTTGATTTGACTCAACTCGAAAAACGCAAAATCTAATAGATTCACAGGCTCTCAGGATGACGGCTGCGGTGTGTAGCGAGGGTTGTTTCGACGCCACGCAGCAACATCAGTAGATTGGCACGCCGTGGCGGCCACGTCCGCGGTTCAACACCACCGCCGTCATCCTGAGGAGCCCGGCGGAGCCCGAAGGGCGTAGCCGGGCGTCTCGAAGGATGCGCCGCGAGCGCGCCCCCCTCACTTCTGGCATTTCGGGCACCAGAAGGTCGACCTTCCGTTCTGCACGAAGCGCTTCACCACGCCGGTGCAGCCGGGCGTGCGGCACGGTTCGCCCTCGCGGTCGTAGACCGCGAAGGAATGCTGGAAATAGCCGAGTTCGCCGGAGGTCTGGCGGTGGTCGCGCAGCGACGAGCCGCCGGCTTTGATCGCCGCGTTGAGCACCGCGCGGATCGCTTCGACCAGCCGCTCGGCGCGCTCGGTCGGAGCACCCGTCCGCGTCGCCAGGGTCGCGGCGATTCGTTTGGGTGAGAGATGCGCGCCGAACAGCGCCTCGCAGACATAGATGTTGCCGAGGCCGGCGACCACGCGCTGGTCCAACAGCGCCGCCTTGAGGCTGGTCTTGCGCCCGGCGCAGGCCGAGGCCAGCAGCGCGGCGTCGAACGAATTGCCGAGCGGCTCCGGGCCGAGCCCCTTCAGAAACGGCTCGTCGGCGATCTCGCCGGGCGCCAGGATCTTCATATAGCCGAAGCGGCGCGGATCGTTGAACACCACCACCGCGCCGTTCGACATCCGGAACACCACGTGATCATGGGCGCGGTCGTCGTTGCGCGGATGGTGAAACGCCCCGGGAGTGGCCGCGGCTTCGCCCTGCAGCACCCGGAACGAGCCGGACATCCCCAGATGCATCAGGAGAACGTCGCCGGAGGACAGCTCCGCCAAAAGATATTTCGCCCGCCGCCCGAGCCCGATCACGGTCTGGCCGATCAGCCGTTTGGCCAGATCCGGCTGCAGCGCAAAGCGCAGATCGGCCCGTCGCGCCTCGAAGCCGTCGATCCGCGCGCCCGCCATGGCCGGCTCGAGCCCGCGCCGGACGGTTTCGACTTCGGGCAATTCCGGCATGGGACGCGTTCACCTTTGGTTGCCAAGGTGATAGCGCCATCGGCGGCGGCGCGCTATATGGTCCGCGAAAGACAGGTTTTGGCGATGGCGAGCGGCGCGAGCGAGGGCTTGGGCCAGCGGCGCCGCCGCTTGCAGGAGAACAAGGCATGACACAGCCGGGCGAGACCACGCATTTCGGCTTCAAGGACGTGGCGCTGGACGACAAGCAGACGCTGGTCAACGACGTGTTCCACAGCGTCGCATCGCGCTACGACCTGATGAACGATCTGATGTCGGGCGGGCTGCACCGCGCCTGGAAGAACGTCATGATCACCACGCTGAACCCGCCGCGCTCCGACGCGCCGTTCGCGCTGCTCGACGTCGCCGGCGGCACCGGCGATATTTCGTTCCGCGCGGCGAAAGCCGCCGGCGCGGGTTTCAACGCCACGGTGTGCGACATCAATTCCGACATGCTCAGCGTCGGCCGCGAACGCGCCATCGCCCGGCATCTCGACCATCAGGTGTCGTTCATCGAGGGCAACGCCGAGGCGCTGCCGTTTCCCGACAAGAGCTACGACGCCTATACGATCGCCTTCGGCATCCGCAACGTGCCGCGGATCGATCTCGCGCTGAAAGAGGCCCATCGGGTGCTGAAGCCGGGCAGCCGCTTCCTGTGCCTGGAATTCTCCACCGTCGACGTTCCCGGCCTCGCCAAGATCTACGACCTGTTCTCGTTCAACGTGATCCCGCAGATCGGCCGCGCCGTCACCGGCGACGCCGAATCCTATCAATATCTCGTCGAATCGATCCGCAAATTCCCCAAGCCCACGGTGTTCGCCGAGATGATCCGCGACGCCGGCTTTGCGCGGGTGTCCTATCAGTCGCTGTCCGGCGGCATCGTGGCGCTGCATTCGGGCTGGCGTTTGTGATCTCTGCCCTCACTCATGCGGCGCGGCTCGCCCGCGCCGGCTACGTGTTCGCGCGCGAGGGCGTGTTTGGCGTGGTCGATCCGTCGCTGGTGCCGCCGCCGGGCCAACTGGCGCTGCGGCTTGCCCGGCTGATCGAACGCCCCGGCGCCAAATCCGGCCCCAGGCTGTCGCGCGCGCTGACGCGGCTCGGCCCGGCCTATCTGAAGCTCGGTCAATTCCTGGCGACGCGCCCCGACGTGGTCGGCGTGGCGATGGCGCACGACCTCGAAAGCCTGCAGGACCGGCTGCCGCCGTTCTCGCAACAAGAGGCCGAGGCGGTGATCGCGGCGTCCTTGGAGCGCCCGGTGGCGCAGGTGTTCGTCAGCCTCAGCGAGCCGGTGGCGGCGGCCTCGATCGCCCAGGTGCATCGCGGCGAGACCGACACCGAGGGCGTGCGCAAGCGCGTCGCGGTGAAAGTGCTGCGGCCCAATGTGGCGGCGCGGTTCAACCGCGACCTCGGCGATTTCTTCTTCGTCGCCGAGAAGGCCGAGATCTATTCCTCGGAAGCCCGCCGGCTGCGGCTGGTCGAGATCATCAACACCATGTCGCGCTCGGTGGCGATGGAGATGGATTTGCGGCTGGAGGCCGCCGCCGCCTCCGAGATGGCCGAGAACACCAAGAACGATCCGGATTTCCGGGTGCCGCAGGTCGACTGGGACCGCACCACCCACAACGTGCTGACCATGGAGTGGATCGACGGCATTCCGCTGAACGATCACGCCCGGCTCGCCGAAGCCAATGTCGACGTCGCCGAACTCGGCCGCAAGGTGATCCAGAGCTTTCTGCGCCACGCGCTGCGCGACGGCTTCTTCCATGCGGACATGCATCCCGGCAACCTGTTCCTCGATCCGTCGGGACGCCTGGTCGCGGTCGACTTCGGCATCATGGGGCGGCTGGCGCCGAAGGAGCGGCGGTTTCTCGCCGAGATCCTGCTCGGCTTCATCACCCGCAATTATCGCCGCGTCGCCGAAGTGCATTTCGAGGCCGGCTACGTGCCGGCGCATCATTCGGTGGAGAATTTCGCCCAAGCGATCCGCGCCATCGGCGAGCCGATCCACAACCGCATCGCCGAAGACATTTCGATGGCGAAGCTGTTGACGCTTCTGCTCGAAGTCACCGGCCTGTTCGACATGCGCACAAGACCCGAATTGATTCTCTTGCAGAAGACCATGGTCGTCGTTGAGGGCGTCGCGCGAAGCTTCGATCCCAAGCTCGACATCTGGAAGGTCGCCGATCCCGTGGTGCGCGAATGGATCGAGCGCAACTTGGGTCCGGTCGGCAAGATCGAGACCGCGCTCAGTGGCGCCGGCGAACTCAGCCATCTGCTTTCGGGGTTGCCGGCGATCGCCGCGCGCTCGGTGGCGGTGCTCAATCAGCTCGAAGTGATGACCCGCGACGGCCTGGTGCTGGCGCCGGAGACCATCGCGGCGATCGGTCGCTCGGAGCGCAACCGCACCCGCGGCCGCACCATCGCGCTATGGATCATCGCCGCGACCTTCATCGGCGTGCTGCTGACGCTGCAGTGACACCTCATGATTTGATTGCAATGCACGCATGCCTTGCATGCAATGCGATCATTGGCTAAGTTCCACGCAGGAGAATCCGCGTGGCCAGTCTGACGATCCGCAAACTCGACGAGGCGATCAAGGCCGAGCTGCGGCAGCGCGCCGCCCGGAACGGCCGCTCGATGGAAGACGAGGCACGGACCATCCTGCGCGACGCCGCGCAGCCGCGCCACGAGTTTGCCGCAAGTTTTGACGGCTCCGCCGAGCAGCCCGCGGCGCCCCTTGGGGAGCCCGCCGCGGTCGATGGCCAGCCCCGCATCACCCTGATCGTCGGCGGCGGCATCGCCGCCTACAAATCCATGGACCTGATCCGGCGCCTGATGGAGCGCGGCTTTTCGGTGCGCTGCGTGCTCACCGCCGCCGCGCAAAAATTCGTCACGCCGCTCACCGCCAGCGCCCTGTCGCATCAGCGCTGCTATACCGATCTGTTTGATCCGATGAGCGAATTCGACGCCGGCCACATTCGGCTCGGGCGCGACTGCGAGCTCGTCGTGGTGGCGCCGGCGACCGCCGACCTGATGGCCAAGATGGCGAACGGCCACGCCGACGACCTCGCCAGCGCGATCCTGCTCGCCGCCAACCGGCCGATCCTGCTGGCGCCGGCGATGAATCCGCTGATGTGGAATAACGCGGCCACGCGCCGCAACGTCGCGCAGCTGGTCCGCGACGGCGTCCACATGGTCGGCCCCAACGCCGGCGAGATGGCCGAGAAGGGCGAAGCCGGCACCGGGCGGATGGCCGAGCCGATTGAAATTGCCGCTGCGGCCCAGGCGTTTCTGCGACCGCAACAAGCGCAGCCACTGGCCGGCTGCAAGCTGCTGATCACCGCCGGTCCGACCCACGAGCCGATCGATCCGGTGCGCTACATCGCCAATCGCTCCTCGGGCAAACAGGGTTTTGCGATCGCCGCGGCCGCCGCAGCCGCCGGCGCCGAGGTCACGCTGATCTCCGGTCCGGTCGAATTGCACGATCCCGCGGGCGTGCATGTGATCCGCGTCGAATCCGCGCGCGAGATGCTGGATGCGGTGAACGCCGCGCTGCCGGCCGACGTCGCGGTCTTCGCCGCCGCGGTCGCCGATTGGCGCGTCGAAAGCGAAGGCGGCCAGAAGATCAAGAAAGGCGCCGGCGCGCCGCCGCCTTTGCTACTCACCGAAAATCCCGACATCCTCGCCAGCATCGCGAAGCGCGAACAAAATCGCCCGCCGCTGGTGATCGGCTTCGCCGCCGAGACCGAGCATCTGCTCGACAACGCCAAGTCAAAGCTCGCGCGAAAGGGCTGCGACTGGATCGTCGCCAATGACGTCTCGCCGGCCACCGGCGTGATGGGCGGCGACCGCAACACCATCCACCTCCTGACCCGCGCCGCCGATGAGATCAGCGTCGAGTCCTGGCCGGTGATGTCGAAAGACCAAGTTGCCACCGCGCTGATTGCGCGTATTTCCAAAGCTGTAAGGACCACCGAATCATGACCGTCGCTATCTCCGCCGCCGTTCAGCAATTGCCGCATGGTGAAGGCCTCGCGCTGCCGGCCTATCAGAGCGCGCACGCCGCAGGATTAGACCTGCTCGCCGCCGTCGCCCCCGACGCGCCGCTGGTGCTGGCGCCGGGAACCTACGCGCTGGTGCCGACCGGGCTGAAGCTCGAGCTGCCGCCCGGCTTTGAAGCGCAGGTGCGGCCGCGCTCCGGGCTCGCGGCGCGGCACGGCGTCACCGTGCTGAATGCGCCCGGCACCATCGACGCCGATTATCGCGGCGAGATCGGCGTACTGCTGATCAATCACGGCAGCCAACCCTTTACGATTCGCCGCGGCGAGCGAATCGCCCAGATGGTGGTGGCCAAGGTGGCGCGGGTCGAGCTCACGGTCGTCAGCTCGCTCGAAGAAACCGAGCGCGGCAGCGGCGGATTCGGCTCGACCGGGCGCTGATCGCGGCCAAAAGGGCGCGGAAGAAATTAAAATTGTCCATTTTTGGTCTGCGCCCGCCGTTCACGATCTGGACTCTTACCCGTCTTGTCCGGTTGGGGATAATGTCGCTCGATTCGTGACCGGCAAAAATGGGGCACGATCGGCTGAGTGGAGTCCGGTTCGCTCGGATCGCGCGCAACTCTTCGTCAGCGCGTGTTTCGACGGCGTATCGCCGACGCTTGCCGATCGGCTGTGTGGCGCCGGTCGTTCGTTCCGCGGTTTGGGGCTCTCATGTCAGGCGTGATCGCATCGATGCGTCGGACCTTGCTGTCGTGCACGGCGCTGGCACGCAGCGGCGGCGCAGGCGTCGCGTTGGCGATCGGCGCCGCGGTGGCCTCGGCGTCGGCGGCGGAGGCCCCGGCGGAATCCGCGCTCGGCGCGCTGTTCGATTTCAGCCGTCAGGACGTCATCGCGCTGACCATGGCGGCGGCCGTGCTCGGCTTTTCGGTGGTCGCAGCGATCCTGTTGATGCGCACGCGGCTGCGCGCCGCCGCCTGCGAGGCGCAGCTGCGCGGCAATATCCAAACCCTGCAGCTCGAGGCCGACCGTTTCCGCGCGCTGTTGTTCGCCGAGTCCCAGGTGCTGGTCACCTGGGCCGCGGGCGACACCCGGCCGCAGATCAGCGGCGACGTCTCGCTGTTGATCCCGCAGGCCGCCGTCGGCGCCGAGCAGACCGTTCCGCCGCAACGCATCCTGGCGTTCGGAACCTGGATGCCGCCGGAGCCGGCGCTGAAGATGGACCACGCCGTCGACGCCTTGCTGGAAGCCGGCGAGAGTTTTCAGCTCAACCTCGTCACCTCGACCGGCCGCAACATTGAGGCGATGGGCCGCGCGGTCGGCGGCCAGGCCATCGTGCGGATCCGCGATCTCTCCGGGCTGCGCCGCGAACTCGCCGAGATGACGCAACGCTATAGGACGTTGCAGCAAGACACCGAGATGCTGCGCGACTTCGCCGCGGCGGCCCCCTGGCCGATCTGGACCAGGCGCGAGGGCGGCCAGTTGAACTACGCCAACGCCGCCTATGCGCGCGCCACCGACAGCGCCAGCGTCGCCGACGCGGTCGACCGCAATCTCGAACTGCTGGAAAGCAACGACCGCAGCGCGCTCGGCCGCGCGCTCAATGACAACGCCAATTTCACCGCCCGGCTGCCGATCGTGGTCGGCGGCGAGCGCCGGATCTACGACGTTCACGCCATGAAGGTGCGCGGCGGCAGCGCCGGCGCCGCGATCGACGCCAGCGAAGCCTATGCGCTCGGCGCAGCCTTAGTGCGGATGGCCGAAGCGCACCGCCGCACACTCGATCAATTGTCGAGCGGCGTCGCGGTGTTCGACGAGCAGCACCGGCTCGCCTTCTACAACGATTCCTATCGCCGGCTGTGGGATCTCGACCGCACCTTTCTGGACAGCAACCCCGACGATTCCAGCGTGCTCGACCGGCTGCGCGCGTCGCGCAAATTGCCGGAGCAGCCGAATTTCCGCGAATGGAAGGCGCGGCTGCACGAGGCCTACCGCGCCGTCGATCCCGCCAAGGACGTCTGGTATTTGCCCGACGGCCGCGCGCTGTCGATCGTCACCACGCCGAATCCCGAAGGCGGCGTCACCTATCTGTTCGACGACGTCACCGAGAGCCTGGAACTGGCGCGCCGCTTCGACGGCCTGATCAACGTGCAGCGCGAGACGCTGGACAATCTCGCCGAAGCGGTCGCGGTGTTCGGCAGCAATGGCTGCGCGAGGCTGTTCAACCCGCCATTCGCGCGGATGTGGAACCTGTCGCCGGAAGCGCTGCAGCTGCAGCCGCATATCGAAACGGTGGTGGACTGGTGCCGACCGTTGTTCGACGACGCGCCAACTTGGCAGACGTTGCGCGGCGCCATCACCGGCATCGAGAACCGCATCGCGATTCCGTTGAAGCTGGAGCGCCGCGACGGCAGCGTGCTGAACTGCATGACCATGCCGCTGCCCGACGGCGCCACCATGCTGACGTTCCAGGACATCACCGACACCGAGAACGTCGAGCGGGCGCTGCGCGAGCGCAACGAGGCGCTGGAAACCGCCGACCAGATGAAGGTCGATTTCGTCCACCACGTCTCCTACGAGCTGCGCTCGCCGCTGACCACCATCATCGGCTTCGCGCATTTCCTCAGCGACCCCTCGACCGGACCGCTGACCGAAAAGCAGGAAGAATATCTCAGCTACATCACCACCTCGACCAACGCGCTGCTCGCGATCATCAACAACATCCTCGACCTCGCCACCATCGACGCCGGCGCGATGACGCTGAATCTCGGCGAGGTCGACATCCGCAAGGCGATCGAGGCCGCCACCGAAGGCATCCAGGATCGGCTGGCCCGCGACCATATCGTGCTGGAAGTCGACGCCGCGCCGGACATCGGCCATTTCATCGCCGACGAACGCCGCGTCGTGCAGGTGCTGTACAATCTGCTGGCCAACGCGGTCGGCTTCTCGCCGCAGCACGCCGCGATCACGCTCAGCGCCAGACGCACCGAGAAGACCGTGGTGTTCACCGTAACCGACACCGGCCCGGGGATTCCGCCCAACGTCAAGGAGAAGGTGTTCGACTGGTTCGAGAGCCATTCCAACGGCTCGCGGCATCGCGGCGCCGGATTAGGGCTGTCCTTGGTGCGCTCCTTCGTCGAGCTGCACGGCGGCAAGGTGCGGATCGATTCGGTGGTCGGCAAGGGCACCACGCTGACCTGCACGTTTCCGATCGATCAGTCGCAGCAACGCAACGCCGCTGAATGACCGCCCCCGTCACATTCTCGCTGGCGCTGCTCAACGAGACCGCCACCGCCAATCTGATGGCCGATCTGGCGCTGCTGATCGGGCCCGGCGACGTCATCACGCTGTCCGGCGATCTCGGCGCCGGCAAGACCGCCGCGGCGCGGGCGATGATCCGCTATCTCGCCGGCGATCCCGAGCTCGAAGTGCCGAGCCCGACCTTCACGCTGGCGCAGAGCTACGAGTTGCCGCCGTTCCCGCTGCTGCACGCCGACCTCTACCGCATCGAGGACCCGTCCGAACTGGAAGAGATCGGGTTGTCGCCGTTGCCCGAGGGCACCGTCGCGCTGATCGAGTGGCCGGAGCGCGCGCCGGGTCTGCTGCCGGCCGACCGCATCGACATCGCGCTGACGCATCGCCCGGCGCTCGGCAGCGCGGCGCGCGCCGCGGAGATCACCGGCCACGGCAAGGCCGCCGCCCAGGTCGACCGGCTGATCACCTTGCTGGGCTTCCTCGACGAGTCCGGCACCGCCGACGCGCGGCGGCAACGCATGGCCGGCGACGCCTCGACGCGGTCCTACGCGCGACTGATCCGCGACGGCGTCTCGCTGATCCTGATGAATTCGCCGCCGCGCCCGGACGGCCCCGCGCTCTATGCCGGCAAAAGCTACAGCGCCGCGGTGCATCTTGCCGAGGACGTCCGGCCGTTCGTGGCGATCGCCAACGGCCTGCGCGCGCGCGGCTTCTCTGCGCCGGCGATCCATCACGCCGACCTCGACGCCGGCTTTCTGATCACCGAGGATTTCGACAGCGAGAGTTTCCTGGCGGGCGAGCCGCCGGCGCCGATCGCCGAGCGCTACCAGGCCGCGACCGACATGCTGGCGGAGCTGCATCGTGAGCCGCTGCCGGATACGCTGCCGTTGTCGCCGCACGCCGACTATGTGATTCCGCGCTTCGACGTCGACGCGATGCTGATCGAAATCGGCCTGATGCCGGAATGGTATCTGCCCGACCGCGGCGTCACGCCGACACGAGAACTGGGCGAGGAGTTCATCGCGATGTGGCGCGCCCTGCTCGCGCCGCACGAGTCCGAGCCGACCACCTGGGTGCTGCGCGACTTCCATTCGCCGAACCTGATCTGGCTCGACGAGCGCGAGGGCATCGCCAAGGTCGGGGTGATCGATTTTCAGGACACCGTGCTGGGACCCGCGGCCTACGACCTGGTGTCGTTGCTGCAGGATGCCCGGCTTGATGTCCCGGAGGCGCTCGAACTGGCGCTATTGGCGCGCTACATCAAGGCGCGGCGCGCCGCCGACGCCGGCTTCGATGCGGTCGCCTTCGCCGAGATCTATGCGGTGATGTCGGCGCAGCGCAACACCCGGCTGCTCGGCACTTTCGCCAGGCTGAATAGCCGCGATGGCAAGCCGCATTATCTGCGCCACCTGCCGCGGATCTGGACCTATCTCAACCGCTCGCTGGCGCATCCGAAGCTGGCGCCGCTGCGCGACTGGTACAAAGCCCACGTGCCGCCGCCGACCTGAGCCAGGTATCTTTACCAGTTATTAGCCGACCGCCCGGTAGTCTTGGTCGATACCCTGCCGTGGCGGGGATGCGATGCTGTGCGGACGGAGGAGGAGACCATGGCTGCTGCGGAGCGCCGCAAAGGCACGCGTGTGGTGTTCGAACGCGGGCTCGATGCCCACATGATGGCGATCGACGGCACCTGGCGCCGGGCCTGCAAGGTCGAAGACGTCTCCGAAATCGGCGCCAAGCTCAGCATCGAGGGCTCGGTGGAAGGACTCAACCTCAAGGAGTTCTTCCTGCTGCTGTCGTCGACCGGGCTGGCCTATCGCCGCTGCGAACTGACCTGGGTGAACGGCGACCAGATCGGCGTCAATTTCCTGCGCCCGAGCGACAAGAAGAAGCGCGCCGCCGACCGCGGCAAGCCGCAGACCGTCGCACCCTGACGAGCGATCGGTCGCCGCCACCGTGCGGCCGCGGCGACGTCGTATAGCCGTCATCGCCGACCATTATTGCGGACAGGCCGAACGCCGGCCCGGATGCAACGCCGCTGGATTGCGTGTTAAACTGATCCGCAGCGAATCCGAAAAGACCCTTGCAGTCGAGAGCGTCGATGTCCGTCAAGCCAGACAGAGCCATGATCCTCGCCGCCGGGCTTGGCCTGCGAATGCGGCCGATCACCGACACCATCCCGAAGCCGCTGGTCAGCGTCGCCGGCAAGCCGCTGCTCGATCACGTGCTCGACCGCCTGGCCGAAGCCGGCGTCGCCGAGGCCGTGGTCAACGTGCACTATCTGCCCGACCAGATCATCGACCACGTCGCCGGCCGCAAGCAGCCGCGGGTGCTGATTTCCGACGAGCGCGATGCGGTGCTCGGCACCGGCGGCGCCGTGGTCAAAGCGCTGCCCTTGCTCGGCGCCACGCCGTTCTTTCATCTCAACGCCGACACCATGTGGATCGACGGCGCGCAGTCGAACCTGGCGCGGCTCGCCGCGACCTTCGACCCCGAGCGGATGGACATCCTGCTGTTGATGGCGGCGACCGCCAATTCCATCGGCTATAGCGGCAGCGGCGATTATGCGATGGCGCCGGACGGCACCTTGCGCAAGCGCAAGGAGCTCGAAGTGGTGCCGTTCGTCTATGCGGGCGTGGCGATCATGTCGCCGCAGCTGTTCGCCGAGGCGCCGCAGGGCGAGTTTCCGCTGACCCGGATCTTCGACCGCGTCAGCGAACAAGGCCGGCTGTTCGGCCTGCGGCTCGACGGCGTCTGGATGCATGTCGGCACCCCGGACGCGATCCAGACCGCCGAACGCGCCTATCTCGCCAGCAGCGTGGTCTGACGCGTTTCGGGCGCATCCTTCGAGACGCCCGACTTCGTGCTTGCGGACTTCGCCGGGCTCCTCAGGATGACGGCGAAGATGTTGAACCTCTTATGAAATCACACAACGGGCCGTCATCCTGAGGTGCGCGCCGGAACCGGCGCCACCAAATGTACGGCGCTTCGTGGCGCGCCTCGAAGGATGACCGCCGCGCGGCCATGCAGCCCCGGGCAATGCAGCCACCGGCCGGCGGCACTCCCGCCGCGCGTCGGCGCGTGGCATGATGCAGCCGCTCGGCGAATCGGGATCTTCATGCGCGTTTTCAATATTCCGGCCTCGGCGCCGTTCCTGCGCACGCTGATTGCCGCGCTGGTCGAGGGCCGGCTGCTGCCGGGCTTCGACGCCCGCGCCGATCCTCGGCGGCTGGCCGAAGCCACGCTGTATCTGCCGACCCGGCGCGCCGGGCGGATGGCGCGTGAGATCTTTCTCGACGTGCTGCAGAGCGACGCGGTGCTGCTGCCGCGGATCGTCGCGCTCGGCGGCATCGACGAGGACGAACTGGCGTTCGCCGAAGACGCCGAGCCGTTCGAAGGCAGCGCGTCACTGGAGATTCCGCCGAACCTCGCCGAACTCGACCGCCGGCTGATCCTGGCGCGACTGGTCGCGGCGTGGGGCAAGGAGCTGGCGCCGCTGGTGGTCGGCGGCCCGGCCTCGGCGCTGGCGCTGGCCGGCGATCTGGCGCGGCTGATGGACGACATGGTGACCCGCAAGGTCGATTGGGCGCAGCTCGACGGGCTGGTGCCGGACGAGTTGGACCAATACTGGCAGCTGTCGTTGGATTTTCTGAAGATCGCCCGCGACTATTGGCCGGCCTATCTCGCCGACAACCAGCTGATCGAGCCGGCGGCGCGGCGCGATCTTTTGATCGACGCGGAAGCCAAGCGGCTCGCCGCGCATCATTCCGGCCCGGTGATCGCCGCCGGCTCCACCGGCTCGATGCCGGCGACCGCGCGGTTTCTCCGCGCCATCGCCGCGCTGCCGCAGGGCGCGGTGGTGCTGCCCGGGCTCGACACCGATCTTGACGACGACGCCTGGCAAAAGATCGGCGGCACCCGCGACGCCGCCGGCAAGGCCTCCACGCCGCCGTCGTCGAACCATCCGCAATTCGCGCTGCATGCCTTGCTTGAGACCTTCGGCATCGAACGCCGCGACGTCGTTCCGCTCGGCGAGCCGGCGCCGCGCGGCCGCGAGCTGCTGGTCTCCGAGGCGATGCGACCATCGAACGCCACCGCGCAATGGCACCAGCGCCTCGCCGAGCCCGCGGTCGAGCAGAACATCGCCGCCGGCATGACTGAGCTGGCGGTGATCTCCGCCGACAATCCGGAGATGGAAGCGCTGGCGATCGCGGTGGCGATGCGGCAAGCGCGCGAGCTGAACAAGTCGGCCGCGCTGGTGACGCCGGACCGCGCGCTGGCGCGGCGGGTGATGGCGGCGTTGGGCCGCTGGAAGCTGCCGTTCGACGATTCCGGCGGCGACGCCCTGATCGACACCCCGCACGGCATTTTCGCACGCCTCGCCGCGATGGCTGCCACCGCGCAGCTCGAGCCGGCAACCCTGCTGGCGCTGTTGAAGCATCCGCTGCTGCGGCTCGGTCAGGCCGCCGGCTTCTGGCGCGACGCGGTCGAGACCTTGGAGCAGGCGGTGCTGCGCGGCACCCGCCCCGCCGCCGGCAGCGCGGGCCTCGCGCGTGACTTCGCCCGCTTCCGCGACGAACTCGGCAAACTGCGCCACCGCGAGACCTCGATGCTGCACGGCTCCGAGCCGCGCGCCCGGCTGCGCGATGAGGCGCTCGATCGCGCGCAGGCGCTGATCGGCGAATTGCAAAGCGCGCTGGCGCCGCTGGAAGCGCTCGATGCCAATCAGCCGTTGGATTTTTCCGAACTCGCCAAGCAACATCGCGCCGTCGTCACCGCCCTCTCCCGCGACGACGATGGTTTTGCAGCGGCGTTCGACGGCCCGCAGGGCTCCGCGCTGGAATCCGCGTTCGAGGATCTGCCGAAGGCGAGCGGGCTTGTGGCGCAGCCCGGCGACTACCCGGAATTATTCCAGACCGCGTTCGCCGACCGCGTCGTGCGCCGCCCGGAAGCGGAAAGCGTCGCGCTGCGGATCTTCGGCCCGTTGGAAGCCCGGCTGACGCAATGCGACCGGGTGATTCTCGGCGGGCTGGTCGAAGGCATCTGGCCGCCGGCGCCGCGCAGCGATCCGTGGCTGAGCCGGCCGATGCGGCATCAGCTGAAACTCGATCTGCCGGAGCGCCGCATCGGGCTCTCCGCGCACGACTTCGCGCAGATGCTCGGCGCCGACGAAGTGATCCTCAGCCACGCCGCCAAGGTCGCCGGCGCGCCGGCAGTGGCGTCGCGCTTCCTGCATCGGCTGGAGGCGGTGGCCGGCGCGGAACGCTGGAAAGCCGCCGAGGCGCGCGGCCAGATCTATCTCGATTACGCCCACGCGCTCGACCGCCCTGACAAGGTCGTGCCGATCGCGCAGCCGATGCCGCGGCCGCCGCGCGACGCCCGGCCGCTGCAATTGTCGGTCACCGCGATCGAGGATTGGCTGCGCGACCCCTACACCATCTACGCCAAGTTCATTCTCAAGCTCACGCCGCTCGACCCGGTCGACATGCCGCTGTCGGCGGCGGATCGCGGCTCGGCGATCCACGAGTCGCTCGGCGAATTCACGCAAGTCTTCGCGCAGGCGCTGCCGGACGATCCGGCCGTCGCGTTGCGCGCCATCGGGCAAAAGCATTTCGCGCCGCTGATGGAGCGCCCGGAGGCCCGCGCGCTGTGGTGGCCGCGCTTCCTGCGAATTGCATCCTGGTTCGCCACCTGGGAGACCGAGCGCCGGCTCAACGTCGCCCATGTCGACGCCGAGACCCGCGGCACGCTTAGCATCCCGCTCGATGCTACCCGCAGCTTCATCCTCTCGGCGCGCGCCGACCGC
Source organism: Rhodopseudomonas rhenobacensis (assembly GCF_014203125.1). Taxonomy (GTDB): domain Bacteria; phylum Pseudomonadota; class Alphaproteobacteria; order Rhizobiales; family Xanthobacteraceae; genus Rhodopseudomonas_A; species Rhodopseudomonas_A rhenobacensis. Next base: position 14,201 of record NZ_JACHIH010000034.1, read on the forward strand.
ATCGAGCGCCGCGCCGACCGCACCTTCGCGATCCTCGACTACAAGACCGGCCGCCCGCCGACCGGCAAGCAGGTGCGGATGGGGCTGTCGCCGCAATTGACGCTGGAAGCCGCGATCCTGCGCGAAGGCGGCTTCGACGGCATCGCCGCGGGCTCCTCGGTGAGCGAACTGGTCTACGTCAAACTCAGCGGCAACAACCCGCCGGGCGAGGAGAAAATCCTCGAACTGAAACGCGACCGAACTGAAGAGGCGCTATTCCCCGACGATGCCGCGAGCGAAGCCCGCGCCAAGCTCGAAGCCCTGATCCGCAAATTCGACGATGCAACTACGCCCTACTCGTCGCTGAACCTGCCGATGTGGGCCAACCGTTACGGCCACTACGACGATCTGGCGCGGATCAAGGAATGGTCGGCGGCCGGCGGGCTCGGAGACGGCCAATGAGCGGGCGCGTGATTCCCCCCGCCGCCACCGAGCGGCAAGTGCAAGCTTCCGATCCGACCGCCTCGGTGTTCGTTTCTGCGAATGCCGGCTCCGGCAAGACCCACGTGCTGGTGCAGCGGGTGATCCGCCTGCTGCTGAATGGCGTGCCGCCGGAGAAGATCCTCTGCATCACCTTCACCAAGGCGGCCGCCGCCAACATGGCGCAGCGGGTGTTCAGCACGCTCGGGCATTGGGTGACGCTGAGCGACGACAATCTCGACGCCGCGATCAAGAGCGCCGGCATCGCCCAACCAGACTCCAAAACGCGGATGCGGGCGCGCGAATTGTTCGCCTGCGCGCTGGAGACACCGGGCGGGCTCAAGGTGCAGACCATCCACGCGTTGTGCACCCGGCTGCTGCAACAGTTTCCGTTCGAGGCCAATGTGCCGGCGCGGTTCGCGGTGCTGGACGAGCGCGACCAGACCGAGATGATGGAGCGCGCCAGTCTCTCGGTGCTGCTGCAGGCGGCGCAGGCGCCGCATAGCGCCGCCGGCAAAGCTTTGACCGTAGCGATGACCAGCGCCGCCGACGTGACGTTTCGCGACGTGGTGCGCGACGCCTGTTTCAGCCGCGACAAGTTCATGGCCTGGATTGCGCGCGCCGGTTCCACCGAGGCGGCGATGGCGCAGCTCTCCGCGGCGCTTGGCGTTGCCCCCGACGACAGCTGCGCCGCGGTCGACCAGGAGATCATCGACGGACCGAACCTGCCGCGGGCGCGCTGGGAAAAGGCCGCGTCGATTCTGGACGGTGGCAGCAAGACCGACGGCGATCAGGCCGAACGGCTGCGGCAGGCCGCGACGCTTACAGGCAACGACCAGATCGATCGCTATCTGCAGATCTTCCTGACCAAGGATTTTAGCCCGCGCAAGTCGCTGGCCACCAAGAAAATCGCCGAGGCCCGTCCCGATCTGGTGGCGGCGCTGAAGCGCGAATGCGAGCGGATCGGCCCGCTATTGGAGCGCCGCCGCGCGCTGGCGCTGCGCGAGCGCACCCAAGCGCTGCTGGTGATCGCCAGCGACGTCGCGGCGAACTACGCGCGGCAGAAGCAGGATCGCGGCCTCCTGGACTATGACGACCTGATCGACAAGACGCTCGACATGCTGAACCGGATTTCGTCGGGCTGGGTGCACTACAAGCTCGACCGCGGCGTCGACCACGTGCTGATCGACGAGGCGCAGGACACCAGCCCGCGGCAATGGGACATCGTCGACCACCTGATTTCGGAATTCACCGCCGGCGCAGGCGCCCGCGACGTCAAGCGCACGATCTTCGCGGTCGGCGACGAGAAGCAGTCGATCTTCTCGTTCCAGGGCGCCTCGCCACGCGAATTCGCATTGCGGCGCGGCGCGCTGCAGACCCGCTTCCGCAACGCCGAGCTGAAGTTCGATCCGATCAGCTTCAACTACTCGTTCCGCTCCGGTGCTGCGATCCTGCAATCGGTCGATCACGTGTTCCGCGACCAGGCGATCTATCGCAGCATCCATGCCGACACCACCTATCCGATCCACGAATCGCTGGCCGACGCCGGCCCCAGCCTGATCGATCTGTGGGAATTGCAGCAGCCCGACGAGCGTCAGGACATCGAAGGCTGGCGGGCGCCGTTCGACGCGCTGCCGGAGACCAGCCCCGAGGTGAAGCTTGCGCAACGGGTGCAGGCCGAGATCGCCGAATTGATCAGCAACGGCACGCAGACCGGGCCTCGCGGCGATCGCCGTGCGCTACGCTATGGCGACGTGCTGATCCTGGTGCGCCGCCGCGGCAAGGCGTTCGACGCCATCATCCAGGCCTTGAAGCGCGGCGGCATTCCGGTCGCCGGCGCCGACCGGCTGAAGCTGACCGAGCACATCGCGATCATCGACCTGATGAATCTCGCCGACGCGCTGCTGCTGCCGCAGGACGATCTGGCGCTCGCGGTGGCGCTGAAGAGCCCGCTGTTCGGGCTCGACGACGACGAGCTGTTCAAGCTGGCCTGGCAGCGCAAAGGCAGCCTGCGCGACGCCTTGGCGGCGCACGCCGGGGACGGTGCGAAATTCAAAGCCGCGCATCGGCGGCTGCAAGACTGCGCCGACAATGTCGCGAAAACCCCGTTCGCGTTCTACGCCTGGCTGCTCGGCGGCGACGGCGGTCGCGCCCGCATCCTGCGCCGGCTCGGCCATGAGGCGACCGACGCGCTCGACGAATTCCTCGAACTGGCGCTCGGCTATGAGCGCAAGGCACCGGCCTCGCTGCAGGGCTTCATGGCCTGGCTGCGCGCCGCCGACACCGAGGTGAAGCGCGACATGGAAATCTCCCGCGACGAGGTGCGGGTGATGACGGTGCACGGCGCCAAGGGGCTGGAGGCGCCGGTGGTGTTCCTGGTCGACACCACCTCATCGCCGGCGGATAGCCAGCGGCTCAACCTGGTGCATCTGCCGCAGGGCAACGCCGCGCCGAACGGTCCAAGCGTCGCGGTATGGGCCGGCAAGAAGGCCGACGACCCCCCGGTGGTCGCCGAAGCCCGCGCGGCGATGATCGCCGAGACCGAGGACGAATATCGCCGGCTCTTGTATGTGGCGATGACGCGCGCCGCCGACCGGCTGATCGTCGGCGGCTGCCAGCCCGGCAACCGCGCCGAGGTGCGGCCGTTGTCGTGGTACGACCTGATCGCCAAGGGCCTCGAAGGCTCGGGCCTTTCGATGCAGACCGTGCCGCCGCCGGACGGCGTGGTGAAGCGCTATTGCCGCGCGGAGGATCTTGCGCCGGAGCAGGCTCAAGCCGAAGCGCCCGCCCGCAAGGACGCGCCCACGCCGGAGCCGCTGCCCGCATGGTTACGGCTGCCGGCCGCGCCGACGCCCGCCGCCGAGCGGGTGCTGCGGCCGTCCGACGATGCCGGCAGCCGCCGCAGCCGTGCCGAGGACGGCAGCGGCCCGCGCGCCCAGGCGCGGCAGCGCGGCCAGTTGGTGCATCGGTTGTTGCAGTCGCTGCCGGATCTGCCGCGCGAGCGCCGCGCCGAGGCCGCCGCGCGCTATCTGGCGCGCAACACCACCAACGACACCTGGCCCGAACAGGACCGCACCGCGCTGGCCGCCTCGGTGCTGGCGCTGATCGACGATCCGCGCCTCGCCGCGCTATTCGGCCCCGGCAGCCGCGCCGAGGTGCCGATCGCCGGACGGCTGGCCCGCCCCGGCGGCGAGAGCGTGCTGGTCTCCGGCCAGATCGACCGGCTGCTGGTGACGCCCGCCGAGGTGCTGCTGGTCGACTTCAAGACCAACCAGGCGCCGCCGCGCACGCCGGCCGAAGCCCCGGCCGGCTATCTGCGGCAGCTCGCGCTGTATCGCGCCGTGCTTGCCAAGTTATACCCGGAGCGAACCCTGCGGGCCGCCCTGATCTGGACCGAAATCACTGAAATCATGGAGATTTCTGACAGCGCGCTGGACGCAGGGCTGGCAGCCATCATGTCCGCGTGAGCGTGCTTGACCCTGCCCAGGCGCGTTCTTACGTTGCTAGACATCTTACCGGCGCGATTCCCGACGCGCCTCTCCAACATTCAAACGAGGTATTCCATGGCCGTTGGCAAGGTTTCAGACGCCGATTTCGAATCCGAAGTTCTCAACGCGGCGGGTCCGGTCGTGGTGGATTTCTGGGCCGAATGGTGCGGTCCCTGCCGCATGATCGCGCCGGCGCTGGACGAGATTTCCAGCGCGCTCGGCGAGAAGGTCAAGATCGTCAAGCTCAATGTCGACGAGAATCCGCAGACCGCGTCGAAGTACAGCGTGATGTCGATCCCGACGCTGCTGATCTTCAAGGGCGGCGAGATGGCCTCGCGCCAGGTCGGCGCCGCGCCGAAGCAGAAGCTGCAGCAGTGGATCTCCGCCGCGGTGTGAGCTGACACTGATTTGATTGGTTGCGACGGCCCGCCAGCGCGGGCCGTTTTCGTTTTGGGTGCCTTGTTCGGCAACCTCACCTATCGACTTCGCGGTGGTCGTACCCCGGACGCGGCGCACGACGCCGCGCTTGCGGGGGCACTGCGCTGCTGCACACCAAGCCGTCATCCCCGCGAAAGCGGGGATCCAGTACGCCGGAGCGTTGCGGCTGAACCGCTGCGCTCTGCAATACTGGGCCGCCCGCTTTCGCGGGCGGTGACGGCAATGCATGGGTTTGCGCCGCCCGCACCTGGCCCGGAACACCAGAAACCTAGCCAATATGAAGAGTTACTTCGGCGGCGTGCCGTTCTGCGCCAGCACTTCGCCGGCGAGATAGAGCGAGCCGGCAATCAAAATCCGCGGCGGCACTTCATAGGCGAGCCGGCGCAGCGACGCCAGCGCCGCTGCGACGCCGTCCGCGATCTCGACCCGCAGCCCGAGTTTTCGCGCAGCATCCGCGAGCGTCTCCGGCGGCATCGCGTCAGCTCGGCTCGGAATCGGCACCGCGATGATGTGGCGGGTCAGTCCTGAGAAATTGCTGAGAAACGCCTCGGCATCCTTGTTGGCCATCATCCCGGCGATCACCACCAAGGGGCGCGACACCCGCTCCTCGAGATCGCCGAGCGCCGCCGCAGCGACCCGGCCGCCGTCGGCATTGTGACCGCCGTCGAGCCAGACCTCGCAGCCCTGCGGCGCCGCATCCACCACAGTGCCGGCGCTTAGCCGCTGCATCCGCGCCGGCCATTCGGCGCCGGCGACGCCGGCCTCATAGGCGGCGTGATCGATCCGCAGCGTCTCGATCGCGCGCAGCGTGGCGATCGCCAGCCCGGCATTGTCGAACTGATGCCGGCCGAACAGTTTTGGCGCAACCAGATCCATGAGGCCCCGGTCGTCCTGATAGACCAGCCGGCCGCGCTCGATGCCGACATGCCAATGTTGCCCCGCGGCGTGCAGCGGCGCGTGCAGCCGCCGCGCCTCGGCTTCGATCACCGCCATCGCCTGGTCCGGCTGCTCGGCGCAGATCACCGGGCTGCCGCGCTTGATGATGCCGGCCTTCTCAGTGGCGATCGCCGCCAGCGTGGTCCCAAGAAATTCGGTGTGGTCGATGCCGATCGGCGCGATCACGCTGGCGAGCGGCCGCTCGATCACATTGGTGGCGTCGAGCCTTCCGCCGAGCCCGACTTCCAGCAGAAGAATATCGGCGCGACGTTGCGCGAAAAGCTGCAGCGCGGCGGCGGTCTCGATCTCGAACAGCGTGATCGGCTGGCCGGCATTGAGCATTTCGCAATGGCGCAGCGCCGCAACCAATTCGTCGTCGCCGACCAGCACGCCGCCGCCGACCCGGCCGAGCCGGATGCTCTCATTGGGCCGCACCAGCCATGGCGAGGTGTAGGTGTGAACGCGCAGGCCGCTCGCCTCCAGGATCGCCCGCAGATAGGCCAGGGTCGAGCCCTTGCCGTTAGTGCCGGCGACGTGAATCACCGGCGGCAGGCTGCGCTCGGGACGGTCGAGCCGCTGCAGCAATCGCTGCATCCGCTCCAGATCGAGATCGATGCGCTGCGGGTGCAGCTTGGCCAGCCGCGCCCGCACTTCGGCCAATGGCGTCAGCGGTGCGGCTGCGCCTTCGCTCACGCCGAGGGCGCGGCGGGCGCCGGCGTTTGCGCGGCCACCGGGGCCGGCGGCTGGGCCGGCAGGTCGGAGCTCGGCGGAATGATCTCGGCCACCACCGGCTCGGGCTCCGGCTCAAGCTCCACGATCACTTCCGGCATCGGCGCCTTGGTGAGCAGCCGGCACAGCCGCCCCAGCGTCGCCTTCAGGTCGTGGCGGTGCACCACCATGTCGATCATGCCGTGCTCTTTGAGATATTCGGCGCGCTGGAAGCCTTCGGGCAACTTCTCGCGAATCGTCTGTTCGATGACGCGGGCACCGGCAAAACCGATCAGCGCGCCGGGTTCGGCGATCTGCACGTCGCCGAGCATGGCGTAAGACGCGGTGACGCCGCCGGTGGTCGGGTTGGTCAGCACCACGATATAGGGCAGCTTGGCGTCGCGCAGCATCTGCACGCCGACCGTGGTGCGCGGCATCTGCATCAGCGACAGGATGCCTTCCTGCATCCGCGCGCCGCCGGAGGCCGCGAACAGGATGAACGGCGATTGCTTCTCGACCGCAAGCTCGATGCCGCGCACGATCGCCTCGCCGGCGGCCATGCCGAGCGAGCCGCCCATGAAGTCGAAATCCTGCACCGCGACCACGACTGCGGCGCCCTCGAGCTTGCCGTAGCCGACCTTGATGGCGTCGTTCATGCCGGTCTTGGCGCGGGCATCCTTGATGCGATCGACGTATTTGCGTTCGTCGCGGAATTTCAAAGGATCGGGTGTGACCTCGGGCAGCGCGATGTCGTACCAGGTCTCATTGTCGAAGATCGATTTCAGCCGCGCCGCGGCCCCCATCCGCATGTGGTAGTTGGAGCCGGGAATCACGAACTGGTTGGCTTCGACGTCCTTGTAGAACACCAGGTGCCCGGAATCCGGACATTTGATCCACAGGTTCTCCGGCGTCTCGCGACGCAGGATGTTACGGATCTTGGGGCGAACGACGTTGGTCAGCCAATTCATGATGCACTCCGCGTCGCTTGTATCCGGGCGTCGCTGCTATCCGGGAGGCGCCTCCGGTCGCGGACGGCGCGCTGTCTATATGGCGGCCCGGGCCACGCCCGGCAACCCGCACCTTGGTGGACCCTTGGTCCGCCGCAATTGTGGCTATTCGGCCGCCTGCTGCGCCGCATGGACGCCGTTGGCGAGCGACCTGACCAGCTCGGTGACGGCGCCGACCGTGGAAGCGGTGGCCCGGCCGTCGTTGTCGAGGCTCTTGGCGAGTGCGTCGACCAGCGCTGAGCCGACCACCGCGCCATTGGCGTGGCGGGCGATGTCGCGGGCCGCCTCCGGGGTGCGGATGCCGAAGCCAACGCAGACCGGCAGCTTGGTGTGGCGCTTGATCCGCTCCACGGCCTCGCCGACCACGGCGGAATCAGCACTTCCCGAGCCGGTGATGCCGGTGATCGAGACGTAATAGACAAAGCCCGAGGTGTTCGCCAACACCGCCGGCAGCCGCTTGTCGTCGGTGGTGGGCGTCGCCAGCCGGATGAAATTCAACCCGGCCTGCATCGCCGGCAGGCACAGTTCGGAGTCTTCCTCCGGCGGCAGGTCGACGATGATCAGCCCGTCGACGCCGGCTTTCTTGGCATCGACCAGGAATTTGTCGACGCCGTAGATGTAGATCGGATTGTAGTAGCCCATCAGCACCAGCGGCGTGGCGTCGTCGTCGCGGCGGAACGCCTGCACCAGAGCCAGCGTCTTCTTCAGCGTGGTGCCGGCCTTCAGCGCGCGCAAGCCGGCGGCCTGGATCGCCGGGCCGTCGGCCATCGGATCGGTGAACGGCATGCCGATCTCGATGATGTCGGCGCCGGCCTTGGGCAACGCCTTGATCAGCGCGAGCGAAGTGTCGAGATCGGGATCGCCGGCCATCAGGAAGGTGACGAAGGCGGCGCGGCCTTGCTTCTGCAGCTCGGCGAAACGGGTGTCGATGCGGGTGGTCATGATGTTGCGCCGGATATGCTATGCCTCTGCTGGTCAGGGAGAGGCCGGCTGCCAAGCAGCCCGGTGAAAGGGATGGACAAGTTCAAGGCGAGAGCCAGACAACTGCGTTCCGCGCAGACCAGCCCCGAAGCCAAGCTCTGGCAAGCACTGCGCAACCGTCGGCTGTCGCGCTGGAAGTTTCGCCGGCAGCACCCGATCGGGCCGTACGTCGTGGATTTTGTCACATTGGACGGCAAGCTCGTCGTCGAGGTCGACGGCGTGACGCATAGCGAAGCCGACGCGGTCAAGCGCGACGCCCACCGCACCCGCGCGCTGGAAGATTGCGGTTTCCATGTCGTTCGCGTCACCAACATCGACGTGTACGACAATCTTGAAGGCGTCTTGCAGATGATCGAGGCGACGCTGCCGGAGGTCTGATGCCCCCTCACCCGGATCGCAAGAGCGATCCGACCTCTCCCCGCCGGGGAGAGGTGAGCAAGTGGCATCGCTTCGTTTGCCGTCTCAACGCGACGCCGCGCGGCGGCGACACGCCGAGTCGGCGGCAACTCTTCACCTCTCCCCACCGGGGAGAGGTCGACCGGCAGAGCGAAGCGACGCCGGTCGGGTGAGGGGGCCAATCGGAGAACCAAGCTCCTCATTTCTGCGCGGCCTGCAGAATCTCCGCGACCTGCGGGATGTCCTTGTCGCCGCGGCCGGAGAGGTTGACTACCATCAGGTGATCCTTCGGCCGCTTCGGCGCCAGCTCCATCACCTTGGCGATGGCGTGCGCCGGCTCCAGCGCCGGGATGATGCCTTCCAGCCGCGACAGCAGCTGGAACGCGGCCAGCGCTTCATGGTCAGTGGCGCTGAGGTAAGTCACGCGGCCGGTCTCGTGCAGCCAGGAATGCTCCGGACCGATGCCGGGATAGTCCAAGCCGGCGGAAATCGAATGGCCTTCTTGAATTTGGCCGTCCTCGTCCATCAACAGGTAGGTGCGGTTGCCGTGCAATACGCCGGGGCGACCGCCGGCGATCGAGGCGGCGTGTAATTGCGTCAAGCCATGGCCCGCGGCCTCGACGCCGAAAATCTCCACGGTGGGATCGTCCAGGAACGGATGAAACAACCCCAGCGCGTTAGAGCCGCCGCCGATGCAGGCGACCAGCGAATCCGGCAGCCGGCCTTCGGCGGCTTGCATCTGCGCCTTGGTCTCGGCGCCGATGATCGACTGGAAGTCGCGCACCATCATCGGATAGGGATGCGGCCCCGCCACCGTGCCGATGCAATAGAAGGTATCGCTGACGTTGGTGACCCAGTCGCGCAGCGCCTCGTTCATGGCGTCCTTCAGCGTGCGGGCGCCGGCCTGCACCGGCACCACCTTGGCGCCGAGCATCTGCATCCGGATCACGTTGGGCTGCTGCCGCTCGACGTCGACCGCGCCCATGAACACGATGCATTCCAGGCCGAACCGCGCGCACAAGGTCGCGGTGGCGACGCCGTGCTGACCGGCGCCGGTCTCGGCGATGATGCGCTTCTTGCCCATCCGCCGCGCCACCATGATCTGGCCGAGCACGTTGTTGACCTTGTGCGAGCCGGTGTGGTTGAGCTCCTCGCGCTTGAAGTAGATCTTGGCGCCGCCGAGGTGCTCGGTGAGACGCTCGGCGTAATACAGCGGCGACGGCCGGCCGACATAGTCCTTCAGATAGCCGTCCATCTCGCGCTGAAACGAAGGGTCGGCCTTGGCGTCCGCATAGGCCTTTTCCAGATCGAGGATCAGCGGCATCAGGGTCTCGGCGACGAAGCGTCCGCCGAAAATGCCGAAATGCCCGCGCTCGTCGGGGCCGGAGCGAAACGAGTTTGGCAGCTGCGAAGTCATCAGATCATCAACTCTTGCGAGGCGCGCGCGGCGCGAATGAAGGCGCGGATCAGATCGGGATCCTTGACGCCGGGGGCGGTTTCGACGCCCGAGGAAATATCGACGCCGCCGGCGCGGGTGATGCGCACCGCTTCGGCGACGTTATCGGCGGTGAGGCCGCCGGACACCATGAACGGCCGCGCCAGATCGAGGTCGCGTAGCAGCGTCCAGTCGAACACCGCGCCGAGCCCGCCGGGACGGCTGGCACCTTTCGGCGGCCGCGCGTCGAACAGGATGCGGTCGGCGACCGCCGCATAATCAGGTAACGGCGCAAGATCGGCCGGCGTTGCGACGCCGAGCACTTTCATCACCGGCAGACCGAAGGTCCGGCGGATCTCGGCGACCCGCGCCACCGATTCATGGCCGTGCAGCTGCAGAATGTCCGGCCGCAGCGCCGCGATCACGCCTTCGAACAGCGCATTGTCGGCATCGACGGTCAGCGCGACCTTGGCGGCGCGACCCGCGGTGGCGTCACCGAGCTCGCGCGCCTGCGCGAGATCGACATGCCGCGGCGAGGCCGCAAAGAACACGAAGCCCACCATGTCGGCGCCAGCCGCCAGCGCCGCGTCGAGCGTCGCGCGGGTGGACAGGCCGCAAATTTTGACGACAAGGGGCATGGTCTCGCAGCACGGGTTGGCCGATCGGCAAGGCGCTCGAGAGCGGGTGTTACAACGTCGCGCTCTGCTTGTCTCGCGAACTGTTGGCGGAACCGAGCTGCAGCAGCCGCGGCGCCCGCTGGGCTTCGGCCGCGGGCGGGGTAACGACGCTGGCGCGCAGCTCAGTCAGCTGCGCCCGCGCCTCGATCGCCTCGGCCTGGTGCCGGCGCGCCGCTTTGCGCCAGCGCCGCTGCCGCAGCCAGGTCACCGTGCTGCCGGCGATCACGCCGAGGATCGCCACGCCGATCAACAGAACGAACAACGGCAGCGTGGCCGCGAGTTCGGGATCATTGCCGGCGAACGGATCGAGCGACACCGTCACCAACTGGCGGTTGGCGAGCGCAAACACGAAGATGATCAGTCCGAGCGGAATCAGAACCAAGGCCGTCAGGAATTTCTGCATGGTCTCTCTCGCCTTGAAGGCTGCCGAACCGCGCTACGCGCCGGTGTCTGGCGCTCCGCTGTCACGGTTCAACCGTTCGCGCATTTCCTTGCCGGTCTTGAAGAACGGTACGCTCTTTTGGTCGACCGGCACATGGGCGCCGGTGCGGGGATTGCGCCCGGCGCGGGCCGGCCGATGCTTGACCGAAAACGCACCGAAGCCGCGAAGCTCGACGCGGTCGCCGCGCGCCAGAGCCGCTACGATCTCGTCGAGGATCGCGTTGACGATATTCTCGACGTCCCGCTGATAGAGGTGCGGGTTGTGCTCGGCGATGCGCTGAACGAGTTCGGATTTGATCATCGAGACTGGGGCCCGTGGGTGCGGATCGCCATTTCCGTGAAAATACCTTGGACTGTCAAGACGCTAAATGAAATCAGAGGGCGTGGAAATCACTAGGTCTGTGCCGAAAACGGCATCGCGACACCCCTTGCGCGGCTTGCACGCCGCGCGACGCGGCGGCCTCGCCGAGATCAGTTCGATCCCGCCGGCTGCCACAGCGCCAGCATGCCATCCAGGCCGAGCTGCTCGACCGATTGCACCACGCCGGCGCGCTCGATCTGCCGCGCCACCGCGTTCAGGCCCATCGCGTCGAGGGTGATCGACGCCGCAGCGCGCAAGAAGGTGAGGTCGCCGAACCGCGGCTCGAGCTTGTAGTCGCGCACCGGCAGGTCGGCCTTGACCTTCTTTTCCGCGACCAGCCAGGCGATCGCGGTCTTCTCGTCGCCGAGCTGATCGATCAGCTTGAGGTCGACCGCCTGACGCCCGGTGAACACCCGGCCGTCGGCGACTTTTTCGAGTTGCGCTGCGTCCATGCCGCGGCGCTGCTGCACCAGGCCGCGGAACCAGGCGTAGGAATCCTTCACCAGCGACTCCAGCGCGGCGCGGGCTTCCGGGCTGGTCGGCTCGAAGCCGTTCGGCGCGGCCTTCAGCGGCGACGACTTCACTTCCTCGACCTTGACGCCGACGGTCTTCAGCAATTCGGTGAAGTTGGGAAACTGAAACAGCACGCCGATCGACCCGACCAGCGAGCTCTGCTGCGCCACGATATGATCCGACGCGATCGCCGCGATGTAACCGCCGGAGGCCGCCAGGCCCTCGACCACCACCACCAGCGGCTTCTTGGCCTTGAGCCGCACCAGCGCGTCGTAAAGCTGCTCGGAGCCGGCGGTGGTGCCGCCCGGCGAGTTGATGTGCACGACGACCGCGGCGGCGGCGGATTTTTCCAGCCGCTCCAAAGCTTCGACGCGGTCGGCGTCGCTGCGGATCAGGCCGTCGATTTTGACGCGGGCGATCGCCCCGGCGCTCGGCGCCAACGCGCCCGACGGCACCGCCGCGGAGCCCACCGCAATCACCGCCGCAATGGCGACCAGCGCCGCCGCCACGCGCCAGAACGTCAGCTTGCGGCGCATCCTGCGGCGGTCGACGATCACATCGGAATCAAACGACATCGAAAATTCTCCAGCAGCGACCGTCACGGTTGTCCATCCGGACCGTTGATCGATCGTGTCCCGATTACATCAATTGCAACCCAATATGAAGAAAACAAGGTGCGGCCCCATGACCAGGCCTCGTGTCCCGGTCGCGGTGCAGCGCGAAGCGCTGCTCCGCAGAACCGGGACCGTTCCGAAGGCAGCATCCGTGACGGCCCCGGCTCTGCAGCGCATCACGCCGCAAGGGCGGCGTGATGCGCTTTGTCCGGGGCACGCCGACCTTTGAGCGGCGGCCGAACACGTCGCAATGCGGCTGCTCAACCCACGAAAAAAGGCCCCGGTTTCCCGGGGCCCTCGATCCAACTTCGACCTTGTCGAAGCTTATTTGTCGCGCTGCTTCAACGCGGTGCCGAGAATGTCGCCCAGCGTCGCTCCCGAATCCGAAGACCCGTATTGCGCGATGGCTTCCTTCTCTTCGGCGACTTCGAGCGCCTTGATCGACACCTGGACCTTGCGGGCCTTCTTGTCGAACTGGATCACCCGGGCGTCGACCTTCTCGCCAACGGCGAAACGTTCGGCGCGCTGATCGGAACGCTCACGCGCGAGCTCGGAGCGCTTGATGAAGGTGTTGAAGTCGGTGCCGACGATCTGCACGTCGATGCCCGATTCCTTCACGTCCAGCACTTCGCAGGTCACGATCGCGCCCTTCTTGACGTCGCCCGGCTCGGCGAAGGGGTCGCCTTCGAGCTGCTTGACGCCGAGCGAGATGCGCTCCTTCTCGACATCGACGTCGAGGACGATGGCCTTGACCATGTCGCCCTTCTTGAAGTTGTCGATCACCTGCTCGCCCGGCTGCTTCCAGTCGAGGTCGGACAGATGCACCATGCCGTCGACTTCGCCGTCGAGACCCAAGAAAAGTCCGAACTCGGTCTTGTTCTTGACTTCGCCTTCGACGGTGGCGCCGACCGGATACTTCTCGACGAACACTTCCCACGGATTGCGCATGGTCTGCTTGAGACCGAGCGAGATCCGGCGCTTGACCGAATCGACTTCCAAGACCTGCACTTCGACTTCCTGCGAGGTCGAAACGATCTTGCCGGGGTGCATGTTCTTCTTGGTCCACGACATTTCGGAGACGTGGATCAGGCCTTCGATGCCCGGCTCCAATTCGACGAACGCGCCGTAGTCGGTGATGTTGGTGACGCGGCCGGTGAAGCGCGCGTTCAGCGGGTACTTCGCCTCGATGCCCTGCCACGGATCGTCCAGCAGCTGCTTCATGCCGAGCGAAATGCGGTGGGTCTCGTGGTTGATCTTGATGATCTTGACCTTGACGGTCTGGCCGATGGTCAGCACCTCGGTCGGGTGATTGACCCGGCGCCAGGCGATATCGGTGACGTGCAACAGGCCGTCGATGCCGCCGAGGTCGACGAACGCACCGTAATCGGTGATGTTCTTGACCACGCCGTCGATCACCTGACCTTCTTCGAGGTTCTGCACCAGTTCCTGGCGCTGCTCGGCGCGGGTCTCTTCGAGAACCGTGCGGCGCGACACCACGATGTTGCCGCGGCGGCGATCCATCTTGAGGATCTGGAACGGCTGCGAGTTGTTCATCAGCGGCGCGACGTCGCGGATCGGGCGGATGTCGACCTGCGAGCGGGGCAGGAACGCCACCGCGCCGTCGAGGTCGACGGTGAAGCCGCCCTTGACCTGGTTGAAGATGACGCCGTGGACCTTCTCGTTATTGTTGAAGGCCTTCTCGAGCTTGCCCCAGCTTTCCTCGCGGCGCGCCTTGTCGCGCGACAGCACGGCTTCGCCGAGCGCATTCTCGATCCGGTCGAGGAACACCTCGACGGTGTCGCCGACCTTGAGTTCGCTGTCTTTGCCGGGGCCGGCGAATTCGCGCAGCGCCACGCGGCCTTCGGTCTTCAGGCCGACGTCGATGACGGCCATGTCCTTCTCGATCGCAACAACAATGCCCTTGATGACAGAGCTTTCCTGCAGATTGCCGCCGGCGAAGGACTCGTCGAGCATCGCGGCAAAATCGTCGCGGGAAGGATTATAGGAAGCAGTCGAAGCCATTTGTTCTCCAGATGCGGGTGTCGCCGGCTTATCGGTTGAGGGCGTATCGGGCGTGAAGTGCCAAAGGTCCGCGCCCTTTGGCGACCGCTTGCTGAATGGCAAAGCGGGCCGGCAGCATGCCTGCACGATCGATACGGTGGTTTTTAGAAATTCCAAAGACGATCCGGGGCCTGAACACGGCGGACCAACCTCGAAAATCTAAGGTCGTGATCCTATCAGTTCAACACCACACACGCGACCTGGAGCGGGCTTTCCTCCAATGACGGCAACGGTTTCGCCTGAGTGTCCCAATTCCCGGGAAAATCTCAGACCCGCTGCCGGCCCGCTCGAACGGCCTCGACAATGTCGATGGCGGCCCGGACGCCACTTTCTATATCCAAATGCGAGTTATCGAGCAAGTGCGCCGAACTCGCCGCTGGTCATAGGCTAGGCTGCGGAAACGATTAAGAGCGTCCCGCGCTGTCGCGATAACGGTGCGCACATCCAGAACGTATAGATACAGCGCCGGATCGTAGTCCGCCCGGTGTCGGAGGCCACGCAATTCAAGCACCGCCGCTGCGAACGCGCGGAGGTCAGGTCCAAATTTAAACGGCTGAGCCCCGACCGCGAAAGAGGGATTCATGCAATATTCGCAGACACTTTTCAGGCCAGCATGGTCAATCTGACGGTAAGCGAGTGCATACTCGGCGGTGTTTCGATTGGTCGATCCGATATAGGTGTCCGCCGCCGCCCTCATCACGGCATGAAACACCGCGTAATAGGCCGTCGATACGGCTCGCCGAAGATCTGCCTGCCGTGCGTTAGACAAGGTGATGAGATGTTCCGCCTGATCGAGGTAGTGGTCAGGGTTCGGAAGCGTCATTGACAGCTTCCATGTCCGCGGTCGTCGCGTAGTGGATGATCGGGAACCTATGCTCACCGAGTCCGATCAATTGATCGGATATGCGTGTCAGGATGTTCAGCGGCGTTTCACCCTTCAGCAGGGCAGTCTCCGCTTCAGGCCTGACCACAACGTTGATTTCAATGATCGGGTCGTCCGTCCAATCGACTGACGGCCGCGATATCACGGACGTCACCGCGTTCATCACCGTGTGCGCGTTGACGACGTCGCGAGCAATACGTTCGATTTCGGCGCTTTCTGCCATGACCCGGAACATACGCCCGTGTCAGAGAAGTTCAAGGGCGACTCTGCCGGCCCGCTCGAACGGCCTCGACAATGTCGATGGCGGCCCGGACGCCACTTTCTATATCCAAATGCGAGTTATCGAGCAAGTGCGCATCGTCTGCGGCTTTTAACGGCGCCGCGGCGCGGTTCTTGTCGCGCTCGTCGCGCTTGAGAATATCCGCCAGCACCTGCGCCTCGTCGGCGGCCTCGCCGCGCGCCAGCGCTTCCTGGGTGCGACGATGCGCGCGGACGCCGGCATCGGCGACGACGAAAATCTTCACGTCGGCGTCCGGGCAGATCACGGTTCCGATGTCGCGGCCGTCCAGCACCGCGCCCGGCAGGGTGGCGGCGAACTGGCGCTGGAAGGCGACCAGCGCGGCACGGACCCGCGGCAGCGCCGACACCACCGAGGCGGCCTCGCCGACGGTTTGCGACTTCAGCGCCGGATCGCTGAAGCTGTCCGGATCGAGCGCCTCGGCCGCCGCAACGGCGCGGGCCTCGTCGGTGAGGTTGGCGCCCTGGTCCAGCAGCGCTTTGGCGACCGCGCGGTAGATCACGCCGGTATCTAGATGACGGTAGCCGTAATGCGCCGCGAGCCGCTTGCCGAGCGTGCCCTTGCCGGAGGCGGCCGGTCCGTCGATGGCGATAATCATGCTGATCCTGCTTTCCTGCGGCCGCCTTCTTCGCAAAAAGGGCGCGGCGCCGGCCACCTTCAACACCGCCAAGGGCGAAGTTTCAAGCCGCGGCGACCGCGTCGGGTCGTTTGCAAGCCGGCTGGCGGCACGTATAAGCCGCCTCCCAAAGACCTCGCAGACGGCGCGGCGGCTCACGCCCTGCGACGCTGCCATCTTCCTGGTGGATATTTCGATGGCTACGCCCGCTTTCATCAAACGGATCCTGCGCTCGGATGCGTTCCAGACCACCATCAGCTACCCGTTGGCGGCGTATTTCCAGATCGTGACCTGGACGGCCAAATTCGACCGGCCGCGACCGCCGGTTCCGGGACCCTACATCATGGCGATGTGGCACGGCCGGCTGATCATGCTGCCGATGCTGTGCATGGAAGACAAGGCGCTGAAGGCGCTGATCAGCGGCCATCGCGACGGCCGCATCATCTCCAAGATCGGCGCGATCTTCGGCATCGAGACCGTCACCGGATCGAGCTCCAAGGGCGGCATGCGCGCGGTGCGCGAATTGATGCGGTTCGGCCGCGACGGCCATTGCCTGTTCGTCACCCCGGACGGCCCGCGCGGACCGCGGATGCACGTCAACGACGGCGTTCTGGATCTCGCCCGGCTGACCGGGCTGCCGATCCTGCCGGTGTCGATCAGCCCGCAGCGCGCGGTGGTGTTCAAGAGCTGGGACCGGCTGTTCCTGCCGAAGCCGTTCTCCAGGATCGTGGTGCGCTGGGGCGAGCCGATCACGGTGGGCGCCGACGCCGACCGCGCGGCGATCAGCACCCAGCTCGAGGCGGCGCTGACCGCCGTGCAGCGCGACGCCGACACGCTGGCCGGGCGGGTGCCGATCGAGGCGGCGTAGGCGGGGCCGGGTCTCCACAACGCGACGTCATTCCGGGGCGCGAGCCCTCTTGGGCGAGCGAACCCGGAATCTTGCCGCTGGGGAAAGACTCACGCCCGTTGCGAGATTCCGGGTTCGCTCGAGCTTCGCTCTCGCGCCCCGGAATGACCGCGCGTGAATTCATTTAGAGCATCGTGTCCCGGACGCGGAGCAGCGCGCAAGCGCTGCGACGCGAGCCGGGACCATTGCAAGCGCTGCGTTCCGTTACGGCCCCGGCTCAGCAGCGCACCACGCCGCGAGAGCGGCGCGGTGCACCGCGTCCGGGGCACGGGACCAACACTCAGTGCTCAGCCGAACTCCGCGCCGAGCCGGCGCATCATCGGAATGAAGTCCGGGAACGAGGTGGCGATGAAGCCGGTGTCGTCGATCGTCACCGGCTGGTCCGCGGCGAGCCCCATCACCAGCGCCGACATCGCGATGCGGTGATCCATATGGGTGGCGACCAGCCCGCCGCCGGGTACATGGCCGCGGCCTTCGACGATCAGATCGTCGCCGTCGATTTCCACCGCAACGCCATTGACGCGCAGCATTGCCGCGGTGGCCTCCAGCCGGTCGCTCTCCTTGACCCGCAATTCCTTCAAGCCGCGCATCCGCGTGGTGCCCTCGGCGAAGGCGGCGGCCACCGCCAGCACCAGATATTCGTCGATCATCGACGGCGCGCGCTCCGGCGGCACCTCGACGCCCTTGAGCTGCGAGGCACGCACCCGGAACTGGGCCATCGGCTCGCCGGCGTCGCCGCGGACCTCGCTCTCTTCGATCGAGCCGCCCATTTCGCGCAAGGTCTTGAATAGCCCGGTGCGCAGCGGATTGGTCATCACCTCGGTCAGCACGATGTCGGAGCCCGGCACGATCAGCGCCGCGACGATCGGAAACGCCGCCGAGGACGGATCGGCCGGCACCACCACCGGCGCGCCGGTGAGTTCGGGCTGGCCGGTCAGCGAGATCTTGCGACCGTGTACGCCCTCGGCTTCGGTGACGATCTGCGCGCCGAAATGGCTCAGCATCAATTCGGTGTGGTCGCGGCTGGCCTCCTGCTCGATCACCGTGGTGACCCCGGGTGCCGATAGCCCCGCCAATAGCACCGCCGATTTGATCTGCGCCGACGCCACCGGGGTGCGGTACAGGATCGGCAGCGGATCGCGGGCGCCGGCCAAGGTCAGCGGCAACCGGCCGCCGTCGCGGCAATCAGTGACCCGCGCGCCCATCAGTTCCAACGGATCGACGATCCGGCGCATCGGCCGCGAGCGCAGCGAGGCGTCGCCGTCGAAGGTGGCTTGAATCGGACAGCCGGCGACGGCGCCCATCACCAGCCGGCAGCCGGTTCCGGAATTGCCGAAATCGAGCGCCGCGGCCGGCTGCGCGAAGCCGGCGACGCCGACGCCATGAACCGTCCAGGCAAAATCGCCGGTGCGCTCGACCTGGGCGCCGAGCGCCCGCATCGCCTTGGCGGTGTTGAGCACGTCCTCGCCCTCGAGCAGCCCGCTGATCCTTGTCTCGCCGACCGCCAGCGCGCCGAGAATCAGCGCGCGATGCGAGATCGACTTGTCGCCCGGCACCCGCACCCGGCCGGTCAGCGACGCGGACTTGCGCGATTCGAGCGGGCTCGGCTGGCCGGCGGGGTGAGTTGAATGGGTCAAGATTGTGTTCCTCTGCGCCGGCGCGGTCGGTTGCGAAAAGGCTTGCGCGCATCACGATGCCGTCGCCCTCGTGCAGAGCGCTATTGACAGCAGCGTGGCAACTAGCCAAGTGAAGCACCGTTTTTCAAGAATTCCCAGGATTGCACAAGTGGCCAAATCCGACCTCGGCACCAAGCGTATTTGCCCGACGACCGGCAAAAAGTTCTACGACCTCAACAAGAGCCCCGTGATTTCGCCCTATACTGGGGAGGTCGTGCCGATTGCGCCGATTCCGCCGCCGCGGACCCGTGCGGACGCCGCCTCGCGCGCCGCCGCAGCTTCGGCTGCCGCTGCTGCCGAAGCGCCGGAAGCCGCCGAAGCCGAGGAATTAGTGCCGTTGGAAGAAGCCGACGCCGAGGAGAACACCGGCAAGGTCAAGGCCGTGGTGCCGGAATCCGAAGACGACATCGAGATCGACGACACCATCGAAGACGATGACGACGACGATTCCACCTTCATCGCCGACGAGGAAGAAGGCGACGAAGACGTCACCGATATTATTGGTGACGTTTCTGGTGACGAGGAGACTTGAGATCGTCGCCGGAATGTGATCAACGAATGCCTGCGCGGACGAATCCCACCGCCGCGCACGGTTAAGGGGCCATAGCTCAGCTGGGAGAGCGCTTGCATGGCATGCAAGAGGTCGGCGGTTCGATCCCGCCTGGCTCCACCACGCTTCGCCTTCGGCTACGCGTGGCGCAGCCACGCTAGCCGAAGGCGAAGCGTGCCCGGCATAGCCCGCAGGGCGGCGACGGGCTGGCACAGAACTCAACAACTCCATCTCATCGAATCAGCTCTCTTCTCTTTTGAGCAAACTCGCCATCGCTCCGCGTGGCGCAGCCACGCTAGCCGAAGGCGAAGCGTGCCCGGCACAGCCCGCAGGGCGCGCGACGGGCTGCAGCAAAATCCAAATCAATCCACTTCAGATCATCCGACCTTGGCTTTGCTCGTCTGGCTTGGGCGAGCACGCTTGGCGCGGTCTTGCTAGCCGAGGGCGAAGCGTCCCCGGCGCAACGACAGGCGTGGACGTATTGTTTTTCCTTGGTAGATTTTCCGCCGTCAACGCGGCGGCCGGCGTCGCGGCGCCAACCCGGTGAACCGATGTGGTACGTCTACATCATCCGCAGCGTCAGCTTTCCGGATCAGGTTTATACCGGCGCTACGGCCGACCTGAAGCAACGAATCGCGGACCATAACGCCGGCAAATCTCCGCACACTTCAAAGTTTACGCCGTGGGAATTGTGCTGGTACTGTGGATTTCCAGACAAGTTCAAAGCTCTGGAGTTCGAAAAGTACCTGAAGTCCCATTCCGGCAGGGCCTTCGCAAACAAGCGGCTCTGCTAGCTTCCAGCCTCTCGATGTAAGCTTCGCAAGAAAGCGCCCATGTCCCCTGAAATTGCCCCCGGTGCGATGAGCGGTCTGCGCGTGATCGATTTGTCGCGCGTGCTCGGCGGTCCGTATTGCACGCAGATCCTCGCCGACCACGGCGCCGATGTGATCAAGGTCGAGCCGCCGAGGGGCGACGAGACCCGCGAATGGGGCCCTCCCTTTCACGACGAGGACGCGGCGTATTTCATCGGCGTCAACCGCAACAAGCGCTCGATCGGGCTCGACCTCGCCTCGCCCGGCGGCCGCGCGGTGCTGTTGAAGATGCTCGACCGGGCCGACGTGCTGATCGAGAATTTCAAGCCCGGCACGCTGGAGAAATGGGGCCTCGGCAACGAGGTGCTGAGCGAGCAATTTCCCCGGCTGGTGCATTGCCGGATTTCCGGCTTCGGCGGCGACGGCCCGCGCGGCGGCAATCCCGGCTACGACGCCATCGTGCAATCGATGGCCGGCATGATCGCCGCCACCGGCTCGAAGGAAAGCGGGCCGACCCGAATCGGCGTGCCCTTGGTCGACATCACCACCGGGCTCTATGCGGCGATCGGCATCCTGATGGCGCTGGCCGAGCGGCAGAAATCCGGCCGCGGGCAATTCGTCGAGACCACGCTGTTCGAGACCGGCCTCGCCATCATGCATCCGCATGCCGCGAACTACTTCCTGCACGGCAG
Organism: Rhodopseudomonas rhenobacensis; assembly: GCF_014203125.1. Lineage (GTDB taxonomy): Bacteria > Pseudomonadota > Alphaproteobacteria > Rhizobiales > Xanthobacteraceae > Rhodopseudomonas_A > Rhodopseudomonas_A rhenobacensis. The sequence continues at coordinate 35,150 of NZ_JACHIH010000034.1, forward strand.
GCCGCCGGCGCTGACCGGCAACGAGCACCCGAACCTGGTGCCCTACGCGATCTTTCCGACCCGCACCGACGACATCTTCATCGGCGTCGGCAACGACGCCACCTTCCGCAAGCTAGCTAAGGAGATCGGCAAGCCGGAACTCGGCACCGATCCGCGCTTCGCCCGCAACAAGGATCGCATCGCCAATCGCGACGCGCTCAGCGCCGAACTCGGCGCGGTGTTCAGCCAGCATGACGCCGAGCCGTTGTGCGATCGGCTGCTGGCGGCGGGGCTGCCCGCCGGCCCGGTGCAGACCATCGACAAGGCGTTGACCGGCCCGCACGCCGTCTACCGGGGCGACGTGATCGAGAAGGATTGGTACAAGGGCGTCGCCTCGCCGATCCGCTTCGAGCGCAGCAAAGCCTCGTTGCGCCGGGTGCCGCCGAAATTCGCGCAAGACACCGACGAGGTGCTCGGCGAGTTCGGTTTTTCGTCGGACGAAATTGCATCGCTGGTTGCAAGCGGCGCGGTGTGCGACCACGCGCATAAGCGCTGAGGCCGCGGCGCGGCCCAACGCACGCGTCGATACCGCATTGCGGCGGTTGCTATTCCGCCTTTTTTTATCGCTTCCCTCGGGCGTGGCTTCGCCCCTAGGCTGCGCTCGTGGACATGGTCATGTGCATGTCATCGGGCGCTGTTACCGCGCGACGAGATGATGGCCAATCGGGAGGATATTGATGGCACTTCGACATGTCGGCCTGGCGGCGACGCTTTCGCTCGCGCTCGGCCTTGCATCGCCTGCGCTTGCTGCAACCGAGATCCAGTGGTGGCACGCCATGACCGGCGCCAACAACGACGTCATCGTCAAGCTCGCCGAAGAATTCAACGCCGCGCAGACCGACTACAAGGTCGTGCCGTCCTATAAGGGCAGCTATCCCGACACCATGAACGCCGGCATCGCCGCGTTCCGCGCCGGCAACGCGCCGCATATCATCCAGGTGTTCGAGGTCGGCACCGCCACCATGATGGCGGCGACCGGCGCGGTGAAGCCGGTCTACAAGCTGATGGCGGACACCGGCGAGCCGTTCGACTCCAAGGCCTATCTGCCGGCGATCACCGGCTACTACTCGACCTCCAAGGGCGAGATGCTGTCGTTCCCGTTCAACTCGTCCTCGATGGTGATGTGGATCAACAAGGACGCCTTGAAGAAGGCCGACATCGCCGAGATCCCGAAGACCTGGCCGCAGGTGTTCGAAGACGCCAAGAAATTGAAGGCCGCGGGCTATGCCACTTGCGGCTTCTCCACCGCCTGGGTGACCTGGGCCAATCTCGAGCAGTTGTCGGCCTGGCACAACGTGCCGCTGGCGAGCAAGGCCAACGGCCTCGACGGCTTCGACACCAAGCTTGAATTCAACGGCCCGCTGCAGATCAAGCACCTGGAAAAGCTCATCGAGCTGCAGAAGGACAAGACCTACGATTATTCCGGCCGCACCAATTCCGGCGAAGGCCGCTTCACCGCCGGCGAATGCCCGATCTTCCTGACCTCGTCGGGCTTCTTCGGCAACGTCAAGGCGCAGGCCAAGTTCGACTGGACCAACGCGCCGATGCCGTATTACCCGGACGCAGCCGGCGCGCCGCAGAATTCGATCATCGGCGGCGCCTCGCTGTGGGTGATGGGCGGCAAGACGCCGGCGGAATACAAGGGCGTCGCCAAATTCCTCAGCTTCCTGTCCGACACCGATCGTCAGGTCGCGATCCACAAGGCCTCGGGCTATCTGCCGATCACCAAGGCGGCCTACGCCAAGGCCCAGGAGGAAGGCTTTTACATCACCGCGCCGTATCTCGAGACGCCGCTCAAGGAATTGACCAACAAGCCGCCGACCGAAAACTCCCGCGGGCTGCGGCTCGGCAACATGGTGCAACTGCGCGACATCTGGGCGGAAGAAATCGAATCCGCTTTGGCCGGCAAGAAGACCGCCAAGGACGCGCTCGACACCGCGGTGACCCGCGGCAACGCCATGCTGCGGCAGTTCGAACGCACGGTGAGCAAGTAAGCGCTAAGCCGGGCAGGATACGAGGCGTCCGTTGCGGCGTCCCGGATCTTGAGCGCAGCAAGCCAGCGAAGGTAGCGTAGTCGATGCATTCGAGAGCGGAGGGAGCTCCCCTCCCGCCGCTCTCGCGGCGGGGAGGGGTCGGGGGTGGGGGGACGACGCCGATGTCGCGTACAATCGATCACCGCGTCCCCCGCGCCCGCAGCCTGCGGCAGAATACGACCGATGCCGAGCGCAAGCTGTGGCAGCGCCTCCGCAAGATCGCGCTCGGCGATGTGCACTTCCGCCGGCAAGCCACCATCGGTCCCTACTTCGCGGACTTTGCCTGCCACGCGATTCGGCTTGTCATCGAAATCGACGGTGGGCAGCACGCGGAGAGCGCAACGGATCAGGTCCGCACCGACTACATGCATGCGCAGGGTTATCGGGTGCTGAGATTTTGGAATCACGAGGTGCTTGAAAATATCGACGGCGTTGTCGAGACGATCTTGAGCGCCGCGTCCGTGGCTCCCCCCACCCCTGACCCCTCCCCGCCGCAAGAGCGGGGGGAGGGGAACTAAGAATGCAAAAGCAGTCCGTGTTTCACTCCCCGCTGCTGCCGTTCCTGCTGATCGCCCCGCAGGTCGGCATCGTGCTGGTGTTCTTCTATTGGCCGGCGCTGCAGGCGGTGTGGCAATCCTTCCTGCTGCAGGACGCGTTCGGGCTCTCCACCACCTTCGTGGCGTTCGAGAACTACGCCGAGCTGTTGCAGCAGCCGGAATATTTCAACGCCATCGTCCGCACCTTCGCGTTTTCCGCATTGATCGCCGGCTCCTCGCTGTCGTTCGCGCTGCTGCTGGCGGTGATGGCCGACAAGCCGCTGCGCGGCGTCGGGCTCTATCGCACGCTGCTGATCTGGCCCTATGCGGTGGCGCCCGCGGTCGCCGGCGTGCTGTGGATGTTCATGCTGCATCCGTCGCTCGGCGTACTGGCGCGGGGACTGCGCAACATGGGGCTCGACTGGAATCCGCTGCTCAACGGCAACCACGCGGTGATCCTGGTGGTGCTGGCCGCGGCCTGGAAGCAGATCTCCTACAACTTCCTGTTCTTTCTCGCCGGCTTGCAGTCGATCCCCAAGAGCGTGCTGGAGGCCGCGGCGATCGACGGCGCCGGCCCGATGCGGCGGTTCTGGACTGTCACCTTCCCGCTTTTGACGCCGACGATCTTCTTTCTGATCGTGGTCAACATCGTCTACGCGTTCTTCGACACTTTCGGCATCATCGACGCGATGACCGGCGGGGGCCCGGCGAAATCCACTGAAACGCTTGTCTACAAGGTCTATCTCGACGGGCTGCTCGGCGGCAATCTCGGCTCCTCAGCGGCGCAGTCGGTGCTCTTGATGGTGATCGTGATCGGGCTGACCGCAATCCAGTTCCGCTACGTCGAACGCAAGGTGACCTACTGATGCAAGCTTCGCCGGTCATCACAGACGCGGAGATCGAGGCTCTTCACCTCTCCCCGCTTGCGGGGAGAGGTCGACCCGGCGTAGCGCCCGCGAAGCCGGGTCGGGTGCGGGGGCGTCTCCCCGAGTCAGAACTCGCGGCGACGCCCCCTCACCCGTCTGACACGCGCTGCGCGCGCGTCAGACACCCTCTCCCCGCAGGCGGGGCGAGGGAAAGTCGGCGGCGCCCGCATTCACTTTTCGAAGGCCTGTCCTGATGGTCGAGCGCCAGGGCATCCGCGGTCTCGTCGCGCATCTCATTCTGTGGGTCGGCATCGCTGTGGTGGCGTTTCCGGTCTATCTGGCGTTCGTCGCCTCGACCCAGGACGCCGCCTCGATCGCCAACGGCCAGATGTCGCTGCTGCCGGGCGGACATTTCCTCGAGACCTACACCCGGACGATCTTCGTCGGCACCTCCGGCTCGACCCGCGAGCCGGTCGGCGTGATGCTGTTCAATTCGCTGGTGATGGCGCTGGTCATCGCGCTCGGCAAGATCGCGATCTCGATCCTGTCGGCCTACGCCATCGTGTACTTCCGCTTCCCGTTCCGGATGTGGATCTTCTGGATGATCTTCATCACCCTGATGTTGCCGGTCGAGGTGCGGATCTATCCGACCTACAAGATCGCCGCCGATCTCAACATGCTCGACAGCTACGCCGGCTTGACGTTGCCGCTGATCGCCTCGGCGACCGCGACGTTGTTGTTCCGGCAGTTCTTCATGACGGTGCCGGACGAACTCCTGGAAGCGTCGCGGATCGACGGCGCCGGGCCGTTGCGGTTCTTCTGGGATACGCTGCTGCCGCTGTCGCGGACCAATATCGCGGCGCTGTTCGTGATCCTGTTCATCTATGGCTGGAATCAGTATCTGTGGCCGCTCTTGATCACCACCCGCGACGACATGCAGACCATCGTGATCGGCATCCGCAAGATGATCACAACTTCGGACGCGCTGACCGAATGGCCGATGGTGATGGCCACCGCGGTGCTGGCGATGCTGCCGCCGGTGCTGGTGGTGATCGTGATGCAAAGACTGTTCGTGCACGGCCTGGTGGAGACGGAAAAGTGAAAGTCGCGTCCGATGTCTAACGTCACCCTGCGCAACGTCCGCAAGACTTATCCGGGCGGCGTCGAGGCCATCAAGGGCATCGACTTTGCGGTCGACGACGGCCAGTTCTGCGTGCTGGTCGGCCCCTCCGGCTGCGGCAAGTCGACGCTGCTGCGGATGGTCGCCGGGCTCGAGACCATCACCAAAGGCGAGATCGACATCGGCGGCCGCGTCGTCAACGACATTGAGCCGGCGGATCGCGACATCGCGATGGTGTTCCAGAACTACGCGCTGTATCCGCATATGAGCGTCTACAACAACATGGCCTATGGCCTGCGTAACCGCGGCATGCCGAAGCCGGAGATCGACACCCGGGTTCGCGAGGCGGCGCGGATTCTGGAAATCGGCGCGCTGCTGGAGCGCAAGCCCAGGCAGCTCTCCGGCGGCCAGCGCCAGCGCGTGGCGATGGGCCGCGCCATCGTGCGGCAGCCGAAAGTGTTTCTGTTCGACGAACCGCTGTCCAATCTCGACGCCAAGCTGCGCATCGCGATGCGGGTCGAGATCCGTAAATTGCAGCGCCGGCTCAACACCACTTCGATCTATGTCACCCACGATCAGCTCGAAGCGATGACGCTGGCGGATATTCTGGTGGTGATGAATGGCGGGATGGTCGAGCAGATCGGCAATCCGCTCGAGGTCTATCGCAAGCCCGCCAGCACCTTCGTCGCCTCGTTCATCGGCGCGCCGCCGATGAACCTGATCACGCTCGACGCCGATGAGATCCGCGCGCAATTTTCCGGCGACGCACGCGCGAACACCGAGGCTGGGATTCTCGGCATTCGGCCCGAGGATCTGCTGATTTCGACGGAGGCCGCGGCGAGCGGCGGGCTTTCGCTCGATCTCGTCGTCGACGCCATCGAGCGGGTCGGCGCCGAGACCTTCGTCTATGGCGCGCGCGCGCGTCACGGCGAGCCGGCGATCAGCGCCAGGCCCGGCGAGCTGCCGCCCGGCGAGGTGATCGTCCGGGTGCCGGGGCAAAACGCGCCGGCAGTGGGCGAGCGGATCATGGTCACCGCGCCGCGTGAAAGATTGCATCTGTTCAGCGCCGACGGCCGCCGCCGGATCGACCTGTAAGTGCCAAAATGCCGCCGTGGGACGCCCGTTGGGGGTTCTTGAACAGCACCGGGCGATGCCCATATTGTGGTGTGACCGGAGGGCAGTCCGCCAGCCGGCCGACTCTTAGGGTGCCGCAAGGGCCCTAAACTCAAAGTCGCTTCGAGAGGGCTTTGTACGATATGTCTCGTGTTCCGACGTTATCCAGTCCGTTCCTGCTGGGATTCGATGAAATCGAGCGTGCGCTCGATCGCGTCGTCAAGGGCGCCGACGGCTACCCTCCCTACAACATCGAGCGTTGCGACCGTTGTAACGGGGAGCCCGAAAAGCTCCAGATCACGCTCGCGGTCGCCGGGTTCACCCGCGACCAACTCGATGTCACCATTGAGGAAAACCAGCTGGTGATCCGCGGCCGGCAGCAGGACGACAAGACCCGGCAATACATCCATCGCGGCATCGCCGCGCGCCACTTCCAGCGCACTTTCGTGTTGGCGGAGGGGATGCAGGTGCTGGGTGCGGATTTGAAAAACGGGCTGCTGTCGATCGATCTGGCCCGGCCTGAGCCGGAGCGGGTCGTTAAGACAATCGCTATCAATGAACACGAATAATGGAACGAGTAGCGGACTCGACCGCTTGATGTACAAAAAGGAGTCGAGACCATGACTGCAGTGAATGTCGTTGAAAATGTCGACGTCTCCACCGAGGCGCTGGCGACCCTTGGCGAGGGCCATATCGCTTACGTGAAGCAGATCCGATCCGAGGACGTGCCTGGCTTGTTTCCGCAGGCGCCGCGAATCGCGCCGGGCCTCAAGCTGTTCGCGCTGCATTCGGCCGACGGCACCCCGATCATGCTGACCGATAGTCGGGAAGCGGCGATCGCCAATGCCTGGAGCCAGGAATTGCAGGCCGTCAGCGTCCACTGACGCACGGCCGCGAGAGCAACGCGAGCCAGCAAAAGCGAGTTTTGCGCGGGCTGTCCTGTTGAGTCAGGATGGCCCGCGCTTTTTTTGCCGATCACGCCGCTTGCGTGTCCGATGCCAGCAACCCGGCTATTTGGTCGCCCGCTTCAACGCGAGCAGCGCCTGCTTCAGGGCCGGCAGGTCATTCTTGATCGCATTCCAGATGATCGACGCATCCACACGCTGATATTCGTGCCGCAGAATGTTGCCGATCCCCGCGATGTCATCCCAGCGCACGTCGGGATGCTGCGCCTTAAGGTCCGGACCGAGATGGCGGCTGGCTTCAGAGATAACCTCGACACCACGCTCAATGGCCGAGCGCAACAGCCACGACCGTTGGTAATCCCGGAAGGTCTTGTCGGCGATCGCCTTTTCGATTCCCCGGATGCTTTCGAGCATATCGTGGATGCGCAGCGAGGGGGAACGCGCGGCCATCTCTAGAAAACCCGGGTCGCCTCGGCCTCGACCTGCTTGCGGATCAGCGGGTGCAGCCCCTTTCGGGTGGTGAGGTCGATCGCGACGCCGAGGCTGCCCTCGAGCAGTCGCTTGGCGGCCACCAGGTCGAGCACGCTAAACCGACCGCGGGGATCGTAGTCGACGAACAGGTCGAGGTCGCTCGTGGCGCTGGCCTTGCCACGGGCGGTAGAGCCGAACAGATAGAGCGACGTCGCGCCCAGCGCCCTGATGGCGTCGGCATGGGCGCGCAGCTTCCTGAGTGCGTCCGACCGTTTCATCCCGCCAAGATATCACGACTTGCGAGCCGACGGCAGAGTCCGTGGCTCACGCCGTCAGATGGCTGACCAGAATATTGCTGCCGATCACGATCAGGCCGAGGCCGCCGGCCAGTTCGGCCCAACGGCCGGTGCGCTCGCCGATCAGGCCGCCGATCCGCAATCCGATCAAAGTCAGCACGAAGGTGACGATGCCGATCACAAACAGGGTTAGCGGAATGTTGTCGCCGAACAGCGCCAGCGTCAGCCCCACCGCGGTGGCGTCGATGCTGGTGCCGAGCGCGGTGGCGAGCACCGCGGCCCAGGTCGGTGTGGTCTGCGACGCGACGACCGCCTCGGGATGAAAGCTGCGCCAGATCATCCGCAGCCCGAGACCGCCCAGCACGATGAAGGCCAGCCAATGGTCGTAGCCTTCGATGATTCCGGCGAACTGCTTGCCGAGCAGATAGCCGATCAGCGGCGCCAGCGCTTCCAGCGTACCGAAGCCGAGCGCGATCCCGGCGCTGCGCAGCCACGACATGTTGGGAAACCGCACGCCCTTGGCAACCGAGGCGGCAAAGGCGTCGGTCGACAGGCTGAAAGCAAGGATGGCGATCTGAAACATTTTGGTCCCGATTGGGGCGACAACGCGCGACCGGCAGGCCCGGCGGCTCGCGGCGTCGATCGATGAATTGGGTGGCGGAACGCGGCCGCTCTGGTCGCCCGCGCCGTTGGCTACATCGCCGGGATCAAGCCGCGGTCGCCGGCGGCAACGCCAGCACCGAATAGATCGCCTGGGCGTCGCGCGAGGCGCGCAGCTTCTTGGCGACGTCGAGATCGCGCAGCAGCCGTGCGATCCGGGCCAAGGCCTTCAGGTGATCGGCGCCGGCGCCTTCCGGCGCCAGCAGCAGAAACACCAGGTCGACCGGCTGGCCGTCCATCGCCTCGAAATCGATCGGCCGCTCCAGCCGGGCGAACAGGCCGAACAGCTTGTCGAGCTTCGGCAGCTTGCCGTGCGGGATCGCCACGCCGTAACCAACGGCTGTGGTGCCGAGCTTCTCGCGCTGCAGCAGCACTTCGAAGATCGCGCGCTCGTTCTGCCCGGTGAGCACCGCGGCGCGTGCCGCCAGCTCCTGCAACGCCTGCTTCTTGCTGTTGACTTTCAACGCCGGGATAACGGCCTCGGGCGCGACCAGATCGGTAATCGTCATGAAGCGTTCCGAGGATGATTTACCGTCAGTGTGAAATAGGCGTGAGGCAGGTTGGGTCAAGCGGGGCGCTTTGGCCGGCGGATTGAGATGCTTCGCCGGTCTAAAACGCTCCTGAAATCATCGAACTGGTGCAGTCTAGCACCAGTCGCGGCCGGCCGCAAAAGCTCGCCGCCCCGGGGCTCGGCCCCGAAGGCGGCGGACCATAGGAAGCGCCCTGCAGGGCGTCAATGGCGATCTCAGCTGGCCACCGCCGGCGGATCGACCCAGCCGACATTGCCGTCCGGCCGCCGGTAGATCACGTTGACCCGGCCGCTGCTGCCATGCAGGAAAACCACCACCGGCGCGCCGGAGAGGTCCAATTCCATCACCGCTTCCGAGACCGAGAGCCGCTTCAGCGAGGTGGTCGCCTCGGCGATGATCACCGCGTTGTAGCCCTCATCGGCGATTTCGGCTTCGGTGTCGGGCGCCTCGATGACGTAGCTCGGCGCGTCCAGCGACGACCCACCGATCTCGGCGACCGCAGCGGCGGCAGCGTGAATCTTGCGCGCCGAGCGATCCTTCAGCCGGCTCTTGTAGCGGCGCAGCCGCTTTTCGATCTGCAGCAGCGCCTGGTCGGCGCTGGCATAGGCGTCGGCGGCGTTGGATTCGGCTTCCAGCGTGATGCCGGAGTCCAGGTGCAACGCACAATCGGTGCGAAAGCCGAAGCCGTCCTTGCTGAGGGTGATATGGCCCGAATAGTTGCCGTCGAAATACTTGCGGAGCACCTCGTCGGTGCGCTCGCTGACGCGGCCGCGCAGCGCTTCACCGACACTGATGCTCTTGCCGGAGACCCGAATGGTCATGTCATGCCTCGATTCGTCTAAAGATGGAGATACAGTTTCAGCAGGAATGAACTCAATCAAGCCGGTGCAATGTCGCGGGACCGGTCTGCCGTGGTTGCCGGCGCTGTGAGTGCATTTCCAAGCATGCTTTGCTTGTCTCGGCGACGCTGGACGGAGGAGGGAATCCGCATCGCTTCGCGGTACTTGGCGACGGTGCGACGCGCGATGTCAATACCAGCTTCGCGCAGTTTTTCGACGATGGTGTCGTCGGACAGAATAATCGCGGGGTTTTCCCCATCGATCAATTGCTTGATGTGGTGACGCACGGCTTCCGCCGAATGCGCCTCGCCGCCGTCCGCCGAGGCGATCGACGCGGTGAAGAAGTATTTCAATTCGAAGATGCCGCGGTTGGTCGCCATGTATTTGTTGGCGGTCACCCGCGAGACTGTCGACTCGTGCATCTGGATGGCATCTGCAACGGCTTTCAGATTGAGCGGCCGCAGATGCGCGACGCCCTGGGTAAAGAAGCCGTCCTGCTGACGCACGATCTCGGTGGAAACCTTGAGGATGGTGCGGGCGCGCTGATCCAGCGCGCGCACCAGCCAAGTGGCGTTCTGCAGGCAGTCGGTGAAGTAGGCCTTGTCGCCGTCCTTGCGGATCGTCTTCGACAGCTCCGAGTAATACACTTGGTTGACCAGGACCTTCGGCAAGGTCTCGCTGTTCAGCTCGACATGCCAGCCGCCGTCCGGGCCGGGCCGGACATAGACGTCCGGCACCACGGTCTGCACCCGCGCCGAGCCGAATTTCAGCCCCGGCTTGGGATCGAGATGGCGGATCTCGCCGATCATGTCGGCGAGATCCTCGTCGTCGACGCCGCAGATCTTGCGCAGATTGCCGATGTCGCGCTTGGCCAACAGATCGAGATGCTCGACCAAGGCCTGCATCGCCGGATCGTAGCGGTCGCGGTCGCGCAGCTGGATCGCCAGGCATTCGCTGAGATTGCGGGCGCAGACCCCGGCCGGATCGAACTTCTGCAGCACGGCCACCACGGCCTCGACCTGTTCGGCGCTGGCGCCGAGCCGTTCGGCGGCGTCGCCGAGGTCCGGCGGCAGATAGCCGGCGTCGTCGACCAGGTCGATCAGATACTGCCCGATCAGGCGCTGCTTCGGATCGGTGAACGCCACCGCCAGCTGCTCGGCGAGATGGCCGCCCAGCGTGATTTCCGCGGCGACGAAGGCTTCGAGATTGTAGCCGTCGTCGTTCGACGAGCCGCCGCCCCATTCGGTGAAGGCGGTGGGTGCTGCGTCCTGCGCGGTGCGCGCCGCGGCTTCGGCCGGCTCTTCGGAGAACACGTTGTCGAGGCCGGTGTCGAGGGTCTGTTCGATCTCGGCGCGGCTGCCGAGGTCGCGCTGCATCCAGTCTTCGGCGGAAGCCTCAAAACCGTCGCCGCCGGCGCGGTCGGTAAAATCTGCGCCCTCGCCGCCCGCATCGTCGCCGGACGCCGATCCGGATTCGTCGCGGTCGGAAAATTCGGCGCGCTCAGGAGCGGGCTCGCCCGGCACCGGCGGCTCGCCGTTTTCGTTGGCGCGATCGAGCAATGGGTTCCGCTCGAGCTCGTCCTCGACGAAGCTAGCGAGGTCGAGGTTCGACAATTGCAGCAGTTTGATCGCCTGCATCAGCTGCGGCGTCATCACCAGCGATTGCGACTGGCGGAATTCTAAGCGTTGGGTCAGTGCCATGGAGGCAGCCGTTCCAGATTGGTCCGTTTCTTGCTTAACGCGTTATCGGACCGATGTACACGGCTTGACGAATGGGAAATTTGGAGTATGGGCGGCGTCCCTGGAAACCAAAGACGCTCTGCCTGGCGCCGCCGTTAGAGCCGGAATTCCTCGCCGAGATACAGGCGCCGGACGTCCGGATTGTTGACAATCTCCTCCGGGCTGCCTTCGGTCAAGATCTCTCCGGCATAGACGATATAGGCACGGTCGGTCAGCCCCAGCGTCTCGCGGACGTTGTGGTCGGTGATCAGCACGCCGATCCCGCGGTTGGTGAGGTGGCGCACCAGGTCCTGGATGTCGCCCACCGCGATCGGATCGATGCCGGCGAACGGTTCGTCGAGCAGCATGTAGTTCGGCCGGCTGGCCAGCGCTCGGGCGATTTCGACGCGCCGCCGCTCGCCGCCGGACAGCGCGATCGACGGCGATTTGCGCAACCGCTCGATGTTGAATTCCTGCAACAGATTGTCGAGTTCGGCCTCGCGCTTGCGGCGATCCGGCTCCACCGCCTCAAGCACCGCGCGAATATTCTGCTCGACGCTGAGGCCGCGGAAAATCGAGGCTTCCTGCGGCAAGTAACCGATGCCGAGCCGCGCGCGCTGGTACATCGGCAGCTTGGTGACGTCGTGGCCGTCGAGCTCGATGGCGCCGCGATCGGCCTTGATCAGGCCGGTGATCATGTAGAACACCGTGGTCTTGCCGGCGCCATTGGGGCCGAGCAGGCCGACCGCCTCGCCGCGCCGGACATAGATGCTGACGCCGCGGACGATGCGCCGGCTGCCGAAACTCTTTTCGATGCCGTGCACCGCGAGAAAGCCGTCGCGGGCGGGCGCGCTCTGCGGTCGCGCCGACTGCGGCCGGGCTGGGCGCTGCGGAGCAATCGGCGGCGGCGGCGCCGCGGCGGCGGGTTCGCGCGGGATCGCCGGCGCGTCGCGCACCGGGCTGGTCAGAAGGTCGCCGACGTTGTCGCCGAGGTCGGTGATGTCGTCGCGCTGCGAGCGCGCAAAGCTCGCGGCGGCCTTGGCCGGCCGGCGCCGGAACATGCCGAGAAGATCCACCATCGCGTTATCGTCAACCTTCCCGGCCCTGGTTCGAAGCCGCGCAGCATGGCGCGCGGTTCTTCCTCAATCGTCTTGGTCTTTGCCGCGCAATAGCGGCAAATTGTGGTGCGTCGCACCAAGCCGCCAGGCGCCGCCCGCCCCACACCACACTTAGCGGCTCAGCACGCTGCCGCTCAACCTCATTGCGCCGCCGCGGCGCGTTGAAATTACTTCGGTTTGCCGGAATTCGGCGGCGGCGCCGTCCCGAGCGGCCCTGCCCCGGGGGACGACTGGAACAGCCCCTGCACCCGACCGTTGCCGGCCTCCACCCGCGACACGCCGGTGGTCATATCGACCAGGAGTTTGTCCCCCCGCACGACATTCTTGCCCTGCGTCAGCACTACGCCGCCGAGCATTGTCACCAGATTGGTCTTGGTATCGAACACCGCGGTGTCGCCGGTAACTACCTGATCCTTCTGGGTCACCACGACATTGCCCTTGGCTTCCAGCCGGCGGATCGACGATCCGCCGCCGGGGCCGGGCGCCGCCGCCGTCATCTGCGGCTTCGGCGCGGTCTTGGCGGAGCGGCCCGGCGCCGGCTCGGCAGGCGGCTGGTCCTGATCGTAGAACACCACCAACACCTTGGAGGTCATGGTGGTATCGCCCTGCACCACTTTGACGTCGCCGGTGAAGGTCGCTTCCTTCTTCTTGTCGCGCACCTCGAGCGTGGCAGCCTCGATCTGGATCGGCTTGTCGCGGTTCTGCGAGAAGCCCTGCATCGCGTTGGGCACCCCGGTCATCCCGGCCTGCGCGGCGGCCGGCGCAACGCCCAGCGCCGCGACGACAATCATCGCGGCGCAACCGCCACCCAGGATCCGGCCGGTTCTCTGCAACTTGGTCATCTGGGGATCATTTCACATTGGCTTTGCCGGAGACAGCGCGGCTGGCCGGCGCCGTTTGAGGCTTGGGAGCAGGAGCACTGACAGGTTCCTCCGGCGGGGCCGGCTGCACGCCGTCCAGATTCATCACCACGCCGCCCTCGAAGCGGACGATCTCGCCCTTTTCGGTGACCCGCATGCGTTGTCCGCGCAACGTTCCGCCCTGCCATTTCACGTCCACGGGTTCGTCGGAGACCACGGTGCCCTTGGCGATATCGATAAACGCCCGCGTCATCCACGCCTCGTAGCCGGTCGAGCTCTGCAGATAGACGTCCTTGCGCAGGTCGAGCAGCTGGTTCTTGGTATCGAACAGCCCCTGCCGCGCATCGACCGTGACGGTGGCCTGGTCCTGGGTCAACAGCTTGGCCCGCAGGGTGGCGAGATCGACATGGTCGGGCGTGGTGAGGTCCTGGGTCGCGGTCTTGGCCCATAGCTCATAGGGCCGTTGGTCCGGCGAAAATCCCGACAGATGCGGCGCTTCCATCGTGATCTTGGTGCCGGAGACCACCAGATTGCCCATGTCGACCGGCAATTTCGCCAGGAAACGGAACGGGTTGAACACCGAAACCGCGACGATCGCGGCCATCGCCAGCACCACTGCGAGAGGCACCGCGACCCGCAGCAACCGCACCAGCCGGCTGTGACGCGCCGCTACTGCGAAGCGCGTCTCCATTCCGGTCTGATAGGCTGACAACTGGATCGTCGATTGCACCGCTGCTCCACAACGCCTGGCTCGTCCCATCCGCCGCCTGCGAGCGGGCCGACGGCCTCGACACCAACTGGCGCCGAGCCCGCGGTTCCGCAAGCCCCGCCGGCCGGCGGCGCGGCAGACGGCGCCGGACCGTGCCGCAATTGCATCAAATCCAGCCGAAACGAGGACGATGGCCGCATCGCGGCCGTCGAAGCTTTAGGAATGCGCGAATATATCCTCTTCCGCCCAACCCGCGAGGTCGAGTTTGGCGCGGGTCGGCAGGAAATCAAAGCACGCCTGCGCCAGTTCGCTGCGGCCTTCGCGGGCCAGCATGGCGTCGAGCCGGGTGCGCAGGCCGTGCAGATGCAGCACGTCGGAGGCGGCGTAGGCCAGTTGCGCGTCGCTGAGGCTCTGCGCACCCCAGTCGCTGGATTGCTGCTGCTTCGACAAATCGACGCCGAGCACTTCGCGCACCAGATCCTTCAGGCCGTGACGGTCGGTGTAGGTGCGGGTCAGCCGCGAGGCGATCTTGGTGCAATACACCGGCTGCGGCATCACCCCGAGCGCGTTGTAGAGCGCCGCGAGGTCGAACCGCGCGAAGTGGAAAATCTTGGTAACTGCAGGATCCGCCAACAGTTTTTTCAGATTTGGCGCATCGCTGTGACCGACCGGAATCTGCACCACGTCGGCGCTGCCGTCGCCGTTCGACAATTGCACCACGCAGAGCCGGTCGCGATGCGGGTTCAGCCCCATGGTCTCGGTGTCGATCGCCACCGAATCGGTATAGCGCGACAGGTCGGGCAGATCGCCGCGATGCAGGCGGATGGTCATGTCGGTAAGCCTCGGTTTTCGACGTTGTCAGAAGCGCTTGCGGGGCAACTGAGCATTGCAACCTCGGCCAAACGTGCGGCGAACTTCTGCGAAGCGTGGCGATCCGTCAATCGAAACCGTGTCGGGCGAAACTCGCCTGCAGCCTAACCGCGGCGTTCGCTGCGGCTGTAATTGCTGAAATGGCCTTCGCGCGCGGCCTGCGACCGCGCCGCCTTGATGAGGTCGCGGCTCTTGCCGGGCGCGGCCACCCGCGACACCAGCCGCTGCAGCTTCTTGCTGCGGCAGTTCGGGCAGGCCGGCCGCTGCTCGGAACCGACCAGCAGTTCGACGTCGCTGTCGCATTTGGCACAATGAAAGCTGTAGAGCGGCATCGTTGGCATCATCCTTGTGGCAAACCGGCGGCAGGCCACGGACGAAGCAGGAACCGGGCCAGGACATCGCGACCGCTCGACTCGTTGCCGCTTCACATACTAGGATACCTGCCAGCGCGCAGCGCGCGGGGCGCTGCGTGCGCGACAGATCTTGTGGCAAACCCGAGGCAGCGGCGGCGGTCTCCAAACTGCCGCAGTTTGGCTTTCAAGATGCGCCGGCTTGATGCATCCTGGGCAGAATGAGCGAGCGATCCAAAGCGTCGCACGGGGAAATGGATGGCCGCCGTCAGAACGTGCGTTGAGAGCATTGCATTGGGGCGCAGTTATTTCGTTCCCAGCTCGCTGACGCTGCTGGGCGTGGTGCTGGCGGCTGGCGCAGCGGCGTGGATCGCCGACGTCGATCCGATCGCCTGGGTCACTGAAGCGGAATCGCCGAGCGTCGTCGATGCGGCGTCGTTCGATGCCAGGTTTCTGAAGGATTCGATTTTCGACGAGATGATCGCGGTGGCGCCGCCGGTGGCGACCGCGCGCGCGCTGTCGCCCGAGCTCGAAGCCAAGCTGCGGCAGGCCAAGGCGCGGCTGGCGCAGGATCTCACCGCGCAGAACGTCGCGCCGCCGGATCTGGTGGCGATGCCGTCGGCCCCGCCGGCGCAGACCAACAGCGTCGTCGCGGTGCCGCTGCCGCGCTCGCGGCCGGTGCTGGCCGACGTGATGGCGGCGCAGCGCAGCGTCGCGGTCAGCAATGATCCGCAGCCGGGGCTGCTGCAGAAATTCTCCGAGATATTCGGCAACAAGCTGACGCTGGCCTCGCTCGATCCCGACGGCGGGCTCGGCAGCGACGGCCCGAACCTCACAGCGCTCGGCTACGACAACGCCACCGCGGTCTATGATATTTCGGCGCGGCGGGTGTACATGCCGAACGGCGTCAAGCTGGAAGCGCATTCCGGCTTCGGCGCGCTGATGGACGATCCCGGCCATGTCGACAAACACAATGTCGGGGCGACGCCGCCCAACGTCTACGACCTGAAGCCGCGCGAGCGGTTGTTTCACGGCGTGCAGGCGATCCGCATGATCCCGGTCGGCAGCGGCGATACGATGGGGCGCACTGGCCTCTTGGCGCACAGCTACATGCTCGGCCCCAACGGCGATTCCAACGGCTGCGTTTCGATCAAGCAATATGACCGCTTCCTGCAGGCCTATCAGAACGGCCAGATCAAACGCCTGGTGGTAGTCCCCAGCCTCGGCGACGCCACCGCCAGCGCCGGGCGGTCGACCTCGCAGCTGTAGAGCATTCTTTCGGCTCGAAGCTTCCAACCCAAATCAGCCGTCATTCCGGATTGCGAGTTCGCAAGAACGAGCAAGTCCGGAATCCATAACCCCTGCGGTGGTTATGGATTCCGGGCTCACTCGCAGCTGACGCTGCTCGCGCCCCGGAATGGCAGCTGGGAAACTTGACGCGCATCAATTCGACTCGAAAGCTCTGATCAGCCTTCATCCCGCGGCCCCTTGCGCGCCGCCTTCGGCTCGCAATGACGCTTCCGCTTTGTCAACGCGGTGCTTGCTCGCCGAGTGAGCGATCGAACAGCGCTGCGGCGCGCGCCAAGATAGCCTCGCGCTCCGCCAGCCGCTGCATCCAATGTCGCGGAATGCCGCTTGCGCCATACAGCGCGCCGGCCAATTGCCCGGCGATCGCCGCGGTGGTGTCGGCGTCGTCGCCGAGATTGGCGGCCTTCAGCACCGCGGAGCGAAAATCCACCGTGCTGCCGACGCACCACAGCGCGGCTTCCAGCGAATGCACCACGTAGCCCGAGCTTTGGATTTCGTCGCGGCGCTTGCCGCGCCAGCCGCCCGCGGCGATCGCCTGCACCGCACCGGCATAAGTTCCCTCGCGCGGCCGCAGCAGCTGCGAGCGCGGCAGTCCCGCGATCGCATCCGCCAGGATCTCGGCGTAGAGCGCGCAGGCATCCAGCGCTTCGGCGGCGGCGTGGGTGGTGCGGCTTTGGCGGATTGCGATGTCTTGCAGCCGCGTCCGGTCGTTCCAGTAGCGGATCGCCACCGGAGAGAGCCGCATCAACGAGCCGTTGCCGGCGGCGCGCGGATCCGGCGAGCCCGCATCAGGATCACGCTCGCGCAGCCAGCGCTGCAGCGCCGCCTTGACGGTGAGACCGATATCGAAGCAGCCGCGCTGATTGACCGAGTTTTCACCCTCTTCCCACCAGGCGACGAAGCGCCGCATCAGATCGGCCGGATCGAAGCCGGGGTCGCTCGCCAGCAGGCTGTCGGCGAGGCACAGCGCCATGCTGGTGTCGTCGGTCCATTCGCCGGGCTCGAGCCGGAACGGCCCGCCGCCGATCATGTCGGTGAGCGGCGCAGTGCTATCACGCGGCTGAAATTCCAGCGGCGTCCCGACGGCGTCGCCGACCGCCAGCCCGGCCAGCGCGCCGATCGCGCGATCGCGGATGCGCTCGGCCGCGGGCTGGTCCTCGTCCGCGGCGCCGATCGCGAGCACGTAGTGTTTCTGCGACGGCGTTTCGATCGCGCCGGGCCGCGCCTTGCGCACCTCGCGCACCGCGATCGCGGGCTCATGGCCGAGTTCGGCCAACAGCCGCGCCGCGATGGTGCCGGCGCGGCCGAGCCCGCCGCGACAATGCACCACGACGTCGAAGCCGCTGCGCAGGATCGATCGCAACCCCGCGCCGGCCGAGGCCCATGCCAATTCGAAACTCTGATCCGGCACCGAAACGTCGACGATCGGCAGGTGAAACCACGCCATCTGCCGGCGCAGCACCTCTTCTCCCAACGTTTCCACCCGCAGCATCGCGAGTTCGCGCTGCTCGACCAGCGTCACCACCGCGGCCGCGCCCCAGTCGCGGATCATGTCGAGATCGCAGGCCAAATCGCGCTTCCAGGCGCCGCTGGCCGCATAGGGATCGTACTTGCCGGGACAGAAGGTCAGCCCGACCCGGCCGCAGCCGGGACCGCCGGGCACGGCTGCGATTTGCAGAGGATGAGAGACCGAGGTGCGCATCAGTCGCGTCCGATGTGCTGCGCGCGCCGCGCGAGGTCGTCACGGCGGGCGATCAGCGTGTCGATCAGCAGAGCCGACTCGGCACCGTCGCCATAGATCGCGCGCACGGCGGCGGCGATCGCGGCCGAGCCGATCGCGGTGACGCAGCGCAGCGATGATAACAATTGTTGCTCGGTCATCGCGGCAAAAAAGCTCGCCGCCACCGCGTTCTTGCGGCGGTCGCGCAGCGTGTCGAACTCGGCCACCGTGGGCCCGAATTCGGTCTTCAGCGAGCCTTGCGCGCGGTAGCGCAGCGCGCCGCCCTGATCAATGCGGATCACTTCGCCGGTTGCGGTGACGATCATGTTGTCGAGGTCGACGCCGAAAGCATCGCGATTCGCCAGCCAGGCGTCGGCGGCAAAGCCTTCGCCGACGCTCACGCCGGCCCGGTCGGACAGATGCGGCGGCGCCTCCGCCAGCGTCAGCCCTTTCAGCATCCGGCTCGCCACCGCGTGCTGGCCGTCGCGCCGGGCAAGTTCGACGTCGGGCACCGCGACGCCGGCCAGCCGATACAGCCGATTGGCCAGCACCTCGTTGCGGGCGTGATCGGCGGTGTTGGGCGTCTTGACGTACCAGCGCACGCCGGCGTCGTCTTCAAACACGCCGCCGGGATTGGAGCCGGCCTGGCTGCCGACCTTGCGCCAGCCCGACGCGTCCAAGACTTCAATCTGATCCGACCCCACCGGCATCGCCGCCTCGCACCGTTCGCAACACTAAAGCGCATCTTGTAGCAAGAAATTGCGCCTATGGGTCGTGTCCCGGACGCGGGCACTGACTTCACCTCTCCCCGCGCGCGGGGAGAGGTCGGCCCGGCGGAGCGCAGCGAAGCCGGGTCGGGTGAGCGACTATCTGGCGTGTCAAGTTGCATTAGCGTATTCGGCTCGCGCATCGCGCGCTTTGGCG
>NZ_JACHIH010000035.1 GCF_014203125.1 Rhodopseudomonas rhenobacensis
CGGGGGGGGGCTGTCTGGTGCGGGCGCGGGCCCCGCCGGCGCGCGGCGGCGGGGGGGGGGGGGCGGGGCCGGGGGGGGCGGGCCCCCCCCCCCCCCCCCCCGTCTCGCCAAGGGCGGCCTCGCGGAGGCGCCCCCTCACCCCGACCCTCTCCCCGCAAGCGGGGAGAGGGAGACGCCGCCGCCGCGGCTTTGTGACACGACATCAATCACCCCCGGGCATCATGGCTGAATTCCTGCAATTCCTGGTGTCCGGACTGACGGTCGGCGCGGTCTATGCGCTGGTCGCGCTCGGTTTCACGCTGATCTACAACGCCTCCGACGTGGTGAATTTCGCGCAGGGCGAGTTCGTCATGCTGGGCGGCATGGTGACGGTGTTCGCCTCGGCCGCCGGCGTGCCGTTGCCGCTGGCGGCGCTGATCGCGATCGGCGTCGCCGTGGCGGTCGGGCTATTGCTGTATTGGTGCGCGATCGCGCCGGCGCGCGGCGCTTCCGCGGTGTCGCTGATCATCATCACCATCGGCGCCTCGATCCTGCTGCGCGGCGCGGCGCAGATCGTGTTCGACAAGCAATTCCACAAGCTGCCGGCGTTCTCCGGCGATGCGCCGGTCGATCTGTTCGGCGCCGCGGTGCAGCCGCAGAGCTTCTGGGTGCTCGGCGGCACCGCGGTGATCGTGCTCTTGCTGTATCTGTTCATGGAGCGCACGCTGCTCGGCAAGGCGGTGGTGGCGACCGCGGCCAACCGGCTCGCCGCCAGACTGGTCGGCATCAACACTTCCACGGTCATGGCGCTGGCGTTCGGCGGCTCGGCGGCGATCGGCGCCGTCGCCGGCATTTTGATTACGCCGATCACGCTGACCAGCTATGACGTCGGCACGCTGTTGGCGTTGAAGGGCTTTGCCGCGGCGATGCTCGGCGGCATGGGCAATCCGCTCGGCGCGGTGGCCGGCGGGTTGCTGCTCGGCCTGCTCGAAGCGTTCGGCGCCGGCTATCTCAGCTCGACCTACAAGGACGCCTTCGCCTTCCTGGTCATCCTCGGCGTGTTGTTCGCCGCGCCGCAGGGCCTGTTCGGCCGCCGCGGCGTCGACCGGGTCTGAGCGATGGCCCGGCTCAACCACCGTTACGTCATCCTGGTCGTGCTCGCCGCGGTGATCGCGCTGCTGCCGCTAGTGTTTCCCTCGAGCTATTACTTGCGCGTCGCCGCATTGGTCTGGGTCTCGGCGTTCGCCGCGATCGGGTTGAACATCCTGATGGGCAAGGCCGGCCAGGTCAGCCTCGGCCATGCCGGCTTCTTCGGCATCGGCGCCTATGCGGTGGCGATTCTGCCGGCGCGCTTCGGCCTGCCGTCGTTGGTGGCACTCGCGATCGGCGCGGCGCTGTCGGCGCTGTTGGCGTTTCTGGTCGGCCGGCCGATCCTGCGGCTGAAGGGCCACTACCTCGCCATCGCCACGCTCGGCTTCGGCGTGCTGGTGGCGATGGTGATCACCACCGAAAGCCGCTGGACCGGCGGGCCGGACGGCATGGCGGTGGCGAAATTATCGCTGTTCGGCTGGCGCGCCTCGGGCTCGGCCACCTGGTACTGGATCACGGGCGGGCTGCTGCTGATCGGCGCCTGGATCGCGCTCAATCTCGACGACACCCCGACCGGCCGGGCGTTTCGCGCGCTGCACGACAGCGAGATCGCAGCAAGAGTCACCGGCGTCGACGTCAACCGCTTCAAGCTGCAGGCCTTCGTCATCGCGGCGGTGTATGGCTCGATCGCCGGCTCGGCTTTGGCGATGATGAACGGCTTCATCAATCCCGATCAGGCCGGCTTCCTGCATTCGGTCGAACTGGTCACCATGGTGGTGCTCGGCGGGCTCGGCTCCGTCGTCGGCTCGATCGTCGGCGCCGCGGTGCTGATCGTGCTGCCGCAGCTGCTCACCGTGTTTCAGGACTACGAGAACCTGATGCTCGGGGCGATCATCATCCTGTCGATGATCTTCATGCGCGACGGCATGGTGCCGATGGCGTGGAAGCTGCTCACGAGGACAGGCCGATGACGATCCTCGAGGTCAGCGACATCGGCATTGCGTTCGGCGGCGTCAAGGCGATCGACGGCGTCGGCTTTGCGGTCGCGCAAGGCCAGATCTTCTCCATCATCGGCCCGAACGGCGCCGGCAAGACCACGCTGTTCAACGTAATTTCCGGGATGTATCGGCCAAGCCACGGCCGCGTCGCGCTCGATGGCCGCGACGTCACCGATCTTGCCCCGGACGCGCTGGCGGCGCGCGGGCTGTCGCGCACCTTTCAGAACCTGCAGATCTTCCAGCGCATGACCGCGGCCGAGAACGTCATGGTCGGCCGGCATCTGCAGGAGCGCTGCAACCTGTTCGCCGACCTGTTGCGATTGCCGTCGGTGACGCGGCAAAACCGGGCGACGCGCGAGGCCGCGTTGGGCTTTCTCGATCAGGTCGGATTGCGCGACGGCGCCGATGTGCTCGCCGGCTCATTGTCCTATGGCGCCTGCAAGCGGCTAGAGATCGCGCGTGCGCTCGCCGCCGAGCCGCGGGTGCTGCTACTCGACGAGCCCGCCGCCGGCTGCAACGCCGTGGAGACCGAGGAGATCGACAAGCTGATCTGCCGCGTCGCCGCGAAGGGCATCGCGGTGGTGCTGGTCGAGCACGACATGAAGCTGGTGATGAAGATCTCGCATCGCATCCTGGTGCTGGTGCAAGGCCGGATGCTGATCGAAGGCAATCCGCAGGAGGTGCGCGACAACCCCGCGGTGCTGGAAGCCTATCTCGGCAAGCACGGCGCGCGGGAGGCGGCGCGTGCTTGAGGTCGCAGCCCTGCACTCCGGTTACGGCCGCATCGCGGTGCTGCACGGCATCGACCTCACCGTGCGCGCCGGCGAAGTGGTGGCGCTGATCGGCTCCAACGGCGCCGGCAAGACCACGCTGCTACGCGCATTGAGCGGCGTGCAGCCCGTGACCGGCGGCGCGATCCGGTTTCTCGGCGAGCGGATCGACAAATTGCCGCCGCACAAAAGGGTGGCGCGCGGCATCCTGCAATCGCCGGAGGGCCGCCAGGTGTTCGGCCCGCTCAGCGTGCAGGACAATTTGCGGCTCGGCGGCTATCTGCGCCGCGATGCCGACATCGAGGCCGACCGCGAGAAAATCTTCACGATGTTTCCGGTGCTGAAGGACAAACGCCACCAGGCCGCCGGTGGGCTCTCGGGCGGCCAGCAGCAGATGCTGGCGATCGGCCGCGCGCTGATGGGCAAGCCGAAGCTGCTGCTGCTCGACGAGCCGTCGCTCGGGCTGTCGCCGCTGTTGGTCGATCAGATTCTCGCCGCGGTAGTGGCGCTGCGCAACGACGGCATCACCGTGCTCTTGGTCGAGCAGAACGCCGCCGCCGCGCTGGAAATCGCCGACCGCGGCTATGTGATCGAGACCGGGCGGATCGTGCATAGCGGGCAGGCCGCGGATCTGTTGTCCGACCCGAAGGTGAAATCGGCGTATCTGGGGTTTGATAAGTAGGCTCGTGCGGCGCTTCGCAACTACGAGGCCGTCATTCCGGGGCACGAGCAGCGTCAGCTGCGAGTGAACCCGGAATCTCGCTACGAATTGGCGTCCGCGCTTGCCGCGAGATTCCGGGTTCGCTCGTTCTTCGAACTCGCGCCCCGGAATGACGACGTTATGTGATTTGCTGAATGAGCCTTACCAAAGCGATCGCGCGACATCACGGCCTGGCGCCATCATCCAGCTCGAGCAGAAAATACGTCGTCGGCCCGCTCGCGACGTCGTTGGACAGGTGAAACGCAATCGCTCCCTCGCCCGAAGCAAGCATCGGCTTCACCGCGCCGTTGAGGCCGATCGGCGAGAGCTTCCAGCGCGCCGCGGTCCGCGCCAGCTTCAGATCGACCGAGCCCTTGCGGATCAGCACCGGCAGCCGGCCGTAATCGGCGATCACCTTGTCCTGCCAGTCGCGAAACTTCATCTCGCTGTTGCCGGCGTCGGTGGCGAAGATCAGCAACAGCCGCCGGCCGTTCTGCAGCGACGCCGGCGTATCGAGCGACGACAGCGCGATCAGCCCGTCGCCCTCCGCGGCGTCGACGCTGAGCAGGCCAAGTTGCACCGGCAGGTTTTGCGCGGCGAACGCCAGCGCCTCGGTGGCTGGCGTCACCAGCCGCAACTGCCGGCGCGGGCGATTCAGCACGAGTTCGCCGGTGTCGCTCTGATACACGCCGGCCGCGACATCGGTGAGGTTGTCCCGCGGCAGCGCGCCGCTCGCTTTGAGCCGCGCGATGATGGTCGCGGCGCTGTTTGCGCTGCGCGGCTGCAGCACGGCGATCTCATCGCCGAGCTGTGCCGCGTCCTGCAGACCGATCCGACCGACCAGCGCCAAATCAGTCAAGCTCTCCGGCTCGCGCGCCTGCATGTCGTTGCTCAAATCCTGCTCGCCGCGCACCGCGAAGGGAATCGTCACGCGCGAGCGCGCCACGTCGCCGCGGCGGAACAACAGCGCCGACAGCGTCTCGCCGGCGCGTGCCACCGGATCGAGCGCGATCGCGTAGGGCAGCATCTTCTGCTTGTGCGGATAGGGCTCGCCATAACGCAGCACGATCGGGCCATGACCGTGGCGGCACAGCACGTCCCAACCCTGCAGCGCCGCATAGGCCGGCATCACCAGCCCGGCTTCATAGCGCGTGCGGTTCCAGAACAGATGGTCGTATTCGGTCATCACCAACGGCTTGCCGAGCCAGCGCGACGCCGCCGCCATCCGCATGTAGTTGGCGCCGTCGACGAGCGAGCTGGTTTGCAGGATCTTGCGGCCGGGCTCGTAGCCGCCGATCCAGTCGTGATAGGTGTTCATCGTCACCGCGTCGAGCCCGCGGCGGCTCAGCGCGGTCTGCACCGTCGGCCAGTTGTTGTAGGTGCTGATCAACCCGGTATAGCCGAAGCCACGAATCACAGCGCTCATCCGCGCGGCGGACGAAATCTCCACCTCGGTAAAGAACGCCTGCAGATCGCGCATCCGGGGGCTGTCGGCGTAGCGGTCGTTCGGCAGACGGATCGAAGCGTCTTCCAGCGTCTCGCTCCCGCCGAGCCCGCCCCAGGCTTTCGAAAGCTCCGCCGTGGAGCCGTAGCGCTGCTTCAGCCAGCGATTGAACGGCGCGGCCAGCATCGCGTCGTAGGGCGGCTTGCCGGGCGCGTCGCGGGTCACGCCGTCGAACTCGATGGCGTTCTCGTTGGTCAGCACCACCAGCGCCAAGGCGTCGTCACGGATCGGCGCCGTGCCGGTGTAGGGATTGACGGTGGTGAAGATCTTTTGCACCAGCGCGGCCCAATGCGCGAAGGCCGCGTCGTCGAAGTGCACCGCGAGCTTGAGATTGCTGACCGGATCCCAGCCGTCGTCATGGCCGCCATAGCCGCCGCGCCACGAGGTCAGCCCGTCGATCATCCAGGCGATGCCGTTGTTCTTCAGCGCCGCCATCATGTAGTGCACGCGGTCGAGCGTCTGCGGATCGAAATCGAAATCGCGGGCGCGACCGGCCATCAGGCTGGCGTCGACGAAATGCAGCCGCGCGATGTTGTAGCCGTGCATCGCCAGTTGCCTTGCGTAGCGGTCGGCGCCGTCGTGATCGGGATAGCCGCCGGACGCCGGGCCCCAGGCCAGCGACGCGCAGGCGAACCGCAGCGGCGTCTGCGGCGCGCCTGCATAGACCAGTTGTCCGGTCGGCCCCGCGATCAGTCGATGCCCCGGATCGATCGCGCGATTCGGCAAGATCGCGGAAAAATCCAGCGGACTGCCGGGCTTCAGTTCAAGCGAGGTCTCGCGGACCGGCAGCCATTGCTCGGCGGCCGTCGCGCTGCCGCCGGCGCAGCTCAGTGCGACCAGCGCCAACGCCAGCGTGAGCCGCCGGATCATCAGGCGCTTCCGACGATGCGGCTCTCGATCGGAGCGTCAGGCTGCAGGCGTGCGCGAAAGAATCCGATCGGCAAAGCCGCGGCGTGAAAGAACCACGCCACCACGGTGTAGAGCCCCATCCGCACGCTGCCCTTGCGCCGGCTGACGATCGCCACCAATCCGGCGAACAGCGCGACAACTAACAGCAGCGCCGCGGCCTTGTTCGGCAATGCGACGATCAGCAGCAGGCACAGCGCCCAGAGCAGATAGACCGCGGCCCATAATCTCAGTTCCGGCAATTCGCGCAGCACCTGGATGAAATACGGCCGGCCCAGCGCGGCGCGCAGCACCTCGCCGGTGCCCTGCAGATATTTGCTGGTCCAGCGGCGCAGCAGCAGCCGATAGGAATTGATGGTGTGGCCGAAATGCCGGACGAACCGCCGATCGATCCGGCGCAGCTGCCAGCCGCGGCTGCGCAGCCTGATGCCGAGCTCGAACTCCTCGTGGCCATGCAGGTTGCGGTCGGTCAGGTAGCCGGCATCGGCAATCGCACTGCGCCGATACAGCCCGCCGCCGTTCATCCGGTCGATCGATCCGACGCGGAACTCGGCGCCGCCGCGCTGCACCCGGCGGGCGAATTCCAGGCTCGAGACCTGCATCTCCTCGACATGGCCGGTGACGCCGGCGAGCTTGGGGTCGCTCTCGAGTTCGCGGATCGCGGCGGCGAGAAAATCCTGATCGAGCTGCATGTCGCCGTCGATCAGGCAGAGATAGTCGCCGCGGGAATGCTGGAAGCCGAGCTGCGGGCCGATGCCGCAGCTCGGCCGCGCCGGCGCCACGAGCTGCGCAATCACCACCGGGTAACGTGAGGCGATCGCGATGGTGTCGTCGGTCGAGCCGCTGTCGGCGATGATGACTTCGCCCGGCACAGTGCCGAGCGCAGCCAGCGCGCTCTCGATCGCGGCGGCGATCCGCGCCTGCTCGTTCAGCGTCTTGATGATGATGGAAACGGCCAAGCGACCTCCAGGATGGGTCCGAACGCTGGTCACTCGTTGCGGAACGCGGGGGCGATGGCGACCGCGGGCGGGAGGACGCCGCCGCCCTCGCGCGACGCCTCACGCAGTTGGTCGCGACGCACGATGTGCCACAGCGTGCCCCAGGCCACCACCACCGTGGCGGTCTCGATGACGTAGAACGACACGAAGGTGCCGATCGGCGGCGCGTACCAGGTGGCGGCGGCGGCCACCGCGGCGCCGGCCACGCTGCCGAGCCCCATCACCGCGGCGCGGGCGCCCTGGTTGCCGGAGGCGCCGAGCGCTTCCACCGCCACCGACCAGATCGCCAGCGGCACCACGACCCAGCACAGGATCCGCACGAAGGAAACCAGCGAGACGTAATCCTTGCCGAACAGATAGGGCAGCACCGGCGCCAGCACGAACACCGTCAGCGCGGTGGCGATGCTGATCGGCACCGCGGCGAACAGCACCATACGGATGCGCGGCATTGCATGCTGCAGCCCGGCGCTGGAGATCTTGGCCGAGCCCGGATAGACCAGCCGATTGAGCGCCTCGACCGACAGATAGCTGCTTTCCAGCATGCGGCGCGCCACGCTGTAGCTGGCCATGATCTCGGCGGAGGTCACCAGGCTGAGTACCAAAAGGTCGGCGTTCTGCCGCAACGCGCGCAGGATGCAGGGAATGCTGAAATAGAACCCGAGCGGCAGCTCTTCCCGCACCAGCCGGTAGTGCGGCCGGCCGAGCTGTCTGATCGCCGCCCAGCAGCCCAGCGCCACCAGCACATGGCAGGCGAATTGCCAGATCGACCACGAGACGATGCTGCTGACGCCGAACACCAGGCAGCACAGCGCGGCGGCGATGGTGCGCGCCACCGCGAAGCCGACCACCACCATATTGGCGCGGCCGAAATCCGAATGCGCGAGGAAGATCTGCTCGGACAGCACGATGACGCGGACGAATACGATGTTGGTGATCAGCAACAGCGCTATCACCGCGATGTTGGTGGCAGGATCGGGCGACAGCGTAAAGTAGTAAGGCAGAACCACGACGCCGAGCAGCACCAGCAGGGTGCCGGTGATCGCGGTAAGGATGATGTTGTGGCCGAGCATGTCGGGATAGATCGCGCGATCGCGCGCGACGCGGCGCACCAGGCACTCCATCGCGCCAAGCCCGCAGACATGAACCGCAATATTGGCGACCGCGGTGATGGCGACGAACAGGCTGAATTCGTGGACGCCGAGGAAACGCGCCAGAATCGCGAAGGTCAGCAGCTGCGCCGCCGAGCTGACGACCAGGCTACCGCCGGACGCCGCATACGACATCACCATCGGCAGAAACGCTCTGCGACCGCCCGATCCTTTGACGTGATCCGAAGCCATCCAGTGGTATCCTCGACAGCTTTCGAGATAGTGCGACGGCGTGCATTACACCATCGGTTCGAGCCCGGTTAGCAGTCAGAAATGATCGTAGGGTTAATATCGAATGCGACGTAGTTCGAGGTCTGTTTACCGGAACTCCATAGGTCTCGTGCGACAACAGCGTGGTCAACACCGGAACCCGATCCGTGCCGCACACACCACAACGTGATCAGAACGACGCGCCGCGCCGCCACCGCTTCATGGCGATCGATCTCGAGCTCGGCCCCGGCGTGCTGGTGCCGCGCCAGGAGACCGAATTGCTCGGCACCCAGGCCGCCGGCATTCTGCGGCAGCAGCCGCCCGGCGCACGGGTGATCGACATGTGCTGCGGCTCCGGCAATCTGGCGCTGGGGATCGCCTCGCAGATCTCGTCCGCGCAGATCTGGGCCGCCGACCTCACCGACAGCGCCGTGGCGTTCGCGCGGCGCAACGCCGAGCGGCTCGGCTTCCAGCACCGCGTGCAGATCCGCCAGGGCGACCTGTTCGGCGCGCTGGCGGCCGACCAACTCGAAGGCACGGTCGACATGGTGGTGTGCAATCCGCCCTACATCTCGGCGGCGCGGCTCGAAGGCGAGAGCGCGCATCTGCTCGCGGCCGAGCCGCGCGAAGCCTTCGACGGCGGCCCCTACGGCATTTCGATCCATCAGCGGGTGGTCCGCGATGCGGTGGCGTTTCTCAAGCCCGGCGGCTGGCTGCTGTTCGAATTCGGTGAAGGCCAGCATCGCCAGGCCGCGGCGCTGATCGCCCGCACCAAGGCCTACGAAAGCGCGAGCTTCGCGCGCGATCACACCGCGACGCCGCGGGTCGCGGTGGTGCGCAAGCGCGCCGACGCGGCGGCCCACCCGCCCACGACGGACCAGCCGGCATGAGCCAGATCCGACCCTTGGCGGACGCGGATATTGCCGCGGTCGCCGGGCTGTTCCAACGAATCTTCCGGGATGGCCGCAAGCCGCCGTCGCCGGCGCTCACCGCCTATCTGCGGCAGTATTACCTCGCCTCCCCGCTGTGCGAGAGCGACATCCCCTCGCTGGTTCACGTCAATGACGGGGGGGTCTCCGGCTTCATCGGCGTCAACGTGGTGCCGATGAGCTATCACGGCCGAAAATTGCGTGCCGCGATCTGCAGCACGATGATGGTGGAGCACCACGGCAGCGACCCGATGGCCGGCGCGCGGCTGCTGAAATCGCTGCTGGCCGGACCGCAGGACCTGTCGATCAGCGAAACCGCGAGCGCGGTGTCGGTGCAGATGTGGACCCGGCTGCGCGGCATCGCGCTGACGCAATACAGCCTCGACTGGTTCCGGATGATCCGGCCGGCGTCGTTCCTGCTCGACTTCGCGGCGACACGGATCGGCGCGCAGCGGCTGCTGGCGCCGCTCGCCCGCGGCATCGACGCCCTGTATCTACGGCGGATCACCGGCGATGAACCGCGCTGGTCGGGCGTGCCGGCGGGCTGGCAGCCGAAGCGCGGCCTGCAGGTGTCGGAGATCGATGCCGCCGGCTTTGCCGCGCTGGTCGAACCGTTGACCGCGCAATTTGCGTTGCGACCGGATTGGCGCGGCGACCAGCTCGGCTACATCCTGAGCGAAGCCGCCAACAAGGCCGACCAGGGCGACGCCGTGTTCGCCGCGGTGACCACGTCGAGCGGCGCGCCGGTCGGCGCCTTCCTGTATCACGTCCGTTCAGGCCAGATCGCCCGGGTGATCCAGGTGCTGGCGAAGCCGGGACAGGCCGGCGTGGTGCTGGACTGCCTGATCGGTGATGCCACAGCGCGCGGTGCGGCGGGGCTGCGCGGCCGCACCCAGCCGGCGCTGCTCGACGAGATGCTGAGCCGGCGCATCGCCTTCGCGCACGGCGGCGCCACCGTGGTGCATTCGCGCGACGACGCGTTGGTCGAAGCGTTCCGCCGCTCGCAAGGTTTCGCCAACGGTCTGGTTGGCGAACATTGGAGCCGGCTGATCGGCGGCCGCTTCGACTGAGCGAGGCCACCATCCACGCCATCAAAGCCAGCAATCAGCATCGTGTCCCGGACGCGGTGCAGCGCTCTTGCGCTGCGCCGTGAGCCGGGACCGTGACGACGGCAGTCTCCGTAACGGCCCCGGCTCTGCAGCGCCGTGCGCCGCAAGGGCGTCGCGCGGCGCTGCAGTCCGGGGCACGGTCTACTGCAAGCTGTTCGTCGATTTGGTCGATCGCCTCAGTGCGCGACCTCGTCGACCGGCGCGACCAGCTGCGGGCCGAGATGCAGATAGCGCGTCGCCTTGCGCTTGGCGGCGATATCCGCCCACACCCGCTCGACCTCGACCGCGCTGAGCTTGGCCGCGGCGCCGACTTCGTCGGCGGAGATGCCGTTGTTGAGACCGTACAGGCACAAATCCATCCGGTCATAGGGCAGCGAGAAGTAGAACTCCTCCTGGGTCTGCGCCAGGCTGTACGTATCCGTGGTCGGCGGCCGGCGGCAGATCTCCTCGGGAATCCCGAGATGAGCGGCGAGCGCATAGACCTGGGTCTTGTAGAGATGCGCCAGCGGCTTGACGTCGGCGGCGCCGTCGCCGTTTTTCACGAAAAACCCCTGATCGTATTCCAGCCGGTTCGGGGTGCCGAGCACCGCGTAGTTCAGCCGGTCGGCGTGATAATATTCGATCTGCTTGCGGGTGCGCTGCTTCATGTTGGTGGCGGCGACGATGCCGAGATAGACCTGCGGCGACATCCGCAGCCTGGTTTGCTGGCCGTTCGGATCCTGCACCACCAGATAGGAGATGTTGTAGCCGCCCTCTTGCAGCGAATTGGCGATCACGATCTTCGACGACCAGCCCTCGCCATAATCCGGCACCAGTTGGCGGATGAAGCCGTCGCGGCGCTGGTAGCAGCCGATCGCCTGCAGTGTCGGGCCGATGTCCTCCAGTGCCGATTCCACCCCGAAGGTCTCGGCGACCAGGCGGCCGAGCCGCAGGCTGTCCGGATCGGAATCGTTTTCCGGCATGAACAGGCAGAACACGTTCTTCGGCCCGAGCGCGCGCACCGCCAGCGCCACCGAGACGCTGGAATCGATGCCGCCGGAGAGGCCGAGCACCAAGCCGCGCTTGCGCAACCCGCGCACCTGCTCGCGCAAGGCTGTGACGATGCGGTCGGTCTCGGCGGCGTTGTCGAGCAACAGGGTATTCGCCGAAAAGGCGAAGTTGTGCGGAGGCAATGCAGCGTTCATTCGGCTGATCCCAATGTTTCGACCGCGAGCCTGCGGCTGACTTTGCCGGTGTCGGTCTTCGGCAAGGCGCGACGGAATTCGATGATTTTCGGCACCATGAAGTCTTCCAGATGCAGCGCGCAATGCCGGATGATCTCACGCTCGGTGAGGCTTTCATCCGCCAGCACGATCAGCGCCGCGATGGCGTGGCCGAGCACCGGGTCAGGCACCCCGGTGACCACCGCCTCGGCGATGCCGGGGTGGGCGTGCAGCACGGTCTCGATTTCCTTCGGCGCCACCTTTTCGCCGCGGGTCTTGATGATGTCGTCCTTGCGGCCGACGAAGTACAAAAAGCCCTCGTCGTCGGTGCGGAACAGGTCGCCGGTGTGCAGCCGCTTCTCCCACGGCAGCGGGCCGGGGCGCAGCATCTGCGCGGTGGCGGCGTCATTGCGCCAATAGCCCTGCATCACATGCGGGCCGCGGATCACCAATTCGCCGACTACACCGGGCGGCACGGTGTTGCCGTCGTCATCGACCACGAAGGCTTCAGTATTGGGAATCGCGATGCCGACCGAGCCGGGCCGGCGATCGAGCTCATCCGGCGGCAGATAAGTGCAGCGCTTGCACTCGGTCAGCCCATACATCGAATAGAGCTCGACGCCGGGGAAGATTTCACGCAGCCGGGCGATATGCACCGGCGGCAACGCGGCGGCGGTGTTGGTGATGTAGCGCAGGCTCGGCAAAAAGCCCGGCTGCAAGTCGCGCATCTGCAGGATCAGCGCCGCCATGGTCGGCACCAGCGGAAAGCCGGTGACCCTCTCGGCGCGAATCTTCTCGAAGATGGCTTGCGGAAATGCGAAGGATTTTTCCAACACCAGCGTGGCGCCGAGCTTGATCGCCATCAATAGCTGATAGAGGCCGTAGTCGAACGCCAGCGGCAACACGTTGAGGATGATATCGTCGGGCGTGTTGCGCAAGTAAGTGGTGATCGAACTCGCCGCCGCCTCGATGTTGCGATGGGTCATCATCACGCCCTTGGGGCGGCCGGTGGAGCCCGAGGTGTAGATCAGCATCGCCAGATCGACGTCGATGCCGCCATGGCGCACCGGCTCGGGCTCGGCTTGCAGACACGCCTCGAACGCCACCACACCATCCGACGCGGCGGTTTTCGGCGGCTGCGTTGAGGCCACGAACAGCGGCCGCGCGGCCATCGTGGCGCGGGCCTGCGTCACGATCGGCAAGAGCCGCGCCTGGGTCAGGATCGCGGCGGCCTCGCAGTCGGCGATCATGTAGCCGAGTTTGTCGGCCTTGGTGGAGGCGTTGACCGGGCTGAACACCGCGCCGGCCTTCAGCACCGCGAAGATCGCAACAGCTGCTTCCCAGCAATTGTCCATGAACACCAGCACGCGATCGCCGCGCGCCACGCCGGCAGCGGCTAGGCGCGACGCCAGCCGGCTGGAGAGATCGTCCAATTCGTCATAGCGCAGCCGCCTGCGCTCGGTGACCAGCGCGGTCTTGTCGCCGCGCAGTGCGGCGTTGCCGATCAGGAATTGCTCGATCCGCATCGCTCGATGCTCCGTTGCTTTATGCGGCCGCCTTCGTCGCGGTCTTCGCGGCGATGAAGGCGGCGATGCGGTCCAGCGAATCCAGATTGGCCGGCACGATATCGGCATCCGCCACGGTGACGCCGTAGCGGTCCTCGATGAACGCCACCAGTTCCAGCACGCCGGTGGAATCGATCACGCCGTTCTCGATCAGCGAGTCGATGTCGGCGAGATTCTGGCTGGTGTCGCCGAACAGAAAGTTCTCGATCACGAAGGCCTTCACGCTGTCCTTGATGCTCTCGGTCATGTCGTTCCTCTCGTCGTTGAAAATCAGGCGGCGTCAGATTGCCGGCGGCGCGCGCCGGTGAAACTCTGCAGCCACAGCTGCGTCGACAGGATGCCGACGAACGCGGCGTTGTCGCGGAACCCGCCGGTCGGCCGCGCGCTGCATTTCTGGTGCAGCTTCGACACCGCACGCGGATCGAACAGCCCGCCGGCGCGGAGCTGTTGTTCGCCCATCGCCGCCTCGACGTAGTCCGCGGCATTGCGGCCGACAAAGGACTGGCTGTCCGGCGCCCGATACGGCTGCTTGGTGCGCCGGCCGATCGCGCGCGGCAGGATGTCCTTGGTCGCCTCGCGCAGGATGTGCTTCTCCACCAGCCCCTTCAGCTTCATCTCCGGCGGCAGGCTGGCGGCGAATTCAACCAGACCATGATCGAGGAACGGGAAGCGGCCCTCGATGCCGTGCGCCATCGCCATGCGGTCGCCCTGGCTGGACAGGATGTAGCCCGGCAGCAGGAAGCGGGCTTCGAGATATTGCGCCTGATGCAGCGGATGCCACCGCGCAAAGGCCGCGGGGAGCCTTGAGGCCAATTCCTCTGCGGCATCAAAGCCGGCGAGTTGTTCGCGCAGCTCGGCGGAGAAGAACAGCTTGGTGGCCGCGGTGCCGTTGAGGCGCGGCCGGTGCGAGAACAACGGATCGTCGAGCGGAACATTGCCGGCGCCGAAGAACGACGCCAGATATTCCGCCGACTGCTGCTGCAGCCCCGGCAGATAGGGATAGAGCTTGCGGAACAGGTGCGGCCGGATTCGCGAGCCGGGCTGCCGGCCGCAGAACCGGCGCACCCGCGACTCTTTGAAAATATCGTAGCCGGCGAACACCTCGTCGGCGCCCTCGCCGGTCAGCACGACCTTCAGCCCCTGCTGCCGCACCAGCCCGGAGAGTTTGTAGAGCGGCGCCGGCGCGGTGCGCAGGATCGGCCGTTCGGTGAAGCGGATCACCTCGGGGAACACCGCGGCGATATCGCCGTCGCCGCAGTTGACCGTGCTGTGCCGCGTGCCGAGCGCCTGCGCCATTTCGTTCTGAAACGCGCTCTCGTCGTGCTCGGCGCTGTCGAACGTCACCGAAAAGGTGCGCAAGCCCT
This sequence comes from Rhodopseudomonas rhenobacensis, assembly GCF_014203125.1. Taxonomy (GTDB): domain Bacteria; phylum Pseudomonadota; class Alphaproteobacteria; order Rhizobiales; family Xanthobacteraceae; genus Rhodopseudomonas_A; species Rhodopseudomonas_A rhenobacensis. The sequence goes on from NZ_JACHIH010000035.1 coordinate 14,472, forward strand.
CCGGCGCCATCGGCGCTGCGAGCGCGGAAATCACCGAGGAGTCCAACCCGCCCGACAGATAGCTGCCGACCGGCACGTCGGCGCGCATCCGCAGCCGCGTCGCCTCGGTCAACAACGCGCGCAGCTGCTCGGCGGCTTCGCGCTCGTCGGTGTAACGCGGCGGAGCATCGCGATCCGGATAGGTGAGGCTCCAATACGACCGCGTCGTGGTGGCGCCGCCGTCCTTGACGATCATCAGGCTCGCGGGCTCGAGCTCATAGATGTCGCGAAACGCAGTGCGCGGCGCGATCGGCGCCCACAGCGTAAAGATCTGATCGAGCGCGCGCGGATCGAGTTCCGCCTCGACGCCGGGCACCTCGAGCAGCGCCTTGACCTCGGAGGCGAAGTACAACGCGCCGCCGTGCCTCACATAGAACAGCGGCCGCACCCCCATGCGGTCGCGCGCCAGCATCAGCTGGCGGCGGCGGCCGTCGTAGATCGCAAACGCAAAGTCACCGTTGAGCAGCGAGACGCAATCCTCGCCCATCTCGTCGTAGAGATGCAGGATCACTTCGGTGTCGCTGCTGGTGCGGAAGCGGCGGCCCTTGGCGCGCAGCTGCTCGCGCAGTTCCACGTAGTTGAAGATCTCGCCGTTGAACGCGATGGTCAGCGTGCCGCTTTGGTCCGACATCGGCTGCTGGCCGTCGCCGAGACCGACGATCGACAGCCGCGCATGGCCGAGCCCGATGCCCTTAGCGGTGAACACGCCGTGCTCGTCCGGACCGCGATGCGCGATCGCGGCCGTCATGCGCTCCAGGAGCGCCCGCCCGTGGCGAACATCGCCGAAGTATCCGTCAAAACCGCACATGCCGAGATGCCTGCGTCTGATCAACTTCTCGGCGAAATATAGTGGGCCGCGCTCCCAACAAGCGTTAACGCGTTCGGCAAATCCTTATGAATGGTAAACATAACAGTTACAGCATGCCCGAGATTTCGGGGTTTTTTTGCCGCGGCCGCCACGGCGCCGATTAACTCAAAATTCAGCATGTGGGCCTAGCTGTGGGGAGAGTCACGGAGGACAAGCACGCCCCTTCCATCTTTGCTGCGTGCTGAGGGCGAACACGGATGTTTAGGCCGAAGCAGTCGGAGCCGCGCCAAACGCCTCGACCGACAGGCCGTCACTGGTTGCTCGGCAATGCGGCGCTCGCCGCCGAACCGGCGATCGCCGACGCCGCCGTCACGCCCACGGCCACCGCCGCCACCTCCGCGGCGCCGCTGCGGCCGCAGCCCGAGCCGGTCCCGTCGCCCCGCCCGGCGCCGAGTTCCACGCCGCCCGCGTCCGTTCCCCACGATCCATGGTCCCGATTGCAGCTGCTGCGCGACGTCGAGACCGCCGATGTCGTCGGCTGGCTGCGCGGCGGCCGCGGCGCGATCGTCACCGCGGTGCTGCTCTGCGTCGCCGCGGCCTTGATGGTCGCGCTCACCACGCCGCCGCGCTACACGGTGTTCACCGATATTCTGGTCGACCCCGCCAATCTCAACGTCGTGCGCGACGACGTCTTCACCAGCAATCCGCAGCGCGACGCGCAATTGCTCGACGTCGAGAGCAAGCTGCGCATTCTGACCTCGCGCAACGTGCTGACGCGGGTGATCGACCGGCTCGATCTCACCAACGACCCCGAATTCGTCAAACCCGGCGGGCTGTCGTTTCTGCGCAACCTGATCTCCGCCAAGGACGCCACTCAGGACCGCCGGCTCGAGGTGATGCGCGCGCTGTCCGAACAGGTCGAAGCGCGCCGCGAGGAGCGCTCCTTCGTCGTGGTGATGAAGCTGTGGTCGCAGGATCCCGAGAAGGCGGTGACGATCTCCAACGCCATCGTCGATGCGTTCGAGGCCGAGCTGTTCCAATCGTCCTCGGAAAGCGCCGGGCGGGTGGTGAAGAACCTCAACGAGCGGCTCGACGAGCTGCGCCGCAACGTCAACGAGGCGGAGCGCAAGGTGGAGGATTTCCGCCGCGCCAAAGGGCTGCAGTCGAGCAACGGCGAACTGGTCAGCACCCGGATTTCCAGCGAGCTCAACACCCAGGTGCTGGATGCCCAGCAGCGCTTCATCCAGGCGGACTCCCGCTACAAGCAGATGAGTGCTGCGATCGCCGAGCGCCGCACCGCCAGCGCCTCGATCTTCGATTCCGCGGCGATGACCAACCTGCGCCAGCAGTACAACACGTTGCAGCAGCAGGTCGGCTCGATCGCGGCGATCTTCGGCGCCAAGCATCCGCAGATGGTGACAGCGCTGTCCGAACAGCAGGCGGTGGACGCCGCGATCGTGCGCGAGGCGCGCCGCATCCTCGACCTCGCCAAGGCCGATCTCGACCGCGAACAGGCGACGCTGAAGATGCTGCAAAGCAAAGCCGGCGTCGAAAAATCCAACGTCTTCACCGACAACGACGCTTTGGTGCAATTGCACGATCTGGAGCGCGACGCCCGCGCCAAGGCGGCGATCTATGAAAGCCATCTGGCGCGCGCCCAGCAGATCGGCGAACGGCAGCAGATCGACACCAGCAACGTGCGGGTGATCTCGCGGCCGATGCCGCCGAAGGCGCGCAGCTGGCCGCCGCGCACGCTGTACTTGCTGATCGGCGGCGCGATCCTCGGCCTGCTGCTCGGCATCGCCGCGGCGCTGATGCGCGGCGCCTGGTTCTATCTGCGCGATCCACGACCGACCCACGGCTGAGCTCGATGACGGAGATCGCGGGCAGCGCTGCGCCGGGGCTCGCCGATCAAACGGACCGGCTGCGCCGGGCGTTCGGCGGCTTTCTGTTCGTCGCGATCTTCCTGCATCTGTGGATCTCGCTGACGCCGTTCGTCGATCTCACCGGCGAGGCGGTGCTCGATCCCAGCGCCGGCAAATCCAACGCGCTGAACCAGATCGTCGCGCTGTTGCTGTTCGCCTGCACGCTCGGCTACGGCCTCGGCCACCCGATGCGCAGCGCCATCCTGCAGCCGCGGGCGTTTCTCGCCGTGCTGTTTCTGTGGTTCTTTGTGGTATCGCTGATTTCCGCGCATCCGATGCTCGGCATCAAGGGCGTGGTGCTGGCGGTGATGGCGACCGCCAATGCCAGTATCTATCTGCTGTTGCCGAACTCCGAGCGGCAGTTCGCCAAATTGCTCGGCATCGCCACGCTGATCGTGCTCGCGGTGAGCTACTACGGCATCGTGTTCAAGCCGACGCTGGCGATCCATCAGGCCTCCGAACTGCGCGAGCCGATGAATGCCGGGCTGTGGCGCGGGCACTTTCCGCACAAGAACAGCGCCGCGGCGGCGATGGTGATCGCGTCGTTCTTCGGCTTCTACGTCCTGCACGCCTGGTCGAAGCTCGCAGGCCTGGCGATCATCGGGCTGTCGTTCGTGTTCCTGGTGCACACCGGCGGCAAGACCTCGACCGCGATGCTGCCGGCGATCCTGCTGCTGGCCTGGGTGTTCGAGCGGGTTCGCTTCTTGCGGATTCCGATCGTGGTCGGCGGCATCGGGCTGTTCAATCTGCTCGCGGTCGGGTCGGCGGTGTTCCGGCCGCTCGGCGATTTCGTCACCCAGCTCGGGGTGGATGCGACGTTTACCAATCGCGCAGACATCTGGCGCTTCGCATTCTCCGCGCTCGCCGACCGGCCGCTGACCGGATATGGATTCAAGAGTTTCTGGCAGACTTCGGAACTGGTCTATAGCGGCGGTTCCGTCGAGACCTGGGCGGTGGCCGCGGCGAACGGCCATAATTCCTATCTCGATATCGCGTTGATGACCGGACTACCCGGATTAGTTCTGACGCTGATTTGGATCATCGTGCTGCCGCTGCGCAGCATCTCGCGGCTCGGACCCGCGGTCGAACATTCCCACCTGACGCGGCTGTTCATCCGCGTCTGGCTCTACACCATCCTGAACGCCGTTCTGGAAAGCTTGTTTTTCGAAGGCGGCGACCTGTTGTGGTTTACCTTCCTGGTCGCCGTCTACGGACTGTCCCTACAATCATCGGCCGCATTGACAGAAGTCGCGCGGCCCAAGACACGGAGGACCCCGGCCCATGCCTCGCGCGCAGAAGCGTCTCGATTGGATGGCGAACCGTTTTGACCGTTTGATGAACCGCGCGATCTGGACACTGGGGGGCCCGAAGCGGGCCTTGCAGACCGACACCGCGCTGGTGTCCTTCACCTTCGACGACGTGCCGGACAGCGCCCGCAGCCCGGGCGCCGATATCCTGGAACATTACGGCGCGCGCGGCACCTTCTACATCGCCGGCGGCCTCGCCGGCACCGTCGAAGCCGACCGCAGCATCATCACGCCGCCGGATTGCCGCGACCTCGCCGAGCGCGGTCACGAGCTCGGCTGCCACACCTTTTCACACCGCAAGGTGCGCAGTTTTTCCGGCGCCGAGTTCGCCCGCGATCTCGATCGCAACGCGGACTATCTCGCCGGCCTTGGCCTCGCGGCGCCGCCGCGGAACTTCGCGTTTCCTTACAATTCGGCGTGGCCGCCGGCGCGCAGCGAATTCCGCAGCCGGTTCCGCAGCTGCCGCGGCGCCGGCGAAAGCGTCAACCGCGGCATGGTCGATCCCTTGATGCTGAAGAGCGTGGCGATCGGCCCGGAGGCCGAGGCGCGCGCGCTGACGCGCTGGATCGACGACGTGGTGGCGGATCCCGGCTGGCTGATCTTCTTCGGCCACGACGTCGCCGCGAACCCGACGCCCTATGGCTGCACGCCGCAGACCTTCGACCATCTGGTCCGCTACGCCGCCGAACGCGGCTGCGCCATCCTGCCGGTCGACCGCGCGCTGGATCGGATCGGCTGGTGATGACCGCCTTGGCGCAGCACCAACCGGATGCGCCGAAGCGGCTGTTGGCGATCAACAACTACTTCTATCGCCGCGGCGGCGCCGAGACGGTGTTCTTCGACCAGATGGCGATGTTCGCCGAAATCGGCTGGGACGTCGTGCCGTTCGCCATGCAGCACGAGGCCAACCAGCCCTCGCCGTGGTCGAAATATTTCGTCTCCGAGATCGAATATGGCCGCGCCTCGAGCCCGCTGCGCAAGCTGACGCAGGCCGCCAGCATCCTTTACTCGTTCGAAGCGCAGCGCAACATCGCCCGGCTGATCGCGCAGGCGCGGCCTTCGGTGGCGCACGCCCACAACGTCTATCATCACCTGTCGCCGGCGATCTTCGCGACGCTGAAGGACGCCGGGATTCCGGTGGTGATGACGGCACACGATCTCAAGCTCGCCTGCCCGGCCTACAAGATGCTGCGCGACGCCAAGCCCTGCGAGGATTGCAAGGGCGGCCACGTCTACAACGTGCTGCGGCATCGCTGCATCAAGGACTCCATCCCGCTGTCCGGCCTGGTGCTGGCGGAGACGCTGCTGCACCGGGGCCTCGGGCTCTATCGCAACAAGATCGATCGTATCGTGGTGCCGAGCCGGTTCTATGTGGAGAAGCTCGTCGAATGGAACTGGCCGCGCGAGCAGCTGCGCTACATTCCGAATTTCGTCGACGTCGCGGCGTTCCAATCCGCCTGGGACGAGGGCGATTACTTCGTCTTCGCCGGCCGGCTCGCGCCCGAGAAAGGGCTTGCGACCTTGATCCGCGCCGTGGCCCGCGCCAAGCAACGGCTGATCGTCGCCGGCACCGGGCCCGAGGAAACAGCACTGCGTCAACTCGTCAGCGAACGCGACGCCGACGTGAGCTTCGTCGGGCATCTCGCCGGCGCGGATCTGCATCGCCTGATCGGGCAATCGCGCGCGTTGGTGCTGCCGTCGGAGTGGTACGAGAACGCGCCGCTCAGCATTCTCGAAGCCTACGCGCTCGGCCGCCCGGTGATCGGCGCCGCGATCGGCGGCATTCCGGAGATGGTCCGCGACGGCGAGACCGGATTGCTGGCGCGCCCCGGCGACGTCGACGATCTCGCCGACAAGCTTGGTCAGCTTGCCGCTCTGAGCGTCGCGCAACGCGCGCAGATGGGCGACAGCGGCCGGCAATGGATCGCGCAGGAATTTTCCGCGCAGGCCTATCGCGACCGCACGCTCGCGCTCTACGCCGAACTCGGCGCGGCCTGAGCGGCGTTCATCATCGGCCCGCCTATCAAGGTTAACAGCCAATAGCTCGTCGCCGCATCGCGCGACGGCTTATGATCGATAAAATTCGAATTAGTTTGATGCGAGAATTTTTCCGATTGTCGTGGCTTGTTCTGCGGCAGCGACCACGAGCGCTCTTGCGGAACGAGATGCAGCACTAGCCGTACATCACAAGGGTGTCGTCGTCGGCGCTGGTCGCCAACAATCGAACAGAGGCGGCAATTGACCAGTTTTCCTTTTGAAATGCCCCCGGGCCATTCGTTGGTGGTCGCCGAAACGACGGCGCGGCCGCGGGTGCTGTTTCTCGGGCTGCGCGGCATTCCGCACGTCCAGGGCGGCATCGAGAAACACGTCGAGATGCTGGCCAAGGAACTCGCGGCTTCCGGCTGGGAGGTCGAGGTGATCGGTCGCAGCCGCTATCTGCCGAAGCGGGCGTCGCGGTCATGGAACGGCATCCGCATCGTCGCGCTGTGGGCGCCGCGCCGCATGGCCTTCGAGGCGGTGGTTCACACCTTCATCGGCGTGTGTCTGGCGGCCTGGCGCCGCCCGGACATTTTGCATATCCACGCCGTCGGCCCGGCGTTGCTGGTGCCGCTCGCCCGGCTGTTCGGGCTCAAGGTGGTGGTCACGCATCACGGCTACGACTACGACCGGCAGAAGTGGGGCGCGCTGGCGCGCCGCGCCTTGAAGCTCGGCGAATTTCTCGGCATGCATCTGGCGCATCGGCGCATTGCGGTCTCCAACGACGTCGCCAAAACCATGACCGCGCGCTACGGCGCCGCTGTCTCGTTCGTTCCCAACGGCGTCGCGCTGACCCGCGCGACTGCCGACACCAGCATCGTGGCGGAATTCGGCCTTACCCCAAAGCGCTACGTTCTGCTCGCCGCGCGATTAGTTCCGGAAAAGCGCCAGACCGATCTGATCGAGGCGTTTGCGAAATGCTATGCGCCGGGCTTTCAGCTGGTGCTCGCCGGCGGCGCCGAGTTCGAAACGCCGTATGCGCGGCGGGTCCGGGCGATGGCGTCGGACGTTCCGGGCGTGGTGCTGACCGGATTTCAATCCGGCGACCGACTCGCCGACCTGTTCAACCATGCCGCGCTGTTCGTGCTGCCGTCGAGCCACGAGGGCATGCCGATCGCGCTGCTGGAAGCCATGGCGGCCGGGCTTCCGGTGCTGGCCTCCGACATCGTCGCCAACCGTGAACTCGGGCTGCCGGCGGACGATTACTTTCCGCTCGGCGATATCGACGCTTTGGCCACCGCGATGGCGCACAAGCTTGCCAATCCGCTCAGCGCCGAACAGGTCCGCGCGCAGGTCGCCCAGGTCGAGCACGCTTATAGCTGGTCCGGCGTCGCGCAGAAGACGGAGGACGTGTATCGCGACCTGCTGCGCAGCCCGCGGCCCCAGCCGCGCGAAGCGCCGCGCGGGTCGGCATAGCGTTTTCGCGCGAGGTCGCGCGAACCGTCTAGCCGGCCGGCGTGCCGCTCAGGCCCGCAAGCGCAGCAACTGGCTCTTGGCGAGCCGCCCGGCCACGATGCCGATGCACATCGCAAGGCTGTCGACCAGCGCGTCCTCGAGCCGGGCGTGACGGGTCGACAGCGGGATCTGGATCGCTTCGAGCGCGAGACAGAACCACACCGCGCCGATCAGCAGCAGCGAGGTCTTCTTCTCGAAGGCGAAGCCGAGCAGCAGGCCCGGCAGCAGAAACGCCCCGAAATGCTCAACGTCGTGCTGCAGCCCGGTGACTGGCCGGTCGTCCGCCGGCACGATGGTCAGCAGCACCAGCGCGGCGACGCCGACGCAGGCCAGGATCCGCAAATATTTCATGCCGTCTTGTAGGCGAACGCGGCTGTCGTGAGAAGCCATCGGCCGGCGCCGCGGGGCCGGCTCACGCCTTGCAAGGAACTGCCGGAGATGGCGTGCGATCATCGCCGGTCCAGCTCGGCCAAGCAGCCAAGCGCCATCCCGTTTAGCGGAGCGGTCGGGAATGGTGCCCTGGCCGGCACCGAATAGAGGCTATAACCGATTAATAAATCGGCGGTTTGTAGCTCCGAAAAAACAGCGATACCAGCACGGATACCAAGCCGAATTTAGCCAATTTGGGTTCGATTCCGGGGGGCTTGTGCGGGCGCGATCATACGTCATGATCTACTATATTTCCCTACGGGGCGCAAAACCGTAAAAGCAGGGCGTCAGATACAACGCGGCGACGGAAGATCGTCTGCGTCGGCCACACGGCGCTGGCTGCCGTGTCTGAAGGACCCGCGTGAGAAAATAGTACAACCACCGACCTCACCGGGCCTCATCGAACTCGTGTTTCGGACGCCATGAGACGGGATCTGCGACCCAGCGGTTGATGTCGGATTCGCGCCAGCCTGCGCCGTTGACGCTGATTCTGATCTGGGCCGGGAATGTCCCCTCCGTAATCTTGCGGTAGATGGTGGAACGGGACAGTCCGGTCCGAGACAGAACGGTTTTCAGGCGGATGATTCGGTCTGGTTCTGGCATCTTTACGCCGCTTCCTGCTGACTGCTCTTGATCCAGTCAGAGCAAGCAGTGACGCGCGCGCAAGAGCATTTTTCGTGCCGTCCTAGCGGGGTGTACAATCGGCGGCAAATACTTGTGATCGGCGGGATCGATCAATGTCGCCCAAAAGTGTGGTGAGGTTTTGGGAAAACGACAAGCATCAGATCAGAGCCCGATCCCTCGTCCTCTGCCAAGGCCAATGCCATGATTGAAGGCGAGTTCTGCGCCGAGGCGGCGGCCTGTCTCGAACTGGATGCCGAGTTGCTGCTTGCGGCCCGCGAGAATGGATTCAAGCTGCGGATCGCGCTCTAAGCTCTTGGCCATGGAGCCCATGGCCGCCCGCGTGGATTTGTAGCCCGACATGTCGCCCGCCTGATACTGGTGCTGGCTGGTCCGGTCGAGCTTCTGCCAACGCTCCACGAAACGGTCGGCGCGACGGCTGGGATCGGTGCGCATTTCGGTCTCTAACTGGAGGGCACGGACGGCGCGGTTGACCCGGCCTGATCCCGCTTCGCGAGCGAGGTTCGGGTCTTTGGCATAAGCCGCTTCGGCGTCGCGCCAGCCATGCGGACGCACGTCCTCAAAGGCTTTCCGGGCGTCGGTCAGTTCGCGCATCTGATCCGGGCCGGCCTTGCCGTCGGCATTCTCGGCGCTGAATATCGCGTCCACCGCGCGGGCATGACGCTTGAGAGCTTCGGTCCGGGCTATGCGTGATGCCGCCTCCGGGTCTTCGGCAATTTCTCTGCTTGGAGCTACAGAGTCGCGCCGCGCCTCCACACTCGCGCTTTCCCTTTCCGGTCGCTGGACGGCGTCGTGGCCAGGCGCGCCGTCTGCAGGCAGGCGCAGGCCGTCAAAAATAGCGCGCAGCTTCTCCGGCACGAGTTTCTGGACAATTTCGGCGACACGCTCGCGGAAGGTGATGCCGCGACGTTCGGCGTAGTCTTGCACCGGATCGGCGCGCTTGTAATCCGACGCCATGTCCTTGGCCCGATCGCGCGACAGGGTGCGGACCAGCCGGTCCTGACCGGCAAAGTCGTCACGGCCAAAATGCAGGTCCATGCCGTCGCGATGTCGCGACAGCGCGACATAGCTGCCGTGGGCATCCATGCCCGGCGTTGCCAGCACATGGGTCCGGTCCACCGTCATGCCCTGCGCCTTGTGAATGGTCGCGGCATAGCCGTGGTCGATGCGGTTGTAATCCTTGAGGTCGAACGAGACGTTGCGCCCGTCATCGGTGCGCACCGACATGGATTGCTGGCTGACATGCTCGATGGTGCCGAGCGTGCCGTTCTTCACGCCGAGACTGCGTTCGTTTTGTAGGAACATGACGCGATCCCCACTGGCGAAGCTGCGCGCGCCGCGTTCGACCGTGACACGCATATCCTCGCCGAGATCGCCCGCTACCCGCATCCGGTCCCGCGCCCCCTCGTTGAGCGCGCGAACCTCGTCGTTGGTATGGGTGAGGATGATGCGGCTGCGGTCCGGTGATGCCTGCCGGTCGCGGTCCCAGCGGTCGATCAGATTTTTGCGCGCGTCCTCTCGTGTCGGGGCGGCATGGACCATGCCGTTTTCGTCATAGGCATGGATCGCTGCGCCAGTCGTACCGGTCGCCAGGTCGCGCGTGGCGTCGCGCTGCCAGTTCTCCAGCTGGCGGCGCACCTCGCCGATCTCGACGCCGCCGTGGCGCTCATGAATCGACCGGAACGCCGCGCCGGCTTCTATTGCTTGCAGCTGTTGCGGATCTCCGACCAGCACCACCTTGGAACCGGCCTCGGCGGCATGGGACAGCACGCGCTCCAACTGGCACGTGCCGACCATGCCGGCCTCGTCGATCACCAGGACATCGCGCGCGCTGAGCAGGTCGCGGCCCTGGCCCCAGCCATGTTCCATGCTGGCGATGGTGCGTGACGCAATGCCCGATCCGCTTTCCAGATTCTCGGCGGCGATGCCGGACAGCGCCACGCCCCGGACCTCGTAACCCGCGGCTTCCCATGCCTCCCGCGCCACGCCCAGCATCGCGCTCTTCCCCGTTCCGGCATGGCCGACCACGATCCCGAGATCGCGCCCGTCCGTGACATGCGCCAGCGCGTCGGCCTGCTCGCCGGACAGGGCAAGGCCGCGCTGTTCGGCGCGAGCCAAAGCAACTTCGCGGTCAGCGTCCTCCACCGCATGGCGTTCCCGCTCGGCCATGAGTTCGGCAGCGCGGTGCAGGCGCTGTTCGGTCTCGATCATGTCGCGGGTAGTGAAGCGGTCTTCGCCGCGTCCGTCCTGTCCGAGTTCGACCAGATCGGGTGCGCCGCGCATCGCGCCCATCACTGCGTTGAACTGGTCGATCCCGTCGCTGTGCCGATGTGCAAACTTTGCCATGTCGCGCGGCGTGAAGGTCGATTGCTGATGCGTGATCGCGTCCAGCGCGATGGAGGGATCGGCAATAATGCGCTCGCCGTTGCCGCGCGCGATCTCGCGGTGCATCTCCGCACGGTCGGCGGCCTCGAGCCCTTCGCGTTCGATCCGCTGCGCGGATGCGCCGATCTGGCTTTGCGGCTCCAGGGCGATGCCCTGCGCCTCAAGACTGCGATGGTCGATGCGCGCGTCGATGTCGAGTTCGGCCAGACGTTCGTTGGCGAGCTCGGCCCAACGTTCGCGCCAGCGTTCGACCATCTGCGTGCGGTTCCAATCCCGCACCTTCGGGCCGAAGCCGTTTTCGTTCACCGCTCGCATGGTCAGCATGACATGGGCGTGGGGTTTGGGCATGCCGTCCTCGGCGATGTCCCAATGCACATTGAGATCGGCGATCATGCCGCGGTCCACGAACTCCGACTGCGCGAAGTCGCGGGCGAGTTCGATGCCCTGCGCCTGCGTCATCTCGCGCGGAATGGCGAACTCGACCTCGCGGGCAAGCTGCGCATCCTTGCGGATCTCGAACGCTTCGACATCGTTCCAGAGCCGTTCACGGTCGCTCCATGCCGCCGGCGCATTCTCCGGCAGCATCACCTCAGAATGGACGACGCCGCGCTTTGCGGAAAAGTCGTGGCTGCGGTCCAGGCGCTCGTCGCGCAACCGCGAGCCCGAGCGGTAGGCGGCCGACGCCACCGCGCTGGAGCCAGACTTGCGGCCAATGACCTTGACGTGAAGATGATAGATCGCCATCGCGATCGGATCATTGCCACGGCGAAGCGAACGTCGGAACGACGTATAAGCGCGCCCTCCCTCGAAAAATTCTCGGACGGGACTACGCCGTCTCAAACCGTCCCGGCGACCTTACAGCCTTCCGCAAGCTGCTCAACTATCATCGCTCCATCAACATTGCAGGAGGACGTGATGCGCAAGCCGCGGGATTTCGACGGGGAGCTAAAAGCGCTTCAGGACAAGGCGCGAGAACTGAAGACTCGCAAGGTGCAGCAACTCGGTGAGCTGGTCATCGCCACCGGGGCTGACGCACTCAGCACCAACGAACTGGCGGGCGCGCTAATCGTGCTGGGCGAAACCAGGGATGCCGGAAGGAGGGAGGCATGGGCGAAGCGCGGGGCCGCGTTCTTTCAGAGCCGGGCGCGGCGAAATGCACCGGCATCTGACGGCGACGCGGGCGGCGCTGCGGCGCAACCGGGCGGCGCGCCATCGGCATCAGGCCGCAAGGGCGCGGCATGACATGCGTTCGTGGCAAGTCGAGCGCCGCAAGCGTACGCGGCATCTGATCGAACTCGGCGGCCTTATCGCCAAGGCCGGGATTGTGGAGCGGACCGGCGACGACCGCGCCATGATTTACGGCGCGCTGCTCTGGATGGCCGACAAGCTTCGAAGTGATCAGCGTGAACTTGCACGGGGGCTCTGGGCCGCGAAGGGAAAGCAAGCTTTCGAGGCAGAGCGCAATGGAGAGAAGCTCACCGTCTCGCAGAAACAGGAAGATCGGACATGACCTATGGCGGACAGCGCGGAGATTCCAGATATCGCAGCGCTGCCCGCCATCGCGCGGCTTGGCGCCGACCGAATGGCACCGTACAATATCTGCGGCCCCCTGCGCTCTGAGCGAGGCGCAAACAGCCCGATTGTAGATCGGCTCGGGTTTCCGACGCCGACCGGCACGTTAAGCTATTGATCCAATTTGCAGTGGAATTTGCAGTGGAACGATCACTCTCGGGCGCTTGTTCACATGCCGACCGCCGAACTATGCTGACCGGCTCCGGAGTGGCGCGTTGTTGTCGCGCTGGCATCGCCGATCGCGTACACGGCAAAGCGCCTCACGATGATATCCGGATCGGGTGCCTCATCGTATGGGGCGGACGCGGACTGCGATCCGCGCCTGCTCCAGATGAAGCCCGACCAGGTCGCACATCACGTCGGCTTGCTCCAGCACTTTCGCCCCGCCCGCGCTGACGCCTCATTGATGAGAACCGAAAGCGGCATATTGATCATGTGCGCGGGATTGCTGACATGGGTGAGGGGGGCGCTCGACGATCTTTTGGTTGGCATCGAACGGCACGTGGTCTCGCACGTCAGAACCGCAATCTCCAACGGGATTCACCCTTCAGCATTTCCGCAGGCTCGTGAATACTGATCGAAAATTGACCCACATCGGATTTGGCCTGCCCCCCTTTGATTCCGTTCGCTCGGTTTACCGATTCGCGCTGACAGCCGCCTGTAGAATGCAGCAACGTACTGGATAACGCGACTTCGGGATGATCCTCGACAAGCAAGACAGTTCCGACTCCGTCCGCGACGGCTCTGGCTTCTTTCATCGCTGAACGAGCTTCGCAACCGGCGGCCAAAGCCGAAGATGGGCATCCCGTGCGCTAATGGCGGAACGGCTTGCATGCGCTCCGTAATGTCCCGGGTCCCAGCCAACTTTTTGATATTGACCGAACCGCCCGCTTGATGGCAAAGCCGTGCACCTGCGAGTCCAGTGCCCTTACTGTTGATCGGCACCGTGTCTCGCACGCTATCGGCATGGGGTCCCGAGAAGGCCAAGGCGGTCACGGCCGCGGCGCGCAAGATCGCAGTCCTGTTTTAGAACGCCGTACGTCACGGAATGGAGTACGTCGATCCCGGCGCGTCATTCTATGAGACACGGCACCGAAAGTGCGTGATCGACAATCTACAGTGGCGCGCCAAGCTGTTCGGATTTCTCCTGCAGCCAATGGAGGCTTCGCCTGCCAGCGCGGTTTCTTAGGAATCGTTCTCCAGTGTCAGCTCTCTGATCTTGGCGTGCAGCAATTTCACATCGACGGCGGGGACTGCCAGAGCCTCCCGGCCCGAAAACTCCCGAGACTACCCCACTCAAGCTGCACCTTGCGGGTCGTGATCCGGTTGGGTGGGCATCGAAATGCTCGGCCAGCTGAACCAGCGTTCGATCGCCCTTGACGGCGGCAAGCGCCACCTTGAAGCCCGCTGTGTGGTTTCGGGGCGGTCGTCTGAGCATGGTATCTCCTGTTACGGCGACTATCGCCGCTGTCAGGCAGAAACTCCAATTATCGTCCTGCAGATTTTCGGGGCCGGCTCTCAATGCGGGACCCTCTCCGAATCGATCAATCGGCAATTCGTACAACCGTCGTTAGGCCGGCGATAGACATCAGTATTCGACGGATAGTCATTCCACAGTTATACCCTTTCGCGCCGATTGCATAAAACGGGGGACACCTTGACGGATCTTAAGAAAAAGAAGGCCAAGGAGCTCGCTGAAATCTCAAGAATTCCACCGCTCGAAGTCGACCCGTCGCCGGGCGGTGCGGGTATCCTGCTGAGCGATGAGATCACGCTGTTCGCCGAGGAGCACAATTTGATTGCGCCTTTTAAAAAGGCGAATCTAAAGCCAGCAGGATACGAACTAACGGTCGGCGACGAATATTTCATGTCGGGACAGTATATGACGCTGGACAGCCATGTGACCATCCAGCCATTCGAAGTGGCCGTCATCAAAACCGGGGAAAGGGTGCGGCTTCCCCGGTTCATGATTGCTCGGTGGAACATCAGGGTCCGACATGCCTATGCGGGCCTATTATGGGTGGGCGGCCCTCAGGTTGATCCGGGCTACGCGGGCTACTTGTTCTGTCCGATTTACAATCTGTCCGACAAACCCGTCACCCTGTATAGGGGCGAAGAGCTCGCGCTGATGGACTTCTCACGGACCACGCCGTTCAACCCTGCAAAGGGAAAGGAATTGGTCCGGTACAAATTCCCGCCGACGCGCATCATCCTCGAGGAGTTCAATATCATCGACTTCCAAAGCGCGTTGTTCACGCGCGCGGGGCGAAAGATCGAGGAATTCGAGGAATCATTGAAGACCCTCGAGGGCCGCTTCATTCAGTTCACGCAGATCTCGTTTGCGGTTTTCGCGATGGCGCTGACGTTGCTCGCTATCTATTCGAAGGCGGGGTCGACCGCGCTTGATGAATATGCAGGTTATCTCGGTCCCTTGACGCTGGGGCTTTCGATAGCAGCTTTCGTCATGGCATTCTTCTCGCACTGGCAGTCCCGTCTCTCCAGAGTCTCGCTTGATCGCTACCCGGCCCCGTTGAGCCGGAGGATCCGTGAGGTCAGACGCTTTCTGAGCATAAGCTGGATCGCCTCCATGGCAGTCTGCCTATTCGTCGGCGTTGGCACCCTATTTGTCGTCCAATATCTGGCGCCACACAAAAGGTACGAGGAGCAGTCGGCGAAAATCAGCGTGTCTGACAAGAATGCCTCGGACGCGCTGGCGATTGCAAAAGCAATCGAGCAGAGAGTTCTCACTTTGCAACGAGAAAACGAGGAACTGAGGAGGGGTAGCCCGGCGCAGCCGCAACAGCAGAGCCCGCGCACCAACCCTTGAGGTGCTGCCCGCTCACCTGGCCCGGCCTTTTCTTCCCCGCTTCTTGCGTCTGACAGTCGGCTCGACAGGCTTTGGCTGTTGAATCGATGCGGTGAGCTCGTTCACGCGCGACGTGAGCTTCTCGAACTGGTCTCGATATTCCGCGGAAAGCTTGTCGATTTTTTCCTGGGTCTGAGCCGTCTTGTCGTTAGCCGCCTTGGTGTCGCTCCCTGCACCTTGCTGGATAGTAGCTATCAATGAATGGGAATTCTGGGCCATCGAAATGAACTGTTGCCCGATCTGATAGAGGCTGTAGCCGAGTCCGGCTAAGGTCAGGAGCGTGACGAAGAGCGCGAAGCCGGCGGCCCCGATTCCGAGACCCTGAAGCCGTCTATCGAGCCTTTCGGTAGTTTTCAGGGAGTCGGCGGCGCTGAGCGCCGCCTGCTTCGCTGCCTCGGCTGAGACCGCGATGGCGGCAGGGATAGAACTTTGAATCGGATTGGGGCCATTTGCCTTACGGAGATATTGATCCGGTTTGAAATTCCGTTTTCCCTTCGGAAACCCCCGAAAATCTCGCGGTCGAAGCGCCAACTCTTCGTCAGGCTCTATGCCGAAGGTCGTTTTGGTGAACTCAATCCAGATCAACGCCTCGCTCGTGTCGATGCTGTAGTCTGACGACGTGAGATTGTGCAGGGGAATCAGAAGCTTGCCATGAAAGCCGGGATCGACCAGCGGTCCTGTACCGAGCAACAATCCTCTGTGGACGTGCGTAATCCGAAGATTGAAGCGTATCGCGATATAGTTCGGCAGCCGGAAAATCGGCTCGACTTCGACGAACACGATGGAGTTCGCCTTGAGAGTTAGTGGGCTGCCTTTCTCGATTGTTGCGTCCATTCGGAGGCCCGATCCATCCCACGAGATGACCTGTCCGCCCATGAAAACTTCATATGATGCAGACTTCAGTTGCGCCATCGAGAACGGATGCAACATCCCGGTTACGCGAGCGTAGTCGGCGATTTCGGCTGATGACAGAAGGGCGCGAGGTATGCTTGGAAAGGGATCGAAGTTCTCGAATCGCTCGGCGCGGGCTAGAGCTTCTGTATCGTTCTCGGCGATTCGGTTGAGGTCCATTGAAAATACTCGGAAGCTGAAGAGCGAGAGTAATGCAAAATCGATATGTAGGCGATGTCGGCGATTTCGCAAAATACGCTCTGCTTAGAGCGCTCGCCCGCAGCACGAACTTCCGAATCGCAGTGATATGGTACTTGTACACGGACGAAGACCACAATGCGGACGGGCGGCACATCAGCTACCTCCGCGATCCGGTTCTTGCACAGCTTGATCCCGAATTGCATGCCGGGCTCGCCCGCATCGTTGAAAAGGGCCGCAGAAGCGTGCGGGCTATAGCGGCTTCAAAGCTACTGCCGGCGAACACGACTTTCTTCCCGGCCTCGATCTCGGACAAGGCCGAAGATGCGAAACTGGTGCGCTCCGAACGGGCACGTCATCGGGCGGTCTGGCTGAAGAAGGCTCTCACGACTGCCCGCGGGCATGAACTTGTCTTCCTGGACCCGGACAACGGAATCGAGACTATTTCGGTGCATCAACATTCGCCAAAGAGCGGAAAGTACGCGTATTGGAATGAGCTCGAGGCGTTCTGGGCACAAGGCCACTCGCTGATCGTCTATCATCATTTAAACCGCACGGCGACCGTTGCACGGCAGGCAGAAATCCTCCGCGAGAAATTCACGGAGAGATTCCCGGACGCGCCGCTGATCAAGCACTTCCTCGCTCGGCGGGGATCATGCCGTCATTTCTGGATCGTCTCGCAAGACCGCCACCTTCGATCACTCTCTGCGGCAATCGACAGGATTTCTCAGGACACCTTGCGGGCCTGCCTCGAGCTGGGCTGAGCGTCGGGCTTTTCTTCGAAATCCGACCTCGGAACGAGACTGTTAGGTCCGAGACCGATCCGATCGATCTTCCTCCCTAACGGCGCCTCGATCACACGCAGGAAGTCGCGTGCAAGCACGCTCTGCCTGCCGTCGCGCAGGGCACTATCCAGGTAGTCGACATGGTTTAGGACGATCGACGTTGGCTGGTTGGCCTGGATCGCACGGCGGACGACGTCCATTTCGAAGCGGCCGATGCGCCGCTCTTTGTGCGTGGCTGTGGTC
The DNA here is from genome assembly GCF_014203125.1 of Rhodopseudomonas rhenobacensis. GTDB lineage: Bacteria > Pseudomonadota > Alphaproteobacteria > Rhizobiales > Xanthobacteraceae > Rhodopseudomonas_A > Rhodopseudomonas_A rhenobacensis. The sequence goes on from NZ_JACHIH010000035.1 coordinate 32,054, forward strand.
AGTTCCCTGTAGTCCTCCGGCAGGCCGGCTTGGGCCGCCAAGTCCTTCCAGGTGATTTCGTCTTCCAGCGGCCCCGACGGGCCTGCGACCCTGATCGGATGGGCCCGCAGCACGAGGACAATCTCCTCGACGTCGCGCGGGCTCAACCCGGCTTCACTCACGAATGCCGCAGCAGTCGTGTCTCGGCTGGTCGCATGCGGATAGAAACCTCCGTGAAGGAGCGACAGCCCGAAGCCCTGGGAGCCCTCGATCACGATCCACTGGTCCTCCTGCAGGATTCCGCGCATCAGGTCGGCGGTGTCCCGCAGATACGGTCGCAAGCGGTCTTCGTGGGACGCCAACCGCACGGAAGGGGACCTGCTGGCACGACGTGTTAATGCTGCGCCGGTTCCGGATCCAGTGGAGCCGATCCGGTCAATGAGCCCGGACGAGCGTTCGGCTTCCCGATCCTCGGCCGTGATCAAGCCGGCGAAGGGACTTACGACCACGCGATCCGGCCCGAGCCCCAGCTCGGCGACTTCCCTCTCGAATATGTCAACGTCGATCAGGGCGCCCGGCGGAAGCAATGCAATCGTACCCTTCGCGAACACGGATGCCGGCAACTGACGCAGGGACCGTAGCATGCCGTTATCGTCGACGATGGTATGGCCGGAATTTGTCCCGCCGACACGGATGACGCATCGCGCATCGCGCTCACGCGCAACGGTGAGAGCCACCTTTCCCTTGCCCTCGGAGCCGTATTGGCCCCCGACAACTACTGAGACAGGCATCTATCGCTCTTCGACAGGTCCGATATTAGCCGCATCAGTGTTTGCTCCAAATCTGCCAAGCTGCCTTCGTTCTCCACGGTCACCTGCGCGAGTTCCGAAAGCAGGTCGATCCCCGCCTCCACCGGCTGACCGTCGGCGACTGCGAACGGGACGACCGTGTCTTTATACCGGTTCCTGCGTGTCTCATCGCTTGCGAAGATATGCAAATGGATGAATCGGCTTCCGAACCGCTCGACAAAAAATGCTCGATCTTCCGGAAAGCGCAAGCCGTCAACGACGATAATGCGCTCTTGGCCGATTCGGTCAAGAACGCGTTCACATAGCCAGCGCTGCCCCTTCTCGCGGTGAATCTCGTCGCCGACGAGCTGCCGGGTCGCCCGATCCAACGAGCCACCGGCTGCTGTGATTTCGTCGTCGATGACCAGGCTAAAACGGGTATAGGCAAAGCCCGCCTTTTCTAGCATGCGCGCGGCGGTCGTTTTGCCGGAGCAGATACGCCCGCTGATGCCGATGACAAGCGGCATGTCCTCCGTGGCGGTCAGCTTCGGCACAATCAGCGCTCCTTCCGTCGGTCCGCTCAGCCCCTCGTATTTACCCGCCAGAAAGAACGAGCCCACCAATGCAGCGGTGATCGCGTCCAACTCGTCATGCGTGACGTCTTCGGCAACGTATCGTCCGCGGATCCCAAACTCCGAAAGACCGCGCTTCAGATATTCGATCCCGGCTCCCTTGCGCGGAATTGCCATGATGTCCTGTGCGGCTCCGGGATAGCTTTCGATCACCGCGATTCCCTTGGCACGGATCCGGGTTGCAAGCAGCATTCCTCGGCGGGTAAGCCCCTGCATACTTGGCAGCAGTGCGGGATAGACGTTGACCCCTCGTCGCTTCAGTTCGCGCTCGCATTGACGCATGATTCCGTACTGCTGACGTCCCGGATCATTATCGGTAACGACGGTGCGTCCGAACGGAAGTGAAAGCGGAGAGTCGATGGACACCAGAGAGGGCTTGAGGGCGATGATCCGATCGATCATCTCCTGATCGGAGTGGACAGTGAACGTCTCCGCCATGTCGCCATCCAGCGTGCACCACCCCGAACCGCGCTGTTCGGAGCCGGTTAGATCGATGCCGACGATGCGGGCACGCTCGGCCGGCGTTCCAGTAAAGATCGAGCGGAAGATTCGAAATGGAACATTGGGCTCCAATGCGCGATCCTCGATCGGGGGAGCCGGCTGGACAAAGATACTGCGTGCGTCTTCGCTGAATGCCGGCTGGGTCAGCCAGAAGTCGTGCTGCACGTTCAGACGGGCCAGCACTACGTCGAGGATGACCGCCATCCCGAGAACGTCGCTTCGGTTGTAAAGCACCAGCCGCTTGAGCGATGCCAAATTGCCCCGCAGATACTCGTGCCACAGTAGGACCGCCGCAGCGCCATCGACGTCCTCAAGCTCCATCCGGAAATCGACGCCAAGTTCGCGCTCGATGTTCTTCTGTCCGCCTGCGAGACCTATCCGCCTAGCAAGATATCGCAGATCGACGTGGTTCGGCGGCAGCGTAATGTTGCCAAACGTCTTGCGGAGGAACCGGAGATCGAACAGCGTTCCGTTGAACGTAACCAGAACGGTTGCGGAGGCGAGATCCCGGAGAAGCGGCGCGGGATCTTCGCCTTTGACGATCACCTTGTATTCGCCGCCGATCGCCCAACCGACGATCGTTATCTCATCATAAAACCAGCTCAGCCCGGTTGTCTCAATGTCGAGAAACAGGACGCGCGCGTTCTGCGAAAGGACCGACGCCAAACGCGCCTCAATCGTGGGGGAACTTTTGCGAGCGGAGGCGGTCGCCCGCTGCCGCGACACCGGCGGCCTGATTCGTTCTGCGTCGAACAATGGAAACACGCTGTCGCTCCGCCCTCATGCGCTGCTGCGCGACTTCGCCGAGGTTAACTCCGATCCTGGCCGGGTGGAAAGCTGCTTTCCCGCAGCGGCTCGCCGAGCATGCATCGCTCCACAACACAATGAAGGCATTCGATCCCGCGCCTAAATCTCCGCCTCTACGCACGCCAAACGGCCTGGAAGACGGGTCTCGGGCCACGCCCTTCCGTCGGCGTTCTTTAACGGTTATGCACGTGCGTGCGACCCTGAAATTGCGTCTTTACGGGGATTTTGCACAACTTGAGGCCCGGCCACCGCATTTCTTCGGCCCGCGTTCGTGTAAGTCCGCGTGGCCTTTGATCCCCAATCCGCGTCCAAGACTGACTCCACCCCGCCGCAAGTTGCGTATTGCTCTAAATTCCGGCAAGCGCCGGGGTCAATGGAGACCGCCTATTGCGGACCCGAAACGCGGGGAAATGGAAAAAGGCGGGGCCAATCCACCGGACGATAGATAGGATTCCGAAGCAGAACCGGGGGCAAGGCGATTGGCCCGGGGTTCTCTCCGAAGTGCCAAGTCGTGGGCAGTTCCCTGATGCGCGTTATGCGCGAACCCGGACCAGGTTACAATTCACGGGCCAAAGTATACCGTCCGTTCCCGGCTGCGCCAGCAGGCGCGACAATGGCAGCCGCTCGCAAGACAAAGCTTTCCAGTTCCGCCGTAGCTAGCAATGTCGAACAATGGGCCGTCAACAAAGCGGTCCACTACAATGAATGGGCCAATTTTGGAAAAAATGACTTCACGCCGGTTGTTGACGCGTTCAAAGAACTGCTCGACTGCTTCCGATGCACCGACTGCCAGTCCTGGCTATACATCACGCCGCGCGGCGGAAGTCCGGAGTGCTCTGAGACCGAACTTTGGACCACCGGCGGTTAGAGTTTTCCGGCTGACATGTCCCGTTGAAGGCCCGCCAATTCCTGCAGACATCACTCACCAGTGGGGGGCTCCAGTCTCATCGCCGATATCTGAACGCGTCTAACGCATTTTCGCCACAGGAGCACGTCGCGGCGGCGGCGAGGGCCGCTACAGGCCGATGCTCAGCTATCGGCGGCATCGATGGCACCACGCAGGCTCCGTAAATCGCGACTGATGATATTTCAAAAAGAAATCAGTTTCGTCTTTTGTATCCGGCACCCCTCTACTATTCGCCGGCGTCGCCGAACGCACGCCAACGTAGCCGGCAGCATCAATTGACTCGCAAGCCAGTGCGATCAAATCTTACGCCGAGGTCTTGGTGAAAGTGGAGGATCCATGCGGCGCGGTCGGCAACAAGAGGGTGACGCTATTCAAGTTCCAACGGTTGCTGATAACGTGGGGGCTGGCATTCCATTCGCACAGCGGCTCAGCTGCACGATTGCCGAAGCGTGCGCGGTTACCGGCTTGGGGCGTACCAAACTTTACGAACTTATCGGAGATGGTCATCTCACAACGACGACGGTCGGTCGGCGACGTCTGGTGCTAGTGCGGTCGCTCCAGTCATTGTTGGAGTCCCGCTTGCCGTGAGCAGATGAAGCCTAATTGTGCGGTTATTTAGCTGTCGCTATGACTTTTACGGACCATCCGGTCTGCGGAGGTACGTTGACGAGCACCCCCGCCTGACAATGCGTGCAGCGAGGATGGCCGGCTGAAAACGCCGCGCCTAGGTCTTCATAATCGAGCCCGGAACGACTTTTATTCAATCCTGCGGCAAGCGCAGGTGCAGGACGCTCCGCGGCGCGCTTGATATTGCTGATCGACAGCGACCAGCGCCTCAGCCGGACGTAAGGCTCGACGCTCGCCGGTGGTAGCGATCTAGGCCGCCTCCCATACTTGATTCAAAATCCGGGCTGCTAGGGCGGCCTTGTCCTGCGGCAAGAAGCGACCGTAGTGATGCGCGACCATATCGGGCGTGTCCTGAATGGCGTAGCTCGCCTGTTCGTAAGAGCCAGTCTGCTTCAGGATGTGCGTGGCCAGAACGTCGCGGACGTTGTGAGGGCCGTGGGGCAGAAGGCCGCTAATTGCGCCGCGGCCGGTGTACGGGTTGTAGATGCCGTACCGCTGGATGGTCAGACGCCAGGCCTCATAGAAGGTGTTCTGATCGTATGAGGCATCCCTGCTGGTCGCCTTCACCGTCTTAATGAAGAAGGTGCCGGGGTCTGCCGCTCCTCTGAGAAGCGTCTCTCGATGTCGACCAATATACGCTTCGATGTGGTCGTAGAGACCGCCAAGGTTTGGTAGAATCAGACGAAAGGGCTTGCTGCCGAAAAACGACGAGTTGGCGTTCTTGAACGCGACGGCTGGAATTAGAACCTCCCAGCCGCAATCGCGCTCGCTCCAACGCAGCTCTCCCCGCTTCATATCCGCGAGTTGGCGCTCGGATCGAGCTAGCTTGCCACGCTCGCAGACCATCAGTTGACGCAGGTTCTTCTGACGCAATCCAAGATGCAACCCGAAGCGCAACATCAGGAACGATCGGACAGCCTCGGCTGCCGAGCGACGATAGAGGCGCTCATCCGGCATCAGCCGAAGGATCTCCTCGGTGATCTTTCGGTACTCGCCGACAGGACTGTCGGCTTCGAGCACCGGCATGATCGGCTCGAAGGGATCGCGATGGACGCGCGCAACACGCTGGATTTCCTTTGCTCGGGATGAGGCGTGCTTGAAGTAGATGTCGCAGGCGTCGTCCCAGTCGGCTTGGGCGCGCTCGATATCCTTCTGCGAAACCAGTCCTTCGATCGGACGTACGCGGGATGCGAGATGAGGATGCTGCCGCAGCCAACCGGTATCTTTGCGCGTCAGAGCGAGCGAAATGCGCAGCATGTCTACTTCCCATGCGGTGTAGAAACCGCGGCGCCGTTCGCGCCATTGTACATACCAGTCCCAGATCGACGGGAAGACGAGTAGACCGAAGGTCAAATGGTTAGACGGCACCCCATAGCCGCGCACCGGACCTTGCGGCTGCGCTGCCAGCGCACCGAACATCAATCCGAGATGCTCGACCTTTTGCGACGCAGTCTCTTCACCCCAAACTCCGTTACGTTGCAGGCCGAACGCGGTAAGCGTCGCGGTCTTGAATCGGATAAGCTCAGCCATCTCCATGGCGAGGGCGGGAGGGGCATCGATAACGCCGGACATCAGGTCGGGGTCAGTGAACGAAGCACCATCATCGTCATATCGCTCATACCGATCTCGACAGCTCTCTTTCGGGGTCTCGGACTGGCCGTAGGCATTGCCAGGAAAGCGGATTGCATAGCGCTGTTTCATCGCGGCTGCTTGATAACGCCTATAGTCCGTAGAGCCATTGATGATAACGCGCCGAACCCATTCCAGAATCTCTTCCTGCGATTCGCGTGACCGCATGTTGAAGTCGTCAGGCAGATGCCATGCAAGCCGTCGTCGTTCCGCAGCGCTTATATCTTCAAGCATATGTCCGGTAGTGGAGCGTGTCTGATGCGGCAGCTTTGCTTTGAAATATTCTGCTGGCAGGCGGTAGCGGCGCTCGATGCGCGCCAGCACCTCCATGCTCGCCGCGCTGCGTGGTGCCTTTGATCCCTGCAGCCAATGACGAATCGTCGAACGGTCGAGGTTTTCGTCATCTCGGACTACCGCGCGATGGAGGTGCCAATAGCTATCACCATGACGGCGCATGTGAAGCTCAAGCGCTTCTGGAAAGGACGTCGGTTCGATCCATTGCTGAAACAGAGGTTCAGGAAACTCCTCGATGGCGCGCGGTTTTTGGCCCGGTTTCTGTCGGTCCATTGCCGCTTTCCGCTTTGATGGGTCAGCCACTCCGCGGCGGCCCTCCGAGCGCTCATCCTTTGAGAGTTGCTTCGAGGGGCGCCCCCGGCGCGGCACAGACGTCGGATTTTTGCGCGACGGGGCAGCAATCGCAGGCCGCCCGGTGAGGGGCTTGGTATTGCGGGTGATGGCGTCGAGGGCAGGTTCGATCGTTGCCTTGGCGTTCCATAAGGCCTTCTCGTCGAGACCACACTGGAGTGCAATTTCTTCCCAATCGTATCCGCGCAGTTTGCGCGGTGGCGTTACAGAACCTGCGATCAGGTGCAGCAGAAACGTTCTGATCCGAGCGCTTTCCTGCGGAGGGAGCACCGGGTCGATACGCAGGCGGCAGAAGTCGGAGATCTTACGAGCGAATAGTTTGGTGTGTGAGGTGTCAGGCATGCGTATAGGGCTAGGCGGTTGTCCATAATGTGGGAGAACGGTCTCCATACCCGATTCTATTCTTCGTCTCTGAGTTTCCTGATCCCATTGGTTGACAGCGAGCTCGCAGGGCAAGCGCCCTTGCCGCTTCGGCGTGGAATAAGGACTCCGCTTTCGGGGTGATCGGCGTCCAATCCGGAGCTCCTCTGCTAGTCGAAGCACGCGAAATCATCACGCGCACGCATACGGGCAAACGCGAGGATAGTCTCTCAGCGGCCTCCCTCGCGTCACGTGATCGTTCGCCGAAAACCGGGGTCAGGTAGTGGGCGACGACCCGTGCTCATTCGCCGCGATGACAAGCATCAACCGGTCTACCATTGGTGCAATCGGTTCACGCGCGGATCTTAACGACCCGCCCATGGTCTCGCAGTCGATCCAGTTCGTCGGCCCACCAGCGCATCATCCGAACGCGCTCTTCCCAGAATTCGGCGGCATGAATATAGGCGCCCCGGACCTCATTCTGCTCTTGATGTGCAAGCTGACGTTCAATGGCGTCGGCATGCCATTTGCCGCTTTCGTTCAACAGCACTGATGCAGTCGATCGTAACCCATGGACAGTCAGCTCGGTCTTGTCGTAGCCGAGACGGCGCAAAGCGGCGTTGAGTGTGTTGTCACTGATCGGACGATGCCAGGATCGCACCGATGGAAAGAGATATTTCGATCCGCCGGTGATACCTTGAAGCTCGCGAAGGATGGACAGTGCCTGATGGGCGAGAGGCACCCGATGCGGGCGCCTCATTTTCATCTTCGCGGCAGGGATGCGCCATTCGGCGTTTTCAAGCTTAAACTCCGCCCATTCGGCCTTTCGGAGTTCTCCAGGTCGGACGAAGAAGAGTGGGGCGAGCCTCAGCGCATAGCGTATCGCGGCGTTTCCCTCGAAGCCATCAATGGCGCGGAGCAAGGCACCCACGGCGTCAGGCTCGACGATTGTTGCGCGGTGAGTGACAGTCGGGGTGATCAGAGCGCCGCGCAGGTCTGCGGCCGGATCTCGTTCGGCTCGTCCGGTCGCGATGCCATAGCGGAACACAGCGCCAACGGTGCTTCGCACGCGGGTCGCGGTCTCATGTCTTCCGCGCTTCTCGATCTTTCTCAGGGCGTCCAGGATTTCAGGCGCCTTGATTTCGGCGATCGGCCGCTTGCCAAACTCCTTGTTGGCAAAATCCAGCAGCCATTGCTTTTTCTTCAGGGTCGTTGGCGCATCTCCTTCGGCCTTGAACTTGTCCATGAGTTCTTTGGCCACGGCCTCAAATGTATGGCTTCGCGCGATGCGCGCATCTCGGCGTTCCGCCTTGCGCTCAATGGAGGGATCGATGCCCTCTGCCAACAACCTCTTGGCATCGTCGCGCTTGGTGCGGGCATCCGCGAGTGAGATGAGTGGATACTGGCCGAGCGCGAGCAGCTTCTGCTTGGCGTCAAAGTTGTAGCCATAGCGCCAGAGCTTTGATCCGGTCTTGGTGACGAGCATGAAGAGACCGCCACTATCGGAGCGCTTGTAATCCTTTTCGGCCGGCTTCAGGTGCCGAAAATAGGTGTCGTTCTTGACCGGCATGGGTTCGATTCCACCCAAAAATCACGATACCATGACCCCCGCAATCTACCATGAAGGATACCATGAATTCGTCCGGATACCAGGAAATCCGGGCGAACGACCGCGCACGAATAAATGCGACTTGTGCCCGACTTTATTGATGACCGGCGAACGAGGGCGAACGGTAGGATGGTGCCCCTGGCCGGAATCGAACCAGCACTCCTTGCGGAACTCGATTTTGAGTCGAGCGCGTCTACCAGTTCCGCCACAGGGGCCCTCGGACCGCGGCAAGCCGCGGTCGCGAAGCGGGCGGAATATAGCGGGCGCGCCCGCGCGGTCAACCCGCTGCCCTTGGCTCAGGGGAAACATCCACCGCGCGTCCAGCAACGACGTCGCCGGGGCACCGAGGCCAACCCCGCCCGACGGAGGCCGGCCATCGCCCTCTCCGGCAGCCCGCCCGCCCCCGTCAGGCGTGCCGGCGAACACCGCGCTTTGATCGCGGCCGGCTCGACAGCGCGCCTGCCCGGGGGTAGGCAGCGGTTGGAACCAGGAGACGATGCCGTGGCGCTGAACAATCTGGCGGACACCCGCAGCAAGGCAGGGCCGGCGGACGCCCGCCGGAACGCGGCGCGGTGGGCGGCGCTCAGCGTCGCCGTGATCGGCGGAGCGGCGCTCGGCGGCGCCTGGTTCTTCCAGCTGGCGCTGAACCTCGTGCCCTGCCCGCTCTGCCTGGAGCAGCGCTACGCCTATTATCTGGCGATCCCGCTGGCGCTCGCCATCGCGCTCCTCGCCCGCCGCGGCGTGCCGCGCGGCCTGCTGCTGGGCGGCCTCGCCGTGCTGGCGCTGGTGATGCTCGGCAATGCCGGGCTCGCCGCCTATCACGCCGGCGTCGAATGGGGGTTCTGGCCGGGGCCGAGCGACTGCAGCGGGCCGATCGTCGATTTCAGCCGCGGCGGGCTGCTCGATAAGCTGGATTCTGTGAAGGTGGTGCGCTGCGACGAGGTGCAGTGGCGCTTCCTCGGGCTGTCGCTGGCCGGCTACAACGTGCTGGTGTCGCTGGCGATGGCGGCGCTGGCCGGGCGCGGCGCGGCAGCGCTGGGGAGCAAGAAATAGCCTAATCGTCGAGATCGTCCGGCCCTTTGCCGAACAGATGGATGATGCCGGGCGTCACCAGCGAGACGAAGATGAAGCGCGACAGATGGTGCGCGCCGACGAACACCGGATCGACGTGCAGCGTCAGCGCCAGCGCCATCATGGCGTCCATCGCGCCCGGCGAAAACGCCACCACGACGTCGCCGATCCGCACCGGCATGGTGAAGGCGATTAACGCGACGAAGCCCGCCGAGAGCGTCATCGCCACCGCGAACGAGCCGAGCGCCGCGCCGATATGGCTGAGAATCGTGCGGGTGCGGATCGTGCTGAACCGCGCCCCGATCAGGGTGCCGATCCCGGTCAAGGCTGCGATATAGGCCCATTGCGGCAGGGTGCCGTCGATCCAGCCGCTGCCGTGCAGCACCGCGGAGCCGAGCATCGCGCCGAACATCCAGCTCGCCGGAAAATTCACCAGCCGCAGCAGCAACGCCACCGCGAACCCGACCGCGGCGAGTTCGGCCAGCGCCAGCGGCGTCGCGGCCAAGCCGCGCGACGGCAGCGGGCCGTGCGTCATCATTCCGGTCGCGGTGAGAAACAGCGGCACGCCGGCGGTGAGGATGATCACCCGCATAATCTGCACCACCGCGATGCCGGGGACGTCGGCCTTGCGCTCGGAGGCCAGCATGACGATCTGCGACAGCGCGCCGGGACTGCCCGCCAGCAGCGCCGAGACGCGGTCCCAGCCGTGGACGCGCTGCAGATACAGCGCGCTGCCGAAGGTCGACAACGCGGTGGCCAGCGCCAGCAGCGCGATGGTGGTGGGATAGGCACTGAGATTCTTGATCAGCTGCGGCGACACCATGGCGCCGAGCGACAGCCCGAGCGTCATCAGGATGGCGTGCCCGACCGGCTGCGGCAGCCCGAGCGGGCGGCCTGCCATGCCGACCGCGGCGACCGCGATCATCGCCCCGGTGATCAGCCCGCCCGGCAGCTCCGCCCAATAGAACAGCGCGCCGCCGGCGGCGCCGACCGCGATCGTCTCGAACGTTCGCAGCAGTTGCGCGCGGCTTTGCGGGGCGATCGACATCGAGATGGGGCGTGGCACGGCAAGACTTCAGGCTGGACCGGGGAGACTGCAACTTGACAGCGGCTTGCAGCAGGCCATTAGACTTATGGCAAATGCCGCCCCAGCCGACAATCGGACCGGACGCCACGCAGCATTGCGCGGGTGAGTCGAGGCCAATGGCGAACGTCGCGCGGCGCGGTTTTGCAGACCGGAGTCCACTTTTCGGTTTCATGCTCTTAGGATGCGGCTGTTCGCTAGGTGACAGGAGAGCCCAATGACGAAGCAAGCTCGTATCACTGCGCTGGTCGGCGCAGCCGCGATCTGCGGCGCCGCCATCGTCGCCGTCGCGCCGGCGCAGGCGCTGACCTCGCAGCAATGCAGCGCGAAATATCAGGCGGCCAAGACCGCCGGCACGCTGAACGGCCAGAGCTGGCAGGATTTCCGCAAGGCCGAGTGCGGCGCTGACGCTGCTACGACGCCAGCGGCCAGCCCGGCCGAGCCGAAGGAGGCCCAGGCCAAGCCTTCCGCCGACAAGCCTTCCGCCGACAAGCCGGTTGCCGACAAGCCGGTTGCCGACAAGCCCGCGAACAAGCCCGCAGCCACACCCGCTGCGCCGGCAACGGCCGCCGTATTCCCGTCAACGGTGGATGCGAAATACGCCAAGGAGACCGCGTCGCGCGCGCGGTTGCACACCTGCGCCGATCAATGGAAACTCAACAAGGCCAGCAACGCCACCGGCGGCTTGCGCTGGATTCAAAAAGGCGGCGGCTACTGGAGCGAATGCAACAAGAAACTGAAAGGCGCGTAACCGCGCCGCGATGCCGCCGCGGGCCGGCCGTGGGCCGTTGCCGCCGGCGGTGTGAGCGATGATCGCAAGTCTCGGACTGATCCTGCTGTGCCAATTGGCCGGCGAAGTGCTGGTGCGCGGTTTCGGCCTGGCGCTGCCCGGGCCGGTGGTCGGGCTGTTGCTGCTGCTGACGCTGCTGCTGGCGCGCGACAAGCTCTCGCTGCTCGAGGTCGGGCCGCTGCGCAATGACGGCGTCGAGAAAGCCGCCAAGGTGCTGCTCGCCAACATGTCGCTGATGTTCGTACCGGCCGGCGTCGGCGTGGTGCAGAAACTCGATCTGATCGCCGAGCACGGCGCGGCGATCGCCGGCGTGCTGATCGGCTCGGTGGTCATCACGCTGTTGGTGACGGTCGCGACCTTCCTGATCTCGGCGCGGCTGATGGCGCGCTGGCGAGGTCCGCGGTGATCGAAAATCCGTTCGCGCTCTGGGTCTATCTGTCGCAAAGCCCGCTATTGTGGCTGACCACGACGCTGGTGGTCTATGCGATCACCGACGCGGTGTCGCAGGCGACCCGCCGCAATCCCTTGGCCAACCCGGTGCTGCACGCGATGTGGGTGATCGGCATCTTCCTGTGGCTGACCGGCACCTCGTATCAGACCTATTTCGAAGGCGCGCAGTTCGTGCACTTCCTGCTCGGCCCGGTGACGGTGGCGCTGGCGGTGCCGCTCTACGAGAACCGCAACGCCGTGATGGCGGCGATCGTGCCGATGCTGCTGGCGCTCCTGGTCGGCAGCGTCACCGCGATCGGCTCGGTGGTGGTGCTGGCCAAGGCCGCCGGGCTGCCGGACCTGGTGATGCTGTCGATGACGCCGAAATCGGTCACCGCGCCGGTGGCGATGGGCATCGCCGCATCGATCCACGCCGATCCGTCGCTCGCCGCGGTGGCGGTGATCATCACCGGCATCATCGGCGCGATCATCGTCACGCCGCTGATGAACCTTGCGAAGATCACTGATTTTCGCGCCCGCGGCTTCGCCGTGGGGCTGGCCTCGCACGGCATCGGCACCGCGCAGGCATTCCAGGTCAATCCGGTGGCCGGCGCGTTCGCGGGCATCGCGATGAGCCTGAACGCGCTGCTGACCTCGCTGCTGGTGCCGCTGGCGGCGACGCTGCTGCGCCACGGCTGAGCCGGCTATCTTTGCTGCGGCCAGCGACTATATGTGGCGGCGCTCCTGCCGCCCGCTTTTGACCCGCCTGGCAGGTTGGAGAAGTCCATGACCGACACCGTCCCGTTGCAGCCGACCGCCGACACCCGCAGCACCCGCCGCCGCGCGCTGGCCGTGCTCGGCTCCGGCTCGTTGCTGCTGGGGCTTGGCCTGCTGCCGCGCGCCGCGCCTGCGGCGCCCGCGGCCGGCGGTGACCAGGCCAACGTGCTGTCGGAAGCCGCGGTGCTGCGCGATCCGGAGCTGCCGGTGGCGGGCAATGCCGATGGCGACATCAGCATCGTGGAGTTCTTCGACTTCCAGTGCCCGTATTGCCGCAAGGTCGCGCCCGAGCTGCGGGCGCTGGCGCAGGAGGACGGCAAGATCCGGCTGGTGTTCAAGGATTGGCCGGTGCTCGGCGCCGCGTCGATCTATGCCGCGCGGCTGACGCTGGCGACCAGGTCTCAGGACAAGTACATCGCGGCGCATGAGGCGCTGATCGGCCTCACCTCGCGGTTGAGCGAAGCCGGCGTGCGCGACGCCTTGAGCGCGGCCGGGATCGACGTCGCCCGCGCCACCGCGGATCTCGATAGCAAGGGCAAAGAGATCGATGCGATTCTGGCGCGCAACAATGCGCAGGCCAAAGCCTTCGGCTTCCAGGGCACGCCGTCGTTCATCGTCGGCAAATTCCGGGTGCCGGGCGTGCTGACCAAGGATCAGTTCAAGCTGGCGATCGCCGACGCGCGCAAGGCCGCGGCGCAGAAGTGAGCGGCGATTATTTCTCGGAGAGCTTGACCCAGTCGCGCTGCACCCGCGCCTTCAGCGCTTCCCAATCGGTCTGCGCGACGTCCCAATTGACGATGGTGCGATTGGCCTGCGCCACCTCGCCGTTGGCGACGCTGGAGGTCTGCATCGAATCGTAGATGTAGACCCCGGCCACCAGAAGCAGCGCGCCCAAAATCATTCCGACAAACATCCGCATCGCGCAAACTCCGGTGAATTTCGCCACCCCAACGCGGCGCGGGTCGCGAAAGTTCCGCGGCGCAGGCGCGTCCAAGCTTGCCGTGGTAAATTGCCGGTCGGCGCCGCGCTGTTTCATGCCGGCGTGGTGCTGTTGATCGTGGCGCTTTACGCCGACCGCGACAGCGTCCCGCGTCTGGTGCGCGGGCAGAAATCGCGACGGGCTTGACATAAACCCAATTGAAACGGCTCGATCCGCTGTCGCTCGGCAGCAAATTGCGCGAGATCGGGCAAACCGACGGCGCGTCGTCGCACCAGCCGTCTGAGCGGCGTCACCTTCAGCGAACCCAACGCGGCGTTTCGACGAGCGATCGATTCAGGCGAATTGGCGGCGGCGGCAGCGTTTCGTCACGTAAAAGATGTGAGCGGGACCGGACCGAGCGTGGTAGCGTTCACGATGTTTCAAACCGAACTTCGTGCCGAAGCGCGCGATCAGGGCCCGCCGGCTCAGCCACAGGATATTCTCGAGGCCGAGAATGTCAGCCTGCGGCTGCTGTTGGCGCAGGCCGAAATCGATGCCCAGCAATTGTTGGCGCAGGCCGGCATCGAGGCCAAGCAGCGCGAAGCCGGCCAAAAGCTGCAGAAGCTGATTCTGGAAGAGTTGCACCACCGCATCAAGAACACCCTGGCCACCGTGAGCGCGATCGCCTCGCAGAGCCTGCGCAACGCCGCCAGCACGGAACATGCCCAGCAGGCGATCGAAGGCCGGCTGTTGGCGCTCGGCCGCGCCCACGATCTGTTGCTGCAGGCGCAATGGACCAGCGCCGACCTCGGCAAGGTGGTCCGCGGCGCCACCGAAGCGTTCGACAATCGCGATGCGCCGAAGTTCTCCATCGACGGCCCCGACATCCGGATGAATTCCGCCGCGGTGATCGCCATCGCGATGACGCTCAACGAATTGTGCACCAACACCACCAAGTTCGGCGCGCTGTCGATGCCCGCCGGCCATGTCGACATTGCCTGGGCGCTGGACGACGCCGGACAGCGCCTGCATCTGACCTGGTCGGAGCGCGGCGGGCCGCCGGTGCAGCCGCCGACCCGCCGCAGCTTCGGCACACGGCTGATCGAAACGCTCGGCCGGCAACTCAGGGGCGAGGTCACGTTGAGCTACCCGCCGGAAGGCTTCGGCTACGTCATCGAGGTGCCGCTCGAGGCGCTGACCTCGCAGCCATCGGCATAAGCACCCACCGATCGCCGCGCGGGCCGCGACGATGCCAGTTTGTTCTTCTGGAACGAACAGGGCACAGCCTTTCGGCGCCGCGCAAGGATGAAGAAAACGCTAAGTTTGCGGCAAGACTTGCTGCGTTTGCGCCGATCAGGTTCGACGCGGCGCCAGCGGCGTCCTGGCATAGAGCGCCCCGACCAGGCTGCGCAGACCCAGCGTCGCAATCGACAGTTCGGTGCTTGGGCCTTCCAACACCGAAGAAACCCAGCCGCTCTCCGTCTTGAGGTCGAGGTCGACTTTCACGCGGTCCTGCGAGATGATCAAAACAGCCTGGCAATATGGATGGGCGCGGTAGAGCGCGCGCTTCACGTCGATCCAGCGATGCGTCGTGCCAGGCACAGCAATGTCGTCGGATGCGGAGATGATCTCCGCCAGCAGGTACGCCTTCTCGACAAATCGCTGGCCGAGGTCGAAGTCGGCGTCGATCACCGCGACGTCCGGCTCCGGCTTGTAGTCGCCGCTGGCAAGCTCCAGTCCGGGCCGCTGCGCCGCGAGCAACGACGGATCATGGCGCTCCAAGGCATCGTTGAGCAGCTGCTGCAGATTGCTGGCGATCTGATTGTGCACCAACGTCGGCGGCGTCATCATCATGGCAACGCCGCCGAGCAATTCCCAACGCTCATGATCCGGCCGCTTGTCCTGGAAGGCGCGAAATTCGGCTCCCGACATCCGGCCGGCGCGATCGTCAGCAATGACAGCGTCAATGGGCACCATTCCGCGGCTCCGCGAGAGGGGGGCTGAAGATGAGCCGCAGCCGGCAAGGCCGCGCTACGGATCGAGCTCGGTGTCCCAGTACAAATAATCCAGCCAGCTGTCGTGCAGGTAGTTCGGCGGAAACAGCCTTCCGTTGCGGTGCAGCTGATGCACCGTGGGGGCGAACGGCGCCTGCTTGGGGAACATCCGCGCCTGCTGCGGCGTCATGTTGCCCTTGCGCAGATTGCACGGCGAGCAGGCCGCGACGACGTTCTCCCAGGTGGTCTGGCCGCCCTTGGAGCGCGGCATGATGTGATCGAAGGTGAGGTCCTCCGGCGCGCCGCAATACTGACAGCTGAAGCGATCGCGCAGGAATACGTTGAACCGGGTGAAGGCCGGATGCGTCGACGGCTTGACGAAGGATTTCAGCGACACCACGCTCGGCAGCTGAATTTCGAACGACGGGCTGTGCACCGCGCGATCGTAGTGCTCGACGATGTTGACGCGGTCGAGGAACACCGCCTTGATCGCGTCCTGCCACGACCAAAGAGACAGCGGATAGTAACTGAGCGGCCGGAAGTCGGCGTTCAACACCAAGACCGGCCAACCGCCGTGCGAGACATGTGCGTTCAAGAAACGCTCCTGGCCCCCAATTGCTGCGAAGCAGCTTGAGTTCACATACTACAAGCAGCGTGACGGCATTGTGAAGGGCAATCGCACGCCAGCCGGGTTTCGGAACCCGGGTGCAATCGGAGCGCCTGCGGCCGGCGAGGCCGCGCGCGAGGCCTCAGGCGTTGCTGCGGGGCCGCGAGGCCAGCAGGCTGCGGTAGAGCTGCGCGTAATGCTGCGCCGGGTTGCGCCAGGAGACGTCGGCGCTCATGCCGTTGCGCTGCAGCGCCTGCCAGGCGGCGCGGTCGGCGAACAGCGCGCGGGTTTTGCCGAGCGCCGCCGACAGCATGTCGCCGGTCACCGGCGAGAACTGCACGCCGGTCGCGACACCGGCGGCGATCGCCATCTCGTTGGCGTCGACCACGGTATCCGACAACCCGCCGACCCGCGCCACCACCGGCACCGCGCCGTAGCGCAGCGCGCACAATTGCGTGAGCCCGCAGGGCTCGAACCGCGACGGCACCAACAGCGCGTCGGCGCCGGCCTGGATCAGATGCGCCAGATCCTCGTCATAGCCGATCATCACCCCGATCTCGCCGGGATAGGCCTCGGCCGCCGCCTTGAACCGCGCCTCGAGATCTGGATCGCCGGCGCCGAGCAGCGCCAGCTGGATGCGCTCGGCGCGCAGCACCGGCAGCGCCTCGAGCAACAGGTCGAGACCTTTTTGCCAGGACAGCCGGCTGATCACGCCGAGCAGCAGCCGGTCGGGATCGGGGCTGAGGTCGAACAATTCGCGCACCGAGCGGGTGTTGGCGGCGCGCGCCGACAGCGTGGCGAGGTCGTAGGTCGCGGTGATCCGCTTGTCGGTGGCCGGATTCCACACCGCTTCGTCGATGCCGTTGAGGATGCCGGTGAGTTGCGCCGAGCGCTGCCGCAACAGGCCGTCGAGCCCCATGCCGGCTTCCGGTCCCTGGATTTCCAGCGCATAGGCCGGCGACACCGTGGTGATGCGGTCGGACAATTGCAGCCCGGCCTTCATGTAGCCGATGCTGCCGTAATACTCGACGCCGTCGACGCTGAACGCGCCGGGCGGCAAGCCCAGCGTCGCCAGCAATTCGCGCGGAAACTGGCCCTGGAACGCGAGATTGTGCACGGTGAACACGGTCGCCGGCGATGGCTTGCCGCTGTAGCGCAAGTACGCCGCGGTGAGCCCGGCCTGCCAGTCATGGGCGTGGACAAGGTCCGGCACGAACGACGGCACCAGGCCCTGGCCGATCTCGGCGGCGGTGCGCGCCAAGGCGGCGAAGCGATAGGCGTTGTCCGGCCAATCCTTGCCGTCCGGCGCGCTATAGGGACTGCCGGGCCGGTTGTAGAGATGCGGCGCGTCGAGCACCAACAGTTCGAGGTTGCCCTTGTGGGCGGTCAACAGCCGCGCCGGGCCGCCGAACAGCATCGAAAACGAATGCACCGGCAGCGCGGATTCGATTCCCGCCATCACCGCCGGATAGCCCGGCACCAGCGTGCGCATGGTGATGCCGTGGCGCAGCAGCGCCGAGGGCAACGCGCCGGCGACGTCGGCGAGACCGCCGGTCTTGATCAGCGGATAGATTTCGGACGCGACCGAAAGCGCCGTAACCGGAGTCATGCCTCGAGCCTGTCTATCATCGGCTGGGTGATCAGGCAGATGCCGGCCTCGGTGCGCCGGAACCGGGCGGCGTCGAGTTCGGGATCTTCGCCGACCACCAGGCCTTCGGGAATCCGCACGCCGCGGTCGATCACCACATTGGTGAGCTGGCAGGACCGGGCGACGTCGACATAGGGCAGGATCACCGCCTGCTCGATGGTCGAGTAGGAGTGCACCCGTACCCCGGTGAACAGCAGTGTCTGTCGCAAGGTCGAGCCGGAGATGATGCAGCCGCCGGACACCAGCGAGGAAATCGCCTCGCCGCGGCGGCCGATCTTGTCGTGGACGAATTTCGCCGGCGGCACGATCTCGCCATAGGTCCAGATCGGCCAGTTGTGGTCGTACAGATCGAGCTCGGGGACGATGTCGCAGAGGTCGATATTGGCGGCCCAATAGGCGTCGACGGTGCCGACGTCGCGCCAGTAGCTGGCGGCTTCGGCGTGCGAGCGGATGCAGGAGCGGTCGAAGCGGTGCGCCACGGCTTTGCCGTGCTTGACGATGTAGGGGATGATGTCCTTGCCGAAATCGTGCGACGAATTCGGATCGGCGGCGTCGCGGCGCAGCTCTTCGAACAGGAATTTGGTGTCGAAGACGTAGATCCCCATGCTGGCGAGCGCCATCGCCGGCTTGCCGGGCATCGGCGGCGGATTGGCCGGCTTCTCGACGAAGGAATGGATCACGTCATTGACGTCGACCCCCATCACGCCGAAACCCGAGGCCTCTTTGCGCGACACTTCGAGGCAGCCGACGGTGACGTCGGCGCCCTGCTCGACGTGCTGCTGCAGCATCTGCTCGTAGTCCATCTTGTAGATGTGATCGCCCGCCAGCAGCACGATGAATTGCGGGTCGTAGCTCTCGATGATGTCGATGTTCTGATAGACCGCATCGGCTGTGCCGAGATACCACATTTCCTCGGAAACGCGCTGACTCGCCGGCAGGATGTCGAAGCTCTCGTTGCGTTCCGGGCGGAAGAAGTTCCAGCCGTGCTGCAGATGCCGGATCAGGCTGTGCGCCTTGTATTGGGTCGCCACTGCGATGCGGCGGATGCCGGAGTTCAGCGCGTTGGACAATGCGAAATCGATGATCCGCGATTTGCCGCCGAAATACACCGCCGGCTTGGCGCGCCGATCGGTCAGCTCCATCAATCGGCTGCCACGGCCTCCGGCCAGCACATAGGCCATCGCGTGACGGGCGAGCGGAGCATTAACACCGTTACTCATGAGGCCTCTCTTGTGCGCTCAAGCGGCCTCCTCGGCAGACCGGACGAATCCGAGCGCCACTTGCACCGCCCCATGTCTAGCGAAATTCGGATTCAAATGGACAGCGCAAATCGAATTTTTTTCGATTTGGCAAAGGCATTAGTCGCAGATCGGCGGTCGCGCCGCGGCGCCGGCGAGCCGCCGGCGGCCAAATGTCGCAAATCAATTGCCGCTGCGGCTACCAGGCCAGGAACAAGCCGATATCGCCGGGAACGCCGTCCGGGAATTCCACCACGCGGGCATGCAGCGAGAACCCATGGTCGCGTAGCTCGGTCTTCCAGCGCAGGAACACCTCGGCGGCCATGCCGCGCAGGGTTTCCGGCCAGCTCGGATCCGGGGCGTTCACCGCGCGGCCGTGATCGCTGCACACCTCGCAGGGAAACCGCAGCAGCAGGTGCTCCTGCTCGCCCTTCATCGCGGTGGCGCGGGCGCCGCTCAGCATCCGCTTCCAGGCCTCCTCGGTCAGATGCTGCGCCAGGAACTGATCGGCCTGGCGGTGATGCTTTTCCTCGGCGAGGTGCTTTTCGTCGTGGCGGCGGCGGTCCTCTTCCTCTTCGAAATGCGCGACCAGATTATGAAACGCCTTGGCGGAAAACCCGGTGTCGAGCTCCGGCGGATGCGAGGGAGCTGGCGGCGCCGCGTGCTGGCCGATTTCCTGCAGCCGTTCCGAGGCTACGGGCCAGCGCGAACCGTCGTCGAACACCGGGTCGGCCGCGTGCGCCGCGACCGGATGCGCGAACGCCCGCACCAGATCGGCGCGGCTGACGATGCCGACCAGCACGCCCTCGCGCAGCACCGGCACCCGCTTGATGCGTTTGGTCGACAGCAATTCGGCGACCTCGGCGAGATCGGCGTCCTCGCCGACCGACACCACCGGCGAGGTCATCACCTCGCGCGCGGTGCGCTCGGTGGAGTTGAGGAAATCCAGATAGTCCGAGCTCAGCTCCTGGCCCTGCGACAACATCCGCAGCCACCAGTCGCGGCCGGCCTGGCGGTCGGCATCGTTGCGCGGCATCAGGTCGCCTTCGCTGACGATGCCGATCGGCCGGCCGCTGCCGTCGACCACCGGCACCGCGCTGATGCCGTGGCGCAGCAGGGTCTGCGCCACCGCGCGGGCGCTCTCCTCCGGTTGCACCGTCACCACCTTGGTGGACATCACCTCCCGCACCTTCACAGCCAATCTTACGATCGCCGGCGCGGCGGCCGCGCCGTGTCCCAGTCCAGACGTCATTCGCTATGTCCCGTTTTTGAGCACCGGAGAATTTAGCCCGTGCAGCATCGATTCCAACGCTCGGTGCCGTTGGCTCGCGGCAAAATGATCGGCGGTTGTAAAGATTCTCTGCTCACCCCGATGACGGCGGCAAGAATCGCACCGCGCGCGCCAGCGACATTGCGCGCCGCGGCCGCCGTCGACGACCTGGTTGACCCCTGGTGATGCAAGGATGTCGCGATCGAGGTGCAAATACAATCCATGAGCGATTTTATACGGATTTTCGCCGGTGGCGTGCTCTGGTCGAGGGATTGCGTGCCGATTGATTCGGCCGCTTCGCCTGCCATGGAGCCCGGACGATGATGCGTTTCACCAAGCCTTTGCTGCTGGTCGGACTGGCGCTGACCGCGTCCACATTGCCGCAGATCGCCCAAGCCACCACGGCCGAAGACCAAATCACCGCCCGCCTCAACGCCCTGGAGAAGGAAAACGCCGGGCTGCGCGCCCGCCTCAACCGGCTCGAGGCGACCAAGACCGCAAGGCCGCTCGCGCCGGCGACAGGCGGCGCGACGATGGCGGCGATGCCGCGGCAGTCGGCCGAGCCGTTCAACAAGGCGCCGATTGCCATCATCCACCCCGCGCCGCCGCAGGCGTTCGAAATCTCCGGCTCGCTGTTGTTTCTGCAATCCGCCGCCGGCAATATGGAATACGCCACGCTGATCAATCCTTTGCCGGTGGTGTCGCCGCATTGGAACAATCAGTCGCTGGCCCCCGACTTCGCCGCGGCGTTCGACCTCGGCGCCCGCTACATGAACGGCGCCAACGACATCGCCGTGCAATGGACGCATCTCAAGGCCACCACCAATGCGTCGTTCGAAGGCACGCCTGACCAGATGGTCGGGCCTCCCTACCTGATCGGCCCGGAGTCGGCGCTGTACAAGGTCGGCCGCGGCTCGCTGCAGAGCGAATTCGACTCGGTGAAGATGGATGTCGGGCACACGTTCTGCGTCGACTGCGACTTCCAGATGCGCGCGTTCGGCGGCGTCGAGTTCGCCCGGATCGGCCAGGACCTCACCGGAACGGCGGAAAGCCGCGACGCCCAGGCTTCGAGCTCCTACACCAACCATTCGAAATTCACCGGCGCCGGCCCGCGGATCGGGGTGAAGAGCCAGTACTCACTCGGCAGCTTCGACTTCTCCGGCGAAATCGCCGGCGCGGCGCTGATCGGCACCACGCAGAGCCGGGTGGACTACCTCACGGTCAAGCCGGTGCTGGCGCAGCCGACCGTGCAATATCTGGCGTCGCCCAATGCGACGCGGGTGATCCCCAGCGTCAACGCGAGGCTCGCCACCGCCTATAATTTCGCACCGACCGCCTACGGCCTGTTCAAGGTCGAGGTCGGCTATCAGGCCGCGGTGTATTTCGACGCGGTCGGCGAATACGCCGTGACCCAGGTGCCGACCTCGCTGGTGCTGCCGCCGAACGGCGTCTATCTCGCCACCGCGCAGCATCTCACCAGCAACTTCACCACCCACGGCCCGTTCATGACCGCGAAGTGGCAGTTCCAGTAGCAGAGGGCGCTGCCTTCACCTCTCCCCGCTTGCGGGGAGAGGTCGACCCGGCGGAGCGCAGCGAAGCCGGGTCGGGTGAGGGGGCGCCTCGACGTAACGAGACGCCCCCTTGTATCTGCCCATTGAGCAAAATGTGCGATGGAAGCGGCTTAGCGCGTTGGCCGGTGGCCACCGGCCAACGCGCGCGGCGATG
>NZ_JACHIH010000036.1 GCF_014203125.1 Rhodopseudomonas rhenobacensis
GCAAACTCCTGGTCCGCCTCAACGCCAAAGCGCGCGATGCGCGAGCCGAATACGCTAATGCAACTTGACACGCCAGATAGTCGCTCACCCGGCGCGACAAGCTGCGCTTGTCTCGCCACCCTCTCCCCGCAAGCGGGGCGAGGGAGCGATGCCGCACCGCTCCGATCGACAAAGCGACTTGCTGGCCGCGGCCGCCCCCCACATTTGATAGGGCAATGGGTTCTGGAAGCGCTGGACGATCCGGATGACCAATAGCGACCTCTACCTGCTTTCGCTGCCGGTGATCGCAACCGTCTGCGTGTTGATCTTGGCCGTGCTGATCCGTTACCGCCCCTGGCATCGCAAGCCGGCCAAACCGGCGCCCGCGCGGGGGATTTCCGCCGAACAGCAAGCGCTGATCCGGCGCCTCAACGAGGTGTTCGACCGCGTCGAGGATGAGGCAAAATCTCGCGCCGCCCGGCCGGTCGAGCCGCAACGCGACGACGGCGTCAAAATCGATCGCTGACGGCTGCCGCGGCGGCCATCGGGGCCGGACGGCAAAGCTGCCCCGCGAATTGACACCCGCCCCCAGAATGCCTAGAACACCGCTGCAACGCGGGCCGGTTTCGGCCCGCGTTGCGTTTCGCGACCCGTGGTCCTCCCCTTAAGCTTTAAGGACGGACCTGTCGGCTCCGGGCCAGTCCCGGCGCATAGGAGGGCGCGTTTCCTCATCCACATCAGACGTTCAGAGGACGCGATGACAAAGCGCAGTGAAGCGAAGTATAAAATCGACCGCCGGATGGGCCAGAATATCTGGGGCCGTCCGAAGAGCCCGGTCAACCGCCGCGAATACGGCCCCGGCCAGCACGGCCAGCGCCGCAAGGGCAAGCTGTCCGATTTCGGCGTGCAGCTGCGCGCCAAGCAGAAGCTGAAGGGCTACTACGCCAACATTTCCGAGCGCCAGTTCCACTCGATCTACGTCGAGGCGACCCGGCTCAAGGGCGACTCCGGCGAGAACCTGATCGGCCTGTTGGAGCGCCGCCTCGACACCGTGGTGTACCGCGCCAAGTTCGTCTCCACGATGTTCGCCGCCCGCCAGTTCATCAACCACGGCCACGTCAAGGTGAACGGCAAGCGCGTCAACATCGCGAGCTACAAGGTCAAGGTCGGCGACCTCGTCGAGGTCAAGGAATCCTCCAAGCAGCTCACCTTCGTGCTGGAAGCCAACCAGCTCGCCGAGCGCGACGTGCCGGACTTCATCGAAGTCGATCACGGCAAGATGACCGCGAAGTTCATCCGCATCCCGCAGCTGTCGGACGTGCCGTTCGCGGTGCAGATGGAGCCGCATCTGATCGTCGAATTCTATTCGCGCTAAGCGCGTCAGCATCGCTTGACGTCAAGGCCCCGGTTCCGCCGGGGCCTTTTTCTTTGCAAAATTATACCATTGAACAAACCACCTCACGAAAGCTTGTTCCAGATCGCTTGTTACTTGGCCATTTCGCTTGTGCCGAACCTCAGCCGCTCTATCTTTCATCAGATGCGGCCGACTCGGGGGCGAGATGACTGTCACTGCTAGGGAGATGATCAATCTGCCCTGCCGTGCGTGCGACAGGAACTGATCATGGTCTATGCCCCGGTCTTGAACGAACCAGGCCTGCCGCCGATCCGCATCAATTTGTTGTCCGACACCCAGACCCGGCCGAGCGCCGCGATGCGCCAGGCGATGGCCGCGGCCGAGGTCGGCGACGAACAGATGGGGGACGATCCGACCGTCACGTCCCTTTGCCAACGCGTCGCCGCGCTGCTCGGCAAGGAGGCGGCGGTGTTCATGCCGTCCGGCACGATGTGCAACGTCGCGGCGACGCTGGTGCATTGCCGCCCCGGTGACGAGATTTTAGCGCACGACACCGCGCATCTGGTGGCGCTGGAAGGCGGCGCCCATGCCGCATTCGGCGGCGTGCAGGTGAAACCGCTGCACGGCGCGCACGGCCAGTTCGCGCCGGAGCTGTTCCGCGCGGCGCTGCGTCCGGCGACCCGCAATCAGCCGCGGCAGACCCTGGTCAGCGTCGAGCAGACCGCCAATCTCGGCGGCGGCGCGGTTTGGAAACTGTCGGCGCTCGAGGCGATCGTCGAGATCGCCAAGGCCAACGGCCTTGCCACCCACATGGACGGCGCGCGGCTGCTCAACGCCTGCGTCGCCACCGGCATCAGCGCGCGCGCGATGGCGGCCGGCTGGGATTCGGTGTGGCTGGATTTCAGCAAGGGGCTCGGCGCGCCGCTCGGCGCGGTGCTGGCCGGCTCGCGCGGCTTCATCGACGAGGTCTGGCGTTGGAAGCAGCGGCTCGGCGGCGCGATGCGCCAGGCCGGGATTTGCGCCGCCGCCTGCCACTACGCACTCGACCACAACGTCGCACGGCTCGCCGAGGACCACGGCAATGCCCGCGCGCTGGCGGCGGGGCTTGCGAAAATTCCCGGCATCGACGTGCAGCCGCCGGAGACCAACATGGTGTTCTTCGACACCGGCGGCGCCGGGCTGCCGAGCGAAGCGATGGTGGCGGCGTTGCGCCGGCGCGGCATCCTGGCCTGCGTGATGGCCGGACGGATCCGCACCTGCACCCATCTCGACGTCAGTGCGGCGATGATCGCCGAGACGCTGCAGGCGGTCGGCGAGATTTTGCAGGCGGCCGTCGAGCCCGCAGTGCTCAGTTCTCCAGCGCCTCGTAGATCAGTCTCTTGACCTCGGTCTGGATCCGCTGCCGCTCGGAAAACGTCTGCTGCAGCAGCACGAAGAACAGATCCTGCTTAGGGTCGATGACGAAGTAACAGCCGGACGCGCCGTCCCATTTCAATTCGCCGAGCGAGCCCGGCGGCGGTGGCTTGGCCAAGCCTGGATCGGTGCGGACGCCGAAGCCGAGCCCGAAGCCGTAGCCATCGCCTGGGAAGTAGTAGTAGTCACGCGCCACGCCGGAGCTGGGGCCGATGTGGTCGGTGGTCATCAGCTTGAAGTTCTCCGCTCTGAGGTAGCGCCTGCCGTCGAGCACCCCGCCGTTCAGCAGCATCTGCGAGAACCGCGCGAAATCTTTGAGCGTCGTCACCATGCCGCCGCCGCCGGATTCCCATTTCATGTAGATGTCGGCGGTGTTTTCGAACGTGTCGCTCGGCACCGGGCGGGCCTGCAGCTTCAATCGTTCCGGCGCGGTGACGAAGAAGCCGGTGCCGGTCATCAGCAACGGATCCAGCAGCGCCTGCTTCTCGAACTGATACAGCGACTGCCCGGATACCACCTCGATGACGCGGCCGAGAATGTCGGTGGAATGGCCGTAGTCCCACAGCGTGCCGGGCTGCTCGGCCAGCGGCAGCTTGGCGACGCGCTCGGCGAACGCCGCGTTGTCGAGATCGCCGTCATAGATGTTGGAGTTGCCCCAGGTCTTGCGGATCAGGCTGTCGCCGTAGAAGCCGTAGGTCAGCCCCGACGTATGCGTCATCAGGTCCTTGATGGTGATCGGCCGGGCCAGCGGCACCAGCTGCAGCGCCTTGCCGCCCTCGATCGCCTTCTCGACGCCGACCTTCATGGTAGCGAACGCCGGAATGTATTTGGCGACCGGATCGTCGAGCCGGAGCCGGCCCTGGTCGATCAGCAGCATCGCGGCGAAGCTGGTGATCGGCTTGGTCATCGAGTGCAGATGGAAGATGGTGTCGGCGGTCATCGGCTGTTTGGTCGCGAGATCGCGGACGCCGAAGAATTGCGAATACACCGGCTTGCCGTGCTGCTGGATCAGCAGGATGGCGCCGGGAATCTTGCCGTTGGCGATTTCCTTTTCGAAGAACGCGCCGATCCGCTCGAGCTTCGCCGCCGAAAAATGCGCGCCCGCCGGCTTGTCGAAGCCGTCGTCCGCAATCCCCGCATAGGCCGTCAGCAGGGTGAGCCCGACCCCGCCGGCCCACGACAGCAACACCTGCCGCACTTTCATAAGGTCAACTTTCCGATTCACGTCGCCGATCGTATTCGGCGACTTACCCGGCACAAGTCCGGGCCCGCCCCAGCTCCGCCTCGTGCAGCCGCGCGCTGACATCGGAGAAGCAGCAAAAGACCACCTGGGTCAGCGCCGGCGCCGCGGCCAGCGCCGCGATCGAGGTGCTTATGGCGATGCCCGCGGCGCGGTCCGGCGGAAAGCCGTAGATGCCGGTGGAAATCGCGCAAAACGCCAGCGAGGAGAGATCGTGGTGCCGGCACAGCGCGATGGAGCGGCGATAGCACGACGCCAGCGCCTCGTCTTCGCCATCCGCGCCGCCGCGCCACACCGGGCCGACGGCGTGGATGACGTGCCGCGCCGGCAACAGGTAGCCTTGGGTGATCTTGGCGTCGCCGGTGGCGCAGCCGCCCAATGTGCGGCATTCCGCCAGCAATTGCGGACCGGCGGCGCGATGGATCGCGCCGTCCACACCTCCGCCGCCAAGCAGCGAGGCGTTGGCGGCGTTGACGATGGCGTCAACGCCAAGCGTGGTGATGTCCGCGACGACGACCTCGCAGCGGACCGGGCCGAACTGCCGGATCAGGCGGAGGCCGCCACGGTGATGCCCTTGTCGGCGAGCAGCTGCTGCAATTCACCGGCCTGGAACATTTCGCGGATGATGTCGCAGCCGCCGACGAATTCGCCCTTCACATAGAGTTGCGGAATGGTCGGCCAGTTCGAATAGGTCTTGATGCCGTCGCGCAGGTCGGCGGATTCGAGAACGTTGAGGCCTTTGTAGCCGACGCCGACGTGGTCGAGGATCTGCACCACCTGGCCGGAAAACCCGCACTGCGGAAACTGCGGCGTTCCCTTCATGAACAGCACGACGTCGTTGGACTTCACTTCGTTCTCGATGAATTGCTCAATGCTCATATTCGGGTCCCTTCGCGGCACCGCTCAACGGCGCGTCAACCTTAAATAGGTTATCCGAAACCATTGGCCAGCCCAAGTCAAATGCCGGCGAGGCGGCGTCGGTACACGCCGCTGGAGCATCGCCGCGGTTGTGACGCCAGGCGGTTTCCCGTGCCTTAACCCTGTCGCGAATTGCTCAGGCTACCTATCTGGGGAGTCCGGTTGTTTCGCGGAACCCATCCGGCGAAGCAGCGTTTTCCCCAAAACCGGAGACTTGCGTGACGAAACCAGCATCCGCCGCGGCTCCTTCGGCCGCTCATCGGCCGTCATCGATCTCCGGCTCGGCTTCGCTGTCGCAGCGGCTGCTTGAGGCGTATCGCGCGGTCCGCGACGAGACCGAGCGCCGCGCCGCGCCGTTGTCGCCCGAGGATCAGGTGGTGCAATCGATGCCGGACGCCAGCCCGGCGAAATGGCACCGCGCCCATACCACCTGGTTCTTCGAGCAGTTCCTGCTCGGCCAGCATTGCCCGGGCTATACGCCGTTTCACCCCGACTACGCCTATCTGTTCAATTCCTATTACGTCAGCGCCGGCCCGCGCCACGCCCGCAACCAGCGCGGCCTGTTGACCCGCCCGGGCGCCGCCGACGTCGCCGCCTACCGCGCTTATGTCGACGCCGCTGTCGCCGACTTCTTCAACGCCGCCGACGAGGCGACGCTGAGCACGCTCGCGCCGCTGGTCGAGGTCGGGCTCAACCACGAACAACAGCACCAGGAATTGCTGATCACCGACATTCTGCATGCGTTTGCGCAGAACCCGATCCCGCCGGCCTATCAGCCGGGCTGGACCTTTCCGGCGGCGCAGCATGGCGACGACTGGGTGAGCCTGAACGAAGGCATCCACAGCATCGGCCACACCGGCGAGGCGTTTCATTTCGACAACGAGGCTCCGGCGCACCGCGCGCTGGTCGGCCCGGTGAAGATTTCGCGCAACCTGGTCAGCAACGCCGAATGGCTGGAGTTCATCGAAGCCGGCGGCTACCGGACGCCGACGCTGTGGCTGATGGA
The DNA here is from genome assembly GCF_014203125.1 of Rhodopseudomonas rhenobacensis. Taxonomy (GTDB): domain Bacteria; phylum Pseudomonadota; class Alphaproteobacteria; order Rhizobiales; family Xanthobacteraceae; genus Rhodopseudomonas_A; species Rhodopseudomonas_A rhenobacensis. The sequence goes on from NZ_JACHIH010000036.1 coordinate 5,911, forward strand.
CGGCTTCGCCGCGGTCGAGCGCGACGGCTGGGAGGCGCCCGGCCATTGGCGCAAGCTCGACGGTGCATGGCAGATCATGACGCTCGGCGGCTTGCAGCCGGTCGATCCGGATGCGCCGGTGTGCCATGTCAGCTATTACGAGGCCGACGCCTATGCGCGCTGGCGCGGCAAGCATCTGCCGACCGAGATGGAGTGGGAGGTCGCGGCGCGGGCCGGCGCCCTGAACGACGCCTTCGGCCTCTGCTGGCAATGGACCCGCAGCGCCTACGCGCCCTACCCGGGCTATCGCGCGATCGAGGGCGCGCTCGGCGAATACAACGGCAAGTTCATGGTCAATCAATTGGTGCTGCGCGGCTCGTCGCTGGCCACACCTGAGGGCCACCGCCGGGTCAGCTATCGCAATTTCTTCTATCCGCATCATCGCTGGCAATTCACCGGCCTGCGCCTCGCCGACTACGGCGGCTGATCGTTTTCAACAGCGCAGCACGCGCGACCGGGAGTTCGTTATGAGTGTACATGCCGCCGCGCTGGACACAGCGCAACGGTTCGATGAGCCCACCTCGGCGTTCGCGCGCGACGCGATCGAGGGGCTGTCGAAGCAACCGAAGCAGCTGCCGCCGAAATATTTCTACGACGCCGAGGGCTCGGCGCTGTTCGAACAGATCACCGGCCTGCCGGAATACTACCCGACCCGCACCGAGCTCGGCATCCTGCGCCAACGCGCCGCCGAAATCGGCGCGATGATACCGCAAGGTGCCGCGCTGGTCGAATTCGGCGCCGGCTCCACCGCCAAGCTGCGCACGCTGCTGTCGGCCTGCGCGCTCGGCGCCTATGTGCCGGTGGATATTTCCGGCGACTTCCTCAACGCCCAGGCCGCCGCGCTGCGGCTGGATTTTCCGGAACTGGCGATCTATCCGGTGACCGCGGACTTCACCGCGCCGTTCGGGCTGCCGCACACCGTACGCGAGATGCCGAAGGTCGGGTTCTTCCCGGGCTCGACGATCGGCAATTTCGAGCCGTTCGAGGCCTGCGGCTTCCTGCGCAGTGCCCGCAAGATTCTCGGGCCCGGCGCCATGCTGCTGATCGGCGTCGATCTGGAGAAGGACGACCGGGTGCTGAGCGCGGCCTACAACGACGCGGCCGGCGTCACCGCGAAATTCAATCTCAACGTGCTGGCGCGGATCAACCGCGAACTCGGCGGCGACTTCGATCTCGCGGCGTTCGTGCACCGCGCGATCTACAACCGCGAGCGCCACCGCATCGAGATGCACCTGATCAGCCGCACGGCGCAGACCGTGCATCTGCTCGGCCGCAACATCAGCTTCCGCGCCGGCGAAAGCATCCACACCGAGAGCAGCTACAAATACAGCGTCGAGCGCTTCAACGCGCTGGCGCGCGGTTCCGGCTGGAGCCCGCAGGCGCTGTGGACCGATCCCGACGGCATGTTTTCGCTGCACGCGCTGGCGGCGGCGGAGTAGCGAGCTTCGTCGCGCACACCGCGCGGGGCTTATGTTCTGTTGGATGCGCCCACCATAAGATGTCGTCATTCCGGGGCGCGAGGGCGCAAGCCCGAGCGAACTCGGAATCTTGCTGCGAGTCGGGACCGACCGCCGCCAGCGTTGCGAGATTCCGGGTTCGCGCGCAGCTCACGCTGCTCGCGCCCCGGAATGACGACTTGGTTGTTGTGATGCGCATCGACCTACAAACCGCTCATGTTCGTCATTGCGAGGAGCTCTTGCGACGAAGCAATCCAGGGCTGCGCACGAGGCCCCTGGATTGCTTCGCTGTTCGGTTGGCGCTGCGCGCCGGCCTCGGCTCGCAATGACAGTTGTTAGTTTCGCTGCTATTCGGCCGCTCTTAGGCGAGTTCTGCCGCGCTCGCGCGGCTACTGCTGCGGTCGCGGGCCTCGGTGGCGCATTTTTCGACGTGGACCTCGCGGTTGATCACCTGCAGGTTGGGCAAACCCCAGTAGCCCAATAGCGCGGGCCACGGCGTGTCGCGGTGCCGGCGCCAGACCTCGAACAGCGGCACCAGGTGATCGACCTCGGCGGCGCGCAGCAGCCGGCGGTTGCTCTGCCGGCAGCGGCGGCCCTGCAGACGGCGCAGCAGCAGGGTCTGGCCGCTCGGCGCATTCCAGAACTGCCAGGCGACCACGCAGGCCGAGTGCCAATTCGCGTTGCGGTTGATACCGCGATCCCACAGATCGACGTGCCAGCCGAAGCGATACACCGGCTGGCCGCAGACGCAGCAGAAGCCGGCGCCCTTGCCGTGGGCGGCTTCGCGATACGGCGCCGGCGGCGCGCGGAAGCTGGCCGGCCGCCCTTCGGCCCGATCGTCGCCGAGTTGCCAGCGCCACCCTTCGGGCGCGCCGCTCCGCGCTGCCAAGGCGCGGGCCAGCCGATCGGCGCGCAGCGGATGGTCGCGCCAATAGCCGTCGACCGCCAGCCGCGGCGTCGGCGCCACGAAGCGGCAGGCCAAGGCGCGCGCCAGCACCGCGGCGGGAAACACCGCCGGCAGCGACTTGTTCAGCCGCGCCAGCGCCCGCCGATTGGCTTCCGCCTTATCTTCCTGCCATTTCGACAAATCGGCCTCTCCGAACCCCCGCGGCACGGTGCATCGGCGCCGTTAAGCCCTGGTTAAGCGCTACTCGATCGGCGAGGGGCCGCCGACCCCGAGCGCCATCAGCGCGAACAGCATCAGCCGCACCACGGTCTGTTCGGTGTCGAGCCAAGGCCCAGCGCGGTGAAATGCGCCAGCAGGAAATGCGAATCTGGGTGATGGCGAACACGAACACCAGGTCGAAGAACAATTCGACATAGGTGACGCGGTTGTGAGAGTCGGGCTTGCGGTCGCGCAACAGGCTGGCGCCGGCCGCCGGCCGCGCGTCCGGGATGATCTGGTCGTCCGGCGTCAGCTGTCCGGCACGCCGGTCTGCAACGCCAAGGCGTGCAGCACGCCGCCCATCTGGCCTTGCAAGGATTGATAGACGATCTGGTGCTGCTGCACCCTCGACTTGCCGCGGAAGGATTCCGAGATCACGGTCGCCGCGTAATGGTCGCGGTCGCCGGCGAGATCGCGGATCGTCACCTCGGCGTCGGGAATGGCCGCCTTGATCATCGATTCAATATCCCGGGCGTCCATCGGCATCCACGTTCTCCCAAACTCACGCCGCTTCGAATCGCGGTCCGCGCTGGCGCCCCCGAGCCTAACCGCCGCCGCACGCCGCGTCATCCCGAACCTATAACGATACTATATTGCCTGTGCGGCCCTTTCAAAGCCCGCTCGCGTCGCCCATCTGAACGGAACCGCTGAATTTGAGGATTGCCCATGAGGATTCCCGGCCCGGACCACCCGATCACCATCCAGCCGACCCCGAACCGGGTCCGCGTCTCCGCAGGCAACATGGTGATCGCCGAAACCTCCCGCGCGCTGACGCTGAAGGAGGGCAGCTACCCCGCGGTCCAATACATCCCGCGGCAGGACGCCAAGCAGGAGCTCCTGGAACGCAGCACCCGCTCCACCCACTGCCCCTACAAGGGCGACGCCAGCTATTTCAGCATCAAGGCCGGCGACGCCACGCTCGACAACGCGGTGTGGAGCTATGAGGAGCCGTTTCCGGCGATGAGCGAGATCAAGGACTATCTGGCGTTCTATCCCGACAAGGTCACGATCGAGCAACTCGACGCAGCGTAGTTTTTTGCACGACGCATTGCCGCGGCCGGCCGGCGCTTCGCCGGCCGCCCCGAGGTGGCCGAAAGCACGGAGATAGAGGCGTGACGCTGGTGTCGGATCCGATCGAGCTCGCCGTCGCGCCGGCGGGCACACATTCAGCGCGCAATCTGTCGCTGGATCGCACCCGCAGCTTCCTCACCATCCTGGTGCTGATCCACCATGCGGTGATCCCCTACACCTATTACGGCCACACCGACCCGAAGTCGTTTGCCGGGTTCGACGTCATCGTGCTCGCCACCGACAGTTTCTTCATGGCGATGTTCTTCATGCTGTCGGGGCTGTTTCTGTGGCCGAGCGTGGCGCACCGCCGCCCCGGGGTGTTCGCCCGCGACCGGCTGATCCGGCTCGGGCTGCCGTTCGTGTTCGCGGCCGTGACCATCATCCCGATCGCCTACTACGCGATCGCGCTGCGGCAGTCGCCGGAGCTCGGCTTCGGCGAATTCTGGGTGAAGACCGTTTCGGAGGGACCGTGGCCGAGCGGCCCGTTGTGGTTTCTCTGGGTGCTGCTGATCTACAGCATCGTCGGCGGCGCGCTGTATCGCTACTCGCCGCATGCGCTGGATTTCATCAACCGGCTGTCGGTGCGGGCGTTCGACCGGCCGATCGTGCTGTTCGTGGTGTTCGTGGCGGTCGCGGCCATCGTCTATGTGCCGGTCCGGGTGTGGCTGGGGCCGAACCACTGGCTGGAATTCGGACCGTTCTCGGTGCAGACCTCGCGGATCCTGCTGTACGCCGCGTATTTCTTTCTCGGCGCCGGGATCGGGGCTGCGAACATCAAGACCGGCCTGCTCAGCCCGGACGGCGCATTGCCGAACGAATGGTGGCGCTGGGCGCTCACCGCGCTTCTGCCGTATTGCGCGCTGTGGGGACTGATCTACGTCAAGCGCGAGATCCTCGGCAATCCGGACGGCCTGCCGGCGTCGTACGAGGCGAGCTACGCGGTCGCCTTCGTGGTGTTCAGCGCGGCGATCACCTTCGCGATCCTGGCGTTCTTCCTGCGCTTCAAGACCTCGGGCTGGAGCCTGCTCGATCCCTTGCAGCACGACGCCTACGGCATCTTCCTGGTGCACTACGCCTACATGCTATGGCTGCAATATTGGCTGTATGGCTACGACCTGCCGGCGATCGCCAAGGCGGGGATCGTGTTCGTGCTGGGGCTGGCTCTAAGCTGGGCCACCACCGCTTTGCTGCGGCGGATTCCCGGTGTGGCGTTGGTGTTGTGAGTGTAGGTTCGTCTCTCCGCAATTACAGTCGGTCGCCCGCTGCGAGCACTGCCTTCACCTCTCCCCGCTTGCGGGGAGAGGTCGACCCGGCGAAGCGTCAGCGAAGCCGGGTCGGGTGAGGGGGCGCCTCGACAGAACGCGGCGCCCCCTCACCCGGCGCGACAAGCTTCGCTTGTCACGCCACCCTCTCCCCGCAAGCGGGGCGAGGGAAGCGATGCTGCGCCGCTGCAATCAACTTCACGGCTAGTTCGTGCGTCGGCGTTTACGCCTTGCCGCCCATGTAGTTCGGAAACCAGCTCTCGTGCGCGTGTTCCAGCGCCTTGATATCGACCGCGCGTTCCCCGGCGATCGACAGCGTGTGGCCGGCGGTGGTGCCGATCTGCAGACACGGCACGCCGACCGCCTTCAGCTTGGTCAAGACGCCGAGCAGCTCGTCCTGCGGCACGGTGACGATGTAGCGCGCCTGGTCCTCGCCGAACCACCAGGCATGCGGCACGATGGCTTCCGGACCGGCATCAAGTGAAGCACCGATGCGGCCCGCGATCGCCATCTCGGCCAGCGCAACCAACAGGCCGCCGTCGGACAGGTCATGCACCGCGGTGGCGGTGCCGGAATGGATCATGCCGCGCACCACGGTGCCGTTGCGCTTTTCGGCCTCGAGATTGACCGGCGGCGGCGCGCCCTCTTCGCGACCGCAGATGTCGCGCAAGTACACCGATTGCCCGAGCCAGCCGCGGGTCTCGCCGATCAACAGGATCGCCTCGCCCTCGGCCTTGAACGCCAAGGTTGCTGATTTGGTGAAATCGTCCAGCAGGCCAACGCCGCCGATCGACGGGGTCGGCAGGATGCCGCGGCCGTTGGTCTCGTTGTAGAGCGAGACGTTGCCCGACACGATCGGCGAGTCCAGCGCGATGCAGGCTTCCGCGATGCCCTTCAGGCAACCGACCAGTTGCCCCATGATCTCGGGGCGCTCGGGATTGCCGAAATTCAGGTTGTCGGTGATCGCCAAGGGCTTGCCGCCGACCGCGGTGATGTTGCGATAGGCCTCTGCCACCGCCTGCTTGCCGCCCTCGTAAGGATCGGCCTCGCAATAGCGCGGCGTAACGTCGACGGTCAGCGCCAGCCCCTTGGGGCCGTCCTCGATCCGCACCACCGCGGCGTCGCCGCCCGGGCGCTGCACGGTGTTGCCGCCGATGACGTGGTCGTATTGCTCCCAGACCCAGCGCCGCGAGCACAATTCCGGCGAGCCGATCAGCTTCTCCAGCGCCTCGACCACGCCGATCGGCGGCTTGATGTCGCGGGCGTGGATCACCGGCAGCTTCGGGCTCTCGACATGCGGGCGGTCGTAGAGCGGCGCCTCGTCGCCCAATTCCTTGATCGGCAGGTCGGCCTTCACCTCGCCGCCGTGCTTGACGACGAAGCGCAGCGTCGGCGTGGTGGTCCCGACGATGGCGAAATCGAGCCCCCATTTCTTGAAGATCGCCTCGGCCTGCTTTTCCTTCTCAGGCTTCAGCACCATGAGCATCCGCTCCTGGCTTTCCGACAGCATCATCTCATAGGCGGTCATGCCGGGCTCGCGGGTCGGCACCGCGTCGAGATCGAGGTCGACGCCGAGGTCGCCCTTGGCGCCCATCTCGACCGCCGAACAGGTGAGACCCGCCGCCCCCATGTCCTGGATCGCGATCACGCAATCCGCCGCCATGATTTCCAGACAGGCTTCCAGCAACAGCTTCTCGGCGAACGGATCGCCGACCTGCACGGTCGGGCGCTTCTCGTCGGAGTCGTTGTCGAACTCCGCCGACGCCATGGTGGCACCGCCCATGCCGTCGCGGCCGGTCTTGGAGCCGAGATAGACGATCGGCATGCCGACGCCCGACGCAGCAGCCAGGAAGATCTTGTCGGCGTCGGCGAGGCCGACCGCCATGGCGTTGACCAGAATGTTGCCGTCATAGCGGGTGTGGAAGCGGACCTGGCCGCCGACCGTCGGCACGCCGAAGGAATTGCCGTAGCCGCCGACGCCGGCGACCACGCCCGACACCAGCCGGCGGGTCTTCGGGTGCTCCGGCGCGCCGAAGCTCAATGCGTTGAGGCAGGCGATCGGCCGCGCCCCCATGGTGAAGACGTCGCGCAAAATGCCGCCGACGCCGGTGGTGGCGCCCTGATACGGCTCGATGAAGCTCGGGTGGTTGTGGCTCTCCATCTTGAACACGATGGCCTGGTTGTCACCGATGTCGATCACGCCGGCGTTCTCGCCCGGCCCGACCAGCACCCATGGCGCCTTGGTCGGCAGGCCCTTGAGATGGATGCGGGAGGATTTGTACGAGCAGTGCTCGTTCCACATCGCCGAGAAGATGCCGAGCTCGGTGATGCTCGGCTCGCGGCCGATCAATGTGAGGATGCGCTGATATTCGTCCGGCTTGAGGCCGTGGCTGGCGACGAGTTCGGGGGTGATCGGCGTGGGCTTGGACGACATCGCGGCGGATTTCCTGAAACGGTCAATCGGCCTCCCCCGCGGGGAAGGAGAACGCCCGTTCTTAGAAAGATTGCGACAGCGGGGAAAGCGGTTTTATGGCGGATTTTGCCCGGACGCCCGGCCGGCAATTGCATTGCGGCGGGGGATCGGTTTTATGGGGAACAGTTCCCAGCAGAAGGACCGGATGCGTGACCGACACCGCCCCCCTCCCGCCGCTCGGCCGCCCCGACCTCACCATCGCCACCGAGGGCGAATTCGCCGGCTGGCGGACCTGGACCCGCGACACCTTCGAATCCAACAACGGCCCGTTCTGGCACCGCTTCGAGGCCGACGGCAAAGTCCGCTGCGCGTTCCGGGTCGAGCAGAAGCACCTCAACGGGCTGCGCGGCGTGCACGGCGGCTGCTTCATGACGTTTGCCGATTACGCGCTGTTCGCGATCGCCGCGCATGAATTGCAGGGCCCGGCGGTGACGGTGGCATTCGGCTGCGAATTCCTCGACGCGGCCTATGAGGGCGAATTGGTCGAAGCCACCGGCGAAGTCACCCGCGCCGGCAAATCGCTGATCTTCGTCCGCGGCATCATCCGCAGTGGCGAACGGCCGCTGTTCACATTTTCCGGGACGATCAAAAGGGTGAAGCGCAAGGTCGCGCCGAGCGAGGTCGGCGAGGGGCATTGAGCGGGCGAAGCCGACGACGCGACGAGCGGCGTCTAGCGCAGGAAAAGCTTGAACAGAATTCCGAAGCAGAGCGCCCAGGTAATTCCATTCATCCACTTCAGCAGATTGAGGTCGCCCTCGATCTTGTTGAAACGGCCTTCATAGGCGGCCATCGCTTCGGCCGCCTTGCGCGCCTTGTCCTCCGGCGCGCCCGACGCGAGAAAAGCGTCATAGACCTCTGAGATCATCGTCGCCATGGGTCACTCCTCGACCCAAGATAGTAGCCTGCCCCACTTGCGTCCAGAGGGCGAAACTACGCAGAGCAAGCGCGTTCGGCCTGTCGCAGTGGTTTGCCGAAGCCGTATGGGCCGCGGCGCGCCGCGCCTACGCCGCCTTGGCGAGGTGCTCGACCAGGCCGGCGAACAGGCCGCGGCCGTCGGTGCAGCCCATGATGGCTTCGACGTGGTTCTCCGGATGCGGCATCATGCCGAGCACGTTGCCGCGCTCGGAGACGATGCCGGCGATCGACGCCGCGGCGCCGTTGATGTTGTGCGCGTCGCTGACTTCGCCGCTCGCCGAGCAATAGCGATACAGCACCCGGCCATCGCCCTCGAGCCGCTGCAGCGTCTCTTCGTCGGCCTCGTAATTGCCCTCGCCATGCGCCACCGGCACGCGGATCACCTGCCCGGCATTGTAGCCGCGGGTGAACGGCGTATCGGAGCGCTCGACCCGCAGATGCACGTCGTGGCAGATGAATTTCAAGCGCGCGTTGCGCATCAAGACGCCCGGCAGCAGCCCCGACTCGCACAGGATCTGAAAGCCGTTGCAGACGCCGAGCACCAGCCCGCCGTCACCGGCGAATTTGCGCACCGCGTCCATCACCGGCGCGCGCGCCGCGATGGCGCCGCAGCGCAAGTAATCGCCATAGGAAAAGCCGCCCGGCACCACGACGAGGTCGGTGCCTTTCGGCAGCTCGGTGTCGGCGTGCCACACCATCGCTGGCTCGGAGCCGGAGGCGAGCTGCAGCGCACGCGCCATGTCGCGCTCGCGATTGATACCGGGGAAAACGAGGATGGCGGATTTCATAAGGTGGGTGCTTCGTTGAGTTCGAGGCGGCGCTCAATACGATCGAGCCGCTGCTCATAGCGACCGAGCGTGGCGTGGATGCCGGAAAGCTGCGTATGCACGCCGATCATCTCCAATCGGAATGCCTGCATCGAGTGCTTCATCTCGCCAATCTCGCCTTTGATCTGCGAAATGTCATACTGAACCGACTTCAAGACTTCATAAACCAAATCAGCGCTGATCTCAGCCATGACCCGATCTCCTGAGCCTTAACTCCGCACCTCGATATTGTAATTCTCGATCACGGTGTTGGCGAGCAGCTTGTCGGCGGCGTCTTTCAACGCCGCCTCGGCCTGCGCGGGATCGGCGCCGGCGAGCTCGATGTCGAACACCTTGCCCTGGCGGACGCTGGCGATGCCGGCGACGCCGAGCGACTTCAAAGCACCCTCGATCGCCTTGCCCTGGGGATCGAGGATGCCGGTCTTCAATGTAACGGTGACACGCGCTTTCACGACCAACCTCAGCCCTTGACCAGCACCGGGCCGGAGCCCGCCGGCCGTTCGTTTTCCATCAGAATGCCGAGCCTTTTCGCGACCTCGGTATAGGCCTCCAGCACGCCGCCGAGATCGCGGCGGAAGCGGTCCTTGTCGAGCTTCTCGTTCGACTTGATGTCCCACAGCCGACATGAGTCGGGGGAGATCTCGTCGGCGACGATGATCCGCATCATGTCGTTTTCGAACAAGCGGCCGCATTCCATCTTGAAGTCGACGAGGCGGATGCCGATGCCGAGAAACAGCCCGGTGAGGAAGTCGTTGACCCGGATGGCCAGCGCCATGATGTCGTCGATTTCCTGCGGCGTGGCCCAGCCGAACGCGGTGATGTGCTCTTCCGAGACCATCGGGTCGTTGAGCTGGTCGTTCTTATAATAGAACTCGATGATCGAGCGCGGCAGCTGGGTGCCTTCCTCGATGCCGAGCCGCTGCGACAAAGAGCCCGCCGCGACGTTACGCACCACCACCTCGAGCGGCACGATCTCGACCTCGCGAATCAGCTGTTCGCGCATGTTGAGCCGGCGGATGAAGTGGGTCGGTACCCCGATATCGTTCAGATGCTGAAACAGGAATTCGGAAATCCGGTTGTTGAGGACGCCCTTGCCCTCGATCACCTGGTGTTTCTTGGCGTTGAACGCGGTCGCATCGTCCTTGAAGTGCTGAATCAGCGTCCCCGGTTCGGGGCCTTCGTACAAGACCTTGGCCTTGCCTTCGTAAATGCGACGTCGACGGCTCATGGGGATGTACCGTGTGTTGTTGAAATCCATGGGAGTTGGTGAGCTCCGTATGACAGATGCGACCCGCGGCGGAGCTGCCGGGAAGGCCAGGGAAACAGAACGAGAACCTTGCCTGAGGGCAACCTACCCGATCGAGCCATCCAGCACAATCGATCAGGACAAGTGGGCCTTAAGTTTTACTGTACGGCTTGCGAATTTCCGGCAGTTGTCTTAACCGCTCGCCCTGGTTATCTAGGCATCCAAGCCCTCAACCGCAAATCGACGGCCCTTGCGCCCCCGGCTAAGATCGGAACCAGGATTATGACGACATTTGACAAGCGCGAAGAAGGTTTCGAGAAGAAGTTCGCGCTCGACGCAGAGCAGAAATTCAAGGCCGAGGCGCGCCGCGACAAGCTGCTCGGGCTGTGGGTCGCCGAAAAGCTCGGCCTGAAGGGCGACGACGCCACCGCTTACGCCAAGGAAGTGGTGATCGCCGACCTCGAAGAAGCCGGCGACGCCGACGTGATTCGCAAGGTGACCGCCGACCTCGAAGGCCGCGGCATCTTCCTCACCGAGCCGGAATTGCGGCTGAAGCTCGACGAATTCTTCGCCCAGGCGGTGGCGCAGGTGAAGGCCGGGACGTAAGGCGCGCGCCGCACCCACGATGTCATTCCGGGGCTCGAGCAGCGCCAGCTGCGAGAGAACCCGGAATCCATACTCCCAGAAACGGCTTGTTGGCCGGCACGGCGCCGTCGTCCGTAGCGCCGGCCGAGCGCCTGTCGTAGCCCGGATCGCCGCAGCGACACCCGGACCCACGAGATCGGGACCCACGAGCCGCCCGCCTTGACTTATGTCGCGATGGCGATGATCTCGAGCTCCTGAGCGCCGGAGCCGACCACGTCGCCGACCGCCTTGCGCAGCAACAGCCGCGCCACCGGCGACACGAAGGAAATCGAGCCCGCCTTGGGATCGGCCTCGTCCTCGCCGACGATGCGGAAGCTCTGCACCCGGCCGTCGCCGCGCTGGAACGTCACCGTCGACCCGAATGCCACAGCTTCAGCCGACGTAGGTTCGGGCATCAGTTGCGCGCTGCGCAGTCGTGCCGCCAGATAGCGCGCATCGCGCAGCGGTCCGGCCTCCTGCCGGCGCCGCTCATTGACATCGGCAATCCCCTGCGCCGCCTCGACCCCGGCGCGCGCCGCCGCAAGCTGATCCTGCAGCGCCTGCAAGCCGGCCGCGGTGACCCAATTGGGATGCGGCGAAATCGGCCGATCCGGCAGCATCGTCTCCGACGCCGTCTCGGCACTGTCTTCCTTGGTAAAGGCGACGGACAAAGGGGGGGCTCCGTTTCGAATTGGGCAGCTGCCAACGGTTGGGCGCGGAACGCCGTAACCATCATAGTCCAGTAAGACGCCGCTTTCGCATTAAACGATTTGACAGCGACGCCGTGAACGTTGTAAACATTAATTGTTTACAGTGTTCACAGGCTCCATATGGCACCGGACAACGAACTCGTCGGCATTAATGAGATTGCCGAAATGGCGAATACGTCGCGGCAAGCGGTTGCCAACTGGCGCACCCGCATGTCCGATTTTCCTAAGCCAATCGTCAATCTAGCCTCAGGGCCTGTTTTTCGTAGATCTCATATCCGCACTTGGCTCAGGAGAAGGAAGGTCCCTATGGCTCACGTGTTTTCAAGTATTAATCTGAAAGGTGGCGTCGGGAAGACGACAACCACGGTTGCTCTCGCCGAAACCCTCTCGGCAGAAAAGCACAAGAAGGTACTCGTAATCGACCTCGATCCGCAAACCAATGCAACAACAATGCTGATCGGCGAGGAGAAGTGGCGTGAGCTAAACGACAAAGGCTTCACGTTAGCTCAGCTATTCAAGGACGCACTCAACCCCGATAGCAAGAAATTTGATCTTCAGAAGACACTACAAAAGCACGTCTCAGATGTTTCGTCAGCGACGACCATCGATCTCTTGCCATCAAGCCTTGACCTGATCGACGTTCAGGATGAACTGATCAACACCCCCGTAGGCAAGTACGGCGCCATTCGGCCTTTTGATATTCTGTGGCGCGCAACGAAGGACCTAGTCGAAAACTACGACGTGGTCATCATTGATTGCCCACCTAATCTCGGGAAGATCACGCAGAACGGTCTTCGGATGTCTCACGGGTTCATTATTCCGACGATCCCGGATATTCTTTCAACCTATGGCATTCCCCAGATCATTCGCCGCGTCCGCGAATTCTCGGAAGAGATTGCCGAAGACATCGAACCGCTCGGCATTGTCGTGACCAAATTCCAGGCAAATTCGAATGTTCACGTCAACATGCTTAAGCAGTTGAAGAAGAACCATGCGACCGACGACAACAAATGGCCGCCAGTGTTCGATACTATCATCCCTCAGGCCAACCAAATCGCCGCCGCAGCCGAGCATTCGGGCTACTCAACCTTGAAACAGAAGTGGGGCTATCAGGGGCTGCATGATCGGTTCTCCGAATTGACAACTGAGGTTTTGGCTAAGCTTGGGGCCTGAGATGAACATGAAAAGAACCCTTAACGATCTGGTGCGCGCCGTGGTCGATGAGGCGGAGCGCAATACAGAGTTCGCCCGCCGGATCGACGAAGCTCTTGGCATCCAGGAGAAGCCGAAGAAGCCAGCCCTGTCTCGGGCGGCACATCGGCGAGCGCCGGCAGCCATTGATCCTATCGAACTTGCGCGCCAAGGAGAGCCAGTTCTACGAGCTCGTCTCGCCGAACTTGACCTTGAACAGCTAAAGGACGTCGTTGCCGATTACGGAATGGATCCTGGCAAGCTCGTACTGAAATGGAAGGCCGCCGACCGGATCATTGACCGCATTGTCGAGGTCTCTGTTGGCAGAGCGAGGAAGGGCGAAGGTTTCCTATCATCTGAATCCCCTCGTTCGGAATGATGAAGGCCGCTCGACAGCCTATGGGGCGGATCAGCGAAGCAAGTAGCCCGCAAGAGCGTAGCGATATGCAGGGAGATACTTCGACAAGCCAAACCCGGATTTCGCTTCGCTCATCCAGGCTACATTCCTCGTCCCCGTGAGTTCCGACAGCCGATAGCACGCCATGGATCACCGCAGCGGCGATGCGGCCAGGCCATCCAACGTGGCGTCGAGATCGGCGTCACCGACTTCGATGAAGCTGCCGCGATCCAGCGCGTCGAGACCAGCCTGCAACTGCTCGCGCAACTGATCGAGCGGAAAGTCGTCGCCGTGCCGGTGCGACTTGGAGTTTTCTTCATCCAGCATATAGCGCGTCACAGCACGCGCTCCGGCGATGGCAGCGAATCGTCGATCTGCGGGAATTCCTCCTCGAGCGGCGTCATCGATTGCAGCAGGGCGATCAGCCCGCGCTTGCGCAACGGCTCGATCACCAGCCGATCGCCGTCGCGATGCATGAGGGCTTCATCCCCAGGCAGCTCGAAATCCACCGGGATGCGAACCGCCTGGTTGCGGCCGCTGCGAAACAATTTGACGTGCCGCGGGTCGGACATCGAGCGCCTCCTGGCCTATGCGATAAACATAGGCTGGGACGCGTGACCTCGTAAGAATCCGGCGAAGCGCGTAGCGCATGGTCGGGTGTCTCGAAGGATGGGCCGCGCGCACGGAGCGTCCAGCATTCGCGTGGCCGCATCCTTCGAGGCTCGCCTTGCGCCGACGTCGTGGTGACGCTGCCGTCGTAGCCGGCTCGCACCTCAGCGTCTGACCGAAAAGCACCGCGCAAAACCAGGGGTCTTTTGTCATTGCGAGCCGAGGGCGGCGCGCAGCGTCGCCCGAACAGCGAAGCAATCCAGGGGGGCTGCACACGGAGCCCCTGGATTGCTTCGTCGCAAGAGCTCCTCGCAATGATGCGTTCAATGCCCGATTCCATTGATCGCTTTTTGAGTCAGGCTCTCAGGATGACGACGCCTGCTCACCGTCGAACGATCTGCCATCGCCACATCTGCAAGCGATGCGTCGCCATTCGCTACTCGCCACTCGCCCCCTGCGCGCCCGCCATCGCCTGCTCCAGCGCCGCCAGCGGCACGGCGACGTCGGCCGTCACCTCGTCGGCCGCGATCGCCACCACGCGGTAGCCGCGTTCTTCCAGCCAAGCCTGCCGCGAGGCGCGGTCGGTGCGGATCACCTCGGTCTCGTCGGGGTTGGTCAGTTCGATGGCGATGCGCTGCACGAAGGAAACGAAGTCCGGGATGTGGCGGCCGACCGGGGTCTGGCGCTTGAACTGCCCGGCGAAGCGGCGGTCGGTGCGCAGCGCCTGCCACAGAATCCGTTCGGCGTCGGTGGGATTTCGCCGCAACAGCCGCGCCAGCCCACGCACCGTGCCGCTCTCGTGCGGCAGCGCGCCCTGGCCGTGTTCGGCGAGCAGCGCGCGCAGCCGTGTCGCCTGTTCGCCGTCGAGCACGCCGCCCTTGGCCGGGCCCTTGCGGCCCTCCGCGATCGCCATCACCACGCCGTGCAGCGTGTGCATGTCCTGCTTGGTCGGCTCCATCCTTGTGAAGATGTTGCGCAGGTTGACCAGCATGGTGTCGCGCTTTTCGGCGGGGCGCAGAAACTCCACCTTGTCGAGCTCGGCGACCAGATTGTCGAAGAACGCCTGCATCTGGTGCTGCGAGGCGCGCTCGCTTCGCTCCGGCATCGCGAAGGGGAGCGCGCCGGCGGTGGCCAGCTTGAACCATTCGTAGCCCATCAGCAGCACGGCTTGCGCGAGGTTGAGCGAAGCGAAGCCCGGATTGACCGGAAAGGTGACGATGCGGTTGGCGAGCGCCACCTCGTCGTTCTCCAGCCCATAGCGCTCGCGGCCGAACATGATGCCGACCTCGCCGCCGCTCGCGGCCTCGGCGACGATTTCGCGCGCCGCATCTTCCGGCGCGCGCACCGGCTTGGCCTGGTC
Organism: Rhodopseudomonas rhenobacensis; assembly: GCF_014203125.1. Classification (GTDB taxonomy): domain Bacteria; phylum Pseudomonadota; class Alphaproteobacteria; order Rhizobiales; family Xanthobacteraceae; genus Rhodopseudomonas_A; species Rhodopseudomonas_A rhenobacensis. The sequence continues at coordinate 21,257 of NZ_JACHIH010000036.1, forward strand.
GTGGGCGCGCGCGGTGGTGGCGAACAGCAGCGAGCAGCCGGCCACCGCGGCTTCGACAGAGTCGAACAATTGCACCGCGTCGAGAATGTAATCGGCGCCCGACGCCGCGCGCCGCGCGTGGACGTTGGGCCAGCCGTCGCGCGGCTTCACCAGCCGCAGCCTCGTCAGCCCGAAATTGCCCATCGCCCGGGCGCACATGCCGATGTTCTCGCCGAGCTGCGGCTCGACCAGAATCACCACCGGCCCGGTCAGATCGGCTTTGGCTTTGGTCTTGTCGGTTCCGGAGCCGGACATCGTGCTGGACTTTCTCGAGGAGGGCTGAAGGGATCGTGCGGCCGGCGCGAGGGCCGCGGCCGCCGCGCAGGGGTTGCCAATTCGGCGGCGATTTCTCAAGCAAATAATGCGGTTGCGGCGATCTCGGCGGCCCGGCCAGCGGCGCGGGGCGGCACCGGCTGCTGCAACTTGCGGCAAACCCGAGCTGCCGCCGAAATCCGCAACGCTGCCCGCTGCATCGCCTTCCAGCGCGCCCGGGCCGGTGCTATAGCGGCAGCGGCAATCTGCCCCATCCCGCCCCCGACACGCGCTGTCTCAAAGAGGCCCGATCCCGTATGGCGAAAATCAAGGTAACCAACCCCGTCGTCGAACTCGACGGCGACGAGATGACCCGGATCATCTGGCAATACATCAAGGACAAGCTGATCACCCCGTTCCTTGACATCGACCTGATGTATTTCGACCTCGGGATGGAATACCGCGACAAGACCGACGATCAGGTCACCATTGAAGCCGCGAACGCGATCAAGAAGGTCGGCGTCGGCGTCAAATGCGCCACCATCACCCCGGACGAAGCCCGGGTGAAGGAATTCGGCCTGAAGCAGATGTGGAAGTCGCCGAACGGCACCATCCGCAACATCCTCGGCGGCGTGATCTTCCGCGAGCCGATCATCTGCAAGAACGTGCCGCGTCTGGTGCCCGGCTGGACCAAGCCGATCATCATCGGCCGCCACGCCTATGGCGATCAATATCGCGCCACCGACATCAAGTTTCCCGGCAAGGGCACGCTGACGATGAAGTTCGTCGGCGAGGACGGCACCGTGATCGAGCGCGAGGTGTTCCAGGCGCCCGGCTCGGGCGTCGCGATGGCGATGTACAACCTCGACGATTCGATCCGCGACTTCGCCCGCGCCTCGCTGACCTACGGCCTGAACCGCGGCTATCCGGTGTATCTGTCGACCAAGAACACCATCATGAAGGTCTATGACGGCCGCTTCAAAGACATCTTCGAGGAAATCTACAATTCGGATTTCAAGAAGGACTTTGAGGCCAAGGGGCTGACTTACGAGCACCGGCTGATCGACGACATGGTGGCGTCGGCGCTGAAATGGTCCGGCGGCTACGTCTGGGCCTGCAAGAACTACGACGGCGACGTGCAGTCCGACACCGTGGCGCAGGGCTACGGTTCGCTCGGCCTGATGACCTCGGTGCTGCTGACCCCCGACGGCCAGGTGGTGGAAGCCGAAGCCGCGCACGGCACGGTGACCCGGCACTATCGCGAGCACCAGAAGGGCAAGGCGACCTCGACCAACTCCATCGCCTCCATTTTCGCCTGGACCCAAGGCCTCGCGCATCGCGCCAAGCTCGACGGCAACGACGAGCTGGCGAAGTTCTCCAAGACGCTGGAGCGGGTCTGCGTCGAGACGGTGGAAGCCGGCTACATGACCAAGGACCTGGCGCTGCTGGTCGGCGCCGACCAGCGCTGGCTCTCGACCGAGGGCTTCCTCGACAAGGTCGCGGAAAACCTCACCGCCGCGATGGCGCCCGCCGCGGCGTGATCTGATCGCACGCCGGCGCGGTTTGCGTGCGCCGGCAAACGCATTATCTGAAAGCCCGGGCCATGCGCCCGGGCTTTTGCTTTTTGAGGACATCTCTTGATGAATGCGCGCAGCAATCCGGCGCTTGGCGCCGGCGATGAATTTGTGTGGCTCGAAGAGATCGAGGGCGCGCGCGCGGTCGACTGGGTGGCGGCGCAAAATGCCCGCACCCACGGCGCGCTGTGCGATGCCGCCTACGCCGCCGATTTCGACGCCGCGCTGAAAATCCTCAATGCCGACGACCGCATTCCCTTCGTCAGCAAATCCGGCGATTATTTGTACAATTTCTGGAAGGACGAAGCCCATCCGCGCGGGCTGTGGCGCCGTACCACGCTGGATAGCTATCGCAGCGATAAACCAGACTGGGAGCTGCTGCTCGACATCGACGCCTTGAATGAGCGAGAGGGCATCTCCTGGGCGTTCGCGGGGGCCGCACGTTCGCCGGATAAATCTCGCGCGCTGGTCAGCCTGTCGTTCAACGGCACCGACGCGGTGGAGTTGCGCGAATTCGACCTCGCCACCAAGCGCTTCGTCGACGACGGCTTCAAAATTCCGCAGGCCAAGACCCGCGCCGACTGGCTCGACGGCGACACCATCCTGTTCGGCAGCGCATTGACCGACGACGACAGCACCGCGGCCGGCTACGCGCGGCTGGTGCGCAAATGGCGCCGCGGCACGCCGCTCGAGCAAGCCGAGGTGGTGTTCGAGGTCGAAAAGAACGACGTCGCCGCCTGGTTCGGCGTCAACCACCGGCCGACGCACGAATCCGTCGCCTATTGGCGGGCGCTGGATTTCACCCGCGCGCAGATCTTCGTCGAGCCGCAGCACGGCGCGTTCGCCGGGCAGCGGCTGCAGCTCGATCTGCCGGAGCAGGTGTCGATCTCGCTGGAAGCCAGCGATCTCTTCGTCAGCCCGAAGCAGGACTGGTCGGTCGATGGCAAGACCATCGCGGCCGGCGCGCTGGCGGTGATCGCGCGCGATCGCTTCCTCGAAGGCGCGCGCGATTTCGAGATCGTGTTTCAACCGACGCCGACCCGCTCGCTGCAGTCGTGGTCGGAGACCCGCCACGGCGTGGTGCTGCAGATCCTCGACGACGTCCGCGGCCGGCTCGAGCTCGCCACGCGCCGCAACGACGGCTGGACCACGCGCGCGCTGCCGGATCTGCCCGACAACGCCTCGATCGATGCGCAGACCTTCGGCGGCGAGGAAGAGCCAGCACTCGGCCGCGATCTGTTGCTGACCATCACCGGCTTCGACCGGCCGACCACCACCGCGCTGTGGAGCGGCGACGGCGCGCCGCAGCCGTTGAAGCGCGCGCCGGCGTCGTTCGACGCAACCGGCATCGAGGTCGTGCAGCGCCACGCGCTCGCCGCCGACGGCACCAGGATTCCCTACTTCCTGATCGGCAAGAATCTCGCGGCCGGCGGCGCGCCGCGGCCGACCATTCTCTACGGTTATGGCGGCTTCGAAGTGTCGCTGACGCCGGCCTATATGGCCGTCGTCGGCAAGCTCTGGCTGGAGCAAGGCCACGTCTACGCGCTGGCCAATATCCGCGGCGGCGGCGAATTCGGCCCAAGCTGGCATCTCGCCTCGCGCAAGGCGACCAAGCACATCGCGCATGACGATTTTGCCGCGGTCGCGCGCGATCTTGCGGCGTCCGGCGTCACCACCGCGCAAAAGCTCGCCTGTCACGGCGGCAGCAATGGCGGGTTGCTGGTCGGCAACATGCTGACGCGCTATCCGGAATTGTTCGGCGCGGTGTGGTGCAGCGTGCCGCTGCTCGACATGGCGCGCTACACCAAGCTACTCGCCGGGCAAAGCTGGATCGCCGAATACGGCGATCCGGAAGACCCCGAGGAGTGGGCATTCATCCAGAAGTACTCGCCGTATCATCTGGCCAGCGCCGAGCAAAACTATCCGCCGATCTTCATCACCACCAACCGCACCGACGACCGCGTGCATCCCGGCCACGCCCGCAAGATGGCGGCGCGGCTTTCGGCACTGGGTCAGCCGGTGTGGTTCGACGAAACCGTCGCCGGCGGCCATTCCGGCGCGGTCGATAACACCAAGCAGGCGCAAAGCCAGGCGCTGGGATTTGCGTTTCTGCGCAGCACGATCTGCAAGGGGTGAGCGCGAAACGTGAGGCTTTTGGCTTTTCGGTGCGCGCGCGCGACAAAAATCACGCCGTCATTCCGGGGCGCGAGAGCGCAAGCTCGAGCGAACCCGGAATCTCGCAACACGACGAATTCTTGAACCGACGCTTGCCCCCGCAGCAAGATTCCGGGTTCGCTCACCGCTGGCGCGGTTCGCGCCCCGGAATGACAGATTGCTCACCCCTTCGCCACGCCGATCCGCGCCACCATGGCGCGGGCGATTTCGTCCTCGCCCAGGATCACCACGTCGGCGCCGTTGTGCTTGAGGTGCGCGACCTCCTCCTCGGAATGCGCGCGGGCAACGATCGTCAGCGTGGCGTTCAGCGCCCGCGCCTTGGCGACGATCTGGCCGCCCTCGAAGCCGTCCGGGATCGCCACCAGCAAGCCGCGGGCGTTGGCGATATCGGCAGCCTCCAGCAGGTCGGACGCCGCGGCGTTGCCGCTCAGCGCCTTGAGGCCCGCCTTGTGCAAACGCGCGACCTCGTCGTCATCGTCTTCGATGATCACCATGTCGAGCCCCTCGGCGCGCAACGCCGCGGCGACCGTGCCGCCGACCCGGCCGTGGCCGACCAGCACGACATGGCCGCCCGGCGGCGCGGGCTGCGCGTCGGACGGCGGCTCGGTCGTGGCCGGGGACTTGCCGTCGGCGACGGCGACGAAGCGATCGAGCAGCGCGAAGAACAACGGGTTCAGCATGATCGAGATGATCGCACCCGCCAGCACCAGATCGCGGCCGCGATCCGGCAATAGGCCAAGCGCGACGCCGAGGCTGACCAGGATGAAGGAGAATTCGCCGATCTGCGCCAGCGACGCCGAGATCGTCAGCGCGGTCCGGGTCGGGTGGCCGAAGGCGCGGACGATGGCGAACGCCGCCAGCGATTTGCCGAAGATGATGATCAGCACGGTGGCGAGCAGCGGCAACGGATCGCGGACGATGATCGCGGGATCGACCAGCATGCCGACCGAGACGAAGAACAGCACCGCGAAGGCGTCGCGCAGCGGCAGCGTTTCGTTGGCGGCGCGCTGGCTGAGCTCGGATTCCGACAGGATCATGCCGGCGAAGAATGCGCCGAGCGCAAACGACACGTCGAACAGCATCGCGGCGCCGAACGCCACGCCGAGCGAAATCGCGAACACCGCGAGGCGAAACAATTCGCGCGAGCCGGTGTGCGCCACGTAATGCAGCAGCCAGGGGATCACCCTGCGGCCGACGATCAGCATGAACGCCACGAAGGCCGCGACCTTGCCGAGCGTGATCGCCACCGGCAGCGCCACCGCTGTCCAGCTGGCGCCGTCGCCGGCCTCGCCCTTCAACAGCCCGGCCAGCGCCGGCAGCAGCACCAGCGTCAGCACCATCGCCAGGTCTTCGACGATCAGCCAGCCGATCGCGATCCGGCCGCGCTCGCTGTCCACCAGCCTGCGGTCCTGCAACGCCCGCAGCAGCACCACGGTGCTCGCCACCGACAGCGCCAGGCCGAACACCAGCCCGCCGCCGGTCGGCCAGCCGAGCAGCCAGCCGAGCCCGACGCCGAGCACGGTGGCCACCGCGATCTGCACCACCGCGCCGGGGATCGCGATCGCCTTCACCGCCAGCAGATCCTTCAGCGAGAAATGCAGGCCGACGCCGAACATCAGCAGAATGATGCCGATCTCGGCGAGTTCGCTGGCGATATTCTGGTTGGCGACATAACCCGGCGTGAACGGCCCCATCAGCACGCCGGCGACGAGGTAGCCGACCAGCGGCGAGATCCGGATGCGATGCGCCGCAAGCCCGAGCAGAAAGGCCAGCACGAGGCCGACCACGACGGTGGATATCAGCGGGGTGTTATGCTCCATGCGGCGGTTGTGCTGCATAATGTCGCTGCTGGCCACCCCGGGCGCGGCTACCGATAGCCGCAGCGATCGGGTCGGATGTGATGGAACCAACGACGCCCGAGCCGCCATTGTTCACATCTGCGGCACGAGGCGCGATTTATCGCCGCAGCGGTTGTGGTTTTGATCCAGTCGCTCGCGGGAATCGCGGCGTCGTGATTGATGGGGTGCATGGCGGCGGCAACTGACCTCGGGGTCTATCGCGAAGCATTGGTGTTTCTGGGCACGGCGGGGGTTGTGATCCCGCTGATGGCGCGATTGCGCATCAGCCCGGTGCTCGGCTTCCTGGTCGCCGGCCTGGTGCTTGGCCCGCACGGCCTCGGCCGCCTCGACGAGACCTCGTCATGGCTCGGCCTGATCGCGATCACCTCGCAGAGCGCGGTCGATCGCCTGGCCGAACTCGGCGTCTCGTTCCTGTTGTTCAGCATCGGCCTGCAACTGTCGTTCGACCGGCTGTGGACGATGCGGCGGCTGGTGTTCGGCTTCGGCATGCTGCAGGTGGTGCTGACCACCGCGGCGATCGGCGCGGTGACGCTGGCGTTCGGCAACACGCTCGATGCCAGCCTGGTGATCGGCGCTTGTCTCGCGCTGTCCTCCACCGCGATCGTGCTGCAATTGCTGGCCGAGCAGCGCCGGCTGGCGACGCTGGCCGGCCGCTCGATCTTCGCCGTGCTGCTGGCGCAGGATCTCGCGGTGGTGCCGATCCTGTTTCTGATCGTGGTGTTCGGCGCCGCGGTCTCCGAAGGCGGCGGCGGCAACGTCACCGCGTCCTCGGTGTCGGCCGGGCTTGGCCTCGCGCTATTGCAGGCGGTCGGCGCCATCATGCTGATCGTCAGCGTCGGCCGGCTGCTGCTGCGGCCGTTGTTCCGGCTGGTGGCGCGCACCCACAGCCGCGAATTGTTCATGGCGACGATCCTGTTCATCGTGGTCGGCACCTCGCTGCTGACCCATGCCGCCGGGCTGTCGATGGCGCTCGGCGCCTTCCTCGCCGGCTTGCTGCTCTCGGAAACCGAATTCCGCCGCCAGGTCGAGGTCGACATCGAGCCGTTCAAGGGCATGCTGCTCGGGCTGTTCTTCATCTCGGTCGGGATGCGGATCGATCTGGCCGAAGTCTCGCGGACGCCGTTGCTGCTCGGCGCCTCGGTGGTCGGCATGGCGGTACTGAAGGCGCTGGTGATTGCCGCGCTGGCGCGCGCGTTCCGACTGTCCTGGCCGATCGCGCTGGAGGCCGGGCTGCTGCTCGCCGGTGGCGGCGAATTCGCCTTCCTGGTGCTCGGCATGGCCGGCTCCAGCGGGCTGTTGCAGCCCGACGTCGAGCAATTCATGCTGCTGGTGGCGTCGGGCACCATGATGCTGACGCCGCTGTTGGCGCGGCTCGGCCGCCACGCCGGGGTGCAGGCGCGCCGCGCCGCGGCGATCACCGACGGCTTCGAGGATCCCGGCCCGATCGAGCCCGGCCGCACCATCGTGATCGGCCATGGCCGGGTCGGCCGCATCATCTGCGACATCCTCGCCAAGCAGGGCAAGCCGTTCATCGCCATCGAGCGCGATCCCGACGTGGTGGCGAAGGGCCGCGCGACCGGCCGCAACCTGGTCTATGGCGACGCCACCTCGCGCGCCTTCCTGCGCAAATGCGGGCTCGGCGAGGCGCCGGCGGTGGTGGTGACGATGCACGATTCCGCCGCGGCGGAGCAGGCGGTGGCGGCGATCCGCGCCGACCGCGCCGACATTGCGGTGATCGTGCGCGCCCGCGACGCCGCCCATGCGGTGCGGCTGTTCAATTTAGGCGCCACCGACGTGGTGCGCGAAGTGCTGGAAGCCAGCTTCGAGATCGCCTCGACGGTGCTGCAGACGCTCGGCCTGCCGATGGGCAAGGTGATCGCCATCATCCACGACGAGCGCGACATCCGCAAAAAGCTGGTGCGCGAAGGCCGCGCCACGGATTAAAGCGATGCGGCGGGATCGCGGCATCACCCCGGAAATTGCGACGCGCTGAACCTAAAGACACCGTGTCCCGGACGTCGAGCCGCGCCCTTGCGCGGCGAGGCGAGCCGGGACCGTTGCAAGGACGGCATTTTGACAGGACGGCACTCGTAACGGTCCCGGTTCTGCGGAGCAGCACTTCGTGCTGCACCGCGCCCGGGACACGCGTTAGCGGTCGCGTGTTAGTTCATCCGCCGATCGCCGCCGCAATCGCGTCGAGCGCGGCCTGCGCCTTGGAGCCGTCCGGACCGCCGGCCTGCGCCATGTCGGGCTTGCCGCCGCCGCCCTTGCCGCCCAGCACTTCGGAGGCCTTGCGCACCAGATCGACCGCGGAGAACCGCGCCACCAGATCCGGCGTGACGCCGACCACGATCGAGCCCTTGCCGTCGGCGCTGGTGGCGACCAGCGCGATGACGCCGGAGCCGAGCTGCTTCTTGCCCTGATCGACCAGGCTCTTGAGATCCTTGATCTCGATGCCTTCGACCGCGCGCGCCATAAGCTTGACGCCGCCGACCTCGCGGACGCCGGCGTCGCCATTGGCGGCCGCGGCACCGCCGCCGCCCATCGCCAGCTTCTTGCGGGCTTCGGCCAATTCGCGCTCGAGCTTCTTGCGCTCCTCCATCAGGGCCGCGACGCGGGCCGGCATGTCGTCGACCGAGGTGCGGAGTTCAGCCGCGGTCGCCCGCGCGGTGTCGATCGCCGCGTTGGCGCTCTGCCTCGCGTGGCGGCCGGTCAGGGCCTCGATGCGGCGGACGCCGGAGGCGACCGCACTTTCGCCGGTGATCGAGATCAGCCCGATATCGCCGGTGCGCCGCACATGGGTGCCGCCGCACAATTCGACCGACCAGCCGAGCGCATTGCTGCCGTGCTCGCGCGCCGCCTTGCCCATGGTCACGACGCGGACTTCGTCGCCGTATTTCTCGCCGAACAGCGCGCGCGCGCCGGCCTCGCGGGCGTCGTCGACCGCCATCAGCCGTGTGGTGACTTCGTCGTTCTCCAGCACCACCTCGTTGGCGATGTCCTCGACCCGGCGCAATTCGTCGGCGCTGATCGGCTTCTGATGCACGAAGTCGAACCGCAGCCGATCCTCAGCCACCAGCGAGCCTTTCTGCGCGATGTGATCGCCGAGCACCTGGCGCAGCGCCTCGTGCAGCAGATGGGTGGCGGAATGATTGGCGCGGATCGAGGAGCGCCGCGCGTGATCGACCTCGAGCAACAGCGCGGTGTCCGGCGTCAGCGTGCCCTGCTCGACGGTGCCGAGATGCACGAACAGATCGTGCGCCTTCTTCTGGGTCTCGGTGACGCGGAAACGCACGCCCTCGCCGGTCATCACCCCGGTATCGCCGACCTGGCCGCCGGATTCGGCGTAGAACGGCGTCTGGTTGAGCACGATCGCGCCGTGATCGCCGGCCTTCAGCGCCTCGACCTGCTGGCCGTCTTTCACCAGCGCCGCGACCACGCCTTCGGCGGTCTCGGTCTCGTAGCCCAAGAACTCGGTGGCGCCGAGTTGTTCGCGCAGGCCGAACCAAACGGTTTCGGTGGCGGTGTCGCCCGAACCCGCCCACGAGGCGCGCGCCTTGGCCTTCTGTTTCTCCATCGCGTCGGTGAACGAGGCGATGTCGACGCTGATGCCGCGGTTGCGCAGCGCGTCCTGGGTCAGATCGAGCGGAAAGCCATAGGTGTCGTACAGCGTGAACGCGGTCTCGCCGTCGAACATGTCGCCCTTCTTCAGCGAGCTGCTCTTCTCGTCGAGAATGATCAACCCGCGATCCAGCGTCTTGCGGAACCGGGTTTCTTCGAGCCGCAGCGTCTCCTCGATCATCGGCTCGGCGCGCACCAGCTCCGGATAGGCCTGGCCCATCTCGCGCACCAAGGCCCACACCAGCCGCCACATCAACGGCTCGGTGGCGCCGAGCAGCTGGCCGTGGCGCATCGCGCGGCGCATGATCCGGCGCAGCACGTAGCCGCGGCCTTCGTTCGACGGCAGCACGCCGTCGGCGATCAGGAACGAGGAGGCGCGCAAGTGATCGGCGATCACCCGCAGCGAGGCCTTGTGCTCGCCCTTCGGATCGGCGCCGGTCAGTTCGGCGATGGCGCGGATCAGCGCCTGGAACAGATCGATGTCGTAGTTGTCGTGCTTGCCCTGCAGCACAGCTGCGATGCGCTCCAGTCCCATGCCGGTGTCGATCGACGGCTTCGGCAGCGGATTGCGCTGCCCCGGCGCGATCTGGTCGAACTGCATGAACACCAGATTCCAGATCTCGATGAAGCGGTCGCCATCCTCCTCGGGCGAGCCGGGAGGGCCGCCCGGAATGTGGTCGCCGTGGTCGAAGAAGATTTCCGAACACGGCCCGCACGGGCCGGTGTCGCCCATCTGCCAGAAATTGTCCGAGGTCGGGATCCGGATGATCTTCGACTCCGGCAGCCCGGCGATCTTCTTCCACAGACCGAAGGCTTCGTCGTCCTCGGAATACACCGTGACCAGGAGCTTCTCCTTGGGCAGGGCGAATTCCTTGGTGATCAGATTCCAAGCGAGCTCGATGGCGTGGTCTTTGAAGTAATCGCCGAACGAAAAATTACCCAACATCTCGAAGAAGGTGTGATGCCGCGCGGTGTAGCCGACATTGTCGAGGTCGTTGTGCTTGCCGCCGGCGCGGACGCATTTCTGCGAGGTGGTGGCGCGGTGGTTGGCGCGCTTTTCGACCCCGGTGAACACGTTCTTGAACTGCACCATGCCGGCATTGGTGAACATCAAGGTCGGATCGTTGCGCGGCACCAAGGGGGACGACGGCACCACCTCGTGCCCGTCCTTGCCGAAATAATTCAGAAATGCCGACCTGATTTCGTTAACGCCGCTCATGTCCGTCCAATCGCATCCGGGATCCTGCCGCGCCGCCGCAGCCCAATCCTTCCCCGGCGCCCTGCTTTTAGCCGCGAGGCCGCGGCCTGTCCAGAAACTGGACAGCAGATCAGAGGCTTGCCGGCGGACACAGAGACCCGTTGATAGGTCCCCGCCGACGCGTTGACAGGCTTGCGCGAGCCGGCTTTCCTCCCTACTTGTTAAGAGTAAGTCGCGTCGGGAGAGATCGGCCGCAAGGCCGGCGCCGAAGGAGCAACCGCCCCGGAAACTCTCAGGCAAACGGACCACGCGGCTTGATGACATCTGGAAAGAGACTCCGCCGAATCACTGATGCCGGCGGCATCCGCCGACGGGATAATACTCTCAGGCACAGCGACAGATGGGGCTCGAAGGTTTAACGAGAAATTGGTCTCGGGAACCGCGAGGGCCCCTCATGCTGGTGCAGAACGACTCCCCGGAAGCCCTGCAGCGGACCCCGCTGCATGAATTGCATCTGTCGCTAGGCGGCAAGATGGTACCGTTTGCGGGCTACGAGATGCCCGTGCAATACCCCGCCGGAGTGCTCAAGGAGCACCTGCATTGCCGCGCCAAGGCCGGGCTGTTCGACGTCTCGCATATGGGCCAGCTGGAACTGCGGGCGAAATCCGGCCACGTCGCCGATGCCGCGCGGGCGCTGGAGCGCCTGGTGCCGCAGGATATCGTGGCGATCGCGCCCGGCCGGCAGCGCTACGCCCAGTTCACCAATGATAAAGGCGGCATTCTCGACGATCTGATGGTGGCGAATTCCGGCCGTCATCTGTTCCTGGTGGTGAACGCCGCCTGCAAGGCCGCCGACGAGGCGCATCTGCGCGACGCGCTGTCCGACGTCTGCGACATCCTCGCCCTGCCCGACCGCGCGCTGCTGGCGCTGCAGGGGCCGCGCGCCGAAGCCGCGCTCGGCACTTTGTGCGCGCAGGTGGCCGAGCTGCGCTTCATGGATAGCGCGCCGCTCACCGTGATGGGGCTCGACTGCCTGGTGTCGCGCTCCGGCTACACCGGCGAGGACGGCTATGAGATTTCGGTGCCGGCCGAGGGCGCGGTGGCGCTCGCCGAGGCGCTGCTCGACGATCCCGACGTGCTGCCGATCGGGTTAGGCGCCCGCGACAGCCTGCGGCTCGAAGCCGGGCTGTGCCTCTATGGTCATGACATCGACACCACCACCACGCCGGTCGAAGGCGCGCTGGAATGGTCGATTCAGAAGAGCCGCCGCAACGGCGGAGCACGGCCCGGCGGCTTCGCCGGCGCCGACGTGATTCTGTCCCAGCTCGACAACGGCGCATCGCGCCGCCGGGTCGGACTGCGGCCGGACGGCCGCGCCCCGGTGCGCGAAGGCGCGCCGCTGTTCGCCGACGCCACCGCAACCGAATCGATCGGCACGATATGCTCCGGCGGCTTCGGGCCGAGCCTCGGCGGCCCGCTGGCGATGGGCTATCTGCCGACGCCACAGGCGCGTCACGATACGGTGATTTTTGCTGAAGTCCGCGGACAGCGGCTGCCGCTGCGGGTCTGCGCCACCCCTTTCATTCCGACCAGCTACAAGCGTTAAGGACCGATGATGACCACCCTGTTTACCCCCGATCACGAATGGCTGCGCATCGAGGGCGATGTCGCCACCATCGGCGTGACCGATTATGCCCAGTCGCAGCTCGGCGACGTGGTGTTCGTCGAACTGCCGAAAATCGGCCGGCAATTGAAGAAAGCCGAAGCCGCCGCGGTGGTGGAATCGGTGAAAGCCGCCTCCGACGTCTATGCGCCGATCACCGGCGAAGTGCTCGAGGTCAACGACGCGCTGCAGACCGATCCGGCGCTGGTCAATTCCGACGCCGGCGGCGCGGCTTGGTTTTTCAAGCTGAAGATCGCCGACAAGGCCGAACTCGACGGCTTGATGGACGAAGCCGCCTACACCGCTCACACCGCCTGACGTTGAGGAGATCTTGATGCCCGCTCACCGCAGCCAGTCCGAAGATATCGCCACCGGCTTCGCCCGCCGCCACATCGGGCCGTCGCCGCAGGACATCAAGGGCATGCTGCGCGTGGTGGGGGCCGACAGCCTGGAGGCTTTGGTCGACCAGACGCTGCCGGCGGCGATCCGGCAGCCCACGCCGCTGCATCTCGGCCAGCCTCTGACCGAGACCGAAGCGCTGGCGCATATGGCCGACCTCGCCTCCCGCAACGAGGTGTTCACCTCGCTGATCGGCCAGGGCTATTCCGGCACCATCCTGCCCGCGGTGATCCAGCGCAACATTCTGGAAAATCCGGCCTGGTACACAGCCTATACGCCGTATCAGCCGGAGATCAGCCAGGGCCGGCTGGAAGCGCTGTTCAACTACCAGACCATGATCTGCGATCTCACCGGGCTCGACGTCGCCAACGCCTCGTTGCTCGACGAGGCCACCGCCGCCGCCGAAGCCATGGCGCTCGCCGAGCGCAGCGCGCACAAGAAGACCAAGGCGTTCTTCGTCGACCGCGAGGTGCATCCGCAGACGCTGGCAGTGCTGCGCACCCGCGCCGAGCCGCTCGGCTGGACGCTGATCGTCGGCGATCCGGTGCACGATTTGCAGAAGGCCGACGTGTTCGGCGCGCTGATCCAATATCCCGGCTCCTCCGGCGCGGTGCGCGACCCGCGGCCGATGATCGCCGCGTTGCGCGCCAAGGGCGGCCTCGCCATCATCGCCGCCGACCTGTTGGCGCTGACGCTATTGGCCTCGCCCGGCGACCTCGGCGCCGACATCGCGATCGGCTCGGCGCAGCGCTTCGGCGTGCCGATGGGCTACGGCGGGCCGCACGCCGCGTTCATGGCGGTGCGCGACAGCTTGAAGCGCGCGCTGCCCGGCCGCCTGGTCGGGCAGTCGATCGACGTGCACGGCCAGCCGGCCTATCGGCTGGCGCTGCAGACCCGCGAGCAGCACATCCGCCGCGAGAAGGCCACCTCCAACATCTGCACCGCGCAGGTGCTGCTGGCGGTGATCGCCGCGATGTATGCGGTGTATCACGGCCCCGACGGGCTTTCGGAAATCGCCCGCCGCGTGCACCGGCGCACCGCGGTGCTGGCCGCCGGCCTGCGCAAGCTCGGCTTGCCGCCGCACAATGAATCGTTCTTCGATACGCTGACCGTCGAAGTCGGCGCCAGGCAGAGCGAGATCGTCGCCCGCGCGTTGGCCGAGCGGATCAATCTGCGGATCGGCGACGGCACGCTCGGCATCGCGCTCGACGAGACCACCACGCCCGCCACCGTGGAAGCGGTGTGGCGCGCGTTCGGCGGCGCGCTGAACTATCGCGAGGTCGAGCCGGAGATGCGCGACACGCTGCACCCGGCCTTGAAGCGCACCTCGAGCTTCCTCACGCAGGAGGTGTTCCAGGCCTATCGCTCGGAGACCGAACTGCTGCGCTACATGCGCAAGCTGAGCGACCGCGATTTGGCGCTCGACCGCGCCATGATCCCGCTCGGCTCCTGCACCATGAAGCTCAACGCCACCACCGAGATGATGCCGCTGACCTGGCCGGCATTCGCCAGCCTGCACCCGTTCGCGCCGCGCGAGCAGGCCGCCGGCTATCACGCGCTGTTCGCCAAGCTGGAAGAATGGCTCGCCGACATCACCGGCTATGACGCGGTGTCGCTGCAGCCGAATTCCGGCGCGCAGGGCGAATATGCCGGGATGCTGGCGATCCGGCACTATCACGCCGCCCGCGGCGAGGCGCATCGCAAGGTCTGCCTGATCCCGTCCTCGGCGCACGGCACCAACCCGGCCTCCGCCAGCATGGCGGGCATGGACGTCGTGGTGGTCGCCTGCAACAATCGCGGCGACGTCGACGTCGAGGATCTGCGCGCCAAAGCCGAGCAGCACAGTGCCGACCTCGCCGCGGTGATGATCACCTATCCGTCGACCCACGGCGTGTTCGAAGAACACATCCGCGAGATCTGCGACATCGTCCACGGCCATGGCGGCCAGGTCTATCTCGACGGCGCCAATCTCAACGCCCAGGTCGGGCTGGCGCGGCCCGGCGAATACGGCGCCGACGTCAGCCATCTCAATCTGCACAAGACGTTCTGCATTCCGCATGGCGGCGGCGGCCCCGGTATGGGACCGATCGGGGTGCGCGCGCATCTTAAGCCCTACCTGCCCGGGCACCTGGTGCTCGACGGCACCGACGAGCAACGCCACGGCGGCGCGGTGGCGGCGGCGCCGTTCGGCTCCGCCTCGATCCTGACGATCTCCTACATCTATATCCTGATGATGGGCGGCGAAGGCTTGCGCCGCGCCACCGAAGTCGCGATCCTCAACGCCAACTACATCGCGGCGAAGCTCGATCCGCATTTTCCGGTGCTGTATCGCAACGAGCGCGGCCGCGTCGCGCATGAATGCATCGTCGATCCGCGGGCGCTGAAGAACTCCGCCGGCGTCACCGTCGACGACATCGCCAAGCGGCTGATCGACTACGGCTTCCACGCGCCGACCATGAGCTTCCCGGTGCCGGGCACGCTGATGATCGAGCCGACCGAATCGGAATCCAAGGCCGAGATCGACCGCTTCTGCGACGCCATGATCGCGATCCGCCACGAGATCGCCGAGATCGAGACCGGGCGCTGGAGCGTGGAGGCGTCGCCGCTGCGCCATGCCCCGCATACCGTGCACGACATCGCCGAGGAGGTGTGGAAACGGGCCTATACCAGGCACGAGGGCTGCTTCCCCGCCGGCACCACCCGCACCGACAAATACTGGTGCCCGGTCGGCCGCATCGACAACGTCTATGGCGACCGCAACCTGGTGTGCTCCTGCCCGCCGATCGAGGACTACGCGCTGGCGGCGGAGTGAGCGGGGGGGGGGGGGCGGACATTGGCAATTGGCGTCGCGAGTGCGCGGCGCGCGGCAGCGCCGGCGCACCTGACACGGGCGGCAATCCAAGCGACACCCGAGATATGACCGGAGAGGCAGCGCTCCCCGCCGGCACGACGTCATCCTGAGAGCCAGACCGAAAAAGTAGCGCGCCAAACCAGGGGTTTTGTCATTGCGAGCCGAGGGCAGCGCGGAGCTCAGGCCGCCGTGCGGGTGGCCGCGACGCGCGGCAGACCGAGCGCGATAAGCGCGGCCGAGGCTGACGCCCAGCACTCAGTCGGCGCAGGCGGCGGCGCGCATCTCTGCGCAGCTGGCGTCTCGAAAAAACGACCCAACCTCTCCAGGTCATGGCCGGGCTTGTCCCGGCCATCTACGGACATGTCAAGAGCACCGCTTGCGGGCGTGGATAGCCGGGACGAGCCCGGCCATGACGTGTTGAAGGACTCGCCCTGGCTACCCGCCACCGCATGTCCGGCGGGCTCTCCTGACGAGGGCAAATCTAACCAAATCATCTTGCCGGCGCGGGCTGCCGATCAGCCGCCTTGCGATCGACTTTGCACCGCAGCCCGAAGGCGCTGCAGGCAATTCGAGGCATCGGCAACAGACCCCCGCACCGCCCGCCGCGGGAAAACTCAATCCTCCGTAGGCTCTTCGCCTTCTTCGTCGCGCTCCGGCAGGCCGGCCAGAATCTGCTCGGCGATCAATCCGGAATTCTGCCGGATCGCCGCTTCAATCTTCGCGGTCATGTCCGGATTGGCCTTGAGGAAGGCTTTCGAGTTCTCGCGGCCCTGACCGAGCCGCTGGCTGTCATAGGAGAACCAGGCGCCGGACTTGTCGACGATGCCGGCCTTGACGCCGAGATCGAGGATCTCGCCCATCTTGGAGACGCCCTCGCCGTACATGATGTCGAATTCGACCTGCTTGAACGGCGGCGCCAGCTTGTTCTTCACCACCTTGACGCGGGTCTGGTTGCCGACCACCTCGTCGCGCTCCTTGATCTGGCCGATGCGGCGGATGTCGAGCCGCACCGAGGCGTAGAACTTCAGCGCGTTGCCGCCGGTGGTGGTTTCCGGCGAGCCGTACATCACGCCGATCTTCATCCGGATCTGGTTGATGAAGATCACCATGGTGTTGGACTTGTTGATCGAGGCGGTGAGTTTGCGCAGCGCCTGGCTCATCAGGCGGGCCTGCAGGCCGGGCAACGCGTCGCCCATCTCGCCTTCCAGTTCGGCGCGCGGCACCAAAGCCGCGACCGAATCCACGATCAAGACGTCGACCGCGCCGGAGCGCACCAGCGTGTCGGCGATTTCCAGCGCCTGCTCGCCGTGATCGGGCTGCGAGATCAGCAATTCATCGACGTTGACGCCGAGCTTGCGGGCATAGACCGGGTCGAGCGCGTGTTCGGCGTCGATGAAGGCGCAAATCCCGCCCTTCTTCTGCGCCTCGGCGGCGCAATGCAGCGCCAGCGTGGTCTTGCCGGAGGATTCCGGGCCGTAGATCTCGACCACCCGGCCCTTCGGCAGACCGCCGACGCCGAGCGCGATGTCGAGCCCGAGCGAGCCGGACGAGATCGTCTCGATGTCCATCGAGCGATCGTTCTTGCCGAGCTTCATCACCGAGCCCTTGCCGAACTGGCGCTCGATCTGCGAGAGCGCGGCGGCCAGCGCCTTGGTCTTGTCCAAGGACGATCCTTCGACGATACGCAGGGCAGTGGGGGCAGCCATATCGAGCTCCTTATGAACGGGATTCGCCGTCGGGACAAACAATGCAGTTGGGTTTAACGCTGGAACGCACTGTACACTGTTTGTTCTCGGTTCGCAATATGTTCCTTTCAAAGATCGTAAAAGCCTCACAACTCAAGTCATTCCTCAATCCAACACCCACACGCCGCGGTCGTCCTCGCCCCCCACCCTCGCTATTCGCGCGAAAACGGTATGGTGATCGCGACCCATTCGCACCGCAAGGACGCCCATGCCCACCGCCGACAAATGCAGGGCCCATGCCGCCGGATGCCGCGCTGGGGACGATCGACATCCCGACCGAACGGTCGCTGCAACAGTCGATGATGGCGATCAAATGGACCGCGCTCGCCGAGCATATCCAGATCGGCAGCAAGACGGCGACCGCCGCGGCGTTCGCCGAAGCGCTGCGCCGCGCCCCGCCGCCGAGTCTGGCGGTGATGCGGTCGCCCGATGCGCCGCGCCGCGGTGATCCTGCCGCCGAACTTCGCGAAGACCAGCTGATCTCCGACCACACCAAAGCCTGGCTGCACAGCGGGCTGTTCGCCCCGCAGAGATAGATGGTCCGGCCGCGGTGCGCGGCAACGCGCCTTTACGCCCCGGTCTGCGCGCTGGCCTGCGGCAGCGTCTCGGCCGGGATCACCTGGCCCTCGGGGGTGACGATCTCGACGTCCCAGCAGCCATCGGCCAGCAATTCGGTGGCCTTCTTGGCGGCCGCATCGGCGGTGTCGCGGTGCAGCGAGATGACGCCGGAGGTATCGACGGCTTTGATGTGAAAGGTCATGACGGCTCCAAGCTCGACCAACGGGCGATATTCCTGCGGCAGTCGCCGGCCGCCGTCAATTGGGATTGTTTTCTAATCAGCGGCGGATCGCCGCGGCGTCGGCGCTGCGCGGCGCCGGCGATGGTCATACCGGCGTTGATCTTTGCTGCGACTGTGCGGAATTGATCGTACGGCCCGCAGCAAAATGGTTATCTATTACCAGTGACGTGAGCTTTCTCCGGCCCGAGGACAGCCATGGACGCGTTGATCCGCCACGAGACGATCGAGCTGTATCGGCGGCTGCTGTCGCAGGGACCGACCGAAGAGCAGCGGCGCGTGCTGCTGGCGCTGCTGCGCTGCCTCGACGCCCAAGACCTGGTGCAGCCGACCCGACATTAGCGCGCGCCGCCCCCTCGCCGCACCGCTTCGCAACGCCGTCCCGCATCGCAGCATCGCACCGGCCCTCGGGATCGACCGAGGGTATTTCAGTATTGATTTGTTTACCCAACCGGATTCTGCTGGACGACCATTCACCGCGAGGATCGACCCATGCCACAGATGAAGCCGCGTCCGCCGTGTGACAGCGTGAGCCGTCATTATCCGCTCGCCCGGCTGAAGGCGATCGCCAGCGAACAGCGCGCCAGCGCCGCCACAGATCCGGCGCTGCGGCAGGATTGGGAGGAACTGGCGATCGAATGGCATCTGCTGGCCAGCCTGTCCGCCGCCACCTCCGCGCCGGCAGCAGCGCCCGCGAAGGACCCGACCCAGGTGGTGAGCTATATCGAGAATCTGTCCGGCGCGATGCACGGCGTGATCGGCAACAACTAGCGCGGCGCGGCAAACGCCGGCTTCGCCAAACGGTCATGCGCGCGCGATAAAGCTCGCGCGCCCGCCCCGGCAGCGTTGGTCGCGGGGTCGGCGGCAGGAGACGGCATGGACGACAAGCGTAGCGACACCCGACGCCGGGTGCTGAAAGCCGGCACCATCGCGTTCGGCGGCGGCGGCATCAGCTGCACGGTGCGTAATCTGTCGGAGGGCGGCGCGGCGCTCGACGTCGCGAGCCCGCTCGGCATCCCCGAACAATTCGACCTGATGGTCGAGGCTGAGGCGCTGTCGCGGCCGTGCCAGGTGATCTGGCGCAAGGAACGGCGGATCGGCGTCGCCTTCCGCTGATCGCGCCGGCCGCGGCACGCGTCAACGGGTGGCAGAGCCGCGTCAGCAAGCGCTTGCGTTCCAGGTTCCCCTCGGCGAAAATTACTCCTCGTCGCACAAAGGGGTATTGCATGCGTTTTCCGACCTTGATCGTGTTAATCGCCACAGCCGCGATGGTCGCCGGCTGTAACCAGGGCTCCGGCGAAGTCGGCCCCAAGGGCGAGCCCGGCGTCGCCGGACCGCCCGGCCCTGCCGGACCTCCCGGCGTCTCCGGCAGCAGCATCCGCACGCTGACCTCCTCGACCTGCTCGGCCGACGGCTGCCCGGTGAGCTGCGACGCCGACGAGACTTTGGTGTCGGCGATCTGCATCGGCGCCACCAGCGCCAAGTTCAGCGACAATCTGCAGCTGTCCAACGGCATCATGACCGCGCGCTGCGGTTCCAGCTCGACCAGCACGATCGCGACCTGCGCCCGCAAGTAACCGCGCCTGCCGCGCGAGGGATCATTGGAGGCCGCCCGCGGGCGGTCTCTGAAGGCGGCGCCCGACGCAGCACCGAACCAGCCGGCTGGTACGAATACGGTCTGTGCGGTTTTGAGCTTGCACGCCGGCAGCCACGTGCTTTGCTGGTCATGAGGAAGTGCGCTGTGCCAGAAGCCATCCCAGACCCCGTTCTGTTGTGCACGCATTGCGCCACACCGATGGCCTTCGTGGGCCGGCTGTCGCCTATTCAGCAGCGGCCGGAGATCGTCGTGTTCCGCTGCACCGCCTGCCACCTGGTGGTCACCGAGGAGCACTGACGGCGTTGCGGGAAACCTTTGCGGCACAAAACAAATCCGCCCCATATTGATCTAGATCAAATGGAGGCCCGGGCCGGCGTGCAGCTTGCACCCTGCATGAGCCATTTGCTGTACCGATGTCCCCGCACCCACATGAACGTCCAAACCTGGTTGCACGACGACCCGGCACCGGACAGGGCGCCCGAATTCGAGACCGTGCAGTGCCCGGCCTGCACCCAGCTGCATTTCATCAATCGCGCCACCGGCAAGCTGCTCAGCGACAACAAGGACTGAACTCACCTCAGTCGATCGGAGGGGCCTGCCGCGCCGGGCGCGGGCGACGATCGGCAGCGCGCGTTACGCGGGCGGCGGCGGCATGACCTAAATCAATTCGCCCGATCCAGCGCTGACATATCCTTTTTCCAATGTGGCACATGATCGATACAGCTCCGTACGATCAGGATCTGGAGCTCGCCGTCATCGATGACGACGGGCCGCACGCCTTGGTGTTCCCGTGTCGCCGGTTGAAGAACGGCTGGGCCGAGTCGAAGAGCGGCAAGCCGGTCGAGGTCCACCCCACCCATTGGCGGGAATGGCGGCATCTGGCCTTTGATTGATCGGCGCGCGATCGCTTAGCTGAGCGAAACGCCCGCAGCGAAATCAGGCGCTTAAGTTCGTCTTTGCGAGGAGCTCTTGCGACGAAGCAATCCAGCGCACGGCGTGCAGCCCCTGGATTGCTTCGCTGTTCGGCCGGCGCAACGCGCCGTCCTCGGCTCGCAATGACGGATCCGCGGTATTGAATTTTCGGTCAGGCTGTCAGGACGGATCCTTGGCCGCGTCGGACTGCGGCTGGTCGGCGCCGGACCTCTCCGAACCGGGCGCGTCCGTCGCCGGGGCCGCGGCACCATCGCTCTTGGCGGCGTTCGACTTGGCGGCGCCCGACTTGGCGTCCTTCAGAAGCCCCGCCAGCGTGGCTTCCTCTTCGGCCAACAGGCGCAGGATGGTTTGCCGCTTGGTCTCGTCCAGGTCGGTCTTCAACAGCTTCTGATAGTGCTCGATATTCAACCTGGCGACGCTTTTATCCATCTCGGAGCCCTCGTTGCAGGCCATAGCGTGTCGCCGTCCGGAAACGCCAGCCGGGCTCGATGCGCCTCCTCGGCGATCGCGGCTGCTGTCAGGATCGCGAGATCGCTAGTTCGCGCTATGGCTCGGCCGGCTCCTGGACTTCGCCGGAGCGGCTTTCGGGGCGTCGGTGCTGCGCACATCGCCCCAAGGATCGGAAGACACCTTGGCGTCCGGGATCTTCCGCAAAGAATCCTTGTAAGCCTTTTCGGTAATCCTGTCCTGCTCGATCTCTTCCGGGGTCTTGCTCTTCAATTCCGGAATGAGGTTGACGTTCGGGGTCTGCGCCTCGGCCGTCCCCGCCAGCAACAGCAGCATCGCCGCCGCGCGCCAGGCGCGCGCGCCCATGATCGAAGCCACGCGGCTGCGCCAACCGAGCGGCTGAAGTTCCGTATTTCGCATCGTGTCCCCTAGAGATGGTCCGACTTGCAGGATTTCGGCGATTGCAGCCAGTCGTCCCAGATCGGGCCGCATTTGGTGCAGCCGCTGAGAACCAGCGTGATCGCCAGCAAGCCCAGACCAATCATCGAACGCTTGACCATGCCGCCCCCGCTTTGCCGCCGACTTTAGAACGGCGAGCATGTCGTTTTCAAGCCGTGTGGCGTCCCCTGGCCGCCCGCGGCCCCCGCCCCGCGCCCCGCGGCGCGAACTAGGTCGCGGCGATCTCCGCATTCAGTTCGGCCGCGACCTGGCGGATCGCGCTGGCCAGTTGCTCGGCCGGCTGCGCGCCGGACACCGCGTATTTGCCGGCGAACACGAAGGTCGGCACCCCGGAAATGCCCTTGTCGGCGGCGTCCTTGGCCTGCGTCGCAATCAGCGCGACGTCCTCTTCGCTGGCCAGCCGCCGCCGCACCGCGTCGGCGTCGAGGCCGCAATCCGCCGCGGCCTTCACCAGCACTTCGATGTCGGTGAGATCGCCGCCGTCGCGAAAATACAATTCCATCAACCGCTGTTTCATCGCCGCCGACTTGTCGCCGGACGTGTCAAGTTCCGCCCAATGGATCAGCCGGTGGCAATCCAGCGTGTTGGGCTGGCGCTGCACCAGCTCCGGCCGATATGCCAGCCCCTCCGCCGCCGCGGCCTCGGCGACGCGTCCGGCGATCGCCTTGTAGGCCTCCACCGAGCCGAACTTGGCGGTGAGATAGCTGTCGCGATCGACGCCTTCGCGCGGCACCCCAGGATTGAGGAAGAACGGCCGCCAGCGGGTTTCCACCGCGACCTCCGGCACCAGCGCCAGCGCCGCCTCCAGCCGATGCTTGCCGATGTAGCACCACGGGCACACCACGTCGGAGACGATGTCGATCTGCAGCGGCCTGGCACTCATCGCATGCTCCTTGGATGATGGTTCGCAACAGATAGTCGCTCACGCAGCACCGGCAAGGGAGCACGGCACCGACTGCGCCGGGCGCGGACGACACCGCAGCCGCTCTCACCATCAGCGATGCGATCCCGCGCGAGATCGGACCGCGGCTGCAACCAGGCCGATCGGTGGACCACGACGATCGCATCGTTACAATGCGTCGCGGCTCGCCACTGCCCGCGACGCTGTCAGCCAGCAACACAGGATCATCCGCCGTGACCGAGCTCGACCGCATCGTCCAGGAAATCGCCGACGAGATGGCGGCGCGCAGCGATCGCGGCACCGTCGCCCACTACATTCCCGAACTCGCCAAGGTCGATCCGGCGGGCTTCGGCCTGGTGGTGATCGACGCCGACGGCCATATCGCCGCGGCGGGCGACGCCGACACGGCGTTCTCGATCCAGAGCATCTCGAAGGTGTTCACACTGACGCTGGCGCTCGGCAAGATCGGCGACCGGCTGTGGCAGCGGGTCGGCCGCGAGCCCTCCGGCAGCCCGTTCAATTCGATCGTGCAGCTGGAATTCGAGCGCGGCATTCCGCGCAACCCGTTCATCAACGCCGGCGCCATCGCCGTCACCGACGTGATCCTGTCCGGCCATCAGCCGCGCGAGGCGCTCGGCGAGATTCTGCGCTTCATGCGGTTTCTCACCGATGATCCGAGCATTGCGATCGACGAGGCGGTGGCGGCCTCCGAGCAGCGCACCGGGTTTCGCAACGCAGCTCTGGCCAACTACATGAAGTCGTTCGGCGTGCTCGACAACCCGGTCGACTACACGCTCGGCGTCTACTTCCATCATTGCGCGATCGCGATGTCGTGCCGGCAATTGGCGTTGGCCGGGCGCTATCTGGCGCATTGCGGGCGCAATCCCGTCACCGGCCATTCGGTGGTGTCGCCGGGCCGGGCGCGGCGCATCAACGCGGTGATGCTGACCTGCGGCCACTACGACGGCTCCGGCGAATTCGCCTATCGGGTAGGATTGCCGGGCAAGAGCGGGGTCGGCGGCGGCGTGCTGGCGATCGCGCCCGGCAAGGCCTCGATCGCGGCGTGGTCGCCGGGGCTCGACGCTTCGGGCAATTCGCATCTCGGCCGCGTGGCGCTGGAAGCCTTGAGCAAGCGGATGGGCTGGTCGATCTTCGGCGTGTAGCGCGAGCCGAAACGCTCAGGCTCGCGGGCAGCACGCTCAGCAACGGCCGCCGCAAAAGCAAAAGGGCCGAAACATCGGTTTCGGCCCTTCTATCGTGCTGATCGCGCGGCGGAGGTCGCCTCGCGGGATGCCCTGCTGCCCACCTGCATCAGAGATCGTGGTCCGGCTTGATCTCCTGGATCGCTGCGTCGTGATACCAGGCGCCGCCGGCGACGCGGGGCGGCCGCACCTCGGTCACGGACGCGACGTTGTTGCGGGCGTTGGCCGCAACCCGGTCTCTCACCGGGAACTGATAGATCTTGGCCGAGGGCCGTTCGAGGGTGTCGTCCATTCCGTCTCCTTGTGGTTCGGGTTTCGGGTTAAAGATGATAGCACTCACTGCACGACAAACGCGCGCTTGCTTCTGAAAAGGCAGCGTTTGCGAACAATATGTGCAACAGCCGCATCTGCATCTCACCACAGCACGAGTTCCATGGAACCAACGTTCTGCGCTGCCTCGGGTTGCATGAAAATCCTCCGCCGATCAGATTAACGATCCGTATGTCGCGGCAGTTTCGGTTGTAGCGGCAACGGCTGCGTATCAGCGACTTCTCGGCATATTTGCGGCGCGTGCCGGCAACGCAACCGCAGCGAAATGCCGCAGCGATCGCGATGCGGTGCGGAACTCTCGCGCTGAATGCACCGCACCACGCGGACCGGGCCGATCGCGCCGACTGGCATAGTCCGTGCTTAGCGGTGGCCTACTGGTGGTCCGATGATCCTGAGGCCGGCCTGGCTTCGGATGAACGGCCCATTCGTATCGTCAACAACGAGAGACCCGCATGACAAAGTACAAGCTCGAGTACATCTGGCTCGACGGATACACGCCCGTTCCCAATCTGCGCGGCAAGACGCAGATCAAGGAATTCGACAGTTTTCCCTCGCTCGATGAACTCCCGCTGTGGGGCTTCGACGGCTCCTCCACCATGCAGGCCGAAGGCCGCAGTTCGGATTGCGTGCTGAAGCCGGTGCGGGTGTTTCCCGACGGCGCACGCAAGAATGGCGTGCTGGTGATGTGCGAAGTGATGATGCCGGACGGCGTCACCCCGCACGCCTCCAACAAGCGCGCCACCATCCTGGACGACGAAGGCGCCTGGTTCGGCTTCGAGCAGGAATATTTCTTCTACAAGGACGGCCGCCCGCTCGGCTTCCCGGAAGCCGGCTATCCGGCGCCGCAGGGCCCCTACTACACCGGCGTCGGCTACAAGAACGTCGGCGCGGTGGCGCGCCAGATCGTCGAGGAGCATCTCGACCTCTGCCTGGTCGCCGGCATCAACCACGAAGGCATCAACGCCGAAGTGGCGAAGGGCCAGTGGGAATTCCAGATCTTCGGCAAGGGCTCGAAGCGCGCCGCCGACGAGATGTGGATGGCCCGCTACCTGATGCAGCGATTGACCGAGACATACGGCATCGACATCGAATATCACTGCAAGCCGCTCGGCGACACCGACTGGAACGGCTCCGGCATGCACGCCAACTTCTCGACCTCGTTCATGCGCGAGACCGGCGGCAAGGAGTATTTCGAAAAGCTGATGGACGCCTTCAAGCACGCCTGCGAGGACCACATCGCGGTGTACGGCCCGGACAACCACATGCGGCTGACCGGCAAGCACGAGACCGCGGCGATCCACGAATTCAGCTACGGCGTGGCGGATCGCGGCGCCTCGATCCGGGTGCCGCATTCCTTCGTCAACAACGGCTACAAGGGCTATCTGGAAGACCGCCGCCCGAACTCGCAAGGCGACCCCTACCAGATCGCGTCGCAGATCCTGAAGACCATCGCCTCAGTGCCGACCGCGGCGTCGGCGTCGGCAGCGGCCTGAGGTTTGGTGGCGGCCCGGCGCGTCCGGGCCGCAACGCCTTCTCGACATGAGGCTGTCATCCCGGGGCACGAGCAGCGAAGCTGCGAGTGAGCCCGGGATCCATAACCCCCGCAGGGGATATGGATTCCGGACTTGCTCGTTCTTGCGAACTCGCAATCCGGAATGATGCTTCGTTGCGGAAAGAATCCAGCAACGAAACGGCTCTCAATCAAATGAACTCTATCCGTCGGCGCGCTTGGCCTTCGACGCGGCTTTCGCCTTCGACTGGCCCTTCGCGGGCTTCGCAGCGGTCTTGGCTTTCGCGGGCTTAGCCTTCGCGGATTTAGCCTTCGAAGCCTTGCCGTTCGCGGCCCTCGCCTTGAGCTTGTCCGCCTTCTTCTGCTCCTTGGCCTGCTGCTTCAGCTTCTCGGCCTTCTTCTCGGCCCTGGCCTCGGCGGCCTTCTTCGTGCGCTTCTTTTCGCAGGCGTCGCACTTGCAGCCGATCGGCTTCAGATACTCCTTGAAGTAATCGGTGCCGTAATCGTAGTTGATCTCCTCGCCGGGTTCGATGTTCTTGATGGCGCGGATCACGATCTTCTTCTTACGCGGATTGACGTCGGATTCCGCGTTCGGCTTGCAGGCGTGGTTGATGTAGCGCGCGATGTTCTTGCGCACCGAGCCGTCGATGGTCCAGCGCTTGTTGAGCTGGAACAGATACTTGTTCTCGATGGCGTCTTGCTTCTTCTTGTTGCAGTCGAGTAGCGGGCCGAAATAGCGGATGATCTTGGCGCCCTTCTTGATCGGCTTGGTGGCGAACAGACCGAGGCCGGTCTTGGAACGGCCGATGCGATAGGGCTTGGAAGCGGGAATGGCGGGCATGATCGAACGCACTGACGCTGATGAGAAGGAGCCGACGAAGCCGCTGTTTTAGTGCGATTCCGCGCGCGATGTCAGTCTTTTCATGCCGAGCGCGCGATCCGTCCCCAGCTTGCAAGCCTCCCTTTCGGAGCCGCGGCGTACCGCGGCGCGATCTGTGCCCGCGTCTTGCTTGACCGGAACCGAAGCCCTACCTAGCCTAGCTGAACAACGATAAATTGAGGGAGTTGCGCGATGCCGCTCGCCGAGGCGACGATCCCTGTGCCCGACAATTTCGGGCCGATCTCTGTCGAATACGACCAGGCCGATCTCGCGATCGAGGGCGAACTGCCGCGCGAGTTGAACGGCACGCTGTATCGCAACGGCGCCAATCCGCAATTCCCCACCGCCGACTCGCATTGGTTCTTCGGCGACGGCATGCTGCACGCGTTCCGGCTGGAGAACGGCCGCGCGTTCTATCGCAACCGCTGGGTCCGCACCCCGAAATGGCTGGCCGAGCACGACGCCGGCAAAGCGCTGTTCGGCGGCTTCAACCGCAAACTCCCCGGCGTGGCGAAATCGGTGACCAGCGACGGCGGCGTCGCCAACACCAACGTGCTGTACCACGCCGGCAAATTGCTGGCGCTGGAGGAGGGCCACCCGCCGACCGAGATCGAGCGCGACACCCTGGCCACCCGCGGCTATTGCGACTACGGCGGCGCCATCAACGGCCCGTTCACCGCGCATCCGAAGATCGACCCGGTGACCGGCGAGATGCTGTTCTTCGGCTACAACGCCACGGGTCTCCTGACCGCCGGGATGTCGGTCGGATCGATCGACCGCACCGGCAAGGTGACGCGGTTCGATCGCTTCAAGTCGCCTTATGCGGCGATGGTGCACGACTTCATCGTCACCGAACGCCACATCCTGTTTCCGATCCTGCCGCTGACCGGCAGCCTGTGGCGGGCGGTGCGCGGCAAGCCGCCCTATGCCTGGGAGCCCGGCAAGGGCTCCTACGTCGGCGTGATGAAGCGCGACGGCAAGACCCGCGACATCGTCTGGTTTCGCAGCGAGGCCTGCTTCGTGTTTCACGTCATGAACGCCTGGGAGGACGGCGACCGCATCGAAGCCAACGTCATGCAGTCGGAAGTGGTGCCGCTGTTCACCGACGTCGACGGCAAGCCCACCGATCCAGAGAAAGCGCGCGCGAGGCTGTGCCGCTGGAGCTTCGACCTCAGTGGCAAGACCGACCGCTTCACCCGCCGCTATCTCGACGACATCACCGGCGAATTCCCGCGCATCGACGAGCGCCGCGCCGGACTGCGCAGCGGCCACGGCTGGTACGCCTGCGCCGATCCTTCGCTGCCGCTCGGGCTGTCGCTGTCCGGCCTGGTCCATGTCGACGGCGACGGCGCGCGGCGCGGCCGCTACATGCTGCCCCTCGGCGACAGTGTCTCGGAGCCGGTGTTCGTGCCGCGCGCGAAGGACGGCGCCGAGGGCGACGGCTGGCTGCTGGTGGTGATCTGGCGCGGCCGCGAGAACCGCAGCGATCTCGCGGTGTTCAACGCCACCGACATCGACACCGGCCCGATCGCGCTGGTCAAGCTCGACCACCGCGTGCCGGACGGCTTCCACGGCAATTGGGTGCCGGCGGAGTAGCACGCTGTCGCAATTCATCGCAGCGTGCCCCGGACGCAGCGCGACGCGCCGCGTTTGCGGCGTGGTGCGCGGCGAGCCGGGGCCGTCACGGAACGCAGCGCGTGGAACGGTCCCGGCTCACCTCGCAGCGCAAGAACGCTGCTCGGCGTCCGGGACACGGTGTCCTCTAAGGCCGGGTTCACTCGCAGCTTCGCTGCTCGCGCCCCGGGATGACAAACAATGAAGTGACGCGCCCGCAACTACATCCCACGCGGCAGCGCTTGCGCGTCGCGGATCAGCGCTACGCCGACGCTCTGATCGAGCGGCGCGGAGGCCGCTGGCGCGTACTCGGCGTCGCCCTCGTAGCTGGCGGTGAGCGCGCGCCAACCCGGCGCCAAGGCCGACGTCGTGAAACGCGCAGTACCGGCGCTATCCAGCGCAAGATGCGCGGCGATCACCGCGTCACCGTCGCGCAACGTCACGAAACCTTTCGCTGCCGCGGTCTTGCCGCTGATGGTGACGGTGAGCGTCACCACCTCGCCCGGCGCAATCGAATTCTGTGACGACGACAGCAGCACCCGCGGCTTCGCCAGCACGCTGAGCTGCAACGCTGCGGACTGCGCCGGCTGCACGATCAGCGGCAGATAATCCTGCGTGCCGCTGTAGTCGGCGCGGATCGCGTGGCGCCCCGGCGGCAGATCGCGGACAACAATGCTCGGCGATGCCGCGTCGGCCCAGCCGAGCACCGCCAGCGTGGACTCGTCGATGAACTGGATGCTTCCGCCCGGCACGCCGCCGCCTTGCGGCGTGGTCACCGCCGCGGTGAGCGTCAGGCTGTCGCCGTCGGTGGCCGGATTGCTCGATGACGTCAGCGTGACGAGCGCGCTCTCGGCGATGATCACCGACTGCGCCGACGCCACCGCCGGCATCAGCAACGCAACACCGAAAAGCGCCAGGTAATGACCTCGGGCACGCATGACCGGCCTCCTGTGAAAACGGGGCGATCCTTAAAGCGCGTCCTCCGGGACGGGCGAACATGTAGCAGACCGGCGGTGGTTCAAAAACTCCGCAGGATGACGGAGGCGGAAAGCCGCCGCGGCCGGCAAGCCGCCGACGGCGCGCCGATACCACCGCCCGACCGCGGCAAAATCGCGCTTGTTGGCGCGGCCCGCGGCGTATTAAGAGGGAGTCCCGCACCCGGCCGTGCCGGCGGCGCGAGGAAATAACAGGGAGAGAATGATGGCCGTTGACGGCAACTGGAATATCGTCATGAACACGCCGATGGGCGACCGCCAAGCGACGCTGGTGCTGCAGAGCGCAGGTTCCACGCTGACCGGCACGCAATCCGCCGACGGTGATTCCGGCGAGATCTTCGACGGCACCGTGAACGGCGACGACGTCGCCTGGAAGCTGTCGATCACCAACCCGATGCCGCTGACGCTGGCCTTCACCGGCAAGGTCTCCGGCGACGCCATCGAAGGCGAAATGGGCATCGGCCCGATGGGCTCGTTCCCGTTCAAGGGCACACGGGCGTAGGCAGCGCGTCATTCTCCGTCATGGTCGGGCTCGTCCCGGCCATTCTGCGTCATGGCCGGGCTTGACCCGGCCATCCACGGATACACGCAACGCTTCGCTTGTGGGCGTGGATGGCCGCGACAAGCGCGGCCATGACGTGTTGAGCGAGGTGCCTGATCGCCTCGTGTTGCGCAAGGTCGTGTGTGTGTGTGTGTGTGGTTGCCACGTGTTGTGCGAGCGGCCTGATCGCCGCGCCGTATTTCGGTCCGGCTCTAACGCTCCTCCACCTCCGCCGTCATCCTGAGGCGCCGCCGAATGCCCGCGTAGCGGGCTTTGGCGGCCTCGAAGGATGGGCTGCGGGTTCGGAGCTGGCCGCGGCGCTCGCGGCCGCATCCTTCGAGGCCCTCGCTTCGCTCGGGCGCCTCAGAGCCTGTGAATCTTTCATTTTGGTTGGCATGTCTGCTTTGGCATGATTCAATTTTGCAGCGATCAGGGAGTTGCTGCGATGGCCGAGAA
>NZ_JACHIH010000037.1 GCF_014203125.1 Rhodopseudomonas rhenobacensis
GGGCGTCATCGCCGCGCGCGTGGGCCGGTGGCCACCGGCCAACGCGCTAAGCCGCTTCCATCGCACATTTTGCTCAATGGGCAGATACAAGGGGGCTCCTCAACAAGGCCGCCCTCGGTGAAAGGCCCCCTCACCCGGATCATCGCTTCGCGATGACCCGACCTCTCCCCGCAAGCGGGGAGAGGTGAGGCCGTGCCTGATGGTCGGCCACTCCTCTCGTCTTACGCCGCCGCCAGCTTCTTTGGCGGGAAGCGGCCGTAGAAGGTCTCGCCGGTCTTCGCCATGTCTTCGAGCAGCTTCGGCGGGGTGAAGCGCGAGCCGTATTTGGCCTCGAGCTTGTGGCACAGCGCCACGAACTCTTTGGTGCCCATGAAGTCGATATAGCTCAGCGTGCCGCCGGTGAACGGCGCGAAGCCGAAGCCGAGGATCGAGCCGACGTCGGCCTCGCGCGGATCGGTGATGACATGATCCTCCACGGTGCGCGCGGCTTCCACCGCCTGCACCACCAGGAAGCGCTGCTTCAATTCCTCGATGTCGACCGTATCGGGATCGAGATGCTTCGGCTGCAGGGCGGCGATGCCCTGCCACAGGCTCTTCTGGCCCTTGCCCTTTTCCGGGTAGTCGTAGAACCCCTTGGCGTTCTTGCGGCCGAACCGGCCCTGCTTCTCGACCAGTTCGATCATCAGCTTCTTCTGCTGCTGATCGACCGCCTGTTCGCCGAGATCGGCCTCGGTGGCTTTCATGATCTTCAGCACCAGATCGAGCGCCACTTCGTCGGCGAGCGACAGCGGGCCGACAGGCATGCCGGCCATCTTGGCGACGTTCTCGATCATCGCCGGCGGGATGCCTTCCATCAGCATCTCCAGGCCCTCGGCGGTGAAGCGCAGCACGCAGCGGTTGGCGAAGAAGCCGCGACTGTCGTTGACCACGATCGGGGTCTTGCTGATCTGGCGCACGTAATCCAGCGCGGTGGCCAGCGCCACGTCGCCGGTGTTCTTGCCGACGATGATCTCCACCAGCATCATCTTCTCGACCGGCGAGAAGAAATGGATGCCGATGAATTTCGACTGGTCCTGGAATTCCTCGGCCAGCGAATTGATCGGCAGCGTCGAGGTGTTGGAGGCGAAGATCGCGCCTTCTTTCAAGAGCGGCTGCGCCTTGGCGTAGGTCTCGGCCTTGACCTTGCGATCCTCGAACACCGCTTCGATGACGAGGTCGCAATCCTTGATCGCATTGTAGTCCGGGGTCGCGGTGATGCGGCCCAGAATCGCGTCGCGGTCGGCCTCCTTGGCGCGGCCCTTGGCGATCAGCCCGTCGATCACGCTCTTGCAATGCGCCTTTCCCTTGTCGGCGCTCTCCTGATCGCGGTCGATCAGCACCACCTCGATGCCGCCCTTGGCCGAGACGTAGCCGACGCTGGCGCCCATGAAGCCGGCGCCGATGATGGCGAGCTTTTTCACCTTGGTCGGCGGCACGTTTTGCGGCCGCCGCGCGCCCTTGTTCAACTCCTGCATCGAGATGAACAGGCTGCGGATCATCGCCGCGGCTTCTTTGCTCTGCAGGATATGGGCGAAGTAGCGCGATTCGACGCGCAACGCGGCGTCGATCGGCAGCAGCAGGCCCTCATAGGCGCAGCTCATGATGGCGCGCGCCGCCGGATAGTTGTCGTAGGTCTCGCGGCGATAGATCGCGTTGCCGGCCGGGAAGATCATCATGCCCTGCTTGGAAAACACCGGACCGCCGGGCAGCTTGAAGCCCTTCTCGTCCCATGGCGCCACCGCCTTGCCGCCGCCCTTGATCCAGTCCTTGGCGGCCTGGATCAAATCCGCCGCCGGCACGATGGCGTCGACGATCTTCGAGGCTTTCGCTTTGGCAAGATTGACCTGCTCGCCCTTCAGCAGCATCTGCATGGCGTCGGCCGGCTGCAGGATGCGCGGCAGCCGCTGCGTGCCGCCGCCGCCCGGGAACAGCCCGACTTTGATCTCCGGCAGGCCGAGCTTGGTCTTCGGATTGTCGGCGGCGATGCGGTGATGGCAGGCCAGCGTGACTTCGAAGCCGCCGCCGAGCGCGAGGCCGTTGATCGCGGCGACCCATGGCTTGCCGGAGGTCTCCAGCTTGCGCAGGATCTGCGACAGCTTGCGGCTCTCGTCGAACAGCATCTGCTGCGCGGCGTCTTCGCCCTTGGACTTGCGCAGCTCGGCGAAGGTCTTGTTGAGGCCTTCCAGCATCGACAGGTCGGCGCCGGCGCAGAACGCGTCCTTGCCCGAGGTGATCACCACGCCCTTGACCGCGGCGTCGGCGGTGGTCTGCTCGACGATGGCGCCGAGTTCTTCGATGCTGGTGACGTCCAGCACGTTCATCGAACGGCCGGGACTATCCCAGGTCAGCAGCGCAATGCCGTCGGCGTCGGTCTCGATCGTGAAATTCTTGAAGGCCATGTGATTAGCTCCTTCGATGCCAGCAGCTCTGCGGCGCGGCGGTTGTTTCGGTTGTAGGGTGGGCAAAGGCGCCACTTGGCGCCGTGCCCACCATCAAAGGCTTGGCATAAGGCGGTGGGCACGCTTCGCTTTGCCCACCCTACGGATTAAACCCGTTCGATAATCGTCGCGGTGCCCATGCCGCCGCCGATGCACAGCGTGACGAGAGCGGTCGACTTGTCGGTGCGCTCCAATTCGTCGAGCACGGTGCCCAGGATCATCGCGCCGGTGGCGCCGAGCGGATGGCCCAGCGCGATCGCGCCGCCATTGACGTTGATCTTGTCGTTGTCGATCTCGAACGCCTGGATGAAGCGCAGCACCACCGAGGCGAAGGCTTCGTTGAGTTCGAACAGGTCGATGTCGGCCTTGGTCATGCCGGAGCGGGCGAACAGCTTGTTGGTGACGTCGACCGGGCCGGTCAGCATCATCGCCGGCTCCGAGCCGATATTGACGAAGGCGCGGATTTTCGCGCGAGCCTTGAGGCCGTATTTCGCCCCGGCGTCCTTGCTGCCGAGCAGCACCGCGCCGGCGCCGTCGACGATCCCCGACGAGTTGCCGGCGTGGTGCACGTAGTTGATCTTCTCGATTTCCGGATGCGACTGGATCGCCACCGCGTCGAAGCCGCCCATCACGCCCATCTGCACGAAGGACGGCTGCAACTGCCCGAGCGACTGCATCGTCGTGGTCGGACGCATGTGCTCGTCTTTGGCAAGAATAGTGAGGCCGTTGATGTCCTTGACCGGCACCACCGACTTGTCGAAACGGCCTTCCTCCCAGGACTTCGCGGCGCGCTGCTGGCTCTGCACCGCGTACGCATCCACATCATCGCGGGAAAAACCGTATTTGGTGGCGATCAGATCGGCGGAGACGCCCTGCGGCATGAAGTAGGAGGGGATCGCCATTGACGGATCCATCGGCCAGGCGCCGCCCGAGGCGCCGATCCCGACGCGGCTCATCGATTCGGCGCCGCCGCCGATCACCAGCTCGTGCTGTCCGCTCATGATCTGCGCGGCGGCGAAATTCACCGCGTCGAGACCGGAGGCGCAGAACCGGCTGATCTGCACGCCCGGCACCGCTTCGCCCAGGCCCGCCTTCAAGGCTGCGAAGCGCGCGATATCGGAGCCGGCTTCGCCGACCGGATCGACCACGCCGAGGATCACGTCGTCGACGGTGTCGACTTGCAGGTTGTTGCGTTCCTTCAGCGCCTTGAGCGGCACGGTGGCGAGCGCCAGCGCGGTCACCTCGTGCAGCGCGCCGTCCGGCTTGCCGCGGCCGCGGGGGGTGCGAACGTGATCGTAGATATAGGCCTCGGGCATTGTTTTTCTCCCGTTTCGGTCGCAGCCCCGATTGAGCCCGACGAATTGCAGTTCAGTGAACTCAAGTAGCTGTCATCGCGAGTCTGGTACCGGCCTCAGCCCGAGCCGAGTGGAAGAAGGTTGCGCTGACCGCGGTGTCGAATTTGACCGAAGCGGCGCGGCATCTGCCCCTCTCCCCGCAAGCGGGGAGAGGTGAAGTCCGTGCGCGCATCGAGCGTTCGGTCGCAACTTGCATCAGTAACTCTCTAAAATGCCCGGCAGGACGTGTTACGCGTGACGCGATCAGAACGCCTCCGCGGGCAATTCCATGATGGTGGCGCAGCCGCTTTCGATCCGCGTCAGATGCAGCGCGGTTTCCGGCAGCATCCGCTCCATGAAGAACCGGCCGGTGGTGAGCTTGCTGGTCAGATAGGGCGTGGCGCCGCTCTGGGCAATCTTGTCCTGCGTCACTTTGATCATCTTCGCCCACATGTAGGCGAAGCCGACCAGGCCGAACAATTTCATGTAATCGGTGGCGCCGGCGCCGGCGTTGTCGGGCTGCGCCATCGCGTTCATCATCAGCCAGGTGGTGGCCTTCTGCAGATCGCCGAGCGCGCGCGACAGCGGCGCGACGAACGGCTGCATCGCCTCGTCGCCACCGTGCTCTTTGGCGAAGGCGGCGACCTCGGCGAAGAACGCCATCGCCGCGCGGCCGCCGTCGCGCGGCAGCTTGCGGCCGACCAGGTCGAGCGCCTGGATGCCGTTGGCGCCCTCGTAGATCATCGCGATGCGGGCGTCGCGGACGAACTGCTCCATGCCGTTGTCGGCGATATAGCCGTGGCCGCCCCAGACCTGCTGCGCCGACACCGCATTGGCAAAGCCGACGTCGGTCAACACGCCCTTCAGCACCGGCGTCATCAGGCCCATATGGTCGTCGGCGGCCTGCCGCTCCTTGGGGTCCTCGGAGCGATGCGCGACGTCGCCCTTCAGCGCGGTCCACACCACCATGGCGCGGGCGGCTTCGTTGAAGGCGCGGATGGTGAGCAGCGTGCGCCGGATGTCGGGATGCACGATGATCGGATCGGCCGGCTTGTCGGTGGCCTTCGCCCCGGTGAGCGAGCGGCCTTGCAGCCGCTCCTGGGCGTAGATCACGGCGTTCTGATACGCCACTTCGGACTGCGCCAGGCCCTGCACCGCGACGCCGAGCCGGGCCTCGTTCATCATCACGAACATGCCCTGCATGCCCTTGTTCTCTTCGCCGATCAGCCAGCCGGTGGCGTCGTCGTAGTTCATCACGCAGGTGGCATTGCCGTGAATGCCCATCTTGTGCTCGATCGCGCCGCAGGTGACGCCGTTGCGGCCGCCGAGCGAGCCGTCGGCATTGACCAGAATCTTCGGCACCACGAACAGCGAGACGCCCTTGATGCCGGCCGGCGCGCCTTCGATCCGCGCCAGCACCAGGTGGATGATGTTCTCCGACAGATCGTGTTCGCCGGCGGAGATGAAGATCTTGGTGCCGGTGATCTTGTAGCTGCCGTCGGCCTGCTTGATCGCCTTGGTGCGCAACAGCCCGAGATCGGTGCCGCATTGCGGCTCGGTCAGGTTCATGGTGCCGGTCCATTCGCCGGTCACCATCTTCGGAATGAAGATCGCCTTCTGCTCCGGGCGGCCGTGCACCAAGAGCGCCGCGGTCGCCCCCATGGTGAGGCCGTGATACATCGAGAACGCCATGTTGGCGGAGGTCAGGAATTCGGCGACGGTATGCGACAACGTCGATGGCAAGCCCTGGCCGCCAAATTCCTCGGGCGCCGACAGGCCGAGCCAGCCGCCTTCCGAGACCTGCTTGTAAGCCTCCTTGAATCCGGTCGGCGTGGTGACGCGGCCGTCATCGTGGCGGGTGCAGCCTTCCTTGTCGCCGACGCGGTTCAGGGGCTGCAGCACCTGTTCGCTGAGCTTGGCCGCCTCGTTCAGAATGGCGTCGCGGACGTCGGCCGATGCATCGCTGAACCCCGGAAGATTGTCGTAGCGGTCGATCTGAAACACGTCGTTGAGCAGGAACCCGACGTCTTCAAGCGGGGCTTTGTAGCTCGGCATGGCGTTCTCCCGGCTGGCTTGCCAACCCCTATCGGGGCTCATGCAGCACAGCGCTCGTTGCGTTCCAATGAGGGACCTTACCGGTTTCCGGAGGCCGCGTAACGCGCAAGGACGCGCCTCCTGCTGTGTGCAAATGGCACAGGCCGGGAGATGCCGTCTTGCGTTGATATGCACATTGACGCATATGCATGCTTATGCATAAAGTCAAGCCGCGGTGTGTAGCAGTGAGGGCGGGTGAATGGCGCTTGGCGACGCAATCCTCGCATGCCTGACCGAATGTCCGATGACGGGCTATGAGCTCGCCAAGACCTTCGATGCGTCGATCGGATTCTTCTGGAAGGCCGACCATCAGCAGATCTATCGCGAGCTGTCGCGGCTGCGCGACCGCGGCCATGTCCAGGGCCGCGAGGTGGTGCAGTCCGGCAAGCCCAACAAGCTGGTCTATACGCTGACGCCGGAGGGCCGCGCCGCGCTGCGGCATTGGGCCGCGCGGCCGAGCAGCCCGGCCTCGATGAAGGACGACCTGTTGGTCCGGCTCTACGCGCTCGACAGCGTCGACATCGAGCCGTTGCGCGACGACCTGATGGCGCGGATGGAGCATCACCGCGACCGCGCCGGCCGCTACGAGCGGATCCTCACCAAGCGTTTCCCGCACGACACCGCAGCGCCCGCCGATACCGGCAAATTGCTGTTGCTGCGGATGGGGCTGCGCCACGAGCGGATGGTCTCGGATTGGTGCGAAGAGGCG
This sequence comes from Rhodopseudomonas rhenobacensis, assembly GCF_014203125.1. GTDB lineage: Bacteria > Pseudomonadota > Alphaproteobacteria > Rhizobiales > Xanthobacteraceae > Rhodopseudomonas_A > Rhodopseudomonas_A rhenobacensis. The sequence continues at coordinate 6,615 of NZ_JACHIH010000037.1, forward strand.
CTGGCGGCGCTGTCCGCGGTGTCCAGCCGCAGTAACGTCGTGCCGATCGAGGACAGCCCGCGCGACGGCAACGGCCAGACATAACTTATAACGTGAACCCATAAGTATCTGCGCGCGGTCGCCTTGTATCGCGGCACCTTCCGGGCTCGCCGGCAAAGTGTTAGCAATTTGTTAAAGCGGTCGGACCGTGATCCGGCCCGCGATTGCGGCGCGTAGCGCGGCCGAAAAGCGACCATCGGGTTAACTTTATGGCAGCGCGGCCGCATCCTTAACCGGTTCTTTACCCTAACACGAAAAAGTCCGTCCCAGGGGCAGTCAGTCCGCGTCGATTTCAGTTGTCTCGTCATGGGACGCGCGGGGAGGGCTGCAGGGCGCGGTTGAGCGCCGGTGCCGGAAGCGGATGTGAGCATGAATTCGCGCGTATCGTGGAGTGTCGAGGGGATCGAACCGTCAGTGCGCGAACGGGCGGAAGCCGCCGCGCGCCGGGCCGGGCTCTCGCTCGGCGACTGGATCAGCGCCCAGGTCGGCGACGTTCCCCCGCAGCTTCGGCCGCAGAACGCCGCGCAGCCGGCGCCGGCGTTGCCCGAGAAGGACGCCCAGGAGGTCGCCGAAATCCACCAGCGGCTGGATTCCATCACCCGGCAGATCGAACAGATTTCGCGGCCCGCCGGCCGCGGCGAACCCGGCGTGGCGCGGCAGCTCAACGACGCCATCTCGCGGCTCGACGCCCGGTTGTCGCAGATCACCGACCCGGCCCGCCGCGCCGAGCCGCAGCCGCAGCCGCAGCTCGACCGCGTCGAGCGCGCCGCGGCGGATGTCTATCGCGCCTCGCCGCCGCTCAGCCCGGCCTCGCTGGATTCCGCGATCGCCGAGATCGCCGCGCGGCAGACCCAACTCGATGCCGCCGCCAATGAGCTGACGCCGCGCCGCGCCGCGCCGCCGCTCGCGCCGGCGATGCCGACCGGACCGGCGATGGCGCCGGCGATGCCGGCCGCGCCGGATATGTCGGGGCTGGAGCGCCAGCTGCACAAGATCACCACGCAGATCGACGCCTTGACGCGGCCCGATGCGATCGAGCAGTCGATCGCCGCGTTCCGCGGCGAATTGGCCGAGATCCGCCAGACCATCACCGAGGCGATGCCGCGCCGCGCCATCGAGTCGTTGGAGAGCGAGATCCGCTCGCTGGCCAAGCGCATCGACGACAGCCGGCACAACGGCATCGACCACAATGCGCTGGCCGGGGTCGAGCGCGCGCTGGCAGAAATCCGCGACGTGCTGCGCTCGCTGACCCCGGCCGAACAGCTCGCCGGTTTCGACGAGGCGATCCGCAATCTCGGCGGCAAGATCGACATGATCGTGCGCTCGAGCGGCGATCCCTCGACGCTGCAGCAGCTCGAAGGCGCGATCGCAGCACTGCGCGCCATCGTCGCCAACGTTGCCTCCAACGAAGCGCTGGCGCGGCTCAGCGACGACGTGCAGACGCTGTCCAGCAAGGTCGACCAGCTCGCCCGCGCCGACAGCCACAGCGATTCCTTCGCCGCACTCGAGCAGCGCATCGCCGCGCTGACGCTGACGCTGGAGAACCGCGAACGCCCGGTGCAGAGCGATCCTTCCGCGCAGCTCGAAACCGCGCTACTGGCGCTGTCGGATCGGCTCGACCGGCTGCCGGTCGGCAATGACGGCGCCGCCACCTTCGCGCATCTCGAACAGCGGGTGACGTATCTGCTGGAGCGCCTCGAAGCCTCGGCCGAAACGCGCTCGCCCAATCTCGGGCGGGTGGAAGAGGGCTTGCAGGACGTGCTGCGCCAGCTCGAGCGCCAGCAGGACACCTTTGCGGCGCTGACCGCGGTCAGCCGCACCACGCCGCCCGACAACGGCCTGGCCGATACCTTGAAGCGCGAAATCTCCGATCTGCGGTTCACCCAGACGGAAGCCGACCGCCACACCCAGGATTCGCTGGAGGCGGTGCATAATACGCTCGGCCATGTGGTCGACCGCTTGGCGATGATCGAAGGCGATCTGCGTAGCGCGCGCCCGGCGCCGCCGTCGCAGCCCGCGATGCCGGCCGCCGCCCGGCTGCCGGTCGAGCCGCCGGCGCCGCAAGTGGTGCTGCCGCCGCGGCCGGAATTGCCGAACCCCGCCGCCGCCGCCGCGCATTTCGACGCCGCGCCCCGACAATTCGCCGCCGCGCCGCCGGCTGCCGAGCCCGCGGCGCCGACTCCTGCCAAGACCATCAAGGAGATTCTCAGCCCGAAGCCCGCGCGCGACAGCGCCGCGGTGGCGCCGGCGCCCGAGAAGGCCGAGCCGCCGCAGGGCGTGTCGCGGCTGTCGATCGGTCAAGAACTGCCGCCGGATCATCCGCTGGAGCCGGGCACCCGGCCGCTGCGGGCCTCGCCGTCCGAGCGGATCGCGGCGTCTGAAAGCGCGATCAGCGAAATCCCGGCGCAATCCCGCGAACAGACCAGCTCGTCGAACTTCATCGCCGCGGCCCGCCGCGCGGCGCAGGCCGCCGCGGCCGCCACGCAGACGCCCGACAAGGCGAAGCCCGCCGCCAAAGCCGCCAAAGCGCCGAAGCCGGCCAAACCCGCAACGTCGGGCGCAGCCGCGCCGGCCGAGGGCGCCTCGACGCTGGGCGCAAAAATCCGCTCGCTGCTGGTCGGCGCCAGCGTCGTGGTGATCGTGCTCGGCACCTTCAAGATGGCGATGAACCTGCTGGACGGTGGCGCACCGCAGCCCGCCGCGATCGAAAGCGCGGAGCCCGCGCCGACGCCGGCGCCGAGCTCCAGCGAAACCGCGCCGGCACCGGCCGCGCCCGCCAACCCGTCGATGACCTCGCCGACGCCGATCGGCCGGCAATCGCTGTTCGGTCCGGCGCCCGCCGCGCCGACCGACAGCCGCAGCGCCGACGCCGACATCACCGGCACGATTCCGACGCCGCCGCCGGCGATCCCGACCGCGCCGCCGAGCGGCCGCGCGGCGTCGCTGGTCGCGATCCCCGCGAACGAGAAATTGCCCGACGCGATCGGCGGACCGCAGCTGCGGATCGCCGCGCTGAAGGGCGATCCCGCCGCGGCCTACGAGATCGGCGTGCGCTACGCCGAGGGCAAGACCGTGCCGGCGAATATCGACGAGGCCGCGAAATGGTATGAGCGCGCGGCGCAAGCCGGCATCGTGCCGGCGATCTTCCGGGTCGGCACGCTGTACGAAAAGGGTCTCAGCGTGAAGCGCGATCTCGGCGCCGCGCGACGCTACTACATCCTCGCCGCCGAGCGCGGCAACGCCAAGGCGATGCACAATCTCGCGGTGCTGGAAGCCGACGGCGGCTCGCAGGGCGCCAACTACAAGAGCGCCTCGCAATGGTTCCGCAAGGCCGCCGAGCGCGGCGTCGCCGACAGCCAGTTCAACCTCGGCATCCTCTATGCCCGCGGTATCGGCGTCGAACAGAACCTCGCCGAATCCTACAAGTGGTTCAGCCTCGCCGCCGCCCAGGGCGATGCCGACGCCGGCCGCAAGCGCGACGACATCGCCAAGCGCCTCGACCCGCAATCGCTGTCGGCCGCCAAGCTGGCGATCCAGACCTTCATGCCGGAACCGCAGCCCGACGACGCGATCAACGTCGCGAGCCCGCCCGGCGGCTGGGACGGCGCCGGCAGCGCCGCCGCCAAGCCCGCGGCGGCGGCCAAGCGCGCCGCGCGTTAATCTCGTTCATTCACCAACATGAACGATGCATGAGCGGCGGGGGCGAAAAACCGCGGTCGGTCGCGCATTCTTTAATACCGCCGCCGACGAATTCGGATATGCAAAGACGCAGCGATTTCTCGCGTCAGCCACCCCTGTCCGAAGCGAACCCGCGTGCAGCTTTACCTTCCGATCGCCGACATCCCGGTCAATGTTCTGCTCATCCTGGCGATGGGCGCCGCCGTGGGTTTCGTGTCGGGCATGTTCGGGATCGGCGGCGGCTTCCTGATGACGCCGCTGTTGATCTTTGTCGGCATTTCGCCCGCGGTCGCGGTCGCCTCGGTGACCAGCCACATGGCGGCGTCGTCGCTGTCCGGCGCATTGTCATACTGGCGGCGTCGCGCCATCGATCCGGCGCTGGCCGGGGTGCTGCTGTGCGGCGGCCTGATCGGCACCGGGCTCGGGGTCTGGTTCTTCACCTTGATGCGCTCGCTCGGCCAGCTCGACCTGGTGATCGCGCTGTCCTACGTGGTGCTGTTGACCGCGGTCGGCGGGCTGATGGTGTGGGAAGGGCTTCGCGCCATCCTGCGCACCCGGCAAGGCCAGACCGTGCTGGCGACCCGCTCCGGTAGCCGCAACTGGATCCACGCGCTGCCGTTGAAGATGCGGTTCAAGCGCTCGAAAATGTATCTGTCGGTGATCCCGGTGGTGGTGATCGGGCTGGTGATCGGCTTCATCGGCGCGGTGATGGGGGTCGGCGGCGGCTTCATCCTGGTGCCGATCCTGATCTATCTGTTGCGGGTGCCGACCTCGACGGTGATCGGCACCTCGATGGTGCTGACGCTGTTCACCATGCTGATCGCCACCGTGCTGCATGCCGTCACCAACCACCAGGTCGACGCGGTGCTGGCGCTGATCCTGATGATCGGCGGCGTCACCGGCGCGCAATTCGGCGCCCGCGCCGGGCAGCGCATCCGCGGCGAACAGCTGCGGCTGCTGCTCGGGCTGCTGATCCTCGCGGTGGGCGTGCGGTTTGCGATCGAGCTCGGGATCCAGCCGCAGGACCTGTTCACCATTCGCGAAACCGGGGGCGGCGCATGACCCGGGCGGGCGCGGCGCTGATCGGGCTTGGCCTGCTGCTCGGCGTGGCGAGCATCGGCCCCGCCCGCGCCGAACAACTGATCGTGTCGATTTCCAACACCCGCATCACCGTGACGCCGAATTATGCCGGCGGCGAACTGGTGCTGTTCGGATCGATCGAGAAGGACGTCGATACGCCGGCCGACCGCGGCGTCTACGATCTGGTGGTCACGGTCTCTGGCCCGCGCGCCGACATGGTGACGCGGCGCAAGGAGCGCACGCTGGGGATCTGGGTCAACGCCGATTCCCGCGAATTCCTCATGGTGCCGGGCTATCTCGCGGTGTTCGCCAACAAGCCGCTGGAGGCGATCGCCGCGCCGGAAGTGCTGCGCCGCCAGCAGCTCGGGCTCAACAACATTCTGCTGACGCAGCGGGTCGGCCCGGATTATGCCGACGTGGTGCCCAACGACGCGTTCCGCAGCGCCTTCGTGCGGCTGCGCTCCGAACGCGGGCTGTACCGCGAGGAAACCTCGGCGGTGACGTTCCTGACGCCGACGCTGTTCCGCACCGGCATTCCGCTGCCGGCCGCGGTGCCGATCGGCAACTACAAGGTCGAGATCAAGGTGTTTGCCGACGGCGCGCTGGTGACCAAGACCGAAAGCTCGTTCGAGATCGTCAAGGTCGGCTTCGAGCAATTCGTCGCCTCCACCGCGCGGCACGACGGCCTCGCCTATGGCCTGGTCACCGCGCTGATGGCGCTGTTGACCGGCTGGATGGCCTCGGTGGTGTTCCGGCGGGATTGAGGCCTCGGCCAGACAAGGCGCGAATATCCAATCGATCCTCACGCTCTGAATCGTCATCCTGAGGTGCGAGCCCTCTTGGGCGAGCCTCGAAGGATGCGGAAACGCGTGCCGGCGGCCCATCCTTCGAGGCCCGGCTTCGCGCTTTGCGCTACGCCGGGCGCCTCGGGATGACGTGGTACTTAGATGAAATACCCCACCGCCATCGCCAGCACGCTCAGCGTCATTGCCGCGGTGGAGAGCCAGCCCAGCCAATACAGCGGCCCGCGGATCACGAAGCGCTGCATGATTTCCTTGCGGCGCGACATCAGCATCAGCAGCACCATCACCGGCACCGCCAGCACGCCGTTGATCACCGCGCTCCAGTACAGCGCCGAGATCGGATTGATCGGGGTGAAGTTCAGCGCGATGCCGACGATTCCCGCCAGCGCCAGCACGCTGTAGAACGCCACCGCCTCTTTCGGCTTGCGCGCGAGGCCGACCTTCCAGCGGCGGCCTTCGCCGATCGCGTAGGCGGCGGAGCCGGCGAGCACCGGAATCGCCAACAGCCCGGTGCCGACGATGCCGAGCGCGAAGATCGCCTCGGCGAAGGCGCCGGCGATCGGCTTCAGCGCCTCGGCCGCCTCCGCCGAAGTCTGGATGTCGGTCTTGCCGGTGGCGTGCAGCGTCGCCGCGGCGGTGATGATGATCGAGAGCGCGATCAGGTTGGAGAACGCCATGCCGATGATGGTGTCGGCGCGGATCCGCTGGAATTCGCTGCGGGCGTCGCCGGGGGTCTTGACCAGCGGCTTCTTGTCGGGATCGATGCGTTCTTCCTCGGCTTCCTGCGAGGCCTGCCAGAAGAACAGATAGGGCGAGATCGTGGTGCCGAGGATCGCCACGATGGTGGTGAGATAGTCGCGGCTCCAGGTGACGCTCGGCAGCACGATGCCCTTCAGCGCCTCGCCCCACGACACGTTGGCCACCGCCAGCGCCGCCACATAGGCGAACAGGCACAGCGTCAGCCATTTCAGCACCGCGACGTAGCGCTTGTAGTCGAAGAAGATCTGCGCTGCGACCGAGATCACCCCGAAGCCGACCACATAGGCGATGCCGGGGCCGCCGATCAAAAGCTTGGTGGCGTCCGCCATGGCGCCGAGATCGGCGGCGATGTTGATGGTGTTGGCGATGAACAACAGCATCACCACGACGCCGAGCATTTTCGACGAGTAGTAGCGGCAGACATTGCCGGCGATGCCGCGCCCGGTGACGCGGCCGACCCGGCCGGAGATTTCCTGGATCGCCACCATCAGCGGGAAGGTCAGCAGCATGGTCCAGCCGATGCCGTAGCCGAGCTGGGCGCCGGCCTGGCTGTAGGTGCCGATGCCGGAGGGATCGTCGTCCGACGCGCCGGTGATCAGCCCGGGGCCGAGCGTCTTGAAGAAGTTGCGAAAGCGGAATGTGCTGGGCTTCTGCTGGTCGAGGTTGCGCTCGAGGTCGGACTTCGCTTCGATCGTCATGCACGCTCCCAACGGCCTCAAGGCCGGTTGCTAACGTGCTGATTGCGCTCTGGTTCCGGGCCGGAAACAGGCCGAGCCGCCGCGGCCCGTCGCGCTATCGCGCGGCCGGGACTGCGCATTCTTGGGGACGTCATCGGGTTTGTCGTCGCAGCGAGATCGCCGGCGGAATCTCTTACTCTGCGGCTGCGATTTTTGCCTGCGCGAGGGGCACGGCCGCTGGCCGCGTCACCAGATAGATTCCGATCGCGACCGGGATGATCCCCAGAAGGTCGCCGGCATCGAGATGTTCGCCGAGCACGATCCAGGCGAACAGCATCGCCAAGGGCGGCATTATGAAATGCCAGGCGCTGGCCGCGGTCGCGCCGCAGACATGCAGCAGATGAAACCACAGGAAATACGCGAAGATCGATCCGCCCAGCACCAGGAAGCCGAACGCCCAGAACAGTCGCGCGCTCGGGACGATGTCGCCGACATTCGCCAGCGTGGCGGCGAACGGAATCAGCACCAGCCCGCCGGCGAGATTCTGGATGCCGTTGCCGATCCACAGGCTGCCCTTCGGCGCCAGCAGCTTGAACAGAATGGTGCCGCCGACGATCGCGGCTAGCCCAGCGAAAGTGAACAGGATGCCGCGCAGGCTGTCGGTGCCGATCGCCATCCGATGCGAGACGATGAAGCCGACGCCGACGATGCCGAGCAGCAGCCCCGCGACCTTGCGCCAGGTCAACGGCTCATTGAGCAATAGCGCCGCCAGCACCGCGGTGAACACCGGGTTGGAGCTGACGATCAGCCCGCCGAGCCCGGCGGAGGTGTTTTGCAGCCCGGTGTAACCGAGCCCCAGATACAGCGCGTTGTTGGCGATGCCGAGCACGGCGCAGACCGCGACGTCGCGCCACGATAACGTCCACGCCTCGCCGCGCAGCCGCGAAAAGCCCAGGATCAAAATCCCCGCCAGCGAGAACCGCGCCGCCAGCAGGATCAGCGGCGGACAATCGGTCACCGCGACCTTGCCGGCGATGAAGGCAAAGCTCCACAGCACGCAGAACGCCGCGATGGTCAGCGGCAGCAGGTTGAAGGCCGGGCGGGCGACGACGGGCGTGATGGACATCGGGCTCTCCTCCGGCTTGGGTCGTAACCTGCCGGATTGTCATTTGGAAATTAAACGATAGAATGGTGATCAGTGGAAAATCGAATGATGCTCCCGATGCTCGATCTCGAACTGTTGCGCAGCTTCGTCGCGGTGGTCGATGCCGGCGGCTTCACCCGCGCCGGCGAACGCGTGCACCGGACGCAATCGACGGTGAGTCAGCAGATCAAGCGGCTGGAGGACGACCTCGGCCAGCAATTGCTCGACCGATCCGGCAAGGACGTGACGCCGACCGACGCCGGCGAGCGGCTGTTGTCGTATGCGCGGCGGCTGTTGTCGCTGGCGGAGGAAGCCCGTGACGTGCTGGGGCGGCCGAGCAGCGAGGGCGCGGTGCGGCTCGGCATCAACGAGGACTTTGCCGCCTACCGGCTGACCAAATTGCTGGCGAGTTTTGCCCGGGCGCGGCCCGGGCTGCGGCTCGACGTCCGTGCCGATCAGAGCATCTATCTGCGGCGCGATCTGGAGCGCGGCGAACTCGATCTGGCCTTGTTGAAGCGCGCTGCCGGCGGCAAGGATGGCATCGGGGTTTGGCCGGAGCGGGTGCATTGGGTCGACAGCAGGAGCCATCCCTGCAACGCCAAGGCGGACTCGGTGCCGCTGATTTTCTTTCCGACCGGCTGCCTGTATCGCACCCGCGCAATCCACGCGATCGAGGCCGCCGGCCGGCGTTGGCACATGGCCTATACCAGTTCGAGCCTCGCCGGCATCCAGGCCGCGGTCGCCGCCGGCCTCGGCCTCAGCATCCTGCCGGAAATCGCGATTCAGGCCGATCATCGCACGCTCTCCGCGCGCGACGGTTTTGCTCCGATTGACAAGACCGAAGTGGCGCTGGTGGCCTCGCCCAACGCCAACCCCGCGACGCTGCGCCTCGCGCAACGGCTCGCCGAATTTTGCGACGCGCTGCAGGCCAAGGCGGCGTAAAACTGCACGCGACCTCCTTTCCTTCGATTTGAAGTCCCGCGACATCGGCAGCGCGCTCCCTCTCCCCGCTCGCGGGGAGAGGGTCGGGGTGAGGGGGCGCTCCAGTAGAAAACGAAGTTGATAGTAGGGAACAGAATTCAGCGTTTATTCCGCCGAGACGCCCCCTCACCCGGCGCTACGCGCCGACCTCTCCCCGCTTGCGGGGAGAGGTTAAGGCGGCGCAGTCAGCAGCAGCGCGAGGCGGCGATGGCGTGCAGCTTGCGGTCGCCGAGCAGATGCGCGACGAAGCCCAGCGGCGTGAAGATCTTCGCAAATGCCTCGTGGCGGATGTTGAGGCCGCCCGCATAGGCGCCGAACGCCGGCATCACCATGCGGTGGCCGTCGCTGGCAAAGCAGCGCCGCTCCATCGCCCGGCCGCGCGCCGAGACCCGCGCTTTCGGATGCAGATGGCCAGCGATTTCGCCGTCGGCGCCGCTCGGCTCGTGGCGAAACACGATCGTTCCGATGCCGACGTCGCTGGCGACCATGCCACCGAGATCGTTCGGCAGCGCGGGATCGTGATTGCCCGCGATCCAGATCCAGTCGCGCCCCGCCTGCAGCGCGCCGAGGATGTCGCGGTTGGCGTCGGACAATCGATCATGCGCGTCGCGATCGTGGAAGCTGTCGCCGAGCGCGATCACCGTCTTGGGATCGTAGCGCGCGATCACCGCGCCGAGCCGGCCGAGCGTCGCGATGGTGTCGTAAGGCGGCAGCATCACGCCGCGCATCGCAAAGCTCGAGCCTTTTTCCAGATGCAGGTCGGAGACGATCAGCAGCCGCTCATCGGCCCAGTACAACGCTCCGGACAGATCGGCGATGAGCGTGGCGTCGGCGATCGCGACGCACTGTTCGCCTTCGCTTTGCGGGGAGAGGGGTGCGGTAGCAAGATGCATCAATCGTCTTCCCGTTCAGCCCCGATCGTCTGGATTCGTAGGATGGGTTGAGCATCGCGAAACCCATCGCAAGATTCAGTGCGTCTGATGGGTTTCGCTCCGCGCAACCCATCCTACTCGCTTTTCAATTGAACGACGTGCCCCGTGGCACCCCCCACCCCGACCCTCCCCCGCAAGGGGGGAGGGAGAAGAAACTAGCCCATCGCCTCGCGCACCAGATCCTCGGCGGCTTCGGCCAGCAATTCGTCGGAGGCCTCGCCGTACACCGCTTCGCGGCCGATTTCCAGCATCACCGGCACCGCCAGCGGCGACACCCGGTCGAGTTCCTTGTGGACGATGCGGCCCTTGATTCGCTTGAGCATATCACTGAGCCGGCGGATATCGAGCAGGCCGGTCGCCGCATCGGCGCGCGCCGCGCGTAAGAGCAGATGATCCGGCTGATGCTTGCGCAGCACGTCGTAGACCAGATCGGTGGAGAACAGCACCTGCCGCTTGCTCTTTTCCTCGCCGGTGAAGCGCCGCGGGATCAGCCCGGAGATCACCGCGCAGGTCCGGAACGTGCGTTTCATCAAAGCAGATTCCGCCAGCCAGGCTTCGAGGTCGTCGCCCAGCATGTCGGGATCGAACAGCGCGTCGAGATCGAGTTGGCCGCGTCGCACCATCTGCGACAGGTCGCCGAGGCACCACACCGCCAGCGCGTATTCATTGGCGACGAAGCCGAGCGGTTTCGCGCGACTGCGTTCCAAGCGGCGGGTCAGCAACATCCCGAGCGTCTGATGCGCCAGCCGGCCCTCGAACGGGTAGCAGACCAGATAATGCTTGCCCGCGCGCGGAAAGGTCTCCACCACCAGCTCACTGACGCCGGGTACCAGCGACAACCCGGCCTGCAGCGACAGCCAGTCGTGCACCTGATCGGGCAGGCCGCTCCAGGCGCGCTTGTCGGCGAGCAGCTTGCGCACGCGTTCAGCCAGATAGGTCGAGAGCGGAAACTTGCCGCCCATGTAGGACGGCACGCGGGCGTCCTTGTCGTGCGCGCGGGAGACGTAGGCCACGTCCTCGACCAGCGACTCGTAGCGCACCACCTCGCCGCCGAACACGAAGGTGTCGCCGATCAGCAATTGCTCGATGAAATATTCCTCGATCTGGCCGAGCATCCGTCCGCCGCGGCCGAGCGCGCCGGTGTGGCCGCCGCCGCCGCGCGACGAGCGCACCAGCTTCACCTTCAGCATGGTGTCCTCGACGATGGTGCCGACGTTGAGGCGATACATCTGCCGCACCCGCGGATTGGTGACGCGCCAGCGGCCCTCTTTGTCCTGCTTGATGCGGGCGAAGCGCTCGTAGATCTTCAGCGCATAGCCGCCGGTTGCTACGAAATCGATGGTGTCGTCGAAATCGGCGCGGGCGAGCTCGGCATAGGGCGCGGCGCTGCGCACTTCTTCGTACAGCTCGTCGGCGAGGAACGGCTCGCCGCAGGCGCAGCCCAAGAGGTGCTGCGCCAGCACGTCGAGCGCGCCTAAGCGCAGCGGCGGGGTGTCCTGCGCGTTCTCGGCGACCGCGTCGATCGCCACCCGGCATTCCAGCACTTCGAAGCGATTGGCCGGCACCAGCACCGCGCGCGAGGCTTCGTTGAGGCGGTGATTGGCGCGGCCGATCCGCTGCATCAGCCGTGACGAACCCTTCGGCGCGCCGACATTGATCACCAGATCGACGTCGCCCCAGTCGACCCCGAGATCGAGCGACGAGGTGCAGACCACGCCGCGTAGTTTGCCGGCGGACATCGCGTCCTCGACCTTGCGGCGCTGCGCGACGTCGAGCGAGCCGTGATGCAGCGCGATCGCCAGATTGTCGTCGTTCATGCGCCAGAGTTCCTGGAACAGCATCTCGGCCTGGCTGCGGGTGTTGACGAACACCAGCGTGGTGGTGTTGCGCCCGATCAGATCGTAGATCTCAGCCAGCGCGTGGCGCGCCGAATGCCCGGCCCATGGCAGCCGCTCCTTGGTGTCGAGCATCTCGACGATCGGCTGCGCCGCGCCGCCGGCGATCACGATGTCGGCGGCGGCGGTTTCGCCGGGCGGCTGCGGCACCAGGAAGCGGGCGAGCTGGTCCGGCTCGGCCACCGTCGCCGACAGCCCGATGGCGCGCAGCTGCGGCGCGATCCGCCACAGCCGGGCGAGGCCGAGCGATAAGAGATCGCCGCGCTTCGAGGTCACCAGCGCGTGCAATTCGTCGAGCACGATGCGCTGCAGTGCGCCGAACAGGAACGGCGCGTCGTCCGAGGCGAGCAGCAGCGCCAGCTGCTCCGGCGTGGTCAACAGAATGTCCGGCGGATATTTGCGCTGCCTGGCGCGCCGCGACACCGGGGTGTCGCCGGTGCGGGTCTCGACCTTGATCGGCAGCCCCATCTGGGCGATCGGCGCTTCCAGGTTGCGGGCGATGTCGACCGCCAGCGCCTTCAACGGCGAGATGTAGAGGGTGTGCAGGCCGTTGCTTCCCTCGCCCCGCGCGTTCTTCCCCTCGCCCCGCTTGCGGGGAGAGGGTGGCGTCGCAAGCGCAGCTTGCGGCGCCGGGTGAGGGGGCGTCTCGTCACGTTGAGACGCCCCCTCACCCGGATGACCCGCTTCGCGCGTCATCCGACCTCTCCCCGCAAGCGGGGAGAGGTGAGGAGAAGGGCCGCTCAATTCCACCAGGGTCGGCAAAAACCCCGCCAGCGTCTTGCCGGCGCCGGTCGGCGCGATCAGCAGGGCGGAGCGCTTCGCGCGGGCCTTCTCGAGCAGCTCCAGCTGATGCGGCCGCGGCGACCAGCCGCGCGCTGCGAACCAGCGCTCAAATCGCTCGGGCAGCGAATCCGGGGAAACGGGGGCATCGGGCGGCACCACGCGAAGCTAGGCATTCGCATCGGCCAGGTCGAGGGCCGCCGAAGGCCGCCGCGCTGCGCGGTCGGAAACGGTTGAGCTTGTTGCGCAATTCGCGGCCTGCGGGAACCGATCCGCTTGAATTTGCGACGGAAAACGCCGCCGCCAGCCCTCTGCAAGGCCGCCCGGCACCCCGATTCCACGCGCCTGATCAGTCCCTTATGTCGGATTCCCGAGCGGTGTGGCTGCGCGGGCACAGACAGCGCCGGGGCGCTCGGCTAGGGTTCGGGTTCAATTCAATTGGGGTGGACCATGAAACGTATTCTCGCTGGCGTCGCGCTTATCGGAACGGCCGTGAGCGCCCAGGCAGCCGACCTGGCCACCAAGGCCCCGTATTACAAGGCGCCGATCGTCCAGGTGTACGACTGGACCGGCTTCTACGTCGGCGTCAACGCCGGCGTTGGGCTCGGCCGCGACCGCGCCATCCATGACATCGCGCCCGGCTTGACCAATACCTCCTACCTGCAGCCGTTCGGCGCGCTCGGCGGCGGCCAGATCGGCTACAACTACCAGACCAATTCGCTGTTCGGACCGCTGGTGATCGGCCTCGAAGGCGACTTCCAGGGCGCCGACCTCAGCGACAATCGCACCTCGGTGCTTGGTGGCGCGGTGAGCTACAGCCAGAAGCTGGATTGGTTCGCCACCGCCCGCGGCCGCATCGGTATCGCCCGCGGTCCGGTGCTGAACTACTTCACCGGCGGCTTCGCGGCCGGCGACGTCCGCACCACCGTGACCGAGGGCTTCACGGCGTTCGACAGCGGCAAGCGCACGCTGACCGGCTGGACCATCGGCAGCGGCGTTGAAGCGGCGCTGGGCGGCAACTGGACCGGCAAGATCGAATATCTCTACCTCGATCTCGGCAACAAGACCGACAGCTTCCTCGGCCAGACCCTGCAGACCAACGTGCGGGAGAACATCTTCCGCGTCGGCCTGAACTATCGCATCGGCGGCAACGGCCTGTACGCGCCGGCACCGGTCGCGAACTGGACCGGCTTCTATCTCGGCGGCAATTTCGGCAGCGCCTCCGCGCGCAACCGCAGCACCGCAGGCGTCGGCCCCTTCAGCGAACAGTTCAATCTCGCCCTCGACGGCTTCGTCGGCGGTGGTCAGGTCGGCTACAACTGGCAGGCCTCGAACTGGGTGTACGGCCTGGAGGCCGACTTCCAGGGTTCGACCCAGCGCGACAACGACACCGCGGTGTTCGGTGGCTTGGTTGCCTACGACGCCAAGCTGCCCTGGTTCGGCACCGTGCGCGGCCGGCTCGGCTACTCGGTCGGCTCGACCCTGTTCTACGGCACCGGCGGCTACGCCTACGGCAACGTGAAGACCACCATCGTGTCGCCGTTCGGCAGCGAATCGATCTCGAAGACCGCGAGCGGCTGGACCGCCGGCGCCGGCATCGAAACCCCGTTCACGCTGCTCGGCCTGGTCGGTCCGAACTGGACCTCGAAGACCGAATATCTCTACCTCGACCTCGGCTCGACCAGCAGCGACTTCGCGGCCGGTACGTTCCCCAACACCACCAAGGTCACCGAGCACATCTTCCGCACCGGCATCAACTATCACTTCAATTCGCCGGTGGTCGCCAAGTACTGAGCGACAGGTACTAATCGCCAAGTACTGATCGGCAATGCTGATCGCCAAGTACTGATCGCAGCGACCAACTGATCTGCAAAACCCCGGCCTCGCGGCCGGGGTTTTTGTTTGCGCCGCGCTCGTCGGCGGCGGCGCGCGCGCATTTTCGTTTGCGATGAAAGCATCCAAGCCAAATACAGTCGTCATTCCGGGGCGCGAGGCCTTTAGAGCACTTTCAGTTGGGATTGAAGCACCCAACACAAATGCTGTCGTCATTCCGGATTGCGAGTTCGTTAGAACGAGCAAGTCCGGAATCCAGTATTCCAGGGCGGTGAGCACTGGCTCCCGGGCTCACGCGCAGCTTCGCTGCTCGTGTCCCGGGATGACGGGCTGAGACTCTTCAAGCTCCTCACGCGTATTCGAAAGTCTCTATTGTTTCGCCGCGACGATCACCAGCCCCGGCACCGGCGCCCCGGCTTCGCTGCGCGCCGACGCCCGCTCCAGCTGCTTCACGACCAAGCCCGCGGCTTCGATCGCCGCGTGCAGCGTCCCGGCGGCGTGGGCGTAGCGCAGGCCGGCGCCGAGCACGACGCCGTCGCCGTCATGGGTCTCGGCGGTCAGCGCCAACAATCCGCCCGGTGCCAGCACGCGAAATACTTCGGCCAATAGCGGCGCGACGTCGTGCAGGTAGATCACCACGTCGGCGGCGAGGATCAGATCGGCGCTGCCGGCCCGCTGCCGCCGCAGCGCGTCGACGATCTCCGCCACCTCGAGCGCGGCGTAGAGCCCGGTGGCGCGCGCCCGCTCGATCATGCCCGGCGACAGATCGAAGCCGATGATGGCGTCGGTCTGCGTGGCGAAGGCACGCGCCGCGAGCCCGGTGCCGCAACCGAGATCGATGGCGCGGCGGAAATAGGCGGGCCGGCGCGTCGCGGCGCGGGTCGCCAGCACCGCCTTGAGCAACAGTGACGGGCCGCGATAGCCGAGTTCCTCGACCAGCGCCGCTTCGAAGCGTGGCGCGTATTGATCGAACAGCGTGCGCAGATAGGTGGTCGGCATCGGCGCAGGCGCGGCGGCGCCGAGCCGGATCAGCCGCAGCCCGGCGCCGTGACGGTCGGCCGGGTCGCAGTCTTGCGCTTGGCGGAACGCCGCGATCGCGCCATCGCGGTCGCCGAGCCGTTCGCGGACCTCGCCCAACGTGAACCACGCGGTGATGAAGCGCGGCGCCAGATCGGTCGCCTGGACGTAGAGGTGCTCGGCCGCCGCGAGCTCGCCGCGCAGCTCGAGATCGCGCGCGAAGTCGAACCGCCGGTCGGCGATCATGTCGCCCGATGAAATGAAGATCCGCGTCGGCATTGCAAGGAACCCATCTGCACGCCTCGAATGAGCCCGACGCCGGCCTATATAACTGGAATGCGCCCACAAGACATCCTGCTGCCGGTCGCCGCCGGCCTGTGCTGCAAGCCCGGCGGTTTCCATATCGATCCGGTGCGGCCGGTCGAGCGCGCGGTGATCACCCATGGCCATTCCGATCATGCGCGGCCGGGCCACGGCGCGGTGCTGGCGACGCACGAAACCCTCGACATGATGCGGCTGCGCTACGGCGAGAACTTTGCCGGTTCCACGCAGGCCATCCGCTACGGCGAAGAGCTCAGGCTCGGCGACGTCACGGTGACATTCCATCCCGCCGGCCACGTGCTGGGCTCGGCGCAGATCGCGGTGAGTTGCGGCGGCACCTGCATCGTGGCGTCCGGCGACTACAAGGACGCTCATGATCCGACCTGCACGCCGTTCGAGCTGGTTCCCTGTGACGTGTTCATCACCGAGGCGACCTTCGGGCTGCCGGTGTTCCGCCATGGCGACGCCGCCGGCGAAGTCGACAAGCTGCTGGCCTCGGTGAAACTGTTTCCGGAGCGCGCGCATCTGGTCGGCGCCTATTCGCTCGGCAAGGCGCAGCGCCTGATCGCGCTGCTACGCGAAGTCGGCTATGACGCGCCGATCTATCTGCACGGCGCGATGGAGAAGATCACCAATTACTACGTCGGGCGCGGCGTGCCGCTTGGCGAGCTGCGCGCGGTGAAGGGCGTCAAGAAGGCCGATCTCGCCGGCACCATCACGCTGGCGCCGCCGTCCGCCACCTCGGATATCTGGACGCGGCGGTTTCCCGATCCGGTCACCGCCTTTGCGTCGGGCTGGATGAGGGTGAGGGCGCGCGCGCGGCAGCGCGGCGTCGAACTGCCGCTGGTGATTTCCGACCATGCCGACTGGGATGGCCTCACGAAGACGATCAAGGCCACCGGCGCCGGCGAGGTCTGGGTCACCCACGGGCAGGAAGACGCCTTGGTGCATTGGTGCACCGCGCAGGGGCTGCGGGCGCGGCCGCTTGATCTGGTGGGCTATGGCGACGAGGACGGCGATGCGGCGTTGGCGTCGAGCGAGGCCGCCGAGGCATGAACCGCTTCGCCGAACTGCTCGACCGTCTGTCCTATGAGCCCGGCCGCAACAACAAGCTGCGGCTGATCACCAGCTATCTGCATCGCGCCGAGGATCCCGACCGCGGCTTCGCGCTGGCGGCGCTGACCGGCGCGCTGTCGTTCAAGCACGCCAAGCCGGGATTGATCCGCGAACTGATCGCCGCCCGCAGCGACCCGGTGCTGTTCGCATTGTCGTATGATTACGTCGGCGATCTGTCGGAAACGGTGGCGCTGATGTGGCCTTCGTCTTTACCTCTCCCCTCCGGGGAGAGGTCGACCGGCGTAGCGCAGCGAAGCCGGTCGGGTGAGGGGGACTTGCCAGATCGCACAGAGTTAACCCCCTCACCCGGCTCGCGCCTTGCGGCGCAAGCCGACCTCTCCCCGGAGGGGAGAGGTGAAGAACGCCGCCGCAACGACCCCACCCCAACCCTGACCGACGTCGTCACCACGCTCGCCACACTCGGCAAGGCCGAGCTGCCGGCACAGTTGGCGCGCTGGCTCGACGAGCTCGACGAGACCGGGCGCTGGGCGCTCTTGAAGCTCGTCACCGGCAGCCTGCGGATCGGCGTCTCGGCGCGGCTGGCGAAGACCGCGGCTGCGGCACTCGGCGACAAGGATCCGCACGACGTCGAGCTGATCTGGCCCGGCCTCGCGCCGCCCTATCTCGAACTATTCGCCTGGCTGGAAGGCCGCGCCGACAAGCCGGTCAACCGCGATCCGGCGCCGTTCCGGCCGGTGATGCTGGCGCACGCCATCGCGGACGCCGACTTCGGCAATCTCGACGCCGCCGACTACATCGCCGAATGGAAATGGGACGGCATCCGGATTCAGGCGGTCAGCGGCGCCGACCAGCACGGCCAGATCGTCTCGCGGCTGTATTCGCGGACCGGCGAGGACATCACCAACAGCTTCCCGGATCTGCTGCCGTCGCTGCGGCGGCCGGGCGCGATCGACGGCGAGCTCTTAGTATTGCGCGAGGGCCGGGTGCAGACCTTCAACGTGCTGCAGCAGCGGCTCAACCGCAAGACCGTGACGTCAAAGCTCCTCAAGGAATATCCGATCCATCTGCGCGCCTACGACCTTTTGAGCGACGGCGAAAACGATCTGCGCACGCTGCCGTTCGAAGCGCGGCGCGGGAAACTCGAAGCCTTCATCGCAGAGCTTGACGATCCGCGCATCGACCTGTCGGCGACGATCCCGTTCGACGATTGGGAGAGGCTAAGCGCCGCGCGAAAAGATCCGGTCAGCGCCGGCGCCGGGCTTGACGCCGACGCGGTCGAGGGCGTGATGTTGAAGCGCCGCGACGCGCTTTATCTGCCGGGCCGGCCGAAGGGCCAATGGTGGAAGTGGAAGCACGACCCGCACATCATCGACGCCGTGCTGATGTATGCGCAGCGCGGCCACGGCAAGCGCTCGTCGTTCTATTCCGACTACACCTTCGGGGTGTGGACGGACGGCGAGGGCGGCGACGTGCTGGTGCCGGTCGGCAAGGCGTATTTCGGCTTCACCGACGAAGAGCTGCTGCAGATCGACCGCTTCGTCCGCCGCAACACCGCGGAGAAATTCGGACCCGTCCGCCATGTGGTGCACGCGCCCGATCAGGGCCTGGTGCTGGAAGTGGCGTTCGAGGGCTTGGCGCGCTCGCCGCGGCACAAATCCGGCGTGGCGATGCGGTTTCCGCGGATCAGCCGGCTGCGCTGGGACAAGCCGCCGCGCGACGCTGACCGGCTGGAGACGCTGCAGCGGCTGCTGGATTGAGCCGCGTCTTGAGTGGGTCGCGAACGCCAACGCGATTCGCGGCGCGTTCTCCCCTCCCCTTGCGGGGAGGGAGCGGGGGTGGGGGTGCCACGATGGCAGCGCTTCCGTTGCAGACCCCCACCCCAGCCCTCCCCGCAAGGGGGAGGGAGCGTGCCGTGCTCGGGGAGGGGGCGCACCGCGCTCGACCCGAGAGCGCACCGCCCTCGGCGCGACGGCTCATCGTGTTCGCCGTGCTCGGCGCATCGTGCTCGCCGCGACGGCACGCCGGCCATTGACGCCGCCCCTCAGGTTCCCCATCTGCGTTTCACTTGTTATGATGCGCGGGTTCAGCTGCGCGCGGGAGGATCGATGCCAAACGACATGAGAGATTTGCCGGCGCGCGACGACGGGCTGACCCGGTTTCTCGGCGGCTCGCCGCTCGCGGTGGCGGGCCGGTTGGCGCTGATGTCGCTGTTGGTCGGCGTCGTGCTGGCGGCGATCGGCTTCGATCCCTGGAACATCATCACCAGCATCCGGCTGTTGTTCGTCCGCATCTGGGACCTCGGCTTCGACGCCGTCAACGGACTGTGGCGCTACTTCCTGCTCGGCGCCGTGGTGGTGATCCCGATCTGGCTGTTATCGCGATTGTTCGGCTCGCCGCGCGCTTAAGGTCGGCGCGTGTCGCCGGGCGTCAGCGTCAGCCACCGGCGGGTGTTCGCCATCGCCGGTCCGGCGATGCTGGCCAATCTCACCACGCCGCTCTTAGGCATCGTCTCCACCGCCGCGATCGGGCGGCTCGGCGATCCGCATCTGCTCGGCGGCGTCGCTTTGGCGTCGGCGGCGTTCGATTGCCTGTTCTGGCTGTTCGGCTTCCTCCGCATGGCGACGGTGGCGTTCACCGCGCAGGCGCTCGGCGCCGGCGACCGCGACGAAGTCCGCGCGGTGGGGCTGCGCGCGTTGCTGCTCGGCGGCGCCATTGGCGTCACGCTGGTCGCCTTGCAGGTGCCGCTGGCCGCGGTGATCTTCAGCCTGATGGGCGGCAGCGAGGCGGTGACCACCGCGGCGCGCGAATACTTCTTCATCCGGCTGTGGTCGGCGCCGATGATCATGGGCAACTACGTCGTGCTCGGCTGGCTGATCGGCCAGGCGCGGCCGCGGCTGGCGCTGGCGGTTCAGGTCGGCATCAACCTCGTCAATATCGGCTTCACGCTGTTCCTGGTACTTGGGATCGGCAAGGGCATCGCCGGCGCCGCGATCGCCACCGTGATCGCGGAATCCTGCGGCCTGGTCGCCGGGCTGATCATCGCCTGGTCGATCCTGGGCGGCCGGATCGGCGTGAAGCGCGAGCTGTTGTTCGATCGCGCCCGGCTGTCGCGAATGCTGGTGGTCAACCGCGACATCCTGATCCGCACCGCGGCCTTGATCGCGGCGTTCCTGTTCTTCACTTCGCAGAGCGCCCATGCCGGCGATCTCACGCTCGCCGCCAATGCGGTGCTGTACAATTTCCTGATGATCGGCTCGTTCTTCCTCGACGGCCTCGCCAACGCCGCCGAGCAGCTCTGCGGCCAGAGTTTCGGCGCCCGCGACCGCTTGGCCTTCGGCAAGGCGGTGAAGCTGGTGCTCGGCTGGAGCACGCTGTTCGGCATCGCGGTCTCCGCGCTGTTCGCGCTCACCGGCAATGCGCTGATCGACATCGTCACCACCAGCCCGGAGGTGCGCAGCGCGGCGCGGCAGTTCATGCTGCTGGCGGCGTTGGCGCCGGCCTGCGGCGTGCTGGCCTATTGCTATGACGGGATCTATATCGGCGCCTCCTGGGCGCGCGAGATGCGCAACCTGATGCTGGCGGCGTTCGCGGCGTACCTCGCCGCCTGGTATCTGCTGATCCCGCTCGGCAATGCCGGGCTGTGGATCGCCTTCCTGTTGTTCCTGCTGATCCGCGGCCTGCTGCAGGCCTGGCGTTATCCGGCTATGGTACGGGTATCGTTTCCGCCGGGAAAACCCTAGGCTGACGCCCCGGCGGTCAGGGATCAGCGGATAACCCGATGCAACTGCGTTTTGTCGGCTGCGGCGATGCGTTCG
Source organism: Rhodopseudomonas rhenobacensis (assembly GCF_014203125.1). Lineage (GTDB taxonomy): Bacteria > Pseudomonadota > Alphaproteobacteria > Rhizobiales > Xanthobacteraceae > Rhodopseudomonas_A > Rhodopseudomonas_A rhenobacensis. The sequence continues at coordinate 27,446 of NZ_JACHIH010000037.1, forward strand.
GCTCCGGCGGCCGGCTCAATACCTGTTTTCACGTCAGCGGCGAGCAGGTCAATTTCCTGATCGACTGCGGCGCCTCGTCGCTGCCGGCGCTGAAGCGCTACGGCATCCTGCGCGACGACATCGACCTCGTCCTGATCACGCATTTCCACGCCGACCATTTCGGCGGGGTGCCGTTCCTGCTGCTGGAGGCGCAGTTCGGCAAACGCAAACGGCCGCTGGTGATCGCCGGTCCGCCCGGCATCGAGCTGCGGCTGACAAGGCTGATGGAGGCGATGTTCGAGAACTCCTCCTCGACCAAGCAGCATTTCGAGCTGTCGGTGGCGGCCATTGAGCCGAACGAGACCCGCGAATTCGGCGCCGTGAAGGTCACGGCGTTTCCGGTGGTGCACGGCGATTCCGGCGGCCCGTTCCACGCCTATCGGATCGAGGCCGGGGGGCGCACGCTGGCCTATAGCGGCGACACCCAATGGACCGACACGCTGGTCGCCGCCGGCCACGACGCCGACCTGTTCATCGCCGAGGCCTATACCTACGACCGGCCGGTGAAGAACCACCTCAGCCTGAAGGTGCTGGAAACCCACCTGCCGGAAATCAATCCGCGGCGGCTGATCCTCACCCACATGAGCGACGAGATGCTGCGCAAGCTCGACACGGTGCAACACACCGCCGCCAGCGACGGCTTGATCGTCGAGCTGTAGTCCGCCTCATGGCCTGACTCGTCATCCCGAGACGCTTTTCAGCAGCGCGGATGCGCTGCGGAAAAGCCTCGAAGGATGACGCCGCGAAACGCCGAAACGTTACGCCACGCCGGCGCGCAACAAATCGTGCAGATGCACGATGCCGACCGGCTTCTTGGCTTCGGTGACGATCAGCGCGGTGATCTTCGAGGAGTTGAGGATCTCCAAGGTCTCGCTGGCCAGCAGCGACGGGCTGATGGTCTTCGGGTTCTTGGTCATCACCTCGTCGACCAGCGCGGTCATCAGGTCGGCGCGCATGTGCCGGCGCAAATCGCCGTCGGTGACGATGCCGACCACCTGGCCGCGCGGATCGGTGATGCCGACGCAGCCGAAGCCCTTCGACGACATCTCCACCAGCGCGTCCGACATCTTGGTGCCGAGCGGCTTCAGCGGGATCGCCTCGCCGCTGTGCATCAGGTCGCGGGCAAATTTCAGCATCGCGCCGAGCTTGCCGCCAGGATGCAGCACGCTGAAATCGATCGAGGTGAAGCCGCGGCCTTCCAAGAGAGCGATCGCCAGCGCGTCGCCGAGCGAAAGCAGCATCACCGAGGAGGTGGTCGGCGCCAGATTGTGCGGGCAGGCCTCGCGCGCCTTCGGCAGAATCAGCGAGACGTCGGCGGCCTGGCCGAGCGTGGACTCGCCGTCCGCCGACATCGCGATCAGCGCGATCTTGAAGCGCTTGGCGTAGGTGATCAGGTTCTTCATTTCCGGCTGCTCGCCGGACCACGACATCGCCAGGATGACGTCGTCGGCGGTGATCATGCCGAGATCGCCGTGGCTGGCCTCGGCGGCGTGGACGAAGAACGCCGGGGTGCCGGTGGAGGCGAAAGTGGCGGCGACCTTGCGGCCGATATGGCCGGACTTGCCGAGCCCGGTGACGATCAACCGGCCCTTGGCGTTGTTGATCAGATTGACGGCGGCGATGAAGGCGGGGCCGAGATCGGATTTCAGCGCCGCGGCGAGCGCGTTGACGCCGCTCTCTTCGGCCTCGAGCGTGCGCAACGCCGAGGCGATGGCGTCGGTCGCCTGATCGGTCATGGAGGACTTCGCACTCCGGGGTTTCGACATGGACATAATGCGTTCCCAGGACTGAAGCAGAAGCGCTTCGGGCGCCTGTCTAGCACGCCGCGGTCGCCGAAGCGAAACCGCGGCCTCCGGCTCTCAACCTGTCATTAACCATAATTGTTTTAACTGCCTTAACGATGCCGGTCGGAGGGGCGTGGCGAAATCCCCGCGCCAGACCCGCAAAGCATTGATCTGGTGGAGTTTTATGGTGAAGCCGGGGCCAGCAAAGGGCCGCCTGAGGTGCGCGAGAGGATGGCGCACGGCCTCGGCATGCCTGCTGCTCGGCTGGCTCGGCACCGCCGACGCCTTGGCGCAGAGCCTCACCCCGGAACTGCTCAGCCCGCAACCGGGCGGATTCGTCTCCCCGCAGAACCTGCCGCTGCGCCGCACCGCCCAGGCTGGGGACCAGCTCCGGCTGAACCAGGCCCGTTCAAACCAGCCCAATCCCGACCCCGCGCAGCCCGACGCCGAGCCGATGGCGCCGTCACGGATCGGCCGGATTCCGACCTATGGCACCCCGGCCGCCGCCGGCGCCTCCGACAGCGGCTATGATTCGCTGAACCGCCGCCGCCGGCCGCAGCGCTTCTATCCGGGCGCGCCGCGGCCGCGAAGCGTCGGCCCCGGTAGCCCGGCGGTGATCGCGCAGCCCGCGCCGCAGCGGCCGCGGCCGCCGTCGGCGACTGCGCATCGCGCGCCGATCGCGCCGTCGATGGCCGGCACCGTGGTCGGCCAGCCGACCCGCCGCGCGCTCAAGGTCGACGACGATCCGTTCGGCCCGGTCGGCGATTACGCCGGCAGCTTCCTGTTCAAATCCGCGCTGGACGTCTCAGGCGGCTATGACAGCAATCCGGGGCGGGTGTCCGGACCCGCCAAGGGCTCGGCGTTCTACGTCGTGGCCCCGGAGCTGATGGTGACCTCGGACTGGGAGCGCCACGCGCTGGTCGCCGATCTGCGCGGCTCCTACACCGGCTACGGCACCACGCTGCCGCCCGACGCCAATTCGGCCTCCTCGGCGCCGAGCAATCTCGACCGCCCGAGCTTCGACGGCCATGTCGACGGCCGGCTCGACGTGTCGCGCGACACCAGGCTGCTCGGGCAGTTGCGGATGCGGCTGTTCACCGACAATCCAGGCAGCCCGAACCTCGACTTCGGGCTGTCGAAATATCCGCTGGCGCTGAACACCGGCGCCTCGGCCGGCTTCGATCAGAGCTTCAACCGGCTGCAGGTCTCCGGCGCCGGCACCGTCGACCGCACCACCTATCAGCAGTCGCAGCTCACCGACGGCTCCAGCTTCTCGAACTCCGACCGCAATTTCAACCAGTATGGCGGCGTCGCCCGGGTCAGCTACGACCTGATGCCGGGACTGAAGCCGTTTACCGAGGTCGAATACGACAGCCGGGTGCACGACGAGGCGATCGACCGCAGCGGCTATCAGCGGGACTCAACCGGCGGCTACGTCAAGGGCGGCACCAGCTTCGAATTTACCCGGCTTTTGACCGGCGAAATGTCGATCGGCTACACCGCGCGCAGCTACAACGATCCGCGGCTGGAGAAGCTCACCGGCCTGTTGACCGCCGGCTCGCTGGTGTGGGCGGCGACGCCGCTGACCTCGTTCAAGGTGTTCGCCAACACCTCGGTCGACGAATCGACACTGGCCGGGGTGTCCGGGGTGCTGACCCGCAGCTACACCGCGGAAGTGGATCACGATTTCCGCCGCTGGCTGACCGCGATCGGCAAGTTCACCTATGGCAGCGCCGACTATCAGGGCTCGACGCGGCTCGACCATTTCGGCTCGGTGTCCGGCAACCTGGTCTACAAGCTGAACCGCTCGTTCCAGCTCAAGGCCGAGCTGCGCCACGAATGGCTGGATTCCAACCTGCCCGGCAACAGCTATTCGGCCAATGTGGTGATGCTCGGGGTGCGGCTGCAGCACTGACGGACTGCCGCCCGGGGATGAGGCCGCCATTCGGCCCCAGCGCGCACCGCATAGGCTTTCACTGAAGTCGGCTGCTCGAATTCGTCATTGCGAGGCAGGCTCACGCTGCGGCTTCAGCCCGGCCGGCGCGAGCGCGGCTGCTGGATCTTGCGGAAGCGGATGCCCTTGCCGTCGGCGAGCCGCGTGGCGATGTAGCCGGCTTCGAGGCAGGCCTCGCGCTGCGGCATCTTTTCGTCGGGCGCCCGCGCGGTGTCCCACCACGAGGCGCGGTGCGACGCCCGCGACAGCGCAAAGCCGAGAATCTCCTCGATCTGATCGAGGCTCAGCACCAGCTCGGGCAGCGTCTGCTGCTGCAGATAGTCGCGTAACGGGGCGTACGGGTTCACGTCGTTGTCCTCAATGACTTCAAGATCTTAGCATCAATCTAGCGGGCGGTGCGGGCCGCCTCGGGCGGTCCGCAAGACTTCGTTAACCGATCGAGCCCCTGGTGCAACTACTTAAGCGCTCGGCAAGGAATTGGGGCGCATTTGTTCAAACATGGAACTGCCGATTGCACTCAGATGGCTACGACGTCGCACCTTTCGCTGGCAATTGTCCTCGAAATTGCTGGTGATTTCGCTGGTCGTGACGGTGCTGGCGTTTTCCGCGGTGTGCGGCAGCGTGCTGCTCGACATGCGCCGCAGCACCGAGGAACTGGCACGCCAGACCATGGAAAATCTGTCGGCCACCATCGATGCCGACGTCAACCGCAATGTCGAATTATACGACAAGTCGCTGCAGTCGGTGGTGAAGAACCTGGCGCTGCCGGAACTCGCCGAAGTCAGCAAGCCGATCCTGCACCTGATCCTGTTCGATCGCACCACCACCGCCCCGCATTTCAGCCCGATCCAGGTGTTCGACGCCGCCGGCAACCTCAGCCTCGACGCCTCCACCCTGAAGCCCGCGCCGGAGCGCCGCGGCGACGAGGAGTTCTTCACCGCCCATCGCGACAATCCCGACGTCGGTCTCTTCATCAGCCGGCCGATGCTGCACCAGGGCGGCTATTCGATCGTGCTGAGCCGCCGCATCGCGACGCCGAACGGCGACTTCAACGGCGTGGTGGTCGGCGCTATCCGGCTCGGCTATTTTCACGACCTGTTCGGCCGGCTGCGGCTCGACGAGCTGGACGTGGTGTCGATCCTCACCCATGGCGGCGTCATCATCATGCGCCGGCCGTTCGACCTCGACGTGGTCGGCAAGGATTTCAGCCAGGTCGCCGGCGTGATCGAGACCCTGGCGCGCCGCAGCGGCTGGTTCTCCGGCACCGGCCTCGATGACGGCGTGCCGCGGATGTATGTCTGGAGCGACAGCAGCCATCCGCTGGTGGTGCTGGTCGGCAAGCCGTGGCGCAACATTCTCAGCCTGTGGCGCAAGGAAGCGATCCGGCTCGGCGCCATCCTGTTGGTGCTGGCGAGCTTCGTCGCCGGCGTCACCATCTTCCTGATCCGCGAGATCGACCGCCGCGCCCGCGCCGAGCAGCGGCTGGAGGAATTGTCGATCACCGACCCGTTGACCGGGCTCACCAACCGCCGCAAATTCGATGCCGCGATCGAGGACGAGTGGCGCCGCGCGCAGCGGCTGCAGACCCCGGTGGCGCTGTTGATGATCGATGCCGATCACTTCAAGAGCTACAATGACAGCTTCGGCCACCAGGCCGGCGACCAGATGCTGATCGGCATCGCGGTCTGCATCGCCGATTCGGTGCACCGGGTCGGCGATTGCGCGGCGCGGTTCGGCGGCGAGGAGTTCGCCGTGCTGCTGCCCGGCTTGAGCGCGATCGCCGCGCTGTCGGTCGCCGAGACCATTCGCAGCAAGGTCGAGCAATGGTCGGTTGACCAGACCGGCGTCACCATCAGCGTCGGCACCGCTAGCCTGACGCCCGGTCCGGCGACGCCATGGTCGGTGCTGGTGGAGGCGGCCGACAAGGCGCTGTATGCGGCCAAGGCCAGCGGCCGCAACCGCTCGGTGCTGTCGACCCCGGCGCGGGAATGGCCGCTGGTGGCGTAGCGCCGCGCGGCGGCGCCTTGCCGGACAGCGGCAAAGCGAACGACATCCGGCCAAAGCGACCCTCAACAATCAGTCGGTCATTCCGGGGCGCGAGCCCTTGGGCGAGCGAACCCGGAATCTTGCCCCAGGGCCTGACTCTTTCACGCGGAGCGAGATTCCGGGTTCGCTCGAGCTGACGCTCTCGCGCCCCGGAATGACGCCGTCGTTTGAGCGTGCCCCGGACGGCGCGCATCGTGCCGCCCTTGCGGCGCGATGCACGACGAGCCCGGGCCGTTACGCAACGCAGCGCTTGGAATGGTCCCGGCTCGCGACGCCGCGTGAAGCACGCGGCACCGCGTCCGGGACACGATCCCTCTTCATCAAACCGCGGAATCTGCCGCCGCGCGGCCGCCTCACTGCGCCAGATAGCGCTCCATGGTGGCGCGGAGTTCGTCGCGCAGATCCGGGCGTTGCATCGCGAAGGCGATGTTGGCGCGCAGGAAGCCGGCCTTGGAGCCGCAGTCGTGACGCTCGCCTTCGAATTCGACGCCGTAGAATTTCTGCGTCTTCGACAGCCCGATCATCGCGTCGGTGAGCTGGATCTCGCCGCCGGCGCCGCGCTCCTGGGTCTCCAGGATCTTGAAGATCTCCGGCTGCAGGATGTAGCGCCCGGAGATCGACAGCGTCGACGGCGCGGTGCCCTGCGGCGGCTTCTCAACCATGCCGTCGATTTCGAACATGTTGCCGTTGCGCGCTCCGACGCCGCAGATGCCGTAATTATGGGTGAGATGCGTCGGCACCTGCTCGACCGCGACGACATTGGCCTTGTCGCCGAGCTTCTCGGCGGCGGCGATCATCTGGGCGAGGCAGCCCGGCGAGTTCAGCACCAGTTCGTCCGGCAGGACCACCGCGAACGGTTCGTTGCCGACGATGTCGCGGGCGCACCACACCGCGTGGCCGAGGCCGTGCGGCGCCTGCTGGCGGGTGAAGCTCATCGCGCCGGCTTCCGGCTGGTCCCGCGCCAGCATCTCCATCTCGGCGGTCTTGTTGCGGCCCTTCAGCGTCGCGTCCAATTCGAACTGGCGGTCGAAATGGTCCTCGATCATGCCCTTGTTGCGGCCGGTGACGAAGATGAAGTGCTCGATGCCGGCCTCCTTGGCCTCGTCGACGACGTATTGGATCAGCGGCCGGTCGACGATGGTCAGCATTTCCTTGGGCATCGCCTTGGTGGCGGGCAGGACGCGGGTGCCGAGACCGGCGACCGGGAAGACGGCTTTACGGATTTTCATGCGAGGGGATCTCTAAGTGAGGAATCGGAAACTGAAAGCGGTTCAGCGCGGAACATAGGCCGATTGATGGAGGCGCGAATCGTCCAATCGTCGCAGCGCAACGCGTTGCCGCGCCAACTCGTTGCAGCGACGCTGCGACCGGCTGTCATTTGAACAGCGCGGTGCCCGGCACGAAGGCATCGAACGCCGCCCAGAACTGGCCGCGATAGCGGTCCTGCTCCTGCAGGATTTCGTGCTTGGCGCCGGCGATCACCAGATGCGCGCCGCCGCGCAGATGATAGGCGAACTCCTCGATCGCCGGCGTCGACACCACGGTGTCGAGGCCGGCCGCCATCATCAGGATCGGCTGCCGGATCCGCGCCGGGAAATTCGCCGCCTTGAAGCCGTGCATCGCCCGGAATGCGGTGTCGGCCCAGGCCACCGTCGGCGAGCCGATGCCGAGCGTCGGATCTTCGGCGAGGATCGCGGCGTTGCGGGCGTAGCGCACCGGATCGCTGGTCAGCTGGTTGTTGGCGAACGGACCCGTTCCGGCCAGCTGATCGTTGCCGCGCGGGACGTAATTGCCGCCCTGGCCGGCGAGCCGCAGCGTGCGCAGCAGCAGCCGCACCGGCAGCGTGGTGGCGCGGCCGGGCAGGTCGATCATCGGCGCCGACAGCACGATGCGGTCGAACCAGCGCTTGCCGGCATGCGCGATCCGCAGCAGCACCGCGCCGCCCATCGAATGCGCCAGCGCGAAATGCGGCGGCGGGCAGTCCGGCAGCACCACCTGCTGCACGAAGGCTTCGACGTCGGTCTCGAAATCGGAGAAGTCGCGGACATAGCCCTTGCGCGGATCGCGCAAGCGCCGCGACGAATGACCCTGGCCGCGCCAATCGATGATCGCCACCGCGAAGCCGCGGTCGCGCAGATCGCGCACCGTCTCGAAGTACTTCTCGATCTGTTCGCCGCGCCCGGTGAACACGCAGACCGTGCCCTTGCGGCCGGCCGGCGGCGGCCAGCGCGCGAACCGCAACTCGGCGCCGTCGGGCGTTTTGATGAAGCCGCTGACGGCGTCTTCGGGGACCGGATTGGCGGGAATCGAGACGAGCGTCATGAACCGTCCGGCTAGGGCAGAAGTGCTGGAAATCAAGGGCTTTGAGCCCGCGGGCCCAAAGCTTTTTGCAGCTCTTGAACCGAGCGACACCCCTCCCATATCATCTTCGTGCAGGCCGCTACTAGTGGTTCTGACGATCGCAAGATCGGAAGAACCCACAGGCTGCACACAGGACGACAGCCCGGCCCGATGGCGGGCGGGTTATCTCAACAGTCGCTTTTCGGAGGACTAAACCATGCGTGCATTCGATCTCACCCCGTTCTATCGCTCCACCGTCGGTTTCGACCGGCTGTTTTCGCTGCTCGACCAGGCCTCCGGCGAGGCCGCAGCTCCGGGCTATCCGCCCTATAACATCGAGCGCTCCGGCGAAAACGATTACCGCATCACGGTTGCGGTCTCCGGCTTCTCGCCGGCCGAACTCTCCATCGTCACCAAGGAAAACACCCTGACCATTCGCGGCGAGAAATCCGCGCCCGAGGCCGGCAACACCGCGGAAGTGCTGTATCGCGGCATCGCCGCCCGCGCCTTCGAGCGCGCCTTCCAGCTCGCCGACTACGTCACGGTGAAGAACGCCACGCTGGAGAACGGCCTGCTGCACGTCGATCTGGCGCGCGAGATTCCCGAGGCCAAGAAGCCGCGGACCATTCCGATCGGCATCGCGGCGCCGGCGCAGCCCCCGGTGATCGAAAACGACAACCAGAAGGCCGCGTAACGGCGCTGACGGTCCCGATCCCTCCGGAGCCGCATCCTTCGAGGCCCGAGCTTTGCTCGGGCACCTCAGGATGACGGCGCCGGGATCGGATCGGCGGTCTGCCTATCCGCACAAGCGGCGTCATCCTGAGGAACCCGGCGAAGCGCGCAGCGCGAAGCCGGGTGTCTCGAAGGATGGGCCACGGGCGTGGCCCCACCGCCTGAATTTACAAAACGCCCCGGTCCGCCGGGGCGTTTTTTGTGGCCCGCGGGTCGCGCGGACCCGTTCGAGCGACCTATTCCAGCCCCTGCACCGGTGGCATCTCCTGGGTCGGCAGGATCGACGGCGACGGCTTGGCCGCCACGGCGGCTGGCGGCGTGCTTGGCGCCGCAGGCGCTGCCTCGGCGGGTTTCGGCACCGCCGCGGTCTGCTGCGCAGGCGCAGGTGCCGGCAACGGCTGCGCGGCGATCGGTGGCGCCGGCGGCGAAACGACAGGCGGCGGCGCCGGGCGAGGCAGCGGCGGGATCGGGCTGCGGCTCGCCACCCTTGGCACCGGCAGCGGCGGGCGCGGCGGCCGCACCTCGCGGAACGACGGCACCGGCCGCGGCGCATACCAGCCGGCATTGGCGTCGGCGTCGGCCGGAATGAAGCGGACGATCCGCCCAGAGCGGGCGTCGACCAGGAGCCGCCCGGCTGCGCCGTCGAGATCGATCGCGGCGATGCTGTAGGTGAGCCCCCTCAGCCGCGGCCGGCCGACCGGCGCATAGCCGGCCTCGCGCAGCAGCGCATAGACCTCCTCCGGCGGCAGCAGCGCCGCTGCGTAGGGCACCGGCATCTCCGGCGGGATCGCCGCATAGGGGCCGTCGAAATCCGACACCAGGATCACGCCGGCCGGAATTTCCCGTGGCGGCTGCGCCTGCGCGCCGGCGGAGCCCGCGCCGAGCAGCGCTGCGGCCGAAATCGCCCATCCCATCCACCGTTTCATGGTTTTCTCCTTCGACGCGCCCCCGCGCCCGCACCAGGCCGCCTGCAAACCGACGCCGCCCCGCCTCGAAACTGCGAGCGAGTTGCAGTGGATCGCCAGGCGGCCAACCGGCTTGCAGCCTCGCCGCGGATTTCGGCGGCGCCACGGCTCAATCGCGGCGGATTTGGCGTGAATCCGCGGCGCGGCGGGCCGGCATTCTCCATCAAATGGAGGACTTTCATGCGCTTGTATGATAGAAAAAAATTTGGCAAGGTCAGGCTAGGACAGCAACGCTGTCTCAATTGCGGGTGGTAACCGGCCTGGAGATTGCAACGTCGTTTCAGACGTTGAATAAGGCTGCCGTTGTCACTGGGAAATTAGGCGCCACAGCCTGAATTTACGAAATCGTGGCTCGCGGGTGTGAGCGGTGGCCAAACGGTGCCGCGGCCGCCCAAGCTGCGCGACGAGAATGGCGAGGTCCCTCGCCGGATGAGAGGACTAAGATGAGCGGGTCGGAGTTCGAACGCGACAGCATCGCGGCGCATGCGCAGGCCGAAACGTCGTCGGAGCCGGCGCGCGAGCATAGCTGGCGTCCGCCGGCCGAGGGCCTGTACGACCTGTCGCAGGAAAAAGACGCCTGCGGCGTCGGCTTCATCGCCAACATCAAGGGCGTCAAGTCGCACCAGATCGTCTGCGACGCGATCCGCATCCTGTGCAATCTCGAGCATCGCGGCGCGGTCGGCGCCGATCCGCGCGCCGGCGACGGCGCCGGCATCTTGGTGCAGATTCCGCACGCGTTCTTCTCGCGCAAGGCCAAGGAACTCGGCTTCGCGCTGCCTGCGCCGGGCGAATACGCCGTCGGCGCGCTGTTCATGCCGCGCGAGACCGCGTGGCGCAAAGTGATCCAGGGCATCATCGCCGACCAGATCAAGGCCGAGGGGCTGAAGCTGCTCGGCTGGCGCAAGGTGCCGGTCGACAATTCCTCGCTCGGCGAGACCGTGAAGCCGACCGAACCCGCCAACATGCAGGTGTTCATCGGCCGCGGCAGCCACATCAAGACCGACGACGATTTCGAGCGCAAGTTGTACATCCTGCGCAAGTCGATCTCGCACGCGATCTATCAGCGCCGCGACCGCGGCCTCGCCGGCTACTACCCAGTGTCGATGTCGTGCCGTACCGTGATCTACAAGGGCATGTTCCTCGCCGATCAGCTCGGCAGCTACTATCCCGACCTGCATGAAGAGGATTTCGAAAGCGCGCTGGCGCTGGTGCATCAGCGGTTCTCGACCAACACCTTCCCGACCTGGTCGCTGGCGCATCCCTATCGCATGGTGGCGCACAACGGCGAGATCAACACGCTGCGCGGCAACAACAACTGGATGGCGGCGCGCCAGGCTTCGGTGCATTCGGAGCTGTACGGCAAGGACATCAGCCGGCTGTGGCCGATTTCCTATGAGGGCGCCTCCGACACCGCCTGCTTCGACAACGGCCTCGAATTCCTGGTGCAGGGCGGCTACGCGCTGCCGCACGCCGTGATGATGATGATTCCGGAAGCCTGGGCCGGCAATCCGTTGATGGATGAGCAACGCCGCGCGTTCTACGAATATCACGCCGCCATCATGGAGCCGTGGGACGGCCCGGCCGCGCTGGCCTTCACCGACGGCCGCCAGATCGGCGCCACGCTCGACCGCAACGGCCTGCGCCCGGCGCGCTACCTGTTGACCCGCGACGATCGCATCGTGATGGCGTCGGAAATGGGCGTGTTGAAGATTCCGGAAGACCAGATCGTCACCAAGTGGCGGCTGCAGCCCGGCAAGATGCTGTTGGTCGATCTCGAACAGGGCCGGCTCATTCCGGACGACGAGATCAAGGCGCAGCTCGCCGCCAGCCAGCCCTATCGCGATTGGCTCAACCGCACCCAGATCGTGCTGGAAGACCTGCCGGCCGCGCCGGTCTCGGCGCAGCGCTCCAACCTGCCGCTCTTGGATCGCCAGCAGGCGTTCGGCTACACCCAGGAAGACATCTCGATCCTGATGACGCCGATGGCCTCCACCGGCGAGGAAGCCTCGGGCTCGATGGGCAACGACACGCCGCTGTCGGCGCTGTCGGACAAGCCGAAGCAGCTGTTCACCTATTTCAAGCAGAACTTCGCCCAGGTGACCAATCCGCCGATCGATCCGATCCGCGAAGAGCTGGTGATGAGCCTGTTCTCGATCATCGGGCCGCGGCCGAACCTGTTCGACCTCGAAGGCCGCGCCGTCACCAAGCGGCTCGAAGTCCGCCAGCCGATCCTCACCGACGCCGATCTGGAAAAGATCCGCGCCATCTCCGAGATCGGCGATCCGCATTTCAAGTCGCGCACCCTCGACACCACCTTCCACGCCGGGCTCGGCGCGGCGGGCCTCGAGCACGTGCTCGACGAATTGTCGGCGCGCGCCGAAGCCGCGGTGCGTGAAGGCATCAACATCATCATCTTGAGCGACCGCGCCGCCGGCGCCGACCGGATTCCGATCCCGTCGCTGCTCGCCTGCGCCGCCGTGCATCACCATCTGATCCGCGTCGGGCTGCGTACTTCAGTCGGTCTCGTCGTCGAGTCGGGCGAACCGCGCGAAGTGCATCACTTCGCTTGTCTGGCCGGTTACGGCGCCGAAGCCATCAACCCCTATCTGGCGTTCGAGACCATCATCGCCATGAAGGACCGGCTGCCGGTCCAGCTCGAAGACTACGAGATCGTCAAGCGCTACATCAAGTCGATCGGCAAGGGCCTGTTGAAGGTGATGTCGAAGATGGGCATCTCGACCTATCAGTCCTATTGCGGCGCGCAGATCTTCGACGCGGTCGGGCTGAAGCAGGATTTCGTCTGCAAGTACTTCGCCGGCACCCACACCCGGATCGAAGGCGTCGGTCTGACCGAAATCGCCGAGGAAACCGTGCGCCGGCATTCCGACGCGTTCGGCGACGTGCAGATCTACAAGACCGCGCTCGATGTCGGCGGCGAATACGCCTTCCGCACCCGCGGCGAGGACCACGCCTGGAACGCCGAGACCGTGGCGGCGCTGCAACACGCGGTGCGCGGCAATTCGCTGGAGCGCTACAAGGCGTTCGCCAAGATCCTCAACGAGCAATCCGAGCGGCTGCTGACGCTGCGCGGGCTGTTCAAGTTCAAGACCGCCGAGGACGAAAAGCGCAAGCCGGTGCCGCTCGCCGAAGTCGAGCCGGCTTCCGAGATCGTCAAGCGTTTCGCCACCGGAGCGATGTCGTTCGGTTCGATCTCGCGCGAGGCGCATACCACGCTCGCGATCGCGATGAACCGGATCGGCGGCAAGTCCAACACCGGCGAAGGCGGCGAAGAGAGCGACCGCTTCAAGCCGATGGCCAACGGCGATTCGATGCGCTCGGCGATCAAGCAGGTCGCCTCCGGCCGGTTCGGCGTGACCACGGAGTACCTCGTCAACTCCGACATGATGCAGATCAAGATGGCGCAGGGCGCCAAGCCCGGCGAAGGCGGTCAGTTGCCCGGCCACAAGGTCGACGCCACCATCGCCAAGGTGCGGCATTCGACGCCGGGCGTAGGCCTGATCTCGCCGCCGCCGCATCACGACATCTACTCGATCGAAGATCTGGCGCAGCTGATCTACGACCTGAAGAACGTCAATCCGGCCGGCGCGGTGTCGGTCAAGCTGGTCTCCGAAATCGGCGTCGGCACGGTGGCGGCGGGCGTGGCGAAAGCGCGCGCCGACCACGTCACCATCGCGGGCTTCGACGGCGGCACCGGCGCGTCGCCCTTGACGTCGATCAAGCACGCAGGTTCGCCGTGGGAAATCGGCCTGGCTGAGACTCACCAGACCCTGGTGCGCGAGCGGCTGCGCTCGCGCATCGTCGTGCAGGTCGACGGCGGCTTCCGCACCGGGCGCGACGTGGTGATCGGCGCGATGCTCGGCGCCGACGAATTCGGCTTTGCCACCGCGCCCTTGATCGCGGCCGGCTGCATCATGATGCGCAAGTGCCATCTCAACACCTGCCCGGTCGGCGTCGCGACCCAGGACCCGGTGCTGCGCAAGCGCTTCACCGGCCAGCCCGAGCACGTCATCAACTACTTCTTCTTCGTCGCCGAAGAGGTCCGCGAGATCATGGCGCAGCTTGGCTATCGCTCGTTCAACGAGATGGTCGGCCAGACCCAGATGCTCGACCACAAGGCGCTGGTGGCGCATTGGAAGGCCAAGGGGCTCGACTTCTCCAAGCTGTTCCATCGCCAGAAGGAACTGCCGGGGCAGAAGATCTTCCACACCGAGACCCAGGACCATCACCTCGGCAAGGTGCTCGACCGCACCCTGATCGAAAAGGCGCGGCCGGCGATCGACCGCGGCGCCCCGGTGAAGTTCGAGATCGAGATCAACAACACCAACCGCTCGGCCGGCGCGATGCTGTCCGGCACCGTGGCGAAGATCTACGGCCACGCGGGATTGCCCGACGACACCATCCATGTCGCGTTCAAGGGCACCGCCGGTCAGGCGTTCGGCGCCTGGCTGGTGCGCGGCGTCACCTTCGATCTGGAAGGCGAAGCCAACGACTATGTCGGCAAGGGCCTTAGCGGCGGCCGCATCATCGTCCGCCCGCCGCATGAGTCCGGCATCGTGCCGGAGCAGTCGATCATCGTCGGCAACACGGTGATGTACGGCGCGATCGAGGGCGAGTGCTACTTCCGCGGCATCGCCGGCGAACGTTTCGCGGTGCGCAACTCGGGTGCGGTGGCCGTGGTCGAAGGCGCCGGCGATCATTGCTGCGAATACATGACCGGCGGCATCGTCGTGGTGCTCGGCAAGACCGGCCGCAACTTCGCCGCCGGCATGTCGGGCGGCGTGGCTTACGTGCTGGACGAAGACGGCATGTTCCCGAAGCTGTGCAACATGGCGATGGTCGAGCTCGAACCCGTGTTGTCGGAAGAGCTGATCAACGAAGGCACCTATCACCAGTCCGGCGATCTCGAAGCCCACGGCCGGGTCGACGTGTTCGCCGACCTGCTCAGTTCCGACGTCGAACGGCTGCACATTCTGATCAGCCGCCATGCCAAGCTCGCCGGCTCGAAGCGCGCCGCGGATATTCTTGCGAACTGGACCGACTACCTGCCCAAGTTCCGCAAGATCATGCCGGTGGAGTATCGCCGCGCGCTGCGCGAACTGAAGGCCAAGCAGGCCGAGGAGCCGAAGATCGCGATCGGCGCGTAGTTACGAGCCGCTCGAGGAATTGAAGTCCGCGGCGCGCGAGTTCGGCCACCTCTCCCATGGGGAGAGGTCGACCGGCTGAGCGCAGCGAAGCCGGTCGGGTGAGGGGTTACGGCCTAACGATAGACCGTACCCCCTCACCCCAACCCTCTCCCCATGGGAGAGGGGAGCGCGTTTCCACTGGCGCGACGCGCGCGCTAACAGTTTGGGATTCTGGTTTTCGGGGGCGTTAGGTTTCGATGGGCAAGATCACGGGTTTTCTGGAAATCGACCGGCACGACCGGCCCTACGCGCCGGTCGCCGAGCGGGTGACGAACTACAACGAGTTCGTCGTGCCTTTGAACGAGAAGGACACCCGCGACCAGGCCGCGCGCTGCATGAATTGCGGCATCCCGTATTGCCACGGCACCGGCGCGGTGGCGCCCGGCACCACCGGCTGCCCGGTCAACAACCAGATCCCGGATTTCAACGATCTGGTGTATCAGGACAATTGGCAGGAGGCGTCGCGCAACCTGCACTCCACCAACAACTTCCCGGAATTCACCGGCCGGATCTGTCCGGCGCCGTGCGAGGCGTCCTGCACGCTGAACATCGACGACAACCCGGTCACCATCAAGACCATCGAATGCGCCATCGTCGATCGCGCCTGGGAGAATGGCTGGCTGAAGCCGGAGCCGGCCGCGGTGAAGACCGGCAAGAAGGTCGCGGTGATCGGCGCCGGTCCTGCGGGCCTCGCCTGCGCGCAGCAGCTGGCGCGCGCCGGCCACGAGGTCCACGTCTATGAGAAGCTGGCGAAGGCCGGCGGCTTGCTGCGCTACGGCATTCCCGACTTCAAGATGGAAAAGCATCTGATCGACCGCCGCGTCGCGCAGATGGAAGGCGAGGGCGTCACCTTCCACTACAATTCCCCGGTCGGCGGCTCGGCCCCCGGCGCGGTCGATGCCAAGCAGATTCTCAAGGACTACGACGCGGTGGCGCTGACCGGCGGCTCGGAAGCCGCGCGCGATCTGCCGATCCCCGGCCGCGAGCTCTCCGGCATCCACTTCGCGATGGATTTCCTCACCCAGCAGAACCGCCGCGTCGCCGGCGAGCCGCTCGGCGACAAGCCGGAAATTCTCGCCACCGGCAAGCATGTCGTGGTGATCGGCGGCGGCGACACCGGCTCGGACTGCATCGGCACGTCGTTCCGCCAGGGCGCCAAGTCGGTGACCCAGATCGAGATCATGCCGGCGCCGCCGGAGCGCGAGGACAAGGCGCTGACCTGGCCGAACTGGCCGCAGAAGATGCGTACTTCGTCGAGCCAGGCCGAGGGCGCGGTGCGCGATTTCGCGGTGCTGACGCAGGCCTTCGAGGGGACCGACGGCAAAGTCGGCAAGCTGCATTGCGTCCGCGTCGACGGCAAATTTCAGCCGCTGCCCGGCACCGAATTCGAGCTGAAGGCCGATCTGGTGCTGCTGGCGATGGGCTTCGTGCATCCGGTGCATGAGGGGCTGTTGAAGTCGCTCGGCGTCGATCTCGACCCGCGCGGCAACGTCAACGCCGCCACCACCGACTTCCAGACCTCGGTGCCGAAAGTATTCGCCTCCGGCGACATGCGCCGCGGCCAATCGCTCGTCGTCTGGGCGATCCGCGAAGGCCGGCTCTGCGCCCGCGCCATCGATCAGGCCCTGATGGGCCTGACCACGCTGCCGAGGTAGTTGGTTCGTCGCCCACGCCAACGGCGTCGCGGAAATGAGACCACCTCTCCACGTCATGGCCGGGCTTGTCCCGGCCATCCACGGCAACATCGGCCGCCTTGCCTGTGTGCGTGGGTGGCCGGGACAAGCCCGGCCATGACCTGTGTCGAGCAGAGGGTTCTTCATCAACGCCGCGTCCGACCGCCCCCCTACCATCGCCGCCTTATCAGCCGCCGCGCGCTGGCGTAGTTTGCCGAATTGAGTTCGGCAGGGAGCGCACCATGACAGATCCTGATCAAGCCCCGGCCGCGGCCGACGGCCTCACCGCCACCGCCGTGCTCGACCGCATCCGCGCCGAGTTGAACGCGCCGGCGGCGGACGACATGCAGCTGTTGTTGAAGATCGCCAGGGATCTCGCCGCCCTCGACGGCCAGCGCTGGAGCCCGGCCGACGCCGCCGCCTGGACCGCGCGCCCCGAAACCTATCGCGAACTCACGCTCGCCGGGCTCGCCCGCCAGCGCGGCTTCAAGCTCGGCCTGTTGTCGGGCTTCCTCGCCGGCTTCGTCCTCACCGCCCTGTTCGCCGCGTTGCTGGCGATGCATTGGCTGGTGGTGATGCAGTGATTGTTTTTGCGGCGCGAGGCGACCAGTTGAGCCAACCACATCAGGCGCCCCATCCTGAGGAGCCCGGCGGAGCGCAGCGAAACCGGGCGTCTCGAGGATGAAGGCGATAGGTTCCGGCATCTCCGGACTTGAAAGGGAGGTAGACGCCCTTGTGGCGCATCCGGCCTTGCCAACCGCTATGTTGCATGCGGCGGGTTACGTACTCTGCACCATCTCGCCCCCCCCCACACTTGCTACAGTATGTTCGCTATTTTCTTCGGACCTTTTGATTAATAACTATTGGCTTATCATGCCATTCATCCAACGTCACAAAGCGGAAGATTTTCTCCTTCATTCGCTCGACAGAAGGGGAGGAAATCACTTTTTCAAGCTGTTGAAGACGGTCAAAGTATTGTGTCGCTACAGCCTTTGCCATCTTAACCTCTTGATGCTTGATAAGCGCCGCGACATGACCATTAGCTAGGGTAACAATCGGATACACGTCACTTTCAACGTTTGACGCATCCTGCAGTTTTAGAGCCCTAACAGCCTCGTCAATCAACGTCCTGGTGGCGGCATCATAACTAGGTCTATTTCTCGCCACCTGCAGTTGAACATCCGCCAGTGCATGTATCACAAACGGATTATCCGGATAAGCTTGCACAGAAAGCCGCAACTTGTCGATTGCTCCCCTAAGATCATCTATTTCAGCCAGGTACAAACCATATTGAAGCCAAAAGTGGCCATCGAGCTGAAAATCGACCTCGAAATCTGAATAAATCTCCCTGCCGAGTTCACAGTCGCCGCTTCGATCAGCGTGGCCAAATATGAAATCATGATTGAGAAGGAATTTGAAGAGCTGCGAATCTAGACGGTTCACACTTCGAACTATTGGAATATTGTATTTCAGATAAGTGCGAAGGAGTGACTTTAAGACAGATGAGAACTCAGTAAACGTTGCCACGTTTTCTAGAATATGTCGCACGTACAGCTCATGGCGTGCATAAAGCCTTCGATTTTCCGCAGCGTCAACTATGCCCTCCAAGGCGTCGAGGGCCGCTTCAAACGATCGCGTCTTAGATAATAACGAGTAGGCCTCGCCTGCTGCCTCTCGACTTATCCCGACCCGCGCCATAGTTGAAAGACCAACAATCAAAAGAAGTAATTTCGTATCTTGATCCGGAAGCTTCTCGAATTCGTTTGTTATTATGTCCGAGAAGTTCTCTGATTCAGTCGCCTCTCTTAGTGCGATCAATAGCTGACTGTCTGATTGCGACAACTTCTTGTATTGCTCAGAACGACTGAGCTTTCTGAATCGTGGCGACGGGACGTATTTAATTAGCCTATCTATTAGAGGATCAAAATCCTTACGTACGAAGCGTTGAAACGTGAATGGCTCTACGCCGGGCAGTCGCCGAGCAAGCCGATCGCGCCATTCGCCGGATCGAACTGTCGAGACGACCATGACATTTTGACCGGACAAGCCCTCCAAGTCCTCCCGGAATCCATCGCCGAACAGGAACAGGTCGCCAATATAGACAATTGTGCGCCTATTAGAGACCTTCCGCAGCAAACTGAACGCTCTTCGAGCTGACCGAACGTCCCCACTCAGTTCAAAGAGATCGACATCAGGATGTTCACGAACGTACCGCAAAAGCGTCATCATAACCGCAGTGGTCTTGCCGCTACCAGACTGACCAGAAACAATGAATAGGCGTTCGTCGTCGTTCACAGCGCTAGCAAACTCTTCGAACAATTTCTCCGAGGCATCTAGAATTACTGGAATCTCTGACGCTGCAACTTTCCATGTTGGCGGAAATCCTCTCAAAAATTGCCTGGCCATACGAGATTTCTCGCTTCCAGAGGTCGAGCCGATTGCCTGGCTCAACTTTGCTGGAGAGACTTGGCGCAGGAATTGCGCCACAGCGAGATCGTCCCGCGTCAAACTATCTAGAGCTTCATCAGAATAATTGTTGCTCGTCGCAAGAATTTGCTTCGGTGAACGGCCGCCGGGAAGATTTTTCGATAGCCAGACAGAGAACTCTTCGAGTGTCCCCTTAATATGCGAGATACCGCGCGCCTCTAGGCTCGCTAATTTTATCGGACTTAGATTATCAGGTGTTACTAGAAAGGCTCGCCCAAAATTAGAGTTTGCTTCCCTACGCGCGCGCTCAAGCTCAGCAGACAAGATCGGTTCATCAAGAGTCGACCCAACGAAAACGGGACAGAAGGCAAGATAGTCCTGCGCAGCCCGACCATACCAAAAGTGCTTTTCTGACTTGATCCATGTGGAATATTCATTCTCAGTCAAGATCAACCCATGCTCTGCTTTCGTAATCTCCCCGTGCAAATAAACGATATGAAGCTGCTCGGCGCCTTCCAACTCCGCGGCCTTATCAATCAACCCATTGTAAAAGCGTCGATATTGTGCTGAACGGCTCTTAACGTTGAGGAGCGCGTCATCGATGTTCCAGGTGTAGACGCGCCGCCAACTATAGGCGAAAAGCTGCTCGAGCTCGCGAGACGGCTTCACGCCGACATACTCCCGGGCAAGGAGTTCTGTCACTTGCTGCCTGCTAAGAACCGTGCTCGTCGCCGAGAGCACGTCTGTCAGCTTTTCCTTGGCGTACGGCAGCCCCGCTCGTTTCGCAATTAGTTCGGCGAGACCCAATCCAACCTTCACGGGCTCCCCACGAGAATTTTGGCTCGTTGCCGACGCCCCCGCACCAAGAATGAGTATCACTTCTCCTACCTTCATCGATGCAAGGAGATAGCTTCGGTCGCCCGGGGAAAATTGCATTTTCGGTGACTTCTCTGCGGTTGGAGCCACGACCAGTTTAACTTCTAATGTAAGTCGGCGCAGAACAACCAAGACTACTAAATGGAATGGAATTGCATTGACATTTAGTTGTAGTAGGAAGATAGTCCTGAGCGTCCTCGCTCACGAGGGGCGCTTCTCGAGGGCGCTCATGAGGCGGAGTGAGGATGCGGTGTCCTGCGTGTCGTGCCTCGCAAGCACGCGCCCGGGACGCCCCGGGTCGCCGTCAGGGCCTACTACGGGGCTCTGCCACTTGCTGGTTGGCTGGACGCGGGACAGGTGAAGGCGGGGGAAAGCCCGCCGGATCGGCGGTGCGGAGTGCAT
>NZ_JACHIH010000038.1 GCF_014203125.1 Rhodopseudomonas rhenobacensis
TTTGGGGGGGGGGGTTTTTGGGGTGGTGCTCTGTGCCGCTCCCCTCCCCGGCGCCCGGGCCGGGCCGGGGGGGGGGGGGGGGGGGGGGGGCCCCCCCCCCCGGCGGGGGGGGGGGGGGGGCCCCCCCCCGTCGCGGCTGAACACGGGCGCCCCCTCACCCGAACGCCGTCGCTACGCGCCGGCGTTCGACCTCTCCCCGCGCGCGGGGAGAGGTGAAGGTGCGAGCGCGCCATGAGCGTCTCGGAGCCGTTCATCCGCCGGCCGATCGCGACCTCGCTGCTCGGGGTGGCGCTGCTGCTTGGCGGGTTGCTGGGTTATCTGGCGCTGCCGGTGTCGGCGCTGCCGCAGGTCGATTTCCCGACCGTGCAGGTCACCACGCAGTTGCCGGGTGCCAGCCCCGACGTGATCGCCTCGCTGATCACCGCGCCGCTGGAGCGCCAGCTCGGCCAGATCCCGTCACTGTCGGCGATGACGTCGACCAGTTCGTTCGGCGTCAGCCAGGTGTCGCTGCAGTTCGACCTCAACCGCGATATCGACGGCGCCACGCAGGACGTGCAGGCGGCGATCAACGCCGCCGCAGGCGTCTTGCCGAAGAACCTGCCGTATCCGCCGACCTACGCCAAAGTGAACCCCGCCGACGCCGCGGTGCTGACGCTGGCGCTGACGTCCGAGACCACGTCGATGCGGGCGATGAGCGACATCGCCGACACGCTGCTGGCGCAGCGATTGAGCCAGATTTCCGGCGTCGGCCGCGTCACCGTGCTCGGCGGGCTGAAGCCGGCGGTGCGGGTGCAGGCCGATCTGGCGCGGCTCGCGGCCTACGGCATCGCCATGGAAGATCTGCGCACGGCGATCGCGGGCGCCAACGTCTCCGGGCCGAAAGGATCGCTCGATGGCGCGCAGCAGGCCTACACCATCGCAGCCAACGACCAGATCGCCGCCGCCGACGCCTACCGGCCGATCATCATCGCCTACCGCAACGGCTCGCCGGTGACGATCGGCGACGTCGCCTCGATCGTCGATGGGCTGGAGAACGACCGCACCGGCGGCTGGTTCAACGGCACGCCGGCGGTGATCCTCGACATCCAGCGCCAGCCCGGCGCCAATGTCATCGAGGTGGTGCGGCAGATCCGCGAGGAGATCCCCAAGGTGCAGCGCGCGATCCCGGCCGGGGTCAAGCTGACCGTGGTGAGCGACCGCACCGTCACCATCCGCGCCTCGGTGCACGACGTGCAGTTCACGCTGCTGCTCAGCGTGGTCCTGGTGACGCTGGTGGTGCTGCTGTTCCTGCGTTCGATGCGCGCCACCATCATCGCCGGCGTGGCGCTGCCGCTGTCGCTGATCACCTCGTTCGGGGTGATGTATTTCGCCGGCTTCAGCCTCGACAATCTGTCGCTGATGGCGCTGACCATCGGCACCGGCTTCGTGGTCGACGACGCCATCGTGATGATCGAGAACATCGTCCGCCATATGGAGGACGGCGAAACCCCGATGCAGGCGGCGCTCGACGGCGCCAGCGAGATCGGCTTCACGGTGATTTCGCTCACCGTGTCGCTGATCGCGGTGTTCATCCCGCTGTTGTTCATGTCGGGATTGGTCGGCCGCATGTTCCGGGAATTCGCGCTGACGCTGACCATCGCGGTGGTGACCTCGGCGATCGTGTCGCTGACGCTGACCCCGATGATGTGCTCGCGGCTGTTGAAGCATCCGGGCGAGGAGCGGCAGATCCCCGGCCTCGCCACGATCAGCGCCTGGATCGATCGCGGCGCCGAGGCCTATCACCGCTCGCTGCTATGGGTGCTGCAGCGCCAGCGCGCCACGCTGGTGCTGACCTTCATCACCGTGGCGGCGACGCTGGCGCTCTACGTGATCGCCCCGAAGGGCTTTCTGCCGCTGCAGGACACCGCCTCGATCACCGCGGTCACCGAAGCCGGACCCGACGTCTCGTTCGCCGAAATGCAGGCGCGCCAGGCTGCCACCGCCGACGCCATCAAGGCCGATCCCGACGTCACCGGCGTGGTCTCGGTGATCGGCGCGGGCTCGGTCAATCCGACCACCAATGTCGGCCGGCTGGTGATGAACCTGAAGCCGCGCGGCGAGCGCAGCGCCGACGTCGCGCAGGTGATCGAGCGGCTGAAGCAACGCGTTGCCGGAATCCCCGGCATGACGGTGTATTTCCAGGCGGTGCAGGACGTCCAGATTTCGACCCAGGCCAGCCGCTCGCAATATCAATACACGCTGACCGGCACCGACGCCGC
Organism: Rhodopseudomonas rhenobacensis; assembly: GCF_014203125.1. GTDB lineage: Bacteria > Pseudomonadota > Alphaproteobacteria > Rhizobiales > Xanthobacteraceae > Rhodopseudomonas_A > Rhodopseudomonas_A rhenobacensis. The sequence goes on from NZ_JACHIH010000038.1 coordinate 2,259, forward strand.
CGCGGTGACGCTGTGGTCGAACAAACTGGTCGCCGAGATGCGGCGCGATCCGTTGTTCCGTGACGTCTCCTCGGAAGCGCAGGAAGGCGGCCTGCGCGCCTCGCTTAATATCAACCGGCAGCGCGCCGGCCAGCTCGGCGTCAGCATCCAGGCGATCAACGACACCTTGAACGACGCGTTCGCGCAGCGGCAGATCTCCACCATCTACGGCCAGGCCAATCAGTACCGCGTGGTGCTGGAGGCGATGCCGCAATATCAGCGCGATCCCTCGATCCTGTCCAAGCTCTACGTGCCCGGCACCGGCGGCGCCCAGGTGCCGATCTCGGCGGTGGCGGAGATGACGCGGACCACCGCGCCGCTGGCGATCTCGCACCAGGCGCAGTTTCCGGCGGTGTCGCTCAGCTTCAATCTCGCGCCGGGCGAAGCGCTCGGCGACGCGGTCGACGCGGTGAAGGCGATCGAGACCAGGATCGGCATGCCGGGCTCGATCGTCGGGCTCTATGCCGGCGACGCCGCGGAGTTCTCGAAGTCACTGGCCGGGCAGCCCTGGCTGATCCTCGCAGCGCTAGTCACGATCTACATCGTGCTCGGCGTATTGTACGAGAGCTACATCCACCCGATCACGATTCTCTCGACGCTGCCCTCGGCCGGCGTCGGCGCGATCCTCGCTCTGATGCTGTTCGGCCAGGATCTCTCGGTGATCGGGCTGATCGGCATCATCCTGTTGATGGGCATCGTCAAGAAGAACGCCATCATGATGATCGACTTCGCACTCGAGGCCGAGCGCGGGCATGGGATGTCGTCCTACGATGCCATCGTGCAGGCCTGCCTGCTGCGCTTTCGGCCGATCATGATGACGACGCTCGCGGCGCTGTTCGGCGCGCTGCCGCTGGCGATCGAAAGCGGCACCGGCGCCGAATTGCGGTTTCCGCTCGGCATTTCCATCGTCGGCGGCTTGCTGCTCAGCCAGTTGCTGACGCTGTACACCACGCCGGTGATCTACCTGGCGCTCGACCGGCTGAACCGCCGCATCGAAGGCGCGCTGCCGCCGGCGCCGGCGTCACCTCTGCCGGTCGTCCGAGCTGCCGGGGAGGCGCCGTAGATGGCCTCGCTGTCCGAACCGTTCATCAGGCGGCCGGTCGGCACCACGCTGTTGGCGATCGGGCTGTTTCTGCTCGGGCTCGTGGCCTACAAGTTTCTGCCGGTGGCGGCGGTGCCCAACGTCGACTTCCCGATGATCTTCGTGCAGGCCTCGCGGCCGGGCGCCGACCCGTCGGTGATGGCGGCGACGGTCGCAGCACCCTTGGAGCGCCGGCTCGGCGAGATCGCCGGCATCGACCAGATCACCTCGACGAGTTCGCTCGGCTCGGCCCGCATTCAGCTGCAATTCGCCATCGGCCGCGACATCGACCGCGCCGCGCGCGACGTGCAGGCCGCGATCAATGCTTCGCTGAGTGATTTGCCGACCGACCTGCCGACGCTGCCGAAATTCCGCAAGGCCAATTCCGCCGCGATGCCGGTGTTCATCCTGGCTTTGACCTCGAAGACGATCTCGACCAGCGCGATCTACGACGTCGCCGACACCGTGATCGCACAGCGCATCTCGCAGGTGCCGGGCGTCGGCGAGGTCACGGTGTCGGGCGCCGACCAGCCGGCGGTGCGGATCGCGCTCAACCCGGTGGCGCTGTCGACCGCCAAGATTTCCACCGAAGACGTCCGCACCGCGATCGTCAACGCCAATCCGCTGGGACCCGTCGGCATTTTCAACGGCGCCCGGCAGAGCGAGACGCTGTCGACCAACAAGCAGATGCGCACCGCGGCGGAATTCCGCGACATCGTGATCAAGAGCAGCGGCGGCAGCTCGCTGCGGCTGTCCGACATCGCCACCGTCGAGGACGCCACCCGCTCGAGCCGGTCGATCGCCTGGTTCAACAAGCAGCCGGCGGTGCTGATCCAGATCACCAAGCAGGGCGACGCCAACGTCATCGACACCGTCGACCGGGTCAAGGCGCTGCTGCCGGAACTGAAGCAATGGATGCCGGCCGGCATCGAAATTTCGACGCTGACCGACCGCACCGGCACCATCCGCGCCAGCGTCGCCGACATGCAATGGACGCTGCTCGCCACCGCCGTGCTGGTGATGGGCGTGGTGTTCGTGTTCCTGCGAAGGCTGACGCCGACCATCGCCGCCGGGGTCTCGGTGCCCCTGGCGCTGGCCGGCACCTGCGCCGGGATGTGGGTCGCGGGCTTCTCGATCAACAACCTGTCGCTGATGGCTTTGGCGATCTCGGTCGGCTTCGTGGTCGACGACGCCATCGTGATGATCGAGAACATGTACCGCAATCTGGAACGCGGCATGGCGCCGCTGCAGGCGGCGCTCGACGGCGCCAAGCAGATCGGCTTCACCGTGCTGTCGATCAGCCTGTCGCTGGTCGCGGCGTTCACGCCGCTGTTGTTCATGGACGGCATCGTCGGCCGGCTGCTGCGCGAATTCTCGCTGACGCTGACCTTTGCCATTGCGGTGTCGACGGTGGTGTCGCTGACCGTGACGCCGATGATCTGCGCGCATTATATCCGCGGGGCGGTGTCGACCAACGAGACCTGGTTCGACCGCATGGTCGAAGGCGTGCTGTCGCGGATGGTGGCGTTCTACGCCACGACGCTGCGCGCGGTGTTGCTCTATCCCGGGCTGACCATGCTGGTGTTCTTCGCCACCATCGCGCTGACGGTGACGCTCTACATCAAGACCCCGAAAGGCTATTTCCCGAGCGACGATTCCGGCTTCGTGATCGGCGCCACCCGCGCCTCGGCCGACGTCTCGTTCCAGGCGATGAAGCAGATGCAGCAGCAGCTCGCCGACATCGTGATGGCGGATCCGGCGGTGGAGGGCATCGGCTCGTCGCTCGGCGGTGGCGGCGGGCCGGGCGGCGGCGGCTCCAATCGCGGCACGATGTTCATCAGCCTGAAGCCGATCGAGCAGCGCGACGGCTTGTCGAGCGAAATGGTGATCAACCGGCTGCGCAAGAATCTCGGTGCGGTGGCCGGGATCAAGCTGTTCATGTTCGCAGCCCAAGACCTGCGCGCCGGCGGCCGGCAGAGCGATTCGGATTATCAGTACACTTTGACCAGCACCGACCTGAACCTGTTGCAGACCTGGGCGCCGCTGGTCGGCAAACGGATGGAGAGCGTCGAGGGCATCACCGACATCTCCAGCGACCGCGATCCCGGCGGATTGCAGCTGACGCTGTCGATCGACCGCAACGTCGCGGCAAGCCTCGGCGCCCGGGTCCAGGACATCGACAACGCGCTCAACAACGCGTTTTCGCAGCGGCAGATTTCCACCATCTACACCCAGCGCAACCAGTATCAGGTGGTGCTGGAGATCGACGCCAAATTTCAGAACGACCCGACCGACCTCGAACGCATCTTCGTCGCGGGTACGGATGGCGCGCAGATTCCGTTGTCGGCGCTGGTCCATACCAAACGCGATCTGTCGCCGCTGGCGGTGTATCACTCGCAGTCGTTCCCCTCGACCACGGTGTCGTTCAACCTCGCGCCCGACGTGCCGCTGCAGACCGCCACCGCCAACATCCAGCGCGCGGTCGACGAATTGCACATGCCCGAAGGCATCCGCGGCTCGTTCGACGGCAACGCCGGCGACTTCGCCAAGACCTCATCGAAACAGCCGCTGTTGATCCTCGCAGCATTGGTGGCGATGTATATCGTGCTCGGCGTGCTCTACGAGAGCCTGGCGCATCCTCTGACCATCATCTCGACGCTGCCGTCGGCCGGGCTCGGCGCATTGCTGGCGCTGCAGGTGACCAATACGCCGCTGACCATCATCGCCTTCGTCGGCATCATCCTGTTGATCGGGATCGTCAAGAAGAACGGCATCATGATGGTCGACTTCGCGCTGGAGGCCGAGCGGCACCGCGGGCTGTCCTCGGCGGACGCGATCTTCGAGGCCTGCGTGGTCCGGTTCCGGCCGATCCTGATGACCACGATGGCGGCGCTGTTCGCCGGCATTCCGCTGGTGGTGGCGATCGGGCCGGGCACCGAGCTGCGCCGCCCGCTCGGCATCACCATCATCGGCGGGCTGTTCGTCTCGCAGGTGCTGACGCTGTACACCACGCCGGTGATTTACCTGCTGATCGACCGGCTGCGGCGGCGCTGGAGCCGGGCGCCGGCGGTTCAGCCCGCGGAATAGCTGACGCCGCGGCGGTTGTGGCGGGTGGCTGCGCGGCGTATAGGGGCCGATGACCAAGATTTCAGACCAAAACGCCGCGGCCGAGCCGATCCCGGAATGCCCGCGCTGCCAGAAGCCGGTGCCCTTGTGCATCTGCGACAGCGTCACGCCGCTGGAGAACCGCACCAAGCTGTTGATCCTGCAGCATCCGCAGGAGCAGGACCGCGCGCTCGCCACGGCGCGGCTGACCGCGCTGCATTTTCCCAACGCGGTGGTGCGGGTCGGGCTGTCCTGGCCGAGCCTATCCAAGGCCTGGGGCCAGCCGGTGCATGATCCGTCGCGCTGGGCGGTGCTGTATCTCGGCTCCGCCAAGGTGGCCGAGCTCGACACCGACCGCGACATCGTGGCGATCGACCGCAAAGGCCAGGCCGAGGAGAATCAGCGCGCCATTCTCAAGGACATCGAGGGTGTGGTGCTGCTCGACGGCACCTGGAGCCAGGCCAAGGCGCTATGGTGGCGCAACGCCTGGATGCTGAAGTGCCAGCGGGTGATTCTCGACCCCAAGGCGCCGTCGCGGTACGGCAAGCTGCGCAAGGAGCCGCGCCGCGACGGGCTGTCGACGCTGGAGGCGGCGGCGATGCTGATCGCAGGCTTGGAAAAGCGTCCGGACATCGAGACGACGCTGCTGGGCGCGTTCGACCGCATGCTGGCGCGTTTTCGCGAAGTGCAGGCGACCTTGCCGGAATTGGCGCCGAAGCCGAAGAAGCGTGACTATCGCCGCAAGAAGCACGCCTGAGCTTTTCGCGACGGCGGCTCGGTTGATTATCGGCATCAGGCCGTATATTGATCCGCCGATGGGGCCACGTGGCGGAGTGGTTACGCGCCGGTCTGCAAAACCGTTTACTCGGGTTCGAGTCCCGACGTGGCCTCCATCTATTTTGTGATTCGCTCCAAGCGCTTATCGCGGCTTCTTCCTCCATCAATTGAACGCGTTCGCGGCTGGTCCGCTCGGGCGGCACCCGAGCAAGCGCGGTCTGGCGGCGGCGGCGGCGGCTGTCGGCTTCTCCAACAGCGAGACCTGCGATGTCGATGATCCAGCTGATTTACGCCTCGCGGCCGTTCGGCTTCGACGAGGCGATGCTGAACGGCATCCTGATGGATGCGCGGCGCTGCAACGCGCGCGACGACATCACCGGCGCGCTGATCTGCCGGGCGGATCTTTATCTGCAGTTGCTGGAAGGGCCGCAGGCCGCGGTCGACGCCACCTTCGCGCGGATCTCCGACGACCACCGCCATCTCGACCTGCGGCTGTTGAGCCGGCGCGAGGTGACCAAGCGGCTGTTTCCGGACTGGACGATGCGGGATGATCCGGCGCGCTCCTGGATGTGGAGCCAGCAGGAGGTCACCGCCGGCGCCGTCGAGCGGGCCACCGCCGCCGAGGCGGTGGCGATTTTCGAGCGGCTCGCGGGCGAGCCGACAGGCTGAGCCGCGGTCGGCGGATCAGCAGCAGGCGGTCCAGCCGTCCGGGAACGGCAGCAGCGGCCATTCGATCTGATTGTCGTTGGCGGCGCGGGGCGGCATGCGCAGAACGGTGGCGCTTTGGACGTTGTCCTGCGCGCTGTCCTCCATCACCCAGGCGATATCATCCAGCATCCGGTTGTACTCGTACTCGTTCATCACACACTCCCCATTGCCCGGGGAATGTCTCAGAAAGGCTTTGTGCGGTGGTTGAGCGGATCGCTCAAATTTTATCGATCGCCGATAATTCTGTCGGCGCGGGCTAACCCCGGGTTCACCATGCCAGGCAGAAAAATTCGCTCGTGGGTGGGGAGGCTCCCGTCAGGTGACAAGGCGGGCCGGCTTATTTCTGCCTGCTTCGCCGCGGAACCAAGTTCCGGTGGGCGCCGTCGGCCGTTTCGCTTTGCTCTTAACTCTGGCGATAGGATCACTGGCGATAATGTCCGCCTCGTGAGTTGGGCGGATGCGCCCCTTCATGGATCGGGTTCGTCGGCATGGCTCTCGCCCAACAGACGTCGACCAGTGCCGAGCGGGTGCAGTACCTCGAGACGATCCGGGGGCTGGCGGCGGTGCAGGTGTTGCTGCTGCATTGCCTGTCGGCCTACGCGCCGGCGCTGGTGTTCTCCAGGCTGAGTGACGGGACGGTGGCCGCCACCCTCGGCGCGTCGCCGCTGTTCTTCCTCTATGACGGATATTCGGCGGTCTACATCTTCTTCATTCTCAGCGGCTACGTGCTGACACGGTCGTTCGAAAGCCATCCGGCGGGGCCGCTGGCGAACGTGCTGGCGCGGCTGGTCCGGCTCGGGATTCCGGCGGTGGCGGCCTGCGCGGTGTCGGCGGCGCTGTATGCGCTGTTCGCCGGCGCCAATATCGAGGCCGGACAGCTGCTGCAGTCGGCATGGTTTGCAAAGCTGTGGCGGCCGGATTTGACGCCGCTGTATTTTGCCAAGGACGCGGTCGCTAACGCGCTGCTGCTCGGCTATCAGAATGCCGAAGGTCTCGGGCTGTTCACCCCGCTGTTGGATCCGCCGGCCAGATCCTTCGTCGCGCCGCTGTGGAGCTTGAGCTGGGAATTCTGGGGCTCCCTGCTCACCCTGCTGATGGTGCTGATCCGCCGCGGCTCCGCGGAGTTTCGGCTCGCCGCATTGCTGCTGTTGACCGTGTGTTTTCTGAGCAGCTCGATGTTGTGCTTCATCGTCGGTCATGTCGCCGCGCTGTACAGGATCGCCGAGAAGCCGCCGGTGCTGAATCGCTGGGCCGGCTGGGCGCTGCTTGGCGCCGGCATCGGCTGCTGCGTGGTGTCGGAGACCTGGCAGCCTGATATCCTCAAGGCATTTTGCGGCTGGTCCGGCGTCACGGTGTATCCGGGGCCGGGGCCTTACCTGTTCCAGAAGGTCATCGGCTCCATTTTGATCTGCGCCGGAATAACGCAGTTGAGTTCGCTGCGCCGCCTGCTGTCGCGGCCGCGGCTGGTCGGATACGCGCAATTGTCGTTTCCGCTCTATCTGGTGCACTGGCCGATCCTGTTCGGCCCCGGCGCGGCGCTGTTTCTCGCGACCTACGCCACCTTCGGAATCGCCGCCTCGCAGGTGCTGGCGATCGCGTTCTGTATCGTCGCCTCGCTGCTGGCGGCGCAGGCCTTCGCGCCGGTCGATCGGCTCGCGGTGCAGCTGTCGCGGATGATCCGGCGTTGGCGCGGCAGCAGGGCTGAGGTCGGCGCTACGGTTGGATGAAGGCGGCCCACAACGCCGCGTTCGCCAGCGTGCCGATCCCATTCATGTGGCATCCGTCGCGCGCATCGCGACCTTCATTGCCGATTGCATCGGTGTCCGGGCCGCGGCGGATATCCAGCGCGGCATCGACCGCCAGCAGCTGCGCCTTGCGGATCGCAGCGACATTGACCGGCGTGTCACGGCCGCATCTGGTGCTCTGGCTCACAAAGAACGGCGCCGCGATGCCGGCGGCGCGAATTCGGCCGACCAGTCTGTGCACCTGAGAGACATACTCCTCGGTGGTGGTGGCCAGCTGTGCGTCGGTTTCGCCCTGCTGAAACAGAATGTGCGTCGGCTGAAGTCCGGCGGTCTTGAGCTGGGCGATCAGCTTGTCGAGCCGCCGCACATGGGTGGTGTTGAGCGCTTCGATCGAGGCGCCGCCCTTCGACGCGGTGGCGATCACCACGCGCTGGTAGCGCCCGCTCTCGATCAATAGGTCGCCGAGCCGGGTGCCGACATGACCGCCGATCGAGTCGGCGCCGAGCAGCGGGTCGACGGCGGCGAAGCATTTGCCGCTGGCCGGATCGAAATTGTCGACGGCGTGACGCGCCTGGTAGCGCTGACTGCCGAAATTGGCGGCGTTGCTCTGGCCGTAGATCACGATGATCGCGGTGCCAGGCGAGCCGGGCTCGCAGGGACGATCACGCCGCTCGGGCGCCGGCAGCGGCGACCCCAGCCGCACGCCTCCACCGATCCGCGTGCCGGCAACGCCGATCAGGATGCCGACACCGAGGAGGGCCCACCCAACCCATCGTTTCAAGACGAATCTCCGCCACCAACCGATGCGCCACCATGATGCAAAACGGGAATCGGCGCAGCCGATAATCCGGATGCAAAAATGCCGCCCCGAAGCGGGGCGGCATGTGGCCGGTATCAGAAGCTAGCGGAGTCCTGCTTACTGGCAGGGATGCATCCGGCCGTCCTCGCCGCGGAACCAGGTTCCCGGCTGGCAGACGAAGCCGTTCCGCTTGGCGTAGGAGTCGTCATAGGCGTAGGCATCGGGGCCGCCGAACGGCGCCGCGGTGATCGCGCCGGCCGTTCCGATCGCACCACCCACGACGCCGGCGGCGACATCGGCCGGCCAGAACGCGTTGCTGTCGTAGTTGCGGTCGTGACGGTAGCCGCGCTCGGCGCGATAATCCCGGCTGTAGCTGCGATCGGGACCGTTCCAACCCGACATCTGCTGCGCCATCACCGGGGTGGCCAGGGCGGTGGTCAGAACGCCGGCGGCGGCAATAATCGACAAACGAGACATGAAATCCTCCTGCGTGATTGATGCCAAACCAACCGTCCGCAGGGCAGCGTGTTCCGCCGCGTTGTGCAGTGCAGTTCAAACCGATGTGAGCCGCGTCGCTTCCACCGCCGGGCGCGGCGGCCTCGGCGTTAACCCTGGTTGCCGTCCGCGGCCAATTCGCCGGCGATGGCGCGGTCGATCGCGTCGATCAGAATCTGCGTCTCGACGAACTTGTTGCGGGACCGCTCGGCGGTGCTGCGGTCGAACGGCGCCGCGAGAATCTTGGCGAAGCTGTCGCGATCCTCGATCATGCGCCGACGCGCCTGTTTCAGGGTTTCCAAACGCTCAGTCATGCTTCAGTCCCCGATCGCGCATCGTGTGATGCGAACGCAAAGATTTGCCGGCGAGCGCCGCGGGCGGGTTCAGAGCCATGTGGTGACGGCGATCTGATTGAGAATGTTGGCTCCCCGGGCCGGATTCGAACCAGCGACCAACCGGTTAACAGCCGGTTGCTCTACCACTGAGCTACCAGGGAACAGAGCGAAGCGAAGCTCGCGAGCGTGCCTATAGCAAGGCCTCCGCGGCTTGCAAAGCGGGAAATTGCGCAACCCGCACCGAATGTACCCCGGAATGGTCGATGTTCTGCAGGAACTTGTCTCCGGGGCCGCGGTTGACCGCGCCATCCCGGTCCGCGGAGACGTCAAATGCCCGATCCTCAGAATGATTCGCTGCGCAGTGCTGCTTGGCGCGATTCGGTGTCGCCCAATGGTCCGCTCGATGCACAAGGCGCGGCCATCAGCGACGACGAATGCCTGCGGCGGCTCGAGGTCGCGGTGGGACTGCACGACGTCGAGCGGCTCGATGAAGTCGCTTCGCTGATCGGCCGTCTCGCGGTGCCTTTGGAATGTTGATCGGGCGCTGATCGCGGGCGTCGCAGGCGTCCGACGCGACGGGCAGGGGTGATCGCGCCAGGCGGGGCAACCCGGTGCCGCACGCTGTTGCGTTTTGACAATCCTTGCATCAAACATGGCGCGCGCGGCGCGACCGTTTTGATTGCAAGGATACCTCATGCCCGATTTCTCGACCGCCCGACGGTTCATGGTGGATGGTCAGATCCGGCCCAGCAGCGTCACCGACTGGCGAATCATCGACGCGATGCGCGCGGTGCCACGCGAGGCGTTCGTGCCGGACAGTCAGAGCGAACTGGCCTATCTCGACCTCGATCTCGACGTCAGCGGCCCCGGACCTGTGAAACGCTACCTGCTGCAGCCCGCCGTCACCGCCCGGTTGCTGCAATCCGTCAATCTGCAGGCGAGCGATCGCGTGCTGGTGGTCGGCTGCGCCACCGGCTACCTCGCGGCGCTGGCGGCCCGCATGGCGGACCTCGTGGTCGCGACCGAATGCGAGCCCAGCATCGCCGCCGAAGCCAGCCAGATCCTCGGCCGCCTCGGCGTCACCAACGTCCGGGTGCATCAGGCTCCGTCGGGCGAGGGCTATGCCGCCAGTGCGCCTTACGATGTGATCATTCTCAACGGCGCCACCGAGATCGTCCCGCTGCAATTGTACCAGCAGCTGCGCGAGGCCGGCCGGCTGATCGGCGTGTTCGCGCTCGGCCGCACGCCGCGCGCCGAGATCGTGACGCGCTCCGACGACGACTTCGGCAGCCGGCCGTTGTTCGATACCTCGGCCCCGGTACTGCCCGGGCTGGAACGCCCCAAGGGCTTCGTTTTCTAGCGATTCCTGGGGTAATTCTCGTTGAAAATCAGAAGTGTGACTTGGATGCCCCAGATCGAGAGTTTCGACCGGGGCTCCGGCGAAGGGGTTCCGTCGGGCGATGCTGTGCCTTATGTTGCGGCGGGACTTCGACTGTGAAGACAGGGCGGATCGACGCGGGGTTGCGTGGGTGGCGCTTTTTGGTTGGAATGGATTGCCACGGATGGGTGGGTTTCGACGATACGCTGCCGGCACCGCGATCGCCGGACTGATTCTGGCTCATCTCGGCACGACGCCGGTGCTTGCCGATACGATCGAAGCGGCACTGGTCCGCGCCTATCAGAGCAACCCGCAGCTCAACGCCCAGCGCGCCTCGGTGCGCTCCACCGACGAGAACGTGCCGCAGGCGTTGTCGGGCTATCGGCCGCGGGTCTCGGTGACCGCCAGCGGCGGCTATCAATACACCGACGTGATCGCGACGCAGGGCGGCCAGACCGGCCGCATCCACGGCGATACGGCGCCGCGCGCGGTCGGCGTCACCGCCACCCAGACCTTGTTCAACGGCAACCAGACCGCCAACCGCACCCGCGCGGCGGAAAGTCAGGTGTCGTCGGCGCGCGAAGGACTGCGCGTGCTGGAGCAGAGCGTGATGCTGTCGGCGGCGACGATCTACATGGACTACTTGCGCGATGCGGCGATCGTCGAAGTTCAGCGCAGCAACGTCCGGGTGCTCGAACAGACCTTGAAGCAGACCCGCGACCGCTTCAACGTCGGCGAGGTGACCCGCACCGACGTGGCGCAGTCCGAGGCGCAACTCGCCGCCGGCCGCACTCAGCAGCTCACCGCCGAATCCAACCTCACCACGACGCGCTCGAACTTCCGCCGCATCATCGGCAACGAGCCCCAGGCGCTGGCGCCGGGCTCGCCGGTGGATCGTTTTCTGCCGGCGACGCTGCCGACCGCCATCGAACTCGGCCTCACCGAAAATCCCAACGTCACCGCCTCGATGTTCGGCATCGACGTCAGCTTCCTCAACGTCAAGGTCAACGAGGGCGCGCTGTTTCCGACGCTGACGCTGCAGGGCAACGCGCAGCAGGGCTACGAACAGACCATCAGCACGCCGCGCCAGTTCATCGCCTCCGCGGTCGCGCAGCTGACGGTGCCGGTCTATCAGGGCGGCGCCGAATACGCGCTGATCCGGCAGTCCAAGGAAACCCTAGCGCAGCAGCGTCTCAACCTCGAGCAGGTCCGCGACCAGACCCGCGCCAGCGTGGTGCAGGCCTGGGGCCAGCTGTTGGCCGGCCGCGCCCAGGTGTCTTCGGCGCAGGCCCAGGTCTCCGCCTCGGAAATCGCGCTGAACGGCGTGCGCGAGGAAGCCCGGGCCGGGCAGCGCACCACGCTCGACGTGTTGAACGCGCAGCAGGCGCTGGTCAACGCGCGGGTGGCGCTGGTCACCGCACAGCACGACCGCGTGGTCGCCTCTTACGCCGTGCTCAATGCGGTCGGCCGGCTGTCGCCGCAGGTGTTGAAGCTCAACACCACGGTGTATGACCCGAGCGTGCACTACCAGCAGGTCCGCGACAGCTGGATCGGCGTGCGCACCCCCGACGGTCGCTAATCGTCGCATCACTCCGCCGCGCCGATGCAAATGGCGCGGCGTGAAGCCCGGCCTTTGCTTGCAATCGATTGTTGCCGTGCCATACCTTTTCTTGAGCGGGCAGGTCGATTCGTGCGCCGTGCTCGGCATCCTACGGGTGCCGAACAGCATGGCGTTTTGCGGGGCGGCGTCGGAAACTCTGCAGCGCTTGAACTGGGGACAAGTCACGCTCGCGTGCCGAAATCCGGCCCGCGGTTTTTCGGAACCGGAAATCTTGCGCGGCTTTGGTGTAAGACGAGTGTGAGCGCGTTGACGATGATGTGGAGTTGGGGATGACGCAACCTGCAAAGGTCCAAGAGCCCTCGATGGAGGAGATTCTGGCGTCAATCCGGCGCATCATCGCCGATGACGAAGCCAAGCCTGCCGCGGCAGCGCCGGCGCCCGTTGCGGCCGCGCCGAAGCCGGAACCTGCGAAGCCCGTCGCCGCAGCCGCAAAGGCCCCCGCGATGAGCAACATCCCGCCCTCGGCTCATCCGGCCGCGCAAGCCGCGGCGGCGAAGCCCGCGCCGGTCAAGCCGGCACCGCCGCCGGCCGCCGCGACCGCCGAATCCAACAATCAGGACGACATCGACGCGCTGTTGGCCGGGCTCGACGCCTCGACCACCGAGGCCGAGGTGCGGCCCGCCGCGGTGCCCGAGCCCGATCCGGATGAGGACGTGTTCGAACTCACCGACGAGATGGCGCTGCCGGATCCCGCGCCGACGTTTCAGACCGTGGAAAGCGAGGCCGACGTGGAATTCGCCGAGGCGATCCGCGCCGAGCGGGCGCAGGCGCAGCAGCCGTCCTGGTCGATGCCGGCCCCGGCCCCGGTGATGGAGCGCGCGGCGCCGCCGCCGTATCAGCCGCAGCCTTATCAGCCGGCGCAGCAGCCGGAGATGCTGTCGCGCTCGACGGTCTCGGCGGTGGAATCGGCGTTCAATTCCCTGGCCAACACCGTGCTGAGCAACAACGCCCGCACGCTGGAGGATCTCGTCAAGGAGATGCTGCGGCCGATGCTGAAGTCCTGGCTCGACGACAATCTGCCGCAACTGGTGGAGCGGATCGTCAAGGCCGAAATCGAGCGGGTTTCGCGCGGCCGTTGACCGCGGCGCCGCGGGCGCGGCCCGCCTCGGCAGGGCGGCATTGCTGCCATTCCGAAGCGATGCCGGATTTGCCGGCGAAATCCCGATTGAATCGGCCGAGCGTGTTGACTTGGGCCGCGCTGGCGGCTTTCTAGCGCGCGACCGGCGCAATTGCAGCCTGCCGGCGAGACCTCAGAATCGACCCCGCCATGATCGAAAAGACCTACCAGCCCGCCGACATCGAAGGCCGTATCGCGCAAGCCTGGGAAGCCGAAGGCGCCTTCAAGGCCGGCCGCCCGGAGCGCCGCGACGCACCGCCGTTCTCGATCGTGATCCCGCCGCCCAACGTCACCGGCTCGCTGCATATGGGCCACGCGCTCAACAACACGCTGCAGGATATTTTGTGCCGGTTCGAGCGGATGCGCGGCCGCGACGTGCTGTGGCAGCCCGGCACCGATCACGCCGGCATCGCCACCCAGATGGTGGTCGAGCGGCAGCTGATGGAGCGCCAGGAGCCGAGCCGCCGCGACATGGGCCGCGAGAAGTTTCTCGAGCGGGTGTGGCAGTGGAAGGCCGAGAGCGGCGGCGTCATCGTCAACCAGCTGAAGCGGCTGGGCGCCTCCTGCGACTGGTCGCGCGAGCGTTTCACCATGGACGAGGGGCTGTCGCGCGCCGTGGTCAAGGTGTTCGTCGAGCTGCACCGCCAGGGCCTGATTTACAAGGACAAGCGGCTGGTCAATTGGGACCCCAAGCTGCTGACCGCGATCTCCGATCTCGAAGTGCAGCAGGTCGAGGTCAAGGGCAATCTGTGGCATCTGCGCTACCCGCTGGACGGCGTCGACTTCAACCCAGACGATCCGGAAACCTTCATCGTCGTCGCCACCACGCGGCCGGAGACCATGCTGGGCGACACCGCGGTGGCGGTCAATCCGGACGACGTGCGCTACTCGCATGTGGTCGGCCGTCACGTCATCCTGCCGCTGGTCGGGCGCAAGATTCCGATCATCGCCGACCTCTATTCCGATCCGGAAAAGGGCTCCGGCGCGGTGAAGATTACGCCTGCGCACGACTTCAACGACTTCGAGGTCGGCCGCCGGCATAACCTGCCGCAGATCAACGTGCTCGACATCGAGGGCCGCATCGATCTCGTCGACAACGAGGCCTATCTGCACGGCCTGCCGGAAGGCGCCGCGCAATTCGCCGAAGAACTGCATGGCCTCGAGCGCTTCGCCGCCCGCAAGAGCATTTTGGCTCGGCTCGAAGAGCTCGGCTACCTGGAGAAGATCGAGCCCAACGTCCACATGGTGCCGCATGGCGACCGTTCCGGCGTGGTGATCGAGCCGTATTTGACCGACCAGTGGTACGTCGACGCCAAGACGCTGGCGCAGCCGGCGATCGCCGCGGTGCGCTCGGGCGCGACGACCTTCGTGCCGAAGAACTGGGAAAAGACCTATTTCGAATGGATGGACAACATCCAGCCGTGGTGCATCTCGCGGCAATTGTGGTGGGGGCATCAGATCCCGGCCTGGTACGGCCCGGACGGCAAGGTGTTCGTCGCCGAGAGCGAAGAGGAAGCGGTCGGCAACGCGCTCGGCTACTATGTCGAGCAGGAAGTCATCACGCCGGCGCAGGCGCACGCGATGACGCAAGATGCTTCGCTTCGCGAGGGCTTCATTACCCGCGACGAAGACGTGCTCGACACCTGGTTCTCTTCGGCGCTGTGGCCGTTCTCGACGCTGGGCTGGCCGGACGACGACACCGACGTCAAGCGCTACTACCCGACCAACGTGCTGGTCACTGGCTTTGACATCATCTTCTTCTGGGTCGCCCGGATGATGATGATGGGACTGCACTTCATGGACGACGTGCCGTTCCCGACGGTCTACATCCACGCCCTCGTCCGCGACGAGAAGGGCGCCAAGATGTCGAAGTCGAAGGGCAACGTGATCGATCCGTTGCACCTGATCGACGACTACGGCGCCGACGCGTTGCGCTTCACGCTGGCCGCGATGGCGGCGCAGGGCCGCGACATCAAGCTCGCCTCGAGCCGCGTCGAGGGCTACCGCAATTTCGCGACCAAGCTGTGGAATTCGAGCCGCTTCGCCGAGATGAACGCCTGCGCGCTGCCTGAGGATTTCGATCCGACCGCGGCGAAGCAGACGCTGAACCGCTGGATCGCGCACGAGACGGTGCGCGCGGTGCGCGACGTCACCGAAGCGATCGAGGCCTATCGCTTCAACGACGCGGCGGGCGCCGCCTATCGCTTCGTCTGGAACGTGTATTGCGACTGGTATCTCGAACTCGCAAAGCCGGTGCTGCTCGGCGAGGACAGCCCGGCGAAGGCCGAGACCCGGGCCATGGTGGCCTGGGCGCGCGACGAGATCTTGAAGTTGCTGCACCCGTTCATGCCGTTCATCACCGAGGAACTGTGGGCGGTGACGGCTGAGCGCGACACGCTGCTGACGCTGACGCCGTGGTCGCGCAAGGCGGAAGCCCGCGTCGAGGTGTTCGACGCCCCGGCGCTGACCGATCCGATGGTGCCGCCGGTGATGCTGCCGGCGCCGCAGGTGGCCGACTTCAGCGATCCCGCGGCCGAGGCCGAGATCGGTTGGGTGGTCGATCTGGTCACCGCGATCCGTTCGGTGCGCGCCGAGATGAACATCACGCCGTCGACATTGACGCCGCTGGTGCTGGCCGGCGCCTCGGCGGAGACCCGCGACCGCGCGCAGCGCTGGAGCGACGTGGTGAAGCGGATGGCGCGGCTCGGCGAGATTTCCTTTGCAGACAGCGCGCCGCAGGGCGCGGTGCAGCTGCTGGTGCGCGGCGAGGTCGCGGCCCTGCCGTTGAAGGGCGTGATCGACGTCGCCGCCGAGCAGGCCCGGCTCGACAAGGAACTGGCCAAGGCCGAAGCCGACATCAAACGGGTCGACGCCAAGCTCTCCAACGAGAAATTCGTCGCCAACGCGCCGGAAGAGATCGTCGAGGAAGAGAAGGAAAAGCGCGAGGCCGCGGTGGCGCGCAAAGCGAAAATCCTCGAGGCGCTGGAGCGGCTGAAGAACGCGGAGTGAGGGCGGTTGGGACACGGTTAGTGTGCGGCGCGCTTCCAACCCAAGCGCCGTCATCCTGAGGAACGCGCCCGCGAGGGCGCGTGTCTCGAAGGATGACGACACGCGTGGCGCATCCTTCGAGACACCCGGCGACGCGCTTCGCGCGACGCCGGGCTCCTCAGGATGACGGCGCGAGTGTTGAGAGACCGACCGAATCTCACCCCGCAAACGGCTTGCTGACAAACTTCGAGCCGCGCAGCCCGTAGCGCCATGGCAGCTCCGCGGCCTTGCTGATGCCGATCCTTGGACCTGCGACAATGTCGGGCTGCTCCAGCCGCGCGTGCAGCGCGAACGGCGGCGCGTCGAGCTTCAGCCCATTGTGCGCGATGGTGACGCCGAGCGCCTGCGCCAGCTTGCCCGGCCCGGAACACAGCGCGCGCTCGTCCTCGACGCCGCGCCGCCACTGCATCGCGGCGAGGCCATGGGTCGGCGCCAGCGCCCGGATCAGCACCGCGCTGGCCGAGCCTTGTTCCTCGCAGACCACGTTGAGACACCAGTGGATGCCGTAGGAGCGATAGACATAAGCCACCCCGGGCGGGCCGAACATCACGGCGTTGCGCGGCGTCAGACCGCCATAGGAATGCGCCGCGGGGTCGCTGTGGTGATAGGCCTCGACCTCGACGATCACCCCGCCGACGCCGTCGACCAACAGCGTCGCGCCGATCAGGTCCGGCGCCACATGATGCACGCTGCGGGCAAAGAACGGCCGTTTCAGTCTGGCGCCGAGTTTCGGGACAGCTTTGACGCGCAAATCGGCCATGGGAACTTCACGATGGCGGGGAGTGGAACGGCGAATGAATACAGTTTGAGCATTATTCCAATGGATAATCCCCAGCAAGCCGGCCGGGTTGCGGGATGCGGCCCGGCGGATTAGGTAAAGCCTTCGCAGAACGGACATTTCATGGTCGTCGTCGTCGATACCGTCTCCGCCCAGCCGATCCGCCCGCGCCATCCTGAAAAGGCGGCGCGGCCGGATGCGCTGTCGCCGAAGAAGCCGGAGTGGATCCGGGTGCGCGCGCCGACCTCGCGCGGCTATGCCGACACCCGCGCCATCGTCAAAGAGAACGGCCTGGTCACGGTCTGCGAAGAGGCCGGCTGCCCGAATATCGGCGAGTGCTGGGACAAGAAGCACGCCACCTTCATGATCATGGGCGACACCTGTACAAGGGCTTGCGCGTTCTGCAACGTCAAGACCGGGATGCCCGAGGCGCTGGATCTCGCCGAACCCGACAACGTCGCCGAGGCGACCTTCAAGCTCGGCCTCAAGCACATCGTGATCACCTCGGTCGACCGCGACGATCTCGCCGACGGCGGCGCCGCGCATATCGCCGCCACCATCCGCGCAGTGCGGGCGCGCTGCCCGACCACCACGATCGAAATCCTCACCCCGGATTTCCTGCGCAAGGACGGCGCCTTGGAAACCGTGGTCGCGGCCAAGCCCGACGTCTTCAACCACAATCTGGAAACCGTGCCGTCGCGTTATCTGTCGGTGCGGCCGGGCGCGCGCTACTTCCATTCGATTCGGCTGTTGCAGCGGGCCAAGGAACTCGATCCGTCGCTGTTCACCAAATCCGGCATCATGGTCGGGCTCGGCGAGGAGCGCCACGAGGTGTTGCAGGTGATGGACGATCTACGCAGCGCCGACGTCGATTTTCTCACCATCGGGCAGTATCTGCAGCCCAGCCTGAAGCACCACGCGGTGATGCGCTTCGTGCCCCCGGAGGAATTCGCCGGCTACGAGTCGGTGGCTTATTCCAAAGGCTTCCTGATGGTGTCGTCGAGCCCGATGACCCGCTCGTCGCATCACGCCGGCGACAATTTCACCAAACTGCAGGCGGCGCGCGCCGCGCTGTCGCGCTGAGTGTTTCGATGCCGCAATTTCAAAGCAAGCGCCGGGTCCGTCACAGCGCGCTGAAGATGTTCGATCTGGTCGCCGACATCGAGCGCTACCCGGAATTCGTTCCATTGTGCAGCGGGCTGAAGATCAAGCATCGCGCGCAGCGGCCCGACGGCCAAGAGGTGCTGACCGCCGACATGACGGTGTCGTTCAAGCTGGTGCGCGAGACCTTCACCAGCCGGGTGACGCTGGACCGCGCCAATCTGAAGATCCTGGTGGAATATCTGCAGGGGCCGTTCTCCAATCTGGAGAACCGCTGGAGCTTCGAGACGCGCGGCGACGATGCCTGCGACGTCGGTTTCTTCCTCAGCTACGAGTTCAAGAACCGGATGCTGGCGCTGCTGATGGGCACGATGTTCGACACCGCGTTCCACCGTTTCGCCGCAGCGTTCGAACAGCGCGCCGACGCGATCTACGGCCGTGCCGCGCTGCGCAAGCTGACGGTGTAGCAAAGCCGTCATTCCGGGGCGCGAGGCCGTCAGGCCGAGCGAACCCGGAATCTCGCCGCAGTTACGAACTCAAACCAGTTACGAGATTCCGGGTTCGCTCGCGCTACGCTCTCGCGCCCCGGAATGACCGGGAATGGCGTTGGGTCAACGCCGCGGCGCCCCGCAGGGGCGGGGACGACTCGTTACTACGCGATGTTCCGCTACGCGCGGCTCAGCTCTTCTTCGGCTTCAACGGCGGCGCGACGCGGCGTTTCACCGCGCTGCGCCGCGGGCTGCGCGCCACGCGCGCCCGCGACACGCTGACCGGGCTCGGCTTCGCCGGCTTCGGCCCGCGCGCCAACTCCAACAGCATCCGCAACGCTTCCACCACCGAGCGCTGCCGCACCAAGCTGCGGCCGATCGCGCCGAAGCGGTGCTCGCGATGGGAAATGCGGCCGTCGCGCGAGGCCACCGCGATGTGCACCAGACCGACCGGCTTGCCGGGCGTAGCACCGCCCGGGCCGGCGATGCCGGTAATCGCCACCGTGAGATCGACCTCGGCGTGCTCCAGCGCGCCGATCGCCATCGCGATCGCGGTCTCCTTGCTGACCGCGCCGAAGGTCATCAGCGTCGCGGTCTCGACGCCCAGCATGGCGTGCTTGGCGTCGTTGGAATAGGTGACGAAGCCGCGGTCGATCACGTCGGAGGAGCCGGGGATTTCGGTCAAGGCGCCGGCGACCAGGCCGCCGGTGCAGGACTCGGCGGTGGCAATCGTCAGCTTGCGCGAGCGGCACAGATCAAGCAGCGCGCGGGCGAGGGCACGCGGGTCGCTGCCAGCCATCTCAGTCCGCCAGTCCGTTGGCGCCCCACGGCAGACGGAGCGTCGCCGAGGCGGTGGCGGCGATGCCTTCCTCGCGGCCGGTGAAGCCGAGCCGTTCGCTGGTGGTGGCCTTCACCGCGATCCGCGCCACCGGCAGCCCGGTGATCTCGGCGATGCGTTGCCGCATCGGCTCGCGCAACGGGCCGATCTTCGGCCGCTCGCAGATCATGGTGACTTCGAGATTGGCGATTCGGCCGCCGCGCGCCGTGACGCGATCGATGGCGTATTTCAAGAACTTGTCGGAGGCGGCGCCCTTCCACTGCGGATCGGTCGGCGGGAAGTGCGAGCCGATGTCGCCATCGGCCAGCGCGCCGAGAATCGCGTCGACCAGCGCGTGCAGCCCGACGTCGCCGTCGGAATGCGCCAGGAAGCCGCGATTGTGCGGCACCTTGAGGCCGCACAGCCAGACATGGTCGCCATCGCCGAAGGCGTGGACGTCGTAGCCGGTGCCGGTGCGGATATCGCCGAGCAGCGCGCCGAGGCGGGATTCCTCGCGGACGAAATCTTCCGGGGTGGTGAGCTTCATGTTCGCAGCATCGCCCTCAAAGGTCGCCACCGTCAATCCCGCCCATTCGGCGATCGCCGCATCATCGGTGAAATCGTCGCGGCCCTCGCGGGCGGCGCGGCGATGCGCCTCCAGAATCACATCGAAGCGGAACGCCTGCGGGGTCTGCGCGATGCGTAAGCGCGCGCGGTCCGGGGTGGCCGCGACGCAGCCGTTGCTGTCGACCTGCTTGATGGTATCGGTGACCGCAATGGTCGGCACCGCGGCGCCGGTGATTTGCGCAGCGTTTATCGCCCGCGTGATCAGCGCGGCGTCGACGAACGGCCGTGCGGCGTCGTGGATCAGCACGATGTCCGGCGCCTGATCGGCCAGCGCTTCCAGCCCGGCGCGCACCGAGCCCTGTCGGGTGGCGCCGCCGGGGGCGGGGGCCTGGTAGTTCAATCCGGCCACCGCCTGTTTGAACATCTCCGCATCATCGGGGCTGGTCACCGGCTGCACGGCGAAAATCTCGGGATGCGTGCAGAATGGCTGCATTGCCCGAAAAATGACCGGCTGCCCGGCCAATGAGCGGTATTGTTTCGGTCCGCCGGCGCCGGCCCGCAAGCCGCGGCCGCCGGCGACGATAATTGCGGCAGTTTTTGTGGGTTTCGACATGGGTGTTAGCAGTCAGACCGGATCGAGGGGATGATAAGCGAGGCCAAGCACTTACCACGCCGGGGCCGAAAAACATCACGATTCAGGGGAAATAAGGTGCAAATCCTTGAGGGATTGCTGCAATGCACTTGCAAGTCTGCTCAAAATGGCTAAACTGTAGGCAGATGAAATTTTTGCTCAAGATTTGAGCGCAAGACGACGCAATGTTGCGATCGCCGAACCACGAGTAGGCTGTGACCTCCACTCCTTTAACATGTCATGAGGCGCTGCGAATTGGCGTTGTCGAGGTGGTAAACAGGGCATTCCTGGCCCCCATGTCCGGCATCACCGACGCGCCGTTCCGACGACTCACCGCGGCGCTCGGCGCCGGCATGGTGGTATCGGAAATGACCGCCAGCGACGATCTGGCGCGCGGCCGGCCGATGTCGGTGCGCCGCTGCGACACCGCCGGGATCGGGCCGCATGTGGTGCAGCTCGCCGGCTGCCAGGCGCGTTGGATGGCCGAGGGCGCGCGAATCGCCGAAGCCGGCGGCGCCGACCTGATCGACATCAACATGGGCTGTCCGGCCCGCCACGTCACCGGCGGCAGCGGGCAGTCCGGCTCGGCCTTGATGCGCGACCTCGACCACGCGCTGACGCTGATCGAGGCCACCGTCGGCGCGGTGCGGGTGCCGGTGACGCTGAAGATGCGGCTCGGCTGGGACCGCGATTGCCTCAACGCCCCGGAGCTGGCGCGGCGTGCCGAGGCCGCCGGCGTGCAGCTGATCACCGTGCACGGCCGCACCCGCAATCAGTTCTACAAGGGCACCGCGGATTGGGCGGCGGTCCGCGCGGTGCGCGAGGCGACCGCGCTGCCGCTGGTGGTGAACGGCGATATCACTTCGGTCGAAGCCGCGCGCGAGGCGCTGCGGCAGTCCGGCGCCGACGCGGTGATGATCGGCCGCGGCGCGCAGGGCCAGCCCTGGCTGCCGGGGCAGATCGGCCGGCAACTGCAGACCGGCATCGCCGAGGCGGCGCCGTCGCTGGCCGAGCAGCTCGGCTATCTGCAGACGCTGTATGACGAACTCTTGGAGCTTTACGGCGTGCACGTCGGCTTGCGCCATGCCCGCAAGCATCTCGGCTGGTCGCTCGAGGTTGCCGCCGCCGCAACCGACGCGGAGCCGGCGACGCTGAAATCCTGGCGCGAACGGATCCTGAGGTCGGAGGACCCGGCCGCAGTGCGCCGCGCGCTGGTTGACGCGTTTGATGATTTTGCCTGGAGGAAAGCCGCATGAGTAGCGCCGCTGAATCGCGCCGCACCGCGCATACCGATGGCGACGCCATCCTCAACGCGTTGCCGAACCCGGTGATGCTGGTGGCGCCCGACGGCAAGATCGTCGACGCCAACATGGCGGCGGAATCCTTCTTCGAGATTTCCACCCAGCTGCTGCGCCGGCAGTCGCTGACCGAGCTGGTGCCGTTCGGCAGTCCGCTGCTGGCGCTGATCGATCAGGTCCGCGACTCCGGCTCGCCGGTCAACGAATACAAGGTCGATCTCGGCACGCCGCGGATCGGCGCCGACCGCCAGGTCGATCTGCACGTAGCACCTTTCGCCGAGCGTCCCGGCTACATCGTGGTGATGCTGCAGGAGCGCACCATCGCCGACAAGATGGACCGCCAGCTCACCCACCGCAGCGCCGCGCGCTCGGTGATCGCGCTGGCGGCGATGCTGGCGCACGAGATCAAGAACCCGCTGTCCGGCATTCGCGGCGCGGCGCAACTGTTGGAGCAGGCGGCGTCGTCCGAAGACCGCATGCTGACCCGGCTAATCTGCGACGAGGCCGATCGCATCGTCACGCTGGTCGACCGCATGGAAGTGTTCGGCGACGAGCGCCCGGTGGCGCGCGGCCCGGTCAACATCCATTCGGTGTTGGATCATGTGAAGCGGCTGGCGCAGTCCGGCTTCGCCCGTAACATCAAGTTCACCTCGGACTACGACCCGTCGCTGCCGCCGGTGCTAGCCAATCAGGATCAGCTGATCCAGGTGTTTCTCAACCTGGTGAAGAACGCCGCCGAAGCCGTGGTCGATCTCGGTACCGACGGCGAGATCCAGCTCACCACCGCGTTTCGCCCCGGCGTCCGGCTGTCGGTGCCGGGCAAGAAATCGCGGGTGTCGCTGCCGCTGGAATTTTGCGTCAAGGACAACGGCCCCGGCGTGCCGGAGGATCTGTTGCCGAACCTGTTCGATCCGTTCGTCACCACCAAGCCGTCGGGCTCAGGCCTCGGGCTTGCGCTGGTGGCGAAGATTGTCGGCGACCACGGCGGCATCATCGAATGCGAGTCGCAGCCGCGCAAGACTACGTTCCGCGTGCTGCTGCCGATGTACAACACCGCGAAGAACTACAATCAAGGCCTTGGTGACGACGCGCCGGCGTCGTCCCGTGGCACCCAGGATGCAAGATGAGGACTGACAATGCCCGCAGGTAGTATTCTTGTTGCCGATGACGACACCGCCATTCGCACGGTGCTCAATCAGGCGCTGTCGCGTGCCGGATACGAGGTGCGGCTGACCGGCAACGCCGCGACGCTGTGGCGCTGGGTCAGCCAGGGCGAGGGCGATCTGGTGATCACCGACGTGGTGATGCCCGACGAAAACGCCTTCGACCTGTTGCCGCGGATCAAGAAGATGCGGCCCAATTTGCCGGTCATCGTGATGAGCGCGCAGAACACCTTTATGACCGCGATCCGCGCCTCCGAGCGTGGCGCCTACGAATATCTGCCGAAGCCGTTCGACCTGAAGGAGCTGATCGCCATCGTCGGCCGCGCTTTGGCCGAGCCGAAGGACCGCGCCGCCAGCCACGCCGATGAGTCCGAATTCGATTCGATCCCGCTGGTCGGCCGCTCGCCGGCGATGCAGGAAATCTACCGGGTGCTGGCGCGACTGATGCAGACCGACCTCACGGTGATGATCTCCGGCGAGAGCGGCACCGGCAAGGAACTGGTGGCGCGCGCGCTGCACGACTACGGCAAGCGCCGCAACGGCCCGTTCGTCGCGGTCAACATGGCGGCGATCCCGCGCGACCTGATCGAGTCCGAATTGTTCGGCCACGAGCGCGGCGCCTTCACCGGCGCCAACACCCGCGCGTCGGGCCGCTTCGAGCAGGCCGAGGGCGGCACGCTGTTCCTCGACGAGATCGGCGACATGCCGATGGAAGCGCAGACCAGGCTGCTGCGCGTGCTGCAGCAGGGCGAATACACCACGGTCGGCGGCCGCACCCCGATCAAGACCGACGTCCGCATCGTCGCGGCCTCCAACAAGGATCTGCGGATCCTGATCCAGCAGGGCCTGTTCCGTGAAGATCTGTTCTTCCGGCTCAACGTGGTGCCGCTGCGGCTGCCGCCGCTGCGCGAGCACATCGAGGATCTGCCGGATCTGGTCCGGCACTTCTTCGCGCTGGCCGAGAAGGACGGGCTGCCGGCCAAGAAGCTCGACGCCATGGCGCTGGAGCGGCTGAAGCAGCATCGCTGGCCCGGCAACGTCCGCGAGCTGGAAAATCTGGCGCGGCGGCTCGCGGCGCTGTACCCGCAGGAGGTCATCACCGGCCCGGTGATCGACGGCGAACTGGCGCCGCCCGCGGTGGTGTCCGGCGGCAGCATCTCCAACACCGTCGACAACCTCGGCGGCGCGGTCGAGACCTATCTGTCGTCGCACTTCTCCAGCTTCCCGAACGGCGTGCCGCCGCCCGGGCTGTATCACCGCATCCTGCGCGAGATCGAGGTGCCGCTGCTGACCGCGGCGTTGGCCGCCACCCGCGGCAACCAGATTCGGGCCGCCGACCTGCTGGGGCTGAACCGCAATACGCTGCGCAAAAAGATCCGCGACCTCGACATCCAGGTCTATCGCAGCGGCGGATGAACCTTCCGGGGCTGGATTGCGTCTAATCGGCGCGATCCACGACAGAATTGCCGGATCCGGCGCAGTTTCGCGGCCAAGGGTGCCGCGGAATTGTCGTAATTGAGCAACATTGTTGTAGGAATGCATCAGTCGGCTCGTGCTCGCACGGCAGCCCGGCAGCGTTCTCACGCTCACCCCAGTTCCGGTATGACCAGCGCAGACACGGCGGCCCCATCTTCCGACCCGCTCAAGGCAGAGCCGCGCAGGCGAACGCTGCGCAAGCTGCTGGCGCCCTTTGCGGTGGCGCTGGCGCTGTTGTCGGCGTTCCTGACCTTCGTGGTGCTGACCGGGCTGACCCCGATCGCGCCGACCCGCCAGGTCGTCATCACCTTCCTGATGATCAACGCCGCCACCGTGCTGCTGCTGGTGATGATCATCGCCCGCGAGCTGTGGCAGGTGGTGCAGGCGCGGCGACGCGGTCGTGCCGCGGCGCGGCTGCACGTCCAGATTGTCAGCCTGTTCTCGGTGATCGCGGTGCTGCCGGCGGTGCTGGTGTCGATCGTCGCCAATGTCACCATCGACCGCGGCCTCGACAAGCTGTTCTCCGGGCCGACCCGCGCGGTGATCCAGAATTCGCTGATCGTCGCCAACGCCTATCTGCACGAACATGCCCAATTGATCCGCGGCGACATCATCGGCATGGCCGCCGACATCACCCATGCGCGGCCATTGTTCGACCAGGACCGCCAGACCTTCCGGCAATTGCTGACCTCGAGTGCGGCGTCGCGCAATCTTCCCGGCGCGATGCTGATCGACAAGGACCGCAACATCCTGGAATCCGCGCAGACCGGGATCCGTCAGGACTTCGACACCCCGGCACCGGAATTCCTCAGCAACGTCGACGAGAACGAACCGCAGATCGCGGTGTTCATCGAGGCCAACTACGTCGCCGCGGTGATCCGGCTGCGCGCTTTCGACGACACCTTCCTCTATGTGGCGCGGCTGCTCGATCCGCGGGTGGTGGCGCAACTGCGTCAGACCCAGGCCAGCGTCGCCGAATACGCCGAGGTGGAAGCCCGCCGGCTCGGTGTGCAGGTCGCCTTCGCGCTGATGTTCACGGTGATCGCACTCACGGTGCTGATGTCCTCGGTGCTGATCGGGCTGAATTTCGCCAATTGGCTGGTGGCGCCGATCCGCAGACTGATGGGCGCCGCCAACATGGTGTCGACCGGCGATCTCGACGTCCAGGTGCCGGTGATCAAATCCGAAGGCGATCTGGCGCATCTCGGCGAGACCTTCAACAAGATGACGCAGGAGTTGCGCAGCCAGCGCGACGAATTGGTCAGCGCCAGCGAGGTGATCGACAGCCGCCGCCGCTTCATCGAGGCGGTGCTGTCGTCGGCCTCGGCCGGTATCATCGGCGTCGATGCCTCCGGCTCGATCGGCATTCTCAACCGCTCGGCGGAGAAGCTGATCGGCCACTCGGAGTCCGAAACGCTCGGTCATCCCCTGACCGAGATCATTCCCGAACTCGACGAGATGATGAAGACCTCGCGCGAGAGCGCGCAGCGGCTGCTGCAGGGCCAGGTCACCATCAATCGCGAGGGCCACGAGCGCAATCTTTCGGTGCGGATCAGCGCCGAGCAGTCCGGTCAGTCGCAGGACAGCTACATCATCACGCTCGACGACATCACCGAACTGGTGTCGGCGCAGCGTACCTCGGCCTGGGCCGACGTCGCCCGCCGCATCGCCCACGAGATCAAGAACCCGCTGACCCCGATCCAGCTGTCGGCCGAACGCATCAAGCGCAAATTCGGCAAGCTGATCGTCGAGGACAAGGGCATCTTCGAGCAGTGCACCGACACCATCATCCGCCAGGTCGACGACATCCGGCGCATGGTCGACGAATTCTCGCGCTTCGCCCGGATGCCGAAGCCGGTGATCGAAGGCGAGGACGTCGCCGACACCGTGCGGCAGGCGGTGTTCCTGATGCGGGTCGGACATCCCGACGTCGACATCGAAGCCGAAATCAGAGACGAGCCGCTGCGGGCGCGGTTCGACCGCCGGCTGATCTCGCAGGCCTTGACCAACATCATCAAGAACGCCACCGAGGCGATCGAAGCGGTGCCGGCCGAAGAGCTCGGCAAGGGCAAGATCGAAGTGGTCGCCGCGCGCGAGGGCGAGGACATCGTGATCGACGTGATCGACAACGGCATCGGGCTGCCCAAGACCGCGCGGTCGCGGCTGCTCGAGCCTTACGTCACCACGCGCGAAAAGGGCACCGGGCTCGGGCTCGCCATCGTCGGCCGGGTGCTGGCCGATCATGGCGGCGCGATCGAACTCAACGACGCTTCCAACATCCGCCCCGAGCAGCAGCGCGGCGCCTGGATGCGGCTGCGCTTCTCGATCTCGGGCCAGCCCCCGAAAGAGCAGCCCGCCCAGCCCGGCATTTCGGTGCCCGGCAGCGAACCGAAAATCCCAGTCCCAAGCGGCAACTAAGATGACAGGCGCGACCCATGGCCAATGACATTCTGATTGTCGACGACGAAGCCGACATCCGCGACCTCGTCGCTGGTATCCTCGAAGACGAGGGATTCACCACGCGGACCGCGCGCGACAGCGATTCCGCGCTGGCCGAGGTGTCGAACCGGCGGCCCAATTTGGTGTTCCTCGACATCTGGCTGCAGGGCTCAAAGCTCGACGGTCTGCAGCTCCTGGAGCAGATCAAGCGCGAGCACGCCGACGTGCCGGTGGTGATGATCTCCGGCCACGGCAACATCGAAACCGCGGTGGCGGCGATCAAGCGCGGCGCCTACGACTTCATCGAGAAGCCGTTCAAGTCCGACCGGCTGATCCTGGTGGCGACCCGCGCGCTGGAGACCTCGCGGCTGAAGCGCGAGGTCAAGGAACTGAAGCAGCAGGCGCCGATCGCCTCGACGCTGATGGGGCATTCCGCCTGCATGAATCAGCTGCGCCAGACCATCGAGCGCGCCGCCAAGGCCAACAGCCGGATCCTGATCGTCGGCCCAAGCGGCGCCGGCAAGGAGCTCGCGGCGCGCACGCTGCACAACGCCTCCGGCCGCGCCGAGGGGCCGTTCGTGGTGATCAACGCCGCGGCGATCACCCCCGAGCGAATGGAAGTCGAGCTGTTCGGCGTCGAGCAGAGCAACGGCGAGCAGCCGCGCAAGGCCGGCGCGCTGGAAGAGGCCCATGGCGGTACGCTGTTCATCGACGAGATCGGCGACATGCCGCGCGAGACCCAGAACAAGATTCTGCGCGTGCTGGTCGATCAGACCTTCCAGCGCGCCGGCGGCACCATCAAGGTCAATGTCGACGTCCGCATCATCTCCTCGACCGCGCGCAATCTCGAAGAGGAAATCGCCGAAGGCCGCTTCCGCGAGGACCTCTATCACCGGCTCTCGGTGGTGCCGATCCGGGTGCCGCCTTTGTCGGAGCGCCGCGAAGACATTCCCGAACTGATCGAATATTTCATGGACCAGATTTCGCTCGCCACCGGCCTGCCGAAGCGCCAGATCGGCGCCGACGCCATGGCGGTGCTGCAGTCCCATGTCTGGCCGGGCAATGTCCGCCAGCTGCGCAACAACGTCGAGCGGGTGATGATTCTCGCCGGCGGCGGCCCGGAGGTGATCATCACCGCCGACATGCTGCCGCAGGACGTTGGCTCGATGGTGCCGACCATGCCGACCGGCAACAATGGCGAGCACATCATGGGGTTGCCGTTGCGCGAGGCCCGCGAGGTGTTCGAGCGCGACTACCTGATCGCGCAGATCAGCCGGTTTTCCGGCAACATCTCGCGCACCGCCGAATTCGTCGGGATGGAGCGCTCGGCGCTGCATCGCAAGCTCAAGGCGCTCGGCGTAGGCTGAGCGTTAGCTTTGGTTGCACTTGGAATGGAACATGGCTCGCATCGCCTATGTCAACGGCCACTATCAGGATTTGCGTGACGCCAGCGTCAATATCGAGGATCGCGGCTATCAGTTCGCCGACGGCGTCTACGAGGTCTGCGAGATCCGCGACGGGAAGATCGTCGACTTTGCCCGGCACATGGCGCGGCTGCAGCGCTCGCTCGGCGAATTGCGGATCGCGATGCCGATGCCGCTGTCGGCGCTGCTGATCGTGCTGCGCGAAGTGGTGCGGCGCAACCGCGTCGGCTACGGCATCGTCTATCTGCAGGTCACCCGCGGCGTGGCGCGGCGCGACCACGGCTTTCCGCCGGCTGGCGTGAAGCCGAGCCTCGTCGTCACCGCACGGCCGCTGAGCTTTGCCAAGAACCAGGACACCGCGGCGCACGGCATCAAGGTCATCACCCATCCGGAAAACCGCTGGCCGCGGGTCGACATCAAGTCGGTGGCGCTGCTGCCGAACGTGCTGGCCAAACAGGCGGCGCGCGAGCAGGGCGCCTACGAGGCGTGGTACGTCGATGCCGACGGCTATGTCACCGAGGGGGCATCCAGCAACGCCTGGATCGTCACCACGGAGGGCCGGGTGGTGACCCGCTCGGCCGCAACCGGCATCTTGGCCGGGATCACCCGCGCGGTGCTGATCGAGGCGCTGGCGGCGTTGCAGCTGCGATTCGAGGAGCGGCCGTTCACCCCGCAGGAGGCGCATGACGCCGCCGAGGCCTTCGTCACCGCGTCCAGCCAGATCGTGATGCCGGTGGTGGCGATCGACGGACAACCTGTGGGCGACGGTAAGCCTGGTAAAACTACGAGGCGACTCCGAGAGGAATTCCACCGCTTTTCAAGTTTTTCGTGAACTTTTTGTCGCGGGTCGCACCACCGCAGCGCGAACTGGCTTGCCTTCAAACGACCCGTGCCGTCTAATCATCTTGACAACTGGCCGGAGGGGGATCTCAGGGCCAGGTGGCAACCGAGGCAATTCTCCCGGCAGGGAGCGGCGTCTGGTTTAAAAAAAGAAACAAAACGACACTCGGGACAAAAAAAATGGCGGCCGACCGCGCACAGAATCTACAGGACACATTTCTCAACCACGTACGGAAAACCAAGACGCCACTGACGATCTTTCTGGTCAATGGCGTAAAGCTGCAAGGCATTGTCACCTGGTTCGACAATTTCTGCCTGCTGCTGCGGCGGGACGGACATTCGCAGCTGGTCTACAAGCATGCGATCTCCACCATCATGCCGGGCGCACCGATCCAACTGTTCGAAGGTGGCGAGGACGCCCCAGCTTGAGATTGATCTGATTGGAACCCCGGAGCTTCGAAGGGGACGCTGACCGGCCGCGGCCGTCAGACCACCAGCCGACCGGACGAGCCATCGTCATCGGTCCGTATCTGCGTGCGCGTCGGGGTGACCCCGACCCGCAGGCGGAAATCCACGCCCAGCGCAGTTCACAGGCCCGGCTCGAGGAAGCCGCCGGCCTTGCGCTGGCGATCGACCTCACGGTGGCGGAAGCCATCCTGGCGCCGATCAGCCAGATCCGCCCGGCGACCTATCTCGGCAAAGGCAAGGTCGAGGAGATCTTAGGCTCCATCAAGGCCCACGAGGCCGACCTGGTGGTGATGGATTGCGCGCTGTCGCCGATCCAGCAGCGCAATCTGGAGAAGGCCTGGGGCGCCAAGGTGCTGGACCGCACCGGGCTGATCCTGGAGATCTTCGGCCGCCGCGCCAAGACCAAGGAAGGCGCGCTGCAGGTCGAGCTCGCGCATCTCAACTATCAACGCTCGCGGCTGGTGCGCTCCTGGACCCATCTGGAGCGGCAGCGCGGCGGCTTCGGCTTCATGGGCGGCCCCGGCGAAACCCAGATCGAGGCCGACCGCCGGCTGATCGGCGATCGCATCAGCAAGATCGAAAACGAGATCAAGAAGGTGCAGGGCACCCGCCGGCTGCATCGCGCCGGCCGGCAGCGCGTGCCGTACCGCGTGGTGGCGCTGGTCGGCTACACCAATGCCGGCAAGTCGACGCTGTTCAACCGCTTGACCCGCGCCGACGTGCAGGCCGCCGACATGCTGTTCGCCACGCTCGATCCGACGCTGCGCGCGCTGCATCTGCCGCACGGCGGCAAGGCGATGCTGTCCGACACCGTGGGCTTCATCTCCAACCTGCCGACGCAATTGGTGGCGGCGTTCCGCGCCACGCTGGAAGAAGTGCTGGAAGCCGATCTGATCCTGCACGTCCGCGACATCGCACATGAGGATGCTGACGCCCAGCAGGACGACGTCTCAGCCGTGCTGCGCCAGCTCGGCATCGATCCGGAAGCCGGCGGCGGCGGCCGCATCATCGAGGTCTGGAACAAGATCGACCAGTTCGCCTCCGACGAACTCGACAACCTGCGCAACATCGCCGCGCGCCGCGATCCGGAGCATCCCTGCCTGTTGGTCTCCGCGGTGACCGGCGAGGGCGTCGACGCGCTGTTGCTGGCGATCGAGGATCGGCTGGCCGCCGCTCGGATCACGCTCGATCTTTCCATCGACGCCTCCGACGGCGCCGGCGTCAGCTGGCTGCATCGCAACACCGAGGTGCTGGAGAAAGAGCTGCAGGACGGCCGCTTCGCCATGACGGTGCGGGTCGATCCGACCAAGCGCGACACCGTGATCAGCCGATTCGGTGCGGTGCTGCATCCGGAGTGAAGGGCTGACACCCCAACGTCGGCTTTGAGGTCTTGTGTCCCGGGCGCGGCGCAGCGCGAAGCGCTGCTCCGCAGAACCGGGACCATTCCAGAAACCGCGATTCGTGACGGCCCCGGATCTGCAGCGCACCAACAGGTACGCACACGCGCGTCGCCCCCCGCCGAAGCCGTCATTCCGGGGCGCGAGCAGCGAAGCTGCGCGCGAACCCGGAATCTTGCGACGGGTGCTGCGCCGTTTGCTGTGCTTGCGGCAAGATTCCGGGTTCGCTCGGCCTGCGGCCTCGCGCCCCGGAATGACCCTTTGGGCGGGGCGTGGCTGCGCCGTAAGTAATTGGAAAAACGAACGGAAAAACCCTCGGCCGGAACCGTTTAAGGGTGGTTCGGCAGCCGTCGATCGGCTATAAATTGCCGAACAGATTCTGACCGGAAATCACCTTTGGCCGACACCGACGACAACAAACCTGGGGAGCCGCCGGCGCCCTCGGATATCCGCCCCGTTTCAATTCTCGACGAGATGAAACGCAGCTACCTCGATTACGCGATGAGCGTGATCGTGGCCCGCGCGCTGCCGGACGCACGCGACGGCTTGAAGCCGGTGCACCGGCGGATTCTCTACGCGATGTACGAGAACGGCTTCGAGTGGAACAAGCCGTATCGCAAGTCGGCGCGCACCGTCGGCGACGTCATCGGTAAGTATCACCCGCATGGCGACCAGTCGGTCTATGACGCCATGGTCCGCATGGCGCAGGACTTCTCGATGCGCGTGCCGCTGATCGACGGCCAGGGCAATTTCGGCTCGGTCGACGGCGATGCCGCGGCCGCGATGCGGTACACCGAATCCCGCCTGACCAAGATCGCGCAGCTGTTGCTCGACGATCTCGACAAGGACACCGTCGACTATCAGGACAACTACGACGGCTCGTTCCGCGAGCCCCGCGTGCTGCCGGCGAAATTCCCCAATCTCTTGGTCAACGGCGCCGGCGGCATCGCCGTCGGCATGGCCACCAACATCCCGCCGCACAATCTCGGCGAGGTGATCGACGCCTGCGTGGCCCTGATCGACGATCCCGTGCTCAGCATCGATGATCTGACCAAGATCGTGCCGGGACCGGATTTCCCGACCGGCGGCATCATCCTCGGCCGCGCCGGGGTGAAACTCGCCTATCACACCGGCCGCGGCTCGATCGTGATGCGCGGCAAGGTCGCGATCGAGCCGACCCGCAAGGACCGCGAAGCGATCATCATCTCGGAAATTCCCTACCAGGTGAACAAGGCCACCATGGTGGAGCGGATCGCCGAACTGGTGCGCGAGAAGAAGATCGAGGGCATCTCCGATCTGCGCGACGAATCCGACCGCGACGGTTTTCGCGTCGTGATCGAACTGCGGCGCGATGCGGTGCCGGACGTGGTGCTGAATCAGCTGTATCGCTTCACCCCGCTGCAGACCAATTTCGGCGCCAACATGGTGGCGCTCGACGCCGGCCGTCCGCAGTTGATGAACCTGAAGGATCTGCTGCGGCTGTTCGTGGCGTTCCGCGAGCAGGTGGTCACCCGCCGCACCAAATTCCTGCTCAACAAGGCGCGCGACCGCGCCCATATCCTGGTCGGCCTCGCCATCGCGGTGGCCAACATCGACGAGATCATTCGGGTCATCCGCACCTCGCCCGATCCCGCCACCGCGCGCGACACCTTGATGGCGCGCGACTGGGAGGCCAAGGACGTCGCCGCGATGATCACGCTGATCGACGATCCGCGGCATCGGCTCAACGCCGACGGCACCGCGCGGCTGTCGTTCGAACAGGCCAAGGCGATCCTCGACCTGCGGCTGGCGCGCCTGACCGCGTTGGGCCGCGAGGAAATTTCCGAGGAACTTGATAAGCTGGCGATCGAGATCGCCGATTACTTGGAAATTCTGCGCTCGCGCGCGCGCGTCCAGACCATCATCAAAGAAGAACTCGCGGCGGTGAAGGCGGAGTTCGCCACCCCGCGCAAGACCACCATCATCGAGCAGGAAGGCGAGGTCGAAGACGAAGACCTGATCCAGCGCGAGGACATGGTGGTGACGGTGTCGCACGCCGGCTACGTCAAGCGGGTGCCGCTGTCGACCTATCGGGCGCAGCGCCGCGGCGGCAAGGGCCGCTCCGGCATGGCGACCCGCGAGGAAGACTTTGTCAGCCGGCTGTTCGTGGCGTCCACGCACACGCCGGTGCTGTTCTTCTCGTCGCGCGGCCAGGTCTACAAGGAAAAGGTCTGGCGGCTGCCGATCGCGCCGCCGAACGGCCGCGGCAAGGCCTTGATCAACATCCTGCCGCTGGAGCAGGGCGAGCGCATCACCACCATCATGCCGCTGCCGGAGGATGAATCCTCCTGGGCCGAGCTCGACGTGATGTTCGCCACCACCCGCGGCACCGTTCGCCGCAACAAGCTGTCCGACTTCGTCGACGTGCGCCGCTCCGGCATCATCGCGATGAAGCTCGACGAGGGCGAGGCGATCGTTGACGTGCAGATCTGCACCGACCGCGACGACGTGCTGCTGACCGCCGCCGGCGGCCAGTGCATCCGTTTCCCGGTGACTGACGTCCGCGTGTTCCAGAGCCGCGCCTCGATGGGCGTCCGGGGCATGGCGCTGGCCAATGGCGACCAGGTGATTTCGCTGACCATCCTGCGGCATTTCGAGGCCAACCCGGCCGAGCGCACCACCTATCTGAAGCAATCCGGCGCGTTCCGCCGCGCCGCCACCGGCGAAGAGGTCGAGGCGGTCGAGGCGGTGGAAGTTGCCGAGACCGAGGCGGAGGAGGTCGACGCGATCGCCGCGCTCTCTTCGGAGCGCTACGCCGAAATGTCGGCCAACGAGCAGTTTGTGCTGACGCTGAGCGAGAACGGCTTCGGCAAGCGCACCTCGTCGTTCGAGTACCGCACCACCGGCCGCGGCGGCAAAGGCATCGTCGCGATGGCGGTGAACCCGCGCAACGGCAAGCTGGTGGCTTCCTTCCCGGTGGAGGAGGAAGATCAGATCATGCTGGTGACCGACAAGGGGCAACTGATCCGCTGCCCGGTCGGCGGCATCCGCATCGTCGGCCGCTCCACCCAGGGCGTCACGGTGTTCAATACCGCCGAGGACGAGCACGTGGTCTCGGTCGAACGGATCGGCGAGGACACCGAGAACGGCAACGGCAACGGGCATGAGAACGGGGCTGAGGGCGAAGGCTGAGCCGCCCCGAATCGAAAAGGCCCCCGGCGGGCACTCCGGGGGCCTTCGAAGAGCGCTACTTGGAGGAAGCGCTTTGGTAAACTCGAATTCGGTCAGCGGCGCTCGGTGGTCACCAGGCGGGCTTCGTGGATGGTCAGCGTCTTGGCGCCGGCGGTGCGCAGGCAGGAGGCTTCGAAATTCGGCCAGGCCTGCTGCGAGCAATCCCGGCCCACCGGGCGGACGTCGAGCCGGTCGCTCTTGGCGAGCGCCTGCGGCACGCTGGCTTCGACCTGCGGCGCAAAGCCCGGCAGAATGGTCAGGGCGGCTGCAACGAAAGCGGCGACGGCGATTGCTGAAAGAGCCTTGATCATGACGATTCCCTGTCGAATGGACCTTTGCGGTCCGGTTAGTTTGTCGCGTCCCTATGCTGGTGGTTTACCCAGCTCCGGTTTCTGGACGTTGTCGTCCGCCCGGTATTAAGGCTTCATCGCAGCGCCGATTGTTTCATCGCATCGGCGTTACGAAACATTGCGAGAAAAGCTGCAATGTTTTCAGAGTTTTGCTTGTTGCACCCAGATGACGCGCGAGCCCCCATTTGGTTCAAGGGTCAATCGAAAATAAACCTTGACGCCCGCGCCAGGTGCCGTGGAACGGATCGGCTTGCGACGCTGCGGCGGGCAGGCTAGGAGGGGGGATGCCCCGTATTGCTCTGTATCCAGGCTCTTTCGACCCCGTCACCAACGGCCATCTCGACGTGGTCCGGCAGGCGGTGCGGCTGTGCGACCGGCTGATCGTGGCGATCGGGGTGCATCCGGGCAAGAAGCCGTTGTTTTCCACCCAGGAGCGGCTGGAGATGGTGGAGGCGGTGTTCGCGCCGCTGGCGGCCACCGTGCATTGCGCGTTCGACTGCACCACCTATGATAACCTCACCGTCACCGCGGCGCAGCGGGTGGGGGCGACCATCCTGATCCGCGGCCTGCGTGACGGCACCGACCTCGACTACGAGATGCAGATCGCCGGCATGAACGAGACCATGGCGCCCGAGCTGCATACCGTCTTCATCCCGGCAGGCGTCAGCGTCCGCCCGATCACCGCCACACTGGTGCGGCAGATCGCTCAGATGGGCGGCGATGTGTCGGCCTTCGTGCCGCCGCAGGTCGCCCACAGCCTGAAGACCAAGTTCGCCGGCTGACCGGCTTTTCTCACTGATCCGGAGTTATCATGATCCGAATTCTAGGCCTCATCGCCGCGTTATTGTGTGCGGCTCCCGCCATCGCCCAGCCGTTGCCGGCCAATCTCGACAAGGCCAATGCGATCGTGATCGACTCGACCAAGGGTCGCATCGTGATCAAGCTGCGCACGGACCTGGCGCCGCAGCACGCCGAGCGCATCAAGCAGCTGACCCGCGAAGGCTTCTACAACAACGTGCCGTTCCACCGGGTGATGGACGGCTTCATGGCGCAGACCGGCGACGGCCAGAACTTCAACGGCACCGGCGGCTCGAAATATCCCAACCTGAAGCAGGAATTCTCCCAGGTGCCGTTCAAGCGCGGCATCGTCGGCATGGCGCGGCGCGGCGACAGCGTCGACACCGCCAACTCGCAGTTCTTCATCATGTTCGCCGACGGCTCCGGCCTCAACGGCCAGTACACCGTGATCGGCGACGTGGTGTCCGGCATGGACGTGGTCGACAAGTTGAAGAAGGCGCCTCCCGGCTCCGCCGGCGGCGCGGTCACCGACCCTGACAAGATGGTCAAGGTCCAGGTCGCCTCCGACATCAAGTAATCACCGAACATCCATCGAACAGGAATTCCAACATGGCCGTTACCGAAAACACCCTGATCCTCGACACCACCCAGGGCCCCGTCACCATCGAGATGCGCCCGGATCTGGCGCCGAACCACGTCGCCCGCATCAAGGAGCTGGTCCGCGAAGGCTTCTACGACGGCATCGTGTTCCACCGCGTCATCGAAGGCTTCATGGCGCAGACCGGCTGTCCGCAGGGCACCGGCACCGGCGGCTCGGGCAAGAAGCTGAAGGCCGAATTCAACAAGGAGCCGCACGTCCGCGGCACCACCTCGATGGCGCGCGCGGCGAGCCCGGATTCCGGCGACAGCCAGTTCTTCATCTGCTTCGATGACGCTTCGTTCCTCAACAACCAGTACACGGTGTGGGGCAAGGTCGTGGAAGGCATGGAGAACGTCGACAAGATCAAGCGCGGCGAGCCGGTGCAGAACCCCGACAAGATCGTCAAGGCCCGCATGGCCGCCGACGACGCAGCCGAATAACGATCAGCGCCTCTTCACCTCTCCCCGCGTGCGGGGAGAGGTCGACCCGGCGGAGCGTGAGCGAAGCCGGGTCGGGTGAGGGGGCGTTGCGATAGGTCGCAGCTCATCAACCCCCTCACCCCACCCCTCTCCCCGCAAGCGGGGAGAGGGAGCATTCAGTGCCAGCCTCTCATGCGCACCGATCTGTTTGACTTCGACTTGCCGGCCACGGCAATCGCGCTGCGGCCGGCGCAGCCGCGGGATTCCGCGCGCCTCCTCGTGGTGCAGCCCGGAGCGGCGCTGCATGACGGCGTGGTGCGTGATCTGCCGGACTGGCTCGCGCCCGGCGACGCGCTGGTGGTCAACGACACCCGCGTGATCGCCGCGCAGCTGAGTGGCCGCCGCATCGGCCGCGAGACCGAAGCCAAGATCGAGGCCACGCTGATCAAGCGGCTCGACGGCTCGCGCTGGCAGGCGCTGGTCAAGGGCGCCAAGAAACTCAACGAAGGCGACACCGTGCGTTTCGGCCATGACGGCCGGGTCTGTCTGCTCGGCCAGTTGGATGCCACCGTCGAGCACAAGGGCGAAGCCGGCGAGATCACGCTGGCGTTTTCGTTTCACGGCCCCGCGCTCGACCAGGCGATCGCCGAACTCGGCGCGCCGCCGCTGCCGCCCTATATCGCCTCGAAGCGCGCGCCGGACGACCGTGACGCCGCCGATTATCAGACCATGTTCGCCGCCCATGAGGGCGCGGTGGCAGCGCCGACCGCCGGGCTGCATTTCACGCCGGAGCTGGAAGCCGGCTTGGCCGCACGCGGCGTCGCCATCCACCGCGTCACGTTGCATGTCGGCGCCGGCACGTTTTTGCCGGTGAAAGTCGACGATACCGAGGACCACAAGATGCACGCCGAATGGGGCTGCGTCTCCCGCGAAACCGCCGACGCGCTGAATGCCGTGCACGCCAATGGCGGCCGCATCGTCGCGGTCGGCAGCACCTCGCTGCGGCTCCTCGAGAGTGCCGCGGCCGACGACGGCAGCATCCGGCCGTTCGCCGACGACACCGCAATCTTCATCACCCCGGGCTATCGCTTCAAGGCGGTGGACCTGATGATGACCAATTTCCATCTGCCGCGCTCGACGCTGTTCATGCTGGTGTCGGCGTTCGCCGGCCGCGAGACCATGCAGCGGGCCTATGCGCATGCCATCGCCACCGGCTATCGGTTCTATTCCTATGGCGACGCCTGCCTGCTGTTTCCGGAACGAACGACCTCATGACGCTCGCTAATCACTTCGAACTGCTGGGACAAAGCGATGCCGCGCGGCTCGGCCGGCTGACCACGCCGCATGGCGTGGTACGCACGCCAGCCTTCATGCCGGTCGGCACGCTCGGGGCGATGAAGGGGCTGCACTGGCGCGAGGTGCGCGACGCCGGCGCCGACATCGTGCTCGGCAACACCTATCATTTGATGTTGCGGCCCGGCGCCGAAAGGATCGCAGCCCTCGGCGGCCTGCAAAAATTCACCACCTGGAACGGGCCGATGCTGACCGACTCTGGCGGCTTCCAGGTGATGTCGCTGGCGCAGCTGCGCAAGGTCAGCGAGAAGGCGGTGAATTTTCGCTCGCATATCGACGGCGCGGCAATTGAGCTATCGCCGGAGCGCGCCATCGAGGTGCAGCTATTGCTCGGCTCCAACATCGCCATGCAGCTCGACGAATGCGTGCGGCTGCCGGCGGAACGCGACGATATCGACCGCGCGATGCGGCTGTCGCTGCGCTGGGCCGAGCGCTGCAAGCGCGCCTTCGAGACTGCGCCGGACGGCCACATGCTGTTCGGCATCGTGCAGGGCGGCGACGTGCCGGAGCTACGCCAGCAAAGCGCGCGCGGGCTGATCGAGATCGGGTTCCACGGCTACGCGATCGGCGGGCTCGCGGTCGGCGAGCCGCAGGAGGTGATGCTGGCGATGATCGACGAGACCGCGCCGGTGCTGCCGCAGGACCGGCCGCGCTACCTGATGGGCGTCGGCACGCCGGAGGACATTCTGGAGGCGGTGGCGCGCGGCATCGACATGTTCGATTGCGTGATGCCGACAAGGAACGGACGGCACGGTGTGGCGTTTACGCGGTTTGGTTCGGTGAACCTGCGCAACGCCCGCCACGCCGACGATCCGCGTCCGCTCGACGCGGAAAGCAGCTGGCCGTCGACGCGCAACTGCTCGCGGGCCTATCTGCATCATCTGGTGAAGTCGGGCGAGACGCTCGGCGCGATGCTGCTGTCCGAGATCAACATCGCTTACTATCAGAGCCTGATGAGCGGCATCCGCGCGGCGATCAGCAACGGCACGTTCGAGTCGTTTCGCCAGCAGACACGCGCCCATTGGGCGCAGGGCGACATCGCGGCGCTGTAGGCCTCGGCTGTCATCCCGGGGCATGAGCGGCGTGAGCCGCGAGTGAACCCGGGATCCAGTACTCACCGCCCTGCAATACTGGATTCCGGGTTCGCTCGTTCTACGAACTCGCGCCCCGGAATGACGGGCTACAGTTTCGATTACGTCAGTACGTCCATCGATCAGGCTGGATGTGCATTCCGGCGGTTGCAATGATCCGAAAACAAAAGTGGCGCTCAACGCGCCACGATCAGATCATCAACTAACGAGTTTTAAACCAATTCGACGCGGGACTTGCCCCGCTTCAATTGCACGAGAAACGCTTCACGGCATGCTTCGTCACAAAACCGTAGCCGCAGGTGTCGCAGCTCCACAGATAGCTGATCACGTTGTCGGCGACGAAGGCGGAGGCCTCGGCCGCGACCATGGAATCGGCGCAAACCGGGCAGGTAGGCAGATCACTTCCACGCGGAGCGGGACGAGGCGTATTGGTCGACATGACTTCAGCAACTGCTGGCATCGGGGACCTCCTCAACGGATCAGTTGCACAAATCATACACCGGAAACTCTGACGATGTCGCAACACAAATGCGTTTCTTGTGTGATTTCTTTTCCGCCGCGGAATTGATGGTTGCATTGCAGCGATAATCAGCACGCTTTGGCGCTTGCATGCATCCGACATCCTGGCGATAATTTGTGCTACTTGCTTGTTTTCAGGCCCTCTTGCCGCGTTGGAGATGTTCCATGATGACGACGTCAAATCCGAATGCAGTGCACACACGGGCGCCCGGCCGAGGCCGAATTTTCGACAGCGTCGTCGACTCGATCGGCGATACGCCGATTGTGCGGTTGCGAAGACTGCCCGAGCAGCACGGCGTCAAGGCGACGATTCTCGCCAAGCTGGAATACTTCAACCCGGCGACCAGCGTGAAGGATCGCATCGGGGCTGCGATGATCATCGCGATGGAGCAGGCCGGCGTGGTCAATGCCGACAGCGTGCTGATCGAGCCGACCTCGGGCAACACCGGCATCGCTCTCGCCTATGTGGCCGCCTCGCGCGGCTATCGGCTGAAGCTGGTGATGCCGGATTCGATGTCGATCGAGCGCCGCAAGATGCTGGCGTTTCTCGGCGCCGAAT
Source organism: Rhodopseudomonas rhenobacensis (assembly GCF_014203125.1). Lineage (GTDB taxonomy): Bacteria > Pseudomonadota > Alphaproteobacteria > Rhizobiales > Xanthobacteraceae > Rhodopseudomonas_A > Rhodopseudomonas_A rhenobacensis. The sequence continues at coordinate 42,333 of NZ_JACHIH010000038.1, forward strand.
TGGTGCTGACGCCGGCCGCGCAGGGCATGAAGGGCGCGATCGCCACCGCCGAGGAACTGGTGCGCAGCACGCCGAACGCGGTGATGCCGCAGCAGTTCAAGAACCTCGCCAATCCGGAGGTGCATCGCCGCACCACCGCGGAAGAGATCTGGAACGACACCGCCGGTAAGCTCGATTACTTCGTCGCCGGCGTCGGCACCGGCGGCACCATCACCGGCGTCGGCCAGGTGCTGAAGCCGCGGATCCCGTCGCTCAAGGTGGTCGCGGTGGAGCCGGCGGAGAGCCCGGTGTTGTCCGGCGGCACCCATACGCCGCACAAGATCCAGGGCATCGGCGCGGGCTTCGTGCCGGAGATTCTCGATCGCTCGGTGATCGACGAGATCATCCAGATTTCCAGCGCCACCGCGCTCGAGACCTCGCGGGCGCTGGCGCGCAACGAAGGCATTCCCGGCGGCATCTCGTCGGGCGCGGCGATCGCCGCGGCGCTGGAGATCGGCAAGCGGCCGGAGAGCGAGGGCAAAGTGATCCTGGCGATCGTGCCGTCGTTCGCCGAGCGCTATCTGTCGACCGCGCTGTTCGAGGGCATCTGAGTTTTTCGATCGCATTCACCACGCCACACAAGAGAGTCATTCGATGGCACAACCTCCACGACGCCCGCGCACCCTGGCCGATGCGCGGACCGAAGCCGAAGCCGCCTTCAAGAAGACCACCACCAAGGTCGCCGAATTGCCGCCGAAGCCGGTCGCCATTCCCGGCGTCAAGGAGATGGTCTCGCTGCGGATCGATCAGGACGTGCTGGAATATTTCCAGGACGGCGGTCCGGGCTGGCAGGACCGCATCAACGATGCGCTGCGCAAGGCGGCGGGGAAGTAGTCCGGGCGGTTCGAAGGAGGGGCCGCGGGCGCAGCGTCTCCACGCGCGCGGACGTCCGCTTGTGTTGATCGGCGCCGCGGAGTATCTCCGCCGCCGATGCAGGTGCGGCACGCGGGTGCCTTCCACCCGCCACCGTGCGCTCAAAGGACAAAGCAGATGACCCAGCGTTCCACCTCGGCCGACTTCGTCACCGGCTTTGCGACCGGCTGGCCGGAGCACCAGCCCGACCTGATGATCCTGTCGCTGACCACCGCCAAGGGCGTGCAGGACTTCGCCGTCAACAAGGAGCAGGCGCTGTTGATCGCCAACACCATCAAGAAGACCGCCGACGCGCTGGCGGAGCCCAAGACAGTCTGAGCGCTCTGCCCGCGGCGGCTTTTCTGCCCGCGGCGGCTTTGCCGGCGCCCTGAACGAAATATTAGCCGGCGCGGTCTCAAATCAGCGTTTTGCTGATGGGGGCGAGATGTCGGGCGAACGATCGGGCGAAGCGCTGCGCCTTAACGCCCGCCTTGCCGCCCGCCTGGCCCCGCGCCGGGTTGGCGCCCGCGCCGTGGTCGCGATGGCCACGCTGCTCCTGCTGCTGTCGCTGATCGCGCTCGGGCTCACCCGCGATGCCGCACCGCCGCAGCCGCCTCCGACCGACGGCATCGGCGATCTCGCGCTGTACAGCCGCGTGGTCGATCGCCTCCGCCACGGCGAAGGCTATTACGCCGCGATCACCGGCGAGCTGCGCGCCAACAGCTATCCGCTGCGCCCGTTCGTGGCGGTGCGGCCGCCCGCGCTCAGCGTGGCAATGGCTGCGACCAGCGACGGCGTGATCCGGCTGGCGCTGGCGGCGCTTGCCGCCGTCACCTTCGCCGCCTGGGCGTGGCGCTGGCGCGGCCTGCGCGGCGAGCCGTTGCGCTATACGGCCCTCCTGCTGCTGCTCGGCAGCGGCCTGGCGCCGGCGCTGGCGCCCAATGCCTATCCGCTGCACGAGGTGTGGGCCGGACTGTTGATCGCGCTGTCGCTGGCGCTGCGCCGCCGCAACAGTTGGTGGCTGAGCCTGGCGATCGCCACGCTGGCGGCGCTGCTGCGCGAGCTGGCGGCGCCGTATCTGGTGGTGATGGCGGTGCTGGCGCTGAAGGACGGCTGCCGCAAGGAGGCCGCCGGTTGGTTCGGCGGCTTGGCGCTGTTTGCGCTGGCGCTCGGCTGGCACGCGCTCGAGGTCAGCTCCGTGGTGAGCGCTGCCGATCCCGGTTCGCCGCCCTGGCTGCGGTTCGGCGGCTGGAGCTTCGTGCTGCAGACCGCGAGCTGGAATCTGATGTTGGCCGCGGCGCCGGCCTGGCTCGGCGCAGTATTGCTGCCGCTGGCGCTGCTCGGGCTATCGACGCTGCGCAGCGCGCTTGGGTTGCGGCTGGCGCTGACCGTGGCCGGCCACACCATCGGCTTCCTGATCGTCGGCCGGCCGAACAATTTCTACTGGGGGCTGATGATCGCGCCGCTGTGGCCGCTCGGATTGCTGCAAGCCTGGCCGGCGTTGCGGCGGCTCGGGCATGAGCTGCGCGTGCTGCCGGCGCGGCGCGCGGCGACGCCAATGGCGGCGGTTGGGCGCGCCGATCTCATCGGCAAGTAGCAGCGTGGATTGAGTGCGCAGCCGCGATCAGACGTCGCGCTTGGCGGTGCCGGTGACCAGGCTGGTCTGGCTGGTGACCGGGTCGGTCACCGCGGTCTTGACCGTGGCCTTGTTGTTGCCGGTCAGCGTGAACTTGCTGTCGCCGACCCGGAACGAATTGTCCTTGATCAGCACCGACTGAAACTTGAGGCTGCCTTCGCTTTCATATTTGACCTGGGCGCGAAAGCCGCTGACGTCGGACACCGTGACCTTGAATTTCTTGGTGTTGGCATAGGTGCCTTGCCAGGTGCCTTCATAGCTCTTGGCGTCGACGTTCTTGTAGGGCGTCTTGGTGCCCGTGTTCAGTGCCGCCGCCGTATAATGCGACGACAGAATGCTCATCATGTCGGCCATGCCGATGCTCCGCGCCAACGTCGTCAAGCGCCAAGCGCTGCGACGCGGTCATTAGACCCGGCTGCGGTTAACGGAACGTAAATTGAAATATTTGCGAGGCGCGGCGCGGCGCGGTTGCATCGACAACGCGGCGCGCCATGGCGCCACGTCTCGTGATGTAGGCCGATCGGCGCGATCAGCCCTTGGGGCCGGGCTCGCCCTGCGGTCCGGTGTCACCCTTGGGTCCGGGTTCGCCCTTCGCACCAGTGTCGCCCTTCGGACCCGCATCGCCGCGCGGGCCGGAATCGCCCTTGGCTCCGGGTTCACCCTTGGCTCCGGGTTCGCCCTTCGGACCGGCTTCGCCGCGCGGGCCGGGTTCGCCCTTGGCGCCTGGCTCGCCCTTCGGGCCGCGCGGCGCGCAATTGGCCACCAAGAGATCCTTCAGCACCTCGTCGCCGACCTTGAGGTCGAGCTTGCAGGTCTCCGGCTGATAGGACAGCGACAACCGAAACCGCCGTGACGACGAGCTCTGCGTCTTGTCGCCGCTGTTGAGCAGCTCGACCGGCTGTTTCGGCTTGTCGGTGCGGCCGGTGATCACGAGCTTGCCGCTCTGGATCGCGACGTCGTCGAGATCGAGCGCGGAGGCGGTTGTCGCCGCCATCAGCAACGCGGCAGAGCCAAGTAGCACAGAGTGTTTCAGCATCTGGTTTCCCTTTGTTTCCTCGAGGCAGGATGGCGCGCCGACGAACGACCAATCCGGCGCGCGGCGTCCCGTTCCGCGCGTCCGGCGCGGGTCCGCCGGCATCGTAATCAGAAAAGATAACAGTTTCGCCCGCGCGCGGCATCCGGGATGGGGCAGAAGAATCGTCTCCAGCGAAGCCGATCGACGCATGCAGTGATGGCCGCGGCCTTGCTCACCGCGTCGGCGCGCACAGCGGTCGAAACCGTGGTCGCCCGACCACGATCTTGTGACGGTGCCGGTGTTCGGCTCAGTTGACAAAATGTGGCCACTCCGATTTGTCCTGTTCCGCCCTTCCGGCCGCTCCATGGCGCCGGCTGTCGCCGAGCGGAAGCATGTAATGATAGGTGAACTCGCCCATACGTTGCGCATGAAGTTGCTCCGGCGGTTTGCCCTTGATCCCGAAATCAAAGCTCTTCGGGAGCGCGTCGAAAGGTTGGAAAACGGACTGAATGACCGGCTCGGCGCCGCCCTCGATGAACGCTTTGAAAAGGCGTCGCGTGAGGAAGCTCGGCTGGATGGCCTGCAGGCGCGCTTGTTCGCGCTGCAACAGCTCGTCACAGCGTCACCGAGCGCGCGGCCGCCGGGGGCACGCGAGGCCGTGGCGAAGCTTGGTACCCCTGCGGTGTCGGTCATTCTGCCGACTTACAACCGGGAGCGCTTTGTCGGGGAGGCGATCGCGAGCGTCCAGGCGCAGAGCTTTCCGGCGTGGGAGCTTGTCGTCGTCGACGACGGCAGCAGCGACGCGACCGAACAGGTCGTCGCTGCGTTTCTGAGCGACCGCCGCATCAGCTACGTTCGTCAGCACAACGCCGGCAGTTCGGCCGCTCGCAACCGTGGTCTCGAAGCGACCTCGGCCCCGCTGGTCGCGTATCTCGACTCTGATAACACCTGGTATCCTGATTTTCTGGCGCTCGCCGTCGATCATATGTCGGTGCATCCGGAGATCGATTTCGTCTATGGCGCGCTCGTCACCTTCCTGCACAATCTGAACTCGGCCTGCATCTTGTGGGAGCCGTTCGACCGCGAGCGGCTGGTGGCCGGCAATTTCATCGACACCAATGTCGTGGTGCACCGGCGTGAACTCGTGGCGCGCTACGGTCTCTGGGACCCGCGGCTCAGCCGCCTGAACGACTGGGACCTCGCGCTGCGCTACACCGCCGACAAGCGGGCCCATCCGCTCAAGGCGCTGGCGGCGTACTACCGACAGGTGGACAGCAAGCGGGTCAGCGAGACGATCGACGCCGATCCGGAGATCGAGACCATCCGCGCCAAGCTGCGCTCGAGCCAGCGTCTGTAGCGCCAGCGGCTTGGCCGCGCGGCGGATGCAGCGGGCTGACACGGAACGCGCATGGCGGCGGCCGTGCCGCGGTCGCCGTCGAGCCCGGCGATCGGAGCGGGTTGGCAGGGCAGGCGACCTGACCGCCGCACGTCCGATTTGCCATCGCACCCGGCGAATCCACAAACACAATTCTGCCGACAGTGCGCGGGCACGACAAAGCAAGCCGTCGAAAACGGCTCGCCTTGAACCTTGAAGATATTATTTAGTCATCCGTGAAGAACACATAAGTCGTTGAGCGAGAATCGGTTTTGTGTGGCTGCAAGTATAGATTTTTGCCGGTTTGGGCGGGTCTGACGCCGGTTTTCTGGCAAATTGATTTGGCGTTCTGATCGTGATTCCATCGCCCAGC
>NZ_JACHIH010000039.1 GCF_014203125.1 Rhodopseudomonas rhenobacensis
GCCTTTTGCGCGCCTGGTTGGCCGCCATCATGCGAACCAAACCGCCGCCATCAACGAGCCGTCAGGTCGCTTGATTGGCCTTCTTCACGGACGACGAATGACAGGTGGAACATTGGGCACGGCCGCTCCGCACGGACGACGCCCTCGTTCAATGCCGCGAGAACAGGTCGCGCAGGCGGCACAGCGTGGTGGTGATGTCGAAGCGCTGCTCGGGCAGCGCCTCGCCGGCGATCAGCCGGTTGATCGCGGTCACGGGATCGGTCTCGCCGGTCAGCAGCACGTCGGCGCCGCGCTTCTTCATGTGGCGGATGAAGCCGTCGCCGGCGCTGCCTGCCAGCATGATCTCGACGCCGTCGAGCGGATGCGGGCCGTCGTCCTTGAAATAATGCGGCAGCTGCTCTTTGGTCAGTTCGACGCGGGTGGGCGCCGGCAGCTTCTCGCCGGCCTGGTGGTCGGCGAGATCATAGACCAGCCAGCAGGTCGACTGCCCGGCATGGCCGCTGACGGTGGCCCAGTCTTTGGTGGGAACGGCGATCTTCATGTCCAGTCTTTCGAACGAAACAGACTGGCTCGCATAGCACATCAGGCGGCGTGGCGGTCAAGCCGCGCCGCGCAGGTCGTCAAAAGGCGCAGTCGTTACAGCGGCTCGGCGTCGGAAGTCAGCGGCGCGCGGCGGGACGGATTCCACCGCGACACCGTCCACCATATCGGCGCCACCACGGCGGCGGCGACCAGCACGATCAGCAGCACGAACATCGCCGATCGCTCCAGGTAGGCGATGCCAGGCACCGCCAGCGCCAGCAGCACGCCGACCAGGCCGATCTTCCAGGCCTTGAGATGGACGCCGGCGGTAAAAGTGCCGAGCGCCAACACCGTCAACACCGACAGCGCGCTGGCCTCCGCGGTCATGATCCGGGTGACGTCGGAGACATAGACCAATTCCATCGCCAGCAGCACCGCGACCCAATGCAGCGCCTGGGTCCAGATCAGCCGCACCCGGTCGTGCCGGCTGGTGGCGTCGCCCCAACCGGCGGCGATGCAGATCGCCCCGATCAGCGGCGTCAGCAGCATCCAGTAGCCGCGGATCGGCGCGTCGGACAGCCCGGTATAGGCGACGCCGAACAGCACCAGCACCAGCATCAAGAGGTATTGCCACTCCTGCAGCACGAAGCCGAGCACTGCGGATCGCCAGCTCAGCGGCGCGGCGATCTCCGGCGCCGGCGTGGGTTGGGGCGACGCCAACGGGTCGGGCGACGCCAACGGCTCCGGCGCGAACTCGGCGCCGGGCGGCAGCTCGGCGGGATCGGGCGTCAGCGGGGCGTCGTTTCGCGGTAACGGGGTGGGATCCGGCACCAGCTCGGCGTTGGGCCGCGGCAGCTTGTCGTTGTCGTGCGGAAGGCTGGTCATCGGAACGCTCGCAGGGTGAGGGAACTCGAAAATAAGCGGCACGGAAACGTTTGGTTCCCGCGCCGGGGCGGGCTGCCGCAACTCGGGCCGAGGATACAGCCGGCGCAGCACCGTTCGATGACGTCGCTAGCTGCGCTCGGCGCCGAGCCGCATCGCATGCGCGGTGACCTCGTGGCGGACTTCGCGGGCGAGCAATTCGAACAGCGCGAAGGCCTCGATCTGGAATTCGGCGATGACCTTGTGCGGCGGCAACCGGCGGTCGCCGATCCGCCGCTTCAGATGCTCGAGCCGCTCGGATTGCTCGGCCCATAATTGATCGAGCAGCGCCAGCATCACCCGGCGCAGGATCTCGCCGATCGCGGCTTCACCCAGCGCGTCGATCTTGCACTGCATCCACTGCGCGGCTGTGGCGTTCAGCGTGGCGCGCAAGGCGCGGGCCGCCGCGGCGCGGGCGCTCGGCGGCTCGGCGATCGGCACCGCCAGCGTCAGGATCGCGCGCACCGCGGCGTCGAGGTTTTCCACGTCCCATTTCGCCGAGGGCGGGGCGAAGCGCGCCATCAGATCGTCGATAGTGTCGTCGCGGAATTGCGCGACCAGCACAAGCGGCGCCGGATCGTCGCGGATCGCGCGGCGCTGCGCGTAAAGCGTCTCGCGCTGCTTGGTGATCACCTCGTCGAAGCGCAGCAGCGCCAGCCGCTGATCGAAGCTGCGCGCCTCCTCGCGGGCTTGCACGGCGATCACCAGACGCTGGGCCTGCGCGGGATCGAGCTGGGGCTCCGCTTGCGGCGCGCGCAGCAACTCGTCGTCCAGCGCGGCGTGAAAGATGCTCCGCCCCGGATCGCCCTGGCGGCCGGCGCGGCCGCGCAACTGCGCGTCGCGGCGGCGATGCGGGTGAGGCTCGGCGCCGATCACCAGCAGCCCGCCGGCGGCGAGCGCCTGGGCGCGCAGCGTCTCGTCGTGCGGCACGCCGCCGAGCCGGATGTCGGTGCCGCGCCCGGCCATCGCGGTGGCGATGGTCACCGCGCCGGGACGCCCGGCCCTGGCGATGATCCGCGCCTCCTCGGCGGCGTGGCGGGCGTGCAGCACGGTGAAGCTTTTCGCGCCGTCGCCTTCGCTCCAGCCATGCGCGGCAAGATACGCCGCCACCGCGTCGCAGTGCTCGATCGAGGGCGTGCCTATCAACACCGGCTGGCCGCGGCCGTGGGCATCTTCCACCGAGGCGAGAATTGCGCGCAGCTTGTCGGCCTCCGTCCGATGCAGCAGCGCTTCATCGCGCCGGATCATCGGCCGGTGGGTCGGGATCGCGATCACCTCGAGGCCGTAGATCGCGCGATATTCCTCGGCGTCGGCCTGCGCGGTGCCGGTCATGCCGGCGAGTTTGTCGTAGCGGCGGAAGAAGGTCTGGAACGTCATCGAGGCGACGGTGCGGGTCTCTTCGCCGATCGGGCAGCCTTCCTTGGCCTCCAGCGCCTGATGCAGCCCCTCGTCGTAGCGCCGCCCCGGCAGCATCCTCCCGCTGCCGTGATCGACGATCACCACCTCGTCGCCCTGCACGATGTAATCGCGGTCGCGCGTGAGCAGCACATGGGCGCGCAGCGCCTGCACCACGTGATGCAGCAGCGAGATGGACTCGATCTCATGCAGCGAGCTTGCCTTCAGCAATCCCGCCTGGCGCAGCGCGCGGTCCACCGCATCGTAGCCGGCGTCGCTCAGCGCGACGCGGCGGCGCGTATCGAGCTGATAATGCACGGGCTGTAATGCGGCGATGATGCGGTCGATCAGCCGATAATACTCCGATTGATCGCCGAGCGGGCCGTACAGCGACAGCGGCACGCCGGCGTCGTCGATCAACACCGCGTCGGCCTCGTCGACCAGCGCGAACGCGTGGCCGCGCTGCACGGTTTCGGCCGCTGAAAATTTCAGATTGTCGCGCAGATAGTCCAGCCCGAACTCGCTGGCCATGCCGTAGGTGATGTCGCAGCCGTAAGCGGCGCGGCGGGTGTCGTCGTCCATCTCCTGGGTGATCAGCCCGACGCTGAGGCCGAGCATCTCGTAAACCGGGCGCATCCAGCCGGCGTCGCGCGCGGCGAGATAATCGTTCGGCACCGCGACGTGGACGCCGCGGCCGGCCAACGCCTGCAGCGCGCACACCAAGGTCGCGGCGAGCGTCTTGCCTTCGCCGGTCTGCATCTCGGCAATGGCGCCGTCGCGCAGCGCCAGACCGCCGATCAGCTGCTCCGGCACGTGCTGCTGCGCCAGCGTGCGCCGCGCTGCCTCGCGCACCAGCGCGAACATCGGCAGCGTGAGGTCGTCGAGCGATGTCCCTGCCGCCGCCTGGGCGCGCAGCTCTCGCACGCGGTCGGGCAACGCCGCGTCGGAGAGCGTCGCGTCGTCCGGCGCCGCCGAGATGATCTGTTCGGCGATCGCGCGATAACGCGCCAGCCTGCGCTCGGCGCGCGAGCCGAACGCCGCGCGGGCCAGCCGCAATATCATTTCAATTGGAACAGGATCGGCACCGAGAACGCGAATTGCGTGCCGCCGACCTCGGCGGGCGGCACCGGCAACGGCTGCGCGCGTTGCAGCAGCGCCAGCGTCTCGCGGTCGAGCGCCTCGGAGCCGCTGCCCTTGACGATCGAACTCGACGTCACATGGCCCTGGCGGTCGACCACGAACGCCACCTTGGCGACGCCGCTCTCGCGCCGCGCCTGGGCCTCCGCCGGATAGCGCTTGTTACGCTGCAGATGCAGCGCCAGTTTCCGCTTCCAGCTCACCAGCATCGCAGTGCGTGCCGCCGACGCCGTCGGCGCGGTGGTGGCGGAGGCCGCGACCACCGGCGGTGCCGCGTTCGGCGTCTTCTCGGCGTCGTCCTTCTTCTCTTCTTCTTTCTTCTGCTCGGGCGGCGCCGCGGTGTCGAGCGCGACGTCGGGCTCCGCCATCGCCGGCAACGGCGGCGTCGCCACCGGCTCGTCCGGCGTCGGCTGCGGATCCTTCACCGGCTCGGCCTTCTCCTCGGCCTTGAGCTCCGCCTTCTCCATCGGCGGCGGCGCGGCGTCGGTCTGCATCTGCTCCTCGCCGGGCGCGACGTCGCGCGCCTGCGCGTCCTGGAAGGATTCGGTGGTGAAGTCGACGTCGATCGCGGTGACCGTATCGAGCGTGTCGCCTTCGTCCTGCGGCTTGGTCAGCAATGCTGCAGCCACCGCGCCGTGCAGGCTCAGCGTCACCACGAAGCACAGGCCCCAGCGCGCAAAGTCCTTGCGGTTGACGCCGCGATAGGAGGCGAGACTCATGGCGTCGAACTCTCAAGCCCGACCAGCGCGATCTTCAGATAGCCGGCGCTGCGCAGATCGTTCATCAGCGTCATCACGTCGCCATAGGGGATGGTCTTGTCGGCGCGCACGAACAGCCGCTTGGTGCGGTCCGACGACGTCACCTGATCGAGCGAGCCCGCCAGGCTGTCGCGCGACAGCGGATTCTCGCCGATCGCCAAGGAGTGATCCGCCTTCATGGTGACGAAGATCGGCTTGTCCGGCCGCGGCTGCCGCTTCATCGTCGAGGCCGGCAGATCGACCGCGACGTCGACGGTGGCGAGCGGGGCCGCGATCATGAAGATGATCAGCAGCACCAGGATCACGTCGATGAACGGCGTGACGTTGATCTCGCTGAGCTGCTGCATCTCGTCGTCGGCGGATGCGGTCTGGAGCTGTCCGGCCACGGGCGTTTCTCCGGTCTATTCGGCGGCGTGGCGGCGCGGCATGTAGGAGACGCGATCGAGATCGCGGCTGACCATGCGCATCAGTTCGGCGGAGCCGTCATTCAACAGGCCGCGATAGCCCATGATGGAGCGCGCGAACATGTTGTAGATCACCACCGCGGGGATCGCGGCGACGAGGCCCAGCGCGGTGGCGAGCAGCGCCTCGGCGATGCCCGGCGCCACCACGGCCAAGTTGGTGGTCTGCGATTTCGAAATGCCGATGAAGGCATTCATGATGCCCCACACGGTGCCGAACAGACCGACGAACGGGCCGATCGAGCCGATCGTCGCCAGGATGCCGGTGCCGCGCGTCATCCGCCGCACCGCGGCGGCCTCGATGCGGGTGAACAGCGAGCCGACGCGCTCCTTGATGCCGTCGTGATTGGTGGTGTCTTGCGAGCGCTGCAACTCGCCGGCCGCGGCGCGCGCCAGCACCGCGATGTCGCTGTCGGCGTCCTGCAGCTTGGCGCAGGCTTCGCGCAGCGTGTTGGAGGCCTCGACAATGCGCAGGTCGCGCGATAGCCGGCGACGCGCGGTGGCGAGTTCGATGGTCTTGGTCAGCCACACCGACCAGGTCAGCACCGAGGCCAGCGCCAGGCCGATCATCACCGCTTTGACGATGGAATCCGCGGCCATGAACATGCCGATCGGCGTCAATTCATGCGGCAGCACCGGCGAAACATCAGATGCCGATGCGAGTTCGGTGGCGGGCGGCATCGCCGCGGGTTCGGAGACCGTAGTCGGTGGCGCGGCCGCCGCCTGCGCCATTGCAAGGCTCGGCATCAGAGTGAGCGTCGCCGCCAGCAGCAGCGCGACCAGGGACAAACCGGCGCGATCGCTCGACCGGGCCACGCATCCGTGCAGTGAACGCAGTATCATGGATGATTTCTTCTTGTTGTGTCGCGCGACGTCCGCGTCAGGCCGCGCCAATGGCACCAGCTTTGCCTTCGATGGTCTATCGCTACCGCTTCGCGATTGAAAGAAACAAGCCGCGACTGACTTTTAGAATCGCTAAAAGACCCGATTTGGAATCTTTCTAGGTTGCGCGGCGACCGCGGTCGTATTCCAGACATTGTCTTGCGGCCCGCGCATTGTCCCCTCGCCAGGCCATCGACGAGATCAGGCTTATGAGTTCGTCATTGCGAGGAGCGCTTTGCGATCAAGCAATCCCGGACTCCGCGTGCAGCCCTTGGGTTGCTTCGCTTTCATTCGACGCTTAGCAGCGAATACGCCCGGCGAACGCTGCCAAACTAGAACATCTATAAAGCGGCATGTTCACGCGGTTTGATCCATTGCAGCGACGTAGTCGCAAAGCTAAGAGAAAATCGGGCGCCGCTTCGACCGCGTGTCGTTAGCAAGCCCGGGGCGAATAATCACGAGTGGGGGTTCGGGTTGATGAGCATCGTATCGCTGGGGCAGGCGGGTGTCAGAACATTTAGTGGCGTGTTGTCGCGCGGTCCTTCCAAGCTGGCCTGGAGCAAGACCACGATCGGCATCGCGTCGGTGATGCTGATGCCGGACTCCGCAGATGCCCAGCCGGTGTCGAACGGCGACGATCTTCCCCAGGTGCGCGTCACCGCGCCGAAGCGCCAGCAAGCCAAGCGCCAGGCGACGCGCCGCGCGCCGGCCCGCACCGCACCCGCGGTGGCGACCGCGCCGAACGACGCGGTGGTCAACCCGGTGGTCGGCGATGGCGCCGGCGTCGCCGGCTATCGCACGCCGGCGCAGGCCGGGATCTCGCGGATGCCGGCGCCGCTGCTCAACACGCCGCAGACCGTCAACGTGGTGTCGCAGCAGTTGATGCAGGATCAGCGCACGACGTCGGTGCAAGACGCGCTGCGCAACGTGCCCGGCATCACCTTCACCGCCGGCGAAGGCGGCGTGCAGGGCGACAACGTCACCATCCGCGGCTACACCGCGCGCAACGACTTCTATCGCGACGGCATTCGCGACCCCGGCTGGTACACCCGCGACGCCTTCAGCTTCGATCGCGTCGAGGTCTACAAGGGGCCGTCGTCGTTCCTGTTCGGCCGCGGCTCCACCGGAGGCGTCATCAACATCGTCTCGAAGACCCCGCAGAACCGCGACTTCTACGTCGTCGAGGCGACCGGCAATAGTGCCGCGGGCGGCCGGGTGATGACCGACTTCAACAAGACCTACGGCGACGTCACCGCGCGACTGTCGATGCTCGGCTACGACACCGACGTCGCCGACCGCGACAACGTGCACACCAAGCGCTACGGCTTTGCGCCCTCGGTGGCCTGGCAGATCACCGACAACACCAAGGACACGCTGAGTTACGTCTATCAGAACGACGACAACATCGCCGACCGCGGCATTCCGATGTTGCCGGGCTCATATTTCGGCACCAGCTATCGGCAGCCCGCGCCGGTGCCGCGCAACACTTACTACGGCGTGCTGACGCCGGGCCAGGACGACGTCGAGCGCACCGAGGCGCACAGCATCACTAACAAGTTCGAGCACGAATTCGCGCCGGGGCTGAAATTCACCAACCTCACCGGCTATTCCAACGTCGAGCGCTTCAACCGCACCCGCCCGGTGCAGCTCTCCGGGCTCGGCACCGCGACCTCCAATCTGTGGAGCGCGCCGGTCGGCGGCACCCGGCTTGCGACCGCGGGCAATCCGCTGACCACCGCGACCGCGCTGAACAACATCTGGATCGCCAACACCAACCACTTCCAGAACCAGACCAACAACGAGCTGATCAGCAACGTCAGCGACGTCAATGCGCAGTTCGCCACCGGCTGGCTGCACCATAACGTGCTGGTCGGCATGGAATTCAGCAAGGAAAACCGCGACCAGTTCCGCACCACCTTCGCCGACAGCTACCGCATCAACGTCGCCAATCCGAATCCCTATGTGACCGGCGTGCTGAACCCGACCACCGCGGCCACGGTGTCGAAGGCCAATGCGCGCGGCTTCTACGCGCAGGATCAGATGAAGGTCACCGAGTGGCTGGAGCTGCTCGGCGGCGTGCGCTACGACGTGTTCGACGCGACCTCGAACACCTACACCATCACCCGCGCCACCGGCGCGCAATCCGGCCTGCTCAGCCTGAATTCCAACACCGACTTCCTGAGCTACCGCGCCGGCGTGGTGCTGCATCCGACGGCGAACTCCAGCGTCTATTACATGCGCGGCACCTCGGCCAATCCGCCGGCGGAATTCACCACCATCACCAACGGCCAGCAGACGCTCGATCCGGTGGAGTCCTCGGTCGACGAGATCGGCGCCAAGGCCGATCTGTTGAACAACAAGCTCAACGTCAACGCCGCGGTGTTCCGCATCAAGAAGAAGAACGACATCGAGAACCAGGGCACCAACGCGGCGCCGAATTACGTCGCGATCGGCACCTCGCAAGTCGAGGGTTTCGAGATCGGCGCCACCGGCAAGTTGACCGATGCCTGGAGCGTGTCGGGCGGCTATGCCTATCTGAAGTCGCGGCTGCTGGATTCGGTGACGCTGAGCAATGTCGGGCACGAACTCGCGATGACGCCGAAGAACTCGTTCTCGGTGTTCACCACCTACGAGCTCGACTCGCAATGGACGATCGGCGGCGGCGCGTTCTACGTCGACTCGCGGTTCTCCAGCGTCGCCAACGACGCCCGCATCCCGGACTACTGGCGGTTCGACGCGATGGCCTCCTACAAGGTCGATCGCAACCTGACGCTGCAGCTCAATATCTACAACCTGACCAACGAGTACTACTACGACTCGGCGGCCGGTGCAGGCTACGCGGTGCCGGGCGCAGGGCGCTACGTCTCGGTCTCGGCGCGGGCGTCGTTCTAGCGTTCTGAGAAGCCGTCATCCTGAGGAGCCCGGCGAAGCGCGTAGCGCGAAGCCGGGCGTCTCGAAGGATGAGGGATGTGGCCCATGGTGCGAGACGCGCGCCGAAGCGGCGCGCTCCTCACCATGAGGTGTGCTTGTGGCGGGGCCGGAGTTTGTGCACGGGCGCCGTTCGAATTGCGCGGATGCATGTGTCCCGGGCGCGGTGCAGCGCCTTGGCGCTGCTCCGCAGACCCGGGACCGTTACGAAGGCTGCGGCCGTAAAGGCCCCGGATCTGCAGCGCACCACGCCGCAAACGCGGCGCGATGCGCTGCGTCCGGGGCACGGGTCTGGTTGAGTTTGAAGGAGGGGCGCGTGCTGGTTCATATTCCCGAGGTGCTGTCGCAGGACGAAGTACAGCATTGCCGCGCGGTGATGGCGCGCGCCGATTGGGTCGACGGCCGCATCACCGCGGGCCATCAGTCGGCGCAGGTCAAGCGCAACCTGCAACTGCCGGAGCACACGCCGGAGGCCCGCGAGCTTTCCGAATTGGTGTTGCGCGCGTTGTCGCGGCATCCGTTGTTCATGTCGGCGGTGCTGCCGAAGACGATCTTTCCGCCGCTGTTCAACCGCTACGACGCCGACGGCGAGATGAATTTCGGCGCGCATGTCGACAACGCGGTCCGCACCATCCCCGGCACCGCGATCCGCGTCCGCACCGACGTGTCGTCGACGCTGTTCCTGTCGTCGCCCGACGAATATGACGGCGGCGAACTGGTAGTCGAGGACACCTATGGCAGCCACGCGGTGAAGCTGCCGGCCGGCGACATGGTGGTCTATCCCGGCACCAGCCTGCACCACGTCACCAAGGTGACGCGCGGCTCGCGGATCGCGTCGTTCTTCTGGACCCAGAGCATGATCGGCGACGTGACGCGCCGCGCGATGATGTTCGATCTTGATATGTCGATTATTAGGCTGAACGGCGATCACCCCGAGCATCCCTCGGTGGTGTCGCTGACTTCGCTGTATCACAACCTGCTGCGGCAATGGGCCGAGGTGTGAGGCGCACGACACTTAGTCCAGCATCGCCTGGAGCGCCGGCGAAAGCTTTTCGGCAAGCGAGCCGCCTGATTTGAACAGCAGCGCAGCCGCGAGATTGTGCCGCGCGGCGAATGCAAGTCCCGCCTCGGGACCGAGCACCATCAGCGCGGTGGCATAGGCGTCGGCCTTTATGCAGCTTAAGTGCAGCACGGATGCGCTGACCATGGCGTTGTCGATCGGCGCGCCGGTGGCGGGATCGATGGTGTGCGAATAGACGCGGCCGGCATCGGCGAAGCCGCGCTCGCAGCCCGAGGTCGCGATCGCGAGCCCGTGCAGCGCCACCAGCAGCGGCGCGGTGGCGATGCGTTCGCCGGCGGGGCGGTCGATCGCCACCCACCATGGCGTACGGTCCGGCTTGACGCCGCAGCCGGCCAATTCGCCGCCGATCTCGACCAGCGCGTGATCGACGCCGTGGCGGCGCAGCGCGGCCATCACCTGATCGACCGCAAAGCCTTTGGCGATGCCGCAGAGGTCGAGCTGCGCGGCAGCGGTGCGGCGCAGCCGCGCTTGCTGAGGATCGAATGCGAGATGCCGCCAGCCGCTGTGATCAAGAGCCTGTTCAATCGCCTCTCGTGCCGGCGGCGACATACGCCGCGCGCTGGGGCCAAAGCCCCACAGATCGACCAGCGCGCCCATGCACGGATCGTAGGCGCCGTCGGTCTCTTGCGCGACACGCAGCGCGCAGTCGATCACCTTGGCGAACTCCGCCGGCAGCGTCTGCCATTCGCCGATCGCCCCACAGTTGAATCGGCTGATATCGGAGCGCGGCTCCCACGGGCTCATCTGTGCGACCACGCGATCGAGTTCGGCCGCGATCGCGCGATGCAGGGGCTGCTCCAAGCCCGCCGCGGCGATGCATTGCACCGACCATGTGGTGCCCATGGTGGTGCCGCCGAGCCGCAGCAATGGCCCGCGGCCGGGCGTGCGGCGCGGCGCGGACAGCGTCAGCGGGATGGCGACGCGAGGCTGCATGTTCGGCGCTGCTTGCGCTATTGCGGCAGCACTTCCAGCGTCGCGGCGTAGCCGGCGCGGCGGGTGGCGTTCTTGATCTTGCTCTTGTCGTCCTGCACCGAGGCGTTGATCCAGTACATCCCGGGCCCGGGCCAGGTGACGCTGAACGAGCCGGATTCGTCGGTGGTCACTTTGCTTTCGTTGAGCTTGTCGCGATAACGAATCCCGCCCGGCACCACCGCCACCGCGACGCCGGCGGCCGGCTGGCCGTCGAGCACCAGCCGGAACGTCGCCTTTTCGCCTGCGACCAGATTGTTCGGATGCGTCACCGGGACTAATTCCAGGCCGACGCCGGAGGGCTTCAGCGTCTCCTCGCTCGGCTTGCCCGAGGTGACGAAGGCCTCGACGCGGCCCTGCATCTCGGAAATCTTCACATCCGTCGCGGCGGCGGGAATTTCGCTATCGATCTGCTCCGGCTTGCCGCGCCAGCGCTTGGTCTCGCCATTGAGCTTGTAGTTGGCGAACACGCCCTGGTTCAGCACGCTGATCTTGTAGGTGCCGGGCTGCTCCAGCTTGAGGTCGAACGAGCTGCGGAACTTGCCTTTGGCGATATTTTCCGGCGTGACGGTCTTGCCGTCCGGCGCCAGCACCGCGAGATTGTCGAGCGCCAGCGGATGATGCTCGAAGTAGAACAGGTCGTTGGAAATCGCGGCGTCCACCGTGACCCAGGCGTCCTTGCCGGACAGCACCGTGGCCGATGGCAACAGCCAGGTGCGATGCGCCTCGGCGCTTGCCGACAGCATCGATAAGGCGGCGGAAGCGAGCAGCGCCAGTTTGATGAACTTGGTCATTGCGAAAAATCCTTTCGGTCTCGACGTGATTACGGCGTGAGCTTCAGCGTCAGCGCGGAGATTTCGTCGGCGCCCTTGGCATCCGCGGTCGTCGGCGCCTGCGGCGGCCATTGGAACGGCACCCGCAGCACTTCGCGGCCGCCGACTTCGCGCGCCGCCTCGACCACTAGCTGATAGCTGCCGGGCGGCAGCTCGCCGAGCGGCTTGGCGCTGGCGTCAAACACGATCTGGTGGGTGCCGGGGCCGCGCGTCGGGCTCGACAGTCCGTCGGCCGGCAGCGTCAATTCGCGGCCGACGCGGCGCCACCATTGCCGGATGTCCTTCAGATATTTGTTGCCCTCGTGGTCTTTCTGCTTGGCGTCGTACCACACCGCCAGCGTGGTCGCCTTGCTGCCGTCGGCGTTCTCGACCCAGAATGCGACGTAAGGCTTGTGATACTCGCTGACGCTGAGCCGCGGGATCTCGATGCTGATACTGGCTTCGCCGGCGAGCGCGCTGCCGGCGGCCAGGGTGGTCAGCGCGGCGGTGATCAGGAAACGCATCAAAGAACCTCAGCGGTGAATGAACAGGACGACGACGAACAGCGGAATCACGAAGCCGAGCCCGACCACCGGCCAGGTCGCCGGGCGTTTGCCGGCGTGCAGTTGCAGCAGCAAGAGCCCGGTGATGCAGAAGATCATCGCTGCGGCGGCGAACAGGTCGAGGAACCAGCTCCACGACGCGCCGGTGTGGCGCCCCTTGTGCAGGTCGTTGAGATAGGCAATCCAGCCGCGATCGGTGATTTCATAAGACACCGCGCCGCTGTCGCGCTCGATGCTGAGCCAGGCGTCGCCGCCGGGCCGCGGCAGCGCCACGTAGACGTCCTTCGCCGACCATTCGGTGTCGCGCGCGGCGACGCTGACGCCCATCTCACGCCGCAACCAGGCGTCGATCTCCGACGGCAGCGGCGCTTTCGCCACCGCTGGTTGCGACTTCAAACTTTCGAGCAAGGGCTGCGGCAATTGGCCGTCGCGCATCACCACGCTGGGTTTGGATTCGATCTGGCCGGCGTGGTTCAGTGTGATGCCGGTCAAGGCGAACAGCAGCATGCCGATCAGGCACAGCCCCGAACTGATCCAGTGCCATTGATAGAGCTGCTTGAGCAAGAACGCGCGGCGCTTCTTGTGATCCGCAATGCGTCGCCCGTCGCTCATCGACCGATCCGTGATGTCCAAACAAGCTTCCGCACATGGCCATTGTCACAGATGGAAACATCCGAGCGGTAGTCAGCGGCCGCTGCGGTGTTGTAACCGCATCGCCCGGGGTTTTGCTACAGCTGCAATTTAGGTTCGCTCTAAACTTCGCCAGGCGGAGGCGGGACACGGCGTGTTTTCCCTCGCCCCGCTTGCGGGGAGAGGGTGGCTCGAATGCGCGTAGCGCGTTCGAGTCGGGTGAGGGGGCGCCACGTTATGCCGAGGCGCCCCCTCACCCGACCCGGCTTCGCTGACGCTTCGCCGGGTTCACCTCTCCCCGCAAGCGGGGAGAGGTGAAGCGGTGCCGTTAGCTCGCGTTGATTGATAATCGCGGCTTACGGAGTGATGCTTGTTCGTCGATCGCTTCGGCTGTCGAGAGCCGATAACGAGGCTGCCTCGCGGCGTTCTCCCGACCAGCCGCCCTGTTACTTGCTGCCCGCACCCCGGCGGGCGATCGCGGCCTCGATCGCCAGCATCAATTTCTGATTGATGTCGTTCATGCCGTCGAGGAAGGCTTCGGCGGGAAGCTGGCCGTCGACCAGCGTGGCCTCGTCGACCTCCTCCTCGACCGAATCGCTCTTCAGCGCGGCCGGGTCGGGGTGGGTGTTGATGAGCTGCACGACGATGTTGAACAGCGCCTTGAGCTGGCCGTCGATGAATTCGAGCTTCTGGTCGGTCATTGCCAAAGCTTTCGCGGATCGTAGCGGACGAGAGGAATGTGCGCGGCAAATTAGATGTGCCGACCGATCCGTGCAAGGCATCCGCGCAATCCCAAGGCCACGAAGCATGAGACGCGACGCCGCAGCAACTATGCGAAGCTCTCGCAACAGCGTCGACGCGAGCGGTTATCCGGCGAGAAATTTGTAGGCGGCGATCAGCGCCACCATGCCGGCGAAGATCAGCAGCGCGGGGATCGGCCGCTTGGCCGCAGCCGGCCCCGCGGGTTTGGCGGGCTTGTCCGGTTTGCGCGGCTTTTGAAATTTGACGACGTTGTCGTCGGTCGGCGACTTCGACAGCGGGCGCGGCTCCGGCTCGGGCGCGGTGCCGGTGCCGCCCATCTCTTTATAATACGTCAGATAGATCTCGCTGACCGCGACGGTCTTCGACTTGGCTTCGCTCATCTCGCCGAACCGCGCGCGATAGCGGGAGAGGAATTCCTGGGCGTTGGCCGGCAGATCCTCGAAGCTGCCGAGCTTCGCCATCATCAGCCAGGTGGCGAAATCCGCCTCGGCTTTGGCGCGCGCCTTCTTGGCGATACTGGCGTTGGTCTTGGCCATGGGGGTCCGTTTGTTCAAACGATTATCGTCACGCGGCCGCAGCGGGTGATCATAGGTCAGCCGGGGTGAAGCCGTTTTATGACCCCTTGCCGCGCCGCGCCACAACAACAGCATCCGTCTGTTAATATAGCACTGGCGCCTGCGCAAATGTTGAGCAGATGCCTCGGGACTGCCGACGCGATTCGCGGGAGCCGCGCGGCGGGGCGGGGAAATCGGTTTCATTTCAATGGTTGCCACCATGGCACGGCTCCTGCATTATGCAGGCGGAGTTGGTTGCTAGGGTTCCGGCCTTGCCATTGTGCAGGGTGCTGGTCCGAGAGCGGCCGCTTGCGGGGGAGACATCCTCGCAGGACACGGCGGGACAAAAGCCCGGGAGACCTCGTTGGCCAAGGGATTGGCGAAGCGATGGTCTATCGCCATTCCCTTTTTGTATTTTTTACAAGAGGGATCGCAATGAACAGACTCCGCTCCATTCTCCGAACCAGGTCGATGCTGCGCAATCTGGCGCTGGCCGCCGTGATGCTCGGTGTCGCCGTGTCGAGTGCCGACGCCGCGCCGAAGAAGGACTTCAAGGTCGCCTGGTCGATCTATGTCGGCTGGATGCCGTGGGGCTATGCCGCCGACACCGGCATCGTCAAGAAATGGGCCGACAAATACGGCATCACCATCGAGGTCAAGCAGTTCAACGACTACGTCGAATCGATCAACCAATACACCGCCGGCTCCTATGACGCGGTGACCATCACCAACATGGACGCGCTGTCGATCCCCGCCGCCGGCGGCGTCGACACTACTGCCGTGGTGATGGGCGACTTCTCCAATGGCAACGACGCGGTGATCCTGAAGGGCAAATCGGATCTCGCCGCGATCAAGGGCCAGAAGGTCAACCTGGTCGAGTTCTCGGTGTCGCATTATCTCTTGGCGCGCGCGCTTGAGACCAAGAAGCTCGCCGAGAAGGACATCAAGGTCGTCAACACCTCCGACGCCGATCTCGCCGCCGCCTACAAGACCCCCGAGGTCACCGCGGTGGTGACCTGGAATCCGATCGTCGCCGAAATCCTCACCGCGCCCGACGCCAAGAAGGTGTTCGATTCCTCGCAAATTCCCGGCGAGATCATGGACCTGATGGTCGCCAACACCCAAGTGGTGAAGGACAATCCGGACTTCGCCAAGGCGCTGGTCGGGATCTGGTACGAGACCATCGCCAAGATGCAGGCGGGCGGCGCCGACGGCAAGGCGGCCAAGGAAGCGATGGCGAAAGCCTCCGGCACCGATCTCGCCGGCTTCGACAGCCAGCTCGCCTCGACCAAGCTGTTCGACAAGCCGGCCGACGCCGAAGCCTTCACCAAGAGCGCCACCGTCGGCAAGACCATGGACCGGGTGCGCAAGTTCCTGTTCGAGAAGGAACTGCTCGGCAAGGGTGCGAAGTCGGCCGACGCGGTCGGCATCGAGCTCGGCGACAAGACCGTGCTCGGCGACAAGGCCAATGTGAAGCTGCGCTTCGACGCCAGCTACATGGACCTCGCCGCCAAGGGCAAGCTGTAAGCCGATGCGAACGGCAACGGCCAATCTCCGGCACGGCGCAACCTCTCCCCGCTCTGCGCGGGGAGAGGTCGACCGGCGAAGCGTAAGCGAAGCCGGGCGGGTGAGGGGCCTGGCACGGCGCTTGTCGCAAGCTGCGGTGCGCGCGGGGCGGCCGCAGCCCCTCACCCCAACCCTCTCCCCGCAAGAGCGGGGCGAGGGAGCGCGCTGCGGTCGGAGCGAGGTCGCTTCCCATCATCCGTCTGAAACAAATATTCGTTTCGTTGAATCGAATAGCACAATCAACGTTTCTCTTTTCCGAAGCTGAAACCCATGCGCCTGATCAACCTCAGACCCAGTCGGCAACTGGCCATCTACATGGCCGCGCTGCCGTTCGTGCTGGTGGCGATCGGCTATGTGCTGGGCTCCGAGGCCCGGCTCGCGGAAAACCCCAACGACAAATTGCTGCCTGCGCTGTCGACGATGGCGCAGGCGGTGAAGCAGATGGCGTTCCAGCTCGACGCCCGCACCGGCAGCTATCTGATGCTCTCGGATACAATCGCGAGCCTCGGTCGGCTGCTGTCGGCGCTGGCGATCTCCACTGCGGCCGCGCTGGTGTTCGGCATCGTCATCGGGCTGTTGCCAGCGGCGAACGCGATGCTCGGCTCGTTCGTTTCGGTCACCTCGATGGTGCCGCCGTTGGCGCTATTGCCGATCCTGTTCATCGTGATGGGGCTCGGCGAAAATTCCAAGATCGCGCTGATCGTGATCGGCACGCTACCGGGAATGATCCGCGATCTGTCGATGCGCGTGCTGGAGCTGCCGCGCGAGCAATTGATCAAGGCGCAGACGCTCGGCGCCTCGAGCTGGCAGATCGCGTTGCGCGTGGTGCTGCCGCAGATCCTGCCGCGGCTGATCGATTCGCTGCGGCTGCAACTCGGCCCGGCCTGGCTGTTCCTGATTGCCGCCGAAGCGATCGCCTCGGATTCCGGGCTCGGCTATCGGATCTTCCTGGTGCGGCGCTATCTGGCGATGGACATCATCATTCCCTACGTGATCTGGATCACGCTGTTGGCCTTCCTGATGGATTTCGCGCTGCGGCTGCTGCAGCGCAAGGCGTTCCCCTGGTTCGCGTCGGTGAGGGCGGAATGAGCGCGATCCGCTTCGACGACGTCTGGAAGGAATACGGCGACCACATCGTGCTGGAGCGCATCACGCTCGAGGTGGCGCCGCGCGCCTTCCTCGCATTGGTGGGGCCGAGCGGCTGCGGCAAGACCACGTTTCTGCGCATGCTGCTCGGCGAGGAGCGCCCGACCCGCGGCCAGATCCTGATCGACGGGGTGCCGTTGCAGCCGGAACCCGACGCCGACCGCGGCGTGGTGTTTCAACGCTATTCGGTGTTTCCGCATCTCACCGTGTTGCAGAACGTGCTGCTCGGCCGGGAATTGCAACATTCGAAATTCTTGGGCCGGCTGTTCGGCGCCGCCAAGAAGGCGGCCACCGACGAGGCGATGGCACTGCTCGCCGAAGTCGGCCTCAAGGGCCATGAGGACAAATATCCCTCCGCGCTGTCCGGCGGCATGCAGCAGCGCCTGGCGCTGGCGCAGGCGGTGATGCGCGGGCCGAAAATTCTGCTGCTCGACGAGCCGTTCGGCGCGCTCGATCCCGGCATCCGCGCCGACATCCACGTGTTGATGAAGCGGCTGTGGAACGAGACCGAACTCACCGTGGTGATGGTGACCCACGATCTCAGCGAAGCGTTTCGGCTCGCCACCCGCGTCATCGCTTTTGAGCGCAACCGCGATCGCCCGGAGGAGCGCGAGCGCTACGGCGCCACGATCTCGCGCGATCTCGAAATCTATCCGCGGCGTACCGCGCAGCTGCGCGCGGTCGCCCCCATTCGCTCCGGCCGGGACGACCCGGCCGAACAAGGAGCATGAGCCGGGACGGCCCGGCGCATTGTCTTTCAGAAAGGGCAATCCATGATCCTCACCGCGGAGCAACAGGCCGACGTCGCCGCCAATCGGCAGCGCTACGACCAACACAAGGCACTCGGCCAGCAGCAGGCGCCGAAGGCGCTGCCGCCGCCGACGCCGCGCGACGGCGCGCCGATTGCGCCGGCTTCCATCATCCACCACGAGACCGTGCCGGGCGGCTGGTACTTCGTCACCAAGCTCAACCGCGGCGAGGCGCTGCGCATCGTCAACTCGACCGGCCGTTCCTGCGTCAGCCTGCTGGCCTGGAACGCAGCTGATACAAGCGAGCGGCTGAACCACGCCGACACCATCAAGGTGCAATGGGCGTCGTCGTTGCGCAAAGGCCGGGTGATCCTCTCCGACATGGGCCGCGCGCTGCTCAGCATCATTGAAGACAGCAGCGGCGCGCATGATACGCTGGCCGGCTGCTCCAATGCCGCCACCAATGCCGCGCGCTATGGCGACGGCTTCCGCAACAGCCGCGACAATTTCCTGCTCGCCGCCGGCAAGCTCGGGCTGTCGCGCCGCGACGTGCACCCTTGCGTGGCGTGGTTCGCCCCGGTCAGCGTCGATGCCGACGGCCGCTTCGAATGGCACGGCGAACGCCGCACCGCCGGCGACTTCGTCGATCTGCGTGCCGAGATGGATCTGCTGCTGGCGCTGTCGAACTGTCCGCATCCGCTCGATCCGTCACCCGCTTACGCGCCCGGCGACGTCGAACTCATCCGCTACCAGGCGCCGCTCATTGCAGCCGACGATCTGTGTCGCAGCGCCAGCCTTGAAGCCAAGCGCGCGTTTGAGAACAACGCCACCTGGCTCAACTCCAACGTGGCGGGGTGAATGTCATGACCGATTCGATTCCCGCTTCCGCGAAGATCGTGCTCCAGACCGCCATTGCCGCGCGGGTGCCGTGGTCGGCGATCATCCGCAAGGGCCAGCGGCTGCGCATCATCGACAGCCACGGCCAGCAGGCCGTCGACACGCTGTTCTACGCTGCCGATGATTACCAGGAGCGCTATAGCGGCCAGGATACGCTGCGCGCGCAGGGCTCCGCCTATGTCTCGACCGGCACCGCACTGATGTCGAGCGAAGGCCGGGTGATGCTGCGCGTCACCGCCGATAGTTGCGGCCTGCACGACACCTCCGCCGGCGCCTGCTCCTGCGAGAGCAACACCGTGCGGTTCGGCCACGGGACCAAGTATCTGCACGCCTGCCGCGAGAATTTTCTGATCGAGGCCGGCAAATACGGCCTCACCAAGCGCGACATCGTGCCGAACCTGAACTTCTTCATGAACGTGCCGATCGATCCCTCAGGCAATTTCACCGTGGTCGACGGCGTCTCCAAGCCCGGCGACTATGTCGAGATGGTCGCGGAGATCGACGTGCTGTGCCTGATCTCCAACTGCCCGCAGATCAACAACCCCTGCAACGGCTTCTTCCCGACGCCGATCGAAGTGGTGATTTACGAGGCGGGAGAGGGCTGACGCATGTTCGACAAGGTCCTGATTGCCAACCGCGGCGAAATCGCCTCGCGGATCGGCAAAACGTTGCGCCGCATGGGCATCGCCTCGGTCGCCGTCTATTCCGACGCCGACCGCTTCACCCGCGCGGTGCTCGACGCCGATGAGGCGATGCGGGTTGGCCCTGCGCCTGCGGCGGAAAGCTATCTCAACATCGATGCGATCATCAAAGCGTGCCGTGAGACGGGCGCGCAGGCGGTGCATCCCGGCTATGGTTTTCTTTCCGAAAACCGCGGCTTTGCCGAACGCCTCGCGGAGCACGGCATCGTCTTCATCGGGCCAAGGCCCGAACACCTCGACGCCTTCGGCTTGAAACACAAGGCCCGCGAGTTGGCGCAGCAAAGCAACGTGCCGCTGCTGCCCGGCTCCGGATTACTTGAGACCATCGACGAGGCGATGCACGAAGCCGAGCGCATCGGCTTTCCGCTGATGCTGAAAAGCACCGCCGGCGGTGGCGGCATCGGCATGCAGCTTTGCCACGACGCCGACACGCTGCGCGAGCGCTTTGCCGCCGTGCAGCGCACCGCCAAGGCGAGCTTCGGCGACGCCCGGGTTTATCTGGAGCGCTTCGTCGCTGAGGCGCGCCACATCGAGGTGCAGATCTTCGGCGACGGCGCAGGCAAAGTGATCGCGCTCGGCGAACGCGATTGCTCGCTGCAGCGGCGCAACCAGAAAGTAATCGAGGAAACCCCGGCGCCGGGGCTCAGCGACGACTTGCGGGCGCGGCTGCATCGCGCCGCGGTGGCGCTGGGCGAGAGCGTCGCCTATCTTTCCGCCGGCACCGTGGAGTTCATCTACGACGTGGCGCGAAAAGATTTCTACTTTCTCGAAGTCAACACCCGGCTGCAGGTCGAGCATCCGGTCACCGAAGCGGTGTTCGGCGTCGATCTGGTGGAGTGGATGGTGCGGCAGGCCGCCGGCGACAGCCCGCTTGCGAGCTACACGCCGAGGCCGCCGCAGGGTGCGGCGATCGAGGTGCGGCTCTATGCGGAAAATCCCAATGCCGGGTTTCGCCCCAGCGCCGGCCGGCTGACGCATGTGGAATTTCCCGATAGCGTGCGGGTCGACGGCTGGATCGAGACCGGCGTCGAGGTGACGCCGTTCTACGATCCGATGCTGGCCAAACTGATCGTGCACGCCGACAGCCGCGATCAGGCGATCAATCAACTATGCGACGCGCTGGCGGAGTCGCGCGTCGCCGGCATCGAGACCAATCTGGATTATCTGCGCGCCATCGCCGGCTCCGAGCTGTTTCGCTCCGGCCGCGTCGCCACCAATGTGTTGGCGAGCTTTGCGTTCTCACCCAGAACCATCGACGTGCTGGCGCCCGGCGCGCAGTCCGGCCTGCAGGAATTGCCGGGGCGGCTGCATCTGTGGCACGTCGGCGTGCCGCCGTCGGGGCCGATGGACGATCGCTCATTCCGGCTTGCTAATATCATTGTCGGCAATCCCGACGTCACCGCCGCGCTCGAACTCACCGTCAACGGCCCGACGCTGCGTTTCAACACCGACGCGGTGATTGGACTTGCCGGCGCGCATATGATCGCCAAGCTCGATGGCCTGGAGATCGCGCATCACGCGCCGGTCGCAGTGAAAGCCGGGCAAACGCTGGCGATCGGCAAAATCGAGGGCGCCGGCCAGCGCTGCTATCTGGCGGTGCGCGGCGGCTTCGACGCGCCGCAGATGTTTGGCTCACGCGCGGTGTTTTTGCTCGGCGCATTCGGCGGCCACGCCACCGGCGCACTGAAGGCCGGCGACGTGCTGCATATCGCTGCGCCGAGCGAGACACTTCCGGCGCCGCGCGCGGCGACGGCCGACGAAATCCCGCCGCTGACCCGCGCTTGGCAGATCGGCGTGATCTACGGCCCGCACGGCGCGCCGGATTTCTTCCGCGACGACGACATCGCGACGTTGTTCTCGAGCTACTACGAGGTGCATTTCAATTCGGCGCGCACCGGCGTCCGGCTGATCGGGCCGAAGCCGCAATGGGCGCGCGCCGATGGCGGCGAGGCGGGCTTGCATCCCTCCAACATCCACGACAACGCCTATGCGGTCGGCTCGCTGGATTTCACCGGCGACATGCCGATCATCCTCGGGCCCGATGGTCCAAGTCTCGGCGGCTTCGTCTGCCCGGCGGTGGTGGCGCGCGACGAACTCTGGAAGACCGGCCAGCTGAAGCCCGGCGACATGGTTCGCTTCGTGCCGCAGAAGCGCGACGATGATCCGATCGCGGGGCCGACGGTGGTCGCCGCGCCGCGCGATCTCGGCTCCGCGATCGTGGCGCGGCGCGACGATGGGCCGATCGCGGTGGTGTATCGCCGCGCCGGTGACGACAATCTGTTGGTCGAATACGGCCCGATGGAATTGGACATCGCGCTGCGGTTGCGGGTGCAGCTGTTGGCCGACGCGGTCGCCGCGGCGCAATTGCCGGGGCTGATCGATCTGACGCCGGGCATTCGCTCGCTGCAGATTCACTACGACAGCGCCACGCTGTCGCGCCGCAAGCTGCTCGACGCGCTGGCCGCGATCGAGCGCGAACTGCCCGCGGTCGACGCCATGCGCGTGCCGAGCCGCATCGTGCATCTGCCGCTGTCGTGGAACGATCCGCAGGCAGTGCTGGCGATGCGCAAGTATCAAGAGCTGGTGCGGCCGGATGCGCCGTGGTGTCCGTCCAACATCGAGTTCATCCGCCGCATCAACGGGCTCGAGGATGAGGCCGCGGTGCGGCGCATCGTGTTCGACGCGAGCTATCTGGTGCTCGGCCTCGGCGACGTCTATCTCGGCGCGCCGGTGGCGACCCCGGTCGATCCGCGGCATCGGCTGGTGACGACGAAGTACAACCCGGCGCGGACCTGGACGCCGGAAAACGCCGTCGGCATCGGCGGCGCCTATATGTGCATCTACGGCATGGAAGGGCCGGGCGGCTATCAGCTGTTCGGCCGCACCATCCAGATGTGGAATTCCTGGCGCACCACGCCGGAATTCACGCCCGGGCACCCGTGGCTGCTGCGGTTCTTCGATCAGATCAAATTCTTTCCGGTCAGTGCCGAGGAACTGCTGGAGGCGCGCGAGGCGTTTCCGCACGGCCAATATCCGCTGCGCATCGAGGACACGGTGTTTTCCTATGCGGACTATGCGCAGGGGCTTTCGCGCGACCACGACAGCATCGCGGCGTTCAAACAGCGCCAGCAGGCGGCGTTCGAGGCCGAGCGGCAGCGCTGGAAGGAATTGCGGCTCGACGCGGTGCAGGATGATGAGTCGGCCGGTGCAGAGGCCGCGCCTGACGACATCCCTGATGGGCAGACCGGGGTGTTCTCCGAAGTGCCGGGCAATGTCTGGAAGATTTTGGTCGACGAAGGCGAGACGGTCGCAGCCGGTGACACGCTGGCGATCATCGAATCGATGAAGATGGAGATCAGCGTGCCGGCGCCGGTCGCCGGACGGCTGGCCTCGATCCGCATCAAACCGGGGCAGACGCTGCGCGCCGGAGATGTGGTGGCGGTGATTGCGGTGGGGTGAGAGGCGGCTCTCACAACGCCGTCCCGCTGTCGCGAGTTGTTCGGCAGCGCTTCACAAGGAGGAGGCTGTCATTCCGGGGCATGAGCGGCGTGA
This sequence comes from Rhodopseudomonas rhenobacensis, assembly GCF_014203125.1. Classification (GTDB taxonomy): domain Bacteria; phylum Pseudomonadota; class Alphaproteobacteria; order Rhizobiales; family Xanthobacteraceae; genus Rhodopseudomonas_A; species Rhodopseudomonas_A rhenobacensis. The sequence goes on from NZ_JACHIH010000039.1 coordinate 22,987, forward strand.
GCCGCGAGTGAACCCGGAATCCAGTACTCACCGCCCTGGAATACTGGATTCCGGGTTCGCTCGGGCTTGCGCCCTCGTGCCCCGGAATGACGGCTTTCTTTGGCGAAGCACTTCGCGCCATGGGAGACAGCACCGTCGACGACAGCCCAATGGAGGACAGCCCATGGAGCCTAATTGTCCCAAATCGCAGCGCCGCGAGTGCCGCGCCTCACCCCGCCGCGGCCACCGCGCGTTGCGCCATCACCTTGATCAGGTTGGCGCGATAGTCCGAGGTGCCGTGGATGTCGGCCATCAGCCCTTCCTCGGAGATCGTGATGCCTTCGAGCGCCGCAGCCGACCAGTTCGCCGCCAGCGCCTGTTCGATCACCGGCACCCGCATCACGCCGTCCTGCGAGGCGCCGGTGGCGGTGACGCGGATTTCGCCGGACTTCAGCTTGGCGACGAACACCGCGGTCAGCGCGAAGCGCGAGGCGGGGTTGCGCATCTTGGCGTAGCCGGCCTTCTCGGGGATCGGGAACGCGATCGCGGTGATGATCTCGTCGTTCTCCAGCGCGGTGGTGAACAGCCCCTGGAAGAACGCGTCGGCAGGAATCTCGCGCCTGTTGGTCTTCACCGTGGCGTTCAGCGCCAGCACCGCGGCCGGATAGTCCGCGGTCGGATCGTTGGTGGCGACCGAGCCGCCGATGGTGCCGCGATAGCGCACCGCCGGATCGCCGAGCACCGAGGTGAGATGCGCGATCGCCGGGATCGTGCGTTTAACGTCGGCGCTGCTGAGGATGTCGAAATAGGTGGTGGCGGCCTTGATAGTCAGCGTCTCGCTGGACGCCTCGATGCCGATCAGCGTCGGAATCCGCGCGATGTCGATGACGTCCGAGGGTGCGGCGAGCCGCTGCTTCATCACCGGCAGTAGCGTGTGGCCGCCGGCGAGATATTTGGCGTCAGAGCCCTTGGCGAACAGCGCCACCGCTTCGTCGACCGTGGCCGGGCGGTGATAGGTGGTGGAATACATTGCGATCTCCCTCAGAGAAGAAATGAATTTGGGGCCATGGTGTCCCGGGCAAGCTGCAGCGCTCTTGGCGCGGCGCCGCCGACCCGGGACCGTCCCAGATGCCGCGTTTCGTAACGGCCCCGGCTCTGCAGCGCACCACGCCGCAACAGCGGCGCGCTGCGCTGCGTCCGGGGCGCGGCGCTCATCGGCGACACCGTGACCACGCGCCTCGCTTGATGCGTCGTCCCCGCCATAGTTACTCCGCCGCCTGCTGCAGCGGCGCCTGCATGGCGTGCCAGACCCGGTCCGGCGTCGCCGGCATGTCGAGCTTGTTGTTGCCGATCGCGTCGGTGATGGCGTTGATCACCGCCGCCGAGGCGCCGATCGCGCCGGCCTCGCCGCAGCCTTTGACGCCGAGCGGATTGCCCGGGCAGAGCGTCGTGGTGTGCGAGATCTCGAAGCTCGGCACGTCGTCGGCGCGCGGCATCGCGTAGTCCATGAACGACGCGGTGACCAATTGGCCGGTGTCGTCATAGATCGCCTGCTCGAGGATCGCCTGGCCGATGCCCTGCGCCAGCCCGCCGTGAACCTGGCCGTCGACGATCATCGGATTGATCAAGCGGCCGAAATCGTCGACCGCGACGAACTTGATGATGGTGCTCTTGCCGGTGCCCTTGTCGACCTCGATTTCGCAGATGTAGCTGCCGGCCGGGAAGGTGAAGTTGGTCGGATCGTAGAACGCGCCTTCCTTCAGGCCCGGCTCCATGCCGTCGGGCAGATTGTGTGCGGTGTAGGCGGCCAGCGCCACCATCGGCAGCGCGATCGACTTGTCGGTGCCGGTGACCTTGAACTCTCCGTTCTCGATCACGATGTCGTCTTCCGAGGCCTCGAGCTGATGCGCGGCGATCTTCTTGGCCTTCTTCTCGACCTTCTCCATCGCCTTGAAGATCGCCGACATGCCGACCGCGGCGGAGCGCGAGCCGTAGGTGCCCATGCCGAACTGCACCTTGTCGGTGTCGCCGTGCACGATCGAGACCTGGCTGATCGGAATGCCGAGCCGGCCCGCGACCAGCTGCGCAAACGTAGTCTCGTGGCCCTGGCCGTGGCTGTGACTGCCGGTCAACACCTCGATGGTGCCGACCGGATTGACCCGCACCTCGGCGGATTCCCATAAGCCCACGCCGGCGCCGAGCGAGCCCACCGCCTTCGACGGCGCGATGCCGCAGGCCTCGATGTAGCAGGAGAAGCCGAGCCCGCGCAGCTTGCCTTCGCTCTTTGCCTTTTCGCGCCGCGCCGGGAAACCGGCATAATCGATCGCCTTCAACGCGGCGTCGAGCGAGGCGCCGAAATCGCCGATGTCATAGGCCATGATCACCGGGGTCTGGTGCGGGAAGCTGGTGATGAAATTCTTGCGGCGCAATTCTGCCGGATCGACCTTGAGCTGCCGCGCCGCGGTCTCCATCAGCCGCTCCAACAGATAGCAGGCTTCGGGGCGACCGGCGCCGCGATAGGCGTCGACCGGCGTGGTGTTGGTATAGACCCCGATCACCTCGGCATAGATCGCCGGGATGTTGTACTGGCCGGACAACAGCGTGGCGTACAGATAGGTCGGCACCGAGGAGGAGAACAGCGACATATAGGCGCCGAAATTGGCGTGGGTCTTGACCCGCAACCCGAGGATCTTGTTGTCGGCGTCGAACGCCATCTCGGCCTTGGAGATGTGATCGCGGCCGTGGGCGTCGGTGAGGAACGCTTCGTTGCGGTCGCCGGTCCATTTCACCGGGCGGCGGACTTTCTTCGACGCCCACAAAGCCACCATCTCTTCCGGATAGATGAAGATCTTGGAGCCGAAGCCGCCGCCGACATCCGGCGCCACCACCCGCAGCTTGTGCTCCGGCGCGATGTTGTAGAACGCCGACAGCACCAGGCGGGCGACATGCGGGTTCTGCGAGGTGGTGTGCAGCGTGAAGTGTTCTTCGGCCTCGTTGTATTCGGCGAGTGCCGCGCGCGGCTCCATCGCGTTCGGCACCAGACGGTTGTTGACCAGTTCGAACGTCACCACATTGGCGGCCTTGGCAAACGCCTCGTCGACCGCCTTCTCCTCGCCGATCGACCAGTCGTAGACGATGTTGCCCGGCGCCTCGGGATGCAGCTGCGGCGCGCCGGGGGCGATTGCCATCGCGATGTGGTGGGCGCTCGGCAGTTCCTCATAGTGCACTTCCACGGCCTCGGCGGCGTCGCGCGCCAGATTGCGGGTTTCGGCGATCACCACCGCGACCGCCTGGCCGACGAAGCGCACCGTCTCCGGCGCCATCGCCGGCCACGCGCCCATCTTCATCGCCGAGCCGTCCTTGGAATGCACCGCCCAGCCGCAGATCAGATTGCCGACCTTGTCGTCGACGATCTGCTGGCCGGTCAAGACGTCGACCACGCCGGGCATCGCCTTGGCGGCTTCGACGTCGATGCTGGTGATCTTGGCGTGGGCGTGCGGGCTGCGGACGAAATAGGCGTGGGTCATCCCCATCACCTTGATGTCGTCGACATAGCGGCCGCGGCCGGTGATGAAGCGGCGGTCTTCCTTGCGCACCACGCTCGCGCCAATGCCCTCAACGCCCATGACGTCTCTCCCTGTCGGTGTGCCCCGCGAATCAATCGACGCGGATCGCAGCCAGTTTTCTTGATTGTTTCTTGATTGCAGTCTCGGCGGCGATACCATCGTCGCGAAGACATTGTGGTCGATCGCTCAAGCGATCAGCAGCGCTAACCGCGCCGCTTATTCCGCCGCGATCGACAGCTTCATCCGCGAGGCGGCGTCGAGCACCGATTTGACGATGTTGTGATAGCCGGTGCAGCGGCAGATGTTGCCTTCGAGTTCGTGCCGCACGGTGTCCTCGTCGAGGTCGGCGCCGTAGCGGTTGACGATGTCGATCGCCGACATGATCATTCCCGGGGTGCAATAGCCGCATTGCAGGCCGTGATTGTCGCGGAACGCCGCCTGCATCGGATGCAGCTCGTCGCCCTTGGAAATCCCCTCGATGGTGGTGATATTGGCGCCGTCGACCTGGCCGACCAGCGTGGTGCAGGATTTCACCGCGCGGCCGTCGATATGGACGATGCAGGCGCCGCATTGGCTGGTGTCGCAGCCGACATGGGTTCCGGTCAGCCCCAGGTGATCGCGCAACAACTGGACGAGGAGCGTTCTATCCTCGACGTCGGCGGACACCGCCTTGCCATTGACCGTTAATTGGACGTTAGCCACCCAAACCTCCCGCTACTTTTTAATTAGTCTGATTAGAAGCACTGCGCGGCGACTTTGCAACTGGGATTTTCGCGTGCCCCGTCGCAGCGGCGTCATCAAGCTCGCCCCCCGGGCGGCGATAACAGAGGCGTGACGGAAGAATCCGCAAACGGCGGTATCGTGCTGCCCTGCGGCGGTCGCCGCCGCCGGCCGCGGCGCCATCGCGCAACGCCGTATCGCAGCGCAACCTGCGCTTTACGTCGCTTTAGCCATTGTCACCTAACGTTGCGCGATACTCCGGGTGGCTTCCGGAGCTCGGGACGGTGGGGGAGCGCGACGTGACGGAGCAACATCTCGGCGGGGCAGCATCGCGGCCCGCGCTGCTTCCGACGCTGCGGTTTCGAGGCAAGGTCACGCTCGGCTTCGCCGTGGTGCTCGGCATCACCGCGATCAGCATGGGGCTGGCCTATCTCGGCTCCAGCCGGATCGCCGACGGCGCGGTGGGCCAGGCCCGCGACACCGACGGGCGGATCGGCAAGCTCAGCCACGCCGCGCAGCAGATCGGCGACGTCGTCAAGCTGATCACCGCGATCGCCGAACAGACCAATCTGCTGGCGCTGAATGCGACGATCGAAGCGGCGCGCGCGGGCGACGCCGGCCGCGGCTTCGCGGTGGTCGCCTCCGAGGTGAAGTCGCTGGCCGGTCAGACCGCCAAGGCCACCGAGGAGATTTCCGCGCAGGTCGCCGAGATGCAGAACGCCACGCAGGAGTCGGTGGCGGCGATCCAGCAGATCGGCGACACCATCGGGCAGATTTCGTCGATCGCCTCGATCATCGCCAGCGCCGTCACCGAACAGGGCTCGGCGACCCGCGAGATCGCTTTGAGCGTGCAGAGCGTGGCGCAGGGCACCCGGCAGGTCGCCGGCAACATCACCGCGGTCAACCGCGGCGCCGCCGAGACCGGCGCGGCGTCGGCGCAGGTGCTGAATTCGGCGCAGAGCCTGTCGGCGGAAAGCGCACGACTGCGCGCCGAACTCGACCGCTTCATGGCCACGATCCGCGCGGCGTAGTCGTTAGTCCGTAGCCCGATCAGCCTGTAGCCCGGATGAAGCGAAGTGAAATCCGGGAATCACGAGGGGGCGCCTCGTCGCGGTCGGCTCCGTCCCCGGGTGTCGCTGCGCTCACCCGGGCTACAGATTTGGGCTGTTACTCCCGCCCGAACTGCCGTTTCAATTCGTCCTTGGCGCGCTCCAGCCGGTCGCGCTGGGTCTTCGGCAGCGTCTTGCCGGCGCGGTTGACGTAGAACGTCAGCATCGACAGCCTGTAGCCCGGATGAAGCGAAACGAAATCCGGGAAGCCTGTAGCCTGTAGCCTGGATGAAGCGAAGCGAAATCCGGGAATCACGAGGGAGCGCCTCGTCGTGGTTTGGCTCCGTCCCCGGGTTCGCTACGCTCACCCGGGCTACAGATTTGGGCTGTTACTCCCGCCCGAACTGCCGCTTCAATTCGTCCTTGGCGCGCTCCAGCCGGTCGCGCTGGGTCTTCGGCAGCGTCTTGCCGGCGCGGTTGACGTAGAACGTCAGCATCGACAGCGCCGAGCGGTAGGCGCCGGTCTTGCGCCGCGAACTGGTTTCGGCCGATCGCTTCAATGAGGCCGCGATCTTTTTTGGATCATGCAGCGTGAACACGCCCTGCTTCAAGTCCAGCGCGTCGCTCTCCTCGGTGACCCGCTGCGACCAGCGCTTTGGGCTGGCGGACTTGCGGGTAGTGGCTTTTTGTGTCGGTGCCTTGCGGGCAGACGTCTTGCGGGACGAACTCTTGCGCTTCGCGGTTTTGCGCGCCGAAGATTTTTTCGCCGCGGTCTTGCGGGCGCTGGTTTTCTTGGACATGCCGGATGCCGTTGGTCGAGCCATGACGCGTCTCCCTGCTTTGTCGGGCAACGGCTGCAGATAGAGTCCGTTCCTTGGACGAGCGTGCCCCGGACGCAGCGCAGCGCGCCGCCTTTGCGGCGTGGTGCGCTACAGAGCCGGGGCCGTTTCGGAACGTGGCGCTCGTTACGGTCCCGGCTCGCGACGCCGCGTGAAGGACGCGGCCTCGCGTCCGGGACACAAGGCTCCACCTTGTTGAACGGGGAACCGATGCCGCGTCGCCCGGTTGAACTGTCCATCAGCTGCGACAGGACGGCCTGCGCATCGCTGACGCCGCGGGGGTGACGTCGAATGGCCGGAGTGAGCAGCGTCGCGAGCGTAACGCCTGTCGGCACATCGGCGGGATCCGACCGCGTGGTCGAGACCGATATTCCGGCGCGGCTCGACCGGCTGCGCTGGGGCACTTTTCACACCCGCGTCGTGGTGGCGCTCGGCATCACCTGGATTCTCGACGGGCTCGAAGTCACCTTGGCGGGCGCGCTATCCGGCGCGCTGAAGGAAGGCTCGCTGCAGTTCTCAAATTTCGACGTCGGCTTCGCCAACAGCGCTTACCTCGCCGGCGCGGTGCTGGGCGCGCTCGGCTTCGGCTGGCTGACCGACCGCATCGGCCGCAAGAAACTGTTCTTCATCACCCTGGCCTTGTACCTGAGCGCCACCGCCGCCACAGCGCTGTCGTGGAGCGTCGGCAGCTACGCGCTGTTCCGGTTTCTCACCGGCGCCGGCATCGGCGGCGAATACACCGCGATCAACTCGACGATCCAGGAGCTGGTGCCGGCGCGCTACCGCGGCTTCACCGACCTCGTCATCAACGGCAGTTTCTGGGTCGGCGCAGCGCTCGGCGCGGTGGCGGCGATCGCGTTGCTCGATCCGGCGGTGATCAGCCCGGACTACGGCTGGCGGCTGGCCTATCTCACCGGCGCCGTGCTCGGCCTCGGGGTGCTGCTGATGCGGATGTGGATTCCGGAAAGCCCGCGCTGGCTGATGATCCACGGCCAGCCGGAGCGCGCGCAGGCGATCATCGCCGACATCGAGCGCACCGCGCACGCGCCGCCGGTGACCACATTGCTGCCGACCATCCGGCTTCGGATGCGCAGCCACACCCCGCTGCGCGAGGTCGCCCACACGCTGTTCACGCTGTATCGGCAGCGCTCATTGGTCGGGCTGTCGCTGATGACCGCGCAGGCGTTCTTCTACAACGCGATCTTCTTCACCTATGCGCTGGTGCTGACGGATTTCTTCGGCATCGCCTCCAATCAGGTCGGCTGGTACATTTTGCCGTTCGCCGCCGGGAACTTCCTCGGCCCGCTGCTGCTCGGCCGATTGTTCGACACGCTGGGACGCCGGGTGATGATCCCGCTGACCTATGGAACCTCCGGCGTGCTGCTGGCTTTATCCGGGTATCTGTTTTCGATCGGCGCGCTCAGCGCCCAAACCCAGACCATCGCCTGGATGGTGATCTTCTTCTTCGCCTCACCGGCGGCCAGCGCGGCCTACCTCACCGTCAGCGAAACCTTTCCGCTCGAAGTCCGGGCGCTGGCGATCGCGCTGTTCTATGCCATCGGAACCGGAATCGGCGGCGTCGCGGGTCCCATGCTGTTCGGCGCGCTGGTCGATACCGGCTCGCGCAACAGCGTGTTCGCGGGCTATCTTCTGGGCGCCGGCCTGATGATCGCCGCGGCGATCATCGCGCGCCGCTACGGCATCGCCGCCGAACGAAAATCGCTGGAGCAAGTGGCGCGTCCACTGGCCACCGTGGAGTAATGAAATGAAGCAAGATCTCGCCCACCAGCCGCGCCAGGACAATGCGGCCACGCTGCGATTCGACCCGGTGCCGCTGGAGATTCTGCCGCCGCTGGCGGATTGCGCGATCCTGCTCGATATCGACGGCACGCTGCTCGATCTGGCGCCGACGCCGCGCGAGGTCTGGGTGCCGCCGGGGTTAGAGGCGACGCTGACCGGGCTGCATGCGCGAACCGGAGGCGCAATGGCCCTGGTCAGCGGCCGCTCGTTGAACGACATCGATCTGATCTTCGCTCCGGTCCGGTTCCCCGGGGTCGGCGGCCACGGCGCCGAGATGCGCTTGACCGGCGACGGCGAGTTGATGCCGACGCAGGCGCCGCCGTTGGACAAGGATCTGAAAGGCCGGCTCGCCGCCATCGCCAAGCTCAGCCCCGGCATTCTCTTGGAAGACAAAGGCTACTCGCTGGCGCTGCACTATCGCCTGGCGCCGCACGCCGAAAAGGCGATCTACGAAGCGGTGGCGCTGATCCGGGCCGAATTGCCGAGCGCGCCGATCGAAGTATTGCCGGGCAAATCGGTCTGCGAGATCAAGCACGCGGGATTCACCAAGGCCACCGGCGTGCTGGACCTGATGCAGCACGCGCCGTTCCAAGGCCGCCGTCCGGTGTTCATCGGCGACGACGTCACCGACGAGACGGTGTTCGCGATCATGCCGGATCTGCAGGGATTTGCGTTTTCGGTCGGCCGCCACAGCCGCGGCGTGGCCGGACATTTCGAGCAGCCGCGCGACGTGCGCGCCTGGTTGGCGAGCCTGCTGCAACGCGGCTGAGCGGCGATACTCATCCTCGCGTCCAAGCATTTTTCCGGTTCCCGCCCGATTGAAGACTTGAACCCGCCGCAATGCGCCTGGAAGTTCCCGGAACGATATTGATGAACAGCTGTTTATCTTTCCAAACGCCCATTGTGCGGAAAGCCGGGAGGGGACCCCAGTGAAGCTCATCGTCGTGTCAAACCGGGTAGCGCGCGCTGCGGCTAACGAGCCGATGACCGGCGGCCTGGCCGCGGCGCTGCTTCCCGTCGTCGAGAAATCCGGAGCGATCTGGGTCGGTTCCAGCGGCCGGGTGCGCGAGGGGGCCCACAAGGACCCTTTTGCTGAAGTCGAGGCGCTGGGCACCGGCGCCTTGGCGATGGTCGATCTGCCTTCTGCGCATTACGCCGGTTATTACGAAGGCTTCGCCAATTCGGCGCTGTGGCCCGCGCTGCATTCCCGCCTCGATCTGGTTCGGGTGACGCAGGACGATTACCAATCCTACCGCGAAGTCAACGCCTTCATGGCCCGCGCGCTGCTCCGCTTCCGCAAGCCGGAGGCGGCGTTCTGGGTGCAGGACTATCACTTCCTGGCGCTCGGCGCCGAACTGCGGGAACTCGGCGTCACCGAGCCGATCGGGTTCTTCCTGCATACGCCGTGGCCCACCGCCACCATCATGAGCGGGGTGCCGCACCACCGCGAACTGATCGAAGCCATGCTGGCTTACGACCTGATCGGGTTCCAGACCGAGGACGATCTCGACAATTTCCTCGGCTATGTCGGGTCCGAGCTCGGCCTCGACGTCGCCGGCCACGCCATCAAATCTTCCACCAGCACCACCCGCTGCGGCGTGTTCCCGATCGGCATCGACGTCGACAAATTCGCCCAGCAGGCCAGCAAGGCGGTCTCGCATCCCGACGTCTCGCGGCTGCGCAAGAGCCTGAACGGCGAGAAGCTGATCATCGGCGTCGACCGGCTGGATTACTCCAAGGGGCTGGTCAACCGCATCTCCGCCTTCGACCAGATGCTGACCAGCCACCCGGCGATGCTGCGCGCGGTCTCGCTGCTGCAGATCGCCACGCCGTCGCGCGGCACCATCGAAGCCTATGGCACGCTGCAGTCCGAACTCGCCCGCCTGGTCAGTGACGTCAACGGCCGTCACGGCGAGGTCGATTGGACGCCGATCCGCTATCTCAACAAAGGCTTCAACCAGACCGTGCTGGCAGGCCTCTATCGCACCGCGCAGGTCGGCCTGGTGACGCCGATGCAGGACGGCATGAACCTGGTCGCCAAGGAATACGTCGCGGCGCAGAACCCGGGCGATCCCGGCGTGCTGGTGCTGTCGAAATTCGCCGGCGCCGCCGACGAACTGGAGACCGCGCTGCAGGTCAATCCGCACGACGTCGAGGGCATGGCGCGGACGCTGGCGACCGCGCTGGCGATGCCGCTGATCGAGCGGCGGATGCGCTGGGAAGCGATGATGGAGAAGCTGCGGATCGGCTCGATCCACCACTGGTTCGAGGATTTTCTCGCCACCTTGCAGAGCGCCCATGCGGTCAACGACCAGGCCGAGCAGGCCATCGAAGTGGCGGAGCCGCCGGATCTGTGGCCGCTGCGCTCGGTGCTCGGCCGGGACACCATCCGGTTTCATTAGGGTCGGCGCCGCGATGGGCGGTGAAGACCAGCCGAAATGAGAGCTTGGCCGGAATGTCGCATGGCCGGGATGTCGCAAGGGATCCAGGCGCTTAAGCTCCCTTGCGGGCAGCTCTTGCGACGGAGCAGTACAGAGCGCAGCTCCGCGCATAGCCGTTGGGTGGCTTCGCTCTTCGGCGGGTGGCTTCGCTCTTCGGCCGGCGCACCGCGCTTTGCCAGGCGTGCCTTGAGCTGCAGCTGTTCCATCTGGTGATTTCGCCAAGGTTCGGAAGAGATGCCGACGCAGTTGGCCGCGGCCGATGCGGCGCTTTCGCAAGGAATCGCAGGCGCGCACGCGTTGCGAAACGCCCAAGGCCGCGCGCCGAATGGCTGGGCTGCCGCCGCCGGCGTCCCGGCGCGCCGGATTCAAAAGATAAACCATAGGCTTATGGAAAACCGCGCGATCTGCCGCGGCATCCCTTGCCAAAATCCCTCGGCCCCGTCATGAGAAGGCGCACGGAGAGATGGCCGAGTGGCTTAAGGCGCACGCTTGGAAAGCGTGTGTGCGGGAAACCGTACCGTGGGTTCGAATCCCACTCTCTCCGCCAGAATACTGTTTCACGACATTCCATTTAATCCCAATTTCGGCCATAAATCGTAGTAATATCAGCCTTGTACAAAGGGGTTGGCGTGCCACTCCGCTCCACCGTGTCTCGCCAGATCTCACGCCTAAGTGTATGTAAAGGTGTATGTAGCTCCAAGGTGCCGGCTTATGGCGCGGGGATTCGGAAAACTAACGGTCAAGACGGTCGAGCATTTGTCTCGGCGAGGTATGCACGCTGACGGCGGCGGGCTTTATCTGCAGATCGCCGAGGGCGGCTCAAAGAGCTGGCTGTTTCGATACAAGCTCCACGGCCGCACCCATTGGCATGGCTTGGGTTCGCTGCGTGACGTGGGCCTCGAAGAGGCGCGAGAGAAGGCGACCGGAGCGCGCAAGGTCCGCCGCAATGGCGGCGACCCCATCCAGGCAAAGCGCCAAGCGGAAGCCGCCGCCCGCATCGACGCGGCCAAGGCGATCACGTTCGGAGAGGCGGCCAAGCGGTTCATCAAAGCCAATCGGGCAGGCTGGAAAAACGCCAAGCATGCCGACCAATGGGTGATGACGTTGCTCGGCATCGACCAGAAGGGCAAGCCGAGCAAGAACGACTACTGCAAGACGATCCGTGAGCTTCCCATCGGCGCGATTGATACGACACTGGTCCTGCGGGTCATTGAGCCGATCTGGGCGAGCAAAACCGAAACGGCCACCCGTATTCGCAGTCGCATCGAGCAGGTGATTGACGCCGCCAAGGCGAAGGGCGAGTTCAATGGCGAAAACCCGGCACGCTGGAAGGGGCATCTCGATAATCTGCTCCCGGCCACGTCGAAGGTTCGCAAGGTCCGCAATCATCCGGCGCTGCCTTACAGGCAATTGCCCGACTTCATGCGCAAGCTTCGCGAGCGTGACGGTGCCGCTGCGGCGGCTCTTGAGTTTCAAATCTTGACGGCCGTCAGGCCGGGCAACGCAGTCGCGGCAAAATGGGACCAGATCGATCGGCAGACATCGGTCTGGACGATTCCGGCCACACTCATGAAGAGCGATGCCGAACACAGAGTGCCATTGAGCAAGGCGGCGCTCGCCGTGCTTGATCGGATGGAAGCCAAGAAGGATGACAGCGAGTACATCTTCCCCAACACCAAAGGCAAGCCACTGAGTGACGCTTCGATGGCCGCGGTGATCGACAGGATGAATGAGCTGGAGCGGCGCTGGATCGATCCCAAGTTCGACCGCGAAATCGTTCCGCACGGCTTCAGGTCGTCGTTCCGCGATTGGGCTGCAGAGCACGGCTATGACGATCCCGTCGCCGAAGCCGCGCTCGCGCACAAGGTCAGCGACGAAGTGGTCGCGGCCTATCGGCGCACGACGTTCCTCGACCTGCGCAACCGGATGATGGAGGACTGGGCCGACTATTGCGCACGACCTTTCAGCAGCGGTGACACCGTCGTGGCGTTCCGGGCGTAGTCATGAAACCGGAGAAGCAGGGCGTCAGATAAAACGCGGCGATCTGAAAGTCGTCTACGTCGGCGACACGCCGCTTGCGTCCCGCGCAGATGCCGTCCTGGCCGAAACGGGTAGGAGGTGAAGCTGTGCATTATCCCACCGCCCTACGTCTCCAACACGCCCGGTGGCGCGGGCAAGACGGTGCTGGACGTTGCCGAAGTCCTGTCGATGGGGGCTGGCGGACCGCTGCAAGGCGTGCGGACTTTCCAGCATCGGATTTGGCTGCGGAGCCTCAAGCACCCGGGCGAGAAAATGGTACAACCACCCACCTCAACGAGCCTCATCGAACTCGTGTTTCGGACGCCATGAGACGGGATCTGCGATCCAGCGATTGATTTCGGATTCATGCCAGCCCGCGCCGTTGACGCTGATCCTGATCTGGGCCGGGAATGTCCCCTCAGTGATCTTGCGGTAGATGGTGGATCGGGACAGGCCGGTCCGGGTAAGGACGGTTTTCAGGCGAACGATACGGTCTGGTTCGGGCATGGCTTCGCTACATCCTGCCGGTTGTTTCTGACTGCTCTTGATCCAGTCAGAGCAAGCAGTGACGCGCACGCAAGAGTATTTTTCGCGTCGGCGAAACCGGGCGTAGAATCGGCGGCAAATACTTCTGATCGGCGGATCGATGCACGCCGCCAAAGGTGCGGAGAGGTTTGGGGCCAATGACATGCATCAGATCAGAGCCCGATGCCCCGGCCTCTGCCGAGGTCGATGCCGTGGGTGAATGCCAATTCCTGGCCGAGGCGGCGGCCTGTTTCGAACTGGATGCCGAGTTGCTGCTTGCGGCCCGCGAGAATGGATTCAAGCTGCGGATCGCGCTCTAAGCTCTTGGCCATGTCGCCCATGCTTGCCCGCGTGGTCTTGTAACCGGACATGTCGCCGGCCTGATACTGACGCTGGCTGGTCTGGTCGAGCTTGTGCCAACGTTCCACGAAGCGGTCGGCGAGCCGGGCGGGGTCGGTGCGCAGCTCGGTTTCAAGTTGGAGGGCGCGGATCGCGCGGGCGGGATTGCCCGAAGCGGCTAGCTCTACGAGTTCCGGGTTCGTCTTGTAGGCGGCTTCAGCGTCGTGCGATCCATAGGGCCGTACCGCCTCGAACTCATTGCGGGCCTCCTGCAATTCCTTCACCTGCTCCGGGCTGGCCTTGCCTCCCTGCTGCTGCATCTCGAAGATCGAATTCACGGCGCGGGCATGGCGGACGAGCGCTCGGGTGCGCATGCGACGCAATTCCTTTTCCGGATCTTCCGCCACGGTCCTTTCCGGCGCATCCGTCGTTCGCCGGACCGCCGCCGTGGCGCTTTCCCTTTCCGGCGTTTCCCGCTCTCGCCTCCGTTCGCCATCCGGGCCGGGCACATCTCCAGGAAAGCGCAGGCCGTCAAACATACCGCGCACCCTCTCGGGCACGATCTTGCGCACGATCTCGGCGACACGCTCGCGGAAATTGATGCCGCGACGCTCGGCATAACCCTGAATCGGGTCGGCGCGCTCGTAATCCGACGCCATGTCCTTGGCCCGATCGCGCGACAGGGTGCGGACCAGCCGGTCCCGACCGGCGAAGTCGTCACGGCCATAATGCAGGTTCATGCCGTCGCGATGTCGCGACAGCGCGACATAGCTGCTATGGGCGTCCATGCCCGGCGTGGCCAGCACATGGGTCCGGTCCACTGTCATGCCCTGCGCCTTGTGAATGGTCGCGGCATAGCCGTGGTCGATGCGGTTGTAATCCTTCAGGTCGAATTCAACGGAACGGCCATCGTCGATACGCACCGACATGGACTGCGCGCTGACCTGTTCGATGGTGCCGAGTGTGCCGTTCTTCACGCCGAGACTGCGCTCGTTTTGCAGGAACATGATGCGGTCCCCGCTGGCGAAGCTGCGCGCGCCGCGTTCCACCGTGACACGCACATCCTCGCCGAGATCGCCTGCGGTACGCATCCGCTCTCGCGCCCCTTCGTTGAGCGCGTGCACCTCGTCGTTGGTGTGGGTGAGGATGATGCGGCTGCGGTCCGGCGATGCCTGTCGGTCGCGGTCCCAGCGCTCGATCAAATCGTCGCGCGCCTGCTCGCGGGACCCCGCCACATGCACCATGCCGCCTCTCGCATAGGCATGGATCGCTGCGCCGGTCTTTCCGGTCGCCAGGTCGCGCGTGGCGTCGCGCTGCCAATCCTCGCGTTGGCGGCGCACCTCGCCGATCTCGACGCCGCCGTGGCGCTCATGAATCGACCGAAACGCCGCGCCCGCTTCTATTGCTTGCAGCTGTTGCGGATCGCCGACCAGCACGACCTTGGCGCCAGCCTCGGCGGCATGGGACAGCACGCGCTCCAATTGCCGCGTGCCGACCATGCCGGCCTCGTCGATTACCAGGACATCGCGCTCGCTGAGCAGGTCGCGGCTCTGTCCCCAGCCATTTTCCATGCCGGCGATGGTGCGTGACGTAATGCCAGATCCGCTTTCCAGATTCTCGGCGGCGATGCCGGACAGCGCCACGCCCCGGACCTCGTAACCCGCCGCCTCCCATGCCTCCCGCGCCACGCCCAGCATCGCGCTCTTCCCCGTTCCGGCATGGCCGAGCACGACGCCGAGATCGCGACCGTTCGTCACCTGCGCCAAGGCGTCGGCCTGCTCCGCCGAAAGCACAAGACCGCGCGCTTCCGCCCGCGCCCGCGCCGCCAACCTGTCAGCGTCCCGCACCTCATGACGATCCCGCTTCGCCATCCGCTCGGCGGCGCGGTGCAGGCGCTGTTCGGTCTCGATCATCTCGCGGGTTGTGAAGCGATCCTCACCCCGTCCGTCCTTGCCCAGTTCGACCAGATCAGGCGCGCCGCGCATTGCGCCCGTGACGGCGTTGAACTGGTCGATGCCGTCGCTGTGCCGGTGCGCGAACTTCGCCATGTCGCGCTGCGTGAAGGTCGATTGTTGCTGCGTGATGGCGTCCATTGCGATGGAAGGATCGGCAATAATGCGCTCGCCGTTGCCGCGCGCGATCTCGCGGTGCATCTCGGCCCGATCAGCGACATTGGCGGCGGCCTCGATCCCTTGCCCTGCGATCCCTTGGCTTTCGATCCGCTGCGCGGCCGCGCCGATCTGGCTTTGCGGCTCCAGCCCGATGCCTTGCGCTTCCAGGCTTCGATGGTCGATCCGGGCGTCGATGTCGAGTTCGGCCAGCCGCTGATTGGCGATCTCGGCCCAGCGCTCCCGCCAGCGCTCGACCATCTCGGTGCGGTTCCAGTCTCGCACCTTTTGGCCGAAGCCGTTTTCGTTCACCGCACGCATGGTCAGCATGACATGGGCGTGGGGTTTGGGCATGCCGTCCTCGGCCATATCCCAATGCACATTGACGTCGGCAATCATGCCTTGGTCAACGAATTCGGACTGCGCGAAGTCGCGGGCCAGTTCGATGCCTTGCGCCTGCGTCATCTCGCGCGGAATGGCGAACTCCACTTCGCGGGCAAGCTGCGAATCCTTGCGGACCTCGAAGGCTTCGACATCGTTCCAGAGCCGTTCGCGGTCGCTCCATGCCGCCGGCGCATTCTCCGGCATCATCACCTCGGAATGGACGACGCCGCGCTTGGCAGAGAAGTCATGGCTGCGGTCCAGGCGCTCGTCGCGCAGCCGCGAGCCCGAGCGGTAGGCGGCCGACGCTACCGCGCTGGAGCCGGACTTGCGGCCAATGACCTTGACGTGAAGATGATAGATCGCCATCGCGATCAGATCAGTGGCACGACGAAGCGCACGTCGGAACGACGTATAAGCGCGCCCTCCCTCGAAAAATTCTCGGGAGGGACTACGCCGTCTCAAACCGTCCCGGTGACCGTACGGCATTCCGCAAGGCGCTCAACTATCATCGCTGCATCGACAACTTGTGGAGAAGACGATGCGCAAGCCACGCGACTTTGATGCCGAATTGAAGGCGCTAGAAGAAAAGGCCAGAGACCTCAAAACCCGCAAGGTGCAGCAACTCGGCGAACTGGTGATCGCCACCGGCGCCGACGTTCTGGACGCCGACGAACTGGCCGGCGCGCTTGTCGTGCTGGCGGAAACCAAGGATGCCGGAAAGAGGGAGGCCTGGGCGAAGCGCGGGGCCGCGTTCTTTCAGAGCCGGTCGCGGCGAAATGCACCAACAACTGAGGGCAACACGGACGGCGCTCCTGCGCAACCAAGCGGCGCGCAACCGGCACCAAGCCGCAAAGGCGCGACATGATATGCGAACATGGCAGGTCGAGCGCCGCAAGCGCACACGGCTTCTGATCGAACTCGGCGGCCTCGTCGTCAAAGCCGGGATCGTGGACCTGACCGGCGGCGACCGCGCCATTATCCTCGGCGCGCTGCTCTGGATGGCCGAAAAGCTCAAAAGCAATCAAGGCGAACAGGCCCGAGCGCTCTGGGCCGCAAAGGGAAAGGAGGCTTTCGAAATGGACTCGGCAAGGCACGTTCCAAAAGATCGTTGACGCGCGATAATGGTACGTTAGCTGAACGCATTGGATGCGATTCAGGATCATGATTGGACGCTATACCCATGCCCATCAGTTCAAGCGCGCTCGCCGCGAGCTCAAATTCCCGCGCACAAAGGCTAGGGCGTATCATCCGCGACATCCGCGACATCCGCCGCGAGATCGCAGGCAAACGCCGGCCGTAACAGGTCGACCTGAAGATCATCGCGCGGTCTGTTCATCGATCCCTCCCATCAGCAAACGCCGCAAGATGGAATCGCGGATCGCCGAGGTGAGATGCTCGCGTATGAGTGGATCGCTATCGTGTCGCGCCGCCGGTTGGCATCGAGCCTGGGCGAGCGGCCCTTTCGGCGGTTGACCTCGTTGATATTGAAGTGCTCGTCTGGAGCGGAATGAGTCGAGCTCGTTCGGTGGATACGGCTTCTGCGCCGGAGAGGATTCTCTGTCTTCGATGAACCTCGGTGGAAGAGCCGCCTTCGACAAATGGCGACGTGCCGCTCGATTGAAGATCGTAATCGCTCACATCCTCGCCGATCTGCTCCAGCGCGTGCTGGCAGCACGGGCAGGCATGATCGCCGATGTCGACCAGCATCTCGATCCACGGCAGATGCGCCGGCAGCGCTCTTCTGTTGTTGCGGCGCCTGGCGGCCCGGCTGGATCGCTCCAGCATCGGTCGCGGCATCGCTGCACGCTTCGATCTGTTCGACATCGTCCAGGCCGAGCAGCAACTGGTCCTCGAGCACCGTTTCGGCCCGCGGTCAACATGATGACGCTGCAACTCCCTAATGATCTACTCCAGCCGCGTGGCGCGCCTGTTCGGTCAGCAGCATCGCCTTTAGCGTGCTGGGATCGCAGGAAGCGTGTCGGCCGTCGTCGTCATGATGCGATTACATCACGCGTCGCGGCGTCTCGCGAACGCTTCCAATCAAGTCCTTCGAGCAGCGCCGACAGCTGTGCCGCGGTCAGGCGAATGAGGCCGTCCTGCACGTTCGCCAGCAGAACGAACCGTTCTTGAGCCGCTTGGCAAACAGACGCACTCCCGTGCCGTCCCAGTAGATCAGTTTCACCGGGTCGGTGCGCTGCGCGTTTCGCGGCATCGTGAGCACGGATTTCAGATGATCGTGAGCAGGGATTTCGCGGGATCGTGAGCAAGGATTTCAGGGGATCGTGAGGACCCATTGTGTGGGTGCCGGACGCTTCGGCCGACAACTCAACCGGGTTACGGGTTTCTCATTCAATCGATGAGGAATCCCGATGCCTACCGAGGGATTTTCGATGCGCCGGATCACGCTCGGTTTGATCGGCATGGCCAAGGCCTTGGAGGAACAACGACGATCACCCGATCTTGACGCGCTGTCATTCGAGGAGCGCATCGGTTTGTTGGTCGATCGCGAAGCCGCAGAGCGCGACACCAAACGTCTCACCACCCGTCTCAAGTTCGCCGCCCTGCGCCAAAACGCATGCGTGGAAGATATCGACCTGCGCACGCCGCGCGGCATCGATCGCACCGTGTTCGCCAAATTGATCGCCGGCGATTGGATCGACCGTCATGAGAACCTGCTGATCACCGGGGCAACCGGGCTCGGCAAAAGCTGGATTGCCTGTGCGCTTGGCCACGAGGCCTGCCGAGACAATCGATCGGTCCAATACGATCGCGTGCCCCGCCTGTTCGAAGCGCTCGCGCTGGCCCGCGGCGACGGCCGCTAGAGCACGATGATTCTACGTTGACGCATATCCGGAATTGACGAAGTAGTTTGCGCATTCGGTGGGTGAGAAGTTGCCGAGGAGTGCGCCGAT
>NZ_JACHIH010000040.1 GCF_014203125.1 Rhodopseudomonas rhenobacensis
CGGACACCGATCTCAACGTTGCGCTCGGTGCGACCAACGTGCCGCTGCTGAACACGCTCGGCGCTGCCGTTGCGGTGCCGCTCGATCCGGTGGAGACGCTGCTCGGCCGCGATATCGACATCGATGTCGGCCTTCTTGCCAATCTCGATGTCCTGTCTTCTGGCTTCACTCCCTCTTCAGCCGCGGCGATCTCCGCGGCCGACTTGGATTCTTCTGCGACCATGGCCGCCACCAGCGTCCCAGTCGCAGCCCCGCTGCTCGCCGCTGCTGCCGCACCGATTGCAAGCATCGTCGATATCGCAAGCGGACTGACGTCGGCCACACCGTCGTCGGCCGGCATCGGTGCGGTGACGCCTGCAGCCACATCGACGATCGCCTCGTCGGTCCTAACCAGCATCGCGCCGATGTCACCGGTCGCGGCAACGTCCTCCGCGACGACCGCAACGACTGACGTGCTTGCGAAGGTCGTCTCCGGAGCGATCGAGACCATGAGTGCGATCGACAGTCACGTGGCGAGCACGACAAGCGTCTTGTCGTCGTCGCTGTCGAGCACGCTCTCGACCCTGAACGGAGGCAATTTCTCCATTTCGGGGTTGTCCCTCGTGGCGCCGTCGATCTCGACGCCGTCGGCGATTGCAACGACGGACACGCATTCCGTGCTGGGAAGCAGCTCGGTGATTGCGGCCAGTACCAGCCTGCTGACGAGCAGCCACAGCCCAACCACGTCGACGCCAAGCGTGTCGGTGGCGCCGGTCATCTCGATGCCCACCGCTCCGACGCCGACAGGATCGACGTCGCTGCTCGCTGCACTGACCGCGAAGACGGTGAGCAGTTTCGGTTTTCACTTCTGATTGGATGAAGCCCGAGTGACATGATCAGCGCCCACGCCAAGGAAAGGAGAGGCATCGGAATTTATTCGACGCTCATCGCAACGACGTTGGCGCTGAACGTCCTCGGACTATGCGTGCCGTTGACGGCGCAGATCATCTTCAACCGGATCTTGCCGGCGCCGAACACGACCACCCTGCCGGTGATCGTGTTCGTGGCGCTCGCGGTCACGTTGCTCGAGGCCTCGCTACGATTTGCCCGCAATATCCTATCTATCGAAGAGACGCTCAAGTATAATCAGACGCTTATCACGCCGGTGTTCGAACAGCTCGTCCGCGGCGGAGCCGCCGGATCAGCCAAGGCCGGGGCGGCGCAGGCGATCGTCTATTTCGGTCGGGTCGGCCAGGTCGCCGAGGATCTCGGCGGCAAGACCGTCATCGCGCTTGCTGAACTTTCGTTCGTTCCCGTGGTCCTTGGGCTCATCTTCTTTATATCGCCGCTCTCCGGGGTGGCGGTCACGGTGAGCGTCGTCATCGGACTTGCCATGACCATGGCAGACGGATGGAAGATGAACCGGCTGGCGCGGATCGTTTCGCGAAAGACCGAGCGCCGTTACAATTTTCTTCTCAGCGTGCTGGGTGCGATCCACTCCATCAAGGCGCTCGGCGTCGAGGGACGGGTGGCGCGCCAATACGAGGTGTTCCAGGCCGACCTCGCGCGATGCAACTACAGAATGGCGATCGCCATGGGACGCCTGATGAACGAGGTGGCGGTCTCCAATCAATGGCTCACCATCGTCGCCCTGCTTTGCGGCGCCTATGGCGTCGCTGCCGGCTCGATGTCGATCGGCGCGGTTGCGGCGGTGATTTTGCTGTCGGGCCGCCTGATGGCGCCCCTGCAGCGGGCAGTCTTCTTGTACATTCAAGCCAAGGATCTATGCGAGAGCCGCGCCGTCGTCGCCGAACTGCTGGGCAGGGAGGCGGGACGATCTGTCGGCGAGGGGCCGGAGCTGTCTCGCGACGGCAAACTGGACGCGGTGGGACTGTCGTTCCAGATCGAGAGCCGGCTGTCGACCGAGCGCTACACGGGTCTGGACCTGCAATTGCGGAAAGGCGATTTCGTCGTCATTGCTGGCTCTTCGGAAGCGGCGTTGACCCACCTGATGCGCATCCTCGCCGGCGTCGAGAAACCCGTCTCGGGTGATGTGGCGCTGGAGGGAATACCGCCTGAACAAATCTCCTGCCGCGCTCTCAATGCGGGTGTCGCATTGGTGACGTCGACCGCGATCATGTTCAAGGGCACGATCCGGGACAACATCACGCGCTTCGGCGAGGTCACGATCGATCAGGCGCTTGCCGTCGCTGCGATGCTGGGCGTCGAAGCCCAGATCAATCAACTGCCTCAAGGGGTCGAGACCGCGGTCTCCGGCGACGTCGTCGAATCCATCTCGGCTTCGCTCTGCCAGCAGATCGCCATCGTCCGAGCTCTGGCTCATCGCCCGCGGGTCATTCTGCTCGACAATGCCGACCGCGGGCTCGACCAGCTTGCTTACGCAAATCTCCATCGATTCCTAGCGCAGGTGCGGGGCAGGGCCACAGTGGTCATCGTGTCCGAAGATCGCAATCTCACCAGCGGCGCCTCGCGTCACTACGTGCTGCGGCCGGACGGTCTGCAGTTGGATCGGTCACAGGCCGCCGAAGAGCTCACGACCTACCGCGGACTGAAGCTATGACAGCGCGGGATTTGCTGAAGCGCCTGGAAACGTTTGCGGCGTCGGATGACCCGAAGAACGGTGTCGTCGAGCCAGCGACGGCGGCCCCCTCAAGCATCCGCGAGAAGTGCGCAGTCAGCGTTGCCGCCGCGGCGATCATTGCGCGCAACGGCGTCGACATCCAGACGGCCGAAATCTTTGCTTCGCTGGTCATATTCAGCGGCCAGGAGTTTCCGCTCAAGAACGTCCTCGGGGCATTGCCGCGCAATTTGCCGTCGGAGGCCCAAACGGTCGTCACCATCGGGATGGCAAATCTCGGATTTTTCGTGGTGGATCGGCTGGCGTCGCGGGATGCCATCGAAAACGGCGGTCTGGCCGTGCTCGTCAACGACCGTGGCGGCAAGTACGTGGTCGTGACCGACGTTCGGACCGGACAGCGTTTTCAACTCAACGCGAATGCGGAGCCGGTGCCCTATGATCTGAAACGGCTCTCGTCCTACGCGCGGGTCGCGACCTTCGAATATCGCAGCGTGATCGATCCGTTGTCGGCAACGCGGCGCGGTCACACCGGGCTGCGGTGGATCGCCGCGCTATCCAGCCGTTTTCATCGGCTGTGGCTGACGCTTGCCGGCATCAGCTTTCTGCTCGCCGTGCTCGGCGTGCTCTCCGCCGCGGCCATATCGACGATTTTCTCGGAGGTGATCACGCGGGCCGCGCTCGGCACCTTGCCGCTGCTCGCGGTCGGTCTGATCCTGATCGTCGTCGCCGACGCCAAGCTCTCCGACCTGCGGTCGAACATCTTGTCGTGGGTCGCCAACCGGCTGGAGTTCATCGTCAACGCCGCCTCATTCGAACACATCCTGAGGCTTCCGCCGTCTCTGTCGGAGCGGGCGTCGCCAGCGGCGCAGGCGGCGCGCATGCGCTCATTCGAGGGGATTCGGGATTTTCTCGTCAGTCCCGCCTGTCCGGCGGCGATGGATATCGTGCTGGCGCCGTTCTACGCGGTGATCGTCGCCTTGATCGACTGGCGCAGCGCGCTGGTCCTGGTTGGCGCGATGTTGATGTTCGCACTGGTGTTCTTGATCGGCCTGCGCGCGGCGAGGATCTACATCTCGGTGGTGGCGGACGCGGCAACCGAAGCGCAGCGCATCGCCATCGAAACCTTCGACCGATTGCAGACGATTAGCGACGTCGGGCTCCAGCATGTCTGGGCGACGCGGCTCAGCGCCAGCTTGGTGCGCGATCAGGCCGCGCAGGCCCAATTGCAGAAGCTCGGCGCAGCCATCGAAGCCGTCTCATCGAGCGTCTTTTCCGGGTCGATCATCATTCTGATGGTGATGCGAGGGCTCGCCGTTCAGTCGAGCATTACCGGTGGGGTCGAGGTTCTGGCGATGACGATCCTCGGCCTGCGGTGTCTGCTGCCCTTCCACACGTTCTGTCTCTCGATCCTGCGCATCGAGCAGATCCGCAAGAGCGTGGCTCAGGTCAACGAGCTCAAGGAAATGCCGACCGAACTCGAGAGGCTGAAGGGCCGCGAGCGGATGGAGGATCTTGCGGGCGCGCTCAGTCTCGTCAACGTCGGATTTCGCTCGGCGGATACCAGGCCGGTGTTCGTCGCCCTCGATCTCGATGTGCGACCGGGCGAGGTCATCGCCTTGTATGGGCCGGCAGGAACCGGCAAATCGATCATCCTCAAGATGATTCTCGGGATGATGGAGATCGGCCTCGGGGTGATCCGGCTCGATGGGGTCGATATCAGGCAGTTCTCGGTCGAGGAGCTGCGCAGGCGCGTGTCCTATGTGCCGCAGCAGCCGGCGCTGCTCCCTGGCACGCTTCGCGAGAACCTGTTGCTGGCCAATCCGCTGGCTTCCGACGCGAGCCTGCAGGAGATACTGAAGGTCGTAGGCCTCGATGAAGATGTCAGGCAACTGCCGAACGGATTGGACTATCACATCGCGGCCGACGAGGCTCGCGGCTTCAATGACGAATTTCGTCTGCGCGTCGCGTTCGCGCGGGCGTTCCTCACCAACAGCAAGCTCATTCTGATCGACGAGCTTCCCAACAGCCTGATGGAGGGCTCACTCGGCGAGCTGTTGCGGCGTATCATCTCCGACTTCCGCGGCGAGCGGACGATCGTCTTCGTGTCGCACCGGGCGGACTTCCTGAGCCAGGCGGACCGGATGGTTGAACTTTCCTATGGCGGCGTTCCCCGGATCGTGGCGGTCAGTCGAGCGAAAAGCGAGAAGCGCGCATGAAATTCGCGGCAGGCATTCAGAGTTTCAGGCTCGCCTTCGAACGCGACAAGCGTCTGATGGATGCAATCACCCTGCCGCCGATGGGCAGGGAGAGCGCTACGTTTCGATTTGCCCGAAGCTTCGGCCTGATTGCATCGGCAGGGACTGCGGCTGCGATCATCTGGGCCAGCTTCGCCGAACTGAACGAAGTCACGCAAGCCGTCGGAAGCTTCACGCCGGTCGGATCGGAACAGGTGGTTCAGCATCTCGAGGGCGGCTTGGTCGAGCGCATCGCGGTTCGCGAGGGGGCGACGGTTCAGAAAGGGGATACGCTCATCGTGCTTCGCGACGCCGGAACGGCGGAGGACGACGTCGCGCTGGAACGGCAAAGGGTCGATCTGTTGGCGCAGATCGAGACCCAAGTGGCTCTGTTCGAGGGACGCGAGCCGGCTTTCACGAGTTCAAACGGCCGCTATGCGGTCGAGGAAATCGCCAACACCAATGCCTTCGCTGCCGCCAAGACCCTTGAGAAGAACGAGTATTCCCGCCTTTCGAGCCAGATCGCGCAGGCCAGATACAATCGCGAGGCCACTGCCATCCAGTTGAAGGGAGCGCTCGACGAGGTCGAGAACGCCGAGCGCGTGTCGAAGCGCTTCGCGGATCTGATGCGGATCGGCGTGGCGACGGGGCTGCAAGCCGAGGAGCGCCGTCAGGCGGTGGTCCGCGCGCGGTCAGCGGCGGACGCTGCGGCGTCGCGCGAGCAGGGAGCGATCGAACGCCTGGGCGAGGTCGAAAAGCAACTGGTGAGCTACGGAGCGGAGTTGCGCTCGAATCGGGCCCAGAAGGTTCGCGATCTCGAGGCCAGTCTCAATGTCGTCGATGCCAACATCGCGAAGAAGAACCAACGCAAGCAACGCCTCACCATCACCGCGCCCGTCGCCGCGCTGGTGAAATCGATCGAGGTCAATTCCGTCGGTCAGGTGGTCGGGTCCGGCCAGGCGCTGGCGACGCTGGTCCCTCTCAATACGCCGCTGGTCGCCGAAACCAGCGTCCGCTCGTCAGAGATCGGTTATCTCCGCGTGGGACAATCCGCGCAGATCCGCGTGGGGGCCTACAACTTCACACGCTTTGGAAGCCTCGAAGGCGTCGTCGAATCCATCTCGCCGTCGTCCTTCCAGATCGGCGGCCAGTATTATTATCGCGTCAAGATCAAGCCGCTTGATACAAGGATGCCCAAAGTTCCTGGAGCTGTGATCCAGCCGGGCATGGAAGTGACCTGCGAGATCATCACCGGGCGCAAGACGGTGATGGAATATATCCTCACCCCCTTACAGAGGACGTTGGGCTCAGCCTTCAACGAACGGTGATCAATGCCACGAACTGCCGTTCAAGCTGCCCCGACGCAAACCCGCGTGATGATCGTCGATGACGACCGATTCTCGCTGGCGATCCTCGAAAAGATGCTGTCGTCCCTGGGCTTTCTCACCGAGACGTCAGGCGATGGCGCTGAAGCCTTCGCCATGCTCCGCGAAAATCCCGGCCGCGCCGATGTCGTTATCACCGACCGCATGATGCCGGTGATGGACGGCTTTGCGCTGACCCGGCGATTGAAGCGCGAGCCGTCGACCCGCGGCATCCCGGTGATCCTGCTCACCGGCTCGAACGTCGCGGAAGACATCGCCGCCGGTCTCGACGCCGGAGCATTCTACTATCTGACCAAGCCGCCCTCGGTCGACCTCGTGCGTTCGGTGGTGGACTCCGCGCGCAAGGAAGTCGACCGTCAGCGCAACGTGGCCTCCAAGCTCTCGGTCCATCAGTCTGCGTTTGTCAACGTGACGGTGTTGCGCACGTTGCTCAAGCGGCCGGACGAGGTCGAAGGCGTCTGCAGCCTGCTCGCCAGCCTGCACGCCGAACCCGAGACGATCATCCAGGGCATTTACGAGCTGGTTCAGAATGCCGTCGAGCACGGCGTTCTGGGCTTCGGCCTCGAACAGAAGGCCGCCTTGCTCGCGGCCGGCCGCTGGCAGGAGCAACTCTCCAGTCGCAGTGCCGATGCGGCCTACAAGGGCGAGGTGGAGGCGACGATGGTTCGCCGCGAGGGGCATCTGGTGCTCTCGGTCAAGGACACCGGGGCCGGCTTCGACTGGCGTCCGTTCCTCGCTGCCGATCCGTCGCGCGCCGGCGCGCTCAATGGGCGCGGCATCTCGCGCGCCAACAGCTATGCATTCAGCAAGCTCGCCTACAATGAGGCGGGAAACGAGGTTGTCGGCGTCATTCAAACGACGCGAACGGTCGGGTGGTAATGATGTTGATCGTTCACAAAGACAAGACCATCCGCGTCCCGCTGGCATGGATCATCGGCGCGATTTTCGCGTTGACGAGCGGCCTGATCTATTTCTACGCCGCAAGTTCGATCGAACTCAATCACCAGAACTTCAAGCTGGAATCCGATGGCATCGCACGCCTCGCTTCCGCGGAGGGCGATGTGGCGCTCGTCCGCATCAAGGACCTCATCGGCCTGGTGGCGAGCGGCGAGGAGGCGCTGATCGATGGCAAATTGAGCAGGGCCGCCAAGAAATCGGCGAACATAAGGGAAATTGGCTACGTCCGCCTCGGCGGCGATTTCAGCCAGAAATATTTCCTGACGGATCGGACCGCGCTTTCGATCGACAGACAAGAGATGGCCTCGCTCAACCTCGAGCTCAAGCGCAATTTAGCGCTGACCCGCGGCGTCGTGACGTCCGCTTATCCGCGCACATTCGCAGCGATATCAAAGGATCTCGTCGTCTTCGTTCAGGGCGTTCCCGACGATACTGGGCCGGACCAGGACTTCATCGCCTACGTGATTCTGGATTTGAAAACGGCCGTCTCACAGGCCGCCTCGAACTTTGCAACCAGCACCCGCGTCACCGCAATTCGGGTCTATATCGACGGCAAGGTATCGGAGCTGTCGGCCGATGCCGTCGTACAAAAGGCGGGACTGATCGTTGAGCCTCATACGTCGAGCCGAACGGTGACGCTCAGCAGCGATGTCGAGCTCGAAATCGAGTTCGCCGAACAATTTCCGGCGACGCGAAGCCTCATCATCTTCGCGTTGGGCTTGATCGGGATCTTCGTGATTTCCAGCACTCTGTTTACGATGTTTGCGCGGTCCGCGCGAGCGCAGAACAGGATTCTGAAACACGCGGTCAGGCGTGCCGAGGCCGCCAATGAGGCGAAGAGCGAATTTCTCGCCAACATGAGCCATGAGATCCGGACGCCCTTGAACGGCGTTCTCGGAATGGCCGACGTGCTGATGCGCACCGATCTGACACCGGTTCAGCGCAATTACGCCCAGTTGATCGTGACATCCGGGTCGTTGCTGATGACGATCCTGAACGACGTCTTGGACATGGCAAAGCTCGACAGCGGGCAATTGGCGATCAAGCCCTGCAAGGTCGAATTGCAGTTGCAGCTCAAGGAGGCGGCCAGCTTCTATTTCGCCCAGGCACGTGAGAAAGACCTGGAGCTGGTTCTGGATATGGCGCCGGATGTGCCGCGCCATGTGCAGCTCGATCCGATGCGGTTAAGGCAGATCCTGGGCAACCTGATCGGCAACGCCCTCAAATTCACGTCGAAGGGTGGCGTCGCCGTCATCGTGTCGCACCAACACCAGGACGAGAAGTCGGGACGGCTTCACATCTCGGTCGTGGACACCGGCATCGGACTGACCGAGGAACAGCAGGGAAAGTTGTTCGGTCGGTTCGTTCAGGCGGAGGACGACGGACAGAGGCATCGCGAAGGGACCGGGCTCGGGCTGGCGATTTGCAAGAAGCTCTGCAACGCGATGGGGGGCGAGATCGGGGTCACGAGTGAGAAGGGCGTCGGCTCGACATTCTCGTTCTGGATTCCGGTCATCGAGGAGCGAGCCGACAGCGAGGACGATGCGCGGGGCCAGTGCATCGGCGTGGTGACGGGATCGGAGGCGCAGTTCAAGGCCATCGTCCATGCGCTTTCGGATGCTGGAGTCCATTGCCGGAAATTCGAATACGGTCCGGATTTCTTGCCGCGCATCCTGGCCGCGATGAAGGCTGCGCCGATGCGTGCGCTGATCTTCGACGAGGACCGGAATATTCAGCGCGCAAGCGACCAGTGGCAGGCCCTGCAAGCGGAGATCGGTCCGGGCCTTCCGGCGTTGATCCTGGGCGAGTCGCAATTCAGTCCGCACTACGAAAAGTTCGGTGGCTTCCTGGTGAAGCCGTTCATCGCCGTCGATCTGATTGACGAACTGCGGTCGATCGGTGCGGAGGCGGCGGCACCGCCGCTGCCGTCGGGCGGCGTCTTGCGCGGGGCGTCCGCCGAGGTGATGGAGCTGCCGAAATTTTCCGGCTCTTCCGTTCTTCTGGTCGATGACAACCAGATCAATCTGATCATCCTCGAAGAGATCATGAAAGAGTTCGGCTTCGCGGTCGAGGCGACGACGGAAGGGGCAAGCTCGATCCGGATGGCTGAGGCGGGGTCGTTCGATCTCATGCTGATCGATTGCCAAATGCCGGTCATGAATGGGTTCGTTGTCACCGGCAAAATGCGCGAGCTGATGGCGGCGGGCAAGATCAAGAATTGCCCGATCGTGGCCGTGACGGCGAACGCGCTCAAAGGCGACCGTGAGGCCTGCATCGAGGCCGGCATGGATGATGTCGTGTTCAAGCCGATCTCGATCCGAATTATCGCCGATGCGTTGGATCATCTCGTCAAGTCCAGGCTGCTCAAGGCGCCGTCGGCTCTCGGTTCGGAGCGGGCGACGGCGGCGAGCCGCGCGACCGCCGCGGTGCCGCGACCTGCGGTGCTCGATCTGGCGCAACACGACGCGCCGGCGGCTCCGGCGCCGGTGGTTGCGGCGCCGCTGGTTCCGCGGCCGCCCGTCGTCGCGGCGCAGCCGGTTGCTCCCGCGCCGAACGTCGCTGCTGCGGCAACGGCCAAGCCGAATCCGCCGGCGCCCGAAATCCCCGCAGGCAAGGTGCCGCTGATGGACCTGGCGGTGTTGAAGCAGACCCGCGATCTGGTTCGAAACTTGGATACCCTGCTATCGCTCTACCGCGCGGACACCCGAAACTATCTGAACGTGCTGCGCGAGCAAATCGACAAGGATGAGCTCGACGAGGCCGTGCTGCCAGCCCACACCATCAAGAGCTCCAGCAAGATATTGGGAGCCTCCGGCATGGCAGCGCTCGCGGGCTTGATGGAGACGCGGCTCAGAACCCGTGAAGGCTGTTCCCCCGCCGAGTTGCGAAAGCTCCTGCAGAAGATGGAGGAGATTTTCGGGCACACGCTCCGACAGCTGGACGCACTCGAAGCGCAGGGGTTGCTCAAGCAGCCGGCCGTGGCGGCTTCTTGACGGCCGTCGGTTGCGGAGCCGGAGCGCCCGCGCGCTGCGCGACGTTCGCGGCGGGAGCAGCGGGCGTCGTCGCAGCGACAACCGGCACCGGAGCCGATACCGGAGCGTCGGCGCCTGCTCCGATCGCAATTTGCAGCGATATCTGAAACCGGGCGAGCTGGCGCTGGCTTTGCGCCAGTGCCAGGCGGGACCGATTGAGCGAGCGCTGGGCGTCGATCACGCCGAGTAGGATTCCAGTGCCGCCGGTCATTGCGGCGCGGGTCAGGCTGAGGCTCTTTTCGTTGGCGGCGACGCTGTCGCGCAATGACGCGAGTTCACGCTGGCCGCGCTTGATCGAGGTGAGCAGGTTCTCGACTTCCTCGACCGCCACCAGCACGTTCTGCCTCCAGTCCAGATAGCGCAGGTGGCAGTCGGCTTGGGCGAGCCGGATCGTCGCCTGACGCCGCTCGCCGTCGAACACCGGGGCGAGGATGGAAGAGGCGAACGCCCAGGTGCCGCCACCGAGCATCCCGTAGATCGTCGGCGACAGCGCCGCATTGATCGTCCCGTTCAACGTCACGCTGGGCAGCAGATCCGCCCGCGCCACACCGATGCGCTCTGCGGCCGCGTAGAGCAGTTGTTCTTTGACGCGGATATCGGGCCGGTTGCGGATGAGATCCGCGGGAATTCCCGCTCCAACATTGGGGGAGAGAAGCGGCTCAAGACTCCGGCTTCCCTGTAGCGTCAGGCTGCCCGCAGCGACGCCGATCAACGTCGCGATATGATTGGCCGCGATGGTCCTGTCGCGCTGCAGTGCGGGCAGCGAGGCACGCAACGTCGCGAGATCGGCTTGGGCCTGGGCGATGTCGAGTTCGCTGGACGTCCCCAATTCCTTCATGTTGCGAACCAGCGTTACGGTGTCCTCGGCGTTCTTGATCGATCCCTCGGTTACCGCGATCGTCCGCGCGAAGTAGTTCATGTCGATATAGGTTGCGATCAGATCAGCCAGATAGGCCAACCGGACATTGGCGAAGTCGTAACCCGCGGCCCGCAGCTCGGCTTCCGAAGCCGACTTCTGCTTGGCGATCTTGCCGTTGAAGTCGAGGAGCCAGGAGACGTTGAGGCCGGCGGAATGAGTTGATGTGGTCCCGGTCACGCCGGCAGGTATGGTACCGAACGATTGCGTTGTCGCTCCGACGCCGACCTGAGGGAAAGCGTCAGCGCCGGCGATCGTCACGCGTTGACCTGCCACGTTGATCCGGTCGACGGCTCTTGCGATATCAAGGTTGTTGGCGAGGCCGCGCTCGATCAGTTGTCTCAGTTCGTCGTTTCCGACCCGCCGCCACCACGTCTGGTACGGGTTCGGCACGGGATTGATCGACCCGGTGGTGAAGCGATCAGGCAGTCGGAACTCCGGAGGATGACGTCCGTCGCTGGTCTTGCAGGCCGCGAGTGAGCAGGCGATCAGCAGCGACAAATGGCGAAAGCTCCTGATGTTGAGGCGCGACATGTGATACCTTGAGAGATTGTTACTCTCCCTAAGAGATGCTGGCTTATAGTTAAGATTGCGTTTTGAACGCGCGGCTCGGCTGCAGCCGATAGGAAGTGCTTTGCGCAAAACGCTATGTAATGCAGATATATTCGCGGGAATCTTCGCGCCACAATTTGCGGCATCCGTAGTCTTACGAGTTCGACTGGATGGCATTTGTCGCCGTCTTCGCCGCATGAACGGCTCCCAGTGTAATCGGATTAGTACGGATCAGGCGACGGTCGCAATTTCGACCGCCGGACACGAATCAGCAGCAAGGACCAAAGGGGTCGCCTGATTGGAACGGTGGCGGTCTCCACGCGGGGGGCATGGCAAGGGAAATGCCGCAGCAAAAAGACTCCTTCACGCTGATCTGGTCCCGCAGTCACAAGCCCAATGGCGACTGAGCCTGCCAAACACCGGAACGCCCCGCTGGAACGAGTGGGGCGTTTCGCAATCGCATTGATGCCGCGCCTCCGGTGCGAGACCACAGTCGCACTCTGCGTGGCTAAGACGGAATTGTCGAATACGTTGATCGTGGCTCGCGATCACTCTTGCCCGTCAGATTCTTGCAATATTTGCGTGATTACGCGCATCGGCGATCTGCCCGAGCACCGTGACGCTCGCGGCCACATCGCCGCGCTCGATCGATCCGAGATATCGTGCGCTCAAGCCAGCGCGTTCGGCCAGTTCCTCTTGCGTCATTTTCTGATCGTGGCGTCTCCGACGCAGGTTCATCGCCATGACCTCCTTGAGATCCATGGCATGATGGGAGCCCGAACAGGAACGATCGTTCTTATGGCCCCGCTCACTTTGCGACCATTTTTCGCAAACGTTTTGGCATCTCACCCAATCGCCGACGTTGATGGCTGGAGGCACATGGCAAGCAGTTTGTAGGTCTCCTAATCTCGATCGAAAGCGAGAGTCCGGCGAGCGAAAGCCTGCCCCTGGGTCGCACGCTGATACTGTGCCAGTAACGGGCTGGGTGACGCTTCTTGCCGCGCGCTGGACACGACTGTCACTGCGATCAACCTGCTCAATGAGAAATATGTCTCCGATGAAGCACGTGACGGACATCCAGATACGACACTACGCGGTCGAGTTCGGCACGCGTCAGACCGAAGTCCAGCGGAAGTTGCGAGAAGAAACCCTGGCGCTGCCCGAAGCCAATATGGTGACATCGCCCCCTGCCGGCCAGTTGCTCGCTTTCTTGATGAAGACAATCGGTGCGAAGCGGGTGCTTGAGATCGGAACCTACACCGGATACAGCGCGCTTACCATGGCGCTCGCGTTGCCGCCGGACGGTCGGCTCATCACGCTGGATGCCAGCGAGGAATGGACGGCGATCGCGCGCCGTCACTGGCGGGAGGCGGGGGTGGCAGACCTCGTCGCACTTAAGCTCGGCGATGCCATCGCATCCCTTGAGCGCCTCCTTGGCGATGAAGGCGAGGGCGCTTTCGATTTTGTCTACATCGACGCCGATAAGGAAAATTACGACACCTATTACGAGTACAGCCTGCGATTCATTCGGCCGGCCGGACTGATTTGCTTCGATAACGTGTTCTGGGGGCGATCGGTCGCCGATCCTCAAGACCACAGCTCAGAGACCGTGGCTCTGCGCCGCCTCAATGCGAAGATCCGTGATGACGAGCGGGTAGACATGTCCATGTTGCCGCTTGGCGACGGGATGACCCTGGTTCGCCGCCGATCTTGAGCGGCTGTTGTTCTCAAGCCGCCGCTTAGGTCCCGAGGCTGGAATAATCGTGATGAACAAACCGGGACCCTTCCGGATCGATTGACGATCGCCGGCGCGATATCGAAGGGGAAATAAAAATTCCATCCACAACGAACACCGGAGCGCAGCATGGCAACCTCCCTTATCTGGATAGACGAAGAGGTGCAGGCGGAGCCCGCGCTCGCCCGTCCAATTCCCTTTGTCTTCAAGACGGCCGGTGAGACCATGCTCGCGCTCGGGCAGATTGCAGCCCTGGGCGATGGTGCGCTTGCCAACCTCGCGGAACTCACCACCGACTTCTTTGAAAAGCAAACGGAGGGGCCGGATGTACTCGTTGGCGCTCTGCCATTCGATCCATCACAGCCATCGTATCTTATTCAGCCCGAACGCGTTCTTCGCGTCCAGGGGAAGCATGACATCGGCGCCATCCCCGGCCTCGGCGGCGGCGCATCATCCCACGCGGTCGCCTCCAGGATTCTGTCGGTCGATCCGGCCCCCGCTGCCGCCGAGTTCGCCAAGGCCGTTGCTGTCGCTCTCGACCAGTTGAACGCGCCGGGCGCCACCTTGCGCAAGGTCGTCCTGTCACGCAGCCTGAAAGTGACGGCGAACCGCGATTTCTCCGCGGCCGACCTGATGCGCAAGCTTTCCGCGGACGAAAGCGTCACGGTCTTTGCGACCCCTCTGCCGCCACGTTCGCATCGGCTCCGCAGCCTTATCGGCGCAACGCCGGAACTTCTTCTCGAGAAGCGGGGCGGGCATATCGTTTCTCATCCACTCGCGGGCTCGGCCCGTCGCGATCGTGACACGGAGAAGGACCGCCAGGCTGGCGTCCGACTTCTCGCCTCCGACAAGGATCGCCGCGAGCATGCAATGGTGATCGAGTCTATTCTGGATACCCTCGCACCGTATTGCATCGATCTCTGGACACCTGAAGGCCCCTGCTTGCGGGCAACGGCAAGCATGTGGCATCTCGGCACGCGTATCGTCGGCCAGCTCAAGGACGCTTCGCTGTCATCGGCGCATTTCGCCAGCCTCCTGCATCCGACGCCTGCCGTCTGCGGTCTACCGCGCAATCTCGCAAACGACCAGATCGTGAAACTCGAATCCTATGATCGGGAGTTCTACGCCGGCGCCGTCGGCTGGTGCGACTCGGCTGGCGACGGGCGCTGGCATGTGTCCATCCGTTGCGCCGAACTCGACGGCAATCAGGCGCGGCTGTATGCGGGTGCCGGCATCGTGCCGGGATCTACGCCGGAGGGCGAGGTGATCGAAACCTCCGCCAAATTCCGCGCCATGCTGGATGCCTTTGGCATTGATGGCGGCAGGTTTGACGAGTGAGGCCCGCCATGCAGGAGCTGAAGCAAGTTTGGC
Organism: Rhodopseudomonas rhenobacensis; assembly: GCF_014203125.1. GTDB lineage: Bacteria > Pseudomonadota > Alphaproteobacteria > Rhizobiales > Xanthobacteraceae > Rhodopseudomonas_A > Rhodopseudomonas_A rhenobacensis. The sequence continues at coordinate 14,761 of NZ_JACHIH010000040.1, forward strand.
CGGAGAAGGATGCTCTGCGCTATCGCGAGAAAGGCTATTGGCGCGGAGAAACCATGTTCGGATTTCTCGCGCAGCGTGCCCGTGAGATCCCCGATCGTATTGCCGTCATTGGCGGCGAGCAGCGCTGGACCTATGCCGGGCTGCTTGAGCGGGCCAATGAAAACGCCGCCCGCTTCCTCGCGCTCGGGCTTTGTCCCGGCCAACGGGTCGTGGTGCAATTGCCCAATATACCGGAATTCCTGTCCGTCGTTTTCGGGCTTTTTCGCGCCAATCTCATTCCGGTCTTTGCGCTTCCTGCCCATCGCGTCACCGAGATCTCGCATTTCGTGGAGAAAGCGCAGGCGAGCGCCTATGTGGTCGCGGCCCGGGATGGAGGCTTTGACTACCGCGTGCTTGCCCGTGAGGTGAGAGCACGGACCGTCGGCCTTGGCCATGTCGTGGTAATTGGCGAAGCTGAAGAATTTCGTGCGCTTGACGATATACCTCGCAGCGAGGGGGCGCTTCCACCGCTTCCTTCGCCGGCCGGAGTTGCCTTTCTGCAGATATCGGGCGGGAGCACGGGCCTGCCGAAGCTGATCCCGCGCACTCATGACGACTATATTTACAGCTTCCGTGCCAGCGCCGATATCTGCGGCCTCGGCAAAAACAGCGTCTTCATGGCGGCCCTGCCGGTCGCCCATAATTTTCCGATGAGTTCGCCGGGCGTTTTCGGTGCTCTCTATGCCGGAAGCCGTATCGTCATGTGTCCGTCTCCTAGTGCGGAGACGGCCTTCGCTCTGATCGAACAGGAGCGCGTGACGATGACCGGCGTCGTTCCTCCGCTGGCGCTGCTATGGATGCAAGCAGCCTCGACGTCCAAGTATGACATCTCGAGTCTCGAAGTCCTGCTCGTCGGGGGCGCAAAATTCAGTCCCGAGCCGGCTTCCGGCGTCCGAGCCGCGCTCGGCTGCACTCTGCAGCAGGTCTTTGGCATGGCCGAGGGACTGGTGAACTACACGCGACTCGACGATCCCGACGACATCATCGTCAACACGCAGGGCAGGCCGATTAGCCCCGACGATGAGGTGCTGATCGTCGATGATTATGGCAATCCGCTTGCCGACGGCGAGCCTGGTCTGTTGCTCACACGCGGCCCCTATACCATCCGGGCCTACCATAACGACGATGCCGCGAACGCGCGTTCCTTCACGGAGGATGGTTACTATCGAACCGGTGACATCGTTTCGCGCACCAGGGCAGGATATCTGGTGGTGCAGGGACGAGCGGGAGATCATATCAACCGTGCCGGCGAGAAGGTTTCCGCCGAAGAGATCGAGGATAATCTTTTGGCCCATCCCGGCGTCTTCGATGCGGCGGTGGTTTCGATCCCCGATCCCTATCTCGGCGAACGAAGTTGCGCGTTCATCATACCGAAGGGGGAGAGGCCAGGGGTGGTGGTACTCAAGGCATTCGTGCGTGGCCGTGGCCTCGCCGAGTTCAAGGTGCCTGACCAGATTGTCTTCGTCGATGCCTTCCAGACCACGGCGGTCGGCAAAGTCAACCGCAAGGTGCTGCGGCAGCAGCTTCGCGAGCGATTTCTCAAGACCGTACCGTCGGAGGCCTGATATGAGGCTGCCAAGAATAGCGAGCTACGAGCTTCCGTTCGTCGCGCAGATTCCGCCCGCGCGCGCCAAATGGGCCTTAGACCCCAATCGGGCCGCGCTGTTGATTCATGACATGCAAAACTACTTCGTCCGTGCGTTCGAGCAAGACGCTTCGCCGATTACTCCGGTCATTGCCAATATCGTCCGCCTGAAAGCCGCGGCGGTGACGGCGGGAATGCCGGTCTTCTACACAGCGCAGAACGGTAACCAGGATCGCCGCGACCGGGGACTGCAAGCCGATCTTTGGGGACCGGGCATGACTACCGTGCCGGAACACCAGCCCATCATCGATCTGCTGAGCCCGGCGGCGGACGATATCGTAGTCGTCAAGCATCGCTACAGTGCTTTTCAGATGAGCAATCTTGCTCATCTTATGCGGGTACGCGGCCGCGACCAAATCGTCATCAGCGGGATCTACGCGCACATCGGTTGCCTAATGACAGCAGGCGACGCATTCCAGCGGGACATCGAGCCGTTCTTCATCGCCGATGCGATGGCCGATTTTTCGCGTGAGCAGCATGATATGGCCTTGAGCTATGTCGCCGCGACCTGTGGAATTCCCTTGTCGGTCGAGACGCTCATCCGCGGGCTGGATGTGAGGGCGGAAGCATGACGAAGCCGCTCAGCCTCGACCTCATGCGCGACGACGTCGCCGCCATGATCCATATCGACTCTTCGGAGATCGGTGACGATGACAATCTGATGGACCTCGGACTCGACTCGATGCGTGCCATGAACTTGATGCTGATTTGGCAGGAACGGGGGGTGGATCTGGATTTCTCCCAAATGGCGACGTGTCCGACGCTCGCCGGTTGGTGGCAACTCGTCAAACGGCGCGTGAACGGGGTCGTGGAGGCACGATCATGATGGCGCAAAGCCTGAGGGCCGCCCCTCACCAGCCGGTGCGCGAGCTTCCCTTGACGCAGGCGCAGTCCGGTATCTGGTTCGCACAGAACATCGATCCGGCCAATCCCGTCTTCAATACTGGGCAATATGTCGAAATCCACGGACCGCTCGACGTCGCGGTATTCGAGGCTGCGGTTCGGCAGCTCGCGATGGAGGCCGATGGCGTGTCCGTTCGCATCACCAGCAAGGATGTGCAGATCGTCGAGGAGCGCAATCGACCGCTGCTTCAGGTGGAAGATATGACGCTTCGGAACGATCCGAAGGCCGATGCCCTGACGGCCATGCAAACGGATATGAACAGCCCCCTCGATCTGGCAAGCGGGCCACTTGCGCGGCAGGTGCTCTTTCGCCTCGGCGCAGAACGTTACATCTGGTATCAACGCATGCACCATGTGGTGACGGACGGGTTCGCGACAGGTCTCGTTACCCAGCGCATTGCGGAGATCTACAACGCCACGGTCGCCGGCGGACCGACAGGCACCGAACTGACCGCTCTCGATGTCGCCATTGACGAAGAGAAGACGTATCGCGGATCGGAACGAGCCGGGCGGGATACAAACTATTGGCAGGAAGCCTTGCGCGATATGCCGGAGGTGACAGGTCTGAAGGCGGGGCTGGCGCGCTCCGCATCATCCTACGACCACGTCGAAAGAATGCTTGCACCGGATATTTGCGACAGCCTGCTGCGCCTTGCGCGCACGACGCAACTGTCCTGGGCCGATCTTCTGACCGCGCTGGCCGGAGCTTATTTCGCGCGCCATGTCAGACGCAATGAAATCACGATCGGCGTGCCCTTCATGGGGCGTTTCGGCTCGCCGGCGGCTCGTGTTCCGACGATATTGATGAACATATTGCCGCTGTGCCTCGACATCGACGAGGAGGGAGAGCTTGTCCAATGGCTCGCGAAGGCAGCCGGTCGAATGGCGCGAGATCGCCGCCACGGACGCCATCGCAGCGAACAGATGCGTCGCGACCTTGGACTCATTGGGGGCCAACGACGGCTCTTCGGTCCTCTTGTCAACATTTTGCCCTTCGATGCGCTCCCACGGCTTGCTGGACTGGAAACGAGACTTACCACTTTGGGAACAGGGCCGGTTGACGACATCAACTTCACCTTTCGCGGCGACCCGGCGGTCCGGTGTCTCAGCCTTGAAGTTGATACCAATCCCCTTCTCTATGAGGCAGGCGAGACCGAGAGCCACGCCAAGCGGCTTGCCAATTTCGTCGGCAGGGCCGTCGAGGCGGCTCTTGCGGGCCGGTCATTGTGCGAGGTTGCGACGGTCACGGAAGAGGAACGTCGTTGGCTGCTCGAGGGTCTGAACGATACCGCGCATCCGGTCACGGACAGGACGCTGTCGCAGTTACTTGAGGACAGCTTCGTTTCCTATGCCGACAGGTCGGCGCTACGCTTCGGTGGCAGATCTCTCACCTACGCCGAACTTGATCGCCATACCGCGGCGTTGGCAGAGGCGCTTGTCGAGCGCGGGGCCGGACGTAATGCGATCGTGGCCGTGACGCTGCCGCGCTCGCTCGATCTTGTCGTGGCGCTGATCGCGATTCTGCGCGCGGGTGCGGCCTATATGCCGCTCGATCTTGGCCATCCGCGGGAGCGGCTGGACAGAATCCTGGCGTCGTCGCGCCCGACTCTCGTTCTTGGTGCCGAGGACAGCGAGCCACTCGGTACGATCGAGATGTTTTCGCCGCCTGCCTGGCCGACCAAGCCGCAAGGTCGCACTCTTGGGCAGACAACCGGCGAGAGTGCGGCCTATGTGATCTATACGTCTGGCTCCACTGGCGAGCCGAAGGGCGTCGTTATCGAGCACACGGCGATCGTTAACCGGCTCGAATGGATGCGGCAGCATTACGACTTCAGCTGTGACGATGTCATCCTGCAAAAGACCCCGATGACGTTCGACGTTTCCGTTTGGGAATTCTTCCTTGCCTTCCTTTCTGGCGGAATCCTCGTGATTGCCCCGCCCGATGCGCACAAGGACCCGAAGGCCATAGCGCAGATCATCCGCGACGAGAGGATCACGACGATCCATTTCGTGCCCTCGATGTTGTCGGCCTTTCTGGCGGAACCCGGTTCGCGCGGTCTCGCGATGAAGCGGGTGTTCTGCAGCGGTGAGGAGCTCACGGCCGATTTGCGCGATCGCTTTCTTGAGCGAATGACGGCGGAACTCCACAATCTCTATGGTCCGACCGAAGCCGCGGTCGACGTCAGCTATTGGCCGGCCGTCGCAGGCGATTCCTCGCGCCCGGTCCCTATCGGCTACCCGGTCTGGAACACACGCCTTTACGTGCTTGACGACCATCTGAGACCTGTGCCGGTCGGCGTCGAGGGGCATCTCTATCTTGCCGGAGTTCAACTGGCGCGCGAATATCTCGGCCAGAAAGAGCTGACAGCGAAACACTTCGTCGCTGATCCCTTCCATCCCGGAGAGCGGATGTATCGCACCGGCGACCTCGCGCGTGTTCGCGCTGATGGCGCGGTCCTCTATCTCGGACGCTCCGATCATCAGATCAAATTGCGCGGCCTGCGCATCGAACTCGGCGAAATTAAAGCGGCAATCCTGTCTCATCCGGTGGTGACACAGGCGGTGGTTGTCCTGTGGGAGGACCAAGCGGGAGAACAACGCATAGTTGCCTATGCTACCCTGGAAAGTGGCGAGGTGGACAATGGAGCCGAGGATGTCATTCTTGCCCACGCCAGACGCTTTCTACCGGACTACATGATGCCCTCGGCAATCGTCATGCTCCACGCGCTGCCGGTGAGCAGCAACGGCAAGCTCGATCGCAGGCTACTGCCGGCACCTGTCTTCGCCGGCGGTCGCGGCCACGCGCCTGCCACGGAAAATGAAAAGCTCGTTGCCATGCTGTTCGAGCGGGTCTTGCAGGCTGAGGGGCCCTTTCAGGTGGATGATGATTTCTTTGATCTCGGCGGGCATTCGCTCCTGGCGGTGGAGCTGATGCTGTATCTGCGTGAAACGACCGGTCATGAACCGGGCATCGGCGTGCTCTTCGAGCATTCCACCATCGGCAAGCTCGCCAAATATCTGGATCGAGGGTCAACGAGCGAGGGCGCGGGACTGCAGCCGCTGGTCAAGCTGAACGCGGCGGAGCGGGGCAGGGCGCCGGTCTTCATGCTCCATCCGGCCGGCGGGCTTTGCTGGTGCTACAACGGACTAGCCCGCGCGCTCGGTGCCGACAGGCCCGCCTGGGGTGTTCAGGCTCTGGCACTCAGTCCTGATGAGCAAGCGCCGGAAAGCCTTGATGATATGGCGCGCGACTATGCGCGCCGCATCGCGTTCATCTCAGACCGACAGATGATTCACGTCGTCGGCTGGTCGATCGGTGGTATCCTTGCGCAAGCGATCGCGGTGCATTTGGTAGAGATGGGGCAGAAGGTCGGCGTTGTTGCCATGCTGGACGCCTATCCCTGTGATTGCTGGCGCGATGAGCCGGATCCCGGGCCGGGTGCCGAATTGAAGGCACTGCTTGCGATCGGCGGCCACGATCCCGACGGACTGCCGGAACTGGCGCTGACGCGCGAGGCGGTTATGACTTTTCTTGCGGAAAGCGAAAGTCCGCTCGGTTGGCTGCCCGGCGCGGCGCTCGATGGCATGGTCCGGGTCGTGGCCCTCAACAATCGCCTGGTGCGTGGGCATCGCCATAGCCGCTACGATGGTCCAGTGTTACACTTTCGGGCGGCCGGAGATCAAGCCGACGACCGGACAGACCTTCGGCCGGAAAGCTGGATTCCCTACGTCGGATCACTCGATATCCGGGATGTCCCTCTCGTTCACGCACACATGACTGGCTCTGAAGCCGTGCTCCATGTCGCGCCTGCGCTGAAGGCAGCGCTTTTGGAGCACGAGATGGGAAGAGCAGAGGGAGATAAACCGTGAGCGAGTTCGAAGGCAAGACGGCGTTCTTGACGGGCGCAGCCGGCGGGATCGGGCTTGCGGTAGTCAAGGCGCTGTTGCGGGAGGGCGCGACAGTCTTTGCCACCGATACTTCGACGGCTGCGCTGGTTGAACTTGCCTGCGACAATCTCTTCGCTCACTCGCTCGACGTGACGCAAGGCGCCGACGTGGAACGCGTTATCGGAGAGATGGCCGCGCAATGCGGTGGCATCGACTTCGGCGTCAATGTTGCTGGCGTGCTTTCCACGACCGCGGTCGTGGAAACGAGCGACGCGGAATGGGAACGAGTCTTTGCTGTCAACGTGGCCGGGGTGTTCCATGTTTCCCGAGCGCTTGCCCGCCGTATGGCGCCGCGTCGCAAGGGCAGTCTCGTCACGGTGAGCTCCAATGCCGCGGGTATTCCGCGCAAGAATATGGCAGCCTATGCGGCGTCGAAAGCGGCTGCGACCATGTTCACCCGTTGCCTTGGTCTGGAACTGGCCGAGTATGGCATTCGCTGCAATATCGTAGCTCCCGGATCGACGCTGACGCCGATGCAGACGGGCATGTGGAGCGACGAGTGCGGTGGAGAGCGGGTGATCGAGGGCTCCCTCGAGAATTTCAAGACCGGCATTCCGCTTCGCAAGCTTGCGACGCCGGAGGATATCGCCAATTCGATCCTGTTCCTCCTATCGGAGAAAGCAGGGCATATCACGATGACCGATATCTATGTCGACGGAGGTGCAACGCTCCATGCCTGAGAAAGCCGTGAGAGAGACCCGAGGGAGCGCGGCAACGAGCAACGACCTGGCGGGCATGTCGGTAGCTGAATCGCTCGTCATGCCGGGTTGCTCAAGATTTGCATTGCGCTCGTCAGAAACGGGGCTGCATTACGAGATATTCGTCTATGTCCCGGAAATAGAGCCGCCCGTTGGCGGCTTTCCGGTTATCTATGTGCTGGACGGCAATTCGGATTTCATCACCGTCGCGGAGACCGTGCGGCGGGTCTCTCGGCGTCCAATGGCGACCGGCATCGTTCCGGCGATTGTCGTCGGCATAGGCTATCCCAATACGAATGGATACAATGCCGATCGCCGCCATCTGGACTTCACGCGCGGGCCCGCGGATGCGAGCGTATTTCCGGACAAGGCAGGTGGCTGCGGCGGCCAGGCCGCCTACCTCCGCCTTCTGGGAAATCAGTTGCTACCGCATGTCCAGTCGCGGTTCAACGCCGACCCGGACCGTCGCATTCTTCTGGGACACTCTCTCGCCGGCTATTTCGTGCTGGACCTGCTGTCGCAGCGGCCGGACATGTTCAACGGCTATATCAGCTTCAGCCCCTCGGTCTGGTGGGACAGAAAGGGCTTATCGCGGGCGTTGGCGTCAGCAAACGCCATCACGCGGCCGATCCGCCTCTTTACGGCGGTCGGCCGCTGGGAGCAGGAACTTGCGCCCTGGCAGGTGATGGAAAAATTCGGCAACCAGTATCATGATATCCGCAAAGCTCGCCGCATGATCGACAATGCGCGCGAAATTTCAGGTGAGGTCAGTGCGGCGTTCGGCGCGCAGGCGGATGTGCGGTTTGAACTCGGCGAGAACGATGATCATTCGACCATCGTCACAGCAATGCTCTGTCATGCTCTCCGTTTCGCCGGAGCCGCTTTTGCTCCTTGAAAGCCGATATTTGCAAGGTCGGCGTCCGCATCCGATCAGATCGCCCCGTCGACACTGACAAACGGGGGACGACGAGAGTATGTCACGATCTAAGCGTCGATCTCGTCGATCTCATGGATATCACGCAACATTTCGGTCGTGATGAGCGAGGAGGTGGCACTGCTCGCGGCGCTAAGTATCCATGGCAGGATCGGTTCTGGCGTTGCGGGCTTGAGCTGATCATCCTGAGCGAATTTAGAAAACATTCAATCTGATCGCTCGATCATAGCCCTCTGCCGAGGAGGAGTCTAAGTTGAACCTGTGCCTGATGTTGGAGGTTCGCCATCGTGGACTTGCGATGCGGTGGTCTTGAGAACGGGAGAATTGTGACGGGACCGATGACCACCGAGGGAGTGGATCTGAACGAGCGGGTAATCATGATGTCGGGCGGTTTCGTCATGGCCGTTGGAATCAACCGCTTCGATCAGCCCAAGCGGGTCAATACGGCCCTGCCTGCGGGCATCAAGACCGTTGTTCTCTTGAGCGGCCATTTGCAGATCAGCGTCGGCGGCGGCCGCGGGCGCGAGGTGCGCGGGCCGATCGTGCTGCTGATCCGCAGCTCGGCGGATGCTGACCGAGACCAGGTCTTCGCGGCCCATGTGCCGATCCGCTATCTAATTGTGCAGATGAACGAGGGCGTGCTCGGCGCTGAACTGACGGATGCGCTCGATCGGTCGTTTGCCGCGATTGGAGGCGCAAGCCATAGCGGTGCGCAGCTTGCTTCCTGTCCGGCCAACCGCGCGCTGCAGGTGCTGGTGTCGCAGATCACGAACTGTCCGATCCGTGGCCCCGAGCGCGAGCTCTATCTTTGCGGCAAAGCGATGCAGCTCGTGGCGCTCGCGATCTCCTCCTGCACGACCCAGGCAAGCGACGCCGACGGCCGGCTCGCGGCGCGCGATATTGAGCGGATCCGCAAGGCGCGCGAACTGCTGGTGGCCTCCATGCGCGACGCGCCAAGCCTCGACTCGCTGGCGCAGCAGGTCGGCCTCAATGTGCGGAAGCTCTCGTCCGGCTTCCGCCAGGTCTATGGCGCGAGCGTGTTCGGCTTCCTCCAGGAATACCGGCTGGAGCAGGCTTACAAGCTGATCTCGACCGACGAAATGAGCGTGTCGGAAGCAGCCTTCCACGTCGGTTATGGCGCCTCCCATTTCACCACCATCTTCCGCAAGCGCTTCGGCGTCTCGCCGAGCAGCCTGCGTTGACGGCAGGACCAGCCACATCCTCTGCCAGTTTTTAGGTCTCCTAACGTCGAGCGAAAGCGAGAGTCCGGCGAGCGAAAGTCCGCCCCTAGGTCCAGTTTACCCATCGTGCAACACCGGATGCAGCGCGGCGCGGGGTGCGGCGGCGGATTTTTTGGAAGATGGGGATGATGACATTTTCTCGCGGAAAGTGGATGCTCTACACCTCGGTGCTGGTTATCGCAGACCAGTGGCCCGGGGCTCTTCATGTCGCTCACGCGCAATCGACGAATGGGGCAAGCCTCCCGCTGATCGTGGTCGAGAGTCCCGCACCGCGGGCTCCGCGCCGTCCGGTGCGCGCCACGTCGCCCGCGCAGCGCGCAGCCGCCATTAGCCAGCCGAAGCAGGTCGCGGCATCGGTTGTACCGAAGGAGACGGCAGGCGGACCGGTACGGGGCATAGTCGCCCATCGCACCGGCACCGGATCGAAGACCGACAGCTCGATAATGGAGACGCCGCAGTCGATCACGGTTGTGACCCGTGAGCAGATGACGTCCCAGGGCGCCCGCTCGATCGCCGAGGCCCTGCGTTACGAACCAGGTGTCATCTCGGAGACCCGCGTCGGTGACCGCTTTGACAACGTGTTCATCCGCGGCTTCGGCGGCTTCGGCGCGAACGCCAACTATCTGCATTTTTGGGATGGCCTGCGGTTGCCGCGCGGCATCAACTTTGCGATGCCGTCGGTCGATCCGTATCTTCTGGAGCGGGTCGAGATCCTGCGCGGCCCGGCTTCGGTGCTCTACGGCCAGAACAATCTCGGCGGGATGGTCAATTTGATCAGCAAGAGACCGTCGGCGACGCCGCAGGGCGAGGTGTTTGCCCGCGTCGGCGATCACAACCGCATCGAAGGCGGCTTTGACGTCAGCGGTCCCATCACCCAGGACGGGCAATTGCTCTATCGGCTGATCGGGCTCGGACGCAAGGCCGACACCGAGGTCAACTACACCAGCACCGAGCGCGAGTTCATCGCGCCGATGATTACGTGGCGGCCGACGGCCGACACGACCTTCACCGTGCGCGCGGTGCACAGCCGCGATCCCTCGACCTACCAGCCGAACTGGCTGCCGGCGCTCGGCACGCTCCGGGTCAACGCCAACGGACAAATTCCGCGCAATTTCTTCGCGGGCCATCCGAACTACAACAGCTACAGCCGCACGCAGGACTCCATTGCCTACGAGTTCGAGCATCATCTCGACGAGACGTGGACGGTCCGCCAGAACTTCCGCTATATGAACCTATCGAGCGAAATAAAGGCGCTCTCGGTGACCGGCTTCGGCGCGGGTTCGACTTGCGGTGCGGGCACCACGGCCAATGTTTGCATCGGCCGTCAGAGTACGCACTACATTGAGAACCTTCAGGCCGCCACCATCGACAACCAGGCCGAAGCGAAGTTCGCCACCGGCTGGCTCCAGCACACCGTGCTGGCTGGCGTCGATTTCCAGAAGAGTTCGTCGGATGCTACCTTCGGCAACGGCGCCACCACCTATGTCAACTATCTCAATCCGAGCTATGGCACGATCGCCGGGCCGGCTTTGACGACACAGACGATCCAGGAGCGTGATCAGACCGGCGTCTATCTCCAGGATCAGATTCGGCTCGGCAAGCTCGCCGCCGTGATCGGCGTCCGCAATGATTGGGCCAATGCGACCTCGGATACACGCACGATCGCGACCGGCGTCTATACCAACCGCAGCCACCCCTCCGATTCCGCGACGACCTGGCGCACCGGCCTGACCTACCTGTTCGACAACGGCCTCGCGCCCTACGTCAGCTATGCGACCTCGTTCGAGCCGACCATCGGCACGGACTACACCGGCACAGCCTTCGTGCCGACGACCGGCGAGCAGTTTGAGGTCGGTGTCAAATATCAGCCCAACGGCTTCGACGGCTTCGTCATGCTGTCGCTTTACGACATCACGCAGAACAACGTGCTGACCATGGATACGGCGCATCTCTACGCCGCCTATCCGGCCTGCACCCAGTCCGGCATCAACTGCCAGATCCAGCAGGGACAGGTGCGTTCCAAAGGCGTCGAGCTCAGCGCCAAGCTGACGCCGATCCCCGGCTTCGACGTCATCGCGGCGGTTGCCCACAACGAGATCGAGATCACCAAGAGCACGCAGGTGGTCAGTGGCATCTCGATCCAGGGCAAGGTGCCGGTCGGCGCGCCCGCCAACACCGCCTCATTGTGGGCTGACTACACCATCCAGAGCGGTCAGATGATGGGCTTCGGCTTCGGCGGCGGCGTCCGCTACGTCGGTGAATCTTTCGGCGACAACATCAACTCCACGGCGATGATCGTGCCGGCCTATATCCTTGCCGACGCCATGCTGCACTACGACCTCAACGGCTTGTCGCCGCAGTTGAAGGGCTGGAAGCTGGCGTTGAACGTCACCAACCTGTTCGACAAGACCTATGTGTCGGCCTGTGCCTCCGCGATCCAGTGCTTCTATGGCAATGGCCGCTCAACCATGGGGACGATCCGATACCAGTGGTAGGGAATAGCGAACAGCCCATGACCGACGCCAAGCTGCCCGGTGCTTCGGTGCACGACATGCGCTCGACGGTCGGACAAGACTCTCGAATCCTTGTCCGGCCGCCGCGCTTACGCGGATCGCTGACGCATCGCTCGACGTGTCGTTCCGGATGTTTGGGGATGAGAATCATGCCTGTGTCGTTCCATCCGCCCTCAGCCTCGCGCTGCGATTTGCGCTACCGCCGAAGTGAGATCATGCGCCGTTTTGTGACCATCGCCCTTAGCGTGCTTGCAACCGCGTTCCTCGCATTCGCGCCGAGGCCGGCAGCAGCGGCGGACGAGCCGGTCGTCGTCACCGATATCACCGGACGGACGGTCACGCTTCCGCGTCTGGCAAAGCGCGTGCTGCTCGCGGAGGGGCGCCAGATCATCGCACTCTCGCTGCTCGATCCGAAGCCGGTCGATTTCATGGCGGCGTGGCTTGGCGAATTCCGCCGGAACGACAGCGAGAGCTACGCGCAATACCGCCAGAAATTCCCGGAGATCGACCAGGTCCCGGTGCTCGGAATCAGCAGTGAAGGCACATTCCCTGTCGAGCGCGCCATCGAGATCAAGCCCGACGTCGCCGTGCTTGGCGTCAGCTTTGCGCCTGGCGGGCGCGCCAACGATTTGGCGCGGCAGCTCGAAGCCGCCGGCATTCCGGTTGTGTTCACCGACTTCTTTGTCGCGCCATTCGAGCATACGGTGGCGAGCGTGCGCATTATTGGCCGGGTGATCGGGCGGGACGCGCGGGCCAATGAATTTGCCGAATTCTACGAACAGCACATGAAGCGCATCGCGGAGCATGTCGCGCGCGCCGCCGGGCCGCGTCCACGCGTGTTGCTCGAGGCCCATGCCGGCGTCACCGATTGCTGCCACGCCCCGGGCGCCGGCAATATCGGCCGCTTCGTCGCCTTTGCCGGCGGCGACAGCATCTCGGCCTCCGTCGCGTCTGGTCCGACGGCGCAGCTCAGCCCTGAATACGTCATTTCGGCCAATCCCGACGTCTATATCGGCACGGGCGGTGCGCACCTGAGGGCATCGGGCGGGCTTGTCATCGGCCCCGGCTTCGAGGCCGCAACCATTCGCGACCGGCTTGCCGCGGTGGTGGCGCGGCCGGGCTTCGCCGGCCTCAACGCCGTGCGCAGCGGCCGCGTCCACGGCCTGTTCCACAACATCATCGCGACGCCGCTCAACATCGTCGCGGCCGAAGCACTGGCGCGGTGGATTGACCCGCAAGCCGCGTGCGATATTGACCCGGATGCGACGATTGCGGAACTCAATGCCCGCTTCCTCGCCGTACCGTTGCAAGGCGTGTACTGGATCGATCAGAAATGAGTGCCGTTTCTCCGCATCTCGGTCTGGGGCAGGGCGACACATCGCCCGACCTGCAGGCGAAAACGGCAGCCGCGTATCGCGTGCTGATGCGGCGCCGGTTCGCCTGGCTTGCGCTATTGGCGCTGGTTGCGCTCGCGGCTTTCGTTGCCGATCTCAGCACCGGCCCGTCGCGGCTCGGGCTTGCCGGTGCGCTCGGTGGCATCCTTCGACCGGACTCGCTCACCGCGTCGGAGGCCGCGATCCTCTGGGAAGTTCGCCTGCCGCAGGCAATCCTGGCCGTCCTGGTCGGGCTGGCGCTCGCGACTGCAGGCGCCGAGATGCAGACGATCCTCGATAATCCGCTCGCAAGTCCCTTCACCCTGGGCGTGTCATCGTCGGCTTCATTCGGCGCGGCGCTGGCGATCGTGCTCGGTGTCGGCATTCCCGGCGTGCCGCAGGCCTGGCTGATCTCGGCCAACGCCTTCGTGTTCGCGACCATCGTCGTCCTGGTGTTGCAATTGGTGGTGCGCTGGCGCGGCTCGGGGACGGACATCCTTGTGCTCTGCGGCATCGCACTGTTCTTCACCTTCAACGCGCTGGTCGCTCTGACGCAGTTTCTGGCGAGTCAGCAGGCGCTTCAGCAACTCGTGTTCTGGACCATGGGCAGCCTGTCGCGCGCGAGCTGGGACAAGGTGGGCGTGCTCGCCGTCGCGCTCCTCCTCGCCTGGCCGTTCGCCTGGCGCGCGGCCTGGCCTATGATGGCGCTGCGGCTCGGCGAAGACCGCGCGCGCAGCCTTGGCATCGATATCACGCGGCTACGCCTCGTGGCGCTCCTGCGCGTCAGCCTGATGACCTCGACCGCGATCGCCTTCGTCGGCACGATCGGCTTCGTCGGGCTTGCTGGCCCGCACATCGCACGGCTCGCGATCGGTGAAGATCACCGGCTTCTGTTGCCCGCCAGCGCCTTGACCGGAGCGGCCATCATGTCGCTGGCCTCGGTCGCCTCCAAGACGATCATTCCCGGGGTACTGCTTCCGATCGGGGTGGTAACTGCGATGGTCGGGCTGCCCGTATTCTTCTCGCTGATCTTCAGTCGGCGCCGGACGGTCTGACCATGGCCGGCCTCGACATCGAAAATGTGCGGGCAGGGTATCGCGGGCGCGAGGTGCTGACGGGCTTGTCGCTGCCGCCGATCGAGCAGGGGTGTATCACCGCAATGGTCGGGCCGAACGGCGCGGGCAAGACCACGCTTCTGCGTGTGCTCGCGGGGCTGTTGCCGGCCAGCGGCGGCGTGCGGCTGGATGGTTTAAACCTGCTGGATGCTCCGACCGGCGAGCGGGCGCGCAAGGTCGCCTTCATGCCGCAGTTCGCGCCGCAGCGGCTGTCGCTCACGGTCGTCGAGACCGTCATCGCGGCCCTGCGCGCTTCGCCGATGGATACGGAGGAGACGCGTGTCGATGCGCAGCAGCGCGCGCTCGAAACGCTGGATCGCCTGAATATCCTGTATCTCGCGCTTCAGCCGTTCGACACGCTTTCCGGCGGCCAGCGTCAGTTAGCCAGCCTCGCGCAGGCGCTGGTGCGGCAGCCCCGGCTGCTGCTGCTGGACGAGCCGACCAGCGCGCTCGATCTACGCTATCAGCAGCAGGTGATAGGCAATGTGCGTGAAGAGGCGCGCAAGGGCACGATCGTGATCATGGTGCTGCACGATCTCCAGGCCGCCGCATCATGGGCCGATACGGTGACGGTCTTGAGCGGGGGGCGGCTTTTCGCGCATGGCCACCCCCGTGATGTGATCACGACGCCGATACTAAGGCAGGTCTATGGTATCGACGCCGTCGTCGAGCACACTGCGCGTGGCGGCGTTCACATTCAGGTCGAATGATGTGCTGTGGGCCGTCTTTCTCAAACAGGGGAGGGCGTCGTGCGGGGTCGCACGGCAATATACCGTTTCGGCGCTCGACGCCGTGATCGAGACGATGCGCGAGACCGGGCGCGACATGCGCACCAAGTACAAGGAGACCAGCCTCGGCGGGCTCGCCGTCAACGTCGTCGATTGCTAGGCATCGGCGCGCTCAGCCGGCGAGCCGCTTCGGCGGAACGCTCGGCGCATAGACCCCGCTCGGCGCGGATTGCCGCTTCAAGCGGCTGTCGTAGGAGAACCGGTCGGCCGGATGGATGCTGCGGCTGACGATGAACACCCGGTCGCGCGCGTCGAGATAGCGCCTTGTGATTTCCAGCGCATGGGCGCCGGGCTTGACCTGCAGCGGGTCGACCAGCCGCTTCGGCACGCCGATCGCCGTGATGGTCTGGTGGATTTCCGCGGTGGGGTGGCCGGCGAAATCCTCGATCAGCGTGCTGATCAGCCCGGGATAGTCGGCGACGCGCTCGCGCACGATCGGCGCGAACATCGGCGCGACGTAGACGTCGGTCCAGCACAGCGGCGGCGAGGACGCGATCGGCGAGGAGCGCAGGCTGGACACCCGCAGCCAGGATTGCCCGGGCGGGCAATCCAGCAAGGCCGACAGCTTGGCGTCGGCCACCTCGGTGGCGATCTCCTGCACCTGACGGTTGGTCTGCGCGCCGTATTGCGCGACATCTTCGAGCGTCGCCAGGTTCTGGTTGTAGCTGCCGGGACCGCGCAGCGGCTGCACCGATTCCACCCGGGTGCCGGCATTGCGCCGCCGCGAGATCATGCCGGCCTGCTGCAATTCGCCGAGCGCCGCCCGCACCGTCGAGCGGCTGACGCCGAGCTGTTCGGCGAGATCGACCTCGTTCGGCATCACGGTGCCAAGCGGATATTCGCCGCCGGCAATCCGCTGCGCCAGCAATTTTGCGACGATGGCCCAGCGCGTACGCACAGTCCTGCTCCTGTGGCGGATGGTTGCTCTTTCTTCACCCTACGCAAAGCCCGCGCAAAGGCCAAGAATAAGTTCGAACCTATGTTGACATATGTTTTTGTTTGAGAATAGGTACGAACCAATAGGCGCGCTGAGCGCCATACCAGGGTAGGATCGAGAGCGCTCAATGCCGAGTACCGTCACCGACTCGCTGATTTTCCGGGATATGTTCGGCACCGCCGAGATGCGCGATGTGTTCTCCGACCAGTCATTGGCGCGCTGCTATCTCGAGGTCGAGGTGGCTCTGGCCCGCGCCGAGGCAGCGACCGGAGTAATCCCGGCCGAGGCCGCCGAGGCGATCGGCGCGGCCGCCGCCAGCATGGCCATCGATTTCGTCCGGCTGCGCGAGCAGACCGAGATCACCGGCTATCCGATTCTGGCGATCGTCCACCAATTGTCGGAAGCGGCGGGCGAAGCCGGCGGCTTCGTGCATTGGGGCGCCACCACCCAGGACATCATGGACACCGCGACCGTGCTGCAGGTGCGCGCCGCGCTCGATCTGGTCGGCGCCGATCTCGTGGCGCTGCGCGATATTCTGGCGGCACTGGCCGCAAAGCACCGCGACACCCCGATGGCCGGCCGTACCCATCTGCAGCAGGCGCTGCCGATCACCTTCGGCTACAAGGTCGCGGTCTGGCTGTCGATGATCGAGCGTCACATCGAGCGGCTGGAGCAGATGCGCCCGCGGGTGCTGCTCGGGCAATTCGCCGGCGCCGCCGGCACGCTGGCTTCGCTCGGCGCCGACGGGCTTAAAGTTCAGGCCGCGCTGTGCGAGCGGCTGGAGCTGGCGCAGCCGTCCGCGACCTGGCACGTGGCGCGCGACGGCCTCGCCGAAGTGGTGGCGTTCCTCGGCCTCGTCACCGGCAGCCTCGGCAAGATCGGCACCGACGTCATGCTGCTGATGGCGACCGAATTCGCCGAAGTTGCGGAGCCGTTCGTCAAGGGGCGCGGCGCCTCCTCGACCATGCCGCAGAAGCGCAACCCGATTTCCTCCGAACTGATGCTCGCCGCGGCGAAGACCGTGCGCCAGCACGTCGCATTGATGCTCGACGGCATGGTGCAGGATCTGGAGCGCGCCACCGGCCCCTGGCACGTCGAATGGATCGCCATCCCGGAGAGCTTTATCCTGACCGGCGGCGCGCTGGCGCAGGCCAAGTACATGCTGGCCGGGTTGATCGTCGATGCCGAGCGGATGCGCCACAACCTCGCGATGAGCGGCGGCCTGATCGTCGCCGAAGCGGTGATGATGGCGGCGGCGCCGAAGCTCGGCCGCCAGGTCGCGCACGACGTGGTCTACGACGCCTGCCGCGTCGCGGTGACCGAAAAGCGGACGCTGGCCGACGTGCTGATCGACGTGCCGAAGATCGTCGATGCACTCGGCGGCGCCGAGGCGATCCGTCATCATTGCGATCCGGCGAACTATCTCGGCCTGGCGCCGCAGATGGTCGATCGCATGCTGAGGCTGTTGCCGGCCGGCCAGGCGGGGCAACGCTGATGTCGGCGCCCGCAACCGCACCGCTGGAAACCTATCTCGCGCATCTGGCGCGCGGCGAACTGGCGTTTCAGCGCGCGCCGGACGGCAGCGCGGTGTTCTTCCCGCGGCTGGTGGCGCCGCACTCCGGCGCGACCGATCTGCAATGGCAGGTCTCCGCCGGGCTCGGCACGGTCTATTCGGTGACCACGCTGCATCCCAAGGGCGAGCCTGCCTATAACGTGTCGTTGATCGAAGTCGACGAGGGCTTTCGGCTGATGAGCCGCGTCGAGGGCATCGATGCCGCCGCGGTGAAGATCGGCATGCGGGTCCGCGTCCGGATCACCCAGGACGCGGATGGCAAACCGCTGCCGGTGTTCGATGCGCTCGAACCGGAGCAGACATCATGACGGCGATGACCCGTGGCCACGCCGCCGTGATCGGCGTCGCCGAATCCGATCTCGGCATCGTCGGGCCGCATATGACGCCGGTCGATCTGATGGCGCAGGCGACGATGCGCGCGCTCGACGACTGCGGCCTTGCGCTCAGCGACGTCGACGCGGTGTTTGCCGCCAGCGCCCAGGTGCGGTTCGGACCGATGATGCTCTGCGAGTATCTCGGACTCAATCCCCGCTATGTGGACGGCACCCAGATCGGCGGCTCGTCGTTCATGTCGCATCTCGCGCATGCGGTGGCGGCGATCGAACTCGGGCTGTGCGACGTGGCGCTGATCGCCTATGGCAGCACGCAGCGCTCGGTGTCGCGCAGCGCCGCCTCGCCGACCGATATCAATCCCTACGAGGCGCCGTTTCGGCCCCTGATGCCGGCGAGCGCCTACGCGCTGGCCGCGGCGCGGCATATGTATCAATTCGGCACCACGCGCGAGCAGCTCGCCGACGTCGCGGTCGCGGCGCGGCAATGGGCGCTGCTCAATCCGAAGGCCTGGGAGAAAGAGCCGCTCAGCCGCGAGCAGGTGCTGGCCTCGCGCATGCTGTCCGATCCGCTCACCGTGCGCGACTGCTGCCTGGTGCTCGACGGCGGCGGCGCGATGATCGTGACCTCCGCAGCCCGCGCGCGCGACGCGCGCAAATTGCCGATCCATGTGCTCGGCACCGGCGAGGCGATCGGTCACGGCTCGATCTCCGGCATGGCCGACCTCACCACCACGGCCGCTTCGGTGTCCGGACCGCGCGCCTACGCCGCGGCCGGCGTCGGGCCCGCCGACATCGACGTCGCGCTGCTGTACGACGCCTTCACCATCACGCCGATCCTGTTTCTCGAGGATCTCGGCTTTTGCGCCAAGGGCGAGGGCGGCGCCTTCGTGCAGGACGGCGGCATCGCGCCGGGCGGACGCCTCGCCGTCAACACCAATGGCGGCGGCCTGTCCTATTGCCATCCCGGCATGTACGGGCTGTTGGCGATGATCGAATGCATCCGGCAGCTGCGCGGCGAATGCGGCGCGCGGCAGATCGGCAAGCACGACATCGCGCTGGCGCACGGCAATGGCGGGGTATTGTCCAGTCAATGCACCGCGATCTTCGGCGCCCCGGCGACGCTGTAGCGAGCGTCGCGCCACACTGACGAATACCAAGAACAACACCAACAAAAGGGAGCGGACATGGAGACCATCAAACAATCAGGGCCGACGGATGCGCCGGCGTCTGACGCGGCAGGACACGTCTATCGCAAGATCACGCTGCGCCTGATTCCCTTCCTGTTCGCCTGCTACGTGTTGAACTACATCGACCGCGTCAATATCAGCTTCGCCAGCCTGCAGTTCCGCCAGGATCTCGGCATCAGCGCCGCGGCCTATGGCTTCGGCGTCGGCATCTTCTTCGTCGGCTACATCCTGTTCGAGATCCCGAGCAATCTGTTGATGCAGCGGATCGGCGCCCGCCGCACCATGATGCGCATCATGGTGCTGTGGGGACTGGTCTCGATGTCGACGATGTTCGTCACCTCGGCGACGCAGTTCTATGTGGTGCGCGCATTGCTCGGCATCGCCGAGGCCGGGTTCTTTCCCGGCGTGGTGTTCTATCTGACGCTGTGGTTTCCCTCGGCGATGCGCGGCCGGATCATGGCGATGTTCGTGCTGGCGATCGCGGTCTCTGGCGTGATCGGCGGCCCGGTGTCCGGGCTGATCATGAGCCAGATGGCGGATTTCGGCGGGCTCAAGGGCTGGCAGTGGCTGTTTCTGATCGAAGGCATCCCGCCGGTGCTGGTCGGCATCATGGCTTACTTCTATCTCGACGACGGCCCGGAGCAGGCCAAATGGCTGAACGCCGAGGAGAAGCGCTTCGTCGTCGGCAATCTGGCGATCGAGGCGGCGTCGCGCGAAAGTAGCAAGCACGGCACGTTCTGGACCGCGATCCGCGATCCAAGGTTGTACGCTGCGGCGATCGCCTGGTTCACCGTGGCGTGGTGCGGCTCGGTGATCAACTACTTCTCGCCGACCATCATCCGCAACTCCGGCGTCTCCGATACGCTGATGGTCGGTTTGCTCTCCGCGATTCCCTATGCGGCCGGCGCGCTCGGCATGGTGCTGATCAACCGGCATTCCGACCTGAAGCTGGAGCGGCGCTGGCACTATGCGTGCTGCGTCTTCCTCGCGGCGGCGGCGATCGCGGCGCTGCCCTCGGTGGCGCAGAACTGGAAGCTGGCGATCGGCCTGTTGGCGATCCTCTCGGTCGGTTATCTCGGCTCGGTCGCGCTGTTCTGGTCGATCCCGACCGCCTATCTGTCGAAGAAGGCGTCGGCCGGCAGCATCGCGCTGATCAGCAGCATCGGCCAATGCGGCGGTCTCACCGCGCCGAACATCATCGGCTGGACCCAGCAGGCCACCGGCGATTTCGCGCTGGGCTTCTACATCATTGCGCTGGGCATGGTGCTTGGTACAGTGATCATGCTGATCGGCCTGCCGGCACGGCTGCTGCGCGAACGCTATATCGGTCACGCACCGGCCGAACGCAGCCACGTGGAATCCCGCATCGAGCATTTCCCCCCGCGAGCAAAACCTGCGTCCGAGGCCGCGACATGATCAACAAGATAGCTTCGTCGTTGTCGGAAGCGGTGGCGCCGATCACCGACGGGTCCTCGGTGATGATAACCGGGTTCGGCGACTCCGGCCTGCCGCGCGAACTGATCGACGCGCTGATCGAACAGGGCGCGTCCGATCTCACCATCATCAGCAACAACGCCGGCACCGAGCGCGTCGGTCTGGCGCGGCTGCTCGAACTTGGGCGGGTGCGCAAGATCGTCTGCTCCTATCCGAAATCGTCGGGCTCGGTGGTGTTTACCGAACTGTACCGCGCCGGGCGTATTGAGTTGGAGTTGGTGCCGCAGGGCACCTTGCTGGAGCGGATGCGCGCGGCAGGGGCGGGGCTCGGGCCGTTCTTCACCCCGACCGGCTACGGCACCACCATCGCCGACGGCAAGGAGCAGCGCGTGGTCGACGGCAAGGGCTACGTGCTGGAGCAGCCGCTCGCGGCCGACTTCGCGCTGGTGAAGGCCTATCACGCCGACCGCTGGGGCAATCTCACCTATCGACTCGCGGCGCGCGGCTTCGGCCCGGTGATGTGCATGGCCGCCAAGACCACGATCGCCCAGGTCGACGACATCGTGCCGCTCGGCAGCATCGCGCCGGAAGCGGTGGTGACGCCGGGAATCTTCGTCAGTCGCGTCGTACGGAAGGATGCCCAAAATGGCCGCAGCTAAGAAACTGAGCCGCGATCGCGTCGCTCAGCTGACCGCGCAGGACATCGCCGCCGGCAGCTACATCAATATCGGCCTCGGCATCCCGACGCTGGTGCCGAAATATCTCGACCCCAAGAAGGAAGTGGTGCTGCACAGCGAGAACGGCATCCTCGGCCTCGAAGGCCTGCAGCCCGGGCTTCCCGGCGACGAGGATCTGATCAACGCCAGCAAGCAGCACGTGCAGCTGATCCTCGGCGCCTCGATCGTCGATCAGTCGCTGTCGTTTGCGATGATGCGCGGCGGCCATCTCGACGCCACCATTTTGGGCGCGTTTCAGGTGGCGATGAACGGCGACATCGCCAGCTGGTCGACCGGCGCCAAAGACGACATTCCCGGCATCGGCGGCGCGATGGATCTGGTGGCCGGCTCGCGCCGCGTCGTCGTGGTGATGGAGCATCTGGCCCGCGGCGGCGCGCCGAAATTGATGAAGGCGTGTAGTTATCCGCTGACCGGCCTCGGCGTCGTCACCAACATCTACACCGACATGGCGATCATCGATGTCGACCCCGCGCGCGGCTTCGTGGTCCGCGGCATCGCCGAGGGGCTGTCGCGCGAGGAATTGCAGGCGGCGACCGACGCGCCGCTGCTCTATGCCGACGATGTCGCGGTGCTGACCGAGCACTGACCGCGACGTTTAAGTCAAATACCAAGACTGCGGGCCTGACGCCGGCGCGGGTTGTGCCGGTGCCGGCCTGCACGAATTCGTCTGCGCACTCGCGCGAGTCGGCCGCGTCGTTCCACTCCTGCTGGCATCAACGCGTCTGCCACAATTGAGGCAGCGGTTGCACCCGGTTCCACCCGCCGCTCAGCGCCGGAGGAACGCCGCTCGGGGCCGCATGCTGCCGCTCACCGGGATCGCCGTCCGGGCGGTAAATCCGTGCGTTAGGGTCGCTGCATCTTCAAGAGGAGAGCGCAGCCATGATCCCCGCCATGCCATTCGTCATCAGCGAGATGGACCGCACGTCCTACGCGTCCGAGCTCGTTCTGGTGATCAATTGCGGGTCGTCGTCGATCAAATTCGCGGTGATCCCGGCATTCGGTGGCAGCGCGCTGGTGACCGGCCTCGCCGAATGCCTCGGGCTTCCGGAGGCCCGGCTAGTCATCAAGGCCGCCGACGGCAAGACCACGAACGCGCTGCACGGCGGCGCCCATGACGTCGCGATGGCGGCGATCCTGCGCTATCTCGACGAACAGAGCCTGCTCACCCGCATCGCCGTGGTCGGCCACCGCGTCGTCCACGGCGGCGAGCGCTTCACCGCCTCTGCCTTGGTGACGCCGGAAGTGCTCGCCGACATCGAGGCGGTCTCGGCGCTGGCGCCGCTGCACGGGCCGGCCAATCTGCTCGGCATCCGCGCCTGCATGCAGGGCCTGCCGTCGGTTCCCCAGGTGGTGGTGTTCGACACCGCGTTCCACCAGACCATGCCGTGCGCGGCCTATACTTACGCGATCCCGCAGCACCTTTATCGCGATTACGGCGTGCGGCGTTACGGCTTCCACGGCACCTCGCATCGCTACGTCGCGCGCCAGGCCGTCGACCTGCTGCGGCTCGATCCGCAGGACCACGGCATCGTTATCGCGCATCTCGGCAACGGCGCCTCG
The DNA here is from genome assembly GCF_014203125.1 of Rhodopseudomonas rhenobacensis. Taxonomy (GTDB): domain Bacteria; phylum Pseudomonadota; class Alphaproteobacteria; order Rhizobiales; family Xanthobacteraceae; genus Rhodopseudomonas_A; species Rhodopseudomonas_A rhenobacensis. The sequence continues at coordinate 37,718 of NZ_JACHIH010000040.1, forward strand.
GCCACCGCGGTCAGCAATGGCGAGAGCGTCGACACCACGATGGGCATGACCCCGATCGAAGGCCTGGTGATGGGCACGCGCTCCGGCGACATCGACTTCGGCGCGGTGGCGCATATCGCCCGCACCGCAAGGCTGAGCCTCGACGACGTCGACGCCATGCTGAACAAACAAAGCGGTCTGCTCGGCATTTCCGAATTGTCCAGCGACTGCCGCACGCTGGAGCAGGCGGCGAAATCCGGCCACGCCGGCGCCATCCTCGCCATCGACGTCTTCGTGCACCGGCTGGCGCGGCACATCGGCGGGCTTGCGGCTTCGCTCGACAATTTCGACGCGCTGATCTTCACCGGCGGCATCGGCGAGAACTCGGCGCTGATCCGCGCCAAGACCATCGAGAGCCTGCGGGTGTTCGGCTTCACGCTGAACCGCGAAGCCAATGATCGGATGTTCGGCGGGCGCGCCGGCCGCATCAGCCGCAGCCGGCGACCGACCGCGGCCGTCATTCCCACCGACGAAGAAGGCCTGATCGCCAACGACGCCGCCAGCATCGTCGGCATCTCGCCCTCGACCAGCGTTGCGGCGCAGCCCCGCGAACTCCACTTCGCCTGATCGTCAGGCGCCCGACCCTCGTGCCCCGTCGATCGATTACCGGACCACTGCCATGAACACGCTCTCCCGCCATCGCACCTTCTACCTCGTTCCGGTGTCCCGCGACGCCGGACTGACCTCCGTGATGCTGGGGCTGGTCAGGTCGCTGCAGCTCTCCGGCGTGCGGGTCGGCGTGGTCAAGCCGATCGCGCAGCCCGAGGCGCATCCCGGCGATCTCGATCTCGCGGCGCATTTCGCCCGCAACTTGTGCGGCGCCGCCGCGCCGGATCCGCTGGCGTTCGACCACGCCGCCGAGATGGTGCGCTCCGGTCAGCTCGGCGGGCTGATGGAAGAAGTGGTGTCGATGGTCGAAACCGTTCGCGCCGATTGCGACGTCGTCATCGTCGAGGGGCTCATTCCCGACGTCGATTTCCAGATCGCGACGCGGCTCAACATCGAGATCATCCGATCGCTCGGCGCCGACCTCATTCCGGTGCTGGCCGGCGGCGCGCATAGTCCGGCCACGTTGGCTGCGAAAGCCGCCGCCGCGGCGGAGCAATATGGCGACGACGGCCGCCGGCCGATCGCGGGCCTCCTGATCAACCGCTGCGCCGACGCCGCGGCCGCCTCGGCCTTGACCGAACTCGGCAGCCTCACTTTGAAGGGCTCGGCGACGCCGGTGCCGATCCTCGCCGCGGTGCCGAATGCGCCACATCTGCTGGCGCCGCGGATGATCGACATCGCCGACGATCTCGGCATGAGCATCCTCAATCACGGCGACATCGAGCGGCGCGTGCAGGGGCTGCTGATTGCCGCGCGCTCGCCGGAGAAGCTGCTCGGCCAGTTGCGCCCCGGCACGCTGGTGGTGACGCCGGCCGATCGCAGCGACGCCATCCTCGCCACCGCGCTGGTTGCGCAACGCGGCATGCCGCTCGCCGGCTTCGTGTTCACCTGCGGCGGGCGTCCGGCGCCCGAAGTGGCGGCGGTGTTGGCCGCCGCGCCGCTCGATCGCCTGGCGCTGCTCAGCACCGAGGATGATACGTTCACCACGGCGTCGAAGCTCGCCAACCTGTCGGCCCATGTCAGCCGCACCGACGGCGACCGCATGGAGCGGGTGATCAGCTTCATCGCCGACAAGGTCGATCCGCGGCCGCTGGTGCATCGTCTCAACCTGCCGGTCGATCCCTTGATGCCGCCGCCGGTGTTCCGGCATCGCCTCGTCGCGCGCGCCCGCGCCGCCGCCCGCCGCATCGTGCTGCCCGAAGGCGAAGAGCCGCGCACCATCCGTGCCGCGGCGATCTGCGCCGAGAAGCGCATCGCCCGTTGCATCCTGCTTGGCGCGCCGGACCGCATCCGCGAAGTGGCCGCGGCCCACGGCATCGACCTGCCGGACGACGTCGAGATCGTCGATGCCGAGCAGCAACGCGCCCGCTACGTCGACCCGCTGGTCGAGCTGCGCAAGTCGAAGGGCCTCACCAAGCTGCAGGCGGAAATTGCCCTGGAAGACTCCGTCGTACTCGGCACCATGATGTTGGCGCAGAACGAGGTCGACGGGTTGGTGTCCGGCGCCATTCACACCACCGCCTCCACGGTGCGTCCGGCGCTGCAGCTGATCAAGACCGCACCGGGATCGAGCATCGTCTCCAGCGTGTTCTTCATGCTGATGCCGGATCAGGTGCTGGTCTACGGCGATTGCGCGATCAACCCCGATCCGACCGCCGATGAACTCGCCGAGATCGCGATCCAGTCGGCCGACTCGGCGGCGGCTTTCGGCATCGAGCCGCGGGTGGCGATGATCTCCTACTCGACCGGCGCGTCCGGCGCCGGCGAGGACGTCGACAAGGTGCGCCGCGCCACCGACAAGGTCCGCGCGCTGCGCCCGGATCTCATCGTCGACGGCCCGATCCAATACGACGCCGCCACCGTGGAAAGCGTCGGCCGGCAGAAGGCGCCGGGCGGCCCGCTCGACGGCCGCGCCAACGTCTTCATCTTCCCCGACCTCAACACCGGCAACACCACCTACAAGGCGGTGCAGCGCTCGGCCAACGTCATCTCGGTCGGCCCGATGCTGCAGGGTCTGCGCAAGCCGGTCAACGACCTGTCGCGCGGCGCGCTGGTCGACGACATCGTCTACACCATCGCGCTGACCGCGATCCAGGCGGAGGCGCGCGACGCCAGCACCCGTCCGGCGGTCGTCGCACAGGCTGCGGAGTAAAGCACACCAGACATCTTCGACGAAGGCCTGCGGCGTCCGCGACGGCGAGGCAAGAATTTCCCGAGATTTCATCCAGCGAGGTCACATCATGAACATCCAAGTACAAAATCCGATCGGCGTAGCGACGTTCAACGAGATCCCGAGCGATCCCTGGCGCGATTTTGAAGACGGCAACTGGACCCGCGAGATCGACGTTCGTGATTTCATTCAGAAGAACGTGACGCCGTGGATCGGCGATGCGGCGTTCCTGGTGCCGGCGACGGCGCGCACCCAGGCGCTGTGGACCAAGCTGAAGGATCTGTT
>NZ_JACHIH010000041.1 GCF_014203125.1 Rhodopseudomonas rhenobacensis
GTGGGTACATCGCTCTTCCTCCAACCACGCGCGCAGCGCTTCGAGCTGCTCCGTCGTCGTCGGGAAGGTCCGACACATCCGCGTTGTCTTGCTCTCCGCGACAGTCCGCACGCAGACCACGATGGTGTCCTTGTGCACGTCCAGGCCGGCTACACGTCCATAAAGCGTATCCATTCGCTGTTCCTCCGACGATCTGGCGCCGTCGGCGTGGGCGCCCGTCAAGAAAGAATCCTAGGAAGCGTGCTCCGGGGCGTCGCCACCCCTCCGCGCCAATGTGTGTCATCCAGGCGCCCGGGTCCAACTCGCAACCGGGCTCTCGCGCACCAGGGAGAAACCGACCTCTATGCCGACGGCTCCTTAAAATGCCACGCTCGCCGCCGATCGAAAAGCTTCATCCAACGCGGGTCGGCCCCGTCCGCCGGTCCCAACTCGCAATGACGCCTTGAATGCTTGATTTCATAATCGCTTTTTGAGTCGGCCTCTAAGGTCAGCGCCGCCGTCATGACGTGCTCAACGGCAGCCTGACGTCGCAGAGGTCGGCGTCGTCGCGGTCGGTGTGGACCTCGAAGCCGAGCCCGCGGCACATCATCAGCATCACGGTGTTTTCCCGCAGCACCTTGCCTGAGACCTGCTTGAGGCCTTCGGCGCGGGCGTAGTCGATGATCAACTGCATCAGCGCCCAGCCCAGCCCTTTGCCCTTGAGATCCGAGCGCAGCAGGATGGCGAACTCGCCGTTCTCATAGATCGAGTCCGAATGCAGCCGGACCACGCCGATCAGTTCGCCGCTCGCTTCGTCGAGCGCGACGAACGCCATGGCGCGGGCATAATCGAGCTGGGTCAGCCTGGCGATGAACGGATGGCTGAATTGCTTCATCGCTGCGAAGAACCGCAACCGCAGATCCTGCGGGCTGATGCGCTTGAGGAAGCCCTGCAGCGCGGCTTCGTCGTCGGGCCGGATCGGCCGGACGAACACCCGCCAATTGTCCTTGACGAGCAGATGGCGCTGCCATTCCGACGGATACGGCCGCACCGCGAAATGCGCGTTGCCGGGGCCGGCGAACTGCCTGAACTCCGGACCGACCTTGACGCGGGCGTCGACCGCCACCACGCCGTGCTCGTCGGCCAGCAACGGATTGATGTCGAGCTCGCGGATCTGCGGCAGGTCCGCGGCGAGCTGCGACAGCTTGACCAGCGTCAGCGCGATCTCGTCGGTGTCGGCCGCCGCGACGTCGCGGTAGCTGCGCAGCAGCTTCGAGATACGGGTGCGCGCGATCAGGTCGTGCGCCAGCTTGAGGTCGAGCGGCGGCAGCGACAGCGCCTTGTCGTCGATCACCTCGACGCCGACGCCGCCATGGCCGAACACGATCACCGGGCCGAAGGTCGGATCGTCGGCGATGCCGAGAATGAGCTCGCGCGCCTTCGGCCGCAGCATCATCGGCTGCACGATGACGCCGTCGAGCTTGGCCTGCGGCCGCAGCTTGGCCGCGCGTTCCAGGATCGCCGTGGTGGCGGCGCGCACCGCATCGGCGGAGGTGAGATTGAGCACCACGCCGCCGACGTCGGATTTGTGGGTGATGTCGTGCGACAGGATCTTGACGACGACGGTCATGCCCTGCGCCAGCAGCGCCGACGCTTGCTCGGCGGCGTGCTCGGCGTCGGATGCCGCCAACACCGGCAGCATCGGGATCTGATAGGCGTCGAACAGCGCCTTGACCTCGATCGGATCGAGCCAGGCCCGGCCGTCGCCGATCGCCGCTTCGACGATGCGGCGCGCGGCGGCGACGTCGGGGGCGAAATCCTTCGGCAGGCTGGGCGGCACCTCCGACAAGGCGGCGACCGCCTCGCGATGCTGCACCAGGTGCATGAAGCCGCGCACCGCATCGTCTTCGGTCGGATAGTTCGGAATCCCGGCGGCGTCGAACATCCGCGTCACGCCGTCGTCGGCGCCGACCCACACCGCCAGCACAGGTTTCGGCGGCGCGTGCGCCGCGCGATGCTCGCGGACGATCCGCGCCAGCGTGGTGGAGATATCGCCGGTGCCGGTGATCGAGGTCTGCACGTTCATCACCAGGATGGCGTCGTTGTCGGCATCGGCGAGCAGCGCCTGCAGCGCCACCTCGTAGCGCGCCGCGTCGGCGTCGCCGACGATGTCGACCGGGCTCGAGCCCGACCAGGTGTCCGGCAGCGCGGCATCGAGTGTCTTCTTGGTCGCCGGCGAGATCGCCGCGGAAATCCCGCCGAGTTCGACCAGCCGGTCAACCGCCAGCACGCCGATGCCGCCGCCATTGGTGACGATGGCGAGCCGTTTGCCGCGCGGCGCCACGATCCGCCCCAGCGTCTCGGCGCAGTCGAACAATTCGCGCAGGTCGAACACCCGCAGCATGCCGGCGCGCCGGAACGCGGCGTCATAGACCGCGTCGGCGCCCGCGAGTGCACCTGTGTGGGTGGCCGCGGCCTTGGCGCCTTGCGCCATGCGGCCGGACTTCACCACCACCACCGGCTTGATGCGCGCCGCGGCGCGCGCCGCCGACATGAACTTGCGGGCGTCCTTGACCGCCTCGATGTAGAGCAGAATCGCCCTTGTCTGGACGTCGAGCGCGTAATGATCGAGCAAGTCGGCGATGTCGACGTCGAGCTGATCGCCGATCGACACGATGCCGGAAAAGCCGATCGACTTCTCCGCAGCCCAGTCCACCATGCCGGCGGCGATCGCGCCGGACTGTGAGATCAGCGCCAGATGTCCGGGATTCGGCATGTGCGCGGCGAAGCTGGCGTTGAGATGAACGCCCGGCAGCATCACGCCGAGGCAGTTCGGCCCGATCAGCCGCAGGCCATGGGTGCGCGCGGCGCGATCGGCGGCATCGGCGTAGGAGCCCTCGCCGTGGCCGAGACCGGAGCTGATGATGACCGCCCCGGCGACGCCGAGTTCGCCGGCCTCGGCGACGATCCCCGGGATGGTTCGCGCCGGCGCGGTGATGATCACCAGGTCCGGAACGAACGGCAGTTCGGCGAGGCAGCGCTTGGTCGGCGTGCCGCCGATATCGGGATAGCGCGGATTGACCACGCCGAGCGGCCCTTCGAATGCCGCCGCGCGAATATTGCTCAGGATCGCACGTCCGAGCGAATTCGGTCGCGGACTGGCTCCAACCAGCGCCACCGAGCGCGGCGACAGCAGGCTGTTCAACCGGTAGTTCGACATCTGACCTCGGCGGCGACGCAATCGGCTTAAGCAAGCGCCCGGCGCGACGCGCCGAGGCTTGCGTGCGACATACCAACATCACGCGGCGGCAGAGTCGAGACATGCCGCGCAGAAATCGCCGGCGCGGCGATTCGGCGCAGCCTTACACCGGCAGAATGACGAGGTTCGCGCTTGGAGCGCGTGCCGTCCGCGTCAGTGCCGCGTGCAGTCCGACAGCGCGTGCATGATGTCTTCGCGGGAGATGATGCCCAAAAGCTTGCGGTCGTTGTCCACCACCGGGATACTTCTGGTCTGGTGGTCGATCATCAATTGCAGCACCCGGGTCAATTTGATCTCGGGGTGCACATAGATGAAATCCGGCGTCATCACATCGCCGACGGTTCGATTCATCAATTCGTCATAGTGCGGCACCATGTGGATCGGTGCGAAGGCGAAACACTTGAGGAAATCATACTTGGTCACCAGTCCGACGACCTGGCCGTCCTCTTCGACCGGATAGGCATTATAGTCGTCGCGTTTGAACAGCTCCTGCAATTCGCGCATGGTCATATCGCGCCGCACGGCCTTCACCGCGCGCGTCATATAGCCGGCCACATTGGCTTCGAGAAATCTATACAAGTCCTGTCCAATCGATCTAAACGCTTCGTAGGATTCGCGCCGATCACCGAGCAGCGGAACCGAGCGGGCCAGCTGCGCGCGGCGCGCCGTCACGTCCACTACACCTCAGCTTCGCGAAATTGAATTGATCAAAGTCAAACTACCGCAGCGATTGAGCTATAGTGACCATCGTCGACGCTGATCACAGCTTGTGGTAGTTGTTCGATTTGTGAAGTTCGCTTTACACTGCCCGTAAATGTACCAATCCATGCCATTTCCTTGCGCATCCCACCGTAGCCAAGAGCAAGTCTTCGCCTTCCTCGGCGATCCGGCGACCTATGGCGAGCGACCGGTGCACGTCATCACCACGCACGGCGCCGCGGTGTTCCTGGCGGGCGATCGCGCGTTGAAGGTCAAGCGCGCGGTGCGGTTTCCGTATCTGGATTATTCGACGCTGGACAAGCGCAAGGTCGCCTGCGAGCAGGAACTGACCATCAATCGGAGGTTTGCGCCGCAGATCTATCGCGGCGTGGTCGCCATTACGCAGCGCGACGACGGCCGTCTGGAGATCGCCGGCCACGGCGAGGTGGTCGAATGGGCGATCGAGATGACGCGGTTCGACGAGCAGCAGACCGTCGATCATCTTGCGGAAGCCGGCACGCCGCCGACCGCGCTCTTGCTCGACATCGCCGACGCCATTGCGGCCTCGCACGCGGCTGCGCCGATCGCCGCCACCGCACCGTGGATCGATTCCATTCTGCGGATCGTCGCCGGCAACACCAAAGCGTTCCGCGCCGGCGGCATCGACACCGCAGCGATCGACGCGCTCGATGCCGCAAGCCGTGCCGCATTTGCGCGACTGCAACACCTGCTCGTTCGCCGCGGCGAGCAGAGTCACGTGCGGCATTGCCATGGCGACCTGCATCTGGCGAACATCGTGGTGATCGACGGCAAGCCGGTGCTGTTCGACGCCATCGAATTCGATCCCTCGATCGCATCAACCGACGTGCTGTACGACCTCGGCTTCGCTTTGATGGACCTTATCCAATACGACCGCGCGGGCGCCGCCAGCGTCGTGCTCAACCGCTATCTCGCCAGCACCTGCGACGATCATCTCGACGCGCTGTCGGCGCTGCCGTTGCTGCTGGCGATGCGCGCCGCGATCCGCGCCAATGTGATGCTGTCGCGGCCGGCGCAGGACGACGCGCAGCGCACGCAGATCCGCCGCACCGCGCAGAGCTATTTCGCGCTGGCGTGCCGGTTGATCGCGCCGCCGCCGCCACGCCTGATCGCGATCGGCGGATTGTCCGGCACCGGCAAATCGGTGCTAGCGCGGGACATTTCGGGCGCGATCGCACCGCTGCCCGGCGCGATCGTGCTGCGCACCGACGTGATCCGCAAACAGCTGTTCAACGTCAAGGACACCGAGCGACTGCCGGCCGAGGCCTATCACACCGAGGTCACCGCCGAGGTTTACAAGACGTTGGCGGAGCGCGCCGCGCAGGTGCTCGCCCAGGGCCACTCGGCGATCATCGATGCGGTGTTCGCGCGGCAGGACGAGCGCCGCGCGATCGCCGAGGTCGCCGCGCGCGCGAAGACACCGTTCGACGGCGTGTTCCTGGTCGCGGATCTGGCGACCCGGATCGCGAGGGTCAGCCACCGGGTCGGCGATGCCTCCGACGCCGACGCGGAGGTCGTCAAGGCGCAGCAGGCTTACGATGCCGGCGTCATCGAATGGACGCTGGTCGATGCCGCGGGCACGCCGGAGCAGACGCTGCAGCGCGCCAGCGAGGCGCTCGCTGTCCATCACGCAGATCACTGCGACGCCGAGCGATAAAGCGCCTCAACGCTGCATCACATAGCTGCCCGGCGCGTCGGGAAACGCCATGTTGTCGGCGCCGCGGCCGCCGAACGGCGGCGGATCGACAAGTTCGCCGGAGCGCGCGGCGAGCCAGCCCGCCCACTCGTTCCACCACGAGCCTTCGAACCGCGGTGCTTGTTTGAGCCAATCATCGGGCCCGATGTAGCGCGCATCGGCCGGCTTGGTCAGCACCTGATAGGAACGGCCATGGTCGCCGGGTGGCGCGACGATGCCGGCATTGTGGCCGCCGCTGGTCAACAGATAGGTGATCTCGGCGTCGGCAAGAAAATGGATCTTGTGGGTTGACCGCCAGGGCGCGACGTGATCGCGCAGCGTGCCGACCACGAACATCGGAGTGTGAATGTCCGACAGTGACACCGGCCGACCGTCCACCGCGTAGCGGCCGCCGGCAAGGTCGTTGTTGAGGAACAGCTTGCGCAGATACTCCGAATGCATCCGATACGGCAGCCGCGTGGCGTCGGCGTTCCACGACATCAGATCGTTCGGTGGCGCGCGCTCGCCGATCAGGTAGTCGTGCACGATCCGCGACCAGATCAGATCGTTGGAGCGCAGGATCTGGAACGCGCCCGCCATTTGCGTAGTGTCGAGCACGCCGCGGTCCCACATCATGTCCTCGAGAAACGCCACCTGGCTTTCGTTGATGAACAGCGTGAGTTCGCCGGCCTCGGTGAAATCGGTCTGCGCCGCCAGCAGCGTGATCGACGCCAATCGGCCGACGCCGTCGCGGGACATCGCCGCGGCGGCGATCGCCAGCAGCGTGCCGCCGAGGCAATAACCCACCGCGTGAATCCCCGCCTCCGGCGCGATCCGAGCGATCTGCGCCAACGCTGCGTCGACGCCGAGCCGGCGATAATCGTCGAAGCTGATGTCGCGGTCGCGCGGCTGCGGATTGCGCCACGAAATCATGAACACGGTGAAGCCGTGATCGACCAGAAATTTCACCAGCGAATTGGTCGGCGACAGATCGAGAATGTAGTATTTCATGATCCAGGCCGGCACGATCAGGATCGGCTCGCGGCGCACCTGCGGTGTCGACGGCGCGTATTGGATCAGTTCGATCAGCTCGTTGTGGTACACCACCTTCCCCGGCGTCACCGCGACGTCGTGGCCGACCACGAAGCGGTGATCGGCGACCGGCTTGCCGGATTGCAGCGCGCGCAGGTCGTCCCACCAGTTCTGCAGACCGGCGACGAAATTCGCACCGCCCGTGGTGATGGTCTTGTGGATGACTTCGGGATTACTGACGGCGAAATTCGACGGCGCGAAGGTGTCGAGCCATTGCCGCATCGAAAACGCCACGATCGCCTCGTTCTGATGCGAGACGCCGCGCACGCCGGTGGTCGCGGTCTGCCACCATTGCTCGGTGAGCAGGAAACCCTGCGCCATCAGATTGAACGGCGGCAGCTCCCAGCCGGGTCCGGTGAAACGCCGATCGCCGGGCGGCGGCTTGATACTCGCCCACGGCGTCTTCGGCAGCTCTGCCGCGGCGACCGCAAACTGACCGGCCGCCTGCATCGCCGCCTGCGCGATATCCAGCCGCCGCGCCGGCGCCGAGAGCAAGTGCAGCAGCCAATCGATGTAAGCCAGCCGCAGCGCGGCCGGCGAAATGCCGCCGGTCAGCCGCGCCAGCGCGGCATGAAACAGCCGGTCGGCGCGCTCGGAGGGCGATAGCTCCGCGGCCTCGGCGCCGACGGCCGCCTCGATCGGCGCGGCTCGAAGAAAAGCTGGGGCGATCTCGGGCTGCGGCATCGGCCGGTCCTCCTTGGGCGCACGCTAGCCGATCAATGCGACAGCAATGCGCAGCGGCTCGGGTGGGTGACGAGATGCTCGGTCACCCCGCCCAGCACCCATTCGCGAAACCGCGAATGTCCATAGGCGCCGGCCACCACGACGCCGGCATCGACCGCGGTGGCGATGCGCTCGAGCTGCACCGCGACATTGTCGCCGACCTCGGGCACGAAGCCGGTGGCGGCCACGCCGTGCCGCGCCAACCAGGCGACGACGTCGGCGACGCCGGCCTGCGCGCTCCGATGATCGGCGTCGTCCTCGACGATCTCGGCGACCTTCACCTTGCCGGCCTTGCGCAGCAACGGCAGCGCACCGACCACGGCGCGACGGGATTCCGGGCAATCCTTCCAGGCCACCAGCATGCTAGTGAGGTTGATGGCGCCCGCGGTCTCCGGCACCACCAGCAACGGGCGGCCGATCTGCATCACCAGATCGGCGGGATCGGCCACCGCGAACGGATCAGTGAGCGTGCCGGTGGCGCCGCTGATCACCAAATCGGCGGCGCGGGCCTGCAGGGCGACGTATTTGGCCGGCATCTCCACCGCGCTGCGCCAGTCCACCGCGCGGCCGAGCGGCTGCATCGCGGCACGGAATTCCGCCTCGAGTTCTGCGGTCCGCGTGGTGATCAGGGTCGCCCCCTGCGCCAACAGCTTCTGCGCCTGTTCGCCGGATGTGTAGTACAGCGGCGGGCTGAAATCCGACGCCGCGATCCCGATCACGCCGGCATTGAACAATTCGGCCAGCTTGACGGTGACGTCGAGCCGGCGCGTGTTGGGCCGGTCGAACGCCAAGCTGACCATCACGGTCGCATAAGTCATCGGCTCCCCCTGCTCGGCAACGCCACCGACGTCTCAAGCCTGACGATGCTGAGATTGATCTAAGCCGCGCGCGGCAACGACGGGATGAGATAGATCAAAGTGGCGCGGCGCCATGGCGATATAGTCGCCGCATAGCAAGCCGCCGATGAGTATCCAAGAAAGAGCGCCGCCATGCCGAACGATATCCTGGTCCATCTTCCGGTCGATCGACCCGCCGACTCGGTGATCGACTGCGCCATTTCCGTCGCCCAGCTGTTCGAAGCGCATCTGGACGGCATCGCCTGCGCCTATCAGCCGATCAACCCGGCGATCGTGGTCGGCGCCTCCGCGGCGTATTTTGCCGACGCCACGCAGTACAACACCGACCTCGATCTGGCGGCGCAACGGCTCGACCAATTCCAACTCGCGGTGCGCAATTCCGGGCTGTCGCATGGCGGCCGCACCATCTGCGACAGCCCCGCGCTGGCCAACCAGACGCTGTCGGAAATCTCGCGGCTGTACGACCTCAGCATCGTCGCGCAAGCCGATCGCTCCCGGCGGAGCCACCACGACGCGCTGCCGGAAGCCGTGCTGTTCAATTCAGGGCAGCCGATGCTGCTGATTCCCTATATCCATACCGGGCCGCTCAAGCTCGACCGCGTGCTGATCTGCTGGGACGGCAGCCGGCCGGCGGCCCGCGCCGTCAGGGACGCCATGCCGTTCCTGCACAAGGCGGGGCAGATCGAGATCGTCGCCATCAACGAGGACGAGGATGTGCCGGAGGACCTGTTGGCGGATGCGCTGATCGCCCACCTCGCCCGCCACGATCTGGCGGCGTCGGCCAACAAATTCGCCTGCGAACCGCACAACATTCATAGCGCGATCCTGTCGGCCGCCGCCGATACCAGCGCTGATCTGCTGGTGATGGGCGGCTACGGCCATTCGCGGATTCGCGAGTTCATTCTCGGCGGCGTCACCCGCGGCATGTTCAAGTCGCTGACCGTTCCGGCGCTGATGTCGCACTGATCCTTCGTCGCGCCGGCTCGACACGCGGCGGCGGCGACGAATCCGGTTAGCACCGATGCGCGTCGCACAGCCGTGGGTTGACCTGTATCAATCGCCGACGGTTTCGTTGCGACTAGGTTTGCAGCATCGCCACCGGCGAATTCGGGAGACAAACATGCGCGCGCATCAGATCATGACCAAGCAGGTGGTCACCGTGAGCCCCGACGCCTCGATCGTCGACGCCGCCAACATCATGCTGTCGCAGCACGTCAGCGGGCTGCCGGTGGTCAACGCGGCCGGCGAACTGATCGGCATCATCTCCGAAGGCGATTTCATCCGGCGCGCCGAAATCGGCACCGAGCGCAAGCGCGGCCGCTGGCTGCGGCTGTTGCTCGGCCCCGGCCAATCGGCGTCGGATTTCGTTCACGAGCACGGCCGCAAGGTCGGCGAGATCATGACCACGCATCCGCACACGGTCAGCGCCGAGGCGACCGTCGCCGAGATCGTCAAGGCGATGGAAAAGCATCACGTCAAACGCCTGCCGGTGATGCAGAACGGCCATATGGTCGGCATCGTCACCCGCAAGAACCTGCTGCAGGCGGTGGCCAATCTGGCCCGCGACGTGCCCGCCCCCAGCGAGGCCGACGACCAGATCCGCACCCGCGTCACCACCGCCATCGAACACAACGACTGGCGGCCGTTCGGGCTCAGCGTCATCGTCCGCGACGGCGTGGTCCATCTCTCCGGCGTGATCACCGAGGAACGTTCGCGCAAGGCGGCGATCGTCGCCGCCGAGAACGTCTGCGGCGTCAAGGAAGTCCACGACCATCTGTGCTGGGTCGACACCATGTCCGGCTTCTATCTGAACTCGCCGGAAGACGATCAGATATCGAAGGCGGGCTGACGCCGCCCCGACAGGCCTACGGCTGGTTGTGCTGACGGGGCTCTGCCGCCGCCACGTTTGATTCTTGCGACTCGTTCCGACTGTGTTGCGAACCCGAATGTCGTTGTGATATGAACGACATAATCAACGGGTGAAGGCGGAGCGTGACCGACAACAAGCAGTCTTCCTTCGATGATCGGTCGCGTAGTGAACGCCTGCAGTTCGGCATCGAGGAGTCCGGCATCGGGGTCTGGGAACTCGACCTGGCCACGCGCGAACTGAGCTGGTCGAAAAACGCCCGCGAGCTGTTCGGATTCACCGGCGAAAAACCCATCAGCTACGACGTTTTCCTGTCTTTGCTGTCGCCCGGGGACCGCGCCCGCACCGTGCAGGCGCTGAAACAATCGGTGGATGCCGGCGACAAGTTCGACGTCGAATATCGCATCGAGCGCCGCGGATCCGGCGCCTGCCACTGGGTCCGCGCCCGCGGCGGCGTGGTCAGGGCCGAGGACGGCACGCCGCGGCATCTGTGCGGCATCATCGTCGACATCGACGACCAGAAATTGCTGGAAGACGCGCTGCGGAGCCAGCAGAGCCAGTTGCGCTCGATCCTCGATACCGTGCCGGACGCCATGATCGTGATCGACGGCCACGGCATCATGCAATTCTTCTCCAGCGCCGCCGAGCGGCTGTTCGGCTATTCCGAGGGCGAGGCGATCGGCCGCAACGTCAGCGAGCTGATGGCCGGACCGGATCGGGCGCGGCACGACAACCATCTCGACCGTTACCGCGCCTCCGGCGAGCGCCACATCATCGGCATCGGCCGCATCGTCACCGGCAAGCGCCGCGACGGCACCACCTTTCCGATCCACCTGACGATCGGCGAAATGCGTTCCGGCGGGGAAACCCACTTCACCGGCTTCATCCGCGACCTCACCGAATATCAGCAGACCCAGGCCCGGCTACACGAGCTGCAATCGGAGCTGGTGCATGTCTCGCGGCTGAGCGCGATGGGCGAAATGGCCTCGGCGCTGGCGCATGAGCTCAACCAGCCGTTGTCGGCGATCAGCAATTACATGAAGGGATCGCGCCGGCTGTTGACCGGCAGCGACGATCCGAACCGGCCGAAGATCGAGGCGGCGATGGACCGTGCCGCCGAGCAGGCGATCCGCGCCGGCCAGATCATCCGCCGGCTGCGCGACTTCGTCTCCCGGGGAGAATCCGAAAAACGGGTGGAAAGTCTCGCCAAATTGATCGAAGAAGCCGGCGCGTTGGGGCTGTCCGGCGCCCGCGAACAGGGCGTGGTGCTGCGCTTCAGTCTGGATTCGCAAAGCGATCTTGTGCTTGTCGACCGCGTGCAAATCCAGCAGGTGTTGGTCAACCTGTTCCGCAACGCGCTGGAAGCGATGGCGCCGTCCGAGAAAAAAGAGCTGGCCGTGTCCAACACCAGGGTTGCCGATCATATGGTCGAAGTCGCGGTCTCCGACACCGGCGGCGGCTTCCAAGAAGACGTCAAGTCCAACCTGTTCCAGACCTTCTTCACCACCAAGGAAACCGGAATGGGCGTCGGCCTGTCGATCAGCCGCTCGATCATCGAGGCGCATGGCGGCCGGATGTGGGCCGAAACCAATTCCGCAGGCGGCGCGACCTTCCGCTTCACCTTGCCTGCCGCAGCCAGTGAGGATCTCGCCGATGCCACCTAGGGGCAACGTCTACGTGATCGACGACGATCCTGCGATGCGGGATTCGCTGGAGTTCCTGCTCGACTCGGTCGACTTCCAGGTGGTGCTGTTCGAATCCGCGGTGGCATTTCTCGACGCGCTGTCGACGCTGGAGTTCGGCTGCGTGGTGTCCGACGTCCGGATGCCGGGCATCGACGGCATGGACCTGTTGAAGCGGCTGAAGACGAACGGCAATCCGCTGCCGGTGGTGATCATGACCGGGCACGGCGACGTGCCGCTGGCGGTCGAGGCGATGAAGCTCGGCGCGGTCGATTTCATCGAGAAACCTTTCGAAGACGATCGGCTGATCGGCATGATCGAAACCGCGCTGAAGCAGCCGAAGGACGGCGGCCGCGGCGAAGCCGTCGCGCCCGACATCGCGGCGCGGATCGAAACGCTGTCGCCGCGCGAGCGCCAGGTGATGGACGGCCTGGTCGCCGGGCTTTCCAACAAGGTGATCGCCCGCGAATTCGACATCAGCCCGCGCACCATCGAGGTCTATCGGGCCAACGTGATGACGAAAATGCAGGCCGGCAGCCTATCGGAACTGGTGCGCTTGGCGATTCGCGGCGGCGCCCTCAAGGATTGAGTTAGATCAAGCGGCGCTGCGAAGATCTGTCCTATCGGAAAGGATGCATTTCTCACCCAACTTCACGCTGCGCGGGCATTCGTGATGGCAAGTCCCGCGACAATTGTTTACGTGGTTGACGACGATTTCGGCGTCCTCGGCTCGCTGCGCTTTTTGCTGGAGACCGACGGCTTCGAGGTCCGCACCTTCCGCAGCGGCGCGGCGCTGCTGGAGACCGTTGCCGACAACAAGGTCGATTGCATCGTGATCGACTACAAAATGCCGACCATGAACGGCATCGACCTCGCCAAGAAGCTGCGCGACCGTCACATCGAGGCCCCGATCGTGCTGATCACCGGCTATCCCGACGAGAGCATTTCGGTGCGCGCGGCGGCCTCGGGCGTTTATCATGTGGTGCTGAAGCCGCATCTCGAAGAGAATCTGGTCAGCCACATCCGCGGGGCGATGCAGGCCGGGCGTTAAGCCCCCGATTCGGACCACAACCTCCGGTAAACTACTTAGGGAAACCCCCTTAAGATAAGCCGCCGAATTTCTGATGCCGGTAAAGTTGGCTAGAAAGCGTCCATCAACTTCCGCACAGGAGATGGCGAATGCTCAACCAGTCGGTCAGAACCTCGGACAGCGCCGCCAAGTCGGGCAATGCGGCTTTTGCGACGGGTGATCAGTTCTCGATGGTGACTGGCCACGCCGGCCTGGTGGCCTCCGAGTTTTCCTATCGCAAGGAAGAGGAAATCTACGGCGAGGACGAAGCCGCCGAATACGTCTACCAGGTCGTCACCGGCGCGGTTCGCAATTACAAGCTGTTGTCCGACGGTCGCCGCCAGATCGGCGCCTTCTACCTGCCGGGCGACGTGTTCGGCCTGGAATCGGGTCCGGTGCATCGGCTGACCGCCGAGGCCATCGTCGACACCACGGTCCGCCTCCTGAAGCGCCGCAGCCTGGAACAGTCCGCCGCCACCGACGTCAACGTCGCGCGCAGCCTGTGGGCGATGACCGCCGGCGAACTGCGTCACGCCGAAGATCACATGCTGCTGCTCGGCCGCAAGAACGCGATGGAGCGCGTCGCCAACTTCCTGCTCGAGATGGACCGTCGCCTCGCCGTCGCCGGCCTGATGGCGCTGCCGATGTGCCGCCGCGACATCGGCGACTATCTCGGCCTCACCCTCGAAACCGTTTCTCGTGCGCTGTCGCAGCTCCACAGCCAGGGCATTCTTGGCTTCTCCGGAGCAAGGCAGATCGTGCTGCGCAACCGCCAGCACCTGCACGCCATGGACGCTTGAGCGTCGCTGCTCAACCGTGCGGCAGCGAGCTTCGCTGTCGAGCCCTCCTTGGGCGTTTCCTCCCTAGACTTGGCCGCCAGCAATGGCGGCCTTTTTCTTGGCCTGGTCTCCACCACCTTCGCAGCGCGGTCTGTCGGGGAGACGCCATCCTTTTCGACAAAGAAGAATATTCTGTCTCGTCGCCGCATAACGGCAACGGACAGCGCCTGCCGGGTGCATTAGCGCCAGCAGGAGATTTTTATTTCCCGCCTCCGGTTGACTTCACGCCGAGCCAGAGGCGTGATTGCGCTGTCCCGGGCTTCGAACATCGAACCATCCGACGCAGCGCAACGCCCAACACCCGGGCGATCGCAGCGCTGTGTCGGATCGTCATAGCCGTCCCAGTCGCATCATTGTCGAAGGATCCGTTCCATGACCAGAAAGCTTCATCCCGATACGCTCGCGCTTCACGCCGGCTGGCGCGCCGACCCGGCCACCGGGTCGGTCGCGGTGCCGATCTTTCAGACCACATCGTATCAGTTCCACAACACCGAGCACGCCGCCAACCTGTTCGCGCTGAAGGAGCTCGGCAACATCTACACGCGGATCGGCAACCCCACCAACGACGTGCTCGAGCAGCGCGTCGCCGCGCTGGAAGGCGGCGTCGCGGCGCTCGCGGTGTCGTCGGGTCAGGCCGCCTCGGCGTTCTCGCTGCAGAACCTCGCCCGGGTCGGCGACAACGTGGTCAGTTCGACCGATCTCTATGGCGGCACCTGGAATCTGTTCGCCAACACGCTGAAGGATCAGGGCATCGAAGTCCGCTTCGTCGATCCGGCCGATCCCGAAGCCTTCGCCCGCGCCACCGACGACCGCACCCGCGCCTACTACGCCGAAACCCTGCCGAATCCGAAGCTGGCGGTGTTTCCGATCGCCGAAGTCGCCGCGATCGGCCGCAAATTCGGCATCCCGCTGATCGTCGACAACACTGCCGCCCCGTTGCTGGTGCGGCCGTTCGATCATGGCGCGGCGGTCGTGGTGTATTCGGCCACCAAATATCTCGGAGGCCACGGCAACTCGATCGGCGGCGTGATCGTCGACGGCGGCAACTTTGACTGGGAGAAATTCCCCGAGCGGCAACCGGCGCTGAACACCCCGGACCCAAGCTATCACGGCGCTGTCTGGGTCGAGGCGGTGAAGCCGATCGGCCCGGTCGCCTATATCATCAAGGCCCGCACCACGCTGTTGCGCGACATCGGCTCGGCGCTGTCGCCGTTCAACGCGTTCCAGATCATCCAGGGCCTGGAAACCCTGCCGCTGCGCATCGAACGCCACGTGCAGAACGCCCAAGCCGTCGCCGACTTCCTGGAAAAGCGCCCCGAGGTCACCAAGGTGATCCATCCCTCCAAGCTCACCGGGGTCGCCCGCGAACGCGCTGACAAATATCTCAACGGCAAGTTCGGCGGGCTGGTCGGCTTTGAACTCGCCGGCGGCAAGGAGGCCGGGCGCAAATTCATCGACGCGCTGCAGCTGTTGTACCACGTCGCCAATATCGGCGACGCCCGCAGCCTGGCGATTCACCCGGCGTCGACCACCCACTCGCAGCTTTCGGCCGAGGACCAGCTCGCGACCGGGGTGTCGGACGGCTACGTCCGGCTTTCGGTCGGCCTCGAGCACATCGACGATATCATCGCCGATCTGGAAACCGGCCTCGCGGCGGGACGCCTCGCCGCCGCCGCCTGATAACTGCGGAATCTGTTTGCACAACGATTGCAGCGCAGGATGACGGCAACGTCGTCCTGCGCTTTTTCGTTTGGAGACCGTTCGGTTGGGATTGATCATCCAACCCAATGTCGTCGTCATTCCGGATTGCGAGTTCGAAGAACGAGCAAGTCCGGAATCGATAACCCCTGCAGGGATTATGGATTCCGGGCTCACTCGCAGCTATCGCTGCTCGTGCCCCGGAATGACGGCCTGGGAGTTTTGAAGCGCCTCAATCCAACGCTATCGCACCGCGAGCGCCGAGTTCACCGCGGTGATCAGCACCAGCGGCTCGAAGCCGAACAACATGATCAGGCCGAAGCAAAAGATCAACAGCAAGCGATCGAAGCGGTGCCGCGGCGCCGGCTCGATGCCGCCGTGGCCGAAAAACGGCGCGGTGAAGAACCGAATGTAATAATAGAAGCCGAGCGCTGCGCCGACCATCGCGATTGCCAACAGGATCCAGGACTCCGACTGCACCAGCGCCTTGAATAGATATAATTTGGCGACGAAGCCGCCGGCCACCGGCAGCCCCGCCAGCGACAACAGCCCGACCGACAACGAGGTGGCTTCCAGCGGCCGCTTGCGCGCCAGCCCGCGCAGATCCTCCAGCATCGGCGCCGGGCCGAGCATCGCCGAGGCGCACAGCGTCGCGGTCAAGGCCGGCGCGTAGATGCCGAGATAGAACAGCACCGCCTCGCTGGTGCCCGGCGCGCCGGACGCCAGGATCATCGCGATATAGCCGGAATGCGCGATGGTCGAGTAGCCGAGCATCCGCGGCAACAGCTGCTGCCGCAGCGCCAGCACATTGCCGACCAGCACCGACGCGGCACCCAGCGTGGCGAGGCCGGCGCTCCACAATGGCTGCGGCAATTGCGCCTCGCTGTTCAGCCGCAGGATCGCGATCGCCACCGCGGCCTTCGACACTACGCCCGCCAGCGCCGCGGCGCCGGCCGGCGCGCCCTGGAACGCGTCGGGCGTCCACATGTGGAACGGCGCCAGCGAGAATTTGAATGCCAGGCCAGCCAGCAGCAGCGCGGTGCCGAGCGCGAACAATGGGCCGTGGCCGACCCAGCCGGGAAAATCCAGCGCGCCGGTCTCGGCATAGATCAGCGCCACGCCGAGCAGTTGCGCCGCGGTGGCGAGCCCGCTCATCACCAGAAACTTGTAGCTCGCCTCCAGCGCCATCCCGGTCAGCGGGAAGGCAAACAGCGCGATCAGCGACAGGCTGATCAGTTCGAGCCCGAGAAACAGCGTCGCGGCGTGACCGGCGCCGGTCAGCGAGGCGGCGCCGAGCGCGACCAGAGCCACCAGCGCCGGCGCTTCCTTGGCGACGCCGGCAACGCGCAGGAACACCAGCGCCGCGAGGCCGAACAGCGCCGCATAGGCGGTGCCGTAGCGCGCCAGCCCGTCGTCGGTGAACAGCGCGCCGATCGGCGCCGGCGGGACGCCGGCCCGCAGGATCTCCAGCAGCGCCGCAACGGCGAGACCTGTCGCGGCAGCGATCCGCGCCGCCGCGGCGGATTGAGTGACCGGCGCCAACAGCATCGCGATCACCGCCCCGATGGCGAGGGCCGCAAGCGGCGACAGCGCGAAGAGTTGGGCTGCGGTCATGGCAGGTGCGGCACCAGCGCCGCCTTGAGCGCCGGGCCGACCAGCCCGATGACGCTTTGCGGATACAATCCGACCGCGATGGTGCCGGCGGCCAGCGTCAGCACGGTGGCGATTTCGCGCCAGCCGAGATCGCGCACCACCGCGGGCGACGCCGCGCCGAAGGTGACCCCCTTCAACAGCCGCGTGCCGTACACCACCGAGACGATCAGCGTGCTCAGCGCCAGCAGCGCGAACGGCCAGTTGACCTGGAAGATGCCGACCACCACCAGCGCCTCGCCGACGAAATTCGCCGTCCCCGGCAGCGCCAGCAGCGCCGAGCAGAACAGCGCGAAGGCGGCGGCGAATTTCGGCGCGCTCTGCTGCAGCCCGCCGAGTTCGCGCAGGTCGCGGGTCTGGGTGCGCTCGTACAACGCGCCGATCAACAGGAACAGCGCCGAGGCGGAGAACGAATGCGCCACCATCTCGACCACCGCGCCGGCCAACGCGTATTCGACGCCGGCGGCGACGCCCATCAGCACGATGCACATATGCGCGACGGAGGTGTAGGCGACCAGCCGCTTGGCGTCGGTCTGGCCGCAGGCCACCACGCCGCCATACAGCGCACCCGCCGCGCCGAGCGCAATGCCGTAGGGCGCCAGCACCAGCAGCCCATCGGGAAACAGCATCGGGCTGAAGCGGAACAGGCCGTAGGCGCCGGTCTTCAGCAGCAGGCCGGCGAGCAGGATCGAGCCCGCGGTCGGCGCCAGCGTATGCGCGTCGGGCAGCCAGGCGTGGAACGGCGGCACCGAGAGCTTGACCAGGAACGCCAGCGAAAAGCCCAGCAGCAGCCAGACCTGCATCGGCGTTGATAGTTTGAGTTCGGCGAGCGTGAAGGCGTTGAAGGTCATGGTATCGGCCATCGACGCCAGTCCGAACACGCCGGCCAGCAGGCCGAAGCCGGCCACCGCGTTGAAGATCAGGAATTTCAGCGCGGCGCTTTCCTTGGCGCCGTGGCCCCACACCGCGATCAGCATGAAGCTCGGGATCAGCTGCGCCTCCCAGAAGAACGCGAACACCAGCAGGTCGAACGACAGGAACACGCCGATGGTGGCGGACACCGTCCAGCACAGGCAGGCGTGAAACAGCCCGGAATCCACTTTGATCTCGTGCCATGACGCCATCACGCCGATGATGCCGAGGCCGGCCGCGATGCCGATCAGCGCCGCCGACAGCCCGTCGAGCGCGAAGTTGATCGAGATTCCGAACGACGGCACCCAGGGCAGATCGACCTTGGCCAGCCAGCGGCCGTCGTCACCGCCGGCGACGGTGACGATCAGAATCGCGAGCGTGGCGGCCAATGAGGCGATCGACACCCAGCGGTCGGCGTCGCGCCGCGACCCGAGGAAATAGGCCGCAAAGCCGCCGAACATCGGAAGCAACAGGAGCGCAATCAGCGCCATGACGTCCCCCAGGCAAACAACAGAAGTCCCGCGAAGCCGAGCGCGAGGCCCAGCGATTGATCCCGCACCCGGCCGGTCTGGATTCGGTGCACATGCTCCCAGGCCCGCCCGAGCGCGCGCGCGAACCGCATCCACAAAAGATCGATCCGGTCGGGATCGAACGCCGCGACCACGGCCTTCACCAGCCGCGTCGCCGATGCGACCAGCGCGCGGCCGATCGGATCGCCCGCCACCAGCTTCACCACGTCGATCGGCGGCGCCTCGAGCACCGGCGCGATGGCTTGCTCGCCGCCGGGCCCGGCCATGACCTGGCTCAGCTTGCGGAAGCCGCGCACCAGAATGAAATAGTACAGGCTGTCGATGCGGAAGACTTTGCGATGCCGCAGTTTGGCCCTGAGCTGGTCGAGCAGCTGCGGATAAACCACCAGATGCCGCGCCAGCGCGACGCCGGCCAGCGGAGCAGCGGCGCCGAGCAGCGTGGCGATCCACGGCAGTTCGCTCGGCGTGCCGCCGTCGAACCGGATCAGCGCATCGACCAGGAAACCGCTGAGCACCGCCAGCACCGCCAGCGCCACCAGAGGCGCCCACACCGCGAGCCCTTCCCACGGCGCGATCGATTTGTCCGGGCCGCGTCCCGCGGCAACAAACACCACGCGAAAACTGTAGGTGCCGGTCAGCACCACCGCCGCGACCGCCAGCGCCCACAGCGGCACGCCCCACAGCCCGCTGCTCAGCACCGCGCCGAGCATCGCCTCTTTGGAGTACCAGCCGGCGGTGACCAGCGGCAGCCCGGCGAGCGCCGCGGCGCCGATCGCGAAAGTCCAGAACGCCAGCGGCTGGCGGCGCCGCGAGCCGCGCAGCGCCTCGATGCCGGTGTCGCCATGCGCGCCATGGCTCATGATGCCGGCGCTGAGGAACAGCAGTGACTTGAACACCGCGTGGATCGCGAAATGCGCCAAGGCGGCGGCCGGCGCGCCGATGCCGAGCGCCAGCACCATGAAGCCGATCTGGCTCATGGTGGAAAATGCCAGCAGCTTCTTGACGTCGGTCTGCAGCAAGGCCGCCAACGCCGCCAGCATCGCGGTGGCGAGCCCGAGCACCGCGACGCAGGCCGAGATTTCGGGGACGGCGGCAAACAGCGGCGCGAGGCGCACCAGCAGGATCACGCCGGCCGCCACCATGGTGGCGGAATGCAGCAGCGCCGACACCGGCGTCGGTCCGGCCATCGCGCTCGGCAGCCAGGTGTGAAACGGGATCTGCGCCGATTTGCCGAGCGCGCCGATCGCGATCAATCCGGCGATCGGCGCCAGATGCCAGGCGTCGATTGAGCCGACGCCGGCCAGCATGCCGTCGAACCGCGTGGTGCCGGTCGCCAGAAACAGCAGCATCAAGCCGGCGAGCAGCATGGTGTCGGCGACGCGGGTGGTGACCAGCGCCTTGGTGCCCGCCGCCACCGCCTTCGGCCGCTTCGTGTAGTAGGCGATCAGGAAGAAGCTACAAAGCCCGATAGTTTCCCAGCCGAGAAACAGCAGCAGCACGTCGGCCGCCAGCACCACCGCCAGCATGCCGGCGAGAAACAGGTTCATATAGGCGAAGAACCGCCGCAGATCGCCGACCGGCTCCTCGCTCATATAGGCGCCGGCATAGATCATCACCAAGGCGCCGACCACCGCGACGGTGATGCCGGCGACCACGCTCAACGGATCGAGCGACATCGCGATTTGGGCGGCGAGCTGGCCGACATGAATGGTCAGGATCGTCACCACCGCGCCGGTCTCGCAGGCGCCGCCGACGCAGACGATGCCCACCGGCAGCATCAAGAGCGCCGGCACGATCGCCGCGCCGACGCCGACGCCGATCACGACACCGCGCCGCAAGCGCAGCGGCACCAGCGCCAGCAGCACGAAGCCGAGCAGCGCGGAGACTGGGACGAAGGGCAGCAGGCTCGCCATGCTCATCCCTTCAGCCCGCTGACGGCGTCGCTGTCGTCGCTGCCCTTGCTGCGGCGAATCCGCAGGAACAGCGCCAGGCCGACCGCGACTTCGGCGGCGGCCAGCGTCAGCACCAGCACGAACATGCCCTGCCCTTCGGCGTCGCCGTGATAGGCGCCGGCGGCGATGAACGCCAAGGCCGGACCGCTCAGCGCCACTTCCAGCGCGATCAGTTGAAACAGGATGCCGCGACGCGCCAGCACGCCGAACACGCCGGTGGCGAACAGGCCGGCGGCGACGATCATCATTCCGGTGAGCGCGGTGCCGGTCATTCCTCTGGCTCCTGGGCGCGGTCGCGGCCGATATGGCGCACGCCGATCAAGCCGGCGAGCAACAGGAACGAGGCGAGCTCGATCGCCCAGGCCCATGGGCCGAACAGCAAGCGGCCGACGGCTTGCGCGGCGATTGGCGCGGTGTTGCCCGCCGCCTGCTCGCCGATCCCGAACAGAAACGGCGCGGCCACCAGCACGCTGATCGCCGCCGGCATCGGCCAGCTTCGTTGCAACATTTCGCGCTCGCGGGCGATCGCCTGCGGCGAGGTGCCGACCGCCATCACCACGAACACGAACAGCACGACGATCGCGCCGGCATAGACCATGATCAGCAGCACCGCGGCGAACGCCGCGCCCAGCGCGAAGAACGCCGCCGCCAGCGCCAGCAGCATCGCCAACAGATACAGCAGCGCGTGCACGACGTTGTAGCGCGTCACCGCAAGGGCGGCGGCGATCAGCGCCAACGATCCGGCGTAAACGGCGAGCAGCGGGCTCAGGGTCGTAATCCCTTCAAATCAACGGGCGGCGCCTCGTGCTCGGCTTCGCCCTTGTCCTTGCCTGCGATCGCCTTGCCGGCGACCGACCAATAGCGATAGCCGCGCACCTTGCCTTGGCCTGCGATCAGCAGATCCTGCTTGTCATAAACCAAAGCGTCGCGCCGCCACTCGCTCAATTCGAAATCCGGCGTCAGCTGGATCGCGGCGGTCGGACAGGCCTCCTCGCAATAGCCGCAGAAGATGCAGCGCGCAAAATTGATTCGGAAGTGCTCCGGATACCAGCGGCCGTCCTCGGCCACGGCTTTCGACAGGTCGATGCAGCCGACCGGACAGGCCACCGCGCAGAGGTTACAGGCGACGCAGCGCTCCTGGCCGTCGGGATCGCGGGTGAGCACGATGCGACCGCGGCTGCGCGGCGGCAGTTTCGGCTTCACCTCGGGATATTGCACCGTGACGGTCTTGGCCGCGAGCTTGCGGCCGACGCGGAATAGCGCTTCCAGCCAGCCGATCATGGCGCGCTCCTTGCTACCACGATGAGCCCGGTGAGCAGCAGATTGCCGAGCGCCAGCGGCAGCGCGATCTTCCAGGCGAACCGCACCAATTGATCGTAGCGCGGCCGCGGCAGCGTGGCGCGGATCCAGATGAAAATCAGCGCGATGACGCCGACCTTGAGCCCGAACCAGATCGGCCCGGGCAACCAGGGCCCGAGCAGCCAGGGCCCGAGCCAGCCGCCGAAGAACAGCGTCACCGCCAATGATGCAACCAGCAGCACCGCGAGATATTCGCCGAGGAAGAACAACCCGAACGACATCCCGGTGTATTCGGTGAGATAGCCGGCGACCAGATCGTTCTCGGATTCCGGCAGATCGAACGGCAGCCGATGCGCCGCGGCGACGCCGGCGATGCAGAACAGCGCCGCGCCGAACGGCTGCAGCAGCACGAACCAGACATCGCGCTGCGCGTGCACGATCTCGGTCAGTGACAGGCTGCCGGCGAGCATCACCACGCCGAGCAGCGACAGCCCAAGAAACGTCTCATAGGCCAGCATCTGCGCCGCGGCGCGCAGCCCCCCCATCAGCGCAAAACGGCTGTTCGAGGCCAAAGCGCCGAGCACCACGCCGTAGACCGTGAGCCCCATCATGCCGAGCAGGAACATCACGCCGACGTCGATATTCGCCAGCGACAGCCCGTCGCCGAACGCCACCACGCCGAAGCCGGCGAGCACCGGCGTCGCCGCCACCATCGGGGCCAGGATATAGGCGACGCGATCCGCACCCGGCGGCGGCCGGTCCTCCTTGGTCAGAATCTTCACGGTGTCGGCGACCCATTGCAGGAAGCCGAACGGCCCGACCCGATTGGGCCCGAGCCGCTCCTGCACGAAGCCGAGCACGCGGCGCTCCACCCAGGTGAAGGTGCCGGCCACCACCAGCAGCACCATGATCAGCATGGTTGAGATGATCGCGGTCAGCGTCATGCCGATCATCGCGCGGCCTCCACCACAACGCGGCGCAGCGGCCCGCGCGGCAGCAACTTGCCGACGCTGACCGCGACCACGCCGCGCGCCAACTTCGGCTCCAGCGTCAGCGGCGCGGCACAGGCAACGCCGTCGAGCATCACTGACGCGCATTCGGCGAGGCCGAGTGCTGCGGCGTCGTCCGGATGCAACAGCAGCCGCGGCGCCGGCGCCCGCGCCGCCAGCAGCGCGCTGGCGCGGCCGGTCTCTGAGCCGGAGAACACGTCGTCAAGCGGCACCAGCAGCGGGCCGTGGCCGTCGATCGGCGCGAATGGCGCAGCCGGCGACAACGCGGCGTCGCCTTGCTTGAACAGCCGCGCGCCGGGATCGCCGCCGCGCAACGGCCCGCCGATCTCTTCCTCGAACCGCGTCACCGCGTTGGCGGAATGCAAGCCGTGGGTCTCGTAGCCGGTCAAAAGCGCCGCCGGCACGTCGGCGCCGCGGGCGCCCTCCATGCCGAAGCTGAGCGGCGAATCCGGATCGGGCTTCGGCGTCGCCGCGGGATCGCGTCCGGCGCGATCATCCGCGGTGTGCGCCGACAAGGGCCGCGGCGCGCGGGCGATCTTGCCATGGGCGCAGGAGCACGACGCATCGGGCGCGGCGCCGACAACGCCGACGAGCTCCGGCTGGTCGGCGATGAGGTCTTTGATGATCGCATCCAGCGTGGCCCAGTCGCCGGCGCCGAGCGCCGCCAACCTGCGCCACGACGCGGGGGCATACTCCTGCGGCTGCACCGCGGCGAAGAAACGCTGCGCGCGGCCTTCGTAGTTCACAAACGTGCCGGCGGACTCGCTGAACGCCGCCACCGGCAAGGCCACGTCGGCGCGGGCCGAAATTTCGGTGGTGAGCGCGTCGAGCGCCACCACGGTTGTCGCGGCGGCGAACAGGCGATCCACCGCGCCGCGCGGCGCGCGTTCGAACAGCTCGTTTTCCAGCACGATGACGTTGCGCGCGACGTCGGCCTCGAGCGCAGCCGCCGCGGCCTCGACGCCGTCACCGCCGAGCAGCGCCAAGCCGAGGCTATTGGCCTCCGGCGCGATCAGCACGATCCGCGCTTTCGTGCCCAATGCTGCGACAATCGCGGCGGCCGCCTCGACGATCTGCGCGGCACCCAGGCTCGCGCCTGCGATGATCAGCGGACGCTCTGACGCCGCCAGGACATTGGCGATGTTGACAGCCTTATTCGGCGCGTCGCCGCCGGCCAACGCCGTAGCCACCGCGTCGCCGAACGCCGCGATGCTCAAGGGATCAAGCCGCAGGCTCAGCGAAGCCACGTCGTCGAGCGCGTCGGGTGCCGGCGTAGCCAGCACGATCGGGCTGCGGCGGCCTTCGCCGGCGGTGCGCACCGCCTGGTCGAGCCAATGCGCCACACCCTTTTGCGTCGCGAGCGCGCGTTCGGCGCCGCGCGCGGTCTGCCGCAGCGAAAGAGCAATCCGCGGCGCGACGTTGGTCAGGTCTTCGCCGAGCACCAGCACGGCGTCGCACGCCTCGATCTCGGAGAGCGTCGCGATCTGCCCCGGACCGGCGCGCAGGATTTCAACGATGCGGCGGACCAGCTTCGCCTCGGCATCGGACACGCCGGCGAAGAAGCGTTCGGCGCCGACCAGCTTGCGCAGCGCGTAGTTCGCCTCCAGCGAGGCGCGCGGCGAACCGATGCCGATCGCGCCCTGTTCGATCGCCGCGCGTGCAGCCACCACCGCGTCGTGCTCGCTGACGACCGCACCCGCGATCTGCGGCGCCGTGAACCGTTGCGGCGACACCACATGCAGCGGCCCGAACCGGCCGCGGTCGCACAGGAAGTAACCGTTCAGCGCGCCGTGATAGCGGTTCTGCACCCGGCGCACGCGGCCGTCGCGCTCGCTGACGAACAGATTGCAGCCGACCGCGCAATGCGGACAGATCGAGGGCGCCGCGCGCATATCCCATTTGCGGGCGTAGTCGTGCGACCAGCCCTTGTCGTTGAACACCCCGGTCGGACAGACCTCGGCGAGATTGCCGGCGAACGGGCTTTCCAGCACGCCGTCCTCGGCGCGGCCGAAATACACGTTGTCATGGGCACCGAACGCATCGAGGTCGCGGCCGCCGGCATAATCGCGATAGAACCGGGTGCAGCGATAGCAGGCGATGCAGCGGTTCATCTCGTGGGTCAGAAGTGGCCCGAGATCCTGGTTGCGATGGGTGCGCTTGTCGAAGCGATAGCGGCGCTCATTGTGGCCGGTCGCCACCGTCATATCCTGCAAGTGACAAGAGCCGGCCTCCTCGCACACCGGGCAATCATGCGGATGGTTGACCATCAACCACTCGATCACCCGGGCGCGGAAGTTCGATGCTTCCGGATCGGCGACCGAGACCCGCAAGCCGTCGGTGGCCGGCGTCATGCACGACATCACGATCTTGCCGGTCGCGTCGTCGGGGCCGGAATAGACCCGCACCGCGCATTGCCGGCAGGCGCCGAGCGAACCCAGCGCGCCGTGCCAACAGAAATACGGCACGTCGATGCCGTGCGACAAGCACACCGACAACAGATCGTCGCCGGCCTTGGCCTCGATGATGCGGCCGTCGATTTCGATTCTGACGCTCATGATCGGCCCACCGGACAATGGCCTTTGAGGTGTGCGGCGAAGATATCGCCGAACCGTTCCAGCCCGCTTTTCACCGGCGTCATCGCGCCGGCCATCAGGTCGCAGAAGCTGCGCCCGGATGGCCCAGCCAACTCCACATGCATGTGCAGCAAGTCGATGTCCTGCTGCGTGCCGTGGCCGGCTTCCAGCGCATCGAGCAGTTTCGCCACCCACGGCAACCCGTCGCGGCACGGCGTGCACAGCCCGCAGCTTTCCCGCGCGTAAAATCTTGCATGGCGGCCGATCGCCGCGACCGGGCAGCTTTGATCGTCGAGCACGATCACAGCACCTGTGCCGAGCGAACTGCCGGCCTTCTTGACGTGGGCGAAATCCATCGGCACGTCGAGATCGGCTTCCTGCAGAAACGCGGTGGCGCCGCCGCCGGGCTGAAACGCCAGCAGCTTGCGGCCATCACGAATCCCACCGGCCATTTCGATGAGTTCGCCGGCCGGCGTGCCCATCGGCGCCTCGATCAGTTGCGGCCGGTTCACCCGCCCGGAGATGCCATACAGCTTGGTGCCGCCCTCTTCGGTGCGCGACAATTTCTGAAACCACTCCGCGCCGTTTTGCACGATGTGCGGCACCGCCGACAGCGTCTCGACATTGTTGACCGTGGTCGGCCGGCCCCACAGCCCGCTCTGCGCCGGATAAGGCGGCCGATGCCGCGGCACCGGCCGCTCGCCCTCGATCGCAGCGATCAGCGCGGTCTCTTCGCCGACGATGTAGCGCCCGGCGCTGGCGTGCAGCCGCATCTTCAGGCCGAAGCCGGAGCCGAGAATATTGCGGCCGAGCAGGCCAGCGGATTCCGCCTCGGTGATCGCGCGGGTCAGCGCCACGGCGGCGGCGCGATAGGCGTCGCGCACCAGGATGATCACTTCGGTGGCGCCGACCGCGTAGGCCGCAAGCATCGCGCCTTCGATCAGTTGATGCGGCAGCGCCTCCATCAAAAGGCGATCCTTGAACGAGCCGGGCTCCATCTCGTCGCCGTTGACGCAGAGATAGCGCGGTCCCTCGCCGGCGGCTTCCGCGGCCTTGCGCATCAGCCGCCATTTGGTGCCGGTGAGGAAGCCGGCGCCGCCGCGGCCGCGCAGCCCGGAAGCCTCGACAATCGCCACCAGCGCTTCCGGCGAATGCCGCTTCAGCGCGCCGCGCAGCGCGTCATAGCCGCCGAGCCGCTGCCATTCGGCGAAGCGATGCGGTTCGCGGTCGGGCTGGGCGCGGCCGGTCAGCGGGGTTTCGCTCATCGCCCGCCCCCGATCAGTTGGGTGAGGTCGTCGGCGCTGAGCGGGCCGACCAGTTTGCGGTCCGGGCCGACCAGCGCCGCGGGGGCGACGTCACAGCCACCGATGCAGCAGACGTTGATCAGCGTGAACTTGCCGTCCGGCGTGGTCTCGCCGAAGCCGATGCCGAGCTTTTGCATCACCGCGTCGCGCACCGCGTCGCCGCCGCACAGATAACAGCTCAAGCCGTCGCAGAGCAGGATCACGGTCTCGCCGACTGGCGAGCGGAAGATGTGGCTATAGAAGGTAGCGAGGCTGTCGATCTCCGCGGTGCTGACGCCGAGCTTCGCCGCGGCTTCGGCCAGATGCGCGTCGGAGACGTAGCCTTCCGCAGCCTGCACCAGCTTCAAGGCTTCCAGCATCGCAGCTTTGGCGCCGCCGTGGCTGTCGGCGGCGTTCCTGATCGCTTGCGTGGTTTGCGGGCTCAGCGTCATCGGTCGACGTCCGACATCACGTAGTCGATGCTGCCGAGATAGGCGACGAGATCGGCCACCGTCAGCCCCGGCGCGATCGTGGCGATGGACTGCAGATGCGCGAAGGACGGGGTGCGAATGCGGGTGCGATACGACGTGGTCTCGCCGTCGGACACCACCGCGTATTGCGTCAGCCCGCGCACCGATTCCACCTGCCCGGTGGCTTCGCCGGCGGGTACGACAGGTCCCCAGCTGGCACCGACAAAATGGTGAATCATGGTCTCGATGTCGTGCAGCATGCGCTCGCGCGGCGGCGGCGTAGTGAGTGGATGATCGGCCTTGATCGGCCCCGCCGGCATGTGGTCGAGGCATTGCCGGATGATGCGCAGCGATTGCCGGATCTCGTCGACCCGCACCCTTGCGCGGTCGTAGCAGTCGCCGCGATGCCCGGTCGGCACCTCGAACTCGAAATTCTGGTAACCGCTATAGGGCCGCTGCTTGCGGGTATCCCAACCGCAGCCGGTGGCGCGCAGCCCCGGCCCGGTGATGCCCCAGTCCAGCGCGGTCGCGGTGTCATAGGCGGCGATGCCCACGGTGCGCGCGCGAAAAATCTCGTTGCGCATCACCATGCCTTCGTAATCGTCGAGCCGCGACGGCATCCAGTCGAGGAAATCGCGCACCAGCGCGTCCCAACCTTCGGGCAAATCGGCCGCCAGCCCGCCGATGCGAAACCAGCCGGGATGCATCCGCGCGCCGGTGATCGCCTCGATCACCCGGTAGCCGCGCTCGCGGTCGGTGAACATGTAGAACACCGGCGACATCGCCCCGGTGTCTTGCGCGAGCGTGCCGTAGAACAGCAGGTGATTCATGATGCGATAGATTTCGCACAGCATGATGCGCACGGTCTCGGCGCGCGCCGGCACGGTGATGCCGCACAACCGCTCCACCGCCTGCAGATACGGCATTTCGCCCATCACCCCGCCGAGATAATCGATGCGGTCGGTGTAGGGGATGTATTGATGCCAGCTCTGCCGCTCGCCCATCTTCTCGGCGCCGCGGTGGTGAAAGCCGATGTCCGGCCGCGCCGCCACGATCTCCTCGCCGTCGAGCGCCAGCACGATGCGGAACACGCCGTGCGTCGCCATGCTGTGCGGGCCGTAGTTCAGGATCATCAGTTCGACGCCGTCGCGCTGCGTCGGCAGGCCCAAGGCCTCGGGATCGGCGGCAAGCGCCTGCTCCTCGGCGTCGAACAGTGCCGCGGTCATCACGAAGGGCGGTCGCTCGGTGGCGCGCGCCGGCTGATCCTTGCGCATCGGATGGCCGTCCCACAACGGCGGCATCAGAATCCGGCGATGATCGCGGCGGCCTTCGAAATGCACGCCGAACATGTCGAAGGCTTCGCGCTCGTACCAGTCGGCGTTGGGATAGATCCCGGCGATCGAATGCGCCCGCGGATCGTTGGCGGGAAGCGCGCATTTCAGCCGGATATCGGCGTTGCGCTGCAGCGACATCAGGTGGCTCGCAATGGTGACGCCGGATGGCGGTTGGCCCTCGCGATGATGCCGCGCGGTCTCGTCGATCGCCCACAGGTCGACCAGCAGCGGAAACGGCTGCGCGATCTCATGCTTCAGATAGCGATGCACCGCCGGCATCGCCTCGGGCGCAATCCACAGCGTCGGGAACGCGTCATGCGTCGGCTGCGCGCCCTGCACCGCCTCACCGAACCGCGCGCTGAGTTCGTTGACCAGATCCACCGCGCTCACAACTTCTCCGGGGGATCGAGCAGGGTCTGCGCCATGCGCTCATCGCGGCGCTGGTCGCGCCGCCGCGGCGCGTCGAAGCCGAGGCCGGCGCTGTTGCCGACGGTGACGCCGAGCGGCCGGCGTTCGCTGCCGACCTGCTGCTGCAGCATGATCAGCGCGTCGAGCACCGCTTCCGGGCGCGGCGGACAGCCGGGGATGTAGACGTCCACCGGCAGAAAGCTGTCGACGCCCTGCACCACCGAATAGATGTCATACATACCGCCGGAATTGGCGCAGGCGCCCATCGAGATCACCCAGCGTGGCGCCCGCATCTGCTCGTAGAGCCGCAGCAATGGCGCCGCCATCTTGTGAAACACCGTGCCGGACACCACCAGCAGATCGGCCTGCCGGGGAGAGGCGCGGATCACCTCGGCGCCGAACCGCGCCTGATCGTACACCGAGGTCAATGCTGTGACCTGCTCGACGTAGCAGCACGACAGGCCGAAATTGAACGGCCACAGGCTGTTCTTGCGCGACCACGCCACCAGATCTTCCAGCCGCGCGAACAGGCTGGTGCGCGCCATCTGCTCTTCGATCGGCATCTCGTCGCCGGGACGCTGCAGCGTGTAGCTCATTGGCGCTCCCCCGGACCCCAGTCGAGCGCGCCGTCGACCCACAGATAGATCAAGGCCAAGAGCAGCACGCCGATGAAGATCGCCGCCTCGATCAGCCCGGTCCAGCCGGCCTCGCGCGCCGCCACCGCCCAGGCGAACAGGATCGCGGCTTCCATGTCGAAGATCACGAACAGCGCGGCGATCAGGAAATACGGCGCGTTCTGCGGGCCCTGCGGCGGCGCCGCCGGCAGCACGCCGCTCTCATACGGGGTGTCTGGCCGGGCGCCGGCGCGCTTTTCGCGCAACACCGCCGCGACCGCGATGATCGCCGCGACGATGCCGGCCGACAGCGCGACGTGGATCGCCAGCGCCGCACCGGAATCGATCGGAAACAGGAAATCACCCAACGGCAACACTCCAAACCAAATCCCCGTCAGCGCCGCGTCGACCGCACCGTGCTGGCTAGGACGTGTGCGGATGACATGGCATGACGCGGGCCGATGACCGTTGACGACGATCAACAAACGGAAACCACACGAACGACGTGCGCCGTCCGGCTCCGAGCTGATGGGAACGTCAGGTTAAGTGATGGGACCATGATTCTCAAGGGTCGGCCCGTCCACCGATGCCGCGGCAGGGCGCGCGGAGCCGAGTTCCTTCGCAGCGCAAAATGCTTTAACGATAGCGCTTCTGGCTGACCGAGAGTGCCGCGCATGTCGATGCTTCGTCTCTACACCCGGGTGCTGCAACTGCTCGGCAAGGAGGCGCGGCTCGGCTGGATTTTGGCCTTCGCCAACCTGCTCTTGGCCGGCGCGCAATTCGCCGAGCCTGTGCTGTTTGGCCGCATCATCGACGTGCTGTCCGGCAACCTGTCGACCGGCGCGCTGGCGGCGGAGGCGCAATCGCCCTGGCCGCTGCTCGGCGCCTGGGTGGCATTCGGCCTGTTCACCATCCTGTGCAGCGCCACGGTGGCGCTGCACGCCGACCGGCTCGCGCACCGCCAGCGCCAGGCGGTGCTGACCAGCTATTTCGAACACATCATGCAGCTGCCCTTGACCTATCA
This sequence comes from Rhodopseudomonas rhenobacensis, assembly GCF_014203125.1. GTDB lineage: Bacteria > Pseudomonadota > Alphaproteobacteria > Rhizobiales > Xanthobacteraceae > Rhodopseudomonas_A > Rhodopseudomonas_A rhenobacensis. Next base: position 30,538 of record NZ_JACHIH010000041.1, read on the forward strand.
CACCGGCACGCATTCCGGCCGGCTGATGAAGGTGATGCTGCAGGGCACCGACGCGCTGTGGCGATTGTGGCTCGGCTTCTTCCGCGAGCATTTCGCAGCATTGTTGTCGCTGGTCGTGCTGCTGCCGCTGTCGCTGTATATCAACTGGCGGCTGGCGATCCTGTTGTTCATCCTGTGCGTGGTGTTCACCGTGCTGACCACGCTGGTGGTGCACAAGACCTACCGCCTGCAGGGCGAGGTCGAGGAGCAATACAGCGACCTCTCGGCGCGGGCTTCCGACGCGCTGGGTAACGTGGCGCTGGTGCAGAGCTTCGTGCGGATCGACGCCGAGGTGCGGGGGCTGCGCTTCGTCGCCGACCGGCTGCTGGCGCTGCAGATGCCGGTATTGTCCTGGTGGGCCATCGTCACGGTGATCACCCGGGCCTCCACCACCATCACGGTGCTGGCGATCTTCAGCGTCGGCATCACGCTGCACGAGCAGGGCCTCACCAGCGTCGGCGAGATCGTGATGTTCGTGTCGTTCGCCACCATGCTGATCCAGAAGCTCGAACAGGTGGTCGCCTTCACCAACAACGTGTTCATGGAAGCGCCGCGGCTGCAGGAATTCTTCAACGTGCTCGACGCCGTGCCGGCGGTGCGCGACCGCCCCGACGCGGTCGATCCGGAGCGGCTGCAGGGCCTGGTCGAATTCAAGGACGTGTCGTTCTCCTATGACGGCAAGCGGCCGGCAATCGCCGACCTGTCGTTCACAGCAAAGCCCGGCGAGACCATCGCGCTGGTCGGCGCCACCGGCGCCGGCAAATCCACCGCGATCGCGCTGCTGCATCGCGCCTTCGATCCGCAGTCCGGCGTCATTCGAGTCGACGGCCTCGACGTCCGCGACCTGACGCTGGCCGGGCTGCGCCGCAATATCGGCGTGGTGTTCCAGGAAGCCTTGTTGTTCAATCGCTCGATCGCCGACAATCTGCGGGTCGGCAAGCCGGATGCCACCGACGAGGAATTGCGTACCGCCGCCAGCCGCGCCCAGGCGCTCGACTTCATCGAACGCAGCGAGCAGAAATTCGCCACCAACGCCGGCGAGCGCGGCCGCATGCTGTCCGGCGGCGAGCGGCAGCGGCTGTCGATCGCCCGCGCGCTTCTCAAGGATCCGCCGATCCTGATCCTCGACGAGGCGACCAGCGCGCTCGACGCGGTGACCGAGGCCAAGGTCAATCTGGCGCTCGACGAGGTGATGAAGGGACGCACCACCTTCGTGATCGCGCATCGGCTTTCCACCATTCGCCACGCCACGCGCATTCTGGTGTTCGAAGCCGGACGGGTGATCGAAAGCGGAACTTTCGACGAGCTGTTGGCGCGGCAAGGCCATTTCGCGGCGCTGGCGCGGGCGCAGTTCATGGTGCAGGAGACGTCACGCGCCAGCATGGCTGCTCCGTTCGACCATGCGGCGGACGCAAGAACGAGCTGACAACCCTGACCCGGCGCTTTCCGGTGCCATCATCCCTGCGCTGGGCGCGGCCGAGCGGTCGAATTTTGGCCCCTTTCGTCCACGAATAACCTGCCGCGAGCCCTGTTCTGCGATCCCAAGCCGGTATAGGTTTGATCACGCCATGGCGCTTGGCGGCTGGATACGCTTGAAGGCCGAACTCAACCGAAGGATCTGCGCATCGCGCGGGCCCCAAAGGACCGGAATCGGATAGTGCATTCTCTTGCTCTCGCGTTTCGCGTGCCGTCGTTGAAGCTGATCGCGCTGCTCGCCGGGCTCTGCGCCGGCGCGGTGCTGCCGCGCGCGGCGCATGCCGAAGCGCTGCTGCTGGTCGAGGCTGACACAGGCAAAGTGCTGCAGGCCGAGAATGCCACCTATCCGTGGTATCCGGCCTCGGTCACCAAGCTGATGACCGCCTATGTGACGCTGAAGGCGGTCAAGGACGGGCGGATCTCGCTCGACACGCTGCTGACGGTATCGCCGATCGCCGCCGCGCAATCGCCCTCGAAGATGGGCTTCCGTTCCGGCACCCAGCTCACCGTCGACAACGCCTTGAAGATGATGCTGGTGAAGTCGGCCAACGACATGGCCGTGGTGCTCGCCGAAGGCGTCGGCGGCTCGATCGACGGCTTCTCGGCGCAGATGAACGAGACCGCGCAGCGGCTCGGCATGACCCAGACCTCCTACGTCAATCCCAACGGCCTGCCCGCCGACGGACAGATCACTTCGGCGCGCGATCTCGCCATTCTGGCCCGCGCCATCATCCGCGACCTGCCGGAATACGAGTATTTCGTCCACATCCCGTCGATCCGCTTCGGCAAGCGGGTGACGCAGAATTTCAACCGGCTGATCGGCCGCTATCCCGGCGCCGACGGCTTCAAGACCGGCTTCATCTGCGCCTCCGGCTTCAACCTGGTGGCGTCGGCGACCCGCGACGGCAAGCGGCTGATCGCGGTGGTGCTCGGCGCGCCGTCGTCGCAGGCCCGCGCGCTGAAAGCCGCGCAATTGCTGGAACGCGGCTTCTCCGCCAATCAGCTGACCTGGCTTCGCCCGGCGCTCGGCACCGTCGACAACCTGGCGCCGATCGACGCCGCGCCGCCGAACCTGCGCGACGAAATGTGCGGCCCGAAGCGCAAGCGCCCGGCCAGCGACGAATCCGAGGAAGACAATGTCGCCAGCGCGACCGGCGAGAGCCCGATGAGCTTCTTCAGCGCCGGGCTGCAGGCGCCGACCTTGCGCCCGGTCGACATGCTCGCCGCAGCCCCCGCGCCGTCCGAGCCGATCGTGGTCTACACCGGCCCGAAAAAGACCGGCGCCGAACTGATCGCCGCGGTCGCCGTCGAAGCGCAGAAACAGACCCCGAAGCCGCGCGGCAAGAAGACGCTGGCGGCCAAGAAACCGGACGGCGCCGCCGACCCGAAGGAAGGCAAATCAGCCGACGGCCGGGTATCGCTGACCATCGATCCGAAAGCCGCGGCGAAACCCGCGCATCCCGCCAAGCCGGTGCACGCCAAACCTGACACGACTGCGAAGCCGCCGGCCGCAACGCCGGCTGCGACAGCCGCCAAACCGGCCGCCAAGGACAAGCCGAAGGCCGCCGCCAAGCCGTCCCCCAAGGCGAATACCTCCGACGCCAAGCCAGCCGATCCGAAGACCTGACGCAGCGTCTCTAACGCTCCGCACCTGACGCAGCGCACCCGCGTATTCCGCGGCTCGGAACGCGCAACCGCGTTGCGTTCCATCCAGCGGACTTCGCCCCTCCCGCACTAACCCCCTCGACTAACCGCTGCTTGCGTTCGGCCGCGGCTTTGCCCAATACTTCCCGCCAACAAGGCGCCCCGCGCAACAGCGGGGACCGCAGGTTTATGGCGATCGAACGCGCCCTGGCATTTCAGGTGGATTTCGTTTGCATGGACATGAGCCTGGCAACCGATTGGAGCCGCAGGCTCCAAGGAAGGATTTGAGGGGAAACATCATGGAGCGCATCTGGCTCAAGCAATATCCGCCGGGCGTGCCCGCGGACATCGACGTCACACTTTACCCGTCGCTGGTCGATCTGCTGGAAGAGAGCTTCGCGAAATTCCGCGACCGCAAGGCGTTCATCTGCATGGACAAGGCGATCACCTATCGCCAGCTCGACGAGATGTCGACGGCGCTCGGCGCCTATCTGCAGAGCAAGGGATTGAAGAAGGGCGCGCGCGTCGCGCTGATGATGCCCAACGTGCTGCAATATCCGATCGCCACCGCCGCGGTGCTGCGCGCCGGCTTCGCCGTCGTCAACGTCAATCCACTCTACACCCCGCGCGAACTCGAACATCAGCTGAAGGATTCCGGCGCCGAGGCGATCATCGTCTTGGAGAACTTCGCCTCCACCGTCGAACACGTGATCGCCCGCACCGCGGTGAAGCACGTCATCGTCGGCGCGATGGGCGACCTGCTCGGCCTCAAGGGCCTGATCGTCAATTTCGTGGTGCGCCGGGTCAAGAAGATGGTGCCGGCGTTTTCGTTGCCGAGCAAGGTCGCGTTCAACGACGCGCTTGCCGCCGGCCGCAGCCTCAAGCTCACCAAGCCGACAATCGGCCCGGACGACGTCGCCTTCCTGCAATACACCGGCGGCACCACCGGCGTGTCGAAGGGCGCCACCCTGCTCCATCGCAACATCGTCGCCAACGTGCTGCAGAACGACGCCTGGCTGCAGCCGGCGCTCACCAAGCCGCCGAAGATCGAGCAATTGTTCATCGTCTGCGCGCTGCCGTTGTATCACATCTTCGCGCTGACCGCCTGCTTCCTGCTCGGCATGCGGGCCGGCGGCGTCAACCTGTTGATCCCCAATCCGCGCGACATGAAGAGCTTCATCAAGGAACTGATGAAGTATCAGGTCAACAGCTTCCCGGCGGTCAACACGCTGTACAACGGGCTGCTGCACGCCGAGGGCTTCGACAAGGTGGACTTCTCCAAGCTGCGGATTTCCAACGGCGGCGGCATGGCGGTGCAACGCCCGGTCGCCGAGCAGTGGAGCAAGCTCACCGGCTGCGGCATCGCCGAAGGCTACGGGCTTTCGGAAACCGCGCCGGTGTTGACCTGCAACCCGGCGACCATCGAGGGCTTCACCGGGACGATCGGTCTGCCGCTGCCCTCGACCTATCTGTCGATCCGCGACGACGCCGGCAACGAATTGCCGATCGGGCAGACCGGCGAGATCTGCGCCAAAGGCCCGCAGGTGATGGCCGGCTATTGGAACATGCCGCAGGAAACCACGCTGGTAATGACTGAGGACGGTTATTTCCGCACCGGCGACATCGGCGTGATGGGCGACGACGGTTCCACCAAGATCGTCGACCGCAAGAAGGATATGATCCTGGTGTCGGGCTTCAACGTCTATCCCAACGAGGTCGAGGAAGTCATCGCCACCCATCCCGGCGTGCTGGAATGCGCCGTGGTCGGCGTCCAGGATGCGCGCAGCAACGAGGCGGTGAAGGCCTTCGTGGTGAAGAAGGATCCCGACGTCACCGCCGAGGACATCATCAAGTTCTGCCACACGCAGCTCACCAACTACAAAGTCCCGAAGCAGATCGAATTCCGCACCGACCTGCCGAAGACCAATGTCGGCAAGATCCTGCGCCGGCAATTGCGCGACGAGAAGAAGCAGGCGGCAGCGTAAGCCGAAGCGCGATGCTAAGCGTGCCCCGGACGAAAGCGCGGCACGCCGCGCTTGCGGCGTGCCGCGCTGCAGATCCGGGGCCGTACCGGAACGCAGCATTTGGAACGGTCCCGGCTCGCTTCGCAGCGCCAAGGCGCTGCTCCGCGTCCGGGACACGGGACTTCAGCGGCGCAGCTATCCAACCCGCGTCGTTGACCCAACCGTGATCGCAGCGTCACCCCCGCCGAATATTGTCAGACCGGCTTTTGCCGACTACACCACGGATCCATCCCAGGAGAGAATGACATGACCATCAAGGTTGGCGACCGTTTGCCCGAGGCCAAGTTTCGCGTGATGAGCGAGGAAGGCCCGCAGGTGAAGACCACCGACGACGTCTTCAAAGGCAAGAAGGTCGCGGTGTTCGCAGTGCCGGGCGCCTACACCGGAACCTGCCACAAGATGCATCTGCCGAGCATCTTCCTCAACGCCTATGCGATCAAGGACAAGGGCGTCGACGCCATCGCCATCGTCTCGGTCAACGACGCCTATGTGATGAACGCCTGGAAGCGCGACACCGACCTGCGCGACGAGGCGACCTTCCTCGCCGACGGCAATGCCGACTTCACCAAGGCGATCGGCATGGAGCTCGATGCGTCGGGCAACGGGCTCGGCATCCGCTCGCACCGCTACTCGATGCTGGTCGAGGACGGCGTGGTGAAAAAGCTCAACCTCGAGCCGAACCCCGGCAAGGTCGAAGTCTCCGGCGGCGATACGCTGCTCGAGCAGCTGTGAAGTTTCACCTCTCCCCGCTTGCGGGGAGAGGTCGACTGGCTGAGCGCAGCGAAGCCAGTCGGGTGAGGGGGCGTCTCATCGAGTCCGACCTCGCGGAGACGGGGGGGGGGGGGGGCCCCCCCCCCCCCCCCCCCCGCCCCCCCCCCCCCCCCCCCCCCCCCCGCCCCCCCGCCCCCCGCCCCCCCCCCCCCCCGGGGGCGCAAAAACAGAAAAGCC
>NZ_JACHIH010000042.1 GCF_014203125.1 Rhodopseudomonas rhenobacensis
ACAACTGGCATCGCCCCCACGGCGGCATAAAATCACAAACACCCATCAGCCGACTCGGTCTATTCGGGGACAACCTGTTGAGGCTCCACAGCTAGACCATGGCGGCGAGGGTGGAGCCGAACAGATACAGCCCGAGCAGTCCCATCGCCACCAGGAACCAGCGGCGGAACTGGATCGGGTTCATCCGCGCCCGCACCAATTGACCGACGAACATGCCGGCGAAGGCGGTGGCCAACGCCACTGCGCCCGGCAGCGCGGTCGCGGTCGACAGCAGTCCCGCCTCGGTGAGATTGAACGCCTGCGCCAGCGTGGCGGTGGTGAAGAACACGCCGAGCGCCTGCACCAGTTCGTCCTTCTCCAGGCCGATCGCCTGCATGAACGGCATTGAGGGGATCACCTGCACCCCGGTCGCCGCGGCGACCACGCCGGTGATCAGCCCGACGATGCCGCCGAGCCATTTCTCATGGGACGGGCGGACGTGAAAGCGGGCCTGACTGAGCCCGAGCCCGGCGTAGATCACCAACAGCAGTCCCAGCACCAGGGTGGCGTCGTGCGCATAGGGGCCGGTCATCAGGCCCGAGCCGGCGCGGACGCCGATAACCGTTCCGAGCATCAGCGGCCACAGCCGCCGCAGGATGTCGCGCAGATAGCCGCCGACGAAGGTCTGCCAGATATTGGTGAGGATGGCCGGCACGATCACGATCGCCAACGCCTGCGCCGGCGGCATTGCCACCGCCAGCAGCCCGATCGACACGGTGGGCAGGCCGAGCCCGATGACGCCCTTGACGAAACCCGCCAAAGCGAACACCGCGGCAATCAGGATGAGCAGAGGATCGAGCACGGCGCGACATTGACCGATCGCCGCGGCGCGCACAATCTGCCACTGCCGCAGTCAGCCTTCGGTCTGGACGAAGGCTGCAAGGAGAGAGGGCATGCAGTTCGATCTGGTTGACCTTCGGCTGTTCGCGGCAATCGCTGAGGCGCGCAGCATCACCCATGGCGCGGCGCGCTGCCATCTGGCGCTGGCCTCGGCCAGTGCGCGGATCAAGGCGCTGGAACAGAGCCTCGGCGTCGCGTTGTTGCTGCGCGGCCGTCGCGGCGTGACGCTGACGCCCGCCGGCGACAGCCTGCTCGATCACGCTCGCGTCGTGCTGCACGCCACCGAGGCGCTGCGCGGCGATCTGTCGGCCTATGCGCGCGGCGTGAAGGCTAGCGTGCGGCTGCTCGCCAACACCGCTGCGCTGTCGGAACATCTGCCGAAAGCGCTGGCGGCGTTTCTCGGCGCGCATCCCAATGTCAGCATCGACGTCGAGGAGCGCGAGAGCGGGGAGATCGCCGAGGCGATCGCCGCCGGCGCGGCCGACATCGGCCTCGCGATCGATCGGGCGCTGCCGGAGACGATCGAACGATTCGCGTTTTGCGACGACCGGCTGGTGCTGGTGGCGGCGAAGGGCGACGCCGTCGCCGGCCGCCGCGCCATCGACTTCGCCGAGCTGTTGGATCGCGACTTCATCGGACTTGAAGCCGGCAGCGCGCTGCAGGACCACCTCGGCCGCCACGCCGCGCGGCTGGGCGCGCGGCTGCGGTTCCGCGCCCGGCTGAAGCAGTTCGACGCGATCTGCCAGATGGTGGCGGCCGGCGTCGGCGTCGCGGTGGTGCCGGAGGCGGCGGCGAAACGCTGTGCCCGCACGATGCCGCTGGCGATACTGCGCATCCGCGATCCCTGGGCCAGCCGCAAGCTGGTGATCTGCGTCCGCGACCTCAAGGCGCTGCCGAAGCCGGCGCAGCAGCTCACCGACCATCTGCGCCGCGCGGCGCGTTGACGAAGGACGGCGCGTTTGCCGTCTGAACTTCAAGCTAGCCGTTCAAAATCTTCATCGCGGCTTCGTGGATCCGCGGATCGCCGGCGGCGATGATGCGGCCGCCGTGTTGCGCCGGCTGGCCGTCCCAGGTGGTGATGACGCCGCCGGCGCCGGTGACGATCGGGATCAGCGCCGCGACGTCGTAGGGCTTCAACTCCGTCTCGATCACCAGGTCGAGGTTGCCGGCGGCCAGCATGCAGTAGGAGTAGCAATCGCCGCCGTAGCGCGACAGCCGGACCTGGCTCTCGATCCGGCCATAGGCGGCGCGGTCGGCGTCATTCATCAACAGCGGGCTGGTGGTGTAGGTGGTGGCGTCCTGCAGCAGCGCGCAGCGCCGCACCGCGAGGTTGCGCGCGCCCGACGGGCCGCGATAGGTCGCCGATTGGCTGTCGCCGGAGAACCGTTCGCCGATGAACGGCTGGTGCATCATGCCGTACACCGGCGTGCCCCGGTGCAGCAGCGCGATCAGCGTGCCCCAGATCGGGAAGCCGGCGATAAAGGATTTGGTGCCGTCGATCGGGTCCAGCACCCAGACATATTCGGCGTCTTGGTTCTCGCTGCCGAATTCCTCGCCGACGATGCCGTGCTGCGGAAAGGTCTCCTTGATCATCCGCCGCATCACCGCCTCGGCGGCGCGGTCGGCCTCGGTCACCGGATCGAATTCGTGGCCGGGCGTGCTCTTGTTGTCGATCGCCAACGAAGTTCGAAACATCGGCAGGATGGTCTCGCCGGATGAGGTCGCAAGTCGCCCGATGAAGGCAGTGAAATCGATAACCGTCACGGAGCTTCCTTCTCAACAGCAGCGGAGCAAAGTTGATGTATGGCGTAATGCAATCCGCCGCGCCCCGCTGCTATAATTACGTCGAGGCCCCCGAGAAATCGCAAACTGGCAGGTCCGAGGGCTCCTTTCGACTTTCGGATTGGGTTGCGCTTGGGTGCGAAATCCTGTGTGGGCGGCTTCGATTTTGAGGTTGTGGAGCGTCAAACATACACTCGCCTCTCATGCGAGGCTCTTTCATTTCTTCGCAAGTTATTGAACTAAAACGAATAAATGCAAGTTCCCTCGCGTCAATCGACGTTCTGACATGCATTTTTGCATGGTAAAACGAGCAAAAATGCTTGCGCTTTTTGCGGCGCGGTCTCATATTGTTGCGGTGCGGTAGCGCCTTGCGCTATCGCTGCCCTCCTTGGGCGTTTCCTCCCTAGACTTGGGCCGCTTGCCTTCGCAAGCGGCCCTTTTTTCTTTTGGGAGTTGGGTTCGGCAAATCTTGTTGAAGCTGGCGTGACGATTCACCCGCGCGCACCGGCTCGACTACTCGGCGGCCGCCTGAAACGAGCCGAGATCGCCGAGCGGAATCTCTGCCAGCGCGTCGGCCAGGATGGCGAAGTCGTCGATCACCTGATCGAACCGCGGGCTGCGTGCGCGCAGCCGCTCGTCCATGTAGATCGCGCGGTTGAGTTCGACCTGCACGGCGTGAAGTCCGCTCGACGGATTGCCGTAATGCTCGGTGATGAAGCCGCCGGCATAGGGCTTGTTGCGGCCGACCGAATAGCCGCGCGCCGTCATGGTCTGCTCGACCACGTCGGGCACCAGCGCGACGCAGCTCGTGCCGTAGCGATCGCCGATCACCACGTCCGGCCGTCGCGGTTCGTCGCGCGACAGCCCGATCGACGGCATCGAGTGGCAATCCACCACGATCACCGAGCCGAAGCTCTGATGCGCCTTGTTGATCAGCCGGCGCAACGCGCGGTGATACGGCTTGTACAGCGCCTCGATCCGCCCCAGCGCGTCGTCGACGTCGATCCGCTCGCGATAGATCTCCTGGCCGTCGCCGACCACGCGCGGGATGGTGCCGAGGCCGCCGGCCACCCGCATCGAGCGGGTGTTGGCGAAACTCGGCAGCCGGCCGGCGAACATCCGCGGGTCGAGTTCGTAGGGCTCGCGATTGACGTCGATATAGGAGCGCGGAAAATGTACCCGCACCACCGGGAAGCCGCGGTCGCTGAGCCCGGCGATCAATTCGTCCATGAACGAATCTTCCGAGCGGCGCAGCGCCTCCAGATCGATGCGCGAGGCGGTCAGGAAATCCTGCGGATAGACCGAACCGGAATGCGGCGAGTTGAAAATGATCGGCGCCCGCCACTGCGCCGGTTCGACGATCTCGAAGGCAGACTGCTCACCGTCAAACTCGTTCATCGTCGGCCGTCCTCGCCATGCGTCATCGTCGGCCTCGTCAGCCGCCGGCGAGGCCGCTGCATTGCTGCGAACGATTGTCGGCAATCCGCCTCGCTCTGCCAAGCGAATAAATTCTTCGATGTGGGGGAACCTGAGCATCGCGCGCAACCCCTTTGCTTTGTTGCCAGAAGCGGCGCGGGCGCGCACAGTCGGCGGGCCTCCTGGGTGTCGCACGGCATCCGATTTTCACCCGAAATTTACCAACGCTCGGTCTAACTGACCGCAGTGGTCCTCTCACCGGGTTTGACATCCAGCCGCCATGCATAAAATTCTCCTCGCCGAAGACGACAACGACATGCGCCGGTTCCTGGTCAAGGCGCTGGAAAACGCCGGATTCCAAGTTTCGTCGTATGACAACGGCCTGTCAGCCTATCAGAGGCTGCGGGAAGAGCCGTTTGAAATGCTTCTAACCGACATCGTGATGCCGGAGATGGACGGCATCGAGTTGGCGCGCCGCGCCTCCGAGCTCGATCCCGACATCAAGATCATGTTCATCACCGGGTTCGCCGCGGTGGCGCTGAATTCCGACTCCGAGGCGCCGAAAAACGCCAAGGTGTTGGCCAAGCCCGTGCACCTGCGCGAATTGGTCAGCGAAGTGAATAAGATGCTCGCGGCGTAAATCTCTCTGTCAGGCTGCTTGCCTGCGCGCTGTGAAGCCGATATAGGGACCCACCCGTGAAGATCTAAGAGGGCGCGTAGCTCAGCGGGAGAGCACCTCGTTGACATCGAGGGGGTCACAGGTTCGATCCCTGTCGCGCCCACCATTGCCTGCCCTCACGACCCGCCGAACGACGCCCGCCGTACGATTTGTCGCCCGTGGGCCACATCTCGCCGGCTCCCGGCCCTTGCGTCAAACCTATGGCATTGCAAGACGTTGATCCGCGTGGCGTTGGCGCCCGCGGTGCCGACCTGCGACCTTGTCGCGACAATCGTGACGGCCCGCGATGTTGAGAACCGCCGCAATCTGGCGCAAGCTTTGCGGTGATTTGGGCCCCGACCATGCAGGCAGAACCTCAGCGATTGATCGAGACGGCGACCTCCTCGCGATTCGCGGTGACGCGAAGCTGGATCAACCGCGTCGCCACCTGGTTCAACCGCGCCACTTTCCGGATCAAGCGCGGTACGCCGGCGGAAACTCTGGATGAGGTCGGCCGGCGCTGGCGGCTGGAGCCGAAGCCGAAGCAATTTCTGCTGCAGTTCGGCGCGACCAAACAGGGCGCGGCCTTCATCGACGAGAAAGTGCAGGCGATCAATCGCGCCGCGTTCCACCGCTCGGCGTTCGCGCTGAACGCGGCGACGCATCTGTTGTTCGTCGATCTCGCCGCGCAACTGACGATGTCGCTGCCGGCGCTGAAAGCCGTCGCGGTCGCCGCCAATCTCGTGCTGGCGCTGGTGGCGCATTTCGAGATGCGGAAGAATTTCCGCGCGCTGGTCGCCGGCCCCAACGCGCTGCCGAAGAAGCGCCGTTTCCTCGGGCTGATGGCCAATCCGAAATACAACCGCGCGGTGAAGAAGAGTTCGAAGCCGCACGCCAAAGCGGCGTGGAAGGAAAAGTCGCTGTACCGGATGGGCTACTTCATCAATGCCGGCGCGATCTTTTTGGGCTCGCAATTCATCATTCCGCCGGAGCGGCTGGTGTTTCCGTTCGGCTTCATCACCGGCAAGATCACCGGGCTGTTTTCGACGCTGGTGATCATCTTCGACATCTGGCGCGGGGTGCGCGCTGGCGAGGATTCCCGGCTCGCCCGCGAGCGCGAAATCGCGGTGTATCGGCATTTGGATATTTAGTGCTGCTTCATTGAAGCATGGGCTGCGAAGGATAGGACTGCGCCCGCCGAAAAAACGACGCCGTCATTCCGGGGCGCGAGTTCGTCAGAACGAGCGAACCCGGAATCCAGTAATCACCGCCCTGGAATACTGGATTCCGGGTTCACTCGCCGCTCGCGCGGCTCGTGCCCCGGAATGACAGCTTCATGGATGAGGAGCGCCAATCGAACTAATCATTCTTGGATCAGCCGCAATCGCCGCACCGTTCGATCGCCGCGACATCGCGGCACTGATGCCGGCCGATGGTGGCAATGGTCAGGCCGCGGCACATCCAGCTCTTGGCGATCACCCGTAAGGGATCGCGGGCGAGCTGATACAGCACATAAATATCGAGCATCGCATTTCTCCGATCAGCCCAAGACACGTGGGCCGATCGGCCCGAAGTTCAAATAGGAGCCGGGCGGCGCTGGTAAAGCGCCGCCCGCCAGCTATCAGCCATGCAGCTTGATCGCGGTTTCGGCGATCATTTTTCCCTGATAGCGCGCGCCGCCGAGTTCGTTGGCGCTGGGTTGCCTCGCGCCGTCGCCGCCGGTGATCGTGGTGGCGCCGTAGGGCGAGCCGCCGGCGACTTCGTCGAGCGTGGTCAGCCCGCCGTAGCCGTAGTTCAGGCCGACCACCACCATGCCGAAATGCAACAGGTTGGTGATGATCGAGAACAGCGTGGTCTCCTGGCCGCCGTGCTGGCTCGCGGTCGAGGTGAAGGCGCCGCCGACCTTGCCGTGCAGCGTGCCCTTGGCCCACAGGCCGCCGGCCTGATCGAGGAAATTCGCCATCTGCGAGGTGATGCGGCCGAACCGCGTGCCGGTGCCGATGATGATGGCGTCGTAATTGGCGAGGTCGTCGACGCTGGCGATCGGCGCCGCCTGATCGAGCTTGTAGTGCGCGGCCTTGGCGACGTCGGGCGGCACCAATTCGGGAACGCGCTTGATATCGACCTGGGCGCCGGCTTCGCGGGCGCCTTCGGCGACCGCATTCGCCATGGTCTCGATGTGGCCGTACGCCGAGTAGTAAAGAACAAGAACTTTCGCCATGGGAATCTCCGTTGATTGAGGGTGTGAGAAAGAGTTCGTCATTGCGAGCCGACGGGGCGTCGCAGAGCGACGGCCCGTCGAGCGAAGCAATCCAGGGCTGCGAGTCAGCGCTGGATTGCTTCGTCGCAAGAGCTCCTCGCAATAACGAACGAGAGGTCCGCTTCGCCTCGCATTATGCCGCGTCGACCAGCACCAGTTCGGAATCCTCCAGCGCGGTGATGGTCAGCTTGGCCTCGTCGTGGATCGCGGCGCCGTCGCGGGCGTTGACCTTGACGCCGTTGACTTCGACGGAGCCCGCCGCCGGCACCAGATAGAGATGCCGCGCCTTGTCGGGCTGATACTCGGCGCTTTCGCCGGCTTTCAGCGTGGTGGCGAGCACCCGGGCGTCGGCGCGGATCGGCAGCGCTCCGGTGTCGGAGGCAAAGCCCGAGGCGATGGTGACGAGCTTGCCGGAACGGTCCGCCTTCGGGAACGGCTTGGCGCCCCAGGTCGGCTGGCCGCCCTTGCCGACCGGCTCGATCCAGATCTGGAAGATCCGGGTGGTTTCCGGCTCCAGATTGTATTCGGAATGCCGCACGCCGCTTCCGGCGCTCATCACCTGGACGTCGCCGGCCTCGGTGCGGCCCTTGTTGCCGAGCGAGTCCTGATGGGTGATCGCGCCATCGCGGACATAGGTGATGATTTCCATGTCCTTGTGCGGATGCGCCGGAAAGCCGGTGTTGGGGGCGATCTCGTCGTCGTTCCAGACCCGCAGGGCGCCGTGGCCCATATTCTCCGGGTCGTAGTAATTCGCGAACGAGAAGTGGTGTTTGGCGTTCAGCCAGCCGTGGTCGGCACCGCCGAGTTTGGTGAACGGACGAAGTTCAATCATGTCGCTCTCCATTTCCTGGCGCGCTGGGCGCGCCGTTGCGTTTCGTTGGCATCTGGATAAGCCCTCCCGCATGGTCTAGAAATAGAAACGATCGAAACTCATAGTTTCAGGATTTGACATGGCGAGGCTTCCCGACTTCGAGGCGCTGGCGATTTTCGCCAAGGTGGTCGAGCTGCGCTCCTTCGCCGCAGCGGCCGACGAGCTGACGCTGTCGAAGGCCACGGTGTCGAAGGCGGTGACGAGGCTGGAGCAGCGGCTCGGCGCCCGGCTGTTCAACCGCACCTCGCGGCGTCTGGCGCTGACCGACGCCGGCCACAAGCTCGCCGAGCGCGCGGCCCGGCTGCTGGCCGACGGCGAGGCGGCGGAGAACGAGGCACTGGCGCAATCGGCGGCGCCGCGCGGGCTGGTGCGGCTGGCGGTGCCGATGACCTTCGGCGTCAAGGTGATCGCGCCGCTGCTGCCGGAGTTCCTTGCGGCCTATCCCGACGTCGCCATCGACCTGCATCTCAGCGACGCCATGGTCGATCTGATCGGCGAGGGCTTCGACGCCGGGATTCGCATCGCCACGCTGCCGGATTCCTCGCTGTTGGCGCGGCGGCTGTGCGCGATGCCGCGCTTCACCGTGGCGGCGCCGTCCTATCTGGCGGCCCACGGCCGGCCGACCCACCCGATGCATCTCGCCAGCCACCGCTGCCTGGGCTACGCCTACCTGTCGACGCCCAACACCTGGCACTACACCAACGCCGCCGGCGAGCAGGCCGACGTGCGGCTGTCGGGGCCCTTGCGGGTCAACAACGGCGAAGCGCTGCTGCCGGCGCTGCTGGCGGGCCTTGGCATCGCCGACCTGCCGGAGTTCATCGTCGGCGACGCGCTGGCCTCGGGCGCTGTGGAAGTGATCCTGCAGGGCTGGCACCAGCGCGAAGGCGCGGTGCATCTGGTGATGCCGCCCGGCGGCCCGCGCCCGGCCCGGGTCGAGGTGCTGGCGGATTTTCTGGCGGAGAGGCTGGGGCGTGCGCGCCGCGGCGGCGCCATTGCTATTTCGTCCGCCTCAACTGATTGAACAAATCAGCCGACACAAGCGCCTTCCCTCGCCCCGCTTGCGGGGAGAGAGTGGCTCGAATGCGCGCAGCGCGTTCGAGTCGGGTGAGGGGGCGCCTCGTTATGACGAACCGCCCCCTCACCCGACCCGGCTTCGCTGCGCTCCGCGGGGTCGACCTCTCCCCGCAAGTGGGGAGAGGTGAAGAGTTCGCGGCACGCGTTTCCTGAATGAGGCAGCGCTATTCCAGATTGACGTTGTATTCGTAGGAGCGCTCGGCGCCGACCAAAGTCAGCTTCAGCGCCGCGCCGTCGGGCTTCACCCCGGGCGGCAGGCCTTCAAGTGCGAATTCGAAGCGCTTGACGCCGGGCGGGCTCGGCTCGACCGGCTTCGGCACCGGCAGCGACCACTCCGGGGTGGGGCCTTCGACGAACAGGTCGACCACGGTGAAGTCCGGCGTGGTGACGTCGACAATCACCGATTGGCCGTCGCGCTTGACGTCGCGCACCGTCACCGGATGCGGATCGCCGACATTGGCGGGCACCGGCACGGTATCGAGCGCCGCCGACAGCGTGGCGTCCTGGGTCGAGGCGACGCTGACGAAGGCGAGTTCCGGGCTGGCCTCGACCGGAACGCAGAGTTTTTCGCACACCGCGTAACTCACGGTGGCACGCAGAGTCACCGGCTTCTCGGCGTTCTTGGCGACGATACGCAGCGGCAGCACCACCTGCTTCTTGTAGCCGAGCGAGGTGCCGCCGGCGCCGTCGGCGAACCGGGTTGGCGCCGGCCACAGGATCGTGACCGCCTCGACGTTTTCGGATTTGCTGAAATCGAACCGCGGCGGCACCCCGGAATCCCCGGGCGCGCGCCAATAGGTTTTCCAGCCCGGCTCGAGCTGGATCGCGATGCCGCCGAGCAGCACCGAGCCGGAGCGCGAGCCGGCCAACAGCCGGACCGCCGAATGGCTGTCACTGAGCCATGGTGAACTGTCTTCGGCCCTGGCCCCACCAATCAGACAGACCGTCATGGCGGCTGCGGCGAGCAAGACCCTGCGGAACGGAACCATAGCGCTCATCTGACGTCGTTAGAGGCCGAACCGGCCGCGAGCCACCCAAGCGGTGACCCGGTGGCCCGAACCACGGCTTGATTGACAGGATAGCCACCCAATATCAGGATGTGGGACAAAATGAGAATGCCTAGCTGATGGACCCCAAATCGAAAGCGCCGAAAAGCGACGAAAGCAAGGGGGCCGGGGACGCCTCTGGGCGCGGCTATCTCGACGGCCAATTGCTGATCGCGATGCCGGTGATGGAAGACGAGCGGTTTGCCCGTTCGGTGATTTATGTCTGCGCGCATTCTTCCGAAGGCGCCATGGGGATCATCGTCAACCGGCCGGCCGGCAGCATCGATTTTCCCGAGCTGCTGGTGCAGCTCGACATCATCGACAAGGCCGACCAGATCAAGCTGCCGGAAAACGCCGAAACCATGAAGGTGTTGAAGGGCGGGCCGGTGGAGACCGGACGCGGATTCGTGCTGCATTCGAGCGACTTCTTCATCAAGGACGCCACGCTACCGATCGATGAAGGTATTTGTCTGACCGCCACCGTGGATATTTTGAAGGCGATCGCCAAGGGCGCCGGGCCGAAGCACGCCATCCTGGCGCTCGGCTATGCCGGCTGGGCGCCGGGCCAGCTCGAGACCGAAATCCAGGGCAACGGCTGGCTGCATTGCCCCGCCGACCCCGAGCTGATTTTCGGCGGCAACGTCGAGGAGAAATACGACCGCGCGCTGCACAAGATCGGCATCGAACCGGGGATGCTGTCGAACGACGCGGGACACGCCTGAGCTCGTAGGGTGGGTAAAGCGAAGCGTGCCCACCAAAACGTCTGATGATCTGAATGAGCTGATGGCTGGTGGGCACGGCGCCAAGCGGCGCCTTTGCCCACCCTACGCGCTCGGCGCGGCATTTTCATTGATGTCATCGCCCGCGAAAGCGGGCGACCCAGTATTCCAGAGCGCCAGCGATAGAGCCGCATCGCTGCGGCGTACTGGGTCCTCCGCTTTCGCGGAGGATGACGGCCTGAGGTGGGGCGGTGCGGTGCGCAGCTTCCACGCCAGGTCCGTGCTCAGCTCGCTTCCGCCAGCCGCTCTTCCGTCAACAGCTTCATCGCCGCGTCGGCATCCATCGGCTCGCCGAAGGCGAAACCCTGGGCGTATTCGCAGCCGAGTTGATAGAGCTCCACCGCATCGGAATCGGTCTCGGCGCCTTCCGCGACCACTTCCATGCCGAGATCGTGCGCCAGCGCGATGATCGATTTCAGGATCACCGGGCGGGTGCCGCGGCTGGTGGTGCGGACGAACGACTGGTCGATCTTGATGGTGTCGAACGGGAAGCGCTGCAGATAGGCCAGCGAGGAATGCCCGGTGCCGAAATCGTCGAGCGACAGCCCGGTGCCGAGTTCGCGGATCCGGTGCAGCATTTGCGCCGCGTGTTCCGGATTCTCCATCACCAGCGATTCGGTCAATTCCAGTTTGAGCGTGCCGCGCGCCACCGTGGAGCGCGACAGCACGGTGCGGATGTCGTGCAACAAATCGTGCCGCAGCAATTGCCGCGACGAGACGTTGACGCTGGCGAAGATCGGCTCGCGCGAGCGCATCGCGCGCTGCCAGATCGCCAGCTGCTTGGCGGTCTGGTCCATCACGAACATGCCGAGGTCGATGATCAGCCCGATTTCCTCGGCGATCGCGATGAACTCCACCGGCGACATCCGCCCGAGCTTCGGGTGATCCCAGCGCGCCAGCGCTTCGAAGCCGGCGATCGAGCGATCTTCCAGCCGCACGATCGGCTGATACAGGATGGTGATTTCCTGGCGCTCGATGGCGCGGCGCAGTTCGGATTCCAGCGTCAGCCGGTCGGTCTTGCGGGCGCGCATCACCGGCTTGTAGACGTCGATACGATCGCCGCCGATCCGCTTCGAGTGATACATCGCGAGCTCAGCGTCCTTGATGATCTCGTCGGTGAGCTGGGTCTGCGGATCGCTCAAAGCCAGCCCGATCGAGGCGGTGAGGAAGATCTCGCGGTCGTTGAAGGCGATCGGCGCGCGGATGGTCTTGCGGATGGTCTCGGCGAAGGCGGTGATCTTGGCTGGGTCCTGCTCCGACATCAGGATTAGGCCGAACTGGTCGCCGCCGAGCCGTGCCAGGGTGTCCTGCGGCTTCAGGATCCGGGTCAGCCGGCGCGCCAGGGTCAGCAGGATCGAATCGCCGACCGCGATGCCGACCGAATCGTTGACCTGCTTGAAGCGGTCGAGGTCGATCACCATCAGCGTCGGGCGCAGGTTCGGCATCGATTTGGCGAAATTCGCCACCGCGTTGAGCCGGTCGATGAACAGCTTGCGGTTCGGCAGGCCGGTCAGATTGTCGTGCACCGAGTCGTGCAGCATGCGCTCTTCGGCGTTCTTGATCTCGGTGACGTCGGTCAGCGTGCCGACCACACGCGACACTTCGCCGTCGGAGCCGACCACCGGCCGCGCCTTCAGCGCGAACCACATGAAGCGGCCGTCCGGGGTGCGCAGCCGGAAATCCTGGGTCAGCCGGCCGCGGCGCTGGTCCAATACGCTGTCGAGCGCCGCGCGGAATCGGTCCTGATCGAGCGGATGCAGCACTTCCAGCCATTTCGCCGCGGAGCCTTCCAGCGTGCCGCGCTTCAGCCCGAGCAGAGTCTCGGTCTCCGGGCTGGTGAACACCTTGTCGGCGGCGACGTCCCAGTCCCAGATCAGGTCGCCGGAGCCGGTCAGCGCCAGCGCGCGGCGCTCGATGTCCGACACCACGCCGGTCGGCGCGCTGCCGCCGGCGAAGGCGTGCTGCATCACCGTGAAGCCGATCAGCATCACGATCAGCACCAGGCCGCCGAGCAGCGCCGGGCCGACGATGTCGTTGGTGACCGAGCCCGCGACCGCCATGCCGGCCGCGATCACCCACACCACCAGCAGGAACCAGGTCGGGATCAGCAGCACCGCGCGGTCGAAGCCGTGGGTCGACAGATACAGGATCAGCGCGAAGCCGGCGAAGGCGATCATCACCAGCGACATCCGGGCGATGCCGGATGCCACCGCAGGATCGAACAGCGCCAGCGCCACCAGCGAGCCGAGGAACACCAGCCAGCCCAGCGTGATGTGCGAGTAGCGCACGTGCCAGCGGCTGAGATTGAGATAGGCGAACAGGAACACCAGCAGCGTCGCGGCCAGGATGGCTTCGCCGGAGGCGCGCCACACCCGCTCGGAGCCCGACGACATGTCCAGCACCTTGCCCCAGAAGCCGAAATCGACGCCGATATAGACCAGCACCGCCCAGGCCAGGGCGGCTGCGGCGGGGAACATGATGCTGCCCTTGACCACGAACAGGATGGTCAGCACCAGCGCCAGCAGGCCGGAGATGCCGATCACAATGCCCTGGTACAGCGTGAACGAGTTGACCTTGTCCTTGTAGGCTTCCGGCTCCCACAGATAGAGCTGCGGCAGCTTGTCGGTACGCAATTCGGCGACGAAGGTGATCACCGCGCCGGGATCCAGCGTGACCCGGAACACGTCCGCGGTCGCCGAGTCCTGGCGCTCCGGCCGGTCGCCGGTCGACGGCGTCACCGTGGCGATGCGCGACAACCCCAGATCGGGCCAGAACAGTCCTGAGGAGACGATGCGGTAGTGCGGCGCGACGATCAGCCGGTCGAGCTGGTCGTCGGTGTTGTTGGCCAGCGCGAACACCACCCAGTTCTGGCCGCCTTCGCGGGCGCGCACCTCGATGCGGCGGACGATGCCGTCGGTGCCGGGCGCGGTGGAAACCTGAATGCGGTCGCCCTCGCTGCGCTGATGATCGAGCACCGCGGTGAGATCGATCGCGGGCGCGTCACCGCGGACGCTGACCGCATCGATGGCGTTTGCCGGTGAGCCGGCCGCAACCATCATGAAGCCCAGCGCGGCGAGCGCGAGGCACCTGATCAGACGCAATGTCGGTTCTCCGCGTTGGTGGTCGTCGTCAGCCGCACGCGTGTGCGGCTCGACGCGCGATAAATGACATGAATGTGAGGGCTTTCAAAGGCTTTCCGGTCGGCCGGCCGGTTCACAGCGTCAACACAATTTTGCCAATATGTTGGCTGGATTCCATCCGGCGGTGCGCCTCGGCGGCCTCCGTGAGCGGGAATGTGCTGTCGATCAACGGCTTGAGCCGGCCTTCGCGGAACAGCGGCAGCACCTTGGCTTCGATCGCCGCGACCATCGCCGCCTTGTCGGCGTTGCTGCGCGGCCGCAGCGTCGAGCCGGTGTGTTGCAGCCGCTTCATCATCAGCTTGACGAAATTGACGGTGGCTTTTGGTCCGTGGAGAAACGCGATCTGCACGATGCGGCCGTCGAAGGCGGCGACGTCGTAGTTCTTCTCGATGTAATCGCCGCCGACCATGTCGAGGATGACGTCGGCGCCGTGGCCCTCGGTGAACTCCTTGACGATGGCGACGAAATCCTCGGCCTTGTAGTCGATCGCGCGGTCGGCGCCGAGCTTGACGCAGGCGGCGGCCTTGTCGTTGGAGCCGACGGTGACGATCACCTTGGCGCCGAACGCCTTGGCGAGCTGGATCGCCATGGTGCCGATGCCGGAGGAGCCGCCGTGGATCAGCAGGGTTTCGCCGGGCTTCAGGCCGCCGCGCTCGAACACGTTGTGCCACACCGTCATCAGGGTTTCCGGCGTGGCGCCGGCCTCGATGATCGACAGCCCGGCCGGCACCGCCATCGCCTGGGCGTCCTGGGCGATGCAATAGGGCGCGTAGCCGCCGCCGGCGACCAGCGACATCACGCTGTCGCCGAGCTTGTGACGGCTGACGCCGTCGCCGAGCGCCACCACTTGGCCGGCGACTTCGAGGCCCGGCAGGTCGCTGGCGCCGGGCGGCGGCGGGTAGCTGCCGGAACGCTGCGCCACGTCGGGCCGGTTGACGCCCGCGGCCTGCACCTTGATCAGGATTTCGCCCGGCCCGGGCGCCGGCACCGGGCGGGTCTCCGGCAGCAGCACTTCGGGACCGCCCGGCTTGCTGATTCCGATCACGGTCATTTGCGCGGGCACCGGTTCCATGATTTTTCCTTGCGAGACGGGTGGGACGGCGAAAGATCGGCTAGGATTAGACCAGCCGTTGCCGGACTGGCAACCGTGCCGGGATCACGCAAAGGTGGGGGCCGCAGATGGCGATCGAGGACGACGACAAGCCGAAGAAAAAGACCAGCCACGAGATCGGACAGGATCTGTCGCTGCTGTCGGTCGAGGAGCTCAGCGAGCGGATCGCGCTGCTCACCGGCGAGATCGACCGGCTGCAAGCGGCGATGACGATGAAGCGCGCCACCCGTGACGCCGCGGACCGCATCTTCAAGGTCACGCGTTAGCGCCGCTTAGTTCACGGCGCCGTGATATGCGGCGCCGCGTCGGTTGCGAAAGGGCAAACCAATCGTCAACAAATTCGCTCATTTACGCGATATTAAGCTTTCCAGCGTATTACTCTGATTGTCCATCTTTGGACGCCGAGTGGCTCCTGTCCACTCTGCTTTGACGCCTCCCTGTTATCAACTTCAAAGCCGCCGGCAACGGCGGCTCTTTTTTGCGTTGTTCCCGCATCCAGTTTTGTTGCAGGATGGGGACGCGCTGTTAACCCTTGCGACCGACGCGGCTGGACTCCGCGGCGCGGGCGCGCAATGATTTGTTCATCATAACCGGCTGGCCAACAGGCCGGGGACGAACAAGTTGCGTGAGGCGTTAACCATGTCGGATTCTATGCAGGGCGACTCCGCTCTCGTTCATATCAGCGAGCGGCTCACCAATTCCGCAGCGTTCACCACGCTGTTTCGCGATGGCATGGATCTGGTCGAAGAAACCGCCGCCTATCTCGATGGCGTCGGTCGTGCCGAAGCGAAGACGCTGGATCGCTCGGTCAGCCTGACCTACGCGACGGAAAGCATGCGGCTGACCACGCGGCTGATGCAGCTCGCCTCCTGGCTATTGCTGCATCGCGCGGTGAAGGAAGGCGAGATGACGCTGAGCCAGGCCAATCGTGAAAAGACCAAGGTCAAGCTCAGCGCCGCCGAGCCCGGCCCGGCCGATATGATCGCGAAACTCCCCGAGCATCTGCAGGAGCTGATCGCGCGCTCGATGCTGTTGCAGGACAAGGTGCGCCGGCTCGATACCACGATGCATGCCG
The DNA here is from genome assembly GCF_014203125.1 of Rhodopseudomonas rhenobacensis. Classification (GTDB taxonomy): domain Bacteria; phylum Pseudomonadota; class Alphaproteobacteria; order Rhizobiales; family Xanthobacteraceae; genus Rhodopseudomonas_A; species Rhodopseudomonas_A rhenobacensis. Next base: position 16,092 of record NZ_JACHIH010000042.1, read on the forward strand.
ACGGGTCGGACCGCGCCCCGATCGGCAACCCGCTGGTGCCACAGCTCAATCGGCTGAAGGCGGCGTTCGAACGCTAGCGCATTTCGGTTGAGATTGAAGCATCCCACCCAAACGCGGCCGTCATTCCGGATTGCGAGTTCGTCAGAACGAGCAAGTCCGGAATCCATATTCCCTGCAGGGGTTATGGATCCCGGGCTCATCGCAGCTGGCGCTGCTCGTGCCCCGGGATGACGGCCCATAAATCTCGAAGCGCATCAACAGCCGGAGTTGAGCGTCCGCTCGCCGCACCGAGCGAATGTCAGCCGGCAACGCAAAACGCCCCTGCAGGCAGGAGCGTTTTGGTCGGATCTCGTGATTGTGAACCGGGTGTGGCTGGGGCCGCAGGGCGGCCTCCGCCTCAATCCTTCTTGAGGAAGCCCGAGAACTTCTTCTGGAACCGGGACACCCGGCCGCCGCGATCGAGCATCTGCTGCTGGCCGCCGGTCCACGCCGGATGCGACTTGGAGTCGATGTCGAGGTTCAGCTTGTCGCCTTCCTTGCCCCAGGTGGAGCGCGTCAGGTATTCCGTGCCATCGGTCATGACTACCGTAATGTTATGATAATCCGGGTGAATTTCGGTCTTCATGAGTGATCCTTCGGGGCCTTCCGGCCCGCAACACGGCGAATTGAGGGGTGGATTTCCGCGTTCCTATATCGCACGACGGCTGTCAAGACAAGGTATTCACCGGATTTGCCAGCAGCCTTGCCCACGTCTATTTACAATTCTTCAAAAGTGACGCGGCGGTAAACATCGATGATCCAAAAGGTCCGGCCCGACACCAAAGCCACCGACAGCAAAACGACCGACGGCAAGACCAGCGATGCCAAAACCAAAGGCACGGTGATCGCGCTGTCGCTGGAGGCGATTGCCGAAAGCGAGAAGGTGGTGCCCGCCGGGCGTCCGGCGCCGAAGGCCGAGCCGCTGACCGACGCTGCCCCGGTGCCCGGTCCGGCCGCCAAGCACGGCCGGCTGCGTCCGTTGCTGCTGCTGGCGCCTTACGTCGACCGCTATCGCTGGCGCGCCACCTTCGCCTTCGTGGCGTTGACGGTGGCTGCGGCGACCACGCTTCTGGTGCCGCTGGCGGTGCGCCGGCTGATCGATTTCGGCTTCAGCCCGGAAGGCATCGCGCTGATCAACAGCTACTTCCTGGTGATGGTGCTGATCGTGGCGGTGCTGGCGATGGCCAGTGCGGCGCGTTACTATCTGGTGATGACGATCGGTGAGCGCATCGTCGCCGATCTGCGCCACGACGTGTTCGCGCATCTCACCCGGCTGTCGCCGTCGTTCTTCGATTCCGCGCGCAGCGGCGAACTGGTGTCGCGGCTCACCGCCGACACCACCCAGATCAAATCCGCGGTCGGCGCCTCGGTATCGATCGCGTTGCGCAACATGATGCTGTTCCTCGGCGCCGCCACCATGATGGTGATTTCCAGCCCGCGCCTGAGCGGCTTCGTGCTGGCGGCGATCCCGTTGATCGTGCTGCCGCTGGTCGGTTTCGGCCGCTGGGTGCGCCGGCTGTCGCGCAACGCCCAGGATACTTTGGCCGACGCCTCCGCCTATGCCTCCGAACTGGTGTCCTCGATCCGCACCGTGCAGGCCTATACTAATGAGGGGCTGTCGAACCAGCGGTTCGGCCGCGAGGTCGAGCAGGCCTACGAGGCGGCGCGCAGTTCGACCGGCGCCCGCGCGGTGCTGACCGCCATCATCATCTTCATCGTGTTCTCCAGCGTGGTGGCGATCCTGTGGGTCGGCTCGCACGACGTGGTGTCGGGCGAGATCAGCGCCGGCCGGCTCAGCCAGTTCGTGATGTATGCGGCGTTCGCCGCCGCCGGCCTCGGCCAGCTCAGCGAAGTGTGGGGCGAAGTCGCCGGCGCCTCCGGTGCCGCCGAGCGGCTGTTCGAGATCCTGCGGGTCAAGCCGGACATCGCGGCGCCGGCGTCGCCGCGGCCGTTCCCGGTGCCGGCGCGCGGCGACGTGGTGTTCGACAAGGTCAGCTTCGCCTATCCGATGCGGCCGGAGACCCCGGCGCTCGACGGCGTCTCGCTGTCGGTCCGCGCCGGCGAAAAGGTGGCGATCGTCGGCCCCTCCGGCGCCGGCAAGAGCACGCTGTTCCATCTGCTGTTGCGGTTCTACGATCCCTGCTCCGGCAAGGTCTCGTTCGACGGCGTGCCGATCGCCGCCGCCGACCCGCATCACTTGCGCGAACGCATCGCGCTGGTGTCGCAGGAATCGGTGATCTTCGCAGCCTCCGCCCGCGACAACATCCGGTTCGGCCGCCCCGACGCCACCGACGCCGAGGTCGAGCGCGCCGCCGAGCAGGCCCATGCCACCGAATTTATCAAGCGGCTGCCGCAGGGCTTCGACACCCAGCTCGGCGAACGCGGCGTGACGCTGTCGGGCGGCCAGCGCCAGCGCATCGCCATCGCCCGCGCCATCCTGCGCGACGCGCCGCTGTTGCTGCTCGACGAGGCGACCTCGTCGCTCGACGCCGAGAGCGAAACTTTGGTGCAGACTGCGCTCGAAGGATTGATGCGCCATCGCACCACGGTGGTGATCGCGCATCGGCTGGCGACCGTGTTGTCCTGCGATCGCATCGTGGTGATGGAGCAGGGCAAGATCATCGAGCAGGGCACCCACGCCCAGCTCGCCGCCGCCGGCGGGCTGTACGCCCGGCTCGCCCGGCTGCAGTTCGAGGTGGCGTAATTCTCTCGCCGCGCCGATGGGATGCGGGGCGCAGCCTTCCCCTCTGCGTCATCGCCCGCGAAAGCGGGCGACCCAGTATTGCAGAGCGCTTGCGATGAAGCCGCCAAGCCCCGGCGTACTGGATCCTCCGCTTTCGCGGAGGATGACAGCTGATTGTGGGGCGGCGGCTCGAACGTCTCTGCCGCTTACGGCGTCCACGCCAGGTTCAGCACGGCGCGGCCCGAGGCCGCTTACGCCTCCCGCTCGAACTGATCGCGCGCTGCGTGGCGAACCGCGTGGATGATGATCTCGTCGTTACCGATCTCGTAGAACACCAGATACGGATAGGGCGACGTCGTCAGACGACGGACCGTCGGATCCTCGGTGCGAAGGCCGATCTGCGGATGCGTCAGCGTCAGCTCGATGATCGCTTTAATCCGCGCCTGCACGCGCTTGGCGCCCTGCGGTGAATGAGCGGACATATAGTCGAGCAGCCCCGCGAGGTCGGCGAGCGCCGGCGCGGTGTAACGCAGCTTCACAGCTTGTATTTGGCCCAGACCGCCTGGACCTGCTCGTCGGTGGCGAAGTCGCCGCGCGCGGCGGCGGCCTTTGATGCGGTGATTGCGGCGCGCTCGTCAGCAGACAGCGCAACCGGCTCCGCGGTGGTTCCGGCAAGCTGCAGCATCACGCGGGCAATGTCGTCCTGAACGTCGGACGGAAGCTTTCGCGCCGCTTCCACGGCCTGATCGAGCAGCTTGGTCATGCGGCGAGAATAACCGTTTCGGACCGGAGAGGGAAGCTCACGGCCGCCACGCCATGTTCAGCACGGCGCGGCCGGAGCTGTTGGTCTCCTCGCCGGTTTTGGCGAAACCGTTGCGCTCATAGAACTTGATAGCGCGGAAATTGTCGGCGTTGACCTTCAGCGTGACGCCTTCGGGCGACAGCCGCTTCGCCTCGTCGACCAATGCTGCGGCGAGACCTGAGCCCCATTGCGCCGGCGCCACCACCAACTGATCGAGATAGCCGCCGCCATCGATGGTGACGAAGCCGAGCATCGCGCCGGCCTGCTCTGCCACCACGATGCGGGCGTTCGGCACCAGCTCGCAGCGCCAGCGCGCGCGCCACCAGTCCAGCCGCTTGGCGAAATCGATCGACGGATAGGCGAGCTGCCAGGTTTCGAGCCACAGCGCGATCGACGCGTCCTCGTCGGCGGCCTGATAGCGCCGCAACCGAAAGCCTTGCGTCATGTCTCAGCGCTCCGTCAGCTTCAACTCGATGCGGCGGTTGCGCTTGTACGCCTCTTCGGTGCCGGCGACGTCGAGCGGCTGGAATTCGCCGAAGCCGGCGGCGACCAGCCGCTGCGGCGGCACCCCGAGCGAAACCAGATACTGCACCACCGAGATCGCGCGGGCGCTCGACAATTCCCAGTTCGACTTGAACGCGCCGGTGATCGGGCGGACGTCGGTGTGGCCGTCGACCCGCAGCACCCAGGCGATTTCGGCCGGAATCTGCTTGTCGAGATCGGTGAGTGCCGACGCCAGCTTGTCGAGCTCGGCGCGGCCCTCCGGCAACAGCAGCGCCTGTCCAGTGTCGAAGAACACTTCGGACTGGAACACGAAGCGGTCGCCGACGACGCGGATGTCCGGCCGGTTGCCGAGGATCGCGCGCAAGCGGCCGAAGAATTCCGAGCGGTAGCGCGACAATTCCTGCACCCGCTGCGCCAGCGCCACGTTGAGCCGCTGGCCGAGATCGGCGATCCGGCTCTGCGATTCCTTGCCGCTCTTTTCCGAGGCGTCGAGCGCCTGTTCGAGCGCTGCCAGCTGGCGGCGCAGCGCCGAGATCTGCTGGTTCAACACCTCGACCTGCGCCAGCGCGCGCGCGGACAGCTGCTTTTCGGAATCCAGCGCCTTGTTGAGTTCGCCGGCGCGGCCGGCGGCGTCGTTGCCGGCGCCGGCGAGGCCGTCATAGAGTCCTTTGACGCGGTCGCGTTCGCCTTCCGCGGAGGCGAGGCCGGCGCGCAGCTGCGACAGCTGATCCTCCAGATTGAGCTTGCCGAGCTTTTCCAGCGACAACAGGTCGTTGAGCTGCGCCAGCTTGGCGTTGAGCTGCTCCAGCGCCTTGTCCTTGCCGGTGACCTCCTGCGACAGAAAGAACTGCACCACCAGGAACACCGACAGCAGGAACACGATCGCCAGCACCAGCGTCGACAGCGCGTCGACAAAGCCGGGCCAGTAGTTGAAGCCGGGATCGTTGCGGCGTCCGCGCGCGAGGGCCATGAAGTCTATCTTTCGACTGGTCGCAGTGTTGCAGCAACGGCAGCGTGCTCCCTCGCCCCGCTTGCGGGGAGAGGGGTGGGGTGAGGGGGCGCCGCGTTCCGTCGAGGCGCCCCCTCACCCGACCCGGCTTCGCTCACGCTCCGCCGTGTCGACCTCTCCCCGCAAGCGGGGAGAGGTGAAGTCCGTGCGTGCGGTGAATTCGATCGGATCAACTAATTCTTCTCCGGCTGCCGCGCGAGGCGCTGCAGCAGCGCCTTGATCTCGCGGTTCTGCTCGCCTTGGCCGTCGGCCCATTCGCGGATCAACTGCTGCTCGCTGCGCATATGCGCGACCAGGCTCTGGATCGCGTCGGCGAGGTTGGCCATCGCCGTGGTGGTGCCGCGGCTGGAGCCGTCTTCGAACGCCCGGCGCAGCCGCTCGATCGCAGCCTGCAATTCGGCGCCGCCGGCACCCGCCCCGACAGCCGTGCTGGTGCCGGCACCGTCGCCGACATATTCGCGCACCGTGGAGGCGAGCCAGTCTTCGAGATCGGTGTAGAAGCGGTTCTGCGCCTGGCTGGACTGCAGATCGAGAAAGCCGAGGATCAGCGAGCCGGCGAGCCCGAACAGCGATGAGGAGAACGAAATGCCCATGCCGCCGAGCGGCGCGGCGAGGCCTTCCTTCAGCGTGTCGAACAGCGAGCCGGCGTCGCCGCCGACCTTCAGGCCGTCGATCACCTTGCCGACCGAGCCGACGGTTTCGATCAGGCCCCAGAAGGTGCCAAGCAGGCCGAGAAACACCAACAGCCCGGTCATGTAGCGCGAGATGTCGCGGGCTTCATCCAGCCGCGTGGCGATCGAGTCCAACAGATGCCGCATGGTCTGCTGCGAGATCGACATCCGGCCGCTTCGTTCGCCGCCGAGAATCGCCGCCATCGGCGCCAGCAGGGTCGGGCGCTGTTCGAGCGCCAGCCCGGGATCGGCGATGCGGAAATGATTGACCCATGCGACCTCCGGATAAAGCCTGATCACCTGGCGGAACGACAGCACGATGCCGATCACCAGCACCGCCCCGATCAGCGCGTTGAGCCCGGGATTGGCGAAGAACGCGACGATGATCTGCTTGTACAGCACCACCAGCAGCAGCGAGCAAAGCACCAGGAAAACCAGCATTCGGATCAAAAAGATCCGCGGCGACGACAGCTTGTTGAACGCGACGTCGATCGCGGAGCGGGAGCCTTGCGCCATTGTTGGTTTCACCATTCGTTGGTCGGCGAGGTGGTTGCAGCCTCAATATGGCACAGCGCCGGCCGGAAGGAAGCATGGCGCGGCGCAATAACCGAAGGAACCCGGCCGAAACCAGCGCGACGCCTGATCTACTCGCCGGCCTGCAGCTCGCGCCGCGGCATCGCGAACAGATCGGGTCGCGCCGGTTGCGCCGCTGGCGCAGGCGCGTCGTGACTGAAATCCAGCTCCTCGATCCGCCCGGCGCGGCGCTCGATCTTGTCGGCGGAGATCAGGATCTGGCGGACGTCCTCGTTGACCTGACCGAAATGGGTCTGCAGCTTCAGCACGCGGTCGCGCAACCGGCTTAAGTCGTCGCCGAGACTCATCACCTCGGTGCGGATCTGGTCGGCGGCGTCGCGCATCCGCGCGTCCTTCAGGATCTGCTGCATCACCTGGATCGCCAGCATCAGCAGCGACGGCGATACCAGCACGATGCGGGCGCGGTAGGCTTTCTGGATCACGTCGTCGAAGCGCTCGTGGATTTCGGCATAGACCGATTCCGACGGCACGAACATCAGCGCGGTGTCCTGGGTCTCGCCGGGGATCAGATATTTCTCGGCGATGTCGGTGACGTGGCGCAGCACGTCGTTGCGCAGCCGCTGCGATGCGCCGCGCCGCGCCTCCTCGCTGCGGGCGTCGCGCAACGCGGTGATCGCCTCCAGCGGAAACTTGGCGTCGATGCACAGCGGCCGCTGATCCGGCAGAAACACCACGCAATCCGGCCGCTTGCCGCTGGAGAGCGTGTATTGGAAGGCGTAGGCGCCCTTCGGCATGCCGTCGGCGACGATCGCCTCCATCCGCGCCTGGCCGAACGCGCCGCGGGACTGCTTGTTCGTCAGCACGTCGCGCAGCGTCGTCACCTGCGCGGTGAGTTCGGTCAGGTTGTGCTGGGCGTCGTCGATGATGCCGAGCCGTTCGTGCAGCACCCGCAGGCTGTTCAGGGTGTGGCGGGTGGTGTGCTCCATCGACTGGCCGACCCGATGGGTGACCGAATCCAGCCGCTCGCTGACCGCGCGGGCCATCTCGGCCTGCCGGCCGGCCAGCGCCTGGCCCATCGCCGCCACCCGGCCGCTGGCCTCGTGCTGCGCCCGCATCATTTCGGCGAGGCGATACTCCAGCTCGTCGGCGCGGGCCGCCTGCGCCAACGCCATGACGCTGCCGGTGCCGAGGCCGCGGGCGATGACGACGGCGATGCCGAACAGCAGCAGCAGCGTCAGCGCGGCAAAGCCGATCACGGCTTCTGCGACGCTGACCGGCATCTCGCCGACAGTGAACAGGATATCGTTCATCCTCGCAGTCTAGCAGACTACATGGAGTATGAGAACGAAGGAAGAACGATCGTGGTTAACGCCCGGTTAAGCGGCGTGGTTAACCGCCGGTTAAGAGCCATGGTTAACCGCAGGTTAACGATCCTGCGCCGCGGCCCCGCGACTTTTCTTGAGTGGCGGCTAAAGTGGCATCCGGAGCCGGATTGACCGCCGCGGTATCGCAGATTAAATCGCCGCTATGGCCCTGCGCGAAATCATCATCATACCTGACAAGCAGCTTCGCTTGATCTCCAAGCCCGTCGAAACGGTCAGCGCCGAGGTGCGCCGGCTTGCCGACGACATGTTTGAGACCATGTATGAGGCGCCCGGCATTGGCCTGGCGGCGATCCAGGTGGCGCAGCCGGTGCGGCTGATCACCATGGATCTGGTCCGCAAGGAGGGCAACGGCCTCACCGAGCCGCGCGCCTTCATCAATCCGGAGGTCATCGCGGCGTCCGAGGAGATGAACGTTTACGAGGAAGGCTGCCTGTCGATCCCGGAATATTACGCCGAGGTGGAGCGGCCGAAGCAGGTGCGGATCCGCTACACCGACCTCGACGGCAATGTGCAGGAAGAGGACGCCGACGGGCTGTTCGCCACCTGCATCCAGCACGAGATCGACCACCTCAACGGCGTCTTGTTCGTCGATCACATCTCCAAGCTGAAGCGCGCGATGGTGATGCGGAAGTTCGAGAAGGCCGCCAAGCGCGGCATCAAATACGTCTGACGGCTTTTGACCGGCGGGCGCTGGTTTGATATCATTGATATCAAAGGAGGCGCCGATGGCCGACCTGCTGATCCGCGACATCGATCCCGAGCTGAAGCGCCAGGTCGAACAGCGCGCGCAGCTGCACGCGCGAGATCTGTCCGACGAGGTCAAGGCGCTGCTCCAGATCGGGCTCAGCGTTGCGGAGCCCGATCTGAAAATGGGTACCTGGATCGCAAGCCTGGTGCGACCCGAAGACCGCGGCGACGACTTGGTCTTCGAGTATCGCAGCGTGGACTCGCCGCCGCCCGATTTCGAATGATCCTGTTGGATACCAACGTCGTTTCCGAGCTTTGGCTTCCGCAGCCAAATCCGACTGTGATGCGCTGGCTCGACGCGCAAGCGCTGCAGAGCCAGTATCTCTGCACGCCTGTCGTCGCGGAGTTGCGGTTCGGGATCGAACGTCTGGTGGACGGCTCACGCAAACAGCGCTTGGGCCATGCTGCAGAGCGGCTGTTCGCGGGATACCGCGGGCGTATTCTCAGTTTCGATATCGCCGCAGCCGAACAGTTCGCTCGCATCAGTGTACTTCGAGAACCAAAGGGCCGGCGGCTGGAGACGATGGACGCCATGATCGCGTCGGTCGCGCTGGCGAACCGGATGGCGCTGGTGACGCGCAACACGCAAGATTTCCTCGACATCGGGCTCGAATTGATCGACCCGTTTACGCCGACAACCGGCTGACACCCAACCCGAGATTTTCCATGCCGCTTCGCCTGATTTTCATGGGCACCCCGGATTTCGCGGTGCCGACGCTGCGCGCGCTCGCCGCCGCCGGCCACCAGATCGTCGCGGTGTACAGCCGCGAGGCGAAACCCTCCGGCCGCGGCATGAAGCTGCAGCCGACCCCGGTGGCGCTTGAGGCCGAGCGGCTCGGCATCCCGGTGCTGACGCCGAAGACGCTGCGCACGCCGGAGGCCGCGGCGGAGTTCGCCGGCTTCCAGGCCGACGCCGCGGTGGTGGTGGCCTATGGGATGATCCTGCCGCAGCCGATCCTCGACGCGCCGAAATTCGGCTGCTTCAATCTGCACGGCTCGCTGCTGCCGCGCTGGCGCGGCGCAGCTCCAATCAACCGCGCCATCATGGCCGGCGATACAGACGCTGGCGTGATGGTGATGAAGATGGATATCGGCCTCGACACCGGCGACGTGGCGTTGACCGGGCGGATCGCGCTCACCGATGCGATGACCGCTTCCGACCTGCACGACGCGCTGGCGCCGCTCGGCGCCGGGCTGATGGTCGAGGCGATGGCATTGCTGGAGCGGGGCGAACTCACGTTCGCCAAGCAGCCCGAGGAGGGCGTGACCTACGCCGCCAAGATCGACAAGGCTGAGGCGCGGATCGACTGGACGAAGCCGGCGCGCGCCGTGCTGCGCCACATCCACGGGCTGTCGCCGTTTCCGGGCGCCTGGTGCGAATGGCCGATCGAGGGCGATTTGGTGCGGGTGAAGATCTTGCGCTGCGAATTGGCGAAGGGGTCTGGCGAACCGGGCGCGCTGCTCGACGATCACCTCACGATTGCCTGCGGCGACGGCGCGATCCGGATTTTGCAATTGCAACGCGCCGGCAAGCAGCCGATGCAGGCGCAGGATTTCCTGCGCGGCACGCCGCTCACGCCGCCGCTACTTGTGTGCTAGATGCGCGAGCACCGATCAGAGCTGTCACCACCCGCCACCGGGTCTCGCCTTTGGCGAGCCCGATGGCAAGCTCCAGCGGGTGGCCCAGTATCCCAGAGCGCTTGTGATTGACGATCACCGCTCTGCAATACTGGGTCGCCCGGTCAAGCCGGGCGATGACGGCTGTGCGGGCGGCAGCGCCATCGCCGAACAGGGACCATGAATGCCGCGCTACAAGCTCATCATCGAATATGACGGCGCGCCGTATTGCGGCTGGCAGATCCAGGACAACGGCCCCTCGGTGCAGGGCGCGCTGGAGGATGCGGTGAAGGCGATCTGCGGCACCTTCGTCCGCGTCAACGGCGCCGGCCGCACCGATGCCGGCGTCCACGCTTTGGCGCAGGTGGCGCATTGCGACATCGAAAAACCGTTCGCGCCGGGCCGGCTGCGCGACGGCTTGAACGCGCATCTGCGGCCGCATCCGATCGGCGTCTTGAGCGCCGAGATCGTGCCGGATGATTTCGAAGCGCGGTTCTCGGCGATCAAGCGGCACTACGTCTATCGGATCAGCAACCGCCGCGCCAATCTGGCGCTCGAGATCGGCAAGGTCTGGCGGCTGCCGCGCCGGCTCGATACGCAGGCGATGCACGCAGCCGCGCAGCGGCTGATCGGCAAGCACGACTTCACGACGTTTCGCGACACCGAATGCCAGGCCAAATCGCCCGACAAGACGCTCGACCAGCTCGACGTGATCCGCGACGGCGACAACGTGTCGATCGTCACTTCGGCGCGCTCGTTCCTGCACAGCCAGGTGCGCTCGATGGTGGGCTCATTGGTCTGGGTCGGCGAGGGCCGCTGGAGCGCCGACGATCTGGCCGCGGCGCTGGCGGCGCGTGCCCGTACCGCCTGCGGCCCGGTGGCGCCGCCCGACGGGTTGTATCTGGTGAAGGTGGATTATTGAGGCGGCGCTGACAAAGCCGTAGCCCGGATGAAGCGAAGCGAAATCCGGGACCCCGCCGACACAGAATACAAGGTTGCGGTTGAGTCGTTTCGACCCGGATTTCGCTTCGCTTCATCCGGGCTACAAGCTTATCGCCCGCCGCAAAACCAGCTTCGTCATTCCGGGGCGCGAGGCCGAAGGCCGAGCGAACCCGGAATCTCGCGGCTGGCACCCGGCGTGTCATCGCGCCGCAAGATTCCGGGTTCGCTTGCGGCTTCGCCGCTTCGCGCCCCGGAATGACTCAAGCGAAATAGCGCTGCAGCACGCCGCGATAGATTTGCGTCAGCGTTTCGAGATCCGCGACCGGGGTGCGCTCGTCGATCTTGTGCATGGTCTGGCCGACCAGGCCGAATTCGATCACCGGGCAGTAATGGGTGATGAAGCGCGCATCCGAGGTGCCGCCGCCGGTGTTGAGCTCGGGGCTGCGGCCAGTGACCTCCGCGATCGCCGCGACCACCAGATCGGTGAACGCGCCGGGCCTGGTGACAAAGGCCCCGGCATTCGACGGCAGCCACTCGACCCTCGCGCGGATGCGGTTGCCGCAGGCCGTCTGCACGCGTGCCTCGATCAGCGCCTGCAGGCTCTCGGCGCTGTGCCGATCGTTGAAGCGGATGTTGAACTTGGCGCGGGCCTGCGCCGGGATCACGTTGGTCGCCGGATTGCCGACGTCGACCGAGGTGAATTCCAGGTTCGACGGCTGGAAGGTGTCGGTGCCGGCGTCGAGCGGCTCGGCGCCGAGCGCCACGATCAGCGCGGCGATATCCGGCACCGGATTGGACGCGCGATGCGGATAGGCGACGTGGCCCTGCACGCCATCCACCACAAGCGTTCCTGATAACGAGCCGCGGCGGCCGATCTTGATGGTGTCGCCGAGCGCCTCGACGTTACTCGGTTCGCCGAGCACGCAGTGGTCGAATGTCTCGCCGCGCTCTGCCACCCATTGCAGCAGCTTGACGGTGCCGTTGACGGCGACGTCTTCCTCGTCGCCGGTGATCAGGAACGAGATCGAGCCTTTGGGCTGGCCGCCGTTCGCCGCCAGATAGTCCAGCACCGCGGCGACGCTGCAGGCGATGCCGCCCTTCATGTCGACCGCGCCGCGGCCGTACAGCAGCCCGTCGTGTACCTCGCCGGCGAACGCATCGTGCGACCACGCCGCCTGATCGCCCGGCGGCACCACGTCGGTGTGGCCAGCGAAGCAGAGGTGCGGCGCCGAAGTGCCGATCCGGGCATAGAGATTGTCGATATCGGCGGTGCCGGGCTCGCTGAAGGTGACGCGATGCACGTCGAAACCGGCATCGTGCAGCAAGCGTTGCAGCACGCCGAGCGCGCCGGCATCGGCCGGCGTCACCGACGGGCAGCGCAAGAGATCCTGGGCGATGGTGAGGGTCGCGATCGGGTTCGAAGGCATCAATACTCCAGCGGCTCGAGCGGATCCGGTCCGTAAGCGTTGGGGCCCGGCGTGCCGCGCAGGCAGCCGAATTCGACGAACGCCCAGATCGAGATTGCGGCGCTCAACAGCGACAGCGCCAGGCCGCCGCCGCCATGCACGAAGGTCCGGCCGCTGCCGCCGAGCAGGCTCGGCCCCAGCCAGAACAGCAGCAGCCACCAGGCGCTCTTGTCGCGATCGTGCAGCCGCTTTATGCCGACCGCGAGGCCGGACCACAACCCGATCAGGAACAGCAGAATTCCGCCGAGCCACAGCGCGATGCCGGTGCCGGCGAAGGCGAAGCGATCGTCCTTGTTGAGGTCACCGATCACCAGCAAGGCGATCCCGGCGAAGGCGATCCAGGCCGCGACATAGATCAGCACCGCGAGCCAGTATTTGCCGCGGTTGATGCGGCCGTTGAAGCTGAACAGCAGAGTGGTCAGATCCATTGTCGTTCTCGTCTGCGGGTGCGATGTCGGCGCCACGGCGGCGCCGATCGCAGATTCTTAGTGGAACATGATCTATTCCGAAAACCGGCATCCACTTTTCGGGATCATGCTCTAGTCCCGCAATAATTCATTGATGCTGGTCTTGGAGCGGGTGCGCTCGTCGACCCGCTTGACGATCACCGCGCAGGCGGTGGAGGGGCCGGGCTGGCCGTTCTTCAGCGGGCGGCCGGGCAGGTTGCCCGGCACCACCACGGAATATTCCGGCACCTCGCCGACGAAGATCTCGCCGGAGTCGCGGTCGATGATCTTGGTCGAAGCGCCGAGGAAGACGCCCATCGACAGCACCGCGCCACGGCGCACGATGACGCCCTCGGCGACTTCCGAGCGCGCGCCGATGAAGCAGTCATCCTCGATGATCACCGGGCCGGCCTGCAACGGCTCCAGCACGCCGCCGATGCCGACGCCGCCGGAGATGTGCACGCGCTTGCCGATCTGCGCGCAGGAGCCGACCGTCACCCAGGTGTCGACCATGGTGGCCTCGTCCACATAGGCGCCGAGATTGACGAAGGACGGCATCAAGACGACGTTCTTGGCGATGAAGGCGGAGCGCCGCACGATCGCGCCCGGCACCGCGCGGAAGCCGGCGTCGCGGAAGCGGTTCTCGCCCCAGCCGGAGAATTTCGACGGCACCTTGTCCCACCAGGTGGCGCCGCCCGGGCCGCCGGAAATCGCGCTCATGTCGTTGAGCCGGAACGACAGCAGCACCGCCTTCTTCAGCCACTGATTGACGGTCCATTGGCCGTCGTCGCCGCGCTGGGCGACCCGCGCTTCGCCCTTGTCGAGCATGTCGAGCGCGTGCTCGACGGCGTCGCGGACTTCGCCCTTGGTCGCGGCGCTGACGGTGTCGCGCGCGTCGAACGCGGTGTTGATGGAGGTTTCGAGGGCGGACAGCGACATCGGGGATTCCTTGGCAAGTGGCGCGCGTGGGCTGCTTTTGTCGGGATTTGGCGACGGAGAGTCAAGGTGAAGCGGATGCGGGGCGTGGCGGCCGCACATACCGCGGTCATCGCCCGGCTTGACCGGGCGACCCAGTATTGCAGAGACTTGATGGCGGAGAATTGGAGCATGCCGGCCCGCAGCTTCTACGTCTACATCCTGGCCAGCCGGATCGGGAGAACGCTGTACATCGGCGTGACCAACGATCTGGTTCGTCGCATTGCCGAGCACCGATCGAAGGCCGCCGAGAGCTTCACCAAACGATATGAGGTGGATCGGCTGGTCTATTTCGAGTGCTTCGATGATATCGCGGCCGCGATCCACCGCGAGAAGCGGCTGAAGAAATGGAAGCGCGAGTGGAAGGTGCAATTGATCGAAAAAGACAATCCGGATTGGAATGATCTTTATCCGGGGATCGCCGGGATCTGAACGGACGCTCTGGGATACTGGGTCGCCCGGTCAAGCCGGGCGATGACGGCTTCCTGCGAGGCTTGGTCAGCGGCCTATTTCGCCGCGCTCACCCCCGCCAAAAACCCCGCCAGATCGTCGGTGACGAAATCGACATGGGCGGCGTCGCGGCCTTCCAGCTCCCAGTCTTCCCGCACGACCTCTTTACTGCCGTCCGGCACCACCAGCACCGTGGTCATGCCGAGCTGATGCGGCACCGCGAGGTTGCGGGCGAGGTCTTCGAACATCGCGGCGCGCGAAGGATCGACGCCGTGCAGATCGAGGAAGCGCTGATAGGTCTGCGGCGCCGGCTTCGGCTCCAGCTGCGCCGCGACGATGTCGAACACCGCCTCGAAATGATGCTCGATGCCGAGTCGCGCCAAGACCTTGGCGGCGTGCGCGGTGGAGCCGTTGGTGAGGATCAGCTTGCGTCCGGGCAAGGCGGCGATGGCGTCGCCCATCGCCGGATTGGGCTCCAGCGGCGAATGGTCGATCTCGTGCACGTAAGCCAGGTAATCGTCGGCGCGGACGCCGTGCTCGGTCATCATGCCGCGCATCGTGGTGCCGTAGCGGCGGTAGTAGTCCTTCTGGATCCGGAACGCGTCTTCGGCCGGGATGTCGAGATAGGCGGCGACGAAATCGCGGATCCGGACGTCGACCTGCTGCCACAGATTGACGTGATGCGGATACAGCGTGTTGTCGAGATCGAACACCCAGGTGTCGATTGCCGTGAAGTTCCGCGGCGGATTTCCGCTGGACGTCATTTCAACTCCTTGCTGTCATCCCGGCGAAACCGGGGATCAGTTCGCTGCAGCGTACTGGCTGAATTGCCGGCGCCCTGCAATACTGGGTCGCCCGCTTTCGCGGGCGATGACGCCGTGCAGGGCGGGAGGGCGCCACTTGCTGTGGTCTCCACGATTTGTATTCACGGCACCGCGAAACGCAGCGTCTTGCCGCCGCCCGAAAGGTCCACCGAGCTGAAGCCGGTGCGGTTGAAGCCGCGCGCGGCGCAATCGCTGTGGTCGGTGATCTCGAATTTGCTGTCGCGGGTGCACAGCATGACGCCGCCGCCCCAGTTCAGCGGCTTGTCCTTGATCCGCACCGCGCGATTGTCGGCGTCGACCGCTTCGGCGAAGCTGTAGATCTGCTTCGGCTGGCCGGTGACGTCGGGATGCAGGCACTTGCCGGGATCGACGCGGTACCAGCCGCGGCTGGTCACCAGCTTGCCGTCGTCGCTGCCGACCGCGGCCATGATCTTGTGCGGGGTGTCGTTGCACCAGGTCAGGCCGCTCGTCGACGGCGCCTCGACCGCCTTGATCATGGCGTCGAAGAAATTCGGCGCCTGCACGATGTCGGCGGCCAGCCCGCGGCTTTTCAGAAACGCGGCGAGCGCGGCTTGGGTCTTCGGGCCGTCGACGCCGTCGATCGGGGCGGCGTCATAGCCGGCGATCACCAGGAGGCGCTGGATGCCGGCGAGCTTGGCCTGTTCGTCGTCGTATTCGCTGTCCTCGGCGAGATAGGCGACCAGATTGCCGTCCTCGCCGGTGCTCGGCTTGATCTCGGTGAACGGGGCCGCGGTCTGGCCGCTGCGGCATTGCCGGGCCGCAGCGATGACGAAGTTCTCCTGCGCGATGCACAGCCGGTCGCTGCCGTTCTGCGGCACCGGGGAGGCGCCGTAGACCCCGAGCGCGCGGGCGTGCAGCAGGATGCGGTCGGCGCTCAGCGTGCCCTGCACCACGACGCGGCATTGCGCCGGATCGATCCGGAACCAGCCGCGGCTGGCGGTGGACGCCTTGTCATCGATGCCGATCGCGGCCTCGACCACGTAGCTCATGCGGTTGCAGAGTTTCAGGTCGGCATGGGCGGGGGTGCCGGCGAGCGTCAGCAGCAAAGCCGCAAAAGCGCCCGCAACAAAGCGCGGCCTCGCGGTCGGCTCACCTCTCCCCGCTTGCGGGGAGAGGTCGGATGAGGCGCGCAGCGGCTCATCCGGGTGAGGGGGCGCCTCCGCGAGGTCTGACGTGTTGAGAGGCCCCCGCACCCCCCGTGGTAAGCAATACCACCACAACCCCCCCCCCGGGGGGGGGGGGGGGCCAGGCCCCCCCCCCCCCCACAAAAGGTCGATCCGAACAAA
>NZ_JACHIH010000043.1 GCF_014203125.1 Rhodopseudomonas rhenobacensis
CTTTTGCGCGCCTGGTTGGCCGCCATCATGCGAACCAAACCGCCGCCATCAACGAGCCGTCAGGTCGCTTGATTGGCCTTCTTCACGGACGACTATCGGGCCTTGTTCTTCCGACTGCAAAGCCGGCGCGGGCCACAGAAAGCCATCTGTGCAGTCGCCGCTTCGATGCTGACCGCGATCTACCACATCCTCAAGGACGGCTCTGAACATCACGATCTCGGTGCGGCCTATTTCGATCGACGGCCCGTCGAACTCAAGGTCAACCGGCATATCGCCAGCCTCAAAAAACTCGGCTACAGCGTTCAGCTTCAACCCATCACGGAGGCCGCCGCCTGACCTCCAGGCCATCAGCTTCTTCCTAGGAGCTCTTGCGACGAAGCAATCCAGGGCTCCGCATGAGGCCCCTGGATTGCTTCGCTCTTCGGCCGGCGCGACGCGCCGCCCTCGGCTCGCAATGACAAAACCCCTGGTTTTGCGCGCTACTTTTTCGGTCGGGCTCTTAGGCACCTCGCTGCAACAGGTCATGGCCGGGCTTGTCCCGGCCATCCACGCCAACAAGCAAGGCGTCCCATGTTCTCGGGATGGCCGGGACGAGCCCGGCCATGACGCGGAGAGGCCGCTTGATAAGTCCTTACGCCGCGACGATTTCCTGGCGCTGTTCGCCGAGGCCTTCGATGCCGAGCGTCACCACGTCGCCGACCTGCAGGAATTTCGGCGGCTTCATGCCCATGCCGACGCCGGGCGGGGTGCCGGTGGTGATGATGTCGCCCGGATGGAGCGTCATGAGCTCCGACAGATAGGACACGATCTTCGGCACGTTGAAGATCATCGTCGCCGTCGAGCCGGTCTGGCAGCGCTCGCCGTTGACGTCGAGCCACATCGGCAGTTTGTGCACGTCGGCGATCTCGTCCTTGGTCACCAGCCATGGCCCCAAGGGGCCGAAGGTGTCGTGCGATTTGCCCTTGGTCCATTGCCCGAGCCGCTCCAGCTGGAAGGCGCGCTCGGAGACGTCGTTGCACACCGCGTAGCCGGCGACGTAATCGAGCGCGTCGGCCTCGCTGACATATTTGGCGCGGCGGCCGATCACCACGGCGAGTTCGACCTCCCAGTCGAGCTTGGTCGAGCCGCGCGGCTTTTCCACCGCGTCGTTGGGGCCGCACAGCGCGTTGTTGGCCTTGATGAAAACGATCGGTTCCGACGGGATCGCCATGCCGGCCTCGGCGGCGTGGTCGGCGTAATTCAGCCCGATGGCGATGAATTTCGGCGAGCCGCCGACCGGCGCGCCGATCCGCGGTTGCCCCGACACCACCGGCAGACTGGCGACGTCGAGGCCTGCGAGCTTGGCCAGCGCGGCCGGCGCAAAGGCCTCGCCGGCGAGGTCGGGCAGCTGTGCGGAGAGGTCGCGCAATTGGCCGGAGCCGTCGATCAGTCCAGGCTTCTCCGCGCCGAGCGCGCCAAATCGCACAAGTTTCATGATCTGCGTCCTCTCCCGATACCGCTTTGCTACAGGCTTCATGGCGCACGGCCGAGCGAAATTCAACTTCGGACTCGCTGGATGACGGTTTGCGCCGCTGCCGTCGCGCGTTCGCCCCGCGTCGGAGGCGACGATTTTGTCGATCGCCACCTTGCCGCGCGCCGCGCCGCTCCCATGTTCAATCCACCGCGCTGCAACGAAACCGCTTGGCTCGCGCCGCACCATAGGGATCGTCTCGCGATGCGGTGCGTTAGCCGTGCGCGAGATCGCAACGACCACCCGGCGAGGAGGGCCCGATGCCAGAACTATCCGTTTCGACCGATCAGGTCGGCTTTCTGATCGAAAAGGCGCGCGAGTTCGACGTCAAGGAAGACGTCTCCGATCCGGAGTCCGGCTCCAACGGCGCCGACGACAACATGGTCGACGTGCTGGAAGACGGCGGCGACGATCCGGTGGTGCGCGAGATCACCTCGTTCATCAACGCGATGAGCGAGGACGAGCAGATCGATCTGGTGGCGTTGATGCGGCTCGGCCGCGGCGACGGCACCATCGAGGAATGGGACGATCTGCGCCGCGAAGCCGCCGACGGCCGCAACGGCCGCACCGCGAGCTATCTGCTCGGCGAGCCGCTGCTCAGCGACTTTCTCGCCGAGGGGCTCGACGCCTTCGGGCTGACTTGGGCCGAGGAGCGCACCACCCCGGTGCGCTGAGCCGCGACGCCTGTAACTATTCCGCGTTGAGGAAATCCTCCGCCGCGGGCTGCGATGCCATCATGAAATTTCCATAGCGCCTTCGTGGGTCTCGCCCTCGGAGGCGCTTTGCGTATAATGCTCTCACGCGCCGAAGAGCGCGGCATCACCCGACAAGAAACTGGAGAGAGACGCCATGCCGGAGTTCGTCAGCCTCGACGCGCTGGTCCGCAAAACCGCCGCCGAGGCGCCGCAGCGCAGCGCGGTGATCGATGGCGACCGCAACACCGATTACGCGCGGTTCGACGATTTGATCGACCGCGTCGCCGCCGCCTTGCAGGCCGACGGCTTGCTGCCGCGCGATGTCATCGCGATCTGCGCGCTGAGTTCGCTGGAATATGTCGTGACGTTCTTGGGCGCACTGCGCGCCGGCGTCGCGGTGGCGCCGTTGGCGCCGTCGTCCACGCCGCAGGATTTCGCCGCGATGCTGAAGGATTCCGGCGCCAAAGTACTGTTCATGGATGCGACCACCGCGGCGGCGATGGGCGACGCCGCGCAGGCGCCGTTCAAAGTGTCGTTCGATGATTCCGGCTGGGGCCGGCCGTTCACCGCTTGGTGCGCCGCGCCCGGCACCAAGCCGAAACCGATCAGCATCGATCCGCAATGGATCTTCAACATCATCTATTCCTCCGGCACCACAGGCACGCCGAAAGGCATCGTCCACACCCACGAGCTGCGCTGGCGGCAATACGGCCAGCTCGATCCGCTCGGCTTCGGCCCCGACGCCGTGACGCTGTTGTCGACGCCGCTCTATTCCAACACCACGCTGGTGTGCTTCAACCCGACGCTGGCCGGCGGCGGCGGCCTCGTGCTGATGAAGAAATTCGACGCCCGCGGCTTCCTGGAATTGAGCGAGACGCATCGCGTCTCGTTCACCATGCTGGTGCCGGTGCAGTATCGCCGCATCATGGCGCTGCCGGATTTCGACCGCTTCGATCTGTCGTCCTACAAGATGAAGTTCTGCACCTCGGCGCCGTTCGCGGCCGAGCTGAAGGCCGACATCCTGAAGCGCTGGCCGGGCGGGCTCACCGAGTACTACGGCATGACCGAAGGCGGCGGCTCCTGCGCGCTGTTGGCGCACGAACATCCCGACAAGCTCGGCACCGTCGGCCAGCCGATGCCCGGTCACGAGGTGCGGTTGATCGACGAGGAGGGGCGGCAGGTCCCGGTCGGGCAGATCGGCGAGATCATCGGCCGCTCGCCGGTGATGATGCAGGGCTATCTGAACCAGCCGGGCAAGACCGCGGAAACCTTTTGGCACGACGCCGACGGCAATCGCTTCGTGCGCACCGGCGATATCGGCCGGTTCGACGCCGACGGCTTCCTCACGCTGATGGACCGCAAGAAGGACATGATCATTTCCGGCGGCTTCAACATCTATCCGAGCGACATCGAGAGCGTGCTCACCACGCATCCGGATGTCGTCGAGGCGGCGGTGGTAGGCTTCCCGTCGGAAGACTGGGGCGAGACCCCGGTGGCGTTCGTGGTGCTGCGGCCCGACGCTGCGATTGATGCTGTGGCGCTGAAGGCCTGGACCAATGCCCAGGTCGGCAAGACCCAGCGGCTCAACGATCTTGTCGCAGTCGAGACCCTGCCGCGCAGCGCGATCGGCAAGGTCTTGAAGCGCGAACTGCGCGATCTTCGGCAGGCGGCGCAGTGAGGCGGCCGGCAGTCTGAGACAGCGCTCAAGCGCACATCTCAGAGCGTTATCGAGACTTCGTCAGATCCCACGCTGCTGACGTTTCGAGAGACGAACCTACCTCTCCGCGTCATGGCCGGGCTTGTCCCGGCCATCCACGCCCACGAGCGACGCCTTGCCTGTTTCCGTGGATGGCCGGGACAAGCCCGGCCATGACGTGGTGGGCGGCGTGCCGAAACAGTCGCGCAAAAGCGCAAGCTGCCCCTCAATAATGCGGCGGCGGTTCGTTGCTCGGCGCGGGCGCGTTGGCCTCGGCCTCCTGCAGCCGGTCGCCGAGCGATTTCACCTGCCGGGTCAGCGCGTCGATCTGCTGCCACTGCGCGGTGATGGTGGCGTTCAGCGTCTCGATGGTCTCGTCCTGATAGGCGATGCGGATTTCCAAGGCGTCGATCCGTTCGCTGAGTGACGCGGTTGTGGAAGTGTCGTGGTCTGGCATCGGAGATCTCTCGTCGTGGCGCGCGCCTGCTGTAGCAGCGCCGCGCGGTGCGCGAAACCCGTGGTCTGCACGCGGCGCGGGCAATTGCCCTGCGACGGCCGGATATGTCATGAACAAAGCCGTCGGCTGCGCGCCGCCAAACGAGGAAAGAGTTTCAGGAATGCGGAATTTCCAGTTCGCCGGCCGCTCCACGGTCCATGCCCGCAACGCCATGGTGGCGACCTCGCATCCGCAGGCCTCCTTGGCGGCGATCGAGACGCTGCGCGCCGGCGGCACCGCGGCGGACGCCGCGATCGCGGCCAGCGCGCTCTTGGCGGTGATCGAGCCGCAATCCACCGGCATCGGCGGCGACTGTTTTGCGCTGTATCAGCCGAAGGGTGAGGGACCGATCGTGTCCTATAACGGCTCCGGCCGCGCGCCCAAGGCCGCGCATGCCGAGTGGTTTGTCGAGCACGGCATCAACGCCATCCCGCTGACCAGCCCGCATTCGGTGACCATTCCGGGCGCGATCGACGCCTGGGCGACGATTTTGCGCGATCACGGCCGGTTCGGCCTCGACCAGTTGCTGCAGCCGGCGATCAAGGCCGCCGAGGACGGC
This sequence comes from Rhodopseudomonas rhenobacensis, assembly GCF_014203125.1. Taxonomy (GTDB): domain Bacteria; phylum Pseudomonadota; class Alphaproteobacteria; order Rhizobiales; family Xanthobacteraceae; genus Rhodopseudomonas_A; species Rhodopseudomonas_A rhenobacensis. The sequence continues at coordinate 4,957 of NZ_JACHIH010000043.1, forward strand.
TATGTGGTGGCGCCGCGCATCGCCTTCGACTGGAAGAACGGCTTCGAGAAGCTGAAGAAGGGCGCCAACACCGCGCGCTATCTGCTGCCGCACGGCGAGGCCGCGGTGACCGGCGACGTGATCCGGCAGCCGGAATTGGCGCAGACGCTGCGGCTGATCGCCAAGCTCGGCCCCGACGGTTTCTACAAGGGCGCGGTCGCCGAAGACATGGTGGCGACGCTGCGCGGCCTCGGCGGGCTGCACACGCTGGAGGATTTCGCCGGGCATACGACCGAGACCACCACGCCGATCAGCACCAACTACAGTGGCCACGACGTCTGGCAGTGCCCGCCGAACGGCCCCGGCATCACCATGTTGGTGATGCTCAACGTGCTCAGCCTGTTCGATCTGACGAAATACGCCCCGCTCAGCGTCGAGCGCTTCCATCTCGAGGCCGAAGCGGCGCGGATCGCCTATCTGATGCGCGAGCAGCACATCGGCGATCCCGGCCATGTCGACGTCGACGTGATCAGGATCCTGTCGCGCGAATTCGCCGCCGAATACGGCAGCCAGATCAAGATGGACCGGCTGCTCGATCTGCCGAGCGTGTCGCCGCCGATGAATCCGTCGACGGTGTACATCACCGTGGTCGATCAGGACCGCAACGTCTGCTCGTTCATCAATTCGATCGCACATTCGTTCGGCTCGGCGATCGTCTCGGAAAAAACCGGCGTGCTGCTGCAGAATCGCGGCGCCGGCTTCCGGGTGCAGCCCGGCCACCCGAACTGCATCGCGCCTGGCAAGCGGCCGCTGCACACCATCATTCCGAGCCTCGCCACCGAAAACGGTCGCGCGAAATTGTCGTTCGGCGTGATGGGCGGGCAGTATCAGCCGGTCGGCCAGGTCCACGTGCTGACCAACATGCTCGACTTCGGTCTCGACATGCAGGAGGCGATCGATCTGCCGCGCGGGCTGCATTACGAGGGCGTCTATCAGTTGGAAGACGGCGTGCCGGCCGAGGTGGTGGAAGGGCTGCGCGCCATCGGCCACGAAATCGCCGGTCTGTCGGTGCCGCATGGCGGCGGCCAGGGCGTTTGGATCGACTGGGACAAGGGTACGCTGACCGGCGGCTCCGATCCGCGCAAGGACGGTTGCGCGCTGGGGTATTGATCCGCAACGTCTCGCGTCACCGCGGTTGATGAGAACGTGTGGTCGGCTCGAGTTAGTTAAGAGCGCTGCGGCAACCTTCCCTCGCCCCGCTTGCGGGGAGAGGGTGGCGTGACAAGCGAAGCTTGGCGCGCCGGGTGAGGGGGCGCCGCGTTATGCCGAGACGCCCCCTCACCCGACCCGGCTTCTCTGGCGCTACGCCGGGTCGACCTCTCCCCGCAAGCGGGGAGAGGTGAAGTCATTTCCGCATGTACGTACGGACCAACAGTAACAACGCCAGACATGCAAAGACCGGCCTCTCGGCCGGTCCTGCATCACACTGATAAGTGATCTGAAAGCCTATCAGAGCTTCTTGTTGACGAAGTCCGCGCCCTTGTCGGCGGCGTCCTTCACGGCTTCCTTGGCATCGCCGAGGGCCTTCTGACCATGGCCCTTGGCTTCCTGCAGCGCGCCTTCGCCCTGCAGGCGGTCGTTACCGACGGCTTCGCCGATACCCTGCTTGGCCTTGCCGATGGCTTCGTTCGCGGTGCCTTTGATCTTGTCGCTGGTGCTGCCCATAAGAAATCTCCTTCACGTGGTTGATCTTCGCGGGGACAATGGTTGGCGGCAGGATTGGTTCCGCGGGGTTCGCTCCGCGACCGCGGCACCACGTCACATCGGCGGCATCGACCAACGCGGTGGTCGTCACAAATAACGCACGGAGGAGATAGAATGGCCACGCAAGACGAGTTCCCCGAGCCCGCTCGTTCGCATCACGACGACAAATGGAAGCGCGACGGCGTGCGCGTGGTGCCCGGCAACCAGCTCGATCCCAACGTGCCGTCGACCGCCGGCATGGATCGCAACGCCGCGATCAATTTCGCCCGCGTCGGCGCGCAGAAGCTGTGGGCCGGCACGGTGACGATCAAGCCCGACGCCAAGACCGGCGCGCATCATCACGGCCATCTGGAAAGCGTGATCTATGTGGTGCGCGGCAAGGCGCGGATGCGCTGGGGCGAGCGGCTGCAATTCACCGCGGAAGCCGGTCCCGGCGATTTCATCTTCATTCCGCCTTACGTGCCGCATCAGGAAATCAACGCGCTGCCCGATCAGGAGCTGGATTGCGTGCTGGTGCGCAGCGACGGCGAGGCGATCGCCATCAACCTCGACATCGAGCCGGTCGAGAAGCCGGAGACCGTGTTGTGGGTCGATCCGACCCATCCCGATCCCGCGCCGCGCTAGCGTCGCCGGCGCATTGGATTTAAGTTGCATTTGCCGGGCGGCGTTTTCGACTTGTGAACCAACCGCCGGCTTGCTTAGCTCGGCAGTCGTGGCAGAACAGCATTCTGCTGGGTGCTAGGGATTCTGCGGGCTGCGGAGTTAACGAAACCGCAGCTGCGCCCGGCCAACACACGGGAGTCAATCGACCGCTCGTCACCCCCTGCAGATTGGCAAGAGGCACCCTCAATAATGGCCGGATTCGCCAAGGCACTGACGTCGGATGGGTCGCGCGGCGCCCGCTGGCTCGCGGCGATCGGCCGCGCGGTGAGGGGGTTCGACGCCGACCCGGTGGTGATTGACGAGCCGAGCGAACACGAAATGCGCCGCATCCGCGCCGCGCAGATCGACAGCGTCACGCGGCTGACGCCGCTCACCATGACGATCAACATGGCCAATGCGACGCTGGTCGTGCTGGTGTTCTGGAGCACGTCCTCCGCATTTCTCGCCGGCTGGATGACGCTGATCACGGCCATTGTCGCGTTGGCGATGCGGTCCTGGGTCCGAGTCCGCAACGAGCCGCGAACCGAGGCGTCGCCGCGCGGCATCTCGCGGCTGGTGCTGCACGCCTTCCTGCTCGGTACGGTGTGGGGCGCGGTGCCGCTGGCGCTGTTTCCGATCGTCAAGCCGGAATTTCAACTGATCATCGCCTGCCTGGTCGCCGGAATGATTTCGGGCGGCGCGTTCTGCCTGTCCACGGTGCCGCGCGCCGGGCTCGCCTATACCTGGACCATGGTGCTGGCGTCGGCGGTGGCGTTGTTTCGCTGCGAGGGCGAAAGCTACACCATCACCGCGGTGTTCCTGCTGCTCTACGCCATCTTCCTGTCGCGCAACCTGATGGCGCACGGCCATCTGTTCATGGAGAACCTGCGCGCCAAGCTGAAGCTGGAGCGGCAGACCGAGATCATCTCGCTGCTCTTGAAAGACTATCAGGACAACGCCAGCGACTGGCTGTGGCAGACCGATCCGGGCGGCCGGCTGGTGGAAATTCCGCAGCGGTTTGTCGAAGCCGCGCAATTGCCGCTGTCGCTGTTGCGCGGCTCGTCGCTCGCCGACGTGCTGGATCTGCTGTGCCCTTGCGAGCGGGCCACGGTCGCCGGCATCGTCGCCGCGATGGAGCAGCGCGAGCCGGTCAACGACGTGGTGGTCCACATCATGGCCGGCGGCCAGCCGCGGATGTGGTCGGTGTCGGCGAAGCCGAGCTTCGACCACAACGGACAATTCGCCGGCTATCGCGGGGTGGGCCGCGACGTCACCGAACGCTGGCGTGCCGAGCGCGCCGAGGCGGAGAACCGCGCCAAGTCCGAATTTCTGGCGATCATGAGCCACGAGATCCGCACCCCGATGAACGGCGTGCTCGGGCTCGCCAACATGCTGCTGGAAACCGACCTCGACCCCGAGCAGCATCATGCGGTGCAGACCATCCGGGAATCCGGCGACAACCTGCAGCGCATCCTCAACGACATTCTCGATCTGTCGAAACTCGAAGCCGGCCGCTTCCAGTTCGAGACGGTGGATTTCTCGCCCGCCGCGCTGGTCGAGGCGGTGGCCTCGGTGCTGCGCTCCAGCGCCAAGGAAAAGGGCCTGGAGATCCAGCTTGCGATCGACGACGGGCTTCCCAAGGGATTGCACGGCGACGTGGCGCGGATCCGCCAGGTGCTGCTCAACCTCGCCTCCAACGCCGTCAAGTTCACCGATGGCGGCCGGGTGACCATCGCGGCGCATTGCGTCTCGCGGGGCGACGGCCGCGCGGTGGTGGAATGGCGGGTCATCGACACCGGGATCGGCATCGCCGAGGATCGCGTCGGGCAACTGTTCAGCAATTTCGCCCAGGCCGACGTCTCGATCAACCGCCGCTTCGGCGGCACCGGGTTGGGGCTGGCGATCAGCCGGCGCATCATCGAGCAGATGGGCGGCGAGATCAGCGTCAGCTCGACGCTGGGCAGCGGCAGCACCTTCTGTTTCACCTTGAGCCTGCCGATCAGCGACGTGGTGGTGGCCGACCGCCGCCTCGACCACGTCGGCGCCGAGGATCTGCGGCTGCGCATCGCCATGCTGGGACGGCCGCTGCGCATCCTGATCGCCGAGGACGACAAGACCAACCAGCTGGTGGTCAGCAAGATGCTGCAGGAATTCGCCGCCGACATCCGCATCGTGCCGGACGGCGCCGACGCGGTGCAGGCGGCGGCCGAGGCGGACTACGATCTGGTGCTGATGGACGTGCGGATGCCGGTGATGGACGGCCTCACCGCGACCCGGACCATTCGCGCCCAGGGCGGCGACGCGGCGACGCTGCCGATCATCGCGCTGACCGCCAATGCCTTTGCCGAGGACGTCGAGCATTGCCGCGAGGCCGGCATGACCGATTTCCTGGCCAAGCCGCTGCGCAAGCCGGCGCTGGTCGCCGCGGTGCTGCGCGCGCTGCGCGGCGGCACCACCCCGATGAGCGCGCTGCAAGTCGACCAGGCGCCGGCCGATCCCGATCCGCAGCAGCACGCGCAAGCCACGCTGGCGCAGCTGGTCGACGAACTCGGCCAGGATCAGGTGCTGAGCATGGCGGCGATGTTCATCGGCGAGACCGAACGCCGGCTGGCGCTGATCCGGCGCTTCGCCGAGGGCGGCGACCGCCAGGAGATCGGCATCGAGGCGCATTCCCTGAAGAGCGGCGCCAAATTTCTCGGCTTCGAGGAGATCGCCAACATCGCCCGCACCATCGAGCGCCGCGCGGATCAGATCTCCGCGCGCGGGCTGCACGAACTCGGCCGCCAGCTCGAGGTGGCACTGCAGGAAGCCAAGCGCGAACTGCACGACGGGGCGATGCAGCCGGTCGGCGACGAGCCGCGCCCGCAGCCGGCATCGCCGCACTGACCGCCCCGACCGTTGAAGAGAGGCGCCGGCCAAAGCCCCGCATTCCGCGCATGGCCCTTCACAAGAAACTGACTACTGACGAATATTGACATTCGTCACAGGTCATTCCACAGTTTCGCTGCACTGCACGCGCGAGGAACTGTGATGTCTAGGAATTTGCCTGCCCGTGGTCCGCTGCTGGCCGTCGCGACGCTCAGTATGGCGCTGACGCTCGCCGGGTGCGGCGAGAAGGAAGCCAAACAGGCGGCGCCGGCCCGCCCGGTGCTGGTGGCGAGCGTGCATTACGAGGCGGAGGCGCCGTCGCGCGCCTTCGTCGGCACCATCCGGCCGCGGATCGAGGCCGATATCGGCTTCCGCGTCGCCGGCAAGATCGCCAAGCGCCTGGTCGAAGTCGGCCAGAGCGTCGAGGTCGGCCAGCCCTTGGCGCAACTCGACGAGGTCGATCTGAAGCTGCAGGCCGAGCAGGCCGAAGCCGAGCACCGCGCCGCCACCGGCGTGCTGGCGCAGGCCGCCGCGGCGGAGAACCGCGCTCTGCAGCTGCGCGGCAAGGGCTGGACCACCGACGCCCAGCTCGATCAGGCCAAGGCCGCCGCCGACGAGGCTCGCGCGAGGCTCAATCGCGCCGATCGCTCGGTCGAGCTCACCAGGAACAGCCTGTCCTACGCCACGCTCGTCGCCGACACCCGCGGGGTCGTCACCGCGACGCTGATCGACGCCGGCCAGGTGGTGGCAGCCGGACAGACCGCGATCCGGGTGGCGCGCTTCGCCGAAAAGGAAGCCGTGGTGGCGATCCCCGAGACGCTGATCGGCCGCGCCAAGGACGGCACCGCCACGGTGACGCTGTGGTCGGACCCCAACAAGACATATACCGCGAAATTGCGCGAGATCGCGCCCAACGCTGATCCCGCAACGCGCACCTACCTGGCGAAATTCTCGCTGCCGGACGCCGGCGACGAGGTGGCGCTCGGCATGACCGCGACGCTGACGTTGGCCGATCCGACCACGCAGCGCGTCGCCCGGCTGCCGCTGTCGGCGCTGTTCAATCAGGGCACGAAGCCGTCGTTCTACGTCGTCGATGACGCCGGGCAGCTGACGCTGCAGCCGGTGGCGGTGAAGGCCTACGAGACCCATGACGTGCTGATCAGCGGCGGCGTCGCCGAGGGCGCCAAGGTGGTGGTGCTGGGCGTGCAGAAGCTCGATCCGGCCGAGAAGGTCCGGGTCGTTTCGGCCTTGGCGTTTTGAGCGGGGGCGGGGCGATGCATCGGTTCAACCTGTCGGCCTGGGCGGTCGGCCATCCGGCCTTGATCCTGTTCATGATCATCGCGCTCAGCGTCGGCGGTCTGTTCTCCTATCAGCGGCTCGGCCGCGCCGAGGACCCGTCCTTCACCATCAAGGTGGTGATCGTCTCGGCGATCTGGCCCGGCGCGACGGCCGCCGAGATGCAGGCCCAGGTCGCCGATCCGATCGAGAAGAAGCTGCAGGAACTACCGTATTTCGACAAGGTGCAGACCTATTCGAAGCCCGGCTTCACCGCGATGAACATCAGCTTCCGCGACAACACCCCGCCGAAGGAAGTGCCGCAGCTGTTCTATCAGGTGCGCAAAAAGATCGACGATATCCGCGGCGAGCTGCCGTCCGGTCTGATCGGGCCGAGCGTCAACGACGAATATGGCGACGTCGATTCCATCCTCTACATGATGACCGGCGACGGCGCCGACTACGCGCAGCTGAAGAAAGTGGCCGAGGGCATGCGGCAGCATCTGCTGAAAGTGCCGGGCGTCACCAAGGTCAACATCTACGGCACCCAGGACGAGCGGATCTTCGTCGAATTCTCCCACGCCAAGCTGGCGACGCTGGGGGTGACGCCGCAGGCGCTGTTCGATTCACTGGCCAAGCAGAACGCGGTGGTGCCCGCCGGCACCGTGGAAACCGCCTCGCAGCGGGTGCCGCTGCGGGTCAGCGGCGCGCTCGACGGCGCCAAGGCGGTGGCCGAGACGCCGGTGGAAAGCAACGGCCGCCTGTTCCGGCTCGGCGATATCGCCAGCGTCAGCCACGGCTTCGTCGATCCCACCGACTACATGGTGCGGCAGAAGGGCAAGCCGGCGCTCGGCATCGGCGTGGTGATGGCGAAGGGCGTCAACATCATCGACCTCGGCGCCGACGTCGCCAAGGCCACCGCCGAATTCATGGGCGCGGTGCCGCAGGGCATCGACATCGAGCAGGTCGCCGACCAGCCCGAAGTGGTCGACCACGCGGTCGGCGAATTCGTCCGCTCCTTCATCGAGGCGCTGGTGATCGTGCTGTTCGTCTCGTTCCTGGCGCTCGGCTGGCGCACCGGCATCGTGGTGGCGCTGTCGGTGCCCCTGGTGCTGACCATCGTCTTCATCGTGATGAACGCGATGTCGCTCGACCTGCACCGCGTCACGCTCGGCGCGCTGATCATCGCGCTGGGGCTTCTGGTCGACGACGCCATCATCGCGGTGGAGATGATGGTGGTGAAGATGGAGCAGGGCTGGGAGCGCGCTAAGGCCGCGTCATTCGCCTGGGACTCCACGGCGTTTCCGATGCTGACCGGCACGCTGGTGACCGCGGCGGGCTTCCTGCCGATCGGCTTTGCCAATTCCTCGGTCGGCGAATATGCCGGCGGCATCTTCTGGGTGGTGGCGATCGCGCTGGTGGCCTCCTGGTTCGTCGCGGTGATCTTCACGCCCTATATCGGCGTGCGGCTGTTGCCGGATTTTACCAAGCGGCCGCATCACGATCCGGAGGCGGTGTACGAGACCCGGTTCTACCGGCTGTTTCGCCGTGTGCTGCACTGGTGCATCCGCTGGCGCGCCACCGTGGTGCTGGCGACGGTCGGCGCCTTCGCGCTGTCGATCGTCGGCTTCGGCCTGATCCAGCAGCAATTCTTTCCGACCTCGGAGCGGCCCGAACTGTTCTTGCAGTTGCGGCTGCCGCAAGGCACCGCCTTCAACGTCACCATGGAGAGCGTCAAGCGCGCCGAGACGCTGCTGAAGGACGATGCCGACATCGCCACCTACACCGCCTATGTCGGCAAGGGCCCGCCGCGGTTCTGGATGGGGCTCAGCCCCGAACTGCCGAACGAATCCTATGCGGAGATCGTGATCGTCACCAAGGGCGTGGCGCAGCGCGAGCGGGTCAAGGCGCGGCTCGAAGCCGCCGCCCTGGCCGGGCAATTGTCCGAGGCCCGCGTCCGGGTCGATCAGTTCAACTTCGGCCCGCCGGTCGGATTCCCGGTGCAGTTTCGGGTGATCGGCCCTGATACCAAGAAGGTGCGCGAGATCGCCTACAAGGTCCGCGACGTGGTGCGCGGCAATGCCGACGTGCTCGATCCGCATCTCGATTGGAACGAGCAGACGCCGTATCTCAAGCTTGCCGTCGATCAGGACCGCGCCCGCGCGCTCGGGCTGACGCCGCAGGACGTCTCGCAGGCGCTCGCCATGCTGATCTCCGGCGCCAACGTCACCACGGTGCGCGACGGCGTCGAGAAGGTCGGCGTGGTCGCCCGCGCGGTGGCCTCCGAGCGGCTCGACCTCGGCCGGGTCAGCGATCTGACCGTGACCTCGCGAAACGGCGTCGCGGTGCCGCTGTCGCAGATCGCCAAGATCGAATATTCCCACGAGGAGCCGATCCTGTGGCGGCGCAATCGCGACATGGCGATCACGGTGCGCGGCGACGTCGCGCCCGGCAAGCAGGCGCCCGACGTCACCAACGCGATCTGGCCGAAGCTGCAGGGCATCCGCGACAGCCTGCAGCCGGCCTACCGGATCGAGATCGGCGGCGCGATCGAGGAATCCGCCAAGGGCAATTCCTCGATCTTCATCCTGTTTCCGCTGATGGTGATCATCATGCTGGCGCTCTTGATGATCCAGCTGCAGAGCTTCTCCCGGCTGGTGCTGGTGTTCCTCACCGCGCCGCTCGGCATCATCGGCGCCTCGTTGGGGCTGAACATCGCGCGCCAGCCGTTCGGCTTCGTCGCATTGCTGGGGCTGATCGCGCTGGCCGGCATGATCATGCGCAACGCGGTGATCCTGGTCGATCAGATCGAGACCGACGTCAGCCAGGGCATGAAGCGGCGCGAGGCGATCGTCGAGGCGACGATCCGCCGCGCGCGGCCGGTGGTGCTGACTGCGCTCGCCGCGATTCTGGCGATGATCCCGCTGACCCGCTCGGCGTTCTGGGGGCCGATGGCGGTCACCATCATGGGCGGGCTGTTCGTCGCCACCTTCCTGACGCTGCTGTATCTGCCCGGGCTCTACGCGCTCTGGTTCCGTAGAAGCCTCGATGAAGCCGGGCCCGGCGAGCAGGCCGATCTTGCGGCGCAGCAGGGGGGTGACACGCATTCGCCGATGCCCCTTGCCGACGCCGCCGAATAATTCAACATTGGGTGACACATGACCCTGGCCGCCGAGCATCTTGAAGTCGACATGCGGGAACGCGTTCTCGTGGTGGCGGAGCGTTTGTTTCGCGAAATCGGCTATCAGAAGACCACCGTCGCCGACATCGCCAAGGTGATGCGAATGTCGCCGGCCAACGTCTATCGGTTCTTCGATTCCAAGAAGGCGATTCACGAAGGCGTGGCGCGGCGGCTGATGGGCGAGGTCGAGACCGCCGCGGAAACCATCGTGCGCCGCGCCGAGCCTGCGACGCAGCGGCTGCGCGACCTGCTGACGACGATCCATCGCATGAACGCCGAACGCTACGTCGGCGACGCCAAGCTGCACGAGATGGTGGCGATCGCCATGGAACAGAGCTGGGACGTCTGCGTGGCGCATTTCGAGCGCATCACCGGCATGATCGGGGCGGTGATCGCGGACGGCAAGTCCGGCGGCGAATTCAACGCGCCGGATGTGCCGCTGGCGGCGACCTGTACCTGCACCGCGATGATCCATTTCTTCCACCCGCAGCTGATCGCACATGTCGACGAGAAACCCGGGCCGACGATCGATCAGATGATCGATTTCGTGCTCGCCGCGCTGGCGCCGCGTTCTGCTCCGACTCCGGCTTCACCCCCCGCCAACCAGAGATGACCGCGTGACCGATGTAATCGATGTGCACTATTACGAGCCGGTGAACGGCCATGGCCTCAAGCATGATCCCTTCAACGCCATCGTCGGCCCGCGGCCGATCGGCTGGATTTCCTCCTGCGACGCCGAAGGCCACGTCAATCTGGCGCCCTACAGCTTCTTCAACGCCTTCAATTATCGCCCGCCGCTGATCGGGTTTTCCTCCACCACCTGGAAGGACACCGTCGCCAACATCCAGGCCACCGGCGAATTCGTCTGGAATCTGGCGACCATGGATCTGGCGCAGGCGATGAACGCAACCTCGGCGACGCTGCCGCACGAGGTCAACGAATTCACCGTCGCAGGATTGACCGAAGTGCCGAGCAAGCTGATCAGCGTGCCGCGGGTCGGCGAGAGCCCGGTGTCGTTCGAATGCCGGCTGTCGCAGCTGATCCAGCTGCAGGGCGCCGACGGCCGCAAGGCCGAGGCCTGGCTGACGATCGGCGAAGTGATCGCCGTGCACATCGACAGGCGGCTGATCAAGGACGGCGTGTACCAGACCGCGCAGGCGCACCCGATCCTGCGCGCCGGCCGCATGGGCGACTATCTCGAGGTGACGCCGGAAGCGATGTTCGAGATGCCGCGGCCGGCGTGAGGGCGGGGCTCGTAGCTCAGCTCAGCGTCGAGATTGATGTGAGCGGCGCGGCATCTTTCCCTCGCCCCGCTTGCGGGGAGAGGGTGGCTCGAATGCGCGCAGCGCGTTCGAGTCGGGTGAGGGGGCGCCGCGTTATGCCGAAGCGCCCCCTCACCCGACCCGGCTTCGCGGAGCCTGTACTCGGACGGCGCGAAGCGCCGATCCGGGTGCTCCGCCGGGTCGACCTCTCCCCGCAAGCGGGGAGAGGTGAAAGCGGTGCTCGCAGCGAACAGTCGGCGTAACCACGTCGAACCAGTTATGGGGCGCTTTCGACGAAGCACACGCACGCGCAGCCGCCGCAGCGCCACCGCCTTTAACCAGTCCATATTTTTCATCGCTGCGTTGCGGCAACGCCGCGATCTCGCGCGTTGACCCGTCCGGCGAACACCAGCACCATGGGTTGTTTTCGGCGAGGTGACCCGTGGCTGGACTGACGCATCGGCAATCGGAAATTCTCAATATCGCGCGCTCGTTCGGCCGGGTGATGGTCGACGATCTGACCCGGCGCTTCGAGGTCTCGGCGCAGACCATCCGCAAGGACCTCAACGACCTGTGCGACCGCCGCTCGCTGACCCGCATCCACGGCGGCGCGATCATCGCTTCCGGCGTCGAGAACCTCGCCTATGAGGCCCGGCGCTTCGTCGCCGCCGAGGAGAAGAAGGCGATCGGCGTCGCCGCGGCGGCGCAGATCCCCAACGGCTGTTCGCTGTTCATCAACATCGGCACCACCACCGAGGAGGTCGCCGGCGCGCTGACCTCGCATGAAGACCTCTTGGTCATCACCAACAATCTCAACGTCGCGATGCAGCTCTATCGCCATCCGCGGATCGAGGTGATCGTCGCCGGCGGCACGGTGCGGCGCGCCGACGGCGCGGTGATCGGCTCGGCGGCGATCAGCCTGATCGGCCAGTTCAAGGTCGACTACGCGATCATCGGCGCCTCGGCGATCGACGAGGAGGGCGCGCTGCTCGATTTCGACTATCGCGAGGTGCAGGCCGCGCAGGCGATCGTCGCCAACGCCCGCAGCGTGATGCTGGTCGCCGACTCCACCAAATTGCGCCGCAGCGCCCCGGTGCGGATCGCCCATCTCAGCCAGATCCAGACCTTCGTCACCGATCTGGCGCTGCCGGAACAGCTGCAGAGCATCTGCGACGCCAGGGGCATCCACGTCATCACCGCGCTGCCGAAGCGGCCCGCCGAGATCGACGACGCGGTGCCGGACCTGCCGATGTTGCGACAAGATTAGGCATCTGCCCGTGCCTAAGCCATTCGAAGGGCTCTTGCTTTCGCTTTACGTTGTGTTTTAATCGCAACCGAAAGACATTCGATATAATCGAAGGCTGGCGAGGAATTGCCGGAGCACGATCGATCAGGGGAAGCGCGGTGGGTGAGGTTTTCGACCTCGCGATTATTGGCGGCGGCATCAACGGCTGCGGCATCGCGCGCGATGCGGCCGGACGCGGCAACTCGGTCTTTCTCTGCGAGATGAACGATCTGGCCAGCGGCACCTCGTCGTGGTCGACCAAGCTCATTCACGGCGGGCTGCGCTATCTGGAATATTTCGAGTTTCGCCTGGTGCGCGAGGCGCTGATCGAGCGCGAGGTGTTGTGGCAGATCGCGCCGCATATCATCCGGCCGCTGCGCTTCGTGCTGCCGCATCATTCCGGCCTGCGCCCCGCCTGGCGGCTGCGGCTCGGGCTGTGGCTGTACGACTATATCGGCGGCCGCAAGCTGTTGCCGCCGACCTCTTCGCTCGATCTGTCGCGCGAAAAGGTCGGCGAGGCGCTGATCCCCGGCCGCTTCAAGCGCGGCTTTGAATATTCCGACTGCTTCGTCGACGACGCGCGCCTGGTGCTGCTGACCGCGCGTGACGCCGCCGACCGCGGCGCCGAGATCCGCACCCGTAGCCGCGCCGTGGCGATCCGACAGGATGACGGCATTTGGCAGGTCACGGTGGAGGATACGCTGAGCGGCGTGCACAGCACCGTCAGCGCCCGCGCGCTGGTCAATGCCGCCGGCCCCTGGGTCGAGACCGTGCTGGCGGAGGGCACCGGCGTCGAGCCCAAGACGAAAGTGCGGCTGGTGCAGGGTTCGCACATCGTGGTGCCGAAACTCTACGACCACGACCGCGCCTACATCTTCCAGAACGCCGACGGCCGCATCGTGTTCGCGATTCCCTATCAGGGCGACTTCACGCTGATCGGCACCACCGACCGCGACTACGAGGGCGACCCCGCCAAGGTGAAAGCCTCGGCCGAGGAGATCGGCTATCTGTGCGATTCAGTCGGCGCCTATCTGAAAAAGCCGGTGACGCCGGCCGACGTGGTGTGGACCTTCTCCGGGGTGCGGCCGCTCTATGACGACGGCGCCAGCGACGCCAAGGCGGCGACCCGGGAATACGTCTTCGAACTCGACACCCCGGGCGGCGGCGCGCCGCTGCTCAGCATTTTCGGCGGCAAGATCACCACCTATCGCCGGCTCGCCGAAGAGGCGCTGCAGAAGCTCGCGCCCTATTTGCACGGCGACAAGGCGCGCGAAGGCTGGACCGCCAAATCGCCGCTGCCGGGCGGCGATTTCGACGTGTTCGGCCTTGACGAACTGATCGCCGAACTGCGCCGCAGCTATCCGTTTCTCACCGAGCCGCACGCCGCAAGGCTCGCCGGCGCCTACGGCACCCGCGCGCCGCTGCTGCTCGGCACCGCGACGGCGATGGCCGATCTCGGCCAATCCTTCGGCGCCACGCTGACCGAACGCGAGGTGCGCTATCTGGTCGCCAACGAATGGGCGGTGACCGCCGAGGACATCGTCTGGCGCCGCTCCAAGCTGGGCTTGCGGCTGTCGGCGGCCGAGATCGCCGCGATCGACGCTTGGCTGATCGCGCAGCGCGCGGCGCCGACCGATGCCGCGTTGCGCAAGGCGGGAGGACTGCCGTGAGCGTGTCGCTGCAAAACGTCAGCCGCAGCATCGACGGCGTGCCGGCGATCCGCGACGTCTCGCTGACGCTCGAGCGCGGCACGCTCACCGTGCTGCTCGGGCCGACGCTGTCCGGCAAGACCTCGATCATGCGGCTGTTGGCCGGGCTCGACAAGCCGACCCACGGCAAGGTGCTGGTCGACGGCCAGGACGTCACCGGCGTCGATGTCCGCAAGCGCTCGGTGGCGATGGTGTATCAGCAGTTCATCAACTACCCCTCGCTCAGCGTCTACGAGAACATCGCTTCGCCGCTGCGGGTGCAGCGCCAGCCGCGCGCCGAGATCGAGCGCAAGGTGCAGGAGGCAGCCAGGCTGTTGAAGCTCGAGCCCTATCTCAAGCGCACGCCGATGCAGCTGTCCGGTGGCCAGCAGCAGCGCACCGCGATCGCGCGCGCGCTGGTCAAGGGCGCCGACCTGGTGCTGCTCGACGAGCCGCTCGCCAATCTCGACTACAAGCTGCGCGAGGAATTGCGCGTCGACCTGCCGCGGATCTTCGAGGCGTCGGGCGCGATCTTCGTCTACGCCACCACCGAGCCCTCGGAAGCGCTGCTGCTCGGCGGCAACACCATCTGCATGTGGGAAGGCCAGGCGCTGCAGAACGGCGTCACCGCGCAGGTCTATCGCCACCCCGAAAGCCTGCGCGTGGCGCAAGTGTTCTCCGATCCGCCGCTCAATCTGGTCAATGTCGAGAAGAAGAACGGCGCGGTCGACTACGCCGGCGGCGGCAGTGGCCCCGCGACCGGGGTGTTCGCCGGGCTCGGCGACGGCGCCTACCGGGTCGGCTTCCGCGCCCATCAGCTCGAGGTCGCCAGCGGCCACGCCGATCGTCATGCCTTCGCCACCACGGTGTCGGTGACCGAGATCACCGGCTCGGAGAGCTTCGTGCATCTGAAGCGCGGCGACGCCAACTGGGTCGCGGTGCTGCAGGGCGTGCACGAATTCCTGCCCGGGCAGCATTTGGAAGCGGTGCTCGATCCAGCTAATCTCTTTGTGTTCGACGCCGCCGACCGCCTGGTCGCGGCACCCCCGGCGATGTGAGGCGCACCGATGGCTCGCATTGACCTCGTCGATCTCGCGCACACTTATCTCGTCGGCCCGGATCTGCCGCCCGAGGCCTATGCGCTGAAGCCGGTGTCGATGACCTGGCGGCAGGGCGGCGCCTACGCGCTGCTCGGGCCGTCGGGCTGCGGCAAGACCACGCTGCTCAACCTGATTTCCGGCATCGTCACGCCGTCGCACGGCAAGATCCTGTTCGATGGCACCGACGTCACCCAGCTCTCGACCCGCGAGCGCAACATCGCCCAGGTGTTCCAGTTTCCGGTGATCTACGACACCATGACGGTGGGGCAGAATCTGGCGTTTCCGCTGAAGAACCGCGGCGTGGCGAAAGCCGACATCGACAAGCGCGTCGCCGAGATCGCCGAGTTGCTCGATCTCACCCCGCATTTGCGCCGCAAGGCGACGCGGCTCACCGCCGACGCCAAGCAGAAGATTTCGCTCGGCCGCGGCCTGGTGCGCTCCGACGTCTCCGCGATCCTGTTCGACGAGCCGCTCACTGTGATCGATCCGCATCTGAAATGGGAGCTGCGCTCCAAGTTGAAGGCGCTGCACCGCGCGCTGGATCTAACCATGATCTACGTCACCCACGACCAGACCGAAGCATTGACCTTCGCCGACACCGTGGTGGTGATGCATGATGGCCGCGTGGTGCAAAGCGGCACGCCGGAGGAATTGTTCGAGAAGCCGGCGCACACCTTCGTCGGCTATTTCATCGGCTCGCCCGGCATGAACGTGGTGCCGGCGCAAGTGCGCGGCCGCGAGGCCAATGTCGGCGGCCACGTCATTCCACTCGGCCGCGCCTATGATCATCTGCCGGCCGGCGCGAAAATCGAAATCGGGGTGCGGCCGGAATTCGTCCACGTCGCGCCGCTGGCGCCGGGCCTGCTTGCAGCTACCATCGAGCGGATCGACGATCTCGGCCGGGTGCGGTTCGCCCGGGTGCGGGTCGGCGACGTGAAGTTCGCAGCACGGATGCCGCCGGGATTGTCGGAGCCAGGCTCCCAGGTCGGCCTGGTGTTCGAGCCGGCGCGGATTCTGGTCTATGCGGATAGTCGGCTGGTCGAAGGCCAGGCGCTGGAGAAGGTCGCCTGATGGACAAGACCGTCAACCAGAAAGCCTGGTTCCTGGTGCTGCCGGTGTTCGCCATCGTGGCGTTCTCGGCGATCCTGCCGCTGATGACGGTGGTGAACTATTCGGTGCAGGACACTTTCGGCAACAACCAGTTCTTCTGGAACGGCGTCGGCTGGTTCAAGGAGCTGCTCGATCCCTCGAGCGATCTCGGCGAGCGGTTCTTCGCCTCGCTGGCGCGCAATCTCGCCTTCTCGGCGATCATCCTCGCGATCGAAGTGCCGCTTGGCATCGTGGTGGCGCTGGCGATGCCGCGCCATGGCTGGACGGTGGCGCTGTGCCTGGTGATCATGGCGCTGCCGCTGTTGATCCCGTGGAACGTGGTCGGCACCATCTGGCAGATTTTCGGCCGCCCCGACATCGGCCTCTTGGGCTATTCGCTGAACGGGCTCGGCATCGATTACAACTACGTCTCCAACGCGTTCGACGCCTGGGCCACCGTGGTGGTGATGGACGTCTGGCACTGGACCAGCTTGGTGGCGCTATTGTGCTACGCCGGGCTGAAATCGATCCCCGACGCCTATTATCAGGCCGCGCAGATCGACGGCGCCTCGCGCTGGGCGGTGTTCACCGCGATCCAGCTGCCGAAGATGCACCGCGTGCTGCTGATCGCGGTGCTGCTGCGCTTCATGGACAGTTTCATGATCTATACCGAACCCTTCGTGGTCACCGGCGGCGGGCCGGGCAACTCGACCACCTTCGTGTCGATCGAACTCGTCAAGATCGCGCTCGGCCAGTTCGATCTCGGCAAGGCCGCGGCGCTCTCGATCGTCTACAACCTGATCATCATCATCGTCTGCTGGGTGTTCTACACCGTGATGACCCACGCTGGCGCCGATCGCGACAACAACCCGGGGAGCGCCTGATGCATTCGATCCCCGGCCGCCGTATCATTCTTGCGCTGTATCTGATCTTCCTGCTGCTGCCGATCTATTGGCTGGTCAATATGAGCTTCAAGACCAACGCCGAGATCGTCTCCACCATGACGCTGTGGCCGCACCAGCCGACGCTGGAGAACTACCGGACCATCTTCACCGACGAGAGCTGGTATTCCGGCTACATCAACTCGCTGAAATACGTCGTGATCAACACGGTGCTGTCGATCTCGTTCGCGCTGCCGGCGGCCTATGCGTTCTCGCGCTATCGCTTCCTCGGCGACAAGCATTTGTTCTTCTGGCTGCTGTCGAACCGGATGGCGCCGGCCGCGGTCTATGCGCTGCCGTTCTTCAACCTGTATTCGGCGATCAACCTGTTCGATACGCCATGGGCGGTGGCGCTGGCGCATTGCCTGTTCAACGTGCCGCTGGCGGTGTGGATTCTCGAAGGCTTCGTCTCCGGCGTGCCGAAGGAGATCGACGAGACCGCATTCCTCGACGGCTATTCGTTTCCGAAATTCTTCGTCAAGATCTTGATGCCGCTGATCGCCTCCGGGATCGGCGTCGCGGCGTTCTTCTGCTTCATGTTCTCCTGGGTCGAATTGCTGCTGGCGCGCACGCTGACGTCTGTGAATGCCAAGCCGATCTCGGCGGTGATGACCCGCACGGTGTCGGCCGCCGGCATGGACTGGGGGCTGTTGGCGGCGGCCGGCGTGCTCACCATCATCCCCGGCGCGCTGGTGATCTGGTTCGTCCGCAACTACATCGCGCGCGGCTTCGCGCTGGGTCGGGTGTGAGGATGATGATGTTTGATCACATCTCAATTCCGAAGCCTGAGATTTGCACGACGGGGCCACGCGCGCTGACCTCACCTCTCCCCGCTTGCGGGGAGAGGTCGGATTGCGCAGCAATCCGGGTGAGGGGGCCTGTCAACGAGTCAGACCTCGCGGATGCGCCCCCTCACCCGGATGACTCGCTTCGCGCGTCATCCGACCTCTCCCCGCAAGCGGGGAGAGGTGCAACGGTCGCACCGCTGCAATCAATTTCGACCGCGTGCGGAGGCGCTTGACCCATGGACAACATCGCATGGATGGCCTGGACCGCGCCGACCGCGATCTTCTTCGTGCTGCTGGCTGCGACGCTCGCGGTGATGACCTGGCTGGCGGTGGCCTATCCGGAAGCCGAACGCGTCGGCATCCTGCGGATTCCCACCACCCGCGGCGACCGGCTGTTTCTGTCGCTGATTTCCGCCGCGGTGATCCATCTCGCCTGGATCGGCTTTTTCGGCAGCGATCCCCTGGCGACGCTGCCGATCGGCGCCGACGGACTTGAACTCTCGAGCCTGTGGCTCGCGACCGCGCTTTCGCTGCTCTTTGCCGTTGCGATCTTTCGCAACGTTTGAGCGTCGAACACGACAGATCCGGGATCAACCCGGAGCTGAATAAACGACCAACGGAGGAACAGGATGCGACACTTACTCGGACAGCGCCGTCGATCGACGCGCGCGGTTTTTCTCGGCATGGCGAGCGCCGCGGCGTTGATCGCGGTCTCGACGGCGCCGGCGCGCGCCGACGACGCCACCGCGCAGAAATGGATCGACGAAGAATTCCAGCCCTCGACGCTGTCGAAGCAAGACCAGCTCAAGGAGCTGCAATGGTTCGCCAAGGCGGCCGAGCCGTTCAAGGGCATGGACATCAACGTCGTCTCCGAAACCATCACCACCCACGAATACGAGGCCAAGACGCTGGCCAAGGCGTTCTCGGAAATCACCGGGATCAAGCTCAAGCACGATTTGATCCAGGAAGGCGACGTGGTCGAGAAGCTGCAGACCCAGATGCAGTCCGGCAAGAACGTCTATGACGGCTGGATCAACGACAGCGATCTGATCGGCACGCATTTCCGCTACGGCCAGACCATCGCTTTGTCCGACTACATGACCGGCGAGGGCAAGGACGTCACCGACCCGATGCTCGACATCGACGACTTCATCGGCCGTTCGTTCACCACCGCGCCCGACAAGAAGATGTACCAGCTGCCGGACCAGCAGTTCGCCAACCTGTACTGGTTCAGGTACGACTGGTTCACCAATCCGGACTACAAATCGAAGTTCAAGGCAAAATACGGCTACGACCTCGGCGTGCCGGTGAACTGGTCGGCCTATGAGGACATCGCCGAGTTCTTCACCAACGACGTCAAGGAGATCAACGGCGTCAAGGTCTATGGCCACATGGACTATGGCAAGAAGGATCCCTCATTGGGCTGGCGCTTCACCGACGCCTGGCTGTCGATGGCCGGCAACGGCGATCGCGGCATTCCCAACGGCCTGCCGGTCGACGAATGGGGCGTCCGCATGGAAGGCTGCCGTCCGGTCGGCTCCTCGATCGAGCGCGGCGGCGACACCAACGGCCCGGCCGCGGTGTACTCCATCGTCAAATATCTCGACTGGATGAAGAAATACGCGCCGCCGCAGGCCCAGGGCATGACCTTCTCGGAGTCCGGTCCGGTGCCGGCGCAGGGCAACGTCGCCCAGCAGATGTTCTGGTACACCGCCTTCACCGCCGACATGGTGAAGCCGGGTCTTGCGGTGATGAACGCCGACGGCACGCCGAAGTGGCGGATGGCGCCGTCGCCGCACGGCGCGTACTGGAAGGAAGGCATGAAGCTCGGCTATCAGGACGTCGGCTCCGGCACGCTGCTGAAGTCGACGCCGCCGGATCGCCGCAAGGCCGCCTGGCTGTATCTGCAGTTCATCACCTCGAAGACGGTGTCGCTGAAGAAGAGCCATGTCGGTCTCACCTTCATCCGCGAGTCGGATATCTGGGACAAATCGTTTACGGAACGCGCGCCAAAACTCGGCGGCCTGATCGAGTTCTATCGCTCGCCGGCCCGCACGCAATGGTCGCCGACCGGCAACAACATCCCGGACTATCCGAAGCTGGCGCAGCTGTGGTGGCAGAACATCGGCGACGCGGCCTCCGGCGCCAAGACCGCGCAGGCGGCGATGGACTCGCTGGCGGCGGCGCAGGACTCTGTGCTGGAGCGGCTCGAGCGCTCCAAGGTGCAGGGCGACTGCGGCCCGAAGCTGAACAAGAAGGAGACCGCCGAGTTCTGGTACAAGAAGTCGGAGAAGGACGGCAACATTGCGCCGCAACGCAAGCTCGCCAACGAGAAGCCGAAGGGCGAAACCATCGACTACGACACGCTGATCAAGTCGTGGCCGGCCTCGCCGCCGAAGCGGGCCGAAGCGAAGTAAGCGGCGTTAAGGCACGCCACGGCCAAGCTGCCTCGACCAACGACAAAGGCCGGGAGCGATCCCGGCCTTTTGTTTGTTACGAGGCGCTGGCTCGTGGCAGAGGCTCGCCGTTGCCGAAATCCGTGCCGCAGGCACTGCGTCACCTCTCCCCGCGTGCGGGGAGAGGTCGGATTGCGAGCGCAGCGAGCGATCCGGGTGAGGGGGCGTCTCGGCAGATCTCCGCGCGCCCTCACCCCAACCCTCTCCCCGCAAGCGGAGCGAGGGGGCTCGCTGCCGATGCGGCGAGCGCGATCGAAACGACACAAAGGCCGTGAGCGATCCCGGCCTTTTCTATCAAGCGAACAACGGCGAACTCAAAGTTGCCGTCGTTTCTGCGCCGGAAGTGTCTCGAAAGACCTCGCCCTCTCCACGTCATGGCCGGGCTTGTCCCGGCCATCCACGGACACATCGATGGCCTCGCTTGTGGGCGTGGATGCCCGGCACAAGGCCGGGCATGACGCGGTGGGGCCAGAGCTGGATTTCGCCGGCCGGATCCGCAGCGCTGTCAAGCCGAGGCGCGCTTACTGCGCCGCCTGCAGCTTCTCATCCAGCGTCGGGTAGTCGGTGTAGCCCTTGGCGCCGCCGCCGTAGAACGTTGCCTTGTCGGGCTCGTTGAACGGGCCGCCGCGACGCAGCCGTTCGACCAGGTCGGGATTGGCGATGAACAATTTGCCGAACGCGATCAAGTCCGCCTCGTTGGCCGCCAGCACCTTGTTGGCCAGAGCCAGATCGTAGGCGTTGTTGGCGATGTAGGTGCCGTGGAAACGCTCGCGCAGGCTCGCATAGTCGAACGGCAGATTGTCGCGCGGGCCGCCGGTCGAGCCCTCGATGACGTGGATATAGACCAGCTTCAACTTGTTCAGCTCGTCGACGATGTAGTCGAACAACGCCTGCGGGTTCGAGTCGGAGACGTCGTTGGCCGGCGTCACCGGCGAAATCCTGATGCCGGTCTTCTCGGCGCCGATTTCTTCGACCACGGCCTTGGACACCTCGATCATCAGCTTGGCGCGGTTCTCGATGGAGCCGCCATAAGAATCGGTGCGCTTGTTGCTCGAGTCGCGGGCGAACTGGTCGAGCAGATAGCCGTTGGCGCCGTGGATCTCGACGCCGTCGAAGCCGGCCTCGATGGCGTTGGCGGCGGCCTTGCGATAATCCGCGATGATGCCGGGGAGTTCGTTGAGTTCCAGCGCGCGCGGCTCGGAGACGTCGGCGAACTGCCCGCCCACATAGGTCTTGGTGTTGGCGCGGATCGCCGAGGGCGCGACCGGCGCGCCGTGGTTCGGCTGCAGGTCGACATGCGAGATGCGGCCGACGTGCCAGAGCTGGATGAAGATCTTGCCGCCGTTGTTGTGCACCTCGTCGGTGACCTTGCGCCAGCCGGCGACCTGCTCTTTGGAATAGATGCCCGGGGTGTCCTGATAGCCCTGGCCCTGCTGCGAAATCTGGCTGGCCTCGGTAATCAGCAGCCCGGCGCTGGCGCGCTGGCCGTAATAATCGATCGCCAATGGATTGGGCACGAAGCCGGCGACGGCGCGGTTGCGGGTCAATGGCGCCATCACGGTGCGGTTCGACAGCGTGATCGGGCCGAGCTTGTAGGGCTCGAACAATTTGGTCGGAGTGCTCATGGGGGAGGGGTCCTGGACGATTGCAATGGGCTTGAACTGTGTACGGCGCGCCAGAATGGCAATGCGATCGCCTAAAATAGATGCGCTTGCATGATGAATTGCAATGCCTGATATGCGGTCAGAAACGATTCAGCATGAATGCGCTTTCGGCCACCGTCGCGGTGGCCGAAAGCTGTCACCGAAAGCCGATCCCGGTCAGTTGGCGCCGAGGAAGTCGTGCTTGCCGACATCGACGCCGCACATCCGCAGGATGCCGTGCGCGGTGCTGACGTGGAAATAGAAGTTCGGCAGCGAAAACCGGCTGAGGAATTGCTGGCCGGTGAGGGTCGTGGTCTTGGCCGGGCCGCTCGGGAAGGTGATGTCGCGGGTCGCGGCGCTGTCGAATTGCGCGGGCTTGAAGCCCTTCAGGTAGGCGATGGTCTTGGCGATGCGCTGCTGCAATTCGTCAAAGCTGGTCTCGGTGTCCGGCGTCACCGGCACTTCGCTGCCGGAGAGCCGGGCGGCGCCCTTGGTGGCGAAATCGCAGGCGAGCTGAACCTGCCGGGTCAACGGCAGCATGTCCGGAAACAGCCGGCTGCCGAGCAGCGTCGCCGGCTCGATCTTTCTGGAAGCGGCATAGGCCTCGGCCTTTTTCAGGCTGGCGGACAGGCTGCCAAGCATTTGCAAATAGGCCGGCACGGCGAAATCGTAAAAGGACATGTGATGCTCGTTTTCAAGGAGAGGGCGCAGCGCGGAGGGTAAAAAGATGCTGCTGCATGAATTTGGGAACTGCGCAGGCGGAATCAACCGCCGAGACGGCGCAGAGCAGAAGATTTTTATCGCGTGGTGGCGTGGTGCGCGGTTTGCCGCAGCCGGCCGACGATGCCGGTCGGGAAGAAATACACGCTGGCGATGAACAACAGCCCGAGCCACAGCAGCCAGCGGTCGGGATGCAACAGCCCCGGCAACAGCGGCAGCCCGGCCTCGGCGGCGGCGTTGGACGCAAGTCCCATCAGCGCCTGCAGATAATTCTGCGCCAGGATGAAGATCGCCGCCCCAATGATCGCGCCGTAGATCGTGCCCATGCCGCCGATCACCACCATCAGCAGAATGTCCAGCATGATCGCAAATGACAGCGAGGTGTCGGGGCCGGCATAGCGCAGCGCCATCGCGTTCAGGGCGCCGGCGGAGGCCGCGACCAGCGCCGCCAGCACGTTGGCGTAAGTGAGGTGAAACACCGTGCGATAGCCCAGCGCCTCGGCGCGGAATCTGTTCTCGCGCACCGCCTGCAAGACGCGTCCGAACGGCGAATTCACCACCCGCAACAGCCCGAGGATCATCGCCGCGCAGCCGATGAAGATGATGTAGTAGGTCAGGGTGCGGCCGTTCAGCGGGACGCCGAAGAAGTTCTTCACGAACACCGTGCCGGGGCGCAGCAATTCCGGCAGTTGGAAGCTGCGGCCGTCCTCGCCGCCGGTCAGCCACGACAATTGCGAGGCCAGCACCAGAAACGCAGAGGCCACCGCCAGCGTGATCATCGCAAAGAAGATCGCCTCGACCCGCAGCGAGAACAGCCCGATCGCCAGCGCCAGCAATGCGGCCAGCGGCAGGCCGATCACAAGCCCGATCGCGATTGCGCTCCAGCTCGGCCCCAGCGAATACAGCGCGATGGCGATCGCGTAAGAGCCGATGCCGTAGAACATGGTATGCGCGAACGACACCGTGCCGGTGTAGCCGAGCAACAGGTCGTAGGACGCGACCAGGGCGGCAAAGATACAGATTTTTGTGGCGACATTCAGCGCCTTGGCGCCGGGAAACAGCAACGGCGCCAGCGCCAGGCCGAGGACGATGGCGATCAACAGCACGCTGAGCAGCCGGCTGCGCGGCGGATCGCCCGACAGAAGCATCATCGGCAAATCCTCATCGGCTTGTCACCGCATAGAGCCCGCGCGGCCGCCACATCAGGATCGCGACCATCAACAGGATGTTCGACACCAGCGCCAGTTTCGGCAGCAGGAAGCCGCCGTAATTCGCCACCATGGCGACCAGAATGGCGCCGATGAAGCAGCCGCCGATCGAGCCGAGCCCACCTATGATCACGACGATGAACACCAGCACGGTGAGATCGTTGCCCATCGAGGCATGCACCTGCTCGCGATATAGCGCCCACATGATGCCGCCCAAGCCCGCCAGCGCCGAGCCGACCATGAACACGCCGAGAAACAGCCGCTTGATGTGATAGCCGAGCGCCTCCACCATTTCGCGGTTCTCGACGCCGGCGCGGATCAACAGCCCGATCTTGCTGCGGGTCAGCACCAGTTGGATGCCGACGAACACCGCGAGCCCGACGCCCATCGCCAGCAGGCGATATTTGGCGATCGCGACGTCGCCGAGGATGAACGAACCGCGCAACGACGTCGGCAACGGCAGCGGAATGATCTGCGGACCCCACAGCGCATACAGCGCCTGCTCCGCGACAATCAGCCCGCCGGTGGTCATCAAAATCTGCTTCAGATGCTGGCCATAGACCGGCAGGATCAGCACCCGCTCGACGACGAGGCCGAGCGCGCCCGACACCGCCATCGCGGCGAGCGCCGCCGGCGCCAGCACCGCGAGATTGAGCCAGAGCGAGTCGGCTTGCACCCAGCTCGCCAGCGGCAACAGCACCAGCGTCGCCACATAGGCGCCGACCGCGATGAAGGCGCCGTGGCCGAAATTCAGCACGTCCATCAGCCCGAACACCAGCGTCAGCCCTGAGGCCATGATGAAGATCATCATGCCCATGGCGAGGCTTGCCACGGTCAGCGTGATCCAGGTCGAGCCGGAGCCGATCAGCGGCAGCATGGCGAGCGCCAGCAGCACCGGCAGCAGCAGCGGCAACAGATCGCGCGGCTGCTTCGGCAGCGGTTCGGAAGCGGATTGTGCGGGGACGTCGGTCATGTGGGGCACGATCGTCATTGCGAGGAGCGAAGCGACGCAGCAATCCTGGGGCTCCGTGCCAGGCGCTGCTGGATTGCTTCGCCTTCGGCTCGCAATGACGGGGAGAGGGCGGTGTTGAACGTCATTGATGCGCCTCCAGGCTGAGGCCGAGCAGCCGCTCCTGCAGCGGGATGTCATTGGCCAGGTCGGCCATGCCGCCGCGATGCACGATGGCGCCGTTGTCCATCACCAGCACGGCGTCGCCGATCTCGCGCGCGGCGTGGAAATTCTGCTCGACCAAGAGGATGGTGGCGCCGCGGCGCTTCAGCTCGGCGAAGCAGTCGATCAACGCGCCGATGATCGCCGGCGCCAGCCCCTTGGTGGGCTCGTCGATCAGTAGCAGTTGCCGCGGCTCGACGATGGCCCGCGCAATCGACAGCATCTGCTTCTGCCCGCCGGACAGCGCGCCCGCCCGCGACAGCCAGAATTTTTTCAGCGCCGGGAAGAAGCCGAAGATCCACTCCAGTCTTGCGGTGTCCGGCGCGCCATCGCGCGCCGCAAGCACCAGATTCTCCTTGACCGTGAGGTCGGAGAACACCGCCATGCTCTCGGGCACGTAGCCGACGCCGAGCCGGGCGATCTCCGGCGTGGCGATTTTCTCGATGCGCTGGCCGGCGAGCGTGATGCTGCCGGCGGAGGCCGGCCACAGCCCCATGATGGTGCGCAAGGTTGTGGTCTTGCCGGCGCCGTTGCGGCCGAGCAGCATGGTGGTCTGGCCTTCGGGAATCGCGAAATCGACGCCATGCAGAATGTGATAGCGGCCGATATGGGTGTGCACGCCGGAGAGCGTGAGCAGGTCGGTCATGCGACGCTCGCTTTCGCGCGGAGGGCGACTGTTGGAGAGTCTTCCCCTCGCGCCGTGTCGAGCTGAATTAGTTCAGCGGTCGCCGCGCCTTCTCCCCTCCCCCTTGCGGGCAGGGGGCGGGGGTGGGGGTCTCCGCAGTAAACGTTTCCGTTGTCGACCCCCACCCCAGCCCTCCCCGCAAGGGAGAGGGAGCTCGGCCGTGGTCGGGGCGAGGACTTCACCAACATCATGCTCATGCCGCGCTCCGCGGCGGCGCGATGCCGAGATAGGCTTCCTGCACGATCGGCGAGGCGATCACTTCGGCGGGCTTGCCGTCGGCGACCAATTGGCCGTTGTGCAGCACGATGATGCGGTCGGCGAGCGAGCGCACCACATCCATCTTGTGCTCGACCAACAGGATGATCTTGCTGCTATCCGCCTTCAGCCGTGCGATCAGGTCGAGCACCACCGGGACCTCGTCGACGCTCATCCCGGCGGTGGGTTCGTCGAACATGAACACTTTCGGCTGCAGCGCCATCATCAGCGCCACCTCGAGTTTGCGCTGGTCGCCGTGCGACAAGACGGTCGCCGCGACGTTTCGGCGCGGGCCGAGTGCCACGCTGTCGAGAATCGCGTCGGCGCGCGCGATCAGGTCGCGCCGGGTGCGCCATGGCCGCAGCATGTCGTAATGCGTGCCGCTATGCGCCTGCACCGCGAGCCGCACGTTCTCCTCGACGCTCAGCGTCGGAAACAGATTGGTGAGCTGGAACGCGCGGCCGAGCCCGGCGCGGGTGCGCAGCGGCGCGGTGAGCTTGGTGATGTCGTTTCCCTCGAACAGAATGCGGCCGCTGCTCGGCCGCAGCTGTCCGGAGATCAAATTGAAGTACGTAGTCTTGCCGGCGCCGTTCGGGCCGACGATGGCGGTGAGTTCGCCCGGCCGAAACGTGCAGCTCACCGCGTTGACGGCGACATGGCCGCCGAAACGGATGGTCAGCGATTGGGTTTCCAGGCTGGTCATCGGGACTCACTGTGCGAGCGGCAGGCGCTTTCACCTCTCCCCGCTTGCGGGGAGAGGTCGACCCGGCGAAGCGCAGCGGAGCCGGGTCGGGTGAGGGGGCCTCTCAACGAGTCATATCTCGCGGCGAGGGGGGGGGGGGGGGCCCCCCCCCCCCCCCCCCCCCCCCCCCGCCCCCCCCGGCCCCCGCCCCCCCCCCCCCCCCCCCCCCGGGGGGGGGGCAGATTCCCCGCCCCCCACAAAAAAAACGACGCAGGGCGGAGCTAACAGCCCCCCCCCCACC
>NZ_JACHIH010000044.1 GCF_014203125.1 Rhodopseudomonas rhenobacensis
TTGTTCGGGTCCTGCTCGAACCGGACCAGCTGATTGTCAACCGTGTCCAGACTCTCATTCGTCTCCGTCAAAAACTCGCGCAACAAGTCGTCCATGGAACACGCCTTCGGTCACTGGCGCGCACGTCGTCACGCCCTGGAACCGGCACTGTCGGCGTAAACCGTTTAATATTGGTTGAGTAATGGATAAGAACGATTACGACTGGCCGATTGCGGCCCCGGCCGACCATGCCGGCAACGGACGGTTAACCATTTTCGCGCCGCGCCGCCGCCGGCGTCAGGCCCGCTAATCAGGATGCGTTTACCACCACGATGTCGCCTTCCGGCGCCAGCGACACGCTGAAGCCGCAGGCCTGCGCCAACAGCCGCGTGTAGTAGGGCTGCACCGCGTGAGCGTCGATCGCGCCTGAATGCGCGCCGCTCAGCATGTCGACGATGTTGGTCTGGGTGCGGGCGTTCAATCCGGACGCCGCGACCCGGAAGCCCATCGCCTCGCCCTCGCCGACCGCATCGACCGTCAGCACGCCGCCGCGCGGAATCGTCTGCTGGGCGATCACCAGCATATTCAACAAAAGCTTGACCTTGTTCTTCGGCAGCAGAATGCGCGGCAGATTCCAGGCGATCTTGGTCTTGTCGTCCTCGAGGTGACCGCGCGCCATGTTCTGCGCATCGCCAAGGTCGATCTGCGCACCGGCGGAGCCGGCCGCGCCGAACGCCAAGCGGCAGAACTGCAGCCGCGCCGACGCGGTGCGGGCGCTCTTGCGGATCAGATCGAGGGCGAATTCGCGGTCTTCCTGCTTCGGGCTGTCGTCCAGCACCTCGAGGCCATTGACGATGGCGCCGACTGGGCTGATCAGATCGTGGCAGACCCGCGAGCACAACAGCGCGGCGAGTTCCAGCGCGTCGGGAGCCGGGACGGAGACAGGGGCGGATATCGGAGTGCCAGACATCACATCTTTCCTAGAAAGCCGCTCGGCTTGGACACGGCGAATCAGCCATGGGTGTTGGTTGATACACCGCGGGCCCCGCCGCTGCCAACTCGAGCGGTCGCCCGGCGGCCGCCGCCCGCGCGGCGATCATCGCCAAAACCATCCCACGCCGCAACAGGAAGTCCGATGATCAGCAAGCCCACATTCCCCTGCCTGCAGCGGGACGACGCCGAAGCGCTGTTGGCGTCCTTGACCGAATTGGTACTCAGAGCCGGCGCGGCGATCCTGGCGATCGATCGCGGGCATCTGGCGATCGAGGGCAAGTGCGACGGCTCGCCGGTGACGGAGGCGGATCTGGCCGCCGACCGGATCATCGCCGAGGGGCTGGCGCGGCTCTGTCCGGAGGTGCCGGTGGTGTCGGAGGAGCGCGTCGCGCTGGCGACGCCGCCCTATCGCGACAGCTTCTTTCTGGTCGATCCGCTCGACGGCACCAAGGAATTCATCGCCGGCCGCGACGAATTCACCGTCAATCTGGCGCTGGTGACGAAAGGCGTGCCGCTGCTCGGCATCGTCGGCGCGCCGGCGCTGGGGCTGATCTGGCGCGGCATCGTCGGGGTGGGCGCGGAGCGGCTGCAGGTCGCGCCGGATCTGACGCCCGGAGCCGCCGTGGCGATCGCGCCGCGCCGCTTCCCCGCGCCCGGCCAGCAATGGATCGCCGCGGTGAGCCGCTCGCATGGCGACTGCCGCAGCGAGGCGTTCATCGACGCGCGGCCCGGCGCGGTGCGCAAATGCGTAGGCTCGGCGGTGAAGTTCTGCCGCGTCGCCGAGGGCGCGGCGGATATCTACCCGCGGCTGGCGCCGACCTGCGAATGGGATATCGCGGCCGGCCATGCGGTGCTCTGCGCCGCCGGCGGCCACGTGACCGATGCGGCGGGCGCGCCGCTGCAGTTCGGGCTCGGCGCGCCGGGCTTCATCATTCCGGAGTTCATCGCCTGGGGCGATCCGAAGGCTGCAAGCTGAGCTATTGCACCAGCGAATCCAACAGCTTGGGCCAGCGCTGCTGGGCCTCGCCGCGATAGCGCGCGGGGTCGGCGGAAAACGCGTCGCGGCTTTCTTCGCGGGAAAATAGAAACAGCCGCTGGCCGGAGATCAGCCAGATCTGGCTGTTGCCGGGCACCGCGACGCCGCGGCCGACGTCGACCGGGTCGTAGCCGCCGAACTGCGGCGCATAGATATCCGGACGCTCGATGAAATACGTTCGGTTGCCGGCGTTGCAGAACCGCCAGACCGCTCCGGCCTGCCACGCCTCGATGTCCGGGCTGCCGAGCTTCGCCTGCTTGTCGGTAAAGTAGGCCACCGGGTCGTAGCCGGAGATCGCGACGCCGGTGTAGCGATTGGCGACCACCCGCTCGGTGGTATTGGCGCGGGCGACCCCCGAGGCGCTGAACGCGCCCAGTACGCCCGCGATCACCGCGATCAGGGCTATTCCGCGGCGTCGCGCTTTTCTTTCCTGCCGTTGTGCCGTCATAGTTGATGCCGATAACAATCGAGTCGGGGACACTGGACGCAAGCCTTAGCCGACCGCCCCTCAGCATTCGGTTAAGGCCGCAGCCATGGATTTTGAGACCTGGATTTTGAGACCTAGGGGTTCTTCATGACTTTCGCCTCACGCCTCGCCGCGCTGACGCTCGCCGCGATGATGTCCTGGATCGTGCCGGCCGCGGCGCAGCAGCCGGCACCGCCGCGGCAGCAGACCCCGAACACCTATGGCCCGGACGAGCTGACCAACGCCGGCCACCGCTTCTTCGGCAACGTCTCGCGCGGCCTCGCCTCGGTGATCGAGCGCGCGGTGAGCCAATGGGGCCTGCCGAACGGCTACATCCTGGGCGAGGAGGGCTCCGGCGCCTTCGTGGCCGGGCTGCGCTACGGCGAAGGCACGCTCTACACCAAGAACGCCGGCGACCTGCGGGTGTACTGGCAGGGCCCCTCGGTCGGCTTCGACTGGGGCGGCGACGGCGCCCGCACCATGACGCTGGTCTACAACCTGCCCTCCACCAACGCGATCTATCAGCGCTTCGCCGGCATCGACGGCTCGGCCTATATCGTCGGCGGCTTCGGCATGACCGCGCTGACCGCCAACAACATCGTGCTGGTGCCGATCCGCTCCGGGCTCGGGCTGCGGCTCGGCGCCAATATCGGCTATCTGAAGTTCACCCAGGGCGCGACCTGGAATCCGTTCTGATCCGCCCCGCGGCCCGCACCGGCGAAAAATCCCGCAAAACCGCGTGACGGCGGTGCCGGATTCACGTTAACGCTGCATGGCGCTGGCGTGACCGCCGGCCGCAATGGCACAGTGGCCGGCGTTGCGCGCCGGAGCTGTCGCCCGTCCGGCTCGCGGCCGCGCGGCCCGCGGCCGTTTTGGCGCGGCGATCCTGAAGGAGACATCCATGGTCGAACCGATCATGTATCTGGCGATCGGTTTTCTGATCTCGATGCTGTTGTGGCTGATGATCGTGCCGCTGGTGCATAACCGCGCGGTGCGGCTGACCACGAGGCGGCTCGAAGCCGCGACGCCGCTGTCGATGGCCGAGATCCAGGCCGACAAGGACCAGCTGCGCGCCGAATTCGCGATGTCGGCGCGAAAGCTGGAAATGAACGTCGACCAGCTCAAGAACAAGACCACCAGCCAGCTCGCCGAGCTCGGCAAGAAATCCGACGCGGTCAACCGGCTGAGGCTCGAACTCAGCGAAAAGAACGCCGCGATCTTCGCGCTAGAGGCCCGCGAGGCCGCGCTCAAAGAGCAGCTGCAAGCCACCGAACAGGACGTGGCCGCGAAGTCCGCGGCGCTGCACGCCGCCGGACAGGCGCTCTCCGACAAGCAGGCCGAACTCGCCAAACTGTCCGGCGACCTCGCCGACCGCACGTTGGAGGCCGACAGCCGCCAGGTCGAGCTGGTCGCGGTGCATACCCAGATCGACGCGCTGAAGGCCCGGATCGACGCCGCCGAGAAGGAATTTGCCGCGACCCAGCAGCGGCTGGATCAGCAGCGCGGCGAATCCAACGCCGCCAACCAGGATTTGACCGAGGCGCGCGCGCGCGTCGCCGAGCTCAGCCAGCGCGTCACCGAGCTCGACCGCCAGCTGATCGCGCAGGTCAAGGAAGCCGAAACGCTGGGCGCCCGGGCGCAGCAGCTGGAGCGGGAGAATGCCGAGCTGCGCGGCGCCAAGGCCGCCAGCGCCGCGGCCGTCGCCGTGAGCGCCGCCGCGGCGCCCGATCTCGCACAATTGCGCGCCGAGAAGGCCGCGCTCGAGCAACAGCTGCGCGCCGCCGGCGAGGAACGCGCCAAGCTGCAGCGCGACCTCAACGCCATCCACCAGCAGGCCGAGACCGCCTGGGCCACCGAGCGGATGGAGAACGCGCTCTTGCGCGAGCGCATCAACGACATCGCCGCCGAGGTCGCCAAGCTGGCGATGCAGCTCGAGGGGCCGGATTCGGCGATCCAGGCGATGCTGGCCACCGCGCCCGCCGAGGCGGCGAAATCCGCCAGTGGTGCCGCCGCCGCCAAACCCGCCGGCGCCGCGCCGCGCGGCACCTTGGCCGAGCGAATCCGCGCGCTGCAGTCGCAGACCGCGCACAGCCGGCAAGTGGGATAGGCCTGGCGCAACAAGGGATTTGTGCAATCGGCGCGCTGCTCGCGCGTTCTGCCTTGGGGATGATTTTGGCGAAAGCCGGGAGCCGCGGTCCCGGGACCAGGCTCTCTCCCGCATTTTCCGGCAGGGTTGGCTTGACACCGATGCCTGCAATTCCGTAAATCCCGGCTCCGAAACACCCGGCCTGTTCGCAGACCGGCCTTTCGGACCAGATGTTGAGATCCCGGGCGCATAGCTCAGCGGGAGAGCGTTCCCTTCACACGGGAGAGGTCCAAGGTTCGATCCCTTGTGCGCCCACCATCTTGTCGACGCTCCAGTGCCCTCTGCCGTTCTTCCCACACTGGCGTCTCACACCATGGGCTGCTGAAATTCGGCGCTGCCCCGGCGAATCACTCAGCGATTTTTTCAGTCCCGACTTGACCGTTGGACCATGCTGTTGCCGCGCCGCAGGGGTGTCCCACGGCTTGTGCGGCGACGGGCGCCATGCTTAAACGCCGCCGTCATCGGTGCCTCTCGCAAGGGAGGTGAAACGGGAATGCGGTGCGGGACGACGTCCCAAGGCCGCAGCTGCCCTCGCAACTGTAAGCGGATCAAACCGTCCAACATGCCACTGGCCAACCGGCTGGGAAGGCGGACGAGGAGATTATCCGCGAGCCAGGAGACCGGCCGGCGACATCGATCTAACTCGTTCGGCGATGGGCCGGCGGAGGGCATTGTCTTGAAGATCTCGTTGGCCGCGCCTGGCGCGGCTGCGACACTTGTTGTCGCGCGTGCGGCGGATCGCGCCGTGCTGCCGCTGTTGATTGGCGGCGTCGTCCTGCTGTTCCTGGTGTCGCTCGGCGTCGGAGCGGTGCGGCTGCCGATCGGCTCGGTCGTCGCGGCGCTGTTCGGTTTCGGCGGCGAGATTCAGCAAACCATCGTGCAGGACATCCGGCTGCCGCGCGCGTTGTTGGCGATGGCGATCGGCGCCATCCACGGGTTGTCGGGCGCCGCACTCCAGGGATTGTTGCGCAACCCCTTGGCCTCGCCGTCACTGTTCGGCGCGCCGCAGGCGGCGGCGTTCGGTGCGGTGCTGGTGATCGCGACCGGGCTCGCCGACGTGCTGTCGTTCGCGCTGCCGTTCGCGGCGATCCTGATGGCGTTCGCCTCGGTGTTCGTGCTGATCGCGGTCGCGGGCCGCAACTCCAGCCTGCTCTTGCTGATCCTCGCGGGATTGGCGCTGTCGAGCCTCGCCGGCGCCGCCACCGCGCTGGCGCTGAACCTGTCGGCCAATCCGTTCGCCGCGCTGGAGATCTCGTTCTGGCTGCTCGGCTCGCTGGAGGACCGCAGCTTTCATCATCTGGCGCTGGCGTTGCCGTTCATCGTCTGCGGCGGTTGGCTGCTGCTGGCGCGGCGCGATGCGTTTCGCGCGCTCAGCCTCGGCGAAGAGACCGCGCAATCGCTCGGCGTCAACGTCGCCGGATTGCGGCTTCAGGTGATCATCGGCGTGGCGCTCGGCGTCGGCGCCGCGGTCGCGGTGTCCGGCACCATCGGCTTCATCGGCCTGATGGCGCCGCATCTGATGCGGCCATTGGTCGGCCACGATCCGGGCCGTCTGTTGTGGCCGAGCGCGCTCGCGGGCGCAGCGCTGCTGCTCGCCGCCGACATCGCGGTGCGGATCATTCCGTCCAGCACCGGAATCAAGGTCGGCGTGCTGACCGCGCTGATCGGCGTGCCGTTCTTTCTCTATCTGATCATGCGCGAGCGCCGCAGGCTCGGCGGCGGTCTGGCATGACCATGAGCGATTATCTCACGGTGGAGCAACTCGGCATCAAGCTTGGCGGCCGACTGCTGGTGAAGGACATCTCGTTCGCCCTGCCCCGGCGCAGCCTGGTCGCACTGGTCGGGCCGAACGGCGCCGGCAAGACCACGCTGCTGCGCGCGCTCGCTGGCCTGGTGCCGAGCCAAGGCCGGGTGACCATCGACGGCAAAGACCTTGCCGGCCTGGCGGTGCGCGAGCGCGCGTTGCGGTTCGCCTATCTGCCGCAGGGCCATGCCGTGCATTGGCCGCTGCCGGTGCGCGACGTGGTCGCGCTCGGCCGCTACCCGCACGGCGCCACCGACCCGCAGCGGCTCGGCCCGCACGACGCCGCGACGGTCGACCGCGCGTTGCACGAGGCCGACCTGATCGCGCTGCAAAGCCGGCCGGTCACCGAACTCTCCGGCGGCGAACGCAGCCGGGTGGCGTTGGCGCGCGCGCTGGCGACGCAGGCGCCGGTGCTTTTGGCGGACGAGCCGATCGCCTCGCTCGATCCCTATTACCAACTCTCGGTGATGGCGTTGCTGCGCAAGCAGGCCGATGCCGGCGCGCTGGTGATCGTGGTGACCCACGACCTCGGGCTCGCGGCCCGCTTCGCCGATCGGGTGTTGATACTGCGCGACGGCCGGCTGACGAACTCCGGGCCGCCGGACCTTGCGCTGGCGGCGGATGCGCTGGCGGAGGCGTTTGCGATCGAGGCGTTTCGCGGCGCTCATGAAGGTCAGCCGGTGATCGTGCCATGGGCCGCACGATGAGCCGACGTCTCGGCCGCCGCGGCTGGCGCATCTTCGCAAGCGCGATCATCCTGCTGAGCTTTGTGACCGGCGCCCTCGCCGGCCCGGCGCGCGTCGCCTCGATTAACATGTGCACCGACCAGTTGCTGCTCGCGCTCGCCGATCCCGAGCAGATCGCGGGCCTCGGCCCCTATGCGCGCGACCCGCGGCTGTCGTGGTCTGCGACCGAGGCGCTGCGTTATCCGCGGCTGTCCGGCGAGGCCGAGGATCTGTTGATGCTGCAGCCCGATCTGGTGCTCGCCGGCCGCTACGGCAAGCGCGCCACCCGCGATTTGCTGCGCGCCAAGGCCGTGCCGGTCGCCGAATTCGACGTGCCGCGCAGCATCGACGACGTCAAAAGCCAGATCCGCCGCGCCGGCGATCTGGTCGGCCATCGCGAGCGCGCCGAGGCGCTGATCGCGACGATCGACGAGGCTTTGAGCCGCACGCGGGCAGCCGCCTCGCGCCGCCACGACCGCGTGCTGACGGTGTCGCGGCGCGGCTGGATCGCCGGCGGCGACAGCCTGACCAGTTCGCTGCTGGCGGCTGCAGGTCTCTCCAACGCAGCCTCCGACCTCGGATTGCCGCATGGCGGCTTCGCCGCGCTGGAGACCATCGTCGCCTCAAAGCCGGATTTGATCCTGATCGCCGAAGCCGATCCGGCCGCGGAGGATCAGGGCAAGGCGCTGCTGCTGCATCCGGCGATTCAGCGCGCCTACCCGCCGAATAAGCGGCTGGTGATCGCCGAACAACTGACGATGTGCGGCGGGCCGATGCTGCCCGCCGCGCTCGACCGCCTCACCGCCGCGCTGGACCGCATCGGTCACTGAGGCTATCTCAGCGCGCCAAGGCCAATAGCGCGTCGAGATCGAGTTGCGCCTCGATCTGATCGGCCAGCGCGTCGAGCGTGGCTTCGACCCGCGCTTCATAAGCGAGCTGCGAATTCGATCCGCCGACGCTGCGAAGCCATTGCGCGCGAAACGCGTCGCAGCCGAACAGCCCGTGCAGATAGCCGCCACTGACGCGGCCGTCGGCGGAGACCGCGCCTTCCGGACGCGGCCCGCCGTGCTCGTCGAGTATCAACCACGGCCGCGCCAATCCCGGCCCAATGGTGCGGCCCATATGCATCTCGTAGCCGGTGACCCGGCAGCCGCTGATTTTGTCGATGGCGTCGATGTCGGTCAGGCGCTTGTCGCCGCCGATCTCGGTTTCGACGTCGAGCAGTCCGAGCCCCGCGGTATCGCCCGGCGCGCCCTCGAGACCTTGCGGATCGCGCACCACATGGCCGAGCATCTGGAAGCCGGCGCAGATCCCGACCACGCGACCGCCGCGGCGGACATGGGCGAGAATGTCGATGTCCCAGCCTTCACGGCGCAGCACCGCAAGATCGGTGCGGGTCGCCTTGGAGCCGGGGATCACAATGACGTCGGTGTCGGCCGGGATCGGCGAACCCGGCTGCACCCAGCGCAATTGCACGCCGGGCTCGGCGGCGAGCGGATCGATGTCGTCGAAATTGGCGACGCGCGACAATCGCAGCACCGCGATGTTCAACCCCGCGCCGGCGCCATTGGCCGGCCGCTCCAGCGCCAGCGAATCCTCCGCCGGCAATTGCTGGGCGCGATCGAACCAGCGCAGCACGCCGAGGAACGGCCAGCCGGTGTGTTCGGTGATGGTGCTGCAGCCCGGCTCAAACAGCGAGAAGTCGCCGCGGAATTTGTTGACGATGTAGCCTTCGACGCGGTCGCGGTCGGCCTGGTCCAGCAACGCGTGGCTGCCGACGATCGCCGCCATGGTGCCGCCGCGGTCGATATCGGACAACAGCACCACCGGCAGGTCCGCCTGCTCGGCGAGCCGCATATTGGTGATGTCGGAGGAGCGCAGATAGACCTCGGCGCCGCTGCCGGCGCCTTCCACCAGCACCAGATCGGCCTCGGCCTTGAGCCGCTGCAGACTGTCGAGCACCGCCGGCATCAAGGCGCGGCGCATCTTGTGATAGACCCGCGCCGGACAATTGCCGAGCACGCGGCCGCGCAGCACCACTTGCGCACCGATCTCGCTCTGTGGCTTCAGCAGCACCGGGTTCATGTGGATCGAGGGCGCGGCGCGGCAGGCGCGGGCCTGCATCGCCTGCGCGCGGCCGATCTCGCCGCGCGGGATCACGCCGTCGGCACCCGGCGGCAGATCGCTGTCGCAGGCCACCGCGGCGTTGTTGCTCATGTTCTGCGCCTTGTAGGGACGCACCACGAGGCCACGTTTGGTATAAGCGCGGCACAACCCCGCGACCACCATGCTCTTGCCGACGTCGGAGCTGGTGCCCTGGATCATCAGCACCCGGGCGCGGCGCGGCAGATCGGCGGGCGCCGCAGTGAATTGGATTTTGTCGATCAGTTCGCTGACGTTGATAGCTGGCATTTCGTGTCCATGGTCGATTTGAAGTCGGCGTAGCTCGTCACCGACGACGACGTCGGTGCAACGAATGCTGCGGGAATAGGGTGGAGCCGCGCGATCAGCCGTCGGATTCGGTGTTCGGCTGCTTGAGCCGCCGCGGATCCTGATCGTGGCCGTCCCAGATTTTCGGGCGCTCGAGCCAGCGCTGGATGAAATTCCACGAACGGCGATAGCCGTTATGCGGCAGCGTGCAGGCCGAACAGTCCTTGCGCCGCAAGCCATTGCCGTCGGTGAACACCTGGTACGGCCCGGGGCATTCGTAGGCGATCAACGGGCAATAGCAGAACAGACAGTTGAACTCGCGTTCGACGCCCTTGTGACAGGGCATGAACGGGCAGTTCGAATTGCTGAAACCCTTGAAGGCTTCGTTGTTAGTTGTGTCTTTCGGTTCCATGCCGTCTCCAGGATCGAGCAAACGACGACGCCACGTCGGCGCGTGGGATCATGCAGCCGCATGTCGGCGCGCAGCCGCGATCGCCGCGCATCGTTGCTACGCGCGTTCGGTGATGTGAGATTGGGTGGACGAGACGCGGGCGAACGCCGATCACGCGCGCTGGCGCGCACCTTGTCGGACGCCCGGCGCGATCCGATTAACTGTGCTTGATGATTAACTGTGCTTGATCATGTGTTTCTCCGCCATCGACCCGCCGTCGATTGAGTTGGACCAGCGTCTTCGGCCGGTCTCCTGGCTCACGGACATGGTCCCCGATCGCCTTCCCGATGCACGGCATCAGTGGCTTATCGATCGGGCACGGTCCGCCTACAGTTGCGGGGGCAGCCGCGGCATTGGCGATTTCTCGCCGCACCGCATTCCCAGTTTCACCTCTGTTACCAGAGGCACCGAAGACAGATTCAAAAGAGCATGGCGGCCTGCGCCGCGCAAGGGGAATTGGCGTATCCGTTGGGTCGGCCAGTACATCGAGCGGCGCGGTGACATCGCACCTCGCCGCGAATTCGCTGACCGAGCGCCGCGACGCCTGCGCGGCGGCATTGAGCAAGCGGCGCGCCCCCTCGCTCGGCTCGCCGCAGCTCACATCTGATAGCGCCACACGACCAGAATGGTGCCGACCGTCAGCGCCAGGCTGACGATCCAGCCGGTGAAATAACGCGCGACGGGCTCGCCGATGCCGCTCATCGCGTCCATGCCGGGGCGGCTGCTGCGCCAGTGGTCACCCATGTCGACCTCCCTGAAAGAGAAATAATTGACAGCTGCGACGCCGGTTCCATGCTCGCAAAAATTGTGCCGAGGATGCGGTCGCGGCGAGGACTTAAGTGGGCAGGCCCGCCGCCGGTGCTGCGCCGCCGTCGCGGCCGGGCTTTGCTGATCCGGCCACCAAGGGCCGTGGTTTGGCCTGGTCGCGGTTCTGCGGTCAGCGCGCTGCGCTTTCCTGGATTGCTTCGTCGCAAGAGCTCCTCGCGATGACGAACTTAAGCGATTGAAGTCGTTGCGGACATGTTCGGTCGGACTCTCAGCGGATCCGCACCGCCAGGGTGACACTCCGCCGCGGCGGCGCTGTTATGAATTTGTTAACTTTGATCGGTATAAGCTCAACTTATGTGAGGCGGACCGGATGTACGTTCGTTTCTCAGAGGCTCGGAGTGAAAACTTCGGGCCGTCGTTTTTTTGGGGCCTCGTTTCCGGCCTCCCAGTGTCGCCGCCCTCGCGCCGCCGGCCTGGCGCCGCAGGCCGCAGCGACTCTCGCCGCGCAGCCGATTCTCTCGCCGACGCCCGGCGCCTCCCCGCTCACATCACCACTTCGATCAGCTTCGGTCCCGGCTCGGCCACCGCCTGCGCCAGCGCAGCGGCAAAGTCCTCCGCCGTGGTCACCGAGCGCGCCGGCACCCCCATGCCCTTGGCGAGCGCGCACCAATCCAGTGTCGGGCGGTCGATGCTGAGCATGTCCAAGGCGCGGGCCCCCATCTCGCCGGCGCCGACGCCGGCGAACTCGCCCTTCAGGATCTGATAGTTGCGATTGGCGAACACGATGGTGGTGACGTCGAGGTTTTCGCGGGCCTGGGTCCACAGCGATTGCAGCGTGTACATCGCCGAGCCGTCGCCGACCATGCAGATCACCTTGCGATCGGGACACGCCACCGCGGCGCCGGTCGCCACCGGCGTCGAAAACCCGATCGAGCCGCCCATGTTCTGCAGCCAATCGTGCGGCGCCGACGCCGCGGTCGGCGGGAAGAAGCCGCGGCCGGTGGTGATCGATTCATCGACCACGATGGCGTTTTCAGGGATCGCCAGCGCGATCGCCATGGCGATGGCGGCGTGGGTCAGGGCTCCGGTAGGCTGCACCAGCTCGACCAATTGCTGCGGCTGCGCGTCGGCCGCCTTGGCGCCGAGCACACCGGCCAGCGCTTCCAACGCCGCCACCGAATGCTCGCCCTGATCGGTCATCCGATGTACTTCGCAGCCCTCCGGCTTCAGCAGGCTCGGCTTGTCCGGATAGGCGAAGAACGCCACCGGATCATTAGCCTCGACCAGGACGATGTGGCGAAAGTCCTTCAAGCTCGGCAGCGCCTGCTCGATCACGTAAGGAATCCGGTCGATCGCAAAGCGGCCGCGGCCGCGCGCCATCTTCGGATTGTAGGTCTGCCCCATCACCTTGCAGCCGGTCTTGCCGGCGATCCGCGAAGCCAGCGCCAGGCCGCGCTCGGTCAGCGCGCCGCCGGTCATCAGCAGCAGCGTCGGCTCGCCGGTGCGCAGCACCCGCGCCGCCGCTTCCAC
Organism: Rhodopseudomonas rhenobacensis; assembly: GCF_014203125.1. Lineage (GTDB taxonomy): Bacteria > Pseudomonadota > Alphaproteobacteria > Rhizobiales > Xanthobacteraceae > Rhodopseudomonas_A > Rhodopseudomonas_A rhenobacensis. Next base: position 12,329 of record NZ_JACHIH010000044.1, read on the forward strand.
CGCCTCGCGCGAATAGCTGGCGCGTTGCGCGTCCTGCGGCACCGCGGCGATGCCGTCGGCCTCGTTCCAGGCGGTATCGGCCGGCAGGATCAGCGTCGCGATCTGGGCGTGGCGGGCGGCTGCGATCGCCGCCGCGCCGTCCTTCGCGACCGACTGCGCATCCGGCGAGGTGCGCAGCCAGGCCGACATCGGCCGCGCCAGGCCTTCGATATCGGAGGTCAAGGGCGCGTTGTAGTCGATGTGGTAGGTGGCGTGCTGGCCGACGATGTTGACGATGCCGGAATTGGCCTTCTTGGCGTTGTGCAGATTGGCCAGGCCATTGGCGAGCCCGGGGCCGAGATGCAGCAGCGTCGACGCCGGTCTGTTCCGCATCCGGAAATAACCGTCGGCGGCGCCGGTGACCACGCCTTCGAACAGCCCGAGCACGCAGCGCATCCCCTCGACGCGATCCAGGGCTGCGACAAAATGCATCTCCGAGGTCCCGGGATTGGCGAAGCAGACGTCGACGTTGCCCGCCACCAGGGTTCGCACCAGACTTTCCGCACCGTTCATGTTTTGAGGCCCTTCGGCTTGGTTGGACGCCGCATCGATCAATCATCGTTGCGCGCCGACGTCAAAGGTTTAGCCATCCGCGCGCCATCCGGCACCTCGCCGCTCACGCGGCCGTGGGTTGCGCAACCGCGCGCTTTGTGGCCATTTCCGAGCGGAAATTGGCACTGGCGAGGAAACAGATGATTAGGGTTGCTGCGGCGTTGGTTGCGATGGTGGTTTTGGTCGGCGGAGCGGGCTCTGCGTCCGCCCAGGAGGACTCCCGCGGCTTCATGGGCTTTGGCCCGAATTTCTTCGGTGGCGCCAGCGACGCCAATCCGATCCCGCGCACCACGGTGAATTTCGCCAGCAACTACGCACCCGGCACCATCTACATCGATACCGCGGAACGCCGGCTGTACCTGATCATGCCAGGCGGCCAGGCGCTGCGCTACGGCATCGGGGTCGGCCGCGACGGCTTCCGCTGGGGCGGCGTGCACCGCATCACCGCCAAGAAGGAATGGCCGAGCTGGACCCCGCCGTCGCAGATGCTGCGCCGTCGCCCCGATCTGCCGCGCCACATGGCCGGCGGCATCGACAATCCGCTCGGCGCGCGGGCGATGTATCTCGGCTCGACGCTGTACCGCATCCACGGCTCCAACGAGCCGGAGACCATCGGCCAGGCGGTGTCGTCGGGTTGCTTCCGGATGACCAACGAGGACGTCCAGGATCTCTACGATCGCGTCCGCGTCGGCACCACCGTGGTGGTGAAGAACTGAGCTCGCAGCGCCGCGCGGCGCCGGCGCGGCTGCGGCCACACCGGCTGCTGCAAGTCGCGGCCATCGTTGTCGTCGCCGCGGGCTTGGCGGCGTCGCTCGCGCCGCTGCCCGCGTCCGCCAAAAAGCCGAGCGCCGCAACCAACGGAGTCGCGGCGAAGCAGCGCGCCGAGCGCAAGGCGTTCAGCGACGCCGAAATCCTCGACGGCTTCTTCAAGACCGCGTTCGGCGCCGAATATCATCTCGCAGGCCGGGTCGACCGGATCCGCAAATATCCCGGCCCGGTGCGGGTCGCCGCCGAGGGCGCAGATCGCCGCGACCGCAAGGCGCAGCTCGCCCGCGTGGTCGCCGAGATCGCCGCGCATGTCGAGCACCTCGACATCGCGCTGGCGGAGCAAGGCAGCGAGGCGCAAATGGCCGCGCAAGTCACCGTCACCTTGGTGCGCGACCGCAATCTGTATCCGGCGATCGCGAAATCCTATGGCGCCGAACGCGCCAAGGAAATCCGCTCATCGCTCGATCCGCAATGCCTCTCCGGATTCCGCAAGAACGAGCGCTACGAGATCCTGCATTCCGACGTCATCCTCACCGTCGACAATGGCGACTTCGTCTTCCTGGATTGCGCCTACGAGGAATTGCTGCAGTCGCTGGGGCCGATCAACGACACTGATTCCGTGCCGTGGACGATGTTCAACGACGACGTGCAGATGGGCTTCTTCGACGTCTACGACCAGTACATCCTCAACATCCTGTATCACCCGCTGATCACGCCCGGCATGACCGTGGCCGAGGTCAAGGCGGTGCTGCCGCAGGTGCTGCCCGAGGTGCGGGCGTTCGTCGCCAAAGTGAACGGGCTGCGGCAGGAGTGACGCGTGGCGCTCATCTCACACGAAGCGTCATTCCGGGGCGCGAGGGCGTCAGCCCGAGCGAACCCGGAATCCAGTACTCACCGCCCTGGAATACTGGATTCCGGGTTCACTCGCAGCTTCGCTGCTCGTGCCCCGGAATGACAGCCTCGGGAGACCACGCCCTACGCACTCTTCTCGAACAACTCCCGCCCGATCAGCATCCGCCGGATCTCGCTGGTGCCGGCGCCGATTTCGTAGAGTTTGGCATCGCGCAGCAGCCGGCCGGTCGGATAATCATTGATATAGCCGTTGCCGCCGAGCAGCTGGATCGCATCCAGCGCGCATTGCGTCGCGCGTTCCGCCGCATACAAAATCGCGCCGGCGGAATCCTCGCGCGAGGTCTCGCCGCGGTCGCAGGCCTTCGCCACCGCATAGACGTAAGCCCGCGAGGCGTTCATCGTCACATACATGTCGGCGACCTTGCCCTGCACCAATTGGAACATGCCGATCGGCTGGCCGAACTGCTTGCGCTCGTGGATATAGGGCATCACCACGTCGAGGCAGGCCTGCATGATGCCGAGCGGCCCCGCCGCCAGCACCGCGCGCTCATAGTCGAGCCCCGACATCAGCACGTTGACGCCGCGGCCGACTTCGCCGAGCACATTCTCCTCCGGCACCTCGCAGTCCTCGAACACCAGTTCGCCGGTGTCGGAGCCGCGCATCCCGAGCTTGTCGAGCTTTTGCGCGGTGCTGAAACCTCTCATGCCTTTCTCGATGATGAAGGCGGTCATGCCGCGGGCGCCCGCCGCCGGATCGGTCTTGGCATAGACCACCAGCGTCTCGGCAATCGGACCATTGGTGATCCACATCTTGCTGCCGTTGAGCACGTAGCGGTCGCCCTGCTTCTCGGCGCGGGTCTTCATCGACACCACGTCGGAGCCGGCGCCCGGCTCCGACATCGCCAGCGCGCCGACGTGTTCGCCACTGATCAGCTTCGGCAGGTATTTGCGCTTTTGGGCCTCGCTGCCGTTGCGGCGCAGCTGATTGACGCAGAGGTTGGAATGCGCGCCGTAGGACAATCCCACCGAGGCCGAAGCCCGCGAAATTTCCTCCACCGCGATGCAGTGCTCGAGATAGCCGAGCCCGGCGCCCCCGTACTCTTCTTCGACGGTAATGCCGTGCAAGCCGAGCGCGCCGAGCTTCGGCCACAGGTCGCGCGGAAACTGATTGGACTTGTCGATCTCGTCGGCGCGCGGGGCAATTTCGTTCTGCGAAAAATCCCGCACGGTGTCGCGGATCGCGTCGGCGGTCTCGCCGAGGTCGAAATTGAACATCCGTTGCGCGTTGGGAATCATGGGGTCGCCTCCGGTCGCCTGCTGGTCTGTGCCAAGTTGCTCTCTTGCAGGTCTATGCGTCGGCATCACCATTGTCACGGGGCAGATGACGAGTGCGGCATCGCGGCTCCCCGGGCCTTGCGCCGTCGCGCGCGACGCGGTGTAATTCCGGCCAAATCGCCGCCGGCATCACCACACCGAGCGGCCTCGGGAGCGCGCCAAGAAGCAACAAGGAGTGCGGCATGCATGGCAGCGTCGACACCGAGCAGGCAGAGCGGCTGCGCGCCGCCCGCGCGGAGGCCTATGCCACCCCGCTGAAGGACTTTCACCCCGGCGCGCCGCGGCATTTCCGCGACGATACGCTGTGGCCGTGGTTCGAGCGGCTGCGCGCCGAGGCGCCGGTGCATTACTGCACCAACGCGCCGATCGAGCCGTATTGGTCGGTGACCAAGTATCACGACATCATGAACGTCGACACCCATCACGAGATCTTCTCATCGGACTCCACGCTCGGCGGCATTTCGATCCGCGACGCGCCGCAGGGCTACGACTGGCCGAGCTTCATCGCGATGGACCAGCCGCGCCACGCCGAGCAACGCAAGACGGTGTCGCCGATGTTCACGCCGGAGCATCTCGACGAACTCGCGGTGCTGATCCGGCAGCGCGCCGGCCAAGTGCTCGACGCGCTGCCGAACAACGAAACCTTCAACTTCGTGGAAAGAGTCTCGATCGAGCTGACCACGCAGATGCTGGCCACATTGTTCGATTTTCCGTTCAACGAGCGGCGCAAGCTGACGCGCTGGTCCGACGTCGCCACCGCGCTGCCGAAAAGCGGCGTGGTGGAATCCGAAGCGCAGCGCCGCACCGAGATGAGCGAATGCGCGACGTATTTCACAAGGCTGTGGAACGAGCGCGTCAACGCCGCGCCGCGCAACGACCTGATCTCGATGATGGCGCACCACGACGCCACGCGGCAGATGGACCACGACAATCTGATCGGCAACATCATCCTGTTGATCATCGGCGGCAACGACACCACCCGCAACACCATGACCGGATCGGTGCTGGCTTTGCACGAGAACCCCGAGCAATTCCGCAAGCTGCGTGACAATCCGGCGCTGATCGACAGCATGGTTCCGGAAGTGATCCGCTGGCAGACGCCGCTGGCGCATATGCGGCGCACCGCGCTCTGCGACACCGAACTCGGCGGCAAGCTGATCCGCAAGGGCGAGCGCGTGGTGATGTGGTACGTCTCCGGCAACCGCGACGACGAGGCGGTCGAGGCGCCTAACGCCTTCATCATCGACCGCGCCCGGCCGCGTACGCATCTGTCGTTCGGCTTCGGCATTCACCGCTGCGTCGGCATGCGGCTGGCCGAACTTCAACTCAAAATCGTATGGGAAGAAATGCTGAAACGCTTCGACCATATCCAAGTTGTCGGCGAACCGAGGCGGGTGTATTCGAGCTTCGTCCGGGGCTACGAATGCTTGCCGGTGCGATTGTCGTGAATTAATGGCCTGAAATGCGATTCAATGCGTTGAGCCCGTCATTGCGAGCCAACGGGCCGGCGCAAATGCGCCGCCCGTTGTGCGAAGCAATCCAGGAGCGGCCCTGCACGGAGCCCCTGGATTGCTTCGTCGCAAGCGCTCCTCGCAATGACGAACGCGAGGCATGCACTTCATTGATCGCGACGTCACCGAAATCCTGTAATCACCTCAGAGAGATGCAAACTACCCGATGACTAGTCAGAACGCGGAGCAGGACGAATTCCATGACATCCGCGACGCCGTCGCCAAACTGTGTGAGCAGTTTCCCGGCGAGTATTGGCGCAAGCTCGACCGCGCCATGGAATATCCGCAGGCCTTCGTCGATGCGTTGACTGAGGCCGGCTATCTGTCGGTGCTGATCCCGGAAGAATACGGCGGCTCCGGGCTGAAACTGTCGGCGGCGGCGGCGATCCTCGAAGAGATCCAGAAGGCCGGCTGCAATGGCGGCGGCTGCCACGCCCAGATGTACACCATGGGCACGCTGCTGCGGCACGGCTCGGACAAGCAGAAAGCCGAGTGGCTGCCGAAGATCGCCTCTGGCGAAGTGCGGCTGCAGGCGTTCGGCGTCACCGAGCCGTCCAGCGGCACCGACACCTCGTCGCTGAAAACCTTCGCCAGGAAGACCGACAACGGCGACTACATCGTCAACGGCCAGAAGATCTGGACCAGCCGCGCGGAATATTCCGACCTGATGATCCTGCTGGCCCGCACCACGCCGAAGGATCAGTCCGCCAAGCGCACCGACGGGCTGTCGGTCTTCCTGGTCGACATGAAACAGGCCAAGGACCACGGCCTGACCATCCGGCCGATCCGCACCATGATGAACCACTCCACCACCGAGGTGTTCTTCACCGATTTGCACGTGCCGGCGGAAAATCTGATCGGCGAAGAGGGCAAGGGGTTTCGCTACATCCTCTCGGGCATGAACGCCGAGCGCATCCTGATCGCGTCGGAATGTATCGGCGACGCCAAATGGTTCATCGCCAAGGCCACCGCCTATGCGCGTGAGCGCGTGGTGTTCGGCCGGCCGATCGGCCAGAACCAGGGCGTGCAGTTTCCGATCGCCAAGGCCTACGCGGCGATGCGCGCCGCGGAATTGATGGTCAAGGAGGCCGCGCGGAAATACGAGGCCGGGCTGGATTGCGGCGCCGAGGCCAACATGGCGAAGATGCTCGCCGCCGACGCCTCCTGGGAGGCGGCGAACGCCTGCGTGCAGACTTTTGGCGGCTTCGGCTTTGCCGAGGAATACGACGTCGAACGCAAATTCCGCGAGACGCGGTTGTATCAGGTGGCGCCGATCTCGACCAATCTGGTGCTGTCGTATCTGGCCGAGCACGTGCTCGGCCTGCCGCGGTCGTATTGAGGTTGGATCATGCTGATCAGCAATGAGGCAATGCGCTCGCGACGCGTCGCAGCGAGCTCCCTCGCCCCGCTCTTGCGGGGAGAGGGTTGGGGTGAGGGGCGACGCGCGTCGCCGACTCTCGGCCTTGTTGAGACGCCCCCTCACCCGACCCGGCTTCGCTGCGCTACGCCGGGTCGACCTCTCCCCGCAAGCGGGGAGAGGTAAGTGCTGCCACTTGAAGGGCTAACCGTGGTCGCCGTCGAACAGGCGGTCGCGGCACCGTATTGCAGCTCGCGCCTCGCCGACGCCGGCGCGCATGTCATCAAGGTCGAGCGCCCGGAGGGCGATTTCGCCCGCGGTTATGACCATGCGGCGAAGGGCCAGAGCAGCTACTTCGTCTGGCTCAATCGCGGCAAAGAGTCGGTGGTGATCGATCTCGCCAGCGAGGAAGGCCGCGCCGATCTGGAGACGCTGATCGCCTCCGCCGACGTGCTGCTGCAGAACCTCAAGCCCGGCTCGCTCGACAAGCTCGGCTTTGCCCGCGAGCGGCTGCGGCGCGACTATCCGGCGCTGATCATCTGCACCATCTCGGGCTATGGCGACGACGGTCCCTACGCGCAGCGCAAGGCCTATGATCTGTTGATCCAGGCAGAAAGTGGACTCGCCTCGATCACCGGCAGTCCGGAGAGCGCGGCGCGGGTCGGCATGTCGATCGTCGACGTCGCAACGGGTGCCGCGGCGCAGGCCGCAATCCTCGAAGCGCTGATCGGCCGCGCCCGCCATGGCCAAGGCGCCGATATCCGGATCTCGATGTTCGACGTGATGGCGGATTGGCTCACCGTGCCGCTGCTGAACGCCGAGGCCGGGCAGCCGCCGCAGCGGATGGGGCTGGCGCATCCCTCGATCGCGCCCTACGGCGTGTTTCGCTCCAAGGACGGCAAGGACATTTTGATTTCGATCCAGAGCGAGCGGGAATGGAAAAAGCTCTGCGCCGAGGTGCTGCGGCAGCCACAGCTCGCCAACGATCCGCGGCTGTGCAACGGCGTCGAGCGGGTGAAGAACCGCGGCTTCACCGACGCCACCGTGGCCGCGGCGTTCGGCGCGTTGACGCGCGAGGATCTGCTGCAACATCTCTCGGCGGCCGACATCGCCTTCGCCGAGGTCAACACCATGGCGGACCTCTCGGCGCATCCGCATCTGCGGCGGATCGAAGTGGCGACGCCGAACGGCCCGGTGAGCTATCCGGCGCCGCCGGCGATCTTTGTCGGCGATGAGCGAAGCTACGGCGCGGTGCCCGGCATCGGCGAAAGCCCGCGTGATACGAGCAAGGCGAAAACCTCATGACCGACGCGCTCGATCTCGATCATCTGAAGCAATGGATCGGCCGCAGCGAGCGGGCCTCCGACGTCGTGACGGCGCAGCTCACCAAGGGCCTGCGCGCCACGTTGTTTCTCGATATCGGCACGCCGGCGATCGGCGATGCCGCACCCTTCACGGTGCATTGGTGCCTGGCGCAGCCGGTGGCGGCGATGGCCGCTCTCGGCCCCGACGGCCATCCGGCGCGCGGCGGGTTTCTGCCGCCGGTGCCGCTGCCGCGTCGGATGTGGGCCGGCGGCGAATTGCAGTTTCTCGACGCGCTGCGGGTCGGCGATGAGGTGACGCGCAGCTCCAGCATCGCCGACGTGACGCTAAAGCACGGCTCGAGCGGGCCACTGTGCTTCGTCGCGGTCGAGCATGTGATCTCGACCGCGCGCGGCGTCGCGGTGCGTGAACGCCAGGACATCGTCTATCGCGACATGGCGAGCGCCGCGCCCGCGGCCAAGCCCGCCGCGCCGCCGCCGGCCGCAACACATCGCGTAACGCATGTGGCCGATCCGGTGCTGCTGTTTCGATATTCGGCGCTGACCTTCAACGGCCACCGCATCCATTACGACCGCGACTACGTCACCAAGGTCGAAGGCTATCCGGGGCTGGTGTTCCACGGCCCGTTGCAGGCGGCGCTGCTGGTGAATTTTTCCGCGTCGTTGCACGGCGGCGCCGCGCCGCAAAATTTCAGCTATCGCGGCGTGCAACCCTTGTTCGACGGCGGCCAATTCAGCGTCAACGCCAATGCCACCGAGACCGGCCTTGAATTATGGACCGCCAACGCGGCCGGCGCGCCGACCATGAAGGCCAGCGCGAGCTGGTGATCACTCGGTCATTCCGGGGCGCCAGCGCAAACCCGGAAATGTCCATGTACGGCCTCGAAACACAACGCGTTGTCATTCCGGGGCACGAGCGGCGTGAGCCGCGAGTGAGCCCGGAATCCAGTATTCCAGGGCGGTGAATACTGGATTCCGGGTTCGCTCGGCCTTTCGGCCTCGCGCCCCGGAATGACAGCTTACATTGGGTCGCGCGCAAAGCCCTGCAACAACGCCGAGGCCGCTCACCCCGCCTTCGCCGTCGCCCCATAGGCGTCGCGCATTTTGGCCTGGATCTTGGCCATGCCGCCGATCCAGCGGTCGTAGTTCTCGGTCTTGGCGCGCAGATAGCCCAGCACCTGCGGGTGCGGCAGGATCAGGAAGAGTTCTTCGGCGATGCCCTGCAGCGCATCCTGCGCCACCTGTTCGGGCGACAGGTCGCCGTCGCCGGATTGCGGCCCCTTGGGGATCGCGCGCAGCATGTTGGTCTCGACGCCCTGCGGGCACAGGATCGACACCTTGATGCCGTCGGCGCGGTGCGAGATCGCGAGATTTTCCGCAAAGCCGACCGCGGCGTGCTTGGTGGTCGAATAGGCCGGGCTGCCGACCTGCGAGAGCAGTCCCGCCGCCGAAATGGTGTTGAGGAAATAGCCGCCGCCGCGCGCCTTGTAGAGCGGGATCAGATGCCGCGCCGCATAGACGTGCGCCATCACATGGATCGCCCAGCTCTTCTCCCACGGCTCGTCGGAAGCGCCGCCGGCGTTCTCCGACAGCGGATCAAAGCCGCCGCCGATTCCGGCATTGGAGCAGAACAGCGCGATCGGCCCGAATTGCCGCTCGGTCTCGGCAATCAGATGCGCGATGTCAGCCTCGCGGCCGACGTCGCATTTGAACGCCGCGCCGTCGATCGATGCGGCGACCTGTTCGGCGCGCGCCAGATCCAGATCGGCGACGACCACCTTGGCGGCGCCGGCGCGGTGCAACGCCTCGCACAGCGCCTGGCCGATGCCGTTGGCGCCTCCGGTCACGACCACGATTTTGCCGGCGACCTGCATGGTCCCCTCCCCCTTTTTTTGATTGATGACTGGTCAGCGCGACGCCCAGGCCGGTCGGATAGAGACCGGCGTCGCAGATGGCGAATTACGCCAACACGGTATCGAGCACCGCGGTGTAATGGCAAGCGGCGCCGAGCAGCACGAAGGAGTGCCAGATCGCATTCTGGAACCGGAGCGCGCGCCAAGCGTGAAACACCACCCCCAGCGTGTACAGCACGCCGCCGATGGCGATGAACCACAGCGCCAGATGCGGCACCGCGGCCGACACCGATTCGTAGGCGATCAAGCCGCTCCAGCCCATCGCCAGATAGAGCCCGATCGATATCTTGTCGAACCGCCCCGGCACGAACAATTTCAGCAGGATACCGACGATCGCGACGCCCCAGACGCCGGCGAGCAGCGCCAGCGCGAACATGCCGTCCTTGATCTGCGCCAGGAACGGCGTGTAGGTCGCGGCAATCAGAATGTAGATCGCCGAATGGTCGAACCGCCGCAGGATCCATTTGCGCCGCGACACCGGCCACAGGTTGTAGGCCGCGGAAAAGCCCAGCATCGCCAGCAGCCCGCCGGCATAGACCAGCACCAGCATGATGTCGGAGGCCGAGGAAAACACTGCCGCCAGCACGATCATCACCGTCACCGCGATGACGCCGAGCGCTACCCCCAGAATATGGACGACGCCGTCGGCGATCAGCTCGGCGCGGTCGTAATGCCAGCCCACCGCACCGGCGCCGTGGGCGGACTTTCCGACGGGGCGGGAATACGACGCGATTTGCTTCAATTGGAAGATCGGCATCCGGCGTTTCCCGCTGAGAACTTTGTTGTAAATTGATCTGGCGCATTCAAGACGCCCGACCCGGCACGATAAATCATCTTCTGTTGCCGGTCGATGACAGGCAGACTATTCGTCTGCAAACCCGGCAAACCCAAGGCTTGATTCGCCAGAATCGGTGCTTTCCGGCTAATTTCGCCCGGTTTCTCTGTCCGATCGAGCCGATATCGAAGCATGGCCTTCAATTTCTCCAATATCATCGAGGAAGCGCGGCTGTCGGCGCGGGCGCTGATCGATTACAGCGACAACCTGTTCAACCCGACGATCAGGCTCGGCGTCACCGGCCTGTCGCGCGCGGGCAAGACCATCTTCATCACCGCCCTGGTGCACGGCCTGTCGCGCGGCGGCCGCTTCCCGATTTTCGAATCGATGGCGACCGGCCGGATTGCCAAGGCTCGTCTAGAACCCCAGCCGGACGATGCGGTTCCCCGGTTTGATTACGAACATCACTTAAGAACGCTGATCGACGACCGCAATTGGCCGCACTCCACCGTCGACATCAGCGAACTGCGCCTCGTGGTGGATTATCAACGCAAGAACGGCGCCAACCGCACGCTGACCATCGACATCGTCGATTATCCCGGCGAATGGCTGCTCGACCTGCCGCTGTTGAACCAGAGCTACGAACAATGGGCGGCGGAGAGCCTGAAGCTGTCGATGCAGGACCCGCGGGTGCGGCTCGCCGGCGAATGGCACGCCCACCTCGCCACGCTCTCGCCCAAGGGCCGCGAAAACGAACAGGCGACGCTGACCGCCGCAAAGCTGTTCACCAAATATCTGCGCGAATGCCGCGACGAGCAGTTCGCCATGAGCCTGCTGCCGCCCGGCCGCTTCCTGATGCCCGGCAACCTCGCCGGCTCACCGGCTTTGACCTTCGCGCCGCTCGACGTGCCGGCCGGCGGCGAGCCGCCGGACGGCACGCTGTGGGCGATGATGCGGCGGCGCTTCGAGGCCTACAAGGACGTGGTGGTGCGGCCGTTTTTCCGCGACCACTTCTCCAGGCTCGACCGCCAGATCGTGCTGGTGGACGCGCTGACCGCATTCAACGCCGGTCCTGAGGCGCTGCACGATCTGGAATCGGCGCTCGCCGGGATTCTCGACTGCTTCCGGATCGGCCGCAGTTCGCTGCTGAATTCGATGTTCCGGCCGAAGATCGACCGCATCCTGTTCGCCGCCACCAAGGCCGACCACCTGCATCACGCCAGCCACGATCGGCTGGAAGCGATCCTGCGCCGGCTGGTCGAGCGCGCCGCCGGCCGCGCCGAATACGCCGGCGCCGCGGTCGACGTGGTGGCGCTGTCGGCGGTGCGTGCCACCCGCGAAGCCCAGGTGCAGCGCGGTCACGACCGTTTGCCCTCGATCGTCGGCACGCCGATCGCCGGCGAAACCTCCGGCGGCGACATCTTCGACGGCGAGACCGAGGTTGCGACCTTCCCCGGCGACCTGCCGACCAATCTCGAGGAGATATTCAAGGCCGGTGCGTTTCGCGGGCTGGCCGCCGGCGACGCCGAATACGCCGATTACCGTTTCCTCCGGTTCCGGCCGCCGCATATTGCCGATCGCGGCCCGGATGATACCATCCTGCCTCACATCCGCCTCGACCGCGCGCTCCAGTTCCTGATCGGAGACAAGCTGCAATGACCGAGCGGTTTCAAAGTCGCCGGCCGGCCACCTTCAAGCTCGGCGATCCCAGCGTGGTGGTGACCGAACCGGCCGAAGACGTCAGCCGGCCGCAGCCGTCGTCGCCGCGCGCCCGGGTGCAGATCACGCAGGAAAAGGACCAGGTCGCCGCCGAGACGGTGCCGGCCGAAGCCGCGCCGGTGCTGGCGGTGCGCAAGGGATTCCGCTGGGCGACGCTGTTCTGGAGCGCGGTCAGCGGCCTGGTCTCGCTCGCCGCCTGGCTCGCGGTGACCCGGCTGATCGAAGACCTGTTCGCGCAGAACAAGACGCTCGGCAGCATCGCGATGGTGCTGGCGGTGATCGCAGGCTTGGCGCTGGCGGTGATCGTCACCCGCGAGGTGATGAGCATGTTGCGGATGGCGGCGATCGAAAAACTGCACAGCCGCGCGCTGGTGGTGCTGGAGACCGACAACCGCGCCGAGGGCCGCGCCATCGTCAAGGAACTGCTGACGCTGGAGAACCAGAACCCGCAACTGGCCCGCGCCCGCACCACGCTCAACACCCATCTCAACGACATCATCGACGGCGCCGATCTGATCCGGCTCGCCGAACGCGAATTGCTCGAGCCGCTGGATCAGCAGGCCCGCATCCTGGTGTCGACCGCAGCGCAGCGCGTCTCGCTGGTCACCGCGATCAGCCCGAAGGCGCTGATCGACGTGCTGTTCGTGTTCATCGCGGCGTTGCGGCTGGTACGGCAGCTGGCGCGGCTCTATGGCGGCCGCCCCGGCACCATCGGCATGATGCGGCTGATGCGGCAGGTGATCGCGCATCTCGCCATCACCGGCGGCGTCGCGATCGGCGACAGCGTGGTGCAGCAGGTCCTGGGTCACGGCATCGCCGCGAAACTGTCCTCCAAGCTCGGCGAAGGCGTGCTCAACGGGATGCTCACCGCCAGGCTGGGGCTCGCGGCGATCGACCTGACGCGGCCGCTGCCGTTCATCGCGGTGCCGCGCCCGGTGCTCGGCGATCTGGTCAAGGACCTGATGCGCAAGCGCGAGAAGGACGAGTAGCGCCCGGGCTGTCACGATGGAACCCGACGAGTTCCTTCGAATCCTTTTCCCTTATGCGCCGAGCGCGCGTCCCTTCGCCGGTAGCGTGAGATCGACATTTCGCGTCTGGCGCGTCGGGCGGCGGGAAAACCCGGAAAAAACCCCGGATTTTCCGCTTCGACGGCGACCACAAGACGATTCGGCCATTGTTTAAGCTATCAAGCGACCGCGATACCGCGTAACGTGCAGCGTAGAACCAGCCGGTGTGCAGGGACCGACCGTTCGTTACGTTTTAATTCCTGCGGAGACTCTCTACATGGCTAAAGGTACTGTGAAGTGGTTCAACGCCACCAAGGGCTTCGGTTTCATTCAGCCCAGCAATGGCGGCAAGGACGTGTTTGTCCATATTTCGGCGGTTGAGAAGGCAGGCCTTTCGACGCTCAATGAAGGTCAGACGGTTGAATTCGAAGAAGTCGCCAATCGCGGCAAGACTTCGGCGGAAAACCTCAAGGTTTGATCGGCGACGTTGTTCGATAGGCATGCCCTCGGAGATAATCCGAGGGTGCGTCCTCCAAAAAAGTTTGATGCTGAATTTTGCGATGGCCCGCGTTCCAAGTACGGCCATCGTTTTTTTGTATGCGGCGGGCGCTAGTCCTGCTTGACCCATTGTCCGACCGGCATCACGTCCGGCGACTGCGCATAGCCGCGGGTCCATAGATCCACCACCCATTCGACCTGCGTGGCACGCTCCAGCAGCACCGCCGTGTTGTGCGGCGTCTGCAGCACCAAGACGTTGCCGCGATAATGCGGATTGCCGACGCTGTGATATTTCAACAGCCCCCAGTCCTGCAGCAATAACAAGAGGCTCGTGGTGTTGCGGGTGGTGTCCCAGCAATCGAAATTCGCCTTGTCGGCGCCGGCGCGAAAATCCGCCCGCGCCACCCGCTTGTCGGTGCCGAGCACCGGCCCGACCCGGCGATCGAACCACACCACGGCCTTCTGCACCGCGGCGCGTTCCGCCGCCGCCGAGCCGCGCCCGCTGCTGAGGATCTGGGTCAACGCCCGGCGATCGCCGGGGCCGAACTCCAGCGCATGGCGGCGCCGGCAGACGAAGCCGTAGCACACCGTCATCGCATTGCCCGACGGCGGGAAGATCGACACCGAGGTGTAGAGCTGGGCGATCGCCGGCGAGACCTCGGCGGCCTGCGCCGATATGGCCGCACTGAGTGCGATTGCGCCGACGGCGATGGCCGCGACCGCGCAGCGCAGGCGTGAACGGAGGTGATGCGTCGATGTCATGCCGTCATTCCATGGTTTGGCGGCAAACCTAGCCCGCCCGCTTGGGCCTGCCAATATCACGCTCCACAGCCGCGTGCGCCGCGCGTCGGCCTTTGCAACCCGCCGCCGGATCGCCATGTCTCGAGGAGGCCATGGCGGAGCATCCGGATGCTAGACCAGTCAGCTCTCCCCCTGTTCAGCGCGCCCTATGCCGCCGACGACGGCGCGCTCGCCGCCGGGCTGCTCGCGGCCGCGCGGCTTGCGCCGGAGCGCGAGGCGCGGATCGACGCCAACGCAACGCGGCTGGTCGCGGCGATCCGCGGTCACGACCGGCTCGGCGGCGTCGAGGAGATGCTGCGCGAATTCGCGCTCTCCACCAAGGAGGGCGTGGCGCTGATGGTGCTGGCCGAAGCGCTGTTGCGGGTGCCGGACGCGCGGACCGCCGATCAGTTCATCGAGGACAAGCTCGGCCAGGGCGATTTCGAACACCACGCCACGCAATCAAACGCGCTGTTGGTCAACGCCTCGGCCTGGGCGCTGGGGATTTCGGCCCGCGTGGTGCAAGCCTCGGAAACCCCGCAAGGCATTCTCGCCGGTTTGAGCAAACGCATCGGCGCGCCGGCGGTGCGCGCCGCCACCCGCGCGGCGATGCGGCTGATGGGCAATCACTTCGTGCTCGGCGAGACCATCGAAGCGGCGTTGCAACGCGCGCAGGCAGGCTCCCGCTATTCGTTCGACATGCTCGGCGAAGGCGCCCGCACGCAAGCCGACGCCGAGCGTTACTTCGCCTCCTATGCGAAAGCGATCGACGCCATCGGCCGCAGCGCGGGAAGCGCGGAGTTGCCCGCGCGCCCCGGCATCTCGGTGAAACTGTCGGCGCTGCATCCGCGCTTCGAGCCGCTCTGCCGCAACCGGGTGATGAGCGAGCTGGTGCCGCGCGTGATCGAGCTGGCGCGGCAGGCCAAAGCCTTCGATCTCAATTTCACGCTCGACGCCGAAGAGGCCGACCGGCTCGAATTGTCGCTCGAGGTGTTCGCCGCGGTGCTGCGCGATCCGTCGCTGGCCGGTTGGGACGGCTTTGGCCTCGCAGTGCAGGCCTATCAGAAGCGCGCGCTGGCGGTGATCGATCACGCGGCCGAATTGGCGCGACGGCAGGGTCGCCGGCTGATGCTGCGGCTGGTCAAAGGCGCCTATTGGGACAGCGAGATCAAGCGCGCGCAGGAGCGCGGGCTGCCCGACTATCCGGTGTTCACCCGCAAGGCGATGACCGACCTCAACTACCTCGCCTGTGCGCAAAAGCTACTTGCGCTGCGGCCGCTGATCTATCCGCAATTCGCCACCCACAACGCGCTCACCGTGGCGAGCCTGCTCGAGATCGCCGGCGATGCCGACGGCTTCGAATTGCAGCGGCTGCACGGCATGGGCGAAGCGCTGTACGCACAGCTCGCGAAAGATCAGCCGGCGTTGCCGTGCCGGATCTATGCGCCGGTCGGCGGGCATCGCGACCTTTTGGCCTATCTGGTGCGGCGGCTGCTGGAGAACGGCGCCAATTCCTCGTTCGTGGCGCTGGCCGGTGACGACAAGGTGCCGGTAGCGGCGCTGCTGCGGCGGCCGGCGGACATCATCGGCGACGCCACGCGCGCGCGGCATCCAAAAATTCCACTGCCGCGCGATCTGTATTTGCCGCGGCTCAACTCGCAGGGTTTCGAGTTCGGCGATCGTGTTGCATTGGACGCATTGCTGTCCGAGATCGCGGCGCAGACTGCACCACTCACCGCCGCGCCGCTGATCGATGGGGTGGCGCGGCGCGGCACCGCGCGGCCGGTGCTCAGCCCGATCGATTCGACCAGCGTCGTCGGCGAGGTGCTTGAAGCCACGCCCGAACAGGTGAACCAGGCGGTCGTCGCGGCGCGACGCGGTTTTGTCACTTGGTCGCGCACGCCGGCGGACGCCCGCGCCGCAGCGCTGGAGCGCGCAGCCACGCTGCTGGAACAGCATCGCGCAACAATCATTGCGCTGTTGCAGCGCGAGGCCGGCAAGACGCTCGACGATTGCCTTTCTGAAGTGCGCGAAGCGGTGGATTTCTGCCGCTACTACGCAGCCGAAGGGCGCCGGCTGTTCAGCCACGGCGAAACGATGCCTGGGCCGACCGGCGAGAGCAATGTGCTGAGCCTGCGCGGTCGCGGCGTATTCGCGGCGATCTCGCCATGGAATTTTCCGCTCGCGATTTTCTTGGGCCAGGTCAGCGCGGCGTTGATGGCCGGCAATGCCGTGGTCGCCAAGCCCGCCGAACAAACGCCGCTGATCGCGGCTTTGGCGGTGAAGCTGTTGCACCAGGCCGGCGTGCCGAAGACTGCGCTGCAGCTGCTGCCCGGCGACGGCGCAATCGGCGCAGCGCTCGCGGCCCATGCCGACATCGACGGCGTGGTGTTCACCGGATCTTTGGAGGTGGCGCGGTCGATCAACCGCGCACTCGCCGCCAAGGACGGCGCGATCGTGCCGCTGATCGCCGAGACCGGCGGCATCAACGCGATGATCGTCGATGCAACGGCATTGCCCGAACAGGTCGCCGACGACGTCGCCGCCTCCGCGTTCCGCTCCGCCGGTCAACGCTGCTCGGCGCTGCGGCTGTTGTTCGTGCAAAACGACGTCGCCGACCGCATGATCAAGATCGTCGCGGGCGCCGCGCGGGAACTAAAGGTCGGCGATCCGCGCGACCCGGCGACTCACATTGGCCCGGTGATCGATCGCGAAGCGGCGGCGCGACTCGACGCGCATATCGTGCGCATGACGCTTGACGCGCGGGTGCATTTCGCAGGCCGCGCCCCCGGGCCGGGTTACGTCGCGCCGCAGCTGTTCGAATTGGCGCGCGCCGATCAGCTCACCGAAGAAGTGTTCGGCCCGATCCTGCATGTGGTGCGCTACGCCGCCGATCAACTCGACGCGGTGCTCGAAGCCATCGCGCACAGCGGCTTTGGGCTGACGCTCGGGATTCATTCCCGCGTCGACGCCACCATCGACCACGCGATCAAGCGGCTCGCGATCGGCAATGTCTACGTCAACCGCAACATGATCGGCGCGGTGGTCGGCGTGCAGCCGTTCGGCGGCTCCGGGCTGTCCGGCACCGGGCCGAAGGCCGGCGGGCCGCATTATCTGCCGCGCTTCGCGCTGGAACAGACCGTCAGCATCAACACCGCAGCCGCCGGCGGCAATGCGGCGCTTTTGTCGGAGGATGAAGATGGCTGAGGATCGGACGCCGGCTTGACGCGGCGGGCTGACGCATTTGTCGATTTTGGTTTGGGCCGCGACGCCTGGACGGCGCTGCGCGCGGGCTGCATCCCAACGCAAAAACGCCGGGCTGTTTCCAGCGCGGCGTTTTTGTTTGTTTTGATGAGATCGTATATTTTGAGGATTTGTCCTTTGCAGGCCTGGCAGCGACCTACTCTCCCAGGGCTTAAGCCATAGTACCATTGGCGCTGAGGAGTTTAACGGCCGAGTTCGGGATGGGATCGGGTTGAAGCTCCTCGCTAGAACCACCAGGCCGGCGAAGGACAAATTTGAAGCAAGCGGGAGGCGAGTGGCGAGCAGCGAATGGCGAATGGAAGACAATCTTCTCTATTCGCCACTCCCTATTCGCTATTCGCCGGTCTCTTTATGATTTCTATTTTCATGC
>NZ_JACHIH010000045.1 GCF_014203125.1 Rhodopseudomonas rhenobacensis
CAGATACAACTGGCATCGCCCCCACGGCGGCATAAAATCACAAACACCCATCAGCCGACTCGGTCTATTCGGGGACAACCTGTTGAGGCTCCACATCTAGCTCGCGACCGGGGCGTTTTGCCGGAGTTGATTTTGCACGGCGACCGAAAGACCGATGTTCAGCGTGAACGCGGTGGCGCCTTCCTCGATGATGGCATCGGGGTCGCTTGACGCGGCGGCGGCCTGATTCAGCGCCGCGCGATAGTCGTTTTTCAATTCCGACGGATTGGGGAAGCCCGAAAAGTCATAATGCGACAGCTCGCACGGTCGCAGCTTGTAGGTATTCGCCAGCAGCCGTTGCACGATCTGGCCGCCGTTGAGATCGCCGAGATAGCGCGTGTAGGCGTGCGCGATCAGCAGCATCCCGTCGCCCTCGGCGACCTCGGCTATTCTCTTTGCATAGGCTTGGCCGGCCGGCAGCCACGGCACGGTATTGGCCCAGTCCGGTCCGCACAGCGCGATCAGGTCGGATTCGATCGCCTGCGTGCGGCGGAGCTTCAACGGCTTCAGCCGGTCCAGTCCCGGGCTGTCCTGGTGACGCGCGAGACCGTTTTCGAGTTCGCGATAGGCGGGGAAAAGGTTGCGCAGCAGCAGCGCGTAGCCGGGGCGGGTGGCCTGTCCGCGCAGCAGGTCGGCGATGATGCCGGTCTTCTCGGCCTCAAGATGGAGCGCCCGGGTGCGGTGATAGAGGGACGTGGTGATGTCCGACGAAACGGAGCTGGTCGGTGCTGCAGCCGTCATGTTGCTGTCTCCTGAGCGTCAGCACCATGAGGAAGCTGAGGTCGATAAAGGCCCCGTCAGGCTTGGCCCTTCATCGCCGCGACGAGCGTGCGGGCCTGATCGGGGGCGGCGGTCACATCGCCAACCACCATATCGGCTCTGACGGCTGCCGCAAGCTCGGGGCGGGCCTGCAAAATCGGGCCACCGAGAATGATCGCCACCCGCCGATTGCGGGAGTCGCGGCGGACGTCACGAATGCTTCTCTCCAAGTCGTCCAGCTTGCGATCGGAGCTGACCGAGTAGCCGACGATGTCGAACCAGCGCTCCTGCACCAATTCGGTCAATTCGCGTTGGCTTTGAAACGGACCGGTCGCCAGATTCCACCCTGCGCGGCGGAAAAACTCCGCGACCATCGACAGCCCGAAGCTGTGCTGCTCGCCGGGAATCGTCGTTAGCAATGCGGAGTCGCCGTTGGCGCGGCCGCCGTCCTTGGCGAAGCGCTCGCCGAGCTGATGCATCATCCGCTGCATCCGTCCGACGGCGAGCGTCACCATCGCAAAGTCAGTGGTATCTTTTTCCCACATGTCGCCGAGGCGTCGTGCGGCTGGGGTGAACCACTGCAGGAAGATCGCGTCTACCTGCGTACCGCTAGCAAGAAGCAGCTCGACGAAGGCCGCCGGGGCGTCCTCGTCCTGACCTTGCAGGAGGGCGACGAAGGTCTCCAACTCGCCGGGCGAGAGGTCGGGCTTCGCGACCTTGGAGTTCGGCGTGCCGCGAAACGCCCAGGCGATCCGCGGGATGATCTGTGTCTTGATGGCGCGCACCACGCTGAGCGGCGGGGCCGCCGGCCGGAAGCGCCAGATCGGAGCCGGAGCAGGGCGCTCCGGCTGGTATTGGGGGCTGATGCTCTCTTTGCGGGAGCCGGTCAGGATTTGCTGCTCGTTGCCGTCGCCCATCTGGATACCCCTCACGAACACATTCGCGTTCATCTGGAGCGAACCGTCAAGTTTAATTTACGTATGGTTTGGTTGACAGTCGCTGGATCGGAGTTTAGCTTTCCTCGCATTAGCCGCAGTAGGAGTGCGCGGTGCACCGTCAAGACGATTCAGAACAGGATCAGGTTGGGGGCGGTGAGCGCCCGTCGTTGTCCGTAGGCCCGGTATCGCACCACCGGGACGCGCCGGTGTCAAACACTCTTTACAATCCGGTTTCCGACCTAGCAGCGCGTGGCCATGCGACCGCGGCTGCCGAACCGCATCAAGAGCCCGTGACGCACTCCAAGATTAACGCAGCCCGCCAAGGGTTTAAACCGCTCTACACGCCAGAGCAGCGAATTCGTCGCGATGCAACGAAATGGACTTTGGTTCAAGGGATTCTCGCTCCCATCCAGTTTTTGATCTTCCTCATAAGTCTCGCTTTGGTCATCCGCTACCTTGTTACTGGCGACGGCTTCGCGGTCGCGACCACCTCGGTCGTCATCAAAACACTGGTGCTTTACACGATCATGATCACGGGCGCGATTTGGGAACGTGAAGTGTTCGGCTGCTACTTGTTTGCGCCGGCCTTCTTCTGGGAAGACGTGTTCAGCTTCTTGGTGCTGGCGCTGCACACCGCCTATCTGGTGATGCTGTTCGGCGGCCTCGGCGATCCGCAGCAGCAGATGTTCGTGGCGCTGGCCGCCTATGCCTCCTACGTCATCAACGCCACCCAGTTCATTCTGAAACTTCGTGCCGCGCGCCTCGACGAGCGCAACAAAGCGCTCGCAGTGTCCACCTCGGGGAGCCGCGTATGACCGTCGACATTCAGGGCTGCGACGTTGCCCCCAGCAATGTGACGAGGCCGATCCGCCGCGAAAGCGGGCAGCGCGAAGTGTTCTGCGGGCTGACCGGAATCGTCTGGCTGCACCGCAAGATTCAAGACGCCTTCTTTCTGGTGGTGGGCTCGCGCACCTGCGCGCATCTCATTCAATCCGCCGCCGGCGTGATGATCTTCGCCGAGCCGCGTTTCGCGACCGCGATCATGGAAGAGAAGGACCTCGCGGGTCTGACCGACGCCAACACCGAGCTCGACCGCATCGTCACGCAGCTGTTGACCCGGCGACCCGATATCAAGCTGTTGTTTCTGGTCGGCTCCTGCCCGTCGGAAGTGATCAAGCTCGATCTGTCGCGCGCCGCGTTGCGGCTGTCGCAGAGCTTTGCTCCGGGCGTTCGCATCCTCAGCTACAGCGGCAGCGGCATCGAAACCACCTTCACCCAGGGTGAAGACGCCTGTCTGGCCTCGCTGGTGCCCGAGCTTCCCGCCGACCCGCGCAAGGAAGCCTCGCTGCTCGTCGTCGGCTCGATGGCCGACGTGGTGGAAGACCAGTTCGTCCGGATGTTCGAGGCGCTCGGCATCGGGCCGGTGCAATTCCTGCCGCCGCGCAATTCCGCCACGCTGCCCAGCGTCGGACCGAACACCAAATTCCTGCTGGCGCAGCCGTTCCTCGCCGATACCGCGCGTGAACTGGAAAACCGCGGCGCGACGCGCCTGGTCGCGCCGTTCCCGCTCGGCGTCGAAGGCACCACGGCGTGGCTGCGGTCTGCGGCGAATGCTTTCGGAATTGATGCGGTTCTGTTCGACAAGGTGACGCAGCCGGCGCGCGCCCGCGCCGAGCGCGCGCTCGACAACTACCGCAAGGAACTGTCCGGCCGCCGCATCTTCCTGTTCCCGGACTCTCAGTTGGAAATTCCGCTGGCGCGATTCCTGTCGCGCGAATTGGGCATGCAGCTGATCGAAGTCGGCACCCCCTATCTGCACCGCGAGCATCTCGCCGAAGAGCTCAAGCTGCTGCCGCCCGACACGCCGATTACCGAAGGTCAGGACGTCGATCTGCAGCTCGATCGTTGCCGGCTCGCCCGTCCCGATCTGGTGGTGTGCGGCCTAGGTCTAGCCAATCCGTTGGAAGCCGAAGGTATGACGACGAAATGGGCGATCGAACTCGTGTTCACGCCGATCCAGGGGTACGAACAGGCTTCTGACCTAGCGGAATTATTCGCGCGTCCGCTGGTGCGCCGCGCGAAACTGGTGGCCTGAGATGCAGCTGACAGTTTGGACATATGAGGGGCCTCCCCATGTCGGCGCGATGCGCGTCGCCACGGGTATGGAAGGCCTGCACTACGTGCTGCATGCGCCGCAGGGCGATACCTACGCCGATCTCTTGTTCACCATGATCGAGCGCCGCGACCGCCGCCCGCCGGTGACCTACACCACGTTTGCCGCGCGCGATCTCGGCGGCGACACCGCGGAGCTGTTCAAGACCGCGGCGCAGAACGCCTATGAGCGCTTCCGTCCGCAGGCGATGATCGTCGGCGCGTCCTGCACCGGCTCGCTGATCCAGGACGATCCCGGCGGGTTGGCGAAGGGCATGGGATTGCCGATCCCGGTGATCGCGATCGATCTGCCGGCCTATCAGCGCAAAGAAAATTGGGGCGCTGCCGAGACCTTCTATCAGCTGGTCCGCGCGCTCGCCGGCCCGTCGGCGCCGCCTCCGGGCAGCAAGCGCCCCGAGCGCGCGCCCGGCGCGCGGCCGAAGTGCAACATTCTGGGACCCACCGCGCTCGGCTTCCGGCATCGCGACGACGTCATCGAAATCACCGCGCTGCTCGGCAAGCTCGGGATCGACGTCAACGTCACTGCGCCGATGGGGTCGACGCCGGCCGATCTGACGCGCTTGGGCGAAGCCGATTTCAACGTCGTGCTGTATCCGGAAATCGCCTCGCAGGCGGCGTCCTGGCTGCACCGGATCTTCCACCAGCCGTTCACCAAGACGATTCCGATCGGCGTCTCCGCGACCCGCGAATTCATCGAAGAAGTCGCCGCGCTGGCCGGCGTCGACGCGGCCCCGGTATTGAAAGCGAATTCGAGCCGGCTGACCTGGTTCTCGCATTCGGTCGACTCGACCTATCTCACCGGCAAGCGGGTGTTCATCTTCGGCGACGCCACCCACGTCGTCGCCGCGGCGCGGATCGCCTCCGATGAAATCGGCTTCAAGGTGGTCGGCATCGGCACCTACAGCCGCGAATTCGGCCGCGAGATCCGCGAAGCCGCCAAGCTTTACGACGTCGAGCCGTTGATCACCGACGACTACCTCGAGGTCGAGGCGCATATCGCCGAGCTGCATCCGGAATTGGTGCTCGGCACCCAGATGGAGCGCCACATCTCCAAGCGCCTCGGCGTGCCCTGCGCGGTGATCTCGGCGCCGGTGCATATCCAGGACTATCCGGCGCGCTACGCGCCGCAGATGGGCTTCGAAGGCGCCAATGTGATCTTCGACACCTGGGTGCATCCGTTGATGATGGGCCTGGAAGAACATCTCTTGGCGATGTTCAAGGACGATTTCGAATTCAAGGACGGCGCGGTGCCGTCGCATCTCGGCGTCGGCCATTCGGCGACGCCGGCGGTGCAAGCGGCGCCGGCCGAACCCGAGCCATCCGCCGCCGAGACCTCGACCGCCGCGGCGTCAGAAACCAATGCCGTCTGGGCGGCCGATGCGGAAAAAGAACTCCGCAAGATCCCGTTCTTTGTTCGCGGGAAGGCCCGCCGTAACACCGAGCGATTCGCCAACGAAAATGGCGTCGCCACCATAACCGTCGAGACATTGTACGATGCCAAAGCGCACTTCTCCCGCTGACGCTACGCCGTTACGTGTCGTCATCGTTACGATGGACAGCCATCTGTCCGGCGCCGCCGCACGCGCGCGTAATCTGTTGCGTCGTGATTACCCGGGCATCGAACTGACGGTGCATTCCGCCGACGAGTGGGGCACCGACGAGGGCGCGCTCGGCCGTTGCCACGCCGATATCGCCAGCGGCGACATTGTTATCGCCACCATGCTGTTCCTCGACGACCACGTTCGCGCGGTGATGCCGGCGCTGTTGGCGCGCCGGCTGGACTGCGACGCCCTGATCTGCTGCATGTCGGCGGCCGAGGTGGTGAAGCTGACAAGGGTCGGCAAGTTCGACATGAGCGCCGAGGCGCTCGGCGCGATCAGCTGGCTGAAGAAGCTGCGCGGCAAGAAGGAGCCCGGCGCCGCCGGCAAGGGCGAGATGAAGATGCTGCGGCAGCTGCCGAAGCTGCTGCGCTTCATCCCCGGCACCGCGCAGGATATGCGCGCCTACTTCCTGACGCTGCAATATTGGCTGGCCGGCTCCGAGCAGAACATCGCCAACATGGTGCGGCTGCTGGTCGACCGCTACGCCAGCGGCCCGCGCAAGGGTCTGCGCGGCGTCGCCAAGGCCGAGCCGCCGGTCGAATACGCCGACATCGGCGTCTATCACCCGAAGATGAAGGGCCGGATCGCGGAGTCGGTCGACAAATTGCCGCCCAGCGTGCCCAATCAGCAGGGCACCGTCGGCGTGCTGCTGCTGCGCTCCTATCTGCTGGCCGGCAATTCCGGTCATTATGACGGCATGATCGAGGCGTTCGAGGCCAAGGGGCTGCGGGTCATCGCGGCCTTCGCCAGCGGTCTCGATCAGCGTCCGGCGATCGAAAAATTCTTCATGAAGGACGGCCGCAGCGCCGTCGATGCGGTGGTGTCACTCACCGGCTTCTCGCTGGTCGGCGGCCCGGCCTACAACGACTCCAAGGCGGCGGAAGACATTCTGGCCACCCTCGACGTGCCGTATTTGTCGGCGCATCCGGTGGAATTCCAGACGCTCGAGCAATGGGCGGCGTCGGACCGCGGCCTGATGCCGGTGGAGAGCACCATCATGGTGGCGATCCCCGAGCTCGACGGCTGCACCGGCCCGATGGTCTATGGCGGCCGCTCCGACGCCGGCGAAGTGCCGTGCGCGGGCTGCGATCGCGCCTGCAAGTTCACTCGCTCCGACAACGGCGGCGACATGTACACCTGCAGCGAGCGCGCCGAGGTGTTGGCGGCGCGTACCGCCAAGTTGGTGGCGCTGCGCCGGAGCGAGCGCAAGGACCGCAAGGTCGCGGTGGTTCTGTTCAACTTCCCGCCGAACTCCGGCCATATCGGCACCGCGGCGTTTCTCGGCGTGTTCGAGTCGGTGTACCGCACGCTCGAAGCGATGAAGCGCGAAGGCTATCAGGTCGAGCTTCCCGCCAATTCCGATGAGCTGCGCGAGCGCATCATCGGCGGCAATTCCCAGCGCTTCGGCTCCGACGCCAACGTGCATGCGCGGGTGCTGGCCGGCGATCACGTCAAGAACGAGCGCTGGCTGCGCGAGATCGAAGGCCAGTGGGGTCCGGCACCCGGCAAGCATCAGAGCGACGGCAGCTCGATCTTCGTGCTCGGCGAGCGCTTCGGCAACGTGTTCGTCGGCGTGCAGCCGGCGTTCGGTTACGAAGGCGACCCGATGCGGCTGCTGTTCGAAAAGGGCTTTGCCCCGACGCACGCGTTCTCGGCGTTCTATCGCTGGCTGAAGGAAGATTTCGGCGCCCACGCGGTGCTGCATTTCGGCACCCACGGCGCGTTGGAATTCATGCCCGGCAAGCAGACCGGCCTGTCGGGCGCCTGCTGGCCCGACCGCATGATCGGCGATCTGCCGAACATCTATCTCTATGCGTCGAACAATCCGTCGGAAGGCTCGATCGCCAAGCGGCGGTCGGCGGCGACGCTGATCAGCTACCTGACGCCGCCGGTGGCGCATGCAGGTCTCTATCGCGGGCTGGTCGAGCTGAAATCCTCGATCGAGCGCTGGCGCGGTCTGTCGCCCGACGAAGAAGCCGAGCGCGCCGATCTGGCGGTGCTGATTCAGGCGCAGGCCAGCGCGCTCGATCTTGCGACCGCGGAGCCGGCCTGGGGCGACGCCGCCGTCGCCACCATCGCCAAATTGTCCGACGACGTGCTCGAAATGGAATACGCGCTGATTCCGCACGGCCTGCACGTGGTCGGCGAAAACCCGACCTTCGAGCAGCGGGTGGAAATGCTGCAGGCGGTGGCGGATGCCTCGCACGGCATTCGGCCCGAGCAGTCGGTGATCGAAGGCCTGGTGCGCGGCGAGCGGCCCGAGCACGTGGTGGTTGGCTCCGGCCCCGAGGCCGACGCCAATATCGCGATCTACAAGGAGTTGGCCGCGACCGACCGCTTGCTGGCCGAGGATCACGAGATCCCGAGCTTAATCCACGCGCTCGACGGCAAGTTCATTCGTCCGGCGCCCGGCGGCGATCTGTTGCGGACGCCGGCGATTCTGCCGACCGGCCGCAATCTGCACGGCTTCGATCCGTTCCGGATTCCCAGTGCGTTCGCGGTGCAGGACGGCGCGGCGCAGGCGCAGCGGCTGATCGAAAAGCATATGGAAGGCGGCAACGGCCTGCCGGAATCGGTCGCCATCGTGTTGTGGGGCACCGACAACCTGAAGAACGAAGGCGCGCCGATCGGCCAGGCTCTGGCCTTGCTCGGCGCCCGGCCGAAGTTCGACAGCTACGGCCGGCTGACCGGCGCGGAATTGATCCCGCTCGGCGAACTCGGCCGCCCGCGCATCGACGTCATCATCACCATGTCGGGCATCTTCCGCGACCTGCTGCCGCTGCAGATCAAGCTCTTAGCGGAAGCTTGCTTCCTCGCGGCGTCGGCCGACGAGCCCACCGACTTCAACTTCGTCCGCCGGCATTCGCTGGCCTATATGGAACAACACAAGTGCGACATGGAGACCGCGTCGCTGCGGGTGTTCGGTAATGCCGACGGCGCCTACGGCTCCAACGTCAACCATCTGGTCGAGAACAGCCGCTGGGAAGACGAGGACGAACTCGCCGAGACCTATACCCGCCGCAAGAGCTTCGCGTACGGCATGAAGGGCCAGCCGGTGCAGCAGGCCGACCTGTTGAAGAGCGCGCTCGCCGACGTCGATCTGGCCTATCAGAACCTCGACTCGGTCGAACTCGGCGTCACCACGGTCGATCACTATTTCGATACGCTCGGCGGCATCAGCCGCGCGGTGCGCCGCGCCAAGGGCGGCACCGCGGCGCCGGTCTATATCGGCGACCAGACCCGCGGCGCCGGAACGGTTCGCACCTTGTCTGAGCAGGTGGCGCTGGAAACCCGCACCCGGATGCTTAATCCGAAATGGTACGAAGGCATGCTGAAGCACGGCTATGAAGGCGTGCGGCAGATCGAAGAGCACGTCACCAACACCATGGGCTGGTCGGCGACCACTGGCGAAGTGGCGCCGTGGGTGTACCGCCAGCTCACCGAAACCTTCGTGCTCGACCCCGAAATGCGCGCCCGCTTGGCCGCACTCAATCCGGTGGCGTCGGCGAAAGTCGCCAACCGCCTGATCGAAGCTCACGAACGCAATTACTGGTCTCCCGACCCGGAAATGCTCGAGGTCCTGCGCAAGGCAGGCGAAGAGCTTGAGGATCGCCTCGAAGGCGTAGGAGTTGCAGCATGAACTTTTTGACTGATCCCGCCAAGCTGAAGACCGCAGGCTGCGCCGACACCAACGCCTCGAAATGCGCCGAGGGCGACGGCGAGGGCAGCGTCCAGGTGCAGCTCGATCCCAACCTGAAGATCGGCACCGCCAAGGTGTTTTCGATCTACGGCAAGGGCGGCATTGGCAAGAGCACCACCTCGTCGAACCTGTCGGTGGCGTTCTCCAAGCTCGGCAAGCGCGTGCTGCAGATCGGCTGCGATCCGAAGCACGATTCCACCTTCACGCTGACCAAGCGGCTGGTGCCGACCGTGATCGACGTGCTGGAGTCGGTGAACTTCCACTCCGAGGAATTGCGTCCGGAAGACTTCGTGTTCGAAGGCTACAACGGCGTGATGTGCCTGGAGGCGGGTGGCCCGCCGGCCGGCACCGGCTGCGGCGGCTACGTCGTCGGCCAGACCGTGAAGCTCTTGAAGGAACATCACCTTCTCGAAGATACCGACGTGGTGATCTTCGACGTGCTCGGCGACGTGGTGTGCGGCGGTTTCGCGGCACCACTGCAGCATTCCGAGCGCGCGATGATCGTCGCGGCGAACGACTTCGATTCGATCTTCGCGGCCAACCGAATTGCCGCGGCGATCGCGGCGAAATCCAAGAACTACGGCGTGCGGCTCGGCGGTATCATCGCTAACCGCTCCCGGGAAACCGACCAAATCGACAAATTCGGCGAGCGCACCGGGATCCGCCGGATCGCGCATCTCCCGGATCTGGATGTCATCCGCAAGAGTCGTCTGAAAAAGATGACACTTTTTGAGATGGATCACACCGACGAAATCCTGGCCGTGCAACAAGAGTATCTTCGGCTTGCGACTGAAATGCTCGAAGGCAAGGAACCGCCGATCGAGGGCAAGCCGCTGAAGGATCGCGATATCTTTGACCTGTTGGGATTTGATTGATGCCCGTGGCCAATTATCTCGAGCGGCGTGGAGAACTGAAGACCTATTTCGACCGCACTGCGGCCGATAATTGGGCTCGTCTCACCTCCGACGCGCCGGTCAGCGGCATCCGCGCCACGGTGCGTGCCGGGCGCGATGAAATGCGCAACACGCTGCTGTCGTGGCTGCCCGCGGACATGACCGGGATGCGGCTGCTCGATGCCGGCTGCGGCACCGGCGCGCTGTCGATCGAAGTGGCGCGGCGCGGCGCCCATGTCGTCGCCATCGATCTGTCGCCGACGCTGGTGGAAGTCGCGCGCGAGCGGATTCCCGCCGACGTCGATCCGGCGCTGATCGATTTTCGCTCCGGCGACATGCTCGATCCCAAGGCCGGCGAATTCGATTTCGTGGTGGCGATGGATTCGCTGATCCACTACCTGCCGGCGGACATTTGCAAGATCATGGCGGGGCTCGCCGCGCGGACCAGCCAGGCGATGCTGGTGACGTTCGCGCCGAAGACCCCGGCGCTGGCGCTGATGCATTTCGTCGGCGGCTTCTTCCCGCGCGGCGATCGCGCGCCGGCGATCGAGCCGGTCGCCGAACAGAAACTCCGCAAATTGCTCACCGCCGACCCGGCGCTGCAGCAATGGCAGATCGGCCGCACCCACCGGGTGGCGCGCGGCTTCTACACCTCGCAGGCCTTGGAGATGATGCGTCGATGAGCCAGATGGCGACAACATTGGTGAAGGGATGGATGCGGCTCGGGAGCCGCTTTCTGCCGTTCGCCGACGCCGCCACCACCGAGCTGCCGCTCGGCCGGCTGCTGCGGCTGTCGCTGTTCCAGGTCTCGGTCGGCATCGCCGTGGTGTTGCTGAACGGCACGCTGAACCGGGTGATGATCGTCGAGCTCGGCGTCTCCACTTTACTGGTGTCGCTGATGGTGTCGCTGCCGCTGGTGTTCGCGCCGTTCCGCGTGCTGATCGGCTTCAAGTCCGACAATCACCGCTCGGTGCTCGGCTGGCGCCGGGTGCCGTATATCTGGATGGGCACGCTGCTGCAGTTCGGCGGCCTCGCCATCATGCCGTTCGCGCTGTTGGTGCTGTCCGGCACCGGCGAGGCGCCGGCAGCTTATGGCCAGGTCGGCGCCGCCTTGGCGTTCCTGCTGGTCGGTGCCGGCCTGCACACCACCCAGACCGCTGGGCTGGCGCTGGCGACCGATATCGCGCCGGAGCATTCGCGGCCGCGGGTGGTGGCGTTCCTCTACGTCATGCTGCTGTTCGGCATGGTCGGCAGCGCCTTGGTGTTCAGCCAGCTGCTGAAAGACTTCAGCGAGATGCGGCTGATCCAGGTGATCCAGGGCGTCGCGGTGGTGATCTTCGCGCTCAACGTGATTGCGCTGTGGAAGCAGGAAGTCCGCAATCCGGTGCTGACTTCGGCGAAGCGCGAGCGGCCGCAGTTCAACCAATCCTGGGCCAAGTTCCGCGAAGCCGGCGGCTCGACCCGGATGCTTATTGCGGTCGGGCTCGGCACCGCGGCGTTCTCGATGCAGGACATTCTGCTGGAGCCCTACGGCGCCGAAGTGCTGAAGCTGACGGTCGGTCAGACCACGGCCCTGACCGCGTTCTTCGCGCTCGGCACGCTGACCGGCTTCGGCCTCGCGGCGCGGTGGCTCGGCCGCAACGCCGATCCGTATCGGGTCGCCGGGTTCGGCGCCGTCGCCGGGATTTTCGCCTTTGCCGCGGTGATCATCGCGGCGCCGGCGCAGTCGGCGATGCTGCTGCGGATCGGCACCGCGCTGATCGGCTTTGGCGGCGGGCTGTTCGCGGCGGGGACGCTGACGGCGGCGATGGCGATCGCCAAGGACGGCGAGAGCGGATTGGCGCTCGGCACCTGGGGCGCCGTTCAGGCGACCGCGGCGGGCGGCGGAATTGCGGTGGGCGGCGGCATCCGCGATGCGGTGTCGGCGATGGCCACCAACGGAATGTTCGGCAGCACTCTGATGAGTGCGTCGACAGGATACAGCGTCGTATATCAAATCGAAATTGCGCTGCTGTTCGCAACTCTGATTGCGGTCGGTCCGCTCGTGCGCTCAGCACGAACGAACTTCTCGCAATCTTCATCAAAATTCGGCTTAGCCGAATTTCCTGGTTAACTAACTAGAGCGAGGTCGGTCCCATGCAAGCCGGTGCTTATTTGGACGTAGCACAAGTCACTCTCTACGTATTCTGGATCTTCTTTGCCGCGTTGATCTTCTATCTCCGCCGCGAAGACAAACGTGAGGGCTATCCGCTGGTCTCTGACAGCGGCGGACGTCGCCCTGCCTACGGCATTCCGCATCCGCCGGAGGATAAGAAGTATCTGTTGCGCGGCGGCAAGGTCGCCACGGTTCCCAACCACAAGAACGATCGCCCGAATCCGGCGCTCGAATCCACCGCGCCGTGGCCGGGTGCGCCGTTCGCACCGACCGGCAACCCGTTCCTCGACGGCGTCGGCCCGGGCTCCTATGCGGATCGTGAAGACGTTCCGGAGTTGACCCTGGAAGACCTGCCGGTGATCGTTCCGCTGCGTGCGGCCAAGGGCATCACCCTTGATCCGCGCGATCCGGATCCGCGCGGCATGAAGGTGGTCGGCGCCGACGGCCAGGTTGGCGGTACGGTGGTCGAAGCCTGGGTGGATCGCGCCGAAGCGCTGATCCGCTATCTCGAAGTCGAGGTGAAGGGGGCCCGCGGCACCAAGCGCATCCTGCTGCCGCTGCCGTTCGCCTTGGTCGATCGTCCGAAGGGCTACGTCTCCGTCGACGCGATCCTCGGCAGCCAGTTCGCCGACGCGCCGACGCTGGCCAAGCCCGACCAGGTCACCAAGCGTGAGGAAGACCGCATCGTCGGTTACTTCGGCGCCGGCACCCTGTACGCCACCCCGGACCGGCAGGAGCCGATCGTATGAAACAAGACCCCAGTCAGCTTCATGAACTTTCCTCTCCGTTACCGGAGGGGGAGCGCGTGATCTGGCAAGGCAAGCCCACGTTTAAAGGGCTTGCTGTGAGGTCTTTCCATATCAGGGAGGCCGGCATTTATGTCGGCCTCTTCCTGGCCTGGAAGCTTTGGTCGTACTGGTCCAACGGAATGGCGACGAGCGACATGGTGGGATCCACCGTGGCGCTCCTCGTTCCCTGCCTCGGCGGCATGGCGCTGCTTGCCCTGCTGGCCTGGCTGTTCCGCCGTGCGACGACCTACACCATCACCAGCAAACGCGTCCTGTTGCAGTTCGGCGTCGCGCTGCCGATGTCGATGACGATTCCGTTGAGCAAGATCGCCAACGTCGATTTGCGGACCAATGGCGATGGCAGCGGCGACATTCCGCTGCAGCTCGCCGACACCAAACGTGTTTCCTACGTGCTGCTTTGGCCCCACATCCGCCCCTGGCGGCTGCGCGCGCCGGAGCCGATGCTGAATTCGGTGCCCGAGGCGGCCAGCGTGGCTGCCAAGCTCGCCGAAGCGCTGGCCGGCCAGCCTGGCCCGTCGGCACAATCTCTCGTTCAAGTTGCGAACAGCGGCCTCTCGAAAGATCCGCTGGGAAACCCATCCGCCCCCGTGGCGGCCTGAACCGGAGACGCCCATGGACGACGCCGCTCACGATTTCAAAATTCCGAAGGGGGCGCTGGTCGCAGCCGGCGCACTCGTGGTGTTCGCTCTCGTTGCCGCGACCGCATCGCGCGTCACCGGAGTCGGCCGAGTCCGGATGACGCCTCCGGCGATCGTCGAGAGTCTCGATCTGCAGTTCGAAGACGGCCAGGACGGCTCCGTCCTGGTCTACAACGCGGCCGATCACCAGCTGCTCGACTCGCTTCCGCCGGGCAGCAACGGCTTCGTCCGCGTGGTGATGCGCGGCATGGCCCGCGAGCGGCGTCTCGCCGACGTCGGGCGGCAGCCGCCGTTCCAGCTCGCGCGCCACATCAACGGCCAAATTACTCTGACTGATACCTCCAACAACAAGCAGATCGATCTCAACGCGTTCGGCTCGAGCAATCTCGCGGCCTTCGCGCGCCTAATGGAAAAAAAGGAAGGCTCAAAATGAGCCTGTTCGGGAAACGCACAAGCTTCGAGGTTCCCTGCACGGTGGAAATCGAGCAGACGTCGGAATCGCTGCATGCGCACGTCATTCTTGACGGCGACATCGAGATTCGGCCCGGTGACGAAGTCACCGTGCACGACGCCCCGACCGCCATCGCATTCGGTGAACGCATCGTCGTGCGACGCACGGCGACGGTGGTTCGCGCCGGCCTCTGGGAAGGTCTGCGCGCGCGACTCGAAGGCTACCTGGAATTGACCGAGCTTTACGAAGTCAGTTTTTCAAACGGGAGGGTTTCATGATTCCAATGGAAGGCGGCACCCAGGGCAGTTTGCGACCAAGCTCCCGGCCGGCGATCAAAGGCAGCGAAGCCAGCCTCAACATCGCGCGCGAGGACACCATCCTGACGCCGCGATTCTACACCACCGATTACGCGGCGATGGACCGCCTCGACGTCAGCCTGGTGCGTTCCGAGTGGAACGCGATGATGAAAGAGCTGCGCGCCGACTACAACAAGTCGCATTTCAAGAAGCAGGACGAGTTCAACTACGATCTGGACCGGCTGCCGCCCGAGCTGCGCAAGGAATTCAAGGATTTTCTGGTCAGCTCGCTGACCGCCGAATTCTCCGGCTGCGTGCTGTATTCGGAAATCAAGAAGCGCATCAATAACAAGGAAATCCAGGAGCTGTTCGGCTATCTCAGCCGCGACGAGGCGCGCCACGCCGGCTTCATCAACGAGATCCTGAAGGATCACGGCATCGGCGTCGATCTCAGCTTCCTCACCAAGGTGAAGAAGTACACCTACTTCCGGCCGAAGTTCATCTTCTACGCGACCTACCTGTCGGAGAAGATCGGCTACGCCCGCTACATCACCATCTTCCGGCAGATGGAGCGCCACCCGGAGCGCCAGTTCCATCCGATCTTCCGCTGGTTCGAAAGCTGGTGCAACGACGAGTTCCGCCACGGTGAGGCCTTCGCGCTGCTGATGCGCGCCGACCCCTCGCTGCTGCGCGGCTTCAACAAGCTGTGGATCCGGTTCTTCGTGCTGGCGGTGTTCGCCACGATGTATGTGCGCGATCACATGCGCCCGGCGTTCCACGAGGCGCTCGGCATGGAGCCGTCGGACTACGATATGCAGGTGTTCCGGATCACCACCGAGATCTCCCGCCAGGTGTTCCCGGTGACGCTCAATCTCGACGATCCGCGGTTCATGGCCGGGCTCGACCGGCTGTACCGGATCGCGATGAAGATCGAGGACAGCCGGGCCAAGGGCGGCGTGATCGGCAAGCTGAAGCGTCCGTTGCTGGCCGCCGCGGCGGCCTGGACCTTCGGCCGGCTCTATCTGCTGCCGGCGAAACGCAACGAATTGCCTCGCGAAATCGGCCTGCGGCCGGCTTGGTGAGGGGAGCGCTGACATGGCCCTGTATCTCGGTCCACCGGTTTTCGCGGCGTTTGTCTGGTGGTTCAGCACTGGGGCCGTGCTGCTGCTGGTCGGAAGCCTCGGCAACTCCCGGAGTCTGCGCGGAGTCTGCGCCGGCGGCCTGCTGACCATCGGCTTGTGCGGTCTGTCGGTGACCGCCACCGACACCAGCGTTGCTGCAAGCTACATGGCGTTCAGCTGCATCATCTGCCTGTGGGCGGCGCAGGAAATCGTATTCCTGTCGGGCTGGCTGACCGGGCCGCGACCGGAGCCGTGTCCGGTCGGCGCCACCGGGATGCATCGGTTCGGCCGCGCGCTGCAGGCGATCATCTATCACGAAGTGTCGCTGTTGACCTGCGGCGGCCTGGTGCTGGCGCTGACCTGGAACGCGCCCAACCAGGTCGGGGTGTGGACCTATGCGGCGCTGCTGGTGCTGCGCCAGAGCGCCAAGATCAATCTGTTTCTCGGCGTGCCGGTCACCAATGCCGAGCTGATGCCGGACGCCGTGCAGTTCCTGCGCACCTACTTCGCGCGTAAGCCGGTGAGTGCGTTCTTCCCGTTGTCGGTCACGCTGGCCACCGGCGTTCTGGTGGTCATGATCCAGCGGATCGTCGAAGCGTCGACGACGCCCGCCGACGTGGTGGGTCTGACCCTGGTTTCAACCCTGTTCGCGCTCGGCGTTGTCGAGCATTGGTTTATGCTGCTCCCGCTGCCCGCGATCACGCTGTGGGGCTGGGGCATGCGGTCGAGTTTTCCGCCGGAGAACAACATCATGGAACCGAATCCGTCCGTCAATAACAGTGCCGTCCCGCCAGTTCATCATGCCTCGGAGGTCACGGACGCGCCGCAGACCGTTCCCGAAACCAGGACAGGCCAGCCGCAGCTGGTGGTGGTTCCCAACGTCAGAAAAGAAGAGCTTCCGGCCAAGGCCAAGAGCGCCTGCGCCCGACAGCGTCTCGAGGATCAGTTCCGCCAGACCTTTCTGGAGCAACACCCCCGCGGCGAGTTGGCGACGGCGCGCATCGGCATTGCCACGGAGCCAGCGGCAACGGTCAACGGGAGGACTTCATGAACTACGACGCGTATTTCCGCCGGCAGCTCGACGGCCTGCACCGTGAGGGACGCTACCGGGTGTTCGCCGATCTCGAACGCGAGGCCGGCAATTTTCCGCACGCCAAGCATCACGGCCAGGACGGCACCGGCGATGTGACGGTGTGGTGTTCGAACGACTACCTCGGCATGGGGCAGCACCCGGCGGTGCTGGCGGCGATGCACGAGGCGCTCGACCAATGCGGCGCCGGCGCCGGCGGCACCCGCAACATCGCCGGCACCAACCATTATCACGTGCTGCTGGAGCGCGAGCTCGCCGACCTCCACCACAAGGAGTCCGCGCTGCTGTTCACCTCCGGCTACGTCTCCAACATGGCGTCGCTGTCGACGCTGGCGTCGCGGATGCCGGGCTGCGTCATCCTGTCGGACGAGCTCAACCACGCCTCGATGATCGAGGGCATCCGCCACAGCCGCGCCAAGACCGTGATCTTCGCCCACAACGACGTCAAGGATCTCGAGCGCAAGCTCGCCGAGCTCGATCCGCAGCTGCCGAAACTGGTGGCCTTCGAGTCGGTGTATTCGATGGACGGCGATATCGCGCCGATCGCCGACATCTGCGACGTCGCCGAAAAATATCACGCGATGACCTATCTCGACGAAGTCCACGGCGTCGGCCTGTACGGGCCGCGCGGCGGCGGCGTCTCCGACCGCGAGGGTTTGAGCGACCGGCTCACCGTGATCGAGGGCACCTTGGCGAAGGCGTTCGGCGTGGTCGGCGGCTATGTCGCCGCTTCGGCGACGATCTGCGATTTCATCCGCAGCTTCGCCTCCGGCTTCATCTTCACCACCTCGCTGCCGCCGTCGGTCGCGGCCGGCGCGCTCGCCAGCATCCGCCATCTCAAGGCGAGTTCGGCGGAGCGCGAGCGGCACCAGGACCGCGTGGCGCGGCTGCGCAAGCGGCTCGACCAGGCCGGCGTCGCGCATATCCCCAACCCCAGCCACATCGTGCCGGTGATGGTCGGCGACGCGGTGCGCTGCAAGCAGATCAGCGACACCCTGATCAACCGCTACCGCATCTACGTGCAGCCGATCAATTATCCGACCGTGCCGCGCGGCACCGAGCGGCTGCGCATCACGCCGTCGCCGCATCACAGCGACGCCGACATCGAGCATCTGGTGCAGGCGCTGACCGAGATCTGGGCCGAACTCGGCCTCGCCAAGGCGGCGTAAGGTTTTTCGCGCCGCCGCCGCCGCGGCGTCGCGGATAGAGACGTCCCCGACAGCACCGCTGCCGGGGACGTTGCTTTGTGCGCACCCGGTGCCTTATCCGTATTCGACTCGCTGCCGCGACTCACGCCCGCTTCGGCCGTGCCGAGGTCCGGGTCAGCCGCATCCGGCCTTGCGTGCGCGGCAGGAACTGGGCGCCCTTGGCGCTGAGAAAATCCAGCATGGCGCGGGCCGGCGGCAGCAGCACCTTGTCCTTGCGGCTCAGCACGAACCATTGCCGCACCACCGGCAGCCCGACCACGTCGAGGATCACCAGCCGCCGCTCGTCGAGCTCGGTCGCCACCGTATGCGCCGACAGCAACGCGATGCCGAGGCCGGCGATCACCGCCTGCTTGATGGTCTCGTTGCTGCTCATCTCCATGCCGATGGTCGGCCGGATCCCGGCGGATTCGAACAATTGCTCCATCAGGCTGCGGGTGCCGGAGCCGGGCTCGCGGGTCAGGAAGGTTTCCTGCGCCAAGGCGCCGAGCTCGATGCGGTGCTTGCGCGCCAGCCGGTGCGCGGTCGAGGCGATGATGACGTGCGGATGGTCGCCGATCAGGTGGACGTCCATGTCGATGCCGACCGGCGGCCGGCCCATGATCGCGATGTCGAGTTCATAGCCCTTCAGCGCGTTGCTGACCTCCTCGCGGTTGCCGATCGAAAGCTTGACGTCGATCTTCGGATGCAGCTTCTGAAACGCCGAGATCATGAACGGCACGAAGTATTTCGCGGTCGACACCGCGCCGATCGAGATCCGCCCGGCGGTCTTGCCGGCGATCATGTCGAGCGAGGTCTCGCAGGCGGCGATCGCCGCCTCGATCCGCTCGCACAGCGCCAGCACTTCGGCGCCGGCGTCGGTCAGCGTCATGCCGTCGCTCTGTCGCTGGATCAGCGGCAGTCCGGCCAGCGCCTGCAGATTGCGCAATTGCAGCGTCACCGCCGGCTGGGTGAGGTGCAGCTTGTTGGCCGCGGCGGTGATGCTGCCGCTGCCGGCCAGCGCCGCCAGCGCTCGTAACTGCCGGATCGAAACCGTGCGGAACAGCTTTGCCATAAGATAAACTTTCGCCAAACAGAAGATATTGAAATTTCCCTTATTTGGCGCGCGGCGTCAATGTGCCGGCCATCCACCCGGCTGGATCAGGATCGCCCTCAAGGCCGCCGCGCGCGGCCACAGATCGAGCCCCCATCCGCGGACCGCCCAGAAACGCCAAAGAGGAGAGCGCCATGAACGAGTCAGTCACGATCCGTGGCAAGGACCGCTACAAGTCCGGGGTGATGGAATACAAGAAGATGGGCTATTGGGAGCCCGACTACGAGCCGAAGGACACCGACATCATCGCGCTGTTCCGGGTCACGCCGCAGGACGGCGTCGATCCGATCGAGGCGTCCGCGGCGGTGGCGGGCGAATCCTCCACCGCGACCTGGACCGTGGTGTGGACCGACCGGCTGACCGCGGCGGAAAAATATCGCGCCAAATGCTATCGCGTCGATCCGGTGCCGAACTCGCCCGGCCAGTTCTTCGCCTACATCGCCTACGATCTCGATCTGTTCGAGAACGGCTCGATCGCCAATCTGTCGGCGTCGATCATCGGCAACGTGTTCGGCTTCAAGCCCTTGAAGGCGCTGCGTCTGGAAGACATGCGGCTGCCGGTGGCTTACGTGAAGACGTTCCAGGGCCCGGCGACCGGCATCGTGGTCGAACGCGAGCGGATGGACAAATTCGGCCGTCCGTTGCTCGGCGCCACCGTGAAGCCGAAGCTCGGCCTCAGCGGCCGCAACTACGGCCGCGTGGTCTATGAGGCGCTGAAGGGCGGGCTCGACTTCACCAAGGACGACGAGAACATCAACTCGCAGCCGTTCATGCATTGGCGCGAACGCTTCCTGTATTGCATGGAAGCGGTGAACAAGGCGCAGGCCGCCTCCGGCGAGATCAAGGGCACCTATCTCAACGTCACCGCCGGCACCATGGAGGAGATGTACGAGCGCGCCGAATTCGCCAAGCAGCTCGGCTCGGTGATCATCATGATCGACCTGGTGATCGGCTACACCGCGATCCAGTCGATGGCGAAATGGGCGCGTCGCAACGACATGATTCTGCATCTGCACCGCGCCGGGCACTCGACCTATACGCGGCAGCGCAACCACGGCGTCTCGTTCCGCGTCATCACCAAATGGATGCGGCTCGCCGGCGTCGACCACATCCACGCCGGCACCGTGGTCGGCAAGCTGGAGGGCGATCCGGCGACCACCAAGGGCTATTACGATATCTGCCGCGAAGACTTCAATCCGATGCAGCTCGAGCACGGCGTGTTCTTCGACCAGAACTGGGCGAGCCTCAACAAGCTGATGCCGGTGGCGTCGGGCGGTATCCACGCCGGCCAGATGCACCAATTGCTGGATCACCTCGGCGAAGACGTGGTGCTGCAATTCGGCGGCGGCACCATTGGCCATCCGATGGGCATCCAGGCGGGCGCCACCGCCAATCGCGTGGCACTCGAGGCGATGATCTTCGCCCGCAACGAAGGCCGCGACTATCTGCACGAGGGCGAGGAGATTCTCGCCAAGGCGGCCGCGACCTGCACGCCGCTGAAGGCGGCGCTGGAGACCTGGAAGAACGTCACTTTCAATTACGAATCCACCGATATGCCCGACTACGCGCCCACCCCCAGCGTTTCGGTTTAAGGAGCAGGACCATGCGAGTGACCCAAGGTTGTTTCTCTTTCCTGCCCGATCTCACCGACGAGCAGATCACCTCCCAGGTGCAGTACGCGCTCGGCAAGGGCTGGGCGGTGAACATCGAATTCACCGACGACCCGCACCCCCGCAACACCTATTGGGAAATGTGGGGCTTGCCGATGTTCGACCTGCAGGACGCCGCCGGCGTGCTGATGGAATTGAACGAGTGCCGCAAGATCTATGGCGACCGCTACATCCGGCTGTCGGCGTTCGACTCCAGCCCCGGCTGGGAATCGGTGCGGCTGTCGTTCATCGTCAACCGGCCGAAGGAGGAGCCCGGATTCCGGCTGGAGCGCCAGGAATCCGACGGCCGCAACACCCGCTACACCACCAAGTCCTACGCGGTCGATCGTCCCGAGGGCCGGCGCTACGGTGGCTCATGAACGAGGCCGCGATCCCCGACAGCACGACCGCGGTGGAAACCGCGGTCGATCTCCGCCGCGAGTTCAACGAGGTCGGCATCGGCGAGGTGCTCGATGAGCTCGATCGTGAGCTGATCGGGTTGAAGCCGGTGAAGACGCGGATCCGCGAGATCGCGGCATTGCTCTTGATCGAGCGGCTGCGCAAGCGGATGGGGTTGGCGACCGGCAATCCGACGCTGCACATGTCGTTCACCGGCAATCCCGGCACCGGCAAGACCACGGTGGCGCTGCGCATCGCCGCGATCCTGCACAAGCTCGGCTTCGTCCGCCGCGGCCACGTCGTGTCGGTGACCCGCGACGAATTGGTCGGGCAATATATCGGCCACACCGCGCCGAAGACCAAGGAGGTCTTGAAGAAGGCGATGGGCGGCGTGCTGTTCATCGACGAGGCGTATTATCTCTATCGCCCCGACAACGAGCGCGACTACGGCCAGGAGGCGATCGAGATTCTGCTCCAGGTGATGGAAAACCAGCGCGACGATCTGGTGGTGATTCTCGCCGGCTACGGCGACCGCATGGACAAGTTCTTCGCCTCCAATCCGGGCTTTCGCTCGCGGATCGCCCACCACATCGATTTCCCGGACTATTCCGACGACGAACTGCTGTCGATCGCCGAACTGATGCTGACCGAACAGAACTACAAGTTCAGCGCCGACGCCGAGGCCGCCTTCGTGCGCTACATCGCGTTGCGCAAGACCCAGCCGTTGTTCTCCAACGCGCGCTCGATCCGCAACGCGCTCGACCGGATTCGCTTGCGCCAGGCCAACCGCCTGGTCTCCGACCTCGACCGCGTGCTCACCGCCGACGACATCATGACGCTGGAAGCCTCCGATGTGCTGGCGAGCCGGGTGTTCGAGAAGGGGAGCGAGGAGAAGTAGGCCATTATCCCGATCACAAAACCGCTGTCATTCCGGGGCGCGAGAGCGACAGCTCGAGCGAACCCGGAATCTGCAACGCGCGCTGACTCCAACACCCGCGGCGAGATTCCGGGTTCGCTCGCGGCTCACGCCGCGCGCGCCCCGGAATGACGACGCGGGGGACTGATCACCCTCCCAGCGCCAAAACTCGCTGCGAAAAATGTTGCGGCAAACCTGAGGCAGGCGTTTACGCCGGCTGATCGGCCAATCCGACCGCCCACAGCGCGAAGCCGTAGACGATCGCCACCTCGTCGAGCCGCTTGAATCGCCCCGACGCGCCGCCATGGCCGGCGCCCATGTTGGTGCGCAGCAGCACCGGACCGCCGCCGGTCATGGTGGCGCGCAATCGCGCGATCCATTTCGCCGGCTCCCAATAGGTGACGCGCGGATCGGACAATCCGCCCATCGCCAGAATCGCCGGATAAGATTTCGCCGCGACGTTGTCGTAGGGCGAGTAGGACAGAATCGTCTTGAAGTCCTGCTCGCTTTCGATCGGGTTGCCCCACTCCGGCCATTCCGGCGGCGTCAACGGCAGGGTGTCGTCGAGCATGGTGTTGAGCACATCGACGAACGGCACTTCGGCGACGATGCCGGCGAACAACTCGCCGGCGCGGTTGGCGACCGCGCCCATCAGCATGCCGCCTGCGCTGCCGCCGTGGCCGACGATGCGCTTCTCACGGGTGTAGTTCGCCGCGATCAGCGCCCGCGCGCTCGCCGCGAAGTCGTCGAACGAATTGGTCTTCTTCTCGCGCTTGCCGTCGAGATACCAGCCCCAGCCCTTGTCGGCGCCGCCGCGGATATGCGCGATGGCATAGACGAAGCCGCGGTCGACGAGTGATAATCGATTGGCCGAGAACGACGCCGGCATCGCCATGCCGTAGGAGCCGTAGCCGTACAGCAACAGCGGCGCCGCGCCGTCGCGCGCAAGATCCTTGCGATGCAAAATCGACACCGGCACCTCGGCGCCGTCATGCGACGTCGCCATGATCCGCGTCGTCACGTAGTCGGCCGGGTTGTGGCCGGAGGGAATTTCCTCGCGCTTGCGCAACACCCGCGCGCGGCTCGCCATGTCGTAGTCGTAAACTTCCGACGGCGTGGTCATCGACGAATAGGAGAACCGCAGATTGCTGGTGTCGAACTCGTAGCCGCCGTGGGTGTCGAGCGAATAGGCCGCCTCATCGAAGGCGATGGCGTGCTCGTCGCCGCTCGCAAGATCGCGGATCACGATCGACGGCAGCGCGTTGGCGCGTTCCAGCCGCACCATGTGGCCGGCATAGAGTTCGACGTCGAGGATGTAGATCCCGGCGCGATGCGGAATGAGATCGCGCCAGTTGTCGCGCGAGGGCGCCGCCAGCGGCGCGGTGACCACCTTGAAGTCGATGGCGTCGTCCGCATTGGTGAGGATGTACAATTCGTCGCCGCGGTCGGCGATCGAATATTGCACGCCGTCCTGCCGCGCCGCGACCAGCCGCGGCTTGGCATCGGGATCGGCGAGATCGAGCAGCCAGTTCTCCGAGGTCTCGTGGTCGCCGCCGGCGATCACGCAGAACCGCCCCGACGAACTCTCGTGAATATGGGTGAACCAGCCGCTGTCGCTCTCCTCATAGACCAGCGCGTCGTCGGCCTGCGGCGTGCCGAGTTTGTGGCGCCAGACCTGCATCGGGCGATGGTTGTCGTCGAGCTTGACGTAGAAGAAGCCTTGCGAATCCGCGGTCCACACCACGCCGCCGTCGGTCTCCTCGACCACGTCGATCGCGGAATCTTCGCCGCTTTCGATGTCGCGGATCCGCAGGGTGAAATATTCCGAGCCCTTGGTGTCGGCCGCCCAGGCGCTGCGGGCATGATCGTTGGAATGCCGCACCTGGTTGAACTTGAAATAGTCGTGGCCCGCGGCGAGCTGATCGCCGTCGAGCACGATCTGCGCCGCACCGCCGTCGCGCGGCATCCGGCAATACATCGCGTGCTGGCCGCCTTCGCGGAACTTGCGGAAATAGGCGTAAGCGCCGTCCGGCGACGGCACGCTGGAATCGTCCTCCTTGATCCGCGCGCGCATCTCGGCGACGAGCTTCTTCTGTAATTCGTCGGTGTGGCCGAGCAGGCTCTCGGTGTAGGCGTTCTCAGCCTCGAGATAGCTGCGGATGTCGGGATCGAGCCTTGAGGGATCGCGCAGCACCTCCTGCCAGTTCGGATCCTTCAGCCAGGCATAATCGTCGGTGACGGTGATGCCGTGGGTGGTGAAGGCGTGCGGGCGTCGCGGCGCCACCGGGGCGGCAAGCGGGGTCAATCGATCGCGACTCTGGGTCATCCGGTCTCTCTTGGCTGGTGGCGCGGGCAGGGCGTCGACCTTATCGCCTTGCGGCGGATGGGGATAGCTTGCCGCGACGATGCTGCGACATCGGTCAAGATTAGCCCCGACAGATGAGTTCTGTTATTCTGCGGCGACAACGCGGCGCTCAAGCGCGCGAGGAGACGATCATGCGACGACTATTGACGATTCTGGCGGCGCTCGCGACCCTGAGCCTGACCAATTGCGGCTACAACACCATCCAGAGCAACGACCAGGAGGTCAAATCGACCTGGTCGGAAGTGGTCAACCAGTATCAGCGCCGCGCCGATCTGGTGCCCAATCTGGTCAATTCGGTGAAGGGCTTTGCGCAGCAGGAAAAGGACGTGCTGCTCGGCGTCACCAACGCCCGCGCCAAGGTCGGCAGCATCCAGGCGACGCCGGAAGTGCTGAACGACCCCGCCGCGTTCCAGAAGTTCCAGGCCGCGCAGGGCGAACTCTCCAGCGCGCTGTCGCGCCTCCTGGTGGTGACCGAGAACTATCCGGCGCTGAAATCCGACGCGCTGTTCCGCGACCTGATGGCGCAGCTCGAGGGCACCGAGAACCGCATCACCGTGGCGCGCAACCGCTACATCAAGGCGGTTCAGGAGTACAACGTCACGGTGCGCTCGGTGCCGACCAACTTCACCGCGATGCTGTTCGGCTACAAGGAAAAGCCCAACTTCACCGTCGCCAACGAGAACGAAATCTCCACCGCGCCGAAGGTCGATTTCAACCCGCCGCCGGCCCCTGCGGTGCCTGCACCGGCCCCTGCGCCGGCGAAGTAGCGACGGACGACGCGGCATGGCCGCGATGCGCGTGATCAAGAGCCTGCTTGTCATCGTGATGCTGTGCTTCGGCTTTGCTGCCGAAGCGCAGGTCGCGGTGCCGCCGCTCACCGGGCGGGTGGTCGATCAGACCGCGACGCTCGGCGGCGATGCCATCGCGCGGCTCGATCAGAAGCTGAAAGCCTTCGAGGCGCGCAAGGGCAGCCAGATCGCGGTGCTGATCGTGCCGACCACGCAGCCCGAGGCGATCGAGCAATATTCGCTGCGGGTCGCCGAAGCCTGGAAGATCGGCCGCAAGAAGATCGACGACGGCGCCATCCTGCTGGTCGCCAAGACCGACCGCAAGCTGCGCATCGAGGTCGGCTATGGCCTCGAAGGCGCGCTCAACGACGTCACCGCCAAGCGCATCATCGACGAGATCATCACCCCGAAATTCAAGGCCGGGGATTTCGCCGGCGGCATC
The DNA here is from genome assembly GCF_014203125.1 of Rhodopseudomonas rhenobacensis. GTDB lineage: Bacteria > Pseudomonadota > Alphaproteobacteria > Rhizobiales > Xanthobacteraceae > Rhodopseudomonas_A > Rhodopseudomonas_A rhenobacensis. The sequence continues at coordinate 25,520 of NZ_JACHIH010000045.1, forward strand.
GAAGACGGCGTCGACAAGATGCTCGGCGTGATCGACGGCGAGGCGCTGCCGGTGCCGCAGCCGCAGCACGAATGGGGCGAGGGCGCGTTCAACCCGGAGGACCTGTTCAATCCGGTGCTGATCATCGCCGCCTTGGCGCTGAGCGGGGTGATGCGCGCGATGCTCGGGCGGTTCATGGGGGCGCTGGCGACCGGCGGCCTGGTCGGCGTGATCGCCTGGTTCGTCGCCGCCTCGCTGATCACCGCCGGATTGGCCGGGCTGTTGTCGTTCGTGTTCGCGCTGTTCGCCGACGCGCTGGCCTCCGGCGGATCGCCCGGCGGCTTCGGCGGCGGCCGCTCGCGCGGCGGCTGGTCCGGCGGATCGTCGTCGAGCGGCTCCAGCGACAGCGGCTGGAGCGGCGGCGGCGGGTCTTTCGGCGGCGGCGGCGCCTCGGGGAGTTGGTGACATGGGGCTGAAGCGCATCGGCAGGCATCTCTGGGCCAACCGCTCGCGGGTGCAGAAGGCATTTCCGCCGCACACCCTCGACGCCATCGAGCACGCGATCCGCGCCTCTGAGGCGTCGCATTCCGGGCAGATCCGCTTCGTAGTGGAAGGCGCGCTCGACGGCGCGCCGTTGTTTGCCGACCAGCCGGCGCGTGAGCGCGCGCTCGACGTGTTCTCGCAGCTGCGGATCTGGGACACCGAACACAACAACGGCGTGCTGCTCTACGTGCTGCTCGCCGACCGCAACGTCGAGATCATCGCCGACCGCGGCATCGACGCCAAGGTCGGCGGCGAGGGGTGGGAGGCGATCTGCAAGGCGATCGAAGCCGAGTTTCGCGAGGGGCGTTTCGAGCAGGGCGCGATCGACGGCATCGCGGCGATCGGCCGGCATCTGGCGACGCATTTCCCCGGCGACGCCTCTGATTCCAACGAACTGCCCGACGGCCCGGTGGTGATCTAGCCACTTTGGCGCCAAATTTCGGCCAGCAATGCCCGCTATCGCGGTCAGGTCGATGTGGCTCGGAACAATTCCTAAACTTTTCGTAACCCGCGCGGGCTGTAACGATTTCGCAAGTATCAAAGTGAATAGTTGATCAACCTTTTCCGGAGAATGCGTCGTGAGTGCAGAGCAGGGTGACAGCGTCGAAGCCAGCCATGGGACCACCGCCGCCGGGGCAACTCCGGCCGCGACCGAGCCCGCGAAGCTGACGCCACCCGCCGCCGCGTCCGCGGCGTCGGATCCCGCGCATGTCGAGGTGCCGAATCTCGCGCCCGATCACGGCCACGAACAAAGCGGTCCGACCCAGCCGGCGAAAGCCGCGCCGCAGGCCGCCACCGCGGCGCGCTCCGGCCAGATCACCATCATGTCGCCGGTGCGCAACTGGGACGACCGCATCGGCGGCGAACAGCGCGCCTCGAGCGAAGCGCCGCGAACCGGGCTGTTCGGCAAGCGCCGCGCCGCTGCGATGGCCGCGGTGATCGCGGTGGCGGCGATCGCCGGCGCGCTCGGTGGCGCGCTCGCAACCTCCAGCCTTAGCCGTCCGGTCGCCGACAGCAGCGCGGTGACCAAGCAGACCCAGGCGCTCAACGAGCAGATTGCGCGGCTCGATGCCGATTTGGCGGCGCTGAAGGGCAATGTCGACCATTCGAGCAAGCAGACCGCGGCGCAGCTCAGCCAGCTCGGCAAGAGCGGCGACAAGACCGGTGATCGTTTCGACAAGGTCGAGAAGGCGCAGGCCGATGCCGCGACCAGGCTCGCCAAGCTGAGCGAGACCATCGACAAGTTGAAGGCGCCGGCGCCGCAGCCGGTGGCTGCCGCACCCGCCGCCAGCCAGGTCGCGGCGCGGGACGCCACCGGGTCGGTCGCCAACGCCGCCGCGGCGGCGGCGAAGCCGGAGGTGGCGCGGCTGCCGACGGTTCCCGGCTGGGTGCTGCACGACGTCGCCAATGGTGCGGCGGTGATCGAAGGCCGTCAGGGCATGTTCGAGGTCTATGCCGGCGATCCGATCCCCGGTCTCGGCCGCGTCGACGCCATCCGCCGCCAGGACGGCCGCTGGGTGGTGGTAACCAGCCGCGGCTTGATCGTGGCGCGCTGAGTCTTTCGCGTCGATTTTTTGCGGTTCGAGATTTTCTTTTCTGTCATTCCGGGGCACGAGCAGCGAAGCTGCGAGTGAGCCCGGAATCCAGTAATCACCGCCCTCGGATACTGGATTCCGGACTTGCTCGTTCTTCGAACTCGCAATCCGGAATGACAGCTGAATTTGGGTTGGATGATCCCAACCGAAGATGCGCTCACGCCGCCTGCCACTTCTTGCGGCTCTCAGGGCCCGCGACGCGCGTGGCTCAGCCCACCGTGCCGGCGGCGCGCAGCTGCGCGATCGCGGCGTCGTCGAAGCCGGCGTCGCGCAAGATCTCGTCGCTGTGCTGGCCGATCGCCGGCGGATGCCGCGGCTGCACCTTCGGGCGCCCCTCGATCCAGATCGGGCTGTTGACGGTGAGCAGCGTGTCGTTCTCGAACGGCACCAGCACGTCGTTGTCGAGCATCTGCTGGTCGGTCGGAATGTCGTCGAGAATGCCGACCACGCCGAACACCAGGCCGTTGCCGTCGAGGTCCTGCCGCCACTGCGCCAGATCCCTGGTCGCAAAAATCGCGTCGAAGATCGCGATCAGCTCGACCGAGCGGGCGTGGCGTTCGGCTGTGGTCGAAAAGCGCGGGTCGCGTGTCAGATCCGCGCGGCCGAGGCATTTCGCCAGCGTCGGCCACTGCTTGTCCTCGTTGAGCAGCGACAGGATGATCCAGCGGCCGTCGCGGCAGCGATAATGGTTGACCAGGGCGTTGAGCGCGCGTTCGCGCGGCCGGCGCTCCTCGAACGTGGCGCCGCACAGCTTGGCCTGCGCCAGCACGCTCGACGCCCACATCCCGTTCGCCATCAGGTTGGATTTGACGTGGGCGCCGCGGCCGGTGCGCTCGCGCTGATACAGCGCGGTGACGATCGCGCCGTACAGCGCCATCGCGCAGGGGTGGTCGCCCATCCCGGCGATCGAGCGCGCCGGCGTGGTGTCGCCGTCGGCCCGCACCAGATCCATCAGCCCGGAGCGCGCCCAATAGGCGTTGCTGTCGAAGCCGGGCTTGTTGGCCTCCTCGCCGCGGTCGCCATAGCCGGTGAAGCAGGCATAGATCAGCCGCGCGTTCAGCGGGCCGAGATCGGCATAGCTGACGCCGAGCCGCGCGCGCACCGCGGGCGGAAAATTGGTGATGAAGACGTCGGCGTCGGCGACCAGCCGGCGCAACACCGCTTTTCCTTCGGGCTTGGCGAGGTCGAGCGCCAGGCTCTTCTTGTTGCGGGATTCCATCAGCCAGGCGTAGTTGTGCGGCGACTTCGGAAAGCCCGGCAGCTTCGGCAGGTTGCGATAGGGATCGCCGGCGCCCGGCGGTTCGATCTTGATGACGTCGGCGCCGAAGTCCGACAGCACGGTGGCCGCCGCCGGCGCTGCGATGAAGCTCGCGCAGTCGAGCACCTTGAGGCCGTCGAAGATCCCGTTCATGCTTGCTCCCAATGTCTCGCAGCATTGTCGCGCGTTATGTCAGCAATATTGACGCGAGTTGATGACCGGATGCAACGCCGCGTCGGCAGCGCCACGATCGGCGCTGCCGGGGAGCTGCACATCGGCTGGCCGGAGCCGGCCGTGAGAGCTCGCAAAAATTTATTTTCGAAAAAAATGCCCGCCGACGGAAACATTTCTCGTCCTTGGCGTTGGATCAGGCAGCTTTTCACGCGGCGACGCTCGATTTTTGACCGGGCGAGGCGCGATTTTTTTCGGTCCGTGATCGCTTTTGTTGTTAGTTGCGCACGCTGTGAGCCGCCCTGTGGATAATTCGCGTTGCGAGTTCGCCAATAAAATTGCGGGTTTATGCGACTGTCGTGATGCCGTCTTGCGGTTTTCATTTTTCTCGCCGCGCTGCTTCGAAACGGTGTTGACAGTCCGGAGAGCCCCAGACTATAAACCGGCCACTGGACGCGGCGTTGTTTTGGCCCTGGCCGAAACGAACTAAACGCGCTTCTAGCTTCTCTCATCGAGATGAGTGAAAAGCAGCCGAGAGTTATCGGTTGCGATTTGCCGTCGGATGAGGGTATACGACGCTCCCTTGGTTGGGGGTGCTGCTTCCTCCGGGAAGTGACATAGTCCTTTCGAGGGCGTCTTCCTTAGCGGGAAGTTGGGGTTTTGCCCCGGGCTGTTTGACAAGTTGAGAAGAAGAAAGAGAAACGTGGACGGCGGAGTCCTTGCGGGTCTCG
>NZ_JACHIH010000046.1 GCF_014203125.1 Rhodopseudomonas rhenobacensis
CGCACTCCTCCAACCGCACTCCTGCGCAGCGATCGCGACACATCATATCGCCGAGAGCCGCCAATCGAATAGCTTCACAGGCTCTCAGGATGACGCAGAACCGCGTGAACGGCAGCGCCGCTCAGTGGCCCTCGAACTCCATCAGCGCGCGGACCGGCACGCCCATGTCGCGGATCTTGGCGGCGCCGCCGAGCTCCGGCAGGTCGATGATGAAGCAGGCCGCGACGATCTCGGCGCCGGTCTGCCGCAACAGCTTGATGGCGCCTTCCGCGGTGCCGCCGGTGGCGATCAGGTCGTCGACCAGGATCACGCGCTCGCCGGGCTTGATGGCGTCGACGTGCATCTCGATGATGTCGGAGCCGTATTCCAGCGCGTAGGACATGCTCACCGTGGTGTGCGGCAGCTTGCCCTTCTTGCGGATCGGCACGAAGCCCGACGACACCTGGTGCGCGATGGCGCCGCCGATGATGAAGCCGCGCGCCTCGATGCCGGCGACCTTGTCGATCTTGGAGCCGGCCCAGGGCTGCACCAATTCGTCGATCGCGCAACGGAACGAGCGGGCGTCACCGAGCAGCGTGGTGATGTCGCGGAACAGGATGCCGGGCTTCGGATAGTCCGGGATGGTGCGAACGCTGGCCTTGAGATCGTAGGCGATGGTCATCGGTGGGGCTTTCACTGCTGCGACGGTCATTGCAAAGGTCCTTTTCGCCGCAAGGTCAATTGGCCGGAAGGCCAAGCCGGAAGGCGTTTTCGACGATCCGCAGGCCGACCTCGCCGCCGAGCGACATCAGCGATTCGGGGTGAAACTGCACGCCGCCGACCGGCAAGGTCTTGTGTTCGATCACCATGGCGATGCCGTCCTCGGTGGCGGCGGTGACCGCCAGCACCTCGGGCATGCTGTCCTGTTCGACATAGAGCGAGTGATAGCGGCCGATCACGATCTCATTCGGCAGACCACGCATCAGCCGGCCGCCGTGAACCTGGACCCGCGAGGGGCGGCCGTGCGCCGGCTGCGCCAACTGCCCGAGATGGCCGCCGAAATATTCGCCCATCGCCTGCACGCCGAGGCACACCCCGAAGATCGGCATGTTCTTCTGCAGCCCGGCGTCGATCGTCGCCTTGATCTTGAAGTCCTCCGGCCGGCCGGGACCGGGCGACAGCACGAGAAGATCGTAGTCGTTCTTGGCCAGCATCGGCAGCGCATGGATGTAGCGCACCACGGTGACCTGAGCGCCGACCTGACGGAAATAATCCGCCAGCATGTGCACGAAAGAGTCGTCGTGATCGATCAGCAGCACTTTCTTGCCGGAGCCGGAAGCGTCCGGCGCCAGCGCCGACAGCCGCTTCGGCGGATCGCCACGCAGCGCCTGGAACAAGGCCGCGGCCTTGGTCTGGCATTCCTTCTCTTCGGCGACCGGATCGCTATCGAACAACAGCGTGGCGCCGACCCGGACTTCGGCGAGGCCGTCCTTCATCCGGATGGTGCGGATGGTGAGGCCGGTGTTGATGCTGCCGTCGAAATTCACGCAGCCGATCGCGCCGGCGTACCAGCGGCGCGACGAGCGCTCATGGTCCTCGACGAACTGCATCGCCCACAGTTTCGGCGCCCCGGTCACCGTCACCGCCCAGGCGTGGGTCAGGAAGGCGTCGAGCGCATCAAAGCCCGGCCGCAACATGCCCTCGACGTGGTCGACGGTGTGGAACAGTTTTGAATAGGTTTCGATCTGCCGGCGGGCGAGAACCTTGATGGTGCCCGGCACGCAGACCCGCGCCTTGTCGTTGCGGTCGACGTCGGTGCACATGTTGAGTTCGAATTCGTCTTTTTCCGAATTCAGCAATTGCCGGATCTGCTCGGCGTCGCCGATGGCGTCGACGCCGCGCGCGATGGTGCCGGAGATCGGGCAGGTCTCGATGCGGCGGCCGTCCGAGCGCACGAACATCTCCGGCGACGCCGCCACCAGGAATTCGCCGTCGCCGAGATTCATCAAGGCGCCGTAGGGCGACGGATTGATCCGGCACAGCCGCTGGAACACTTCGGCCGGCGAACGCTCGCAGGGCTCGGCGAACAATTGCCCGGGCACCGCCTCGAACAGATCGCCGCGGGCGAACGCGGCGCGGGCGACGTCCACCGTGGCCTGGTATTCGCCGGGCGCGTGATCGGCAAAGCCCTGCCGCGCGGTCTTGGCATAGACGCTGTCCGGGGTGTCGTGCGACAGCCCCTCGGTTGAGCGGCTGTTCCAGGAAAACTCGTAGGCCAGATGCACGCCGCGCCCGGTGGCACGGTCATAGGCCAACAGCCGGTCCGGCACGTACAGCACGATGTCGCGCTGGTCGGCTTCGCGGGCGCGCTTTTGCTTCAAATCCTCGAACTGGAACACGAGGTCGTAGGCGAAGGCGCCGAACAGCCCGAGCATCGGATCGTCCGGCGAGCCGAACGCCGCCACCAGAGCGCGGACCAGCGACATCATGCTGGCGCGCCGGGTGCGCTGCTCCTCGTCGACCGGCGCCTCGCCGCGGACGATATGACCGTCGATCTGCCGGGCGGCGACCTTGTCGATCACCGCGCAGGGCTCCTGCAGGGTGTCGGCGAGGAACGCCAGCAGCACCTCGCCGCGGGCGTTCAGCGCGGTCAGTGCGAATTTCTCGCCGGTGGAGACCAGCCGCAGCGGCGGATCGGCGAAGCCGAGGTCGAAGCTCTCATAGCGGCCGGGCACCGTGGTGCCGGACGACAGCACCACGCCGGGGCGGTGGTCGAGCAGGTCGATCAGGTTGTCGAGCGCGTCGCCGCCGGTGAAATGCTGCACGCTGCGCGTCACCGCGAGCCCGGCCTGGCTGCGATAATCGCTGCGGGCGGGCAGCGCGAATACGGTTCGGTTCATTGGTCCTCGCTCCTTAAACTCTGGCCTTGTCGCAAAACTCGACTTTGCGGAGGGCTGGGAACGCAGGGCAAACAAACAAAAGGCCGTCGCACTGCGTTGACGGCCTTGACGATTGGAAAAATGGAAATCGCACCGGCCACCTTCAGAAGGTGGGCCACCAGAGACGGGAAAGGCGGGCTGCCGTGCGCATGGCGGCTAAACCATCACCCAAGGCTCGCGATGTCAAGGCCCGCGCGGCGTGGGTGGGCCCCGACCAAAGGGGGAGAGCAGGAGACGCTCGCCGGGCGTTCGCTCGTCCGGCTTGCAAGGCGGTGCGGGATCACTAGGCTCCTGCCAGCCTAAAGGAGCGACGCTGATGCGCTACGCCGTTGTGATCGAACAGGCGGAAGGCAATTATTCGGCCTATGTGCCGGACCTGCCGGGCTGCGTCGCCACCGCCGACAGCGTTGCGGCGGTCGAGACCGAAATCCGTGACGCCATCCGGTTTCACATCGACGGCTTGAAAGAGGACGGCCTGCCGGTGCCCGCTGCGACCAGCGTCGCGGATTACGTCGAGACCTAGCTGACGCCCGCGGATCGCGAGCGGACATCCTCATGGTTCGAGACGGCGCTGCGCGCCTCCTCACCATGAGCCCCCTGCCCTCACGCCTTCTTCAGAAACTCGGTGCGCAGCACCAGGCCTTTGACCTTGTCGGTGCGGCCTTCGATTTCGGCCGGATCGTCGGTGAGGTGGATGTTCTTGATCACGGTGCCGCGCTTCAGCACGGTGGAGGAGCCCTTCAGCTTCAGATCCTTGATCAGCGTGACGGTGTCGCCCTCGGCGAGCAGCGCGCCGTTGGAATCCCTGACCTTGATGTCCATGTGGTGTCCTCGTGGCGCCGCGCGCAATGGATGTGAGTTCGCGGCACCAAAGCCGAAGTTCCTTGCAGATGCAATGGGAGGGAGATCGCAGACGTCATCCCCGAGCGGGCAAGACACGCAACAAAAAACGGGGCGGATTGCTCCGCCCCGCGCCGTCCTTGCTTCTGGAACGCTCAGAACTTGTAGGTGATGCCGGTGCCGATCAGCCACGGATCGAGGTTGACCTTGCCGCTGACCGGCAGGCCGCCGGCGGTGCCGTTCCACTCCGGACGCAGCCACAGCTTCTTGACGTCGACGTTGAAGCCCCAATGGTTGTTGATCATGTAGTCGAAGCCGATCTGCGCCACCGGCGCCGCGGCGTCCTTGAGGTGGCTGTCGGTGACGAGGCCGCCGCCCGCCGACTGGCTGAAGAAGAACGTGTAGTTCACGCCGGCGCCGATATAGGGCTTGAAGGCGCCGAAATCGGTGAAGTGATATTGCAGCGTCAGGGTCGGCGGCAGCAGCCAGGACTTGCCGACGTCGACGCCGGCCAGCGCGCCGGTGCCGGTGACGTGGTTCTTGGTGACGCCGAGGATCAATTCAGCGGCGATGTTGCGGGTGAAGAAATACGAAATGTCGAGCTCGGGCACCACGACGTCGGAGGTGGCGAGGCCGGAGCCGGGGACCTGATCGACATAGCCGGAATCCCGGGTGACGACGCCGAGCGCGCGCAGCCGGATCATCCACGGATTCCACGCTTCCACGGCCGGCGCCTTGTAGAACGGCTTGCCGGCCGGCATGTCGGCGGCCTCGGCGGTCGTCGAAAGTCCATTCAGCGCCGTCGCCATCATCAGCGCCGACATCGCAACCAAAAGCTTCTTCATTCCCAGCCCCTGTCAAAACAAAATTACGTGCGCGGACGCGCATGCGGGCGGGAACCAGCGCCGGAAGAGTTTGCGCGCGTTTGATCTAGATCAAATCGGCGGTGTTTTGGTGCTGCCGTGGCGGCATTGTCACAGACGCTGCGAGCTACTTGCAGCAGCACGACGCCGCGGGGTTCGCGCGGCGTGGGGACTAAGACCAAAGGCTGAAAGGCAGCCTCCACGCGTTCGGCTGCTGAGTCGCGGCAATTCCCAGCGCTGCGCGCGGGCTTACGGCCGGTCGGGGTGGTCCATCATGAACTCGCCGAGATTGCGCTGCGCGCGGTTGGCGCGGGTGATGGCGTTGCTGCGCTGGACGTCGCGGTTCTTGCGGCAGTTCACGTAATCGGTGGAGCCCACCGCGACATTGTTGGCGCGGCAGAATTCGTCGTCGTCGCCCATATTGGCGGCGGCCGGCACGTCGTTGCGGGTGGCGCAGGCGGACAGCGCCAGCGCCGCCAGCAGCAGCGCGAGCGTCGGCATCAAGGCGGGGCGCGTCGGAATGTCTTGCATCAGAAGTTTGATCCAGCCGGAATGAAGCGGTGCGGCGGCGGCAGCACGCCCCCTCTCCCATGGGGAGAGGGTTGGGGTGAGGGGGTAAGACCTATCGAGAGGCGAACCCCCCTCACCCGGCCCGGCTTCGCTGCGCCGGACCGACCTCTCCCCTATGGGAGAGGTGAAGATCGGTGCGCGCGGCGGAAGCCTTCCCTCATCCGGGCCTAGTGGGTCCGGATTGCGGGTTTTCTAAGTCAGCCGCACCGGCCTCAGCCGTGGCTCTTCAGCGCGTCGCTGATCTCGTCGAGCGCTTTCGGATCCTCGATGGTCGCCGGCATCGCCCATTCCTCGCCGTCGGCGATCTTCTTGATCGTGCCGCGAAGAATCTTGCCGGAGCGGGTCTTCGGCAGCCGGCCGACCGTGATGGCGAGCTTGAACGCCGCGACGGGTCCCAGCTTGTCGCGCACCAATTTGACCACTTCCTTCTCGATGGTGGCGGCGTCGCGGGTGACGCCGGCCTTCAAGACCAGGAAGCCGCACGGCACCTCGCCCTTGATGCTGTCGTTGATGCCGAGCACCGCGCATTCGGCGACGTCGGGATGCGAGGCCAAGATCTCCTCCATGCCGCCGGTTGAGAGCCGGTGGCCGGCGACGTTGATGATGTCGTCGGTGCGGCCCATCACGAAGACGTAGCCGTCCTCATCCATGTAGCCGGCGTCGGAGGTCTTGTAGTAGCCGGGGTAATCGATGAAGTAGCTTTCGCGGCAGCGCTCGTCCTGCTGCCACAGCGTCGGCAGATTGCCGGGCGGCAGCGGCAGCTTGATCACGATCGAGCCCATGGTGCCGACCGGCACCGGATGGCTGCCCTCGTCGACCACCTTGATGTCGTAGCCCGGCATCGGCACGGTCGGCGAGCCGTGCTTGACCGGCAACAGCCCGAGGCCGACCGGGTTGCCGGCGATGCACCAGCCGGTCTCGGTCTGCCACCAATGGTCGATCACCGGCACGTGCAGCATCTGCTCGGCCCATTCCACCGTCGGCGGATCGGCGCGCTCGCCGGCCAGGAACAGGGTGCGCAGCTTCGACAGATCGTACTTGCCGAAGAAGGTGCCGTCCGGGTCTTCCTTGCGGATGGCGCGGAACGCGGTCGGCGCGGTGAACAGCGCCACCGCGCCGTAATCGGCGATCACCCGCCAGAACGCGCCGGCGTCCGGGGTGCCGACCGGCTTGCCCTCGTACATGATCGAGGTCGCGCCGTGGATCAGCGGGCCATAGATGATGTAGCTGTGGCCGACCACCCAGCCGATGTCGGACGCGCACCACCACACCTCGCCGGGCTTCACGCCGTAGAGATTTTCCATCGTCCATTTCAGCGCGACGAGATGGCCGCCATTGTCGCGCACCACGCCCTTCGGCTTGCCGGTGGTGCCGGAGGTGTAGAGGATATACAGCGGGTCGGTGGCTTCGACCGCCACGCAGTCGGCGGTCTTGCCGGCGGCCAGCGCCGCTTCGCGCAAACTGGCCCAGTCGTGATCGCGCCCGGGCGTGAGGTCGCAGGCCTGCTGCGGCCGCGCCAGGATGATGCAGGCCTGCGGCGGCGCGCTGGACAGCGCGATGGCGTCGTCGAGCAGCGGCTTGTACTTGACGATGCGGCCGGGCTCGATGCCGCAGCTCGCCGACAGGATCAGCTTCGGCTTGGCGTCGTCGATCCGGGTCGCAAGTTCTTTCGACGCGAAGCCGCCGAACACCACCGAATGCACCGCGCCGATCCGCGCGCAGGCCAGCATCGCCACCATCGCCTCCGGCACCATCGGCATATAGAGGATGACGCGGTCGCCCTTCACGACGCCGAAATCCTGCATCACCGCGGCGAGCGTGGTGACTTCCTGCAACAGCTGCGCGTAGGTCAGCTTGGTGACGGTGCCGGTGAGCGGCGAATCGTGGATCAGCGCCAGCTGATCGCCGCGGCCGCGTTCGACGTGGCGATCCAGCGCATTGTAGCAAGTATTGACTTGGGCGCCGGCGAACCAGCGGCCGTACAGTCCGAGCGAAGCGTCGAACACCTTGTCGGCGGGCTTGATCCAATCGATCTCACGCGCCGCCTCGCCCCAGAAACCTTCCGGGTCGGCGAGCGATCGGGCGTGGACCTCGCGATAGCGGCTGTTTTCATGGATATTCATGGCGCGTTCTCCCCTGGCATTGGCGGTTTGCCGCCATCTCCGGCTTTTAGCCGGCGTTAGCAACCCCGCCTTTGTTCCTAATCAACCACATCCGGCGGCGGCGCGGCGGTTTTTCGGCTGATCGGGCGGGCTAATCGGCCTTGCCGGCGAGCAATTGCTGCAGCCGGGCCTGCATCACGCCGCGTAGCTGATCCTTGGAGCGGCCGAACGCCGCATCTCGGGCGGCTATGAAGTCCTGCTGCGCGCGTTGCACGGCGCGGCGCGAGCCCGCTCCTGATACCACTCCGGCCACCGCCTGGCGCAGCTGCGCCTGATACGCGGCGTCGATCGCGCGGTCGAGATCGGCGAGGTCCGGATCGGCGCAGATCGCCTTCTGCACCGCGCGCCTCGCGGTCTTGCAGTCGAAGCTCGGCTTGCCCTTCAATGCGAGTTCTGCACCGAGCCGCTCCAACTCCTGCGCCAGCGACTTGGCGTTGGCGCGCGCCGCCTGGTGCTGCGGGTCGTGTTTGAGCGCGGCGGTGAAGTCCGCCAGCGCGCCGCGGCGGTTGCCCTGGCGGCGGCGCAGCTCGCCGCGGGCATTGAAGCCGTCGGCCTTCGTGGCGTCGAGCCCGAGCGCTGCGTCGTAGTCGGCGAGCGCGCGGTCGGGCTGCTGCTTGCGATCGAACGCCGCGGCGCGGGCCAGCAGCGCCTTGACGCGGTCGGGCTTCGCGGTCCTGTGCTGATCGATCAGCGGCGTGCAGGCGGCGATGATCTTGTCGGCGTCGCCGTCGGTGGCGGCATTGACGCACGGCGCCGGATCGATCAGCGGATCGTCGTCCGGCTCGCTGACCGCGGCGAAGCTCGGCGAGCTTGCGAGGCTGAGCAGCGCGACGACGCTGAGCCCCGCGATGGTCAGGTAACGGCGCATCGAAATCGTCCTATCAGGTGGCAACGAGGTCATTGTGAATTCGGCATAGTTCCGGCGCCGACCTTGGTCGATGAGATCAATGGGAGTCGTGCCCCGGACGAAAGCGCAATACGCCGCTCTTGCGGCGTGGTGCGCTGCGGAGCCGGGGCCGTTACGGAGGCTGCCTTCGTAACGGTCCCGGTTCTGCGGAGCAGCGCGAAGGGCGCTGCTTCGCGCCCGGGACACGGCGCCTCATCAACGCTCGATGCCGGTGACCTAGCGCGATTCGTCGCGGGCGGGAAATTGGTTAGCGTTCACACGCGCTCAGCGTCGTGACATGCACGCCGACGTCGTGGCCGAGAATCTCGGACAACGTGGCGCAGCGCCCGCTTTCGCACAGCCGCCAGTCGCCGGCGGCGGCGGAATTTCCGAGCACCAATTCCGGCTGCGGGGCGCGATGCGGGTCCCATTGAAACCAGCCGTCGATCAAGCGGGCCTCGGGCGGCGGCTCCATGCCGGCGCCGAAACCCTTGATGCGCGCCTCGATCAATTGCAGGCCCTGCGGGGTGACGCGCCAGTCTTCCTGCCATGCGGTCTTTTCGATCGAATGGGTCCAGGCCAGCGTGAAGGCGGCTATAGCAAGCGTCTTCACCACCCCCGCCGAGGCCAGGCACAGGCTCACGCGTGTGCCACCTTGCGACGCGGCGGCCGCTGCCGCCATTGCCAGGCCACGATGGCGAGCGCGAGCGGGAAGCCGACCCAGTCGCTGTAGGGAAATTCGCCAAGCAGGCACAGCCCGCCCGCCAGCGCGACGATCCGCTCCAGCGCGCTCATCCGGGTGAACAGGAAGCCGATCGCCGCCATGCCGAACAGCCCGATCGCGACCAGCGCCTTCACCGTGGCATAGACCACCGCGCCGTAGAATCCGATCTTCGCCGCCATCGGATCGCCCGGCTGCAGCATCAAGGCCGGCGAATACACCGCGATGAACGGAATGACGTAGCCGGCGAGCGCGATCCGCATCGCCTCCCAGCCGATCTTGTCGGGATTTTCGCGGGCGATCGGCGCCGCCGCCAGAGCGGCCAGCGCCACCGGCGGCGACAGGTCCGCCATGATGCCGTAGTAGAACGCGAACATGTGGCTGACGATCAACGGCACGCCGAGATTCGCCAGCGCCGGCGCGGCCAGCGCGGCGGTGATGATGTAGGTCGGAATGGTCGGAATCCCGGTGCCGAGCAGGATCGACAGCAGCATGGTCATCACCAGCGCCAGGAACAGGCTGTGCTCGCCGAGCCCGATCACCCAGCCGCCGAAGATGGTGCCCACCCCGGTCTGCGTCATCATGCCGATGATGGTGCCGACGATGGCGCAGGCCATGCCGACGGTGAGCGCGGATTTGGCGCTGACCGCCAGCGAATCCCGGCAGGCGGCGAGCGTGTTGCGGCCGCCCTGGCTGAGGCTGGACAGCAGCACCAAACCGCCGACGATGCCGGCGATGGCGAAGATGTTGACGCCGTTGCGCGACACCACGCCGGCAATCAGCGCGAGGCCAATCCAGAAGATCACCCGCAGCGTCGTGCTGGAGACGCCGAGCACGATGCTGGCGCCCAGAATCAGCGCCACCGTCAGCGCCAGGCCCATAGTGCCGGCATAGAGCGGGGTGAAGCCTTCGAACAGCATGAAGATCAGCGCCGCCAGCGGCAACACCAGGTACCAGCCATGCACCAGCGCCTTCCAGGCGTTGGGGATCTCGTTCTTCTTCATGCCGACCAGGCCGTGCTTGCCGGCCTCGAGGTGCACCATCCAGAACGCGGAGGCGAAGTACAACATCGCCGGGATCACCGCGGCCTTGACGATCACCGAATAGTCGACGCCGAGCGTCTCCGCCATGATGAAGGCCACCGCGCCCATCACCGGCGGCATGATCTGGCCGCCCATCGAGGCGGTGGCCTCGACGCCGGCGGCAAAGGCGCGGCGATAGCCGAACCGGATCATCAAGGGAATGGTGAACTGGCCGACGGTGACGACGTTGGCGACGCCGGAGCCGGAGATGGTGCCCATCATGCCCGAGGCGAACACCGCGACCTTGGCGGGACCGCCGCGGGTGCCGCCGAACAGCCCGAGCGAGACGTCGGTGAACAACTGGATCATGCCGGCGCGTTCCAGGAACGAGCCGAACAGGATGAACAGGAAGATGTAGGTCGCCGAAACGTAGATCGGCACGCCGAAGAAGCCCTCGGTGCCGAACGACAGATGGGTGATGATCTGATCGAAGCCGTAGCCGCGATGGTTGAGCGGCGCCGGCAGATATTGCCCGAAGAACCAGTACAACAGGCACACGCCGCACATCAGCGGCAGCGCCAGCCCCATCAGCCGCCGCGTGCCCTCGAAGATCAGGATCGCCAGCAGCGTGCCGACCACCAGGTCGGTGTGGGTCGGATCGCCGTCGCGCGCGATCAGGTCGGCGTAGAAGATCCACTGATACAGCCCCAAGAGAAAACCGACGCCGCCGACCATCCAGCCGAGCGTGCGGCCGAGATTGCTCTTGGCGGTGAAGTTGCCGATCAGCCCGAAGGTCAACAGGATCAGGAAGCCGACATGGACGCCGCGCACCACCTGGCTCGGCAGCACGTTCCAGGCCGCGATCACCAGCTGGAAGGTCGCAAAGGCGATGCCGACCGCATAGGCCAGATGATCCCAGCCGCGCGGCCCAAAACCTTCCGGAAAGCCGTGTTCGAAATTGTCGAACTCGATTCGGCCGGGGATGTGGTCGGCGGTGGTTTCAGGCTGCAGCATGGGTCGTGTTCCTAGCTAGCAAAGGCTCGGTGATGTCTGCCGCCCCCGGCGGGAAATCCAACCAGGATTTCCGAAGTGGAGGCCCTTCTGAGAGGGAGGCCCTCTCCGCGTCATGGCCGGGCTTGTCCCGGCCATCCACGCCCACCAGCAATGCCTTGCCTGTTTTTCGTGGATGGCCGGGACAAGCCCGGCCATGACGTGTTGAGCGAAGTGCCCGATCGCGACATTTCCGGGCGTCGCGTTTGAACTCTGGCGCCCCCTCACCCGATGGCCGTCGCTTCGCGCCGACCATCGACCTCTCCCCGCAAGCGGGGAGAGGTGAATCAGTGCCTGACGTTCTCGCCCTACTTGATCAATCCCTTTTCCTTGTAGTAGCGGATCGCGCCGGGATGCAGCGGCACCGGGCTGCCGGTGGCGGCACCCTCGAGCTTGATCTCGCGGCCGGCGGCGTGGGCGTTGGCGAGTTCGGGCAGATTGTCGAAGATCAGCTTGGTCATCTGATAGGCGACGTCGTCGGACACCGCCGAGGAGGTCACCAGATAGTTGATCACCGCCGCGGTCGGCACGTCCTTGTCCTGGCCCTTGTAGGTGCCGGACGGAATCGTCGCCGCAACGAACGGCGGGCCGATCTTGTCGACCACCTCCTTGGGCACCGACACCACGGTGATCTCGCTGGAATTGCTCAGGTCCTTCAGCGAGGCGACGCCGAGGCCGGCGGACTGCAGCGTAGCGGTGAGCTGGCGGTTCTTCATCAGGTCGACGGACTCGGCGAACGGCAGGTATTCCACCTTGCCGATATCCTTGTAGTCCATCCCGGCGGCCTTCAGGATGGCGCGGGAATTGAGTTCGGTGCCGGATTTCGGCGCGCCGACCGAGAGACTCTTGCCCTTCAGATCGGCCAGCGTCTTGATGCCCGACTCGGCGGTGGCGACGATCTGGATGTAGTTCGGATAGATCGCGCCGATCACCCGCAATTTGTCGAGCTTGCTCTTGAAGCCGGCTTCCTCGTCGCCTTCCCACGCCGCCTTCAAGGAATCGCCGAGCGAAAACGCGATCTCGCCAGAGCCGCGCTGCAGCAGCACCAGGTTCTCCACCGAGGCCTTGGTAGCCTGCACCTGGGTTTTTACGCCCGGAATCTTGTCGCCGTAGATTTTGCCGATCGCGACGCCGAGCGGGTAGTACACCCCGGACGTTCCGCCGGTCAGAATATTGATGAATTGTTGGGCACGGGCCTGCGGGGCCGACAGAACACACGCGGCCATCACGACAGCGCCGAGCAACCTGGACTTCATGAGCGGTCTTCTCCCTTGGATTTGGCTTAGCTTCGACGTCGAGCTTTTCGGCGAAGGTGGACGGATCGACGGCCGCGGTCAAGGCGTCCGATCGGACCAGCCCGGACGCCGCTGCGGAACCCGTTGCCGTCCGGGCTGTTGCCGCAACAGCTTTCAAGACAACCGCCGAGGCCGATGTGCCGCAGCAAGAGACCACCGCCCGGCGCCCGCTCGACGCCTTGAACTTCTTCCTGGCCGACGTCCGCGACGGCCTCGGCCCCTATCTGTCGATCTATCTGCTGACCGAACAGAAGTGGGACCAGGCCTCGATCGGCGTGGTGATGGCGGTGGCGGCGATAGCCGGCATCGTCGCGCAGACCCCGGCCGGCGCGCTGATCGATGCCAGCAAGGCGAAGCGGGCGCTGATCGTGATCGCCGCGGTCGCGGTGACGCTGGCCTCTGTGGTGCTGCCGCTCATCACGAGCTTCGCCGCGGTGGCGGCGACCCAGGCGGTGGCCGCGATCGCCGGCGCGGTCTTTCCACCGGCGATCGCCGCGGTGACGCTCGGCATCGTCGGGCCGCGCGCCTTTGCGCGGCGGATCGGCCGCAACGAGGCGTTCAACCACGCCGGCAACGCCGCCGCCGCGACGCTCGCCGGCATCTTCGCCTATGGCTTCGGGCCGATCGTGGTGTTCTGGCTGCTCGCGGTGATGGCGCTTTGCAGCATCCTGGCAACGCTGGCGATCCCGGCCGATGCGATCGACGACGCGGTGGCGCGCGGGCTCGTCTCCGGGGCCGAGGCAGATCACCGCGCCGGTCAGCCGTCGGGTTTCACGGTGCTGCTGAGCAATAAACCGCTGCTGATCTTCGCGGTGGCGACCGTGCTGTTTCACTTCGCCAACGCCGCCATGCTGCCGCTGGTCGGGCAGAAGCTGGCGCTCGCCAACAAGGAGCTCGGCACCACGCTGATGTCGCTGTGCATCGTCGCGGCGCAGCTGGTGATGGTGCCGGTGGCGATGCTGGTCGGCCACAAGGCGGATGTGTGGGGCCGCAAGCCGATCTTCGCGGTGGCGCTCGGCGTGCTGGCGCTGCGCGGCGCACTCTATCCGCTGTCGGACAATTCCTATTGGCTGGTCGGCGTGCAGCTGCTCGACGGCGTCGGCGCCGGCATCTTCGGCGCACTGTTTCCGCTGGTGGTCGCCGACCTCACCCGCGGCACCGGGCATTTCAACATCAGCCAGGGCGCAATCGCCACCGCGGCCGGGCTCGGCGGCGCGCTGAGTAGCGCCGCAGCCGGCATGATCGTGGTCGCGGCGGGCTACTCGGCGGCGTTTCTGTTTCTCGCCGCGGTCGCGGTCGCGGGCGCGGCGCTGGCGCTGTTTCTGATCGCGATGCCGGAAACCGCGCCGGGCGGCCGAGCGCTGGTCGGCAGCAAACTGTCGGCACAGCCGTCGCCTTGACGGCCGTCCGATATCGCCGTTGCGTCGTCGCGGCCGCGCGGCAACGGCGAAAAGCGCTGTGCAAACCGATGCGTCGGCAACGCTGTTCCTAAATGGGGCAGCGGCGCAGCCGGGCAGCACAACTCATTCAAATTTGAATCGCTGTGTCGGGTTTAACCCTACTGGCGACTTCATGAGGACATCTCAAAGATTCCATAATTTAATCCGCCGCGACTACGTAGAACGAAACCCGACTTTCGGGGGACTTCTATGACAAATGCGAACCTTAGGGGAGCACAGCTGGCGACGTTCGGGCGGCGAAAGGTGGCGCCGCGGGCCTGCATCGCCGATAGCAAGCCGCACTTGCGAACCTTCCTCGCCGAAGCGCTCGAAGACCTCGGCTTCATCACCGGCGAATGCGCCAAGGCGGAGGACTTCGCCGCCGCGCTCGATCAGCACCTGCCGGATCTGGTGGTGCTCGGCTCGTCGATCGGCGGCGTCGAGGCCGGTCGCATCATCGAGATCCTCGCCGAACGCGGCTATGCCGGACACGTGCTGGCGATCAGCCCGCGCGAATCCGTCACCTCGACGGCGATCCAGCAGATGGGGCGGGAATTCGGCCTGTCGATGCTTCCGCCGCTGCAAACCCCGTTCAGCGCCGGCACGCTGCATCAGGGCGTGGCGATGTTGTTGCCGCCGGAGCCGGTGCCGAGCCCGGCGGTCGACGTCGCCGAGGCGTTGAAGGCGGGCTGGCTCGAATTGTGGTATCAAAACAAGGTCGACCTGCGCACCTTGCTGCCGTGCGGCGCCGAGGCGCTGGTGCGGATGCGGCATCCGACCTGGGGCGTGGTGCCGCCGGCGCATTTCATCCCGACCGACGACGATCAGCACTTCCGCACGCTGTCGGAATTCGTCATCAACCGCACCATCGCCGATTGGCACTATTTGCTGGAGCGGCACGGCGCGATCGATCTGTCGATCAACCTGCCGATCTCGTTTCTCGCCAACCGCGACGCGGTGCACGATCTGTGCAGCTGGATGCCGACGCATCCGGCGTTCCGCGGCCTGATCGTCGAGGTCGACGCCGCCGAGGTGATCGGCAACCTCGATCTATTGGTCGAGGTCGCCAAGCGGCTGCGGCTGCGCAACATCGCGATCGCGATCGACCGGCTCGGCACCGACTGGCCGGCGCTGATGGACCTGGCGACGTTTCCGTTCGTCGAATTGAAGGTCGATCGCGAACTGATCAACGGCTGCGCCGACGACCGGCTGAAGCAGACGGTGTGCCGCCGCATCGTCGAGCTCGCCGA
Source organism: Rhodopseudomonas rhenobacensis (assembly GCF_014203125.1). GTDB lineage: Bacteria > Pseudomonadota > Alphaproteobacteria > Rhizobiales > Xanthobacteraceae > Rhodopseudomonas_A > Rhodopseudomonas_A rhenobacensis. The sequence continues at coordinate 15,017 of NZ_JACHIH010000046.1, forward strand.
CGGCTATGGCGCGCGCACGGTGGCGACCGGGATCGAATCCCGTGCCGACCTCACCACGGTGCACGAGATCGGCTTCGACGTGGTGCAGGGCTATCTGCTCGGCAGGCCGTCCGGGCTGAAGAAATTCGCCCGCGGCGCCGCTTCGCAGCCGCTGCGGCTGCACGACTGAGCGGAGTCGCGAGTCAGTCGAACGTCATGTCGAGGCATTTGGCGACGTCGGAGCCGAGCCCCGAGCTGATGATGATGCAGCCGCGAATCTTCTGCGCGGTGTTGTCGCTGGCCCACACCGCGTAGCCGCCGGTGCCGAAGAACGAATTGGTATTCGGCGGCTCGGTCTCGGCGGCGTCGAACGAGTAGTTGGAATCGGTGTCGAACACCCGGGGCTTTTTGACGCAGCCGCCGTCGGTCTGCACGTTGAGGATTTCCTTGGTGTCGCGGGTCATCGACAGGCTGACGGTGCAGCGGAAATATTCCGAGCTGCGGACATTGAACAGATAGGCGAACGACCGGCAGGTGGCGGTGTTGAGCTTGCCGGCGCTGAAGCCGCGGCCGCAGGAAATCCGCTGGTTGCTGACCAGCTTGAACTCGTCGGCGAAGGCCGGCGCGGCCTGCGCCAGCAACCCAAGGACCAGACACCCCAGCACGATCTGACGCATTCGAATCATCCTTTCGCCGACGGTTCGCGGCGCACGCCAGTAGAGCATTTTCTGCGCCGGCGATATCCGGACCCCGGCACTTCTTTGCAGTCCGCCGGAGATTAGCGGCGGCGCGCCGGATGACAAAATCGCGAGCCGGCGCCGGCGAGGTTTGACGCCTCGCGCCCGTTCGTGATTTGTTCAAGAGCGACGCAAATCTGGCGTCATTTCTGTTGGTCATTGCGCTCGCAACCCACGAGGAGGCGCCGAAAAATGCAATCCGGATACGTCAAACCGCTGCTGGCCGCGGCGGCACTGTGCGCCGCATCGAGCGCGGCGCTCGCCCAGACCGCGCCGCCGGCCGCAACGCCGTGGGTGCTCGCCCCCGATATGGGCTACGCCTATGAGAGCAACGGCAAGACCTGGTCCTACAAGATGGGCACCAACAACGCCAAGGACCTGCTGAAAGGCGCCAAGAAGGTGCCGAAGAACACGCTGTTCTTCATCGGCACCAACGGCCAGCTCTACATGCGGAGCGGACCGTATCTGGAAGACGACGGCCGCTTCAAATTCGGCCCGGGCTAGCGACTTTTCGGGTTGGATTGATGCGCTTCAATATTCCCAGACTGTCATTCCGGGGCGCGAGCAGCTTTAGCCGCGAGCGAACCCGGAATCCATAACCCCTACAGGAGATATGGATTCCGGACTTGCTCGTTCTTCGAACTCGCAATCCGGAATGACGGCCGCGTTTGGGTTGGATGCTTCAATCTCAACCGAAAATGCTCTAGTCGCCGCGCGCAGCGGTGGAGCCGCGCTGCTGCAACAGCCGGCCCAGCGCCATCAGCGGGAAGTACTGGCGATACAGGTCGTAGCGCAGCATGAAGGAGCGCGACAGCTCCGGCCCCTGCATCAGCCGCTTCGACAACAGCGGGTCGTTCAGCTTGATGGTCTGGCCGACGCCGTAACCCGGAAAGCCGGTGCCGGTGTAGTGCGCTTCCTGCCAGGTGCCCTCGCGCTGGCTGTCGGCGAGATACAGCACGCCGCGCTCGATCGCGTCGCGGTCCTGTTCGCGGTTCGCCGCGAGCAGCCCCATCAGCGCCCAGGCGGTCTGCGACGCCGTCGCCGCGCCGCGTCCGGCCAGGTTGGCATCCATGTAGGAGCCGCAGCTTTCGCCCCAGCCGCCATTGTCCTGCTGCCGCGCCACCAGCCAGTCGCAGGCGCGCATGATGTAGGGCTGCCGCATGTCTTCGCCGATCGCCGCCAAGGCCGGCAGCACCGCGCCGGTGCCGTAGACGTAGTTGACGCCCCAACGGCCGAACCACGGGCCTTCCGGCTCCTGCTCGCGCTTCAGAAACGCGAGGCCGCGGACGACCGACGGGTGACTGCGCTCGATGCCGAGCTTGGCGAACGCCTCGAGGATGTGCGCGGTGACGTCGGCCGACGGCGGATCGAGCGCCTCGCCGAAATCGCAGAACGGAATCTTGGCGAGGATCTTCTGGTTGTTGTCCTTGTCGAAGGCGCCCCAGCCGCCTTGCCGGCACTGCATCGCCACCAGCCAGTCGACGCCGCGCTGGATTGCCGCGTCGATGCCTTCGGCCTGCCACTTCGGATCGCCGCGAAACGGCGCCAGCGCGATCAGCGCCACCGCGGTGTCGTCGGTGTCGGGATAGAAATTATTGGCGTATTCGAACGCCCAGCCGCCGGGTTCGACGCCGGGCAGCTTCACCGACCAGTCGCCGGGCACCCGTACCTGGCGTTGCAGCACCCAGCGCACCGCGCTGTCGATCTGCGCGGGATAGCGCCGGGCGAGCCCGGCGTCGTCGAGCGCCATCAGCGCCAGAATGGTGTCCCAGACCGGGCTGTTGGTGGCCTGGATGTAGGTCGCCTCGCCGACATCGACGCGCCAGCCGGGATCGTTCAGCGCGTCGAGCGCCTTCGCCATCACCGGGTGATCGAAGGCGTAGCCCTCGCGGTGCAGCGCCATCAGGCCGTAGATCCAGGGCGGCTGAATGCCGCCCCAGCCGCCGTCGTGATCCTGATGGCGGACGATCCATTCCACCACGTGGTTGAGCGCGCCGCGGCGCAGCCAGCCCGGGCCGCCGCGCCTGGCGCCCCAGCCCTGCAGCGCGTGCAACACGACATCGGCCTTGCGGAAGAAGGCATCCCACAAGCCGGCGCCGAACCGCGCCGGCAGATCGTAGTTGAAGCCGTCGCGGCCGTCCGGAAACAGCGCGTCGAGCCGGCTCTGCGGCGGCAGCGGCCGGCTCGGCCGGTGCGCCGACAGCACCGCGATCGGCATCAGGGTGGCGCGCGCCCATTGGGCGAAATTGTAGATCGAGAACGGAAACCAGGTCGGCAGCCAGATCACTTCCGGCGGAATGTTCGGGGTCTTCTCCCACGGCCACTCGCCGATCAGCGCCAGCCAGTAGCGGGTGAACACCCGGATGCTGCGCAGGCCGCCCTTGGCGATGATCCAGTCGCGCGCCTTGCGCAGCGGCTCCTCGTCGTCGCGATGGCCGAGCGAGCGCAGCGCCGCATAGGCTTCGACGGTGGCGTTGATGTCGCCGTGCGGCGCGTCGTGAAACACGTGCCAGGCGCCGTCGGGGCGCTGGGTGTCGAGCAAGGCGCGGCCGAGCCGGACCCGCAGCGGGTGATCCTCGAGGCCGAGAAACCACAGCGCCAGGCACCACTGCGCTTCCAGGCAGGCGTTGGTCTCGACGCGGCCGACCCAGTGGCCGTCGTGCTTCTGCCGCCCGATCAACCAGTCGGCGGCCTGCTCAACCGTGGCGTGCAGCGCCCCGTCGATGTTGCGCGGGGCGTCCGTGTGCAATGGCCAAGCCGAATCCGTAGTCATTCCCGTATCTCAACGGCGCTCAGGGTCTGCAAATGACGCGTGCCGGGCGACACGCGGCCCGCGAGCATCCCGGCCTGCAAATCGGTCCGGGATCGACCTCGGCTCTGCCGCCGGGGCGGCGGCGTGGGAGCCAGGATCGCCCACGGGCCCAGCGGCCAGTGCGGGCTGGTACACCAGAATGCAGAGGCCGTCAAAGCCGGTCGCGCCGGGCGTGTGCGCGCTGCGAACAGCGCTGCGTTGCGCCGAGTTCAGAACGCCGCGGCCAATTCGCGGGCGCCTGGGTTGTTGCTGTTGCTGTCCATCCGCGAGTCGGTGACCGCGAGCAGCTTCGCCACGGTGTTGTGCCGGATCGCCACCGGATTGCGCTCGTAGCCGCTGCGCTGGAAGAAATTCGCGGTCGGCACCTGCTCGCGCAGCTGTTGCGGCATCGTCACCATGTCGAGCCCGGTGCCGTCGCCGGTGAGATTCATCATCTCCAGTTCGGCGGCGCTGAGCGGGCGGCTGTAGCCCTTCTGCCGGGCGAACCGCACCGAGGTCAGAAGCTTGTGGACCTGCAGCAAGGGACCAACGTCAAGGTCCAGCACCATGGCGTGCACCGCCCAGCCCTGCGGCGTATTGCCGAGCTTCTCGTGTTCGCTCCACTGGTCCGGCACCGAGCGCGCGAACGCCACCATCCGCTTCACCACCGCGATCTTGCGATCCAGCGCCTGACGCTGTGGGCCGCTCAGCCGCGCCGCCTTCGCGGTCAATTCGGCGATGATGGCGTGGCCCTGCTCGGCCATCAGTTCGACGCTGTTGGTGGTGAGCAGCTGATTGTAGCCGATCGCGGTGGAGATCGCGCGCGAGCCGGGCCGTGATGCGCTGAGGCCCGACTGCATGTCGTGGCCGCCATTGCCGCCGGTCTCGAACGCATAGACCCGCACCGCCTGCTCGCGGGTCAATCCTGCGGCGAGCGCGGCGCGGGCATAGGCGCGCTTGAATTCGACTTCGGCTGAGGGACGCTGCGGCGCGAACTGATAATGTTGCGCGGCGGCCTGCACCAGATCCGCGACAAGCGGAATCGGTTTGCGCGCGCGGCCCGGCTCCGAGGGTTCCTGCGGCTGCGGATCGACCGGCCGCTTCGGGCCGTCGTAGATCGGCGGCTGCACCAGCACGTAGTCGTCGGGCGTGACCGGCTCGCCGTCGCGGCGCTTGGCGTTGCGGCCGCGCCGCTTCTCCGAGATCGCGCTCCAATAGGCGCTGGCGTCGGCCTCGTACTCCTGCCGCGCCGCCAGATAGTCCTGCAGCCGGGCGCGATATTCGGCGATCGCCTGCGGCGACGCCATCTGCGCCATCGCGTCGGCGGCGCCCCGGGGCGCGTCGTCGGCAAAGGCCGGCGAAGCCAGCAGCAGCAAGGCCAGGCCGAGCAGACGAATCGGAGAGGGTTTCATCCCGGTGTTTTAGCAAGCATGGCGCGCAAGTCAGCCCCGAACTGGCGCGACATCGCGACTCAGGCGGCGCTGGCGCGCGCCGCCGTGCGATGCCGATCGGTTCCCGTCGCCGCAATCTTACGCGGCGCGCACCGTGTCCATGAACTTCGCGACTTCCGCTTTCAGCTGGTTGCTATCGCGCGACAGCGACTGCGCCGCCGACAACACCTGAGCCGAAGCGGAGCCGGTCTCGCTGGCGCCACGTTCGACGTCGGTGATGTTGGCGGACACCTGCTGGGTGCCCTGCGCCGCCTGCTGCACGTTGCGGGAAATCTCCTGGGTGGCGGCGCCCTGCTGCTCGACGGCGGAGGCGATGGTGGAGGCAATCTCCGACATCTTGCCGATGGTGTCGCCGATCTCGCGGATCGCACCGACCGACTCTTGGGTCGCGGCCTGGATGCCGGCGATCTGCTGGCCGATCTCGCCGGTGGCTTTGGCGGTCTGCTCGGCCAAGGCTTTCACTTCGGAAGCGACCACCGCGAAGCCGCGGCCCGCCTCCCCGGCGCGTGCGGCTTCGATGGTGGCGTTGAGCGCCAGCAGGTTGGTCTGGCCGGCGATGGTGTTGATCAGTTCGACGACGGCGCCGATCCGCGCCGCCGCCTTGGCCAGTTCGCCGACCCGGTCGTTGGTCTTGCGGGCCTGGTCGACGGCCTCGCGGGCGATCCGGGACGACTCCTGAACCTGCCGGCTGATTTCATTGACCGAAGACGTCATCTCCTCGGTGGCCGAGGCCACCGACTGCACGTTGGTCGAGGCTTCTTCCGACGCCGCCGCCACCATGGTGGTGAGTTCCTGCGAGCGCGTCGCCGTGGCGGTCAGCGTGCTGGCGGAGGCCTCCAACTCGGTCGAGGCCGAGGAAACGGTCTCGACGATCTCGCCGACCGCGCCCTCGAAGTCGTCGGCCAGTTTCTTCATCTCGGCCTTGCGCTGTTCGGCGGCGAGCTTCTCGGTGGCTGCAAGCCCGACCTTCAAGCGCTCGACCTCAAGACCATTGGTCTTGAACACCTCGACGGTGCGGGCCATCTCGCCGACTTCGTCGCGACGCTGCTTGCTGGGAACGTCGGCGGTGAGATCGTTGCGGGCAAAGGCTTCCATCACCGTCTTCAGTTGCGCGATCGGCCGGGCCAGACCCGCGATGCCGATCCACATCGCCAGCGCCAGGCCGATCAGCAGCCCGATGCCGGCGGCGATCAGCACGCTGAGGATCGCGGAATCGGTGAGCGCGGCGAGATCGGCGGCTTCTTTCGAGGCGGAGGCGACGAACGCGTCGGTCAATTTGGTCTGCTGATCGAGCGCGGCGTCGATCAGCGGCTTGCACTCGGCCTTGAGCCGGGCCGCGGCCTTCAGCGCATCCTCCGGCGAGGTGGTCTTCGAGGCGTAGCTGATCACCGGCTCGCACGCCGAAAACGCCCGGGCGAATTCGGCGATCCGCGGCTCGATCAGCGCGGCCTTCTCGGGCAGGCTGGTCTGCACGACCAGCATTCTGGATTCGTAGGTTTTCTTGGCCTCATCGGTTCGCCTGAGAAGCTCCGCATTGCCCTCGTCGGTGGTTTCGGCGGCTAGCTGAAAGGCACTGGACAGGTACCGCTCGGCAGCGCGCGTGCCTCGCACGGTCAGCATCGTCGCCACATCCACGCGGCTGATCAGGTCGGAATAAGCGGTGCTCGCGTGCTTCATGCTGACGGCGCTGAAGCCCATGCCGCCGATCCCGACCAAGGCGAGAATGGCCACGATCAAACTGATCTTGAAGACGATCTTGAAATTGTTCAGCCAGGACATCCTGCGCTCCAACCTGAAAGCGCTGATCAAACGCAGGGGAGTGCTGAAGCCGATCCGGACCGAATGCTGGCACCTCTGCTCAGCCGTAGTGCGGCGCGGTGATGGATGCGTTAATTCGCCGCCGGGTAGCATTACTAGCGCGTCAGCGCGCGGCCGCCGATGGCGGATCGGCCGCCGGCACGATCGGCAGATCGATCAGGAACCGCGCGCCCGGATTGTTTGCGAGCAGCTGCAGCCGGCCGCGCAATTGCCGCACTAGGCCGCGGATCACCTTGAAACCGAGACTGCTCCGCGGCGCGTTGATATCAAAGCCGTCGGGCAACCCGACGCCCTGATCGGCGACCTCGACGTGAAGCCGATCGCCGAGCGCGCAGGCCGACAGTTCGATCACGCCGCAGCGGTCGGGATAAGCATGCTTGATCGCATTGGTGACCAGTTCGTTGATCAACAGCCCGAGCGGAATGCCGTGATCCGCCAAGAGCAGCATCGGCTCGGCCCGACAGCGCAGCTGGTTGCCATTGGCGTTGGCCTGCAGACGTCCGCAAAAATCGTCGATGAAATCGGCGAAATCGATAAAGCCGATGCGCGAGCCGCGCGCCAGATTATCGTGGACCTGGGCGATGGTGTCGACGCGCGACGACGCTTCCTGCAGCGCGGCGCGGACTTCGTCGGACTGCGCGCCGCGCGATTGCACCCGCAGCAGCCCGACCACCGAGGCCAGGCTGTTCTTGACGCGGTGACTCATCTCCCGGGTCAGCAGCGATTGATGTTCGAGCGCGTCGGCGAGCCGGGCATCGGCCTGCTGGCGTTCGATGGCGATGCCGAGCAGGCCGGCGAAAGCGGCGAGAAAATCAGCGTCGGCCTGGTCGAACCAGCCGGGATCGGCGCTGGCCACTTCGAGCACGCCGAAATAGTCCTGGCCCTCGCCGCCGCGTTCGATCAGCACGTTGATCGAGCGGATCACGCCGTGGTCGGTGAACAGTTGCGGGGTCTTGAACCGCGCCTCGCTCGGCAACTGATTGGTGATCACCGGCTGCCGGGTCTTGTAGGCGTAGCCCGCGGGCGAGCCGACGTCGGTCTCGAACGCCATGTCGGCGATCCGATCCGGCTCCCAGCCGACACCGGCGCGGCCGACCAGGCGGTTCTCGCCGGGGACGAATTCCAGCACCTGGGCGAATCGGGTCCGCAGTCCGTCGGCGCATAATTCGGCGGCGCGCTGCAGCAGCTGGTCCAGTTCGCGGGTCTGCAGCGCCGCCCGGCCGAAGTCGCCCAGCAAGGATTGTTGCCGCAGTCGGTACGGCAGTTCGTCGCGGCCCGCCCCGGGTTGCAGATAGATCGGGAAAAATGCGGCCTTCTCGGTGGACTCCGGCATGGTCGGCTCCGGCGGAATCCAGGCGCAGGCGGTCGCGGGCCGCGCATGCGCCGGGTGATGCTGTCCGATTCCGCTGGTTCATTCTGCGTATTTTTGCCGAATCGGTCTGAGCAATACCGGACAATGCCACCGCGATGGCGCGGCATTTTTCCGATCAGTTAGCAGCTATATTTCTTCCCGGGTCTGTGGTGTGGACCACCGACAGGGCGCTGATTCGCATGCGATGAATGAGTGGTACCAAGGAGGTACGCCATGTTTGACCGTGATGAAGAGCGCCGCCTCGAGCTTGAATGCCTGCGCCTTGCCGCCGATTTCCGGCAAATCGCAAGCGATACTTTGAACCCGTCTCTAAAAAGGCAATGCCTGGCGATGGCGGAAATATGGGCCGAAGCCACCGACGACCCGGCCGAGCAGGTCGCGCCGCTCTCCTCCGAGTTTCACTGATGACAGGCGGACAGGGCAGGACGCCCCCGTCCTCGGTGGTGCTCATCGTCGAAGACGATGCCTTGCTGCGGATGCTCGCCGCCGATGTGGTCGAAGACGCCGGCCATGTTGCAGTGCAGGCGCGCGACGCCGACGAGGCCTTGGCGATCCTGCGCACCCGGCGCGACATTGCGATGGTGTTCACCGACATCAACATGCCGGGCAGCATGAACGGGTTGGAACTCGCCTACGCGGTGCGCGCGGGCTGGCCGCCGATCAAGATCGTGGTCGCCTCGGGCCGAATCCGATTGTCGCCCGCCGAGATGCCGCCGGAGTGCGACTTTCTCGGCAAGCCTTACCTGATGTCCGACCTCACCGCGCAGCTGCAGTCGCTGGCCGGCCGCAACCCGATCTGTGCCTAACGCTCGCGATGCAGCCCCAATGAGCGGTTCTGCTCAGATTTCCGGGGCCGCATCGTGCCAAGCTATCGGATAGCCGAACACGGACATCCGAAGCGATCAACCGCGAAGGCGATTGCACCATCGTGCCCCCTCCTCTTGTCGATCATACAGACCGACCCAACCAACTGCTGGCGGCGATGGAGCCTGCCAGCCGCCAACGGATCGTGCCGCACCTGGAGCGGGTCCGTTTCAAGCTCGGCGAGGTGGTTTGCGACGCCGGCGGCCTGCTGAAACACGCTTACTTTCCGCAAGGCTCTGTGCTGTCGCTGCTCACCGTGCTGGAGAACGGCGCCGCGATCGAAACCGCAAACATCGGTCGCGAGGGCGCCTTCGGGCTGTTTGCGGCGATGTACAGCCGGGTCTCGTTCAACCGCTGCATCGTGCAGCTGGAGGGGCACACGGCGCGCTGCCCGATCGAACTCCTGCAAGACGAATTCAGGAGCAGCGAGCACATCCGCAATCTGTTCGTCAGCTATTCGGAGACCCTGCTCTCGCAAGTGCAGCAGACCGTGGCCTGCAACGCGATGCATTCGACCGAGGAGCGGATGTGCCGCTGGCTGTTGATGATGCATGACCGCGCCGGCCGCGAGGCGCTGCCCTATACCCACGAATTTCTCTCGAACATTCTCGGCGCCAACCGCAAATCGGTGACGCTGGCGGCGCAGGCGATGCAGACCGCGGGACTGATCAGCTATCATCGCGGCACCATTCAGGTGCGCGATCGCCCCGGGCTCGAGCAGGCGTCCTGCGAGTGCTATGCCATCGTCAAAGAGCGCTTCGACGCCTTCCTGAAGCCGCCGGCCACCGCGGTCCAGGACCATAGCCACGGGCGAATTGCTGCAAAGTAGCAATATACCGCGATCTACGGCGGAAAGCCTTGGCGGAGGCCGGACCTTTCTCTCGACCAACACGTTCTGGTTGTGTACGGTATCGCACCTAAATAGGGGAAGAGATGTTGGAGCGCCCGGTCAAAGATACGTTCGATTCGAGAGCCTTCCTTGCCGGTGTCGGCGCGGGCAAGGCGATCCTGGACTTTCGCAAAAATCAGACGGTCTATGTCCAAGGCGACGCCGCCAACGCGGTCTTCTACATCCAGAAGGGCCGCATCAAACTCACCGTGCTGTCCGAGCAGGGCAAGGAAGCGGTGGTGGCCATCATGGAGCCCGGACAATTCTTCGGCGAGGGCTGCCTGAACGGGCATACCCACCGCATCGCCACCACGGTGGCGATGGAGGATTCGGTCGTCACCTCGATCTCCAAGGAGGCGATGCTGACCACGCTGCGCGACCAGCCGAAATTCTCCGAAACCTTCATGACCTATCTGCTGACCCGCAACAGCCGGATCGAAGAGGACCTGATCGATCAGCTGTTCAACTCCAGCGAGAAACGGCTGGCGCGGCTGTTGCTGCTGCTGGCCAATTTCGGCAAGGAGGGCAACCCGCAGCCGATCACCCCGCATATCAGCCAGGAAACCCTGGCGGAGATGATCGGCACCACGCGCTCGCGCGTCAGCTTCTTCATGAACAAGTTCCGCAAGCTCGGGCTGATCAGTTACAACGGCAAGATCGAAGTGAATAGTTCGCTGCTGAACGCGGTGCTGCACGACAAGCCGCACATCGAGCGCGAGCCGGACAAGAGCGACGGCTGAGACGTCCCCGCTTAGCTCCGGAGCTCCTCATCAACTTGCAAGACGAGTGCTGCACGCGGCAGACTCATGCCGTGGGTCAATAGTGAACAGCGAATCAAACTCGATGCCGGTATTGTGACCCATCGCCAAATCGCCCGTTAGGTCGCAGCTGGCGACTGGGAGCATTGCGCTTCCGCCTCTTTTCAAGAGGAGAACAGATGCGCCAATTGTCCTTGAAATTAGTAGATGACTCCCGTTCCGAACCGATCATCGGGGTCCACTGCCAGTATTGCGGGTCGGAGCAGCCGATGCTGATGCTCGGTCACTATCCGCTGCTGTATTGCGGCAAGGATGCGGTGCTCTATCAGTGCGTCGCCTGCGGTTCGGAGCGAACCAAAGTCAACTATGCGGTGCCCGAAACCGGGCACTAGGAACCAGCAGGCGTGAGCGGCGTTACTCTGCCGTGTGCATGTCCACTACGGGAAGCCACCGGATCTGTGTTTCGGTTGGACTTCGGGTCAATGCATTCCACACGGCAAGTAAACAGCAGTGTCGGAGCATCTCGCGCTCACGGCATCGCATGGGAGTTCCATGCCGTTCTTTCGCAGCCCCGAAGCGCCTGGCAACCGCGTCTTGCGCGAAGCTCCACCCTTGCCTTGCGCCCGCTGCGCCGGGCGAATGAGCGTGACCCGCATCTCTCCGCAGCCATCCGGCCGCGAGTTGCGCACCTTCGAGTGCAAGAAATGCGGCTATGTCGAGCAATACAGCGTGGCCTACGGCAGCTCGGCGCCCTGGGTGCTGGTCGGCCCGCAGCGGCGTTGAGGCGCGCCGGCCGCTCGCTTCAGCCATCGATCGTAGCAGCGTCTTTTCGCTCATCGCAACGCCGGGAACGGATCGTAACCCAGCGCCGCCAAGACGGCCTCGGGCAAGGCCTCATCGGTTGCCAGCGCCGTGGCCGTGGTGATGTCGTCGGCCATGTAGCGATCGCGTTCCAGCGCCGGCACCTTCCTGCGCAACACGGCGATCACCGCTGCGAGCGCCGGGCTGGTCGCATGCGGCGCGCGCAGTCCGACGCCCTGCGCTGCAACCAGCAATTCGATGCCGAGGATGCCGGCGAGATTGTCCGCCATCTCCGACAGCCGCCGCGCGGCATGCGCCGCCATCGAGACGTGGTCTTCCTGATTGGCGCTGGTCGGCGTGGAGTCGATCGAACACGGCGCCGCGCGCTGCTTGTTCTCGGCGTGCAGCGCGGCGGCCGTGACCTCGGCGCTCATGAAGCCGGAATTGAGGCCGGGTTCGGCGGTCAGAAACGGCGGCAGGCCGCAGTTCAGCGCGGGGTCGACCAGCGTGGCGATGCGCCGCTCGCTGAGTGCGCCGATTTCGGCGATCGCCAGCGCGATCTGGTCGGCGGCAAACGCCACCGGCTCGGCGTGGAAATTGCCGCCGGAAACGATCTCCCCGCTCTCGATCAGCACCAAGGGATTGTCGGTGACGGCGTTGGCCTCGATGACCAGCGTGCGGGCGGCCTGTGTCAACAGGTCGAGTGCGGCGCCGACCACTTGCGGCTGGCAGCGCAGGCAATACGGATCCTGCACGCGGTCGTCGCCCTCGAGATGCGACTCGCGGATCGCGCTGCCTTGTAGCAACGCCGTCAACGCCGCGGCGGCAGCGATCTGCCCGGCATGGCCGCGCAGCCGCTGGATCTCCGGCCGATACGGCGCGGTCGAGGCCATCGCCGCGTCGACCGCGAGGGCGCCGGTGACCAGCCCGGCGCAGGCCAGCCGGTGCGCGCGCAACACGCCGGCGAGCGCATAGGCGGTGGAGAACTGCGTGCCGTTGATCAGCGCCAGACCTTCCTTCGGTCCCAGCGTCAACGGCGCGAGGCCGGCAGCCGCCAGCGCCTCGGCTCCCGGGACCACCTTGCCGTCGAGAATGGCGCGGCCCTCGCCGATCATCACCGCGGTCATATGCGCCAGCGGCGCCAGATCACCCGACGCGCCGACCGAGCCCTGCTGCGGCACCAGCGGATACACGCCGCGCGCCAGCATCGCCTGCAATTGCTCGATCACCGCGCGGCGCACGCCGGAGGCGCCGCGGCCCAGCGAGATGATCTTCAAGCCCATCATCAGCCGCAGGATCGGCTGCGGCGTCGGCGGCCCGACGCCGCAGCAATGCGAGACGATCAGGTTGCGCTGCAGCGTCGCGGTCTCGCCGGCCGGAATCCGCGTCGACGCCAGTTTGCCGAAGCCGGTGTTGATGCCGTAGACTGCCGCGTCCGCCGCCGCGGCCTGCGCCACCACCGCCGCGGCCTCATCGACGCGCGGCCAGAACGCCGGATCGAGCTCCACCGACGCGCCGGCGAGCACACCGGCCAGATCCTGGAGGGCGACCTCGCCGGGCGACACCACGATGCTGGCGCGATCATTCATCGCTGGTCATTCTGTCCGCTGCCGATCGGGCGATGGATCGCGCGCCCAGCAGCTGTGGCGATTCCGCCGCCGCGTCTCATCCTCGCCGCGCTTGACGGCCGTGTCCTTATGTCTATACATAAGCCGCGGTACTGTTCGATCCACCGGAGGGTCCATGCCAACTCTGCAAGCTCGATCGGCCCGGCGTCGGCCCGATGACGCGCCGGTGACCGCAACGGCGTCGAGCAGCAGCAGAGCCGCCACCCGCACCGCCTCGCCCGTCGATCGCGATGGATCGGCGCTCCCCGAACTAACGACGTTTCCCGCACCGCCACGCCCACGAGTCCGTTCCGCCGCGACGTCGGCTGAGGCTGCGCGCGGCCGGCATATATTTTATGCAGCATTTTGCTGCGGCAATCGCATGACGTGACATTATCGGCCGCACTGCGAACCAGCAAAGGGATTTGAGCCATGCGTCAACTTGCCATCCTCGCGGCCGCCGTCGCGACCCTGGCCTCCGCGCCCGCCGTCGCCGACGACGTCAAACTGAACATCGCGATCTCCGGCTGGACCGGCTTCGCGCCGCTGACGCTGGCGAGCCAGGCCGGCATCTTCAAGGCCCACGGCCTCGACGTGACGATCAAGAAGATCCCGCAAAAGGACCGCCATCTGGCGATCGCCTCGGGCGACGTGCAATGCGCGGCCACCACGGTGGAAACCTGGATTTCCTGGAACGCCAGCGGCGTCGCCACCAAGCAGATCTTCCAGCTCGACAAGAGTTTTGGCGCCGACGGCATGGCGACGCGAAACAACGTCGCGTCCATTAAAGATCTGAAGGGCAAGACCGTCGCCGCCTCGGCGCCCGGCACCGCGCCGTATTTCACGCTGGCCTGGATGCTGAAGAAGAACGGGCTGTCGGTGAAGGACGTCAAGGTGGTCAATCTGGAGCCCGCCGCCGCCGCGCAAGCCTTCGTCTCCGGCCAGAACGACGCCGCGATGACCTACGAGCCGTATCTGTCGACGGTGCGCGCAGCGCCCGAGCAGGGCAAGATCATCGCCACCACGCTGGACTATCCGATGATCATGGACACCTTCGGCTGCACGCCGAAGTTCTTGGCCGACAATCCCAAGGCGGCGCAAGCCCTGGCCGACAGCTACTTCGAGGCCGTCGACCTGATCGCCAAGGATCAGGCCAAGTCCTACGAGATCATGGGCGCCGACGTGAAGCAGTCCGGCGAAGCGTTCGGCAATTCGGCGAAATACCTGCGCTGGCAGGACAAGGCCGCCAACCAGAAATTCTTCCAAGGCGAATTTCAGGCCTTCACCAAGGAGGCCGCCGACCTATTGCTCGAGATCGGCATCATCAAGAGCGAGCCGAAGGTCGAGGAGCTGTTCGACGCCAGCTTCATCAAGTAGCGCACGGCAAGCGGCGTGACCCCAGCAGTCTTTCCTAAACCCTCGAGGCGAAGTTGATCGGAGCGGCGCCGCAATGGCTCCCTCTCCCCGCCTGCGGGGAGAGGGTCGGGGTGAGGGGGCGCATCCGCGAGGTCGGGCTCGATGAGACGCGGGGGGGCCCCCCCCCCCCCCCCCGGGGGGGGGGGGGGGGGGGCGCCCCCCCCCCCCCGGGGGGGGGGGGGGGGGGGGCCCGCGGGGGCCCCACCCCCCCCCCCCCCCCGCG
>NZ_JACHIH010000047.1 GCF_014203125.1 Rhodopseudomonas rhenobacensis
GCGTCAGACCCGCCCAAACCGGCAAAAATCTATACTTGCAGCCGCACAAAACCGATTCTCGCTCAACGACTTATGTGTTCTTCACGGATGACTCAACAAAAAAAACGCGGCGTCGCCGCCGCGTTTTGTCGTCTCATAGGATCGTTCGATCGCGGCGTTACGCCTGCGGCTGCGGCTCCAGGCCGGCGTCGGGACGCGGGCGCGGCTTGCCGGCCGGGGGCACCGCCGAGGTCCGCGGACCGGCGGGCTCCAGCACCGATTCGCGATTCGGCTTCTTGCCGTTCAGCAGGTCCTGGATCTCGTCGCCCGAGAGCGTCTCGAATTCCAGCAGGCCCTTGGCGAGCGCCTCGAGGTCGGCGCGCTTCTCGGTGAGGATCTTGGTGGCCTCGTTGTAGCCCTCCTCGACCAGCCGCTTGATCTCGGCGTCGATCTTCTGGACCGTCGCTTCCGACGCGTTCTGGGTGCGCGACACCGACATGCCGAGGAACACCTCGTCCTGGTTCTCGCCATAGGACACCGTGCCGAGTTCTTCGGACAGGCCCCAGCGGGTCACCATCATGCGGGCCAGCCTTGTCGCCTGCTCGATGTCCGACGACGCGCCCGAGGTGACCTTGTTGCGGCCGAAGATCAGCTCTTCGGCAACCCGGCCGCCCATCATGATGGCGAGCCGCGAGGTCATCTGCTCCAGCGACATCGACAGCTTGTCGCGTTCCGGCAGCTGCATCACCATGCCGAGCGCACGTCCGCGCGGAATGATGGTCGCCTTGTGGATCGGGTCGGTGGCGATGACGTTGAGGCCGACGATGGCGTGACCGCCCTCGTGATAGGCCGTCAGCATCTTCTCTTCCTCGGTCATCACCAGCGACTTGCGCTCGGCGCCCATCATCACCTTGTCCTTGGCCTCTTCGAACTCGGCCTGTGTCACCATCCGCTTGTTGCGGCGGGCGGCGGTCAAGGCTGCTTCGTTGACCAGGTTCATCAGGTCGGCACCGGAGAAGCCCGGGGTGCCGCGCGCGATCACCTTGAGGTTGATATCCGGCGCCAGCGGCACCTTGCGGACGTGAACCTTGAGGATCTGCTCGCGGCCGACGACGTCCGGATTCGGCACCACCACCTGGCGGTCGAACCGGCCGGGCCGCAGCAAGGCGGGATCGAGCACGTCGGGACGGTTGGTGGCCGCGATCAGGATCACGCCTTCGTTGGCTTCGAAGCCGTCCATCTCGACCAGCAACTGGTTCAGCGTCTGCTCACGCTCATCATTGCCGCCGCCGAGACCGGCGCCACGATGGCGACCGACCGCGTCGATTTCGTCGATGAAGATGATGCAGGGCGCGTTCTTCTTGGCCTGCTCGAACATGTCGCGGACGCGGGAGGCACCGACACCGACGAACATTTCGACGAAGTCGGAGCCCGAGATGGTGAAGAACGGCACGTTGGCTTCGCCGGCGACCGCACGCGCGATCAGCGTCTTACCAGTACCGGGAGGGCCGACCAGCAGCACGCCGCGCGGAATGCGTCCGCCGAGCCGCTGATACTTGCCGGGGTCGCGCAGGAACTCGACGATCTCCTGCAGGTCCTGCTTGGCTTCGTCGACGCCGGCGACGTCCTCGAACGTCACGCGGCCATGCGCCTCGGTGAGCATCTTGGCGCGCGATTTGCCGAAGCCCATCGCCTTGCCGGCGCCGCCCTGCATCTGTCGCGACAGGAAGATCCACACGCCGATCAGCGCGATGAACGGCAACCATGAAACCAACAGCGACACGAACCACGGCACGTTGTCTCCCTGCGGCTTCGCGGTGATCGAGACCTTGCCGTTGTAGAGGCGCGAGACCAGCGTCGGATCGTTCGGCGCATAGGTCTGGAAGCTGGAGCCGTTGGTGAAGGTGCCGTGAATCTCCGGCCCCTGGATCACCACGTCGCGAACCTTGTTCTGATCGACCTCGCTCAACAGCTGCGAGAACGAAATATCCTGCGAGGCGACCCGTTGCCCGGGATTCTGAAAGAGCGTGAACAGCGCCAGCAGCAGCAAGACGATAATAACCCACAGGGCGAAATTGCGCAGATTGGCGTTCATCGATCTTCCTTCTTGGCCGCGCGGATCGCGGCCCGAGCCCTTGGTGACAAGGGGTGTCCTTGGGTTGGCTTACGACACAATCTAGGTGTGCCCTAGGCCGCTGCCAAGGGAACCAGTCAGGACTATTTAGCGTCACTCACGCCAACATAGCCGCGATCATGCCCCGTGCATTGGGGTCTTTCAACGGTGGTTAAGGAGCGGTGCAGGCGAATCAGCGGCGGCTGCCGCGGCGCGGTGGCGCCGGCTCGATCCGCAACCGATCCCGGCCGAGCGTGATCAGCGCGCCCGCGAGCGTGCGTTTGAGTGCGATTTTGCTGGGGCTTTTGGCGTTTTCAGCGGCGGCGCGATCGATCTCGGCGACCAGGGTTTCGACCTTGCCGAGTTCCGCCGGACCCTCGTGGCCGACGCGATCGATGGTGCGCAGCAACAACCGCACTTGGACCTCGGCCGGCAGTGCGGCAAATGCGCTCGCCTCGAATCCCGGTCGCGCCGGATCATGATCGCGCAGCGCCAGGAAGCGTTCGGCGCCGTCGGTGACGACGTCGAGCGCCGCATTGGCGCGGGCCAGCCGCGCCGACAGCCGCGCCAGATTGCGGGCGTCGAGGCCCTCCTCGGCAAACGCCGCGATCAGGCTGCGCCAGCGCGGCCGCGCGTAGCGCGGATCGACGTTGCTGGGGTCACTGACGAAGTCGAGCCCGGCCTTGGCCAGCGTCGCCACCAATCGGGCTTTCGACACCTCGAGCAGCGGCCGCGCGATGATCACGCCATGCCGCTCGGTCTGCCGCGCCATCGCGGCGAGGCCGGCAATACCGCTGCCGCGCGACATCCGCATCAGCAAGGTCTCGGCCTGGTCGTCCTGGGTGTGCGCGGTGAGGATGTGGCTGGCGCCGGCGGCGCGGGCGGCCCGCGCCAGCAGTTGATAGCGGGCGTCGCGCGCCGCGGCTGGTAATCCGGTGGTGGGTTTGTCGCCGCGCCAGCGCAACGTCCGGTGCGGCAGGCCGAGTTCGGCGGCGTGCCGCTTGACGTCGCGCGCCTCGCGGGCGGCCTCCGGCCGCAGCCCGTGGTCGACGGTGATCACCAAGATCTGCGGGCCGCGCCGCAGCGCCTTGCGCCAGCGCGCCGCCAGCCACATCAGCGCCAGCGAATCGGGGCCTCCCGATACCGCCAGCACCACGGCCTGCGCGTCGCGCCAGTCGGCGAACAGCTGCCTGGCCTGCTGTGCCGAAATCGGAGTGTGGTCGTCGTCAGCCATGGCAGTCCCGCATTGAAGCCGCAGTCTAGAGCAGGTTGCGGGTGATCACTGCAAGTTTGTCGCTGGCGTACGTCATTGCGCGGAAGTCCGTCATTCCGGGAAGTCTGTCATTCCGGGGCGCAAGGCCGCAGGCCGGAATCTTGCAACGAGCTGGGCCGGAGCTGCGCTTATGCCCGCAGCGAGATTCCGGGTTCGCTCGCGCTTTCGCGCTCACGCCCCGGAATGACGGCGTCTAGCAGCGATCTCCAGCAAGGAGGTCATGACGAGCACGATCGCTCAACACTTGATGCGCTTCTGCTCGCGATCGACCGCCTGCTTGATGCCGCCCGAGGCCCGCGGATATTTCCGGGTGACTTCGCCGAGCGCGGCGCAGGCGGCTTCCTTTTCCTTCAGCGCCGCCAAGGACTGGCCGAGCCGCAGCAGCGCATCGGGCGCTTTTGCCGAGGTGTCGTATTTGGTGGTCACGGCGAGAAAGGATTCGGCGGCGTCGCGGTAGAGCTGGCGCTGGAAGAAGCTTTCGCCCAGCCAATATTGCGAATCCGCGGTCAAAGGATCGCCGGGATGGTTCTTGGCAAAGTTGCGCATGGTCTGTTCGGCGAGCGCGTAGTCCTTGCGCTGCATGTAGCCGATGCCGAGGTCGAACTCGTCGCGGGGATTCTGCGACGGCGGCAGCGTGCTGAGCCCGGCCGCGGCGCCGCCGCCCGGTGCCGCGCCGCGCGGACCGTTCAGTTCGAGCGGTTCGCCGGGGGCGCGGCCGCCCGGAGCGATCGCGGGGCTCGGCTGCGTGCTGCCGAGCGCGCGCGGGGCACCCGGCGCGCCGGGATTCTGGCTGGGGTCGAAGGCGTCGCCGCGACGGCGGCCGCCGGCTTGCGGCGCGGCCGCCGGAGGCAGGCCGGTCTGCTCCTGCCCGAGCGGCGCCGGCTGCTGATCATAGACCGGCGCGCGCGCGGCCGGCGGCGGCACCGCGGCGACGCTGGGCGGTGCGGCTGCGGCCGGCGGATAGCCCGCTTGGGGCGCGCCGGGCGGCGGCGCCGCGCTCTGCAGCGCCTTCAGCTGCTCTTCCAGCCGGCGATTGCGGTACTGCAATTCCTCGTTCTGCCCGGTCAGCGTGCGCAGCTGGTTCTCCAGCTGCTGCACCCGGATTTCCGGATCGATATCCTCGGACTGCGCGATCGCATGGGACGACAAAGCGAGCATCGCCGCCACCGCGACGCCGCCCGCGAACACTGGAAATCTGGAGGACATTTTTGCCTGACGTGGGTCTTGGTGGCCTGACGATCGGGTCTTGCGCGCTATCACAACCGCAGCACATTGAGATTTGGACTACGCCAAAAGTGTGACTGGCGCAAAGCGCAAAAAACCGGCGCCCGAAGGCGCCGGCAAATTTCGACCGAGGCAAAGCGCCTTAGGAACCGGCGTTGAGCACGGTGACGGCCCGGCGGTTCTGCGACCAGCACGAGATGTCGTTGCAGACCGCGACCGGGCGCTCCTTGCCGTAGGAGATGGTCCGCATCCGCGACGAATCGATGCCGCGCGAGGCCAGATAGGTGCGCACCGACTGGGCGCGGCGGGCGCCGAGCGCGATGTTGTATTCGCGGGTGCCGCGCTCGTCGGCGTGGCCTTCGATGGTGAAGGAATAGCGGTTGTAGCTCTGCAGCCACTGCGCCTGCTTTTCCAGCGTGGCGATCGCCTGCGGCGACAGATCGGTCTGGTCGCTTTCGAAGAACACCCGGTCACCGACGTTGACCACGAAGTCCTGCTGGCTGCCCGGGGTGGCCGCCCCGGCCAACGACCCGTCCGCGCCGCCGCCAAGCGGGTTCTTGTTGGCGCAGGCCCCCATGGTCAGCGCCACCGCGAGCACCGCGGCCAGTTTAAATCCCTGGAGGATTCGCATTTGCTGTTTCATTCCGGAGCCTCCACGCTCGCGTTTGTCCGACTGGCTCCCGGTCTACAGGGCGATGGTTAAGCGAACGTTCCGTCAACCTTGATGAGAGGTTGCCGGACCCGCTCAAATGCCAGCAGTTAGCGAATTGCGCCCGCATGGTTAATGCGAGGTAAATGTGGCGCGATGGTGAATGCGGCGCATGAACGCTCGGCTTTGCCGGGCTTTTCGCCCGGGTGTGGCCGTCGTGCACAATGCGGCTTGCGCGCGGCCGCGCCCCGGTCAGGCGCGGGAGGCGATCGCGGCCGGGTCGGCCGGGAAATCCGTCAGATGCAGCGGCGGCGAGGCGCCCTCACCGCTGCGCTCGAAGATTTTGCGGCGCTCGAAGGCGGAGGAGCGCAGAAACGGATAGCGGGCGAACACCTTGCCGTGCAGCGCGGGGAAATCGATCACCATCAGGCTGATCGGCTTGGTCAGCCCGGGATAGTGCCGCGGCGGGCACACGATCTGCATGAAGGCTTTGCGATAGAACGCCTGATGTTCGGCGCGCACCGAGGCGTAGCCGAGATGCGCCTGGAAATGCTCGCAGGCCACATAGGCCAGCCGCAACGTCATGTAGGGCAGTTCGGGAAACCGATGGGCGCGCTCCGGATCGCCGACGAAGCGGGTCGGATCGACGATGATCCGGCCCCGGTCGAGCTCCGGCTGCAACAGGTCGGCGAACACGTCCATCGACGGGCAGACCGGATTGTCCCGCGACGCCACCGTGATGCGCAACGAGCTGGTCAGCACGCCTTCCAGATACACGCCGACGATCCAGGAATTGTCCATTTCGTCGTAGCGGTCGGTGATGATGCCGCTGGCGTTCGGCTCGATCGTGCCCTCCTTCAGATAGGCGCGGTAGCGCAGCCGAAAGATCGCCTCCTTCTCGGCGGCGGTCTCGGCGAGACGGTAATCCACCTTGTCGAGCAGTTCGAACGCCCGCGACGGACCGCCGGGTTTTTGTTGTTGTTGGTTGTGAGCGGCAGTCATTCGCGAAAACTCCATGGCGACGCACCTCGGATAAATACGAGGTTAATGATTTACTAATGCGCACGCAAAAACATCGCCACATTAGGGTTAACTTTTACGATTGTTGGGGATCAGCCATGCAGCAGCCGCGGAGTTCGGGGTGGGGTCAGGCGGTGGAGCGCGACAACGCCTTGACGTGGGCGTCGCTCTGGCTGCCGTGCGAGGCGGCCAGCAGCTGGCGCACCTGCGTGGCCTGCACCGGGCGGCTGAACAGGTAGCCCTGCGCCTCGGTCACGGTGCCGTCGGCGCTGATCAATTCCAGCTGCTCGTTGGTCTCGATGCCCTCGACCACCACCGACATGCCGAGGTCGGCGCTGAGCCGCGCCACGCCGCGCAGCAGCGTCAGCGGCCGGTCGGCGTCGATGCCTTCCAGGAACGAGCGGTCGATCTTGACCTTCTGCAGCGGGAAATTGTGCAGATAGCTCAGGCTGGAATAGCCGGTGCCGAAATCGTCCAGCGAAATCCGCACCCCGGCGGAATGCAATTGCGACAGCGCGTCGAGCGTCCATTGGGTGTTGCGCAGCAGCGAGGATTCGGTGATCTCGATTTCCAGCCGGCTCGCCGGCAGTCCGGAGACCTCGAGCGCGTAGCGCACCTCGTTGAGCACGTCGCGCTGGTGGAATTGCTGCGGCGAGAAATTCACCGCGACGCTGACCGCCTCCGGCCAGCGCATGCATTCCATGCAGGCCTTGCGCAGGATCCAGCGGCCGAGATCGACGATCAGGCCCATTTCTTCGGCGACCGGAATGATGTCCACCGGCGACACCGTGCCGCGCACCGGATGATTCCAGCGCAGCAAGGCTTCGCAGGTCGAGATCCGCCCGGTCTTCAGGTTGACCAGCGGCTGGTAGTAGAGCTCGAACTCCTCGTGCGCCAGCGCGCGGCGCAGGTCGAGCTCGAGGATCCGCCGCGACTCCACGGCATGCGCCATCTCCTCGCGGAAGAAGCAGTAGGTGCCGCGGCCGTCCGCCTTGGCGCGATACAGCGCCATGTCGGCGTTCTTCAGCAGCACGTCGGCCTTGACCCCGGGCGAGGTCACCGCGATGCCGATCGAGGCGCCGATTTCCACCACATGGTGGTCGATCAGATAGCGCTCGCTGAGCCGGTCGACGATCCGCCGCGCCAGCACCGCGGCGTCCTCGTTGGATTTGATGTGCTGCTGGAACACGACGAATTCGTCGCCGCCGAACCGCGCCACGAAATCTTCCGGCCGCAGCATCTCGCGCAGCCGGTCGGCGACGTCGCACAGCAGTTGATCGCCGCAAGGGTGGCCGAGCGTGTCGTTGACCTGCTTGAACTGGTCGAGATCGACGAACAACAGCGCCGACGGCCGGGTCTCGCCGTGGCCGTGCGAGGCCAGCAGCAGCCGCTCGATCTCGTCGCGGAAATTCACCCGGTTGGGCAGCGCGGTGAGTTCGTCGTAGCGCGCCAGGTGGATGATGCGCGCCTCGGCGCTGCGCCGTTCGGTGATGTCCTCGACCAGCACCACGGTGCCGCCGCCGACCATCGGCTGGAACGTCCAGGAGAAGGCGTGGGCGTCGGTGGTCTCGGAATCCACCGTGATAATTTCGCCGGCGGTGGCGTTTTCGATTTCCGAGACGATCATCCGGCCGCTCGACGGCGAGATGCTGCCGGCGGCGACGCAGGCGGCGACGATGTCGGCGGCCGAACCGCTGCGGTGCATGAAGTCGTGCGGCAGCCGCATCATGTCGGCGAAGCGCTGGTTCATCACCGCGAGCCGGCTGTCGGCGGCGCTGAACATGCACAGGCCGTGCGGCATGTTGTTGAGCGCGGTGTCGAACTGGGTGGCGATCGCGGCCTCGCGCTCGCGGGCGATCCAGGCGTTGAGATAGATCCGCTGCAGGCTCGAGGTGAGATGCCTGATCGACACGAAGAACACGATGCTGAGCAGCGCCAGCACGAAATGATAGGCGTCGCCGATCAGCATCAGCGCCAGGATCAGCGGGCCGCAGCCGAACAGCACCTGCAGATGGAAGATCCGCGGCCGGCCGAAGGTGCGGCCGACGCCGGCCGAGGTGTAGGCCACCACGGTGGTGACGCACAGCATGTGCGCGGCGGCGTCATTGGTGCGCAGCAGCACGGTGGCGCTCCAGACCCCGAGCGCGATGCCGTAAACCACGGCGCCGAGCCGGTAGCGCTGCTCCCAGGTCACCGCCTCGGGGGCGGTCAACGGCGCGTTGCGCTGCTGGTAGCGATACATCTGCACGGCGCGCGCGATGCCCACCGCGATGAACAACGGCACGCAGAGCCAGATCGCGATGTCGCCGGTGACCCAGCCGATCACCGCGCCGGCGATCGCCGGACCGAACGCCCCGAACACCATCGGCAGCGGATTCATGAACAGTGAATCCACCATGCCGGCGTAGATCGACGGCGACATGTCCTGATCGATGGCTTGGCTAGGCTGGGCAAGCTGCATTGCGCGCGCGACCGTCGGTTTCAGAGGTCTTTTTTTACCCAGACTTAGGTGAAGCCTTTCTGAGGGAACATCGTTACCGAAACCTTTCCGGGATCGCGCAGACCGGGTTTTCGGTTTAGATTCCATACAACTAGGCAAGGTTTGCCGAGCTTTCCCGCGTCGGTTGCGACGCTCCGCAACCAATCGTTGTTTGCGGTTTATTTACTTGTTCGGGACAGCGCGGTCCCCGAACAAAATGCGAAGCAATCCAACGGCGCTTGCGTCGCCTGGGATTGCTTCGTCGCAACAGGTCCGCGCGATGCCGCGTTCAATGCCTGATTTGATTGATTGGTTTTTGAGCGAGACTGTTGGAGACTTTTCGCGTTGGATTGACCCGCTTCAAAATTCCCAGGCCTCATTCCGGGGCGCGAGCAGCGTGAGCTGCGAGCGAGCCCGGAATCCATAACCCCTGCAGGGGATATGGATCCCGGACTTGCTCGTTCTTCGAACTCGCAATCCGGGATGACAGCTACATTTCGGTTCGATGCTTCAATCCCAGCCGAAATTGCTTCAGGACAGCAGCGGCGACCACGCCGGGTCGGAGGCAAAGCCCGGGGTCGGCACCTTCTGTTCGTTGCGGCCGGAGATATCGACGGTAAACAACGACGGACCGCCACTGCCGCCGGGATCGCGGAAGAACATCAGCACGCGGCCGTTCGGCGCGAAGGTCGGGCCTTCATTGTGATAGCCCGAGGTCAGAAGCCGCTCGCCGGAGCCGTCCGGCTTCATGATGCCGATCGAGAATTGCCCGCCGCCCTGCTTGGTGAAGGCGATGTAGTCGCCGCGCGGCGACCACACCGGCGTCGAATAGCTGCCTTCGCCGAACGAAATCCGCTGCGCGCCGCCGCCGCCGGCGGGCATCACATAGATCTGCGGCTTGCCGCCGCGATCGCTCTCGAAACAGATCTTGCTGCCGTCCGGCGCGTAGGACGGCGAGGTGTCGATCGCCGGCGTATCGGTGAGGCGCGTGGTGGATTTCGAGCGCAGATCCATCACGAACAGGTTGGAGTTGCCGCCCTGCTGCAGGCTCATGATGACACGCTGGCCGTCCGGCGAAAACCGCGGCGAAAACGACATGCCGGGGAAATTGCCGACGATCTCGCGCTGCCCGGTCTCGATGTTGAACAGATAGACCCGCGGGTCGCCCTGGCCGAATTCCATATAGGTGATCTCTTGCGTCGACGGCGAGAACCGCGGCGTCAGCACCAGATCGGCGCCGCGGGTGAGGTAGCGCACATTGGCGCCGTCCTGGTCCATCAGCGCCAGCCGCTTGACCCGGCGTTCCTTGCCGCCGGTCTCGTCGACGAACACCACGCGGCTGTCGAAATAGCCCTTTTCGCCGGTGAGGCGCTCGTAGATCTGGTCGGAGATGATGTGGGCGATGCGCCGCCAATATTCCGGCGAGGTGAAATATTGCTGGCCGGTGAGCTGCTGGCCGGCGGCGACGTCCCACAGCCGGAATTCGGCCTTGAGGCGACCGTCGCTCTGCCGCGTCATGCGGCCGGTCACCAGCGCCTGGGCGTTGATGGACTTCCAGCTCTGAAACTGCGGCGGGGTGTCGATGCTGTTGATGCGCTCGATGAAGGCGGCCTGATCGATCGGCGCGAACAATCCGCTGCGCTTCAGATTGTTGGTGATCACCTGCGCCACGCCGGCGCCGACCTCGTTGTCCGACGGCGTGCCGGCGACGAAGTTCGGGATCGCGATCGGCATCGGCGCGACGTTGCCCTCGGTGATCTGCAGCCGGGTCTGCGCCTGCGCGCCGCCGGGCAGCAGCAAGGCGGCGGCGGAGCCGGCGCCGCCGAGCAGGGCCTGGCGACGGCTCAACGGCAGAGCGGGAAGACGGGACGACATCACGGACATGGCTGGCTCACTTCAAAATTCATTAGCTGCGAAACATCTGGCGCGGATCGAAGGTCACGATCATGTCTTTCCACTGATCGTAGGTGCCGGCCTGCAGCATGTCGTAGGGTTGGCCCTGCAACACCGCGCGCATCGCGGCGTCGGCCGCGGCCTGATAGCGCGGCGAGGAGCCGCGCGAGACGATTTCCGGCGGCGCGGCGAGCCGGCGCTCCGGCGTCAGCCGGATCCGAATATCCACGATCAATTCCTCAGGCCGCTCGGTGCCGGCCTGCACGTTCCATAATTGGGTCAGCCGGGCGCGCAGCGCGTCGAGCTCGGATTGCGACAGCGTCGCCGCGGTGCCGCGCGAGGAGCCGAGCGAGGCCTGCGAATTCAACGCGGCGCCGGTCGCGGCCTGCCGGGTCGGATCGCGCTTGTCGAGCAGGGCCGCGATCTTCGACTGATCGAAGGTGCGTTCCTGCTTCGGCTTCGGCGGCGGTGGCGGCGGTGCCGCCTTGGCCTCCGGCTTCGGCGGCGGCTTCTTGCTCTCGTCCTTCTTCAAAGCCTCGGCGATGCTGTCTGGCTTCGGCGGATCCGGCTTCTTCTCGATCGGCTTCGGGTCGGCCTTGGGCTTTTCCTCGGCCACCGGCTTCGGCGGGTCGGGCTTCGGCGGCTCGGGTTTCTTCTCCACCGGCTTTTCGACCGGCTTCGGCGGCGGCGTCGGCGCCACCGCGGTTTCGATCGGCGGCTTTTCGCTGATCTTGCCGACCGGATCGTCGACCGGCTTGGCGTCGGCGATCTTCTCGACCAGCGGCTTCGGCTTGTCCTTGGCGCCGGTCTTCGAGCCGGCGGTGATCTGCGACAGCTGATCCGCCGAGATGATATCCACCGGCATCGATTCCGGCGGCGGCGCTTCCAGCGAGCGAGCCGAAAAAGACACGAGGCCGTACCCGATCACGAGGACGTGCAGGGCAACCGACGCCAGCAGTGTCTTGTCGACCTTCACCAAGGGCTTATCCCTGATCCACTTCGGTCACCAGCGCGACGCGCCGGAACCCGGCCGCCGACAGCCGGCCCATCACCTTCATCACCGTGCCGTAGTCGACCTTCTTGTCGCCGCGCACGAAGATCCGCTCGTCCATGCCGCTGCGCGCCTCGGTGATCGCCTTCAGCTTCGGCACCAAGTCTTCCAACCCGATCTCGGTCTCGTTGAGGAACACCTGGCCCTTCAGGTTGACCGACAGCGTCAGCGGGTTCTTGTCCTGTTCGAGGCTCTTGGCCTGGGTCTGCGGCAGATCGAGCGGCACGCCCACGGTGAGCATCGGCGCCGACACCATGAAGATGATCAGCAGCACCAGCATGACGTCGACCATCGGGGTGACGTTGATCTCGGCCATCACGCCGGCGCGACGCCGGCCGCGCCGTCCGCCGCCGCCTCCCGATCCCGCCGAATTCATCCCCATGATCTGCTACTCGCTGCTCGTCGCCGACAGGTCGTCACGCGCGCTCGTCGATCTGGCGCGACAGGATCGCGGAAAACTCGTCGGCGAAGCCTTCCAGCCGCTGCGCCTGGCGGTTCACCTCGGAGGCGAACTTATTATAGAAGATAGTCGCCGGAATGGCGGCGATAAGGCCGATCGCGGTGGCGAACAGCGCTTCGGCGATGCCGGGCGCCACCACCGCCAGCGAGGTATTCTTCGACGCGGCGATCGACTGAAAGCTCGACATGATGCCCCAGACGGTGCCGAACAGGCCGACAAACGGGCCGGCCGAGCCGACCGTCGCCAGCACCAGGAGCCGGCGTTCCAGCCGTTCGACCTCGCGGGCGATCGAAACGTTCATCACCTTTTCGATGCGCATCTGCAGCCCGGCAAAGGAGCGCGCCTGGCTCTCGAACGAACGTTTCCACTCCCGCATCGCCGCCACGAAGCACGCCGCCATCGACTGCGTCGGCTTCGCCGACAGCGCGCGATACAGCTCATCGATCGATTCGCCGGACCAGAACGCCTGCTCGAAACGGTCCATCGCCCGCTTGGTGCGGGAGTAGAGCAGCATCTTGTCGATCGCGATCGCCCACACCCAGACGGAACAGCCGAGCAGCCCCAGCATGATCGCCTGCACCACCCAGTGCGCGTGCCAAAATAACGCGATCAGCGAAACATCTGACGACACCAGCGGTAGTGCTGACTGCGCCACATCGGCGGGATTCATCTTTGGTCCTCTCAACGCGAGTGCCGGATCGGCTGCGGCTTGCGGTCGCCGGTTCCGCGGCGACCGGCCGCCGGGCGAAACGCCGGTGCCAAAGCCTTGAGTGTCGCAGGGGAGGCCCGTCCGAAGCCGTGCTGTGCATCCCCTGTCAACGTGTCAAAACGAGGGCTATCGACGCGTCGGCCCTGCCCTAACCAGACGCTAATCTTGGTTAAGATCAGGTTACCAGGCGATGGTCGGCCGTGGCAAAGCGCTTTGATCCCTCGGACTTGACGCCGCGGCCAGCCTAATCGCGATCGATGACCTCATAACGAAACCGCCCGCCTGTGAGACAGGCGGGCGGCGGAGGCTCGACGTGGGGGGCGCCGAGCCCCGCAGGCTCAGCAGCAATCGGCTCAGGCTTGCGGCTGGCCGTCGGTCGACGGGTTGGGACGCGGGCGGTGCTGCGCCATGAACTGGTCGAACTCGGCCTTGTCCTTGGCCTGACGCAGCCGCTCCAGGAAGTCCTTGAACTCGGTCTGCTCTTCCTCGAGCCGGCGCAGCGTGGCCTCGCGATATTCGTCGAAGGCGCGGTTGCCGCTGGACGGCGGGCCGAAGCCGAAGCCGCCGCGGTCCATCCGGCCGCGCATCCGCTCCATCTTGTCCTGCATCCGTTCCATCTTGTGCTGAAAGCGGTTGGAATCCCAGCAACCCATTTTCCTGCTCCCGAGGGTGAAGAAGAGAAGTGCGAGGCCGATCGGCCACCAGATGATGAAACCGAGCACGGTCACGACGATCCAGCCCGGATGCCACGGCGACCGCGACATCGGCGGGTAGCGTTCGTCGGCGGATCCGCCCCAACGATTGAGATCTGCGGCGTTAGCCATTTGCCTCTCTCCATACGGCACCATGCCGTTGTGAATGTAAATAACATTTACATAACTAAACGGTCTCGCGGATTTGTCAAGATGGCGGGATTCCGGTTCAGGCTACTCACGAAAACTTGAGGCCCGCGAACCTCGCTCCGACCTGCCCAACAGGCCCTGCCGATCAGATGGGGACGGTGGCGCCCGGCGCGCTGCGGCAAAGCCGCACAGCGCTCATGCCTTGGGTTTGCCCCAAGGTCCGGCGGGCCTCTCGTCGGCCGGCGGTTTCGGTGGCGCGCCGGTCTCGGGCGAGAAACCGAGCCCGCGCAGATAGATCAAGACGCCGGCTTCGAGCAGGTCTTCGGGCGTCATCGGCAATTTCCGCCGCGCCGCGTCGCCGCGCCCGAACAACGACGCCACGCCATGCGCCAGCGACCAGATATGCAGCGCCATCATCAACGCCGGCGGCCGCGGCACGCCGGGCGGAGTCAATGCTGCGAGCCGTTCTGCGGCAGCGCGAATCACGCCGAAGGCGCGTTCCGACGCCGCCATCAGCGTCGGATTGAGATCGACCGGAACGCCGGATTCGAACATCGCCGAATAGAATGCCGGCTCGTTGCGGGCGAACGCCAGATAGGCCTTGCCGACCCGCTCGAACGCCGCAACGGTGTCGGGGCGGCCGTCATCCCAGGCCGCGGTCAGCACCGCCTCGAATTGCTCGAAGCCGCGCTGCGCGACGCTCGACAGCAACTCATCGCGATCGCGGAAATGCCGATACGGCGCCGCCGGACTGACCCCGGCCATCCGCGCGGCGTCGGCGAAGGTGAAGCCGCCAGGCCCCTTCTCGGCGATCAGCCCGAGGGCTGCCTGCAGCAGCGCCTCTTTCAGATTGCCATGATGATAACTGCGCTCCGGGCGCCGTGGTTCTTTCCGCCAGCTCATGTGAAGGGCTTTTACATGACACGCGGTGAAAGGTCACGCGTTGTCGCGGCCCCAGATGCGCGACCGCGAGGCCGATTCCGGCGCCGAAAATCATGTGGCAAACCGAAGGCAGTGTTTTTCGAGCGGCCGGCCTATTCCGCCGGTTGCGGCAGCGGCGCGCGCGGCCGCAGCGTCGCCAGCGTGATGCCGAGCGCCGCGCAGGCGGCGACCGCGATGCCTGCGACCATCGGCAGCGCGGTGCCGTTTTCGAACAGACTGATCACCGCGATCAACGCGGCACCGATCAGCATCTGCAGCGTCGCCGACAGCGCCGAGGCGGCGCCGGCGATCCGGCCGTGCTGTTCCAGCGACAGCACCATGGTCTGCGGCAGCGCCACGCCGAGACAACCGAAGATCAGGAACAGCAGCGCCATCAGCACCGCGAGCTCATCGACGCCCGACAAGGTCAGCGCCAACAGCACCAGCGCGATGCCGGCATAGAGCGCCACCGCGCCGATCACTGCGCGGCGCATGCCGAACCGCGCGCCGAGCGGCGCGGCCAGCTGCGACGCGCCGATGAAGCCCGCCGCGTTGAGCGCGAAAGCCAGCGCATACTGCGTCGGCGTCAGGTTGAAATGGCCGATATAGATGAAGGATGAGCCGGCGAGGTAGCTGAAGAAACTCGCCATCCCGAGCCCGCCGATCAGCACCAGCCCGACGAACTGCCGGTCGCGCAACAGCACGGCGAAGTTGCCCATCACCTGACCGACGCCGCCCTTGCTGCGATGCGCGATCGGCCGGGTCTCCGGCAGCAGCAGCGCGACCAGCACCAGGCCGAGCAGCGCGGACGCGCTCATCGCCACGAACACTGCGCGCCAGCCGAGGAAGGCGATCAGCGCGCTGCCGAAGAGCGGCGCCAGCAGCGGCGAGACGCTGAACACCAGCATCACCATCCCCATCAGCCGCGTCGCTTCGGTGCCGGTGTGCAGATCGCGGATGATGGCGCGCGGGATCACCGTCACCGCCGCGGCGCCGATGCCCTGCAGCACCCGGGCGGCGATCAGCCAGCCGATCGACGGCGCCAGCGCGCCGCCGATCGCGCCGAGCGCAAACAGCACGAGACCAATATAGAGCGGCGGCTTGCGGCCGATCATGTCGGAGGCCGGACCGTAGAGAATTTGAAAGACGCCGAACGCCAGGAAGTACACCGTCAGCGACAATTGCGCCGCGGCGGTCGAGGCGTTCAAATCACCGGCGATCGAGGGCAGCGCCGGCAGATACATGTCGACGGCGAATGGCCCGACCGCCGACAGCAGCCCGAGCACCACGGCATTCCTGGCAAAGCTGCTCATCGGCGATCCCGTCGGCGATCATGTGTCGAAGCGCAACGCCGAGGCTATCAGCCCGGTTCCGCCACCGGAACAGATTTATGTGAGTAGCAGGCCGCAAGTTTGGACTTAGCGTCGCAATGCCGACCCACCGTCAGCTTGGCGTGACAGTCATTGATGATGACACCTTTGAGAATGACCCCGACGCGACACGACGGCAGCGCGCTCCCCTCCCCCTTGCGGGCCCCTTGCGGGGAGGGGTTGGGGGTGGGGGTTACGTTTAGCGGTCAGCGATTTGCGCGCCGATCTGTTGCGCGGTCAGCGATCATTTGTTAGCGCGCAGCACATCTCCGAGAAACATGGTCGCTAACTACGCGCCGTATCTGTGGACCCCCACCCCCGGCCCCTGCCCGCAAGGGGCAGGGGAGAAGTGCGGCGCCGCAGCTTGACTGCGCCAGACTGAATGCAGCGACCTGCGGCCATCCTTCGAGACGCCAGGCTTCGCGCTACGCGCTGCGCCGGGCTCCTCAGAGCCTGACTCAAAAAGCGATTAATGGAATCGGGCATTCAACGCGTCATTGCGAGGAGCTCTTGCGACGAAGCAATCCAGGGCTACGCGTGAGGCCCCTGGATTGCGTCGCTGTTCGGGCGGCGCTGCGCGCCGCCCTCGGCTCGCAATGACGAAACCCCCTGGTTTTGCTCGCTGCTTTTTCGGTCAGACACTCAGGATGACGGCGCGAAGTAACTAATCGCAGTTGATCATCCAGGGGATGCCGAAGCGGTCGACGCACATGCCGAACCGCTTGGCCCAGAAGGTCTGCGCGATCGGCATCTTGATCGCGCCGCCGTCGGCCAAGGCTGCGAACACCTGCTCGGCGCGCGCCGGGTCCTCGACCTGCAGCGACACGGAGAATCCGGCCGGCTTTGCCGAGCTGCCGGGCGGCGCGTCGGAGGCCATCAGCACCTCGCCGTCGATCGTCATCCGCGCGTGCATGATCTTCTTCACCCAATCCGCCGGCACGTGCTCGGCCGCCGGGGTGCCCTCATGGGTCAGCATCGCCTCGATCACGCCGCCGAGCACCCGCGCGTAGTAGTTGAAGGCTTCCTCACAGTCGCCGTCGTAGAACAGATAGGGATTGACCTGCATGTGAAACTCCTTGGGACGACGTCGGCGACTGGATCTTACGCGGCCGCTGCGATCGGTCGGCGCGGCCGACGCCGCGAGCATGCTAACCAGATCCGGCGATTTCCTGCAGCGGTTTGGTTCGATCCCGGCGCAGACATTAGCGTCACGATTGAGTTATGTCTGCTTTATGACGCAACCGTAAGGCGAACTACGCGTAGTCATTCACAGGTCATAACCCGTTGCGTCGTTTCTCCGACGGCTGTGTAATCTGAATTTACATTGTATTTTCTGAGACATAGCCCATAGTGATGGAATCAAGCGAGGTTAAAATCATAAATCGAGCGGGTAAACGCTCCACGGGAGGGAAGATGGGCTCGGTGATTCAGTCACCCAATGAGTTCCTCGCGGCGCTTCCACTCGCCGAGTTCGAACTGCTGCTGCCCTATCTGCGGACCGTCGAGCTGAAACTCGGTGACGTGCTGGCGGAGGCCGGTTCGCGGCTGACCCAGGTGTACTTCCCGCAGAGCGGCATCATTTCCAAGATCATCAGCTTCGCCGAGGGCGAGAAGATCGACGTCGCGATGATCGGGCGCGAAGGCGTGTTCGGCGGCACCAGCCTGTTGAGCGGCGCGATCTCGTCGATGGGCGGGGTAGTGCGATTTCCCGGTCAGGCCTCGATCATCTACGCCGCGCATTTCCACATGGTGATGCAGCGCAGCCCGGCGCTGCGCGCCGCATTGCAGCAGGCGCACCGCGCCCAGGCGATGCAGTCCGAACAGATCGCCGCCTGCAATGCCTCGCACGGCGTCGAAGCCCGGCTGTGCTGGCGGCTGTTGCTGGCGCGAGACCTCGCCCGCAGCGACGTGCTGCAACTGACCCAGGATGGCCTCGCCCATATGCTCGGCGTGCAGCGCAACAGCGTGTCGGCGGTTGCGATCGGCCTGCAGCGGGCGGGCATCCTGCGCTACAGCCGCGGCCTGTTGACGATCAGCGACCCCGCCGGGTTGCGGGTCCGGGCCTGCGAATGTCATCAGATGATCAAGGCGCGCAGCGAAAGCCTCAGCGTCTGCGAACCTGTGTAGGCCGCGCGAGCGGCGGCGCGAACAACGCGAGAGACTTTTCGAGTTTGATTGATGCGCTCCAATATTCCCAGACTGTCATTCCGGGGCGCGAGCAGCTTTAGCTGCGAGCGAGCCAGGAATCCATAACCCCTGCAGGGGATATGGATTCCGGACTTGCTCGTTGTGGCGAACTCGCAATCCGGAATGGCGACAGCATTTGTGTTGGGTGCTTCAATCCCAACTGAAAGTGCGCTAGCCGATCGCGATGCCGCCGCCGATGGTGCGGTTCAGCACCTGGGTGGTCTTTTCGATGCGCGCGGCGGCGGAATTCAGCGCCGCCACCACCGCGGTCTCCACCACTTTCGCCGCGGCGCCGCCCTGGCGCAGCGCGTCGCGCTCCTGCTCCAGCGCGGCGATACGGCCCTGCGCGTCGAGCAGCTCGTCGGACACCGTCAAAGCCGCCATCACGATCAGCCTGGCGTCGCCGATCTCGCCGAATTTTCCCCGCAAGCCGACGATGCGCGAGGCGAGGTCGTCGGCGAGCCGGATCAGCCGCTCTTCCTGGCCTTCCTCGCAGGCCATCCGATACTGCCGGCCGTTGATGGTGACGTTGACGTGGCTGGAGGCTTCGCTCATGCGGAATCCTCGGCGTCGAGCACCGAGCGGATGGTGCCGATCGCGGCATCCAGCTTCTCGGCGATCTCGCGGTTGGTGCGTTCCAGCTTGCGCGAGCGTACCAGCGAACCGTCGAGTTCGTCGGCCAGCCGGGAGCGGTCGACCCCCAGCGCATGGATCCGCGACGCTAGCTCGTCCTCGTCGCGATCGGCCTCGCTGCGCCGCTCCGCAGCGCTTTCCAGCGCCTCGAGCGCCGCCTGCAGCCGACGCGTCGCCGCGGCGATGTCGGACGACAGCGTCTGAGCAAGTGGACCGGATGGGCGATCAGTCATCGCGGCGCGCGCCTTCCCTCGAAGCCTGACAAAAGCCGCGTTTCAGCAAGCCTTTACGTGGTTAAATTTACGCAGCAAAGCAGCCAAGCGCAACGCCGTGGCGAAACTATGCACCGTAAAGCGGCAATTCGCCCCTTGCCGACCCGGCGCCCGACGACGAGCCGGCCCTTGGACTGGGCCGATGCAGATGCTATTCACCTGCTTGTCCACGCGAGCTCACGAACACCCTGTTTCAG
Source organism: Rhodopseudomonas rhenobacensis (assembly GCF_014203125.1). GTDB lineage: Bacteria > Pseudomonadota > Alphaproteobacteria > Rhizobiales > Xanthobacteraceae > Rhodopseudomonas_A > Rhodopseudomonas_A rhenobacensis. The sequence continues at coordinate 19,273 of NZ_JACHIH010000047.1, forward strand.
ATGCGTCTTACGAGACGCGTCGTCGCGACTTGTCTTCTCTTCGCGAGTTGTCTTCCAGAACTGGCCCCGCCGCACCATCTGATGCGATGGCAGCCGGTCGGTACGGCGGGCCACAATGATCCTCTCACTCAGGCGGTAGTTTCATGACGCAGGTCGATTCCTCCCGTATGGCCAATGCAATCCGCGCGCTGGCGATGGACGCCGTGGAGAAGGCGAAATCCGGCCATCCCGGCCTGCCGATGGGCGCCGCCGACATCGCCACCGTGTTGTTCACCCAGTTCCTGAAATTCGACGCCGAGGACCCGCGCTGGCCGGATCGCGACCGCTTCATCCTGTCTGCCGGGCACGGCTCGATGCTGCTCTACGCGCTGTTCTATCTGACCGGCAACGAGGACGTCACGCTCGACCAGATCAAGAATTTCCGCCAGCTCGACTCCAAAACCCCGGGCCATCCGGAGAATTTCATCACCGCCGGCGTCGAGACCACCACCGGCCCGCTCGGCCAGGGCGTCGCGTCGTCGGTCGGCACCGCATTGGCCGAACGGCTGTTGGCGGCGGAATTCGGCGACGACATCGTCGACCACACCACTTACGTGCTGTGCTCCGACGGCGACCTGATGGAGGGCGTCAGCCACGAGGCGATCGCGCTCGCCGGCCATCTCAGACTGTCGAAGCTGATCTTTCTCTATGACGACAACGGCATCTCGATCGACGGCCCGCTGACCTTGTCCGACAGCGTCGACCAGGTCGCCCGCTTCAAGGCGCACGGCTGGAACGCGGTGCAAATCGACGGCCACGACCAGAAGGCGATCGCGGAGGCGATCAAACAGGCGCAGACCTCCGACCGGCCGACGATGATCGCCTGCAAGACCACGATCGGGTTCGGCGCCCCGCACAAGGCCGGCACCTCGAAGGCCCACGGCGAGCCGCTCGGGGCCGAAGAATTGGCCGGCGCCAAGAAAGCGCTGGGCTGGAATTACGGCCCGTTCGAAATTCCCGAGGACGTGCTGCACGCCTGGCGCAATGTCGGCCGCGAAGGCGCCAGCGCCCACGCCGACTGGCGGCAGCGCTTCGAGACGATGGAGGAGACCAAGCGCAGCGAATTCCAGCGCCGGGTGGTCGATCGCAAGCGCCCCGAGGTGCTCGGCGACACTATCCGGGCGCTGAAGGAAAAACTGGTCGCCACGCCGCAGACCATCGCCACCCGCAAGGCCAGCGAGCTGGTGCTCGAGGCAATCGAGCCGATCATGCCGGAATTGCTGCTCGGCTCGGCGGACCTCACGCCCTCCAACAACACCAGGGTGAAGTCCGCCAAGGACGTCAAGCCGGGCGATTTTTCCGGCCGCTACATCCATTACGGCATTCGCGAAATGGGCATGGCGGCGGCGATGAACGGCATCTCCGCGCATGGCGGCTTCGCGCCGGCCGGCGGCACCTTCATGTGCTTCACCGACTATGCGCGCCCTTCGATGCGGATCGCGGCGCTGTCGCACACCCCGGTGGTCTACATCATGACCCACGATTCCATCGGACTTGGCGAAGACGGCCCGACCCACCAGCCGGTCGAGCATCTGGCGTCCTTGCGGGCGATGCCGAATCTGCGGCTGTTCCGCCCGGCCGATCCGGTGGAAACCGCGGAATGCTGGCAGCTGGCGCTGGAAAATACCACCGGCCCGACGGTGCTGGCGCTGTCGCGGCAGGCGCTGCAGCCGGTCCGCACCACCGCCCACGCCGACAATCTGTGTTCGCAGGGCGCCTATGAGCTGGTCGCCGCCGACGGCACCGCCGAGGTGTCGCTGTTCGCCTCCGGCTCCGAGGTGGAAATCGCGGTCGCCGCGCAGAAGCAGCTTTCGGAGGGCGGCATCGCGACCCGGGTGGTCTCGGTGCCCTCGCTCGACCTGTTGCTGCTGCAGAAGGACGAGGTCCGCCACGGCATCATCGGCGAGGCGCGGGTCAAGGTCGCGGTCGAGGCCGCGGTGCGGTTCGGCTGGGACGCGGTGATCGGCCCCGACGGCGGCTTCGTCGGCATGAGCACGTTCGGCGCCAGCGCCCCGGCCAAGGATCTCTACAAGCATTTCGGCATCACCGCCGAGGCCGTGGTGAAGGCAGCCACCGAGCGGCTGCAGCGGAACTAGAACTTCATTCCGCGCCGCGCGGTCGGCGGAGCATGGCCGCCGCCAAACCGCGCCGGAATGATAAATTGCTGCTCCGCGGTCGCAGCCGCAGGTCACCAAGGAGCGAGAGCTGCGATCCAACGTCGCGGCTCTCGCACCGCAACGCGAAAACGGGACCGGAAAATAACCCTCACAACATTGACGCATTGCCAGAAGGCGTCATTCAGGGCATGAAACCGACCCATCAGCAAACAACAAAGTCTTTGGTCCCTTGAGGAGAAGTTGAATGGCAATTCGGGTCGCGATCAATGGATTTGGCCGCATCGGTCGTAACGTGCTGCGGGCAATTTATGAGTCCGGTCGCGACGATATCGAAGTCGTCGCCATCAACGACCTCGGGCCGGTCGAGACCAACGCGCATCTGCTGCGCTTCGATTCGGTGCACGGCCGCTTCCCCGGCACGGTGACCGTCGAGGGCGACACCATCGATATCGGCCGCGGCAAGATCAAGGTCTGCGCCGTGAAGGATCCGGCGACGCTGCCCTGGAAAGAACTCGACGTCGACATCGCGCTGGAATGCACCGGCATCTTCACCGCGCGCGACAAGGCCGCGCTGCATCTCACCGCCGGCGCCAAGCGCGTGCTGGTCTCGGCGCCCTCGGACGGCGCTGATTTGACCGTGGTGTTCGGCGTCAACCACGACAAGCTGACCAAGGACCACCTGGTGGTCTCCAACGGCTCCTGCACCACCAACTGCCTGGCCCCGGTGGTCAAGGTGCTGAACGACCTGGTCGGCATCGAGACCGGCTTCATGACCACGATCCACGCCTATACCGGCGACCAGCCGACGCTCGACACCATGCACAAGGACCTCTACCGCGGCCGGGCTGCTGCGATGTCGATGATCCCGACCTCCACGGGGGCCGCCAAGGCGATCGGCCTGGTGCTGCCGGAACTGAAGGGCAAGCTCGACGGCGTCGCGATCCGGGTGCCGACCCCGAACGTCTCGGTGGTCGACCTCAAGATCATCGCCCAGCGCGCCACCACCAAGGACGAGATCAACGACGCCATGAAGCGCGCCGCCGAGCAGCAGCTCAAGGGCATCCTCGGCTACACCGACGCGCCCAACGTCTCGATCGACTTCAACCACGACCCGCACTCGTCCACCTTCCACATGGACCAGACCAAGGTGCAGAACGGCACCTCGGTGCGGGTGATGTCCTGGTACGACAATGAGTGGGGCTTCTCCAACCGCATGGCCGACACCGCCGTGGCGATGGGCAAGCTGATCTGACAAGATAGCGACGACACCGACGGACCCTTGAAGCGAGGATCATGGCGGACGCGACGGATAGCACACCGAGATTCGAGGAGCTGGTCGGCTTAGTGAAGACCAGCTTCCCGGATCTTCGTTGTCTCCGCTGCGGCCACGATCAGTTCTATCTCGCTGATCAAGGGACCGACGCGTTTCATTCCAGCCTTATTGATGATCCTCTTAAGCCGGTTATCACGCTAGCTTGCACGCGTTGCGGCCATCTTGAACAACACTTGACCAGTCTGCTGCGTAAGGCCAGCAAACCTATACCCAAGGACTGAGACCATGGTCGAAGTTCTTCGTTTTCCCGGCAGAAGCGGGGCTCAGTCTGGAGGCGGCCCGGAGGATCCGATGCTTGAATCGCGGGTGGCCGGCATCGAAGACGATATGAAAGACGTCAAAGCGTCGCTCCGATCGATCGAGATCATCCTGGCGAAGATCGAAGGCCGCCTCAGCGGCCTCGAAGGTCGTCTGACCGGCATCGAAGGTCGGCTCAGCGGCATCGACGCGCGGTTCTCTAGCCTGCCCACGACCTGGACCATGCTCACCATTATTTTCGCAACCTGGGGCATAGGCTCCGGTATCCTCATCTTCGCACTGAATGTACTCAGAAAATGACAAAATCATTCCGCACCCTCGATGATGCCGAGCTGAAGGGCAAACGCGTGCTGTTGCGCGTCGACCTCAACGTCCCGATGGACGCCGGCAAGGTCACTGACACCACCCGCCTCGACCGCGTCGCCCCGACCATCCTGGAGATCGCCGACAAGGGCGGCAAGGTGATCATCCTGGCGCATTTCGGCCGGCCGAAAGGCGTCGATCCCAAGGAATCGCTCCGCCCGGTCGCAGCCGCGCTCGCCGAGGTGATCAAGCGCCCGGTCGGGTTCGCCGAGGACTGCATCGGCGAGGTCGCGGCTGCCGCGATCGCCAAGATGCAGGACGGCGACATTCTTTGCCTGGAAAACACCCGCTTCCACAAAGGCGAGGAAAAGAACGAGCCTGAATTCGTCGACGAACTGGCCAAGCTCGGCGACCTCTGGGTCAACGACGCGTTCTCCGCCGCGCACCGCGCCCACGCCTCGACCGAAGGCGTCGGCCACAAGCTGCCGGCCTATGCCGGACGCACCATGCAGCTTGAGATCGACGCGCTGAACAAGGCGCTGGAAGCGCCGAAACGCCCGGTGATCGCCATCGTCGGCGGCGCCAAGGTCTCCAGCAAGATCGATCTGTTGGAAAACCTGGTCAGCAAGGTCGACGCGCTGGTGATCGGCGGCGGCATGGCCAACACCTTCCTGCACGCCCAGGGCATCAATGTCGGCAAGTCTTTGTGCGAGAAGGATCTGGCGCCGACCGCGCTGCGCATCATCGCCAAGGCCGAAGCCGCCAATTGCGCCATCATTCTGCCGGTCGACGCCACCGTCGCCTATCACTTCGCGCCCAACGCGCCGGCGTTTGCCTATGGCCTCGACTCGATCCCGGCCGACGGCATGATCCTCGACGTCGGCCCGCGTTCGGTGGCGCGGATCAACGCCGCGATCGACGACGCCGCCACCCTGGTCTGGAACGGCCCGGTCGGCGCCTTCGAACTGCATCCGTTCGACGCCGGCACCGTGGCGGCTGCGCAGCACGCCGCGGCCCGCACCAAGACGCACAAGCTGGTGTCGGTGGCGGGCGGCGGCGACACCGTGGCGGCGCTCAACCAGGCCGGCGTGGCGGCCGACTTCACCTATATCTCGACCGCCGGCGGCGCCTTCCTGGAATGGATGGAAGGCAAGCCGTTGCCCGGCGTCGAGGTGCTGCGGCCGCAATAAGCCGCGCTTCTTGAAGCGCTGTCGGCCCGGGAGTATGTTACATGTAACGCTCCCGGGAGACGCGCCATGGACGACAAGGCCAAGCCGACGGACGCTGCAAAGCGCAGCGACGCCGCCAAGCGGGTCCGCAAGCACCGCGACAAGATGAAGGCGATGGGCCTGAAGCCGGTGACGCTGTGGGTTCCGGACGTCCACTCGCCGGAGTTCAAGGCGGAAATTAAGCGGCAGTGCCTCCTCCTCAAAGACGATCCGCATGAGCAAGAGATTCTCGCGGAACTTGAGCATTGGTTCGACCCTGAAGGCTGGAAGTGACCAGGGGCGATATCGTCCTTGTCGTGCTGCAGGGAGACTTCGGCAAACCGAGACCGGCAGTCATCGTCCAGGCGAACGCCTTCACGGATATCGCGTCGCTTGCCGTGCTGCCTTTGACGACGGAATTGCGCGACGTGCCGGCGCTGCGGATTCAGATCGAGCCGGACCCGAGCAACGGCCTGGTACAGCGGTCGCAGGTCATGGTCGACAAGATCACCGCCGTGGCCCTACGACGGGTGTCTCGCCGTATCGGCCGCTTGTCTGATACCGACATGACCCTGGTCAATCGCGCGCTTGCGATTTTCCTGGGTTTCGTCTGACATCCGTCGCATTTTCGGCCATGACAAGCCCCAGGAGACAGCGATGAATCTCACCGACCTCAACAAGGTGGCGCAAGCCATGGTGCAGCCCGGCAAGGGGCTGCTGGCGGCCGATGAATCCGGCGGCACCATCAAGAAGCGGTTCGACGCCATCGGCGTCACCTCGACCGAGGAATCCCGCCGCGACTATCGGGAAATGCTGTTCCGCGCCAAACAGCCGATGGCGCAGGCCATTTCCGGCGTGATTCTTTACGACGAGACGATCTGGCAGGACGGCAAGGACGGCACGCCGCTGATCAAATTGATCGAGCAGGCCGGCGCGATCCCCGGCATCAAGGTCGACGAGGGCACCCAGGCGCTGCCCAACTGCCCGGGCGAGACCATTACGCTCGGGCTCGACAAGCTCGCCGACCGGCTGGCGAAATATTACAAGCAGGGCGCGCGGTTCGCCAAATGGCGGGCGGTGATCGATATCGGAGCGGGGATTCCGACTTACGCCGCGATCCACACCAACGCGCACGCGCTGGCGCGTTATGCGGCGCTGTGCCAGGCCGCGCAGATCGTGCCGATCGTCGAGCCGGAGGTGCTGATGGACGGCGACCACGACATCGATCGCTGCTATGAGGTGACGCAATTCGTGCTCAAGGAAACCTTCCAGGAGCTGTATTACGCGAAAGTCGCGCTGGAAGGCATGATCCTGAAACCCAACATGGCGGTGGCCGGCAAGAAATCCGCCAATCAGGCGGGAGTGGCCGAGGTCGCCGAGAAAACCGTGCGGCTGCTCAAGGCCTGCGTGCCCGCGGCGGTGCCGGGCATCGCGTTCCTGTCCGGCGGGCAATCCGACGTGGACGCCACCGCGCATCTTGACGCCATCAACAAGTTGGGCGGGCTGCCGTGGCCGGTGACCTTCTCCTATGGCCGCGCGCTGCAGGCGGCCCCGCAGCAGGCCTGGGCCGGCAAGCTCGAGAATGTCGTTGCCGGTCAGCAGGCCTTCGCCCATCGCGCCCGAATGAATTCGCTCGCCAGCAAAGGGCAATGGACGCCCGAGCTGGAACAGAACAAGGCTGCTTGAACACCCATGGCCGCTAAACCAGCTCCTCCACCGCCGGCTCCGCGGCTGTATCTTGCGACCCCCGTGCTCGAGGAGGACGCCGCCGCGCTCGCCGCCAAGTTGCCGGCTCTGATCGAAGCCCATGACGTGGCCGCGGTGCTGCTGCGGCTGAAATTGACCGATCAGCGCGGCATGATCTCGCGGGCCAAGGCGTTGGCGCCGGCGGTGCAGAACGCCGGCGCGGCGCTGTTGCTCGACGGCCACCCCGAGCTGGTGGCGCGCGCCGGCGCCGACGGCGCACATCTTAACGGCGTCGAGGCGATGCAGGAGCATCTGCCGGAGCTGCAGCCCGACCGCATCGCCGGGATCGGCGGCCTGCGCACCCGCCACGATTCGATGCTGGCGGGCGAAGCCGGCGCCGACTACGTGCTGTTCGGCGAACCCGACGCCGACGGCCAGCGCCCGGCGCCGGACGCCATCGCCGAGCGGCTGCAATGGTGGGCCGAGTTGTTCGAGCCGCCCTGCGTCGGCTACGCCGCGACGCTCGCCGAAGCGCAGGAGTTCGCGGCGGCCGGCGCCGATTTCGTGCTGGTCGGCGAGTTGATCTGGGACGATCCGCGCGGCGCCGATGCGGCGCTCGGCGATGCCCGTGCCGCGATCGCGCAAGGCTACCAGGCATTGCTGGCCTCGCTTGCAAGACCCGCCAAGGTCGACCCGCAATGAGGTTGCCGACGGCACTGCAGGGCACGGCGATGTTGCTCGGCTGCGCACTGCTGGCGCAGCCGGCCTCGGCGCAGATCTCGCTGTCGCCGCCGGCGCCGATTCCGGTCGCGCCGCAGAACAAACCCGCCGCACCGCGACCCGCGCCCGCGAAACCCACAGCGAAGCCGCCGGCGCCCGCCAAGCCGAAGCCGCTCGCCACTCCCAAACCGGAGGCGCCGAAGGCGCAGCCGAAGCCGGCGCCGACCGCCGGCAAGAAACCCGGCGAGCCCGCGCCGCCGGCGCCGGCGCCCGAGCCGATCGACGAATCCCGCGTCGATCTGGTGTTCGGCGCCTATCAGCGCGGCCACTACAAGACCGCGTTCGATCTCGCCACCCGGCGCGCCGAGGACTACAGCGACCCCAAGGCGATGACCATGCTGGGCGAGCTTTACTCCTCCGGGCTCGGGATCAAACGCGATTACCCCAAGGCCGCGGAGTGGTATCAACGCGCCGCCGAGCTGGGCGACCGCGAAGCCATGTTCGCGCTGGCGATGCTGCGGCTGGCCGGCCGCGGCGGCCCGGCCAATCGCGAGGACGCCGCGCGCTGGCTCGCCTCCTCCGCCAAGCTCGGCAATCCGAAGGCGGCGTATAATCTGGCGCTGTTGTATCTCGACGGCCAGACCTTTCCGCAGGACACCAAGCGCGCCGCCGAATTGCTGCGGCTCGCCGCCGACGCCGGCAATCCGGAGGCGCAATACGCGCTGGCGACGTTCTACAAGGAAGGCACCGGGGTCGAGAAAAACGTCGAGCAGGCGGTGCGGTTGCTGCAGGCCGCCTCATTGTCCGGCAATGTCGACGCCGAGGTCGAATACGCCATCGCGATGTACAACGGCACCGGCACCCCGAAGAACGAGGCCGCCGCGGTGGCGCTGCTGCGAAAAGCGGCCCGGCAGAACAACCCGATCGCGCAAAACCGGCTCGCCCGCGTGCTGGTCACCGGCAACGGCCCGCCGGAGGACCGCCTGGAAGGGCTGAAATGGCACGTGGTGTCCAAAACCGCCGGCAAGGGCGACCTGATGCTGGACGAGGCTTTGGCCCAGCTCAACCCCGAGGATCGCGCCAAGGTCGACGCCGCGGCGCGCAAATGGCTCGGCACCAAGTGATGCGCCCTTGACGCCGCCCGCCCGGCAGGGCAATCCCCACCCCTTCCTTTCCCACCAAGAGACCTGACGCTCAGGTCGTTCGGACCGAGATCATGCTGCATTCCGCCCTCATGAACGTCATGGTCAAGGCCGCGCGCCGCGCCGGCCGCAGCCTCAAACGCGATCTCGGCGAGGTCGAGAATCTTCAAGTGTCGATGAAGGGGCCGGCGAATTTCGTCACCCTGGCCGACAAGCGCGCCGAGGAGATGCTGTACAGCGACCTCACCAAGGCGCGGCCCGGCTACGGCTTCCTCGGCGAGGAAGGCGGCATCCGCGAAGGCACCGACAAGAGCCACACCTGGATCGTCGACCCGCTCGACGGCACCACCAACTTCCTGCACGGCATTCCGCAATTCGCGATCTCGATCGCCCTGCAGCGCGACGACCAGATCATCGCCGGGCTGATCTACAACCCCGCCAACGACGAGCTCTACATGGCCGAGCGCGGCGGCGGCGCCTTCCTCAACGACCAGCGGCTGCGCGTCGCCGGCCGCCGCCAGCTCAACGAATGCGTGATCGCCTGCGGGCTGCCGCATATCGGCCGCGGCGATTTCGCGCTGGCGCAAAAGGAAATGGGCGCGCTGCAGCCCAAGGTCGCGGGCTTCCGCCGCTTCGGCGCGGCGTCGCTCGACATGGCGGCGGTCGCCGCCGGCCGCTTCGACGGCTACTGGGAGCGCAACCTGTCGGCCTGGGACATCGCGGCCGGCATCGTCATGGTGAAGGAGGCCGGCGGCACCGTCGGCGAGCTCGACGGCGGCGATCTCCTGAAAACCGGCAACGTGGTCTGCGGCAACGAATTCGTCCACGGCGAACTGACGCGGATCCTGCGGCCGTTGAAGTAGGTTTCTCGTCACCTACCGCATGCGTCTCATCCTGTCATGCTCATCCTGAGAGCCTGTGAAGCTATTCGATTGGCGGCTCTCGGCGATATGATGTGTCGCGATCGCTGCGCAGGAGTGCGGTTGGTGGGGTGCGGT
>NZ_JACHIH010000048.1 GCF_014203125.1 Rhodopseudomonas rhenobacensis
TATGGATTCCGGACTTGCTCGTTCTTCGAACTCGCAATCCGGAATGACGGCCGCGTTTGGGTTGGATGCTTCAATCTCAACCGAAAATGCTCTAGCCCGCCCGCCGTGATGGTCGAGCCACGGCGTCGGTGGCCGCGCGACGGCGCGGCTTGCGCTCACTTGTCGTCGCCGGAGGTCCGCGACGAATGCCAGACCAGATGCTGCAGCACCTCGGCGGTGCGCAGCGTCGAATTGCGGACGCTTTCCAGCATGCCGGCGATGCGGCTGGTCTCCACCCCATAGGTGATCTCCAACGCGGCGAGCTGCGCGTTCTCGACCACCGACGACAACAGATTCTGGTAGATCAGATCGGTCTTGCTATCGAGCCGCACGCTGCCGACCCGATGGCTGTTGATGATGCCTTCCTGCAGCCGGCTCCGCGCCGCCTCCGCGGCCTTGCGATTGGTCACATCGACGAAGATCAGCACGAAGCCGAGCACGCGATCCTTCGAAGGGAAAACCGGATCGGCCCGCACCAGCAGCGGCTTGGAGTCGTTGCCTTCTCCGCGCAACAACATTTCGCCGCGCCAGGGCCGACGATAGGTGATGAGGTCGCGGATGCAGCGTAGAAATTCCTCCGGATCGCAGAACGCGCCCGCCAGATTGTCGAGCCGCTGCGACGGCACATGGTCGGTCGGCAGCAACGCCCGGAATGCATCGTTCAGCAGCAGGATTTTGCCTTCGATATCGGCGATGATCACCGGCTGATCCGAGATGCCGACCTGACTGCTGAATTTTTCCAGCTGGTCCTGGGCGATCAGCGTGCGCACCGCGCGAAACTGCAGCACGATGTCGGCAACGGCGGCGCCGATCGCGCGCGCGGCGGCGACGTCGGCGGGGCCCCACGGATCCGAGGTCCCCTCCACCAGCTGGTGCCACTGCGCAAACGACCGGCGCGGCGACAGGTCCGCGGGATTGTCGCCGATCACGAACGGCTTCAGCGGGTCGCCGCCCCAGGTCACGGTGTGTACGCGCTCCGGGCGAAACCAGATCAGATATTCGCCGGGATTGCTGGACACCGGGATGGCGACGATGCCGCTGGCGACCTTGGTCAGCGGCGCGAATTCCGGGACGTCGATCCCGAGCGCCGCGGTGTAGATCACCGCGGTGCGCGGCTGCCGATCCAACCAGGCCCCGATCGCGCGAATGTCCTGGGTGCCGGGCACTTCGCCGACGCTGCTGACCTGGCCTTCATAGATCAGCGCGCTGCCGCTGGCGGCGAGCGGCTGCAGGATCGATTGCGCGGTGTCGAACAAACCGGCTCGCCAGTCGCCCTCGCGCGAGATCGCCTCGATGATTCGCTGCTCGAGACGCTGCACGAAGATCTCGGACTGGCTCTGCGCGAAGCTTTCCAGCGCCACGATCCGGGTGGCGATCGCCTCGGCCAGCAACTCGCACACCGCGCGGGATGCGAAATGCAGGAAACGCGGCTCGTAGTGGTGGCAGGCGATCAGCCCCCACAGTTTGCCGCCCACCATCAGCGACACCACCAGCGTGGCGCGGACCCCCATGTTCTTGAGATACTGCAGATGAATCGGCGACATGCTGCGCAGGAAGCACAGCGACATATCGAGTTCACGCCCGGTCAAGGGCGACAGCCGCGGCTGCAACGGCACCGGCTGGTAATTGACGTCGACCAGCACGCGGACCCGGGTTCGCTCATAAAGCCGGCGGGCGATCTGCGGGATGTCGGAGGCCGGATAGCGGTTGCCGAGATAGGCTTCGAGATCCGATCGACAGCGCTCGGAGAACACCTCGCCATGGCCTTGGTCATCGAACCGATAGACCATCACCCGGTCGTAGCCGGTGCGCTCGCGGTACAGGCTCGCCGCCTGATCGCAGAGTGCCCCCAGCGTACTCGCGCTCCGAATGGTTTCGAGCGCCGCCGCGATCTGGTGCAATAGGTCGAGCGAGGGGCCGGCGCGTTCGAGTTCGATGATCAACCCGCCTTCAGGCGGCCGGTGCAGCAGACAGTCGAACTCCGTCGCCGGGTTGCCGAGCCGGCAGCGTACCGCGATCGGCATGCCTTCCGCGGTCGGATCGAGATGCGGCAGGATGCGAATGAGGAGATCGCCGTCGAGATCGGCCAACGGTAGCCCGAGAACCTGCTTGAGGTTCAGGAATTCCGCGGCATTGGCGCTGGCCTGGACGACGATATGGTCCGGCTCGCTGACAACGAGCAACGCGCCGTGCGGCTGGATCGAGCCCGCGAGATGAATTTCCTCCCGCTCGCAATTCGAAAGGTCAGCCTTTCCGAACGCAGTGGGCGCGTGGGCATCAACCAACTCAGTCCTCTGAGATATCCTGGGCGTCCGTGTCCCGGTCGTCGAGACCGTAGCGGTTCAGCTTTGCATAAAGGCTTTGCCGGCTCAATCCCAGAAGCTCCGCGGTCGCGGTGCGGTTGCCGCCGGCATGTTCCAGGGCCTGTTTGACGTAGTGCTGCTCGACGATGCTGACCGTATCCTTGACCAGTTTGCGCAGCGACGATCGGCCGAGCTGCTCGCTGATCGGGCCCAACGCCGTGCGCAGCGCATCGCCTTCGGGCATCTCGTTGAAGCGGCGCGACACGTTGCGCAGCAGCACGCCGATATAGCTCTGCTCGCCGTCGGCGTCCACCGCGGAGATTTCCACTTCGGTCTCGCTGCCGAGTTCGCCGCGCAACGTGGTGCGGAACAATCGCACCGTCTTGTAGCGACGCAGTTGCGCCAGCAACGCGTTCCAGTCGGCGCCGGGCTGCGACAGCCAACGCCGGAGCGATTCGCCGATCACCGGCGGCTTGGAGCCGACCTGCACCAGATCGAGAAACGCCTGGTTGGCGTGCTGGATGGTGCCGCCGGCATCGAGCGCGACGAAGCCGTCGGGGACGCGGTCGATCAGCTCTTTGATCGCCGCATGCTCGAGTTGTTCGGTGCTCGGCGCCGCGATCGCTGCCGGGGTGAAGTGCAAAATTAGGATCTGTCCCGGCTCCGATGGCACCAAGGCGCCGCGCAGGATCCAGGCCTGCTCGGAGAATCCGAGATGCACCAGGATGCTCAGCGCCTTGCCGCGCTCGCGCACGCGCGCCAGCATGGCGTGCACCGCCTCGCGATCCTTCGGCGCGACATCGAGCAGAAATTCGCGGCCGGCGAGCGCGTCGTTGCCGCGCTGGCGTCCGGTCAGCGCCTGCACGGCGGAGAGATTGGCCTCGACGACGCGGAAATCGGTTGCCGAAACGATCACCACGGCTTCGTTGGAAGCGTCGAACACCAGCCGATAGCGGGTCTCGACCTCGCGCAGCCGCCAATAATCCCGCTCCATCGATTGCTGGGCGGCGATCAGCCGGGCCTGCAATTCCGCGACCGCCTGCAAGTTCTTGCCCAACACCAGCATGCCGGTCCGGTCGCCGAGCAGCATCGCGGTGAATTCCATAGGAATTTCAACGCCGCTCGGGAATTTCTGGTTGATCTGGCGAAACGCCGAAAACCCGCTGGCGCGGGTGTCGTCGACCATCCGTTTAATTTTGTCGCCGCCGGTCTCGCCGGCGATCTCGCTCCAGGGGCGGCCCAGCCAGCTCTCGATGCGCTCGTCAGCCATGGCTCCGGACAGGGTGGCGTCTCGAACGATGCCGTCCATATCCAGCAGCAGGGTCAGATCAGGCTGCCCCGTGGGTCTCGCGGCCGTTTCCGCCGCAGCCTTGCCAGTATTCATCATGTCTGAACCAACCGACGTCAAGCGCTGTTCCCCGAGACGTGGAGATAGTGACAACGCTGCTTGACATCAAGGAAGCCTAGGGCTTCGAAACGAGAATGATTTGCGCCAAATCAATGGCAGGAGTCAAGAAATCTATCCCGTATTCCACAAAGTGACATGTCCATTCGGCTTTACAGCCCGTAGATAACAGGTTTTTATGATTTCCGTTGAAAGTGCATTTCTCTTGCCGAGTCGTTCGAAGAGCCAATGCGAGATCATGGAGAATAACGTGGCTAAGAAAATTCTGACACTTATGGCGCTTGCCGCGGCTGGGTCGATGATGGCCGGTGGGGCCTCGGCGCAGGATGCGGCCAAGGGCGAAGCGGTCTTCAAGCAGTGCATGACCTGTCACCGCATCGGTCCCGACGCCAAGAACCTGGTCGGCCCGGCGCTGACCGGCGTGATCGGCCGCCAGTCGGGCACCGCCCCCGGCTTTGCCTATTCGCCGCTCAACAAGAATGCCGGCGAGGCCGGTCTGGTCTGGACCAACGAACTGGTCATGCAGTACCTGCCCGATCCGAACGCTTTCCTGAAGAAGTTCCTGACCGAGAAGGGCAAGCCGGAACTCGCGGTCGGATCGACCAAGATGACCTTCAAGCTGGCCGACGAGCAGCAGCGCAAGGACGTCATCGCCTATCTGGACACTTTCGCGAAGAAGTAAGCCGCGACAGCGTCGCACCAATTGAACGGGGCGGGATGACGATCTTCGGATCGTCGTTCCGCCCTTTTCTTTTGGGCGAAGGATCTTTGAACCGGAGCGAGACCGGGGTTAGCCGTTCCGCCAGCGGCGGATGATGTCGTAGAGGTGGGCGAGGCCCGCGACCGACAGGCACGCAGTCGCCAGCTGCCAGCCGGCGCCGGCCAGCGTCAGCCGCAGCGCCAGCAGCATCAATGCGCCGGAGATCAGATTGGGCAGGAAATCGCCCGGCGGCACGCCGCGGCGCTTCCACCGCCACAGCCCGATCAGGAATGCGGCCTCCAGCACCACCACGAGCAGCACCAGATCGACGAAGTGGCCGTTGGCGAACAGTTCAGCCATGGCGGACGATCTCGCAGCGCGCGGCGCGGGTGCAAGGCTGCGGCATCAGCTGAACGGCGCGTTGAGCCGCACCACCGTCAGATTGAGGAAGGCCGCGAACGACACCCACAGCAGGTAGGGCACCAAGTAATAGCTCGCGGGCTTCGAGCGCCGCCAGAACACCAGGATCGGCAGCAGCACCGACAGCCACAGCAGCACCACTTCGAGCAGCGCCCAGTCCGGGCGTTTCACCACGAAGAACAACGTGCTCCACGACACGTTCAAGAGGCCGTTGAGCGCGAACAGCGCCACCACCCCGCGCCGCTGCCACGCCGTTTCGGCGCTACGCCAGGCATAGATCGCCGACATCGCGGCCAACGCGAAGATCAATGTCCAAGCCGGCCCGAACGCCCAATCCGGCGGCTGCCACGACGGCTTGGTCAGGCTTTGATACCAGATGCCGGTGTCGGTCAGAAGACCGCCCACAGTGCCGATGCCGGTCGCGACCGCGGCCGCGATCAGGACCGGCTTCCAGAAACTCTTGCGCGTCGCCATTATGCCGAGGCCAGCCCGGTCATATGCGCCAGATTCTTGAAGAAGATCCGGACATGCGCGATCGGTTTGGCGCGCACCAGCTTCTTGTTCATGTAGGCGTCCCAGGTCAGCTTCTGCACGTCGCGGTCGCGACAGATGCTGACGAACTGCTCGCGGCGCTTGTCGCTGGAGTACCAGTATTTCTGCATCAGGCCGAGAATCCAGAACACCGTGCCGTTGGCGCGCATGAAGCGCTTGCGCGCGGTGGCCAAGCTGGCGACGTCGCCGGTCTCCAGGAACAGATCGATCGCATCGGCGGCGAGACGGCCGCCCAGCATGGCGTAGTAGATGCCCTCGCCCGACGCCGGCGCCACGACGCCGGCGGCGTCGCCGGCCAGCAACACGTTGCGCCCGTCATCCCAGCGCGGCAACGGATGCAGCGGAATCGGCGCGCCCTCCTTGCGGATGGTCTCGACGTCGCTGAGCCCGGCGGCTTCGCGCAAGCCGCCGACGGATTCGCGCAGCGAGAAGCCTTTATGCGCCGAGCCGGTGCCGACGCTGACGGTGTCGCCGTGCGGAAACACCCAGCCGTAGAAATCCGGCGACACCGTGCCGCGATAATACACATCGCAGCGCGCCGCATCGTACAGCCCGTCGGCGTTCTTGGGAGCCCGCACGATCTCATGATAGGCGAACACGAACGGCATCTTGTCGGCATCGGGAATGCACTGCCGCGCCACCGCCGACAGCGCGCCGTCGGCGCCGATCACCGCCCGGGTGCGCACGGTCTTCTCGACCATGCTGCCGTCGGTCGCGCGCTCGTCGTAATGCACCAGCGTGGTGCCGCCGTCCTGGTGTTCGAGCCGCTTGTAGAGGCCGGTCCGGCGCTCCGCGCCGGCGTCGGCGGCGCGCTTGCGCAGCCACTCGTCGAACACCGCGCGATCGACCATCCCGACGTAGCCGCCGTCGATCGGCATGTCGACGTGATGATCGGACGGCGACACCATCCGCGCCGAAGTGATCTTGGCGACGATCATGTGGTCGGGAATATTGAAATCGCGGATGCACCGCGGCGGGATCGCCCCGCCGCAGGGCTTGATGCGGCCGGCGCGATCCAGCAGCGCCACCTTGCGGCCGTCCTTGGCGAGATCATGCGCGGCGGTCGCGCCGGCGGGCCCGCCGCCGACTACGACGACATCATAAACTTCCAGGTTTTCCGTCATGTCAGCCCCCCGGCGACTGCAGCTGTGGAGAGATTGCCAACATCGCCGTGACGTTGGGCGGCCTTAGCCTGCGCGCGATGGACCCACACCGCCATGATCGCGGACAAAATGAACAGCCCGGCTTCGCTTGCGAAAACCGTCGAATAGGACAGCGCCGGCGAGCTCAGGAAATAACGCGCGACGTCGCTGGCCAGCGTGCCGGCGAAGCCGCCGAGCCCGAACGCCAGCGCCTGCGCGGCGCCCCACAATCCCATCCGCACGCCCTCGCGATGCTCGCCGCCGGCGCTGACCAGCGCCATCATCGAGCCGATCGCGGCCACCGCGTAGGCGCCGTTGGTCACGCCGAGCGCGAACACCGTCTCGCGCAGCGGCCAGGCCGGGCCGACGATCGCCGCGGCGGCGAGGCCGAGCAGCGCCAGCGCCGAGGCCAGGCAGCCGCCGATGGTCCAGACCTGCAGGTTGCCGCGCGACTTCGGAAACACCGCGCCGATCAGCGGCACCAAGGCCATGCCGAGCAACGTGCCGCCGTGCTGCACGCTCGACAGCTTGGTGGTTTCGCCCGGCGTAAAGCCGAACACCACGCCCGCGAACGGCTCCAGGATCAGATCCTGGGCGCTGTAGGCGAGCATCGATACGAAGACGAAGATCGCGAAGCGGCGGGCCTGCGGCTCCGCCCAGACTTCGGCGAAGGCGGCGCGGAACGAGGACTTCGCCGCGACGGCCGCCGGCTTCGCCAGCGGCGCCGGTGCAGCGCGCCGACCCTCGATGCCCCACACGCCAGCGATGGTCAGCAGCATCGCGGCGGTCGAGACGCAGCCCGACACGATCACCAGCCGCAGCGGCGAGAACGGGTCGAGCATCTGGCCGGCGACCGCGGTGGTCACGATGAAGCCGGCGATCATCATCACCCAGACGATGGTGGCGGCAGCGGCGCGGCGGCGCTCGTCGGTGCGCTTGGCGAGCAATACGAGGAGCGAGGTGCCGGCGGCGCCGACCCCGCCGCCGATCAGGCAGAACGCCACGATCGCCAGCGCCACCCCGAGCAGCGGCTGGGTGGTCATCCAGGCGGTCGCCACCGCCGCCAGGAAGCCGCCAAACGCCAGCACCGCCATGCCGCCGACGATCCACGGCGTGCGCCGTGCACCGACGTCGGAGCCGTGGCCCCAGGCCGGGCGAAATACCTGCAGCGCGTAATGGATGGCGACCAGCGCGCCCGGCAGCATCGCCGGCATCGCCAGTTCGACCACCATCACCCGGTTGAGGGTCGAGGTGGTCAGCACGACGATGGCGCCGAGCCCGGTCTGCACCAGGCCCATCCGGACAATGCCGAACCAGGACAGCGGTCGCATCATGGTTGCGCTCCTCCGTTCGCCACAAAGATCATGCCGGCGCTCCGAACGACGACACCGCAACCGCGCTCGCCATCATGCCGATGACGTAGAGCGCGACGCCGAGACCGCTGAACCAGGTCGCGCGCTCGACCGGCGTGCGCAGGAAGCGCACCATCAGCCCGAGCTGCAGCGCCAGCACCAGGCCGACGATGCCGGCCTGGATCGGCCGATCCCAGGAGACCAAGAGCGCGATCACCACGAGCTGCGGGATCGCCATCACCGCGCAGGCGACCCGCGCGGCATTTTGCACGCCGAGCCGGACCGGCAGCGAGCCGACCCCGGTCTTGATGTCGCCCTCGATCGATTTGAAGTCGTTGAGCGTCATGATGCCGTGCGCGCCGGCTGAGTACAGCAGCGCCAGCGTCACGATCGGCCAGGACGGCAGGCCGCCGATCATCACGGCGGCGCCGGTGAACCAGGCGAAGCCTTCATAGGTGATGGCGCAGGCGCCGTTGCCGAGCCAGCCGTTCTGCTTCAGCCGGAACGGCGGCATCGAATAGATCCAGGCGAGCACCAGGCCGAGCACGGCGGCGCCGAACACCCAGACCCCGAGCTGGCTCGCCAGCAATAGCGACGCCGCGGTCCACATGAACGACAGATAGAGGCCCCAGCGCCCGGGGATCCGGCCCGAGGGGATCGGCCGGTGGGGCTCGTTGATGGCGTCGACGTCGCGATCGAACCAGTCGTTGACGACCTGGCTGGTGGCGACCAAGAGCGGCCCGCACAGCACGATGCCGGCGATCACTTCGACCCAGCGCGAGGAGATCGGCACGCCCGACGACACCACGCCGCAGGCGAACGCCCACATCGGCGGAAACCAGGTGATCGGGTGCAGTACCTCGAGCACCGCCGACGGCGCGAGGCGCCGGGCCGCGGTGTTGTTGATCGGCGTGTTGCTGATCGGCGCGTTAGTCATTGGCGCCCTCGCCTTCCGGTGCGTGTTCGGCCAGGCCATAACGGCGCAGCTTGACATAAAGGCTCTGCCGGCTGAGCCCGAGCATATCGGCTGCCGACGCCCGGTTGTCGCCGGTCAATTCCAGCGCGGCCTCGATCGACAGCTTCTCGATCACGTCGGTGGTCTCGCGCACCAGATCGCGCAGCGGCACCCGGCCGATCAGCTCGGTCAGCTGGGCTACCGAGCGCGGCAGCTCGCGCTTCGAGGTGGAGGCGGCCGACAGCCGCTTTTCGACGTTGCGGATGGCGAAGCCGAAACTCGGCTTGTCCTCGCTGTCGGTTAGCGACATCGCCGACACCTCGACCTCGGCGGTGGCGCCGTATTCGCCGCGCAGCACCGTGGTGAACAGCTTGATCGATCCGCTCTGCCGCAGATTGGCCAGCGCCACACTGAAATCGACGCCGGTGCGGCCGAGCCAGCGATCCAGCGACTCGCCGCGGGACTGCTCGGCATTGCCGAGCTGCGCCATCTCCAGGAACGCCAGATTGGCCTTCACGATGCGGCCGTCATACTGGGTGATGACCAGGCCGTCGGCGGCGGATTCGAAGAAATTGGCCAGCATCGCCGTGGCCTTCAGGCCGCCGGCTTCCGGCATGGTCGAATAGGACGACAGCCGGATCAGGAACAGCGCCGCGTTCTCCTGCCGGAACAGCGACGCCGAGACGTCGCAATCCCGCGGGCCGTTGGCCGCGTGCACGCGGACCCGGTTGTCGCGCCCGGTGGCGCGCACGTCCGCCAACAGGTTGGAGATCGCCTGCGAACTGGCGCCGTTGAAATGGCTGGGAAACGAGGAATTCAGCATTTGCGGCGCGCTCTGCTCGAACAGCGCGAGCGCCGCCGGGTTGGCGTCGATGATCGTCTCGTTGCTGGAATCAACGATCATGACCGCTTCCGAAGAGACCTGAAACAGCAGGCGATACCGGGTTTCGGCATGCCGCAGCTTGATATAGTCGCGCTCCATCGACTGCTGGGCGTTGACCAGCCGTCGCTGCATCATCGCCAGTTGCCGCAGGTCGCGGCCCATCACCAAGAGGCGATTGTCGCGGCCGAACTCGACCGCCGAATACAGAATGGGAACGTCCTCGCCGCCGGGCGAGGCATGGTTGACCTGCCGCCAGGCCGACGAGCCACGCTCCGTGGCCTCCTGCAGCAATTCCCGGATTTTCGTCTGGGTGTCCGAGGTGACCACGTCCGCGAGTTTGGCGCCGAGCCACCGCCCCTGGCCGTCTAGTTCCAGGGACAATTCGTCCTTGTTGAACGCCACATCCAGGATCACGCCCTGGCCGTCGACCACCAGCGCAACGTCTGTCGCCGCGGCGATCAGCTTCGCAGCAGACAGTGCACCGAGATCTCCCAGCGACTCCTTCGGAGATTTGAACACTTGCGCCAGGGCAAATATCCTCCAACAAGAAGTGACCCTCCGCTCGTGCGTGTTTTCGCCGCGTTGGAATTCACAGACCCATCCAGTCGCGCTGGAGCGGCGAACGTAGAGCAAGAGGTTGCGCGCGCCTGACCAGCAACTTGCAAGTGAGGCGCGCGCGTTCCGAGTTCGCAGGGTCGTTATGCACTTTTACCGAGGCGGCGCCAGTCCATGCTTGACACCCCAGTCGAACCAATTGTCGACAACCGGGCCGGTCAGGATGATGCCGATACCACCCGTCAAGGTCACCAGAACCGCAAACCACCAGGCCCAGCGATGGATCGACTCGGCCGTGGCGTTGAAGCCCATGGTCCAGCGCCAGAACAACGCCGCACGCTCAAGCGCGGTCCCGCGGTCGACCACCTGCTCGATTTCACGCTCACCGCCGTAGCGGCTCACGGCCAAGATGGTCGCACCATGCATGGCGAACAGCAGCGCCGAGCCATACAGGAACGCAATCGAGAGACAGTGGAACGGGTTGTAGTAGAGATTGCCGTACTTGATCGAGAAGTTGTTGGTCCAGTCGAGATGCGGGAAGATGCCGAACGGCGGCGCTTCGCTGAAGCTCCCCATCAACACCGGCTGAATGAAGCCGAGCGACAGATAGAGGAAGATCGCCGAAGCGAACGCCCACGACACGTGGGTGCCCATGCCGAGCGCCCGAGCGCGGCGATAGGTCCGCACCCACCACAGCACGATCGAGGTGGTCAGGAAGAACCCGGCCATCAACCACCAGCCGCCTTCCTGGAGCGGGGCGAAGCCAATGCCATATTCCGGCTTCGGCGGCTCGAGAGCCAACCAGCAGAAGTTCTTCAGGAACGCGATCGGGCTCCAGTCCACCGACGCCAACATGTTGAGGCCGATGATCTCGATGGCAACAAACCCGCAGAGCAGTGACGCTACGCCGGTGTAGCCGAGATAAACCGGCCCCACCTGCGCGTCGCCGATCTTACCCAGCCAGTAGTTGAACATCGTCTTGGTCTCACGGGCCGAACTCCCGGCCCGCAAGGGTACCCCATGGTGTGCAGCGGTCTGCACCTGCACTTGCGAGAATATATTCTGATAGGCCATGACAAGACTCTTTCTTGTGACCGGGTTAAATTACGAGCTCCAGACCGGGAGACGACGCCACCATTCCCACCAATCGGGCCAGGAACCGCCTTCGGACAACACGGGGCCGGAGATCAGCATGCACACCGCGCTGAAGAACACGGCGCACAGCGCGATGAACAGGCCAACGCGGTGGATGCCGATGGTGCCGATCGAATAGCCGACCAGATCGCGGAACACGGTGTTCTCATGCTCGGGCGATTTGACCGGCTCGCCACGGTCGGGATTGGTCGCGGAAAGAACCAGACCGCCGTGCAGTGCCAGCGCGAGACACGTCGTGAAGAAGAACGTGATCGCGATCATGTGGGCCGGGTTGTAGTGGAATTGGCCGTACTGATAGCCGGTGTTCGACACCCAATCGAGATGCGTGAAAATGCCGTAGGGGAAGCCGTAGCTCCAGGAACCCATCAGAACCGGGCGGATCACAACCAGGGTCGTGTAAGCGAAGATCGCGAAGCTGAATGCGAACGGAACATGGTAGCCGATACCAAGCTTCCGGCAGATTTCCACCTCGCGCAGCGCCCACGACACGAACGCGCACCAGGCGAAGATCGTAACCCACTGCCAAATGCCGCCCTCGGCAAGCGGAGCAAATCCTAGTCCGTATTTAACGTCCGGCGGGTTGACGCTGATCTGCCACAAATTCCAGGTGGGGCCGAGCGCGGTATTCCACAGGATCAGCGCGATGCCGAGGACTGCAAAGAAGACCGTCGCGACCCCAAAGAAACCGACGTAGAAGGGACCAATCCAGAAGTCGAGCAGGTCCCCCCCGATAAGCGTTCCGCCGCGAACGCGGTATTTTTTCTCAAAGCTGAGCATTGCCATCGATCGTTCCTCCGCGTGCGAGCCAGGGAATATCCATCGTTCTATCCATCGTAGTTGCCGTCGCCCCCGGAAACGGCCGAGCCCGGCAGGGCGGTCCGTTTCTCGTCCGTTCCGGTGAGCAGTACGTCATGCCATCAGGTGAGCATGCTGAGAGTGATCTCAGCAGTCTTCTTCGCACCATCGAGCCAGTTGAACCGGCTGGTGCTCAGCAGGATGAAGTGGATGATGATGCCGAGCCCGAACAGGAACGTGAACAGCAGAACCAGCGCACGGCGCGGATCAAACAGAAGCCAAATTCGCCACATAGTTGCCTCCCTTTACGACAGATACGTTGCAAAATGCTGGATGCTATCCAGCGCGGTCTTGTAACCGCCAACGGGCGCGAGCCAGGGACGCCACATCCAAGCAAGAATGTGAGCAACCACAGCGACAACGATGAAGAGGAAGAAGCTCGTCACGAAGATCGAGTGGAATTCCTTAGCTTCCGCTTCGGAAAGTCCCGAGATGGAACCGTCACTCATTTGGTACACCTCCTAGTGATGGCCTTTCGGCCGCTCGCCGCCCAAGCGTGGGCGGCAATGAATGCCGTATCGTTTCCGAAACGACAGTGATTACCGTATCGTTTCCGAGACGGCAGTGTTCCGTCCGGCACCGCCGGACGAAATTCTCGAATTACAAGCCCATGAACGACGAGGTCACCAAGACACTCGCCGCGTTGTTGGCCTCACAAAATACCGACTCATGGCTCGCGGACTTCCGCGCGCGCCAAGGCATCGCCCGCGTCACCACGGCGCGGACCAGAAACAGCGCGTAGCAAGCGCCGTAGATCACCCGCGATTCCTTGTCGGCACTGTCGGGAAGCAGTCTGAAGCGACGGCCGGTATGGACATAGTCGGACATCGATCATTCTCCTGAATGTTGATTTGCGCATATGACACCGCGCAATTTCAGAAAGCATTGTTTTGCCTCAATCACACTCATGCCGATTGACCTTCCATGAGCGCGCGGGCCTTGGTAACAAAATCCTTCGTCACCCGCTCTTCGCCGGCGCGGCGCGCGCTGCTCTCGGCAGCGTCGCGCAGCCGCTTGGCGGCGGAAATACGTACCAGCACCGGATGACTTTCCAGCACCTCGTCGAGCAGCGCCTTGGCCTCGTCGCTCCAGGCGAGCTCTTCGTGGCGGCGCGCCGGCGTCGGATCCACCCGATCGAGATCGGCGGCGAGCGGCAGGATGTTGAACAGCGCATCGAACAGCGCGTTGCAGACCTCCTGCACCAGATAGGTCGCGCCCGAGTATCCCATGAACGGCGTGCCGGTATGCCGGCGAATCACCGCGCCCGGGAACGACGCCGGGATGTAGATCGCGCGGCCGCCGGCCTCGGCGAGGTACATGCGCTCGTTGTAGCTGCCGAACAGGATCAGCGGCGGCTTCTCGCGCACCGCGGCGCGCACCGCGTCGTTGTCGGTCTTCTTGCCGGTAAGCCGCGACACCGCGAAGGTGCAGGGCAACCCCATTTCCGTCTCGAGGAAATTGCGGACGCCGCGCGCATAGGTCTCGTTGGCGACGATCGCGAAGCTCGCGGTGCCGAAAAAGTCCTGCGTCACCGAGCGCCACAGATCCCACAGCGGCTTGATGGTGGTGTGCTTCTCGCGCTCGATGAACGGCTCGGGATCGAGCCCGAGCAGTTCGCCGAGCTTGCGCAGGAATTTGGTGGTCGAATGCAGCCCGATCGGCGCCTGCAGATAGGGCCGCTCCAGCGCTTCGCACAGCATGCGGCCGAACTCGCGATACATGCAGACGTTGACGTCGGCATTCACCAGCTTCGGAATATCGGCGAGATGCGTGCCGAGCGGGAATACCATGTTGACGTCGGCGCCGATGCCTTCGATCAGCCGGCGAATCTCGTGCAGATCCGACGGCATGTTGAAGGTGCCGTAGATCGGTCCGATGATGTTGACCCGCGGCTTGACGCCCTCGGCGCGCGGCTTGCGCTCCGGAATCTTCTTGGTGCCGTATTCCTTCCACAGCCAGACGATGGCGCGGTCGGCGCTCTGCCACTGATCCTCGTCGATGGTGCGCGGCAGGAAGCGCTTGATATTGGTGCCTTCGGGAGTGACGCCGCCGCCGATCATCTCGGCGATCGATCCGGTGACCACCACCGCCGGCAGATACGGATCGAGCACGCGATGGGCGCGCTTCATCGCGCCCTCAGTGCCGGTCTGGCCGAGTTCTTCCTCGCCGAGGCCGGTGACGACGATCGGCAATTCATGCGGCGGCAGCGCGTCGGTGTAATGCAGCACCGAGGTCACCGGCAGGTTTTCGCAGCCGACCGGGCCGTCGATGATCACCTGCAGGCCCTTCAAGGCGGTGAAGGCGTACACCGCGCCCCAATAGCCGCCAGCGCGATCATGGTCGAGGACGAGCATCAGATCATCTCCTCGGACTTGCGCTTCTTGGCCATCGCCTCAATCTGCTTCTTGTACTTCTCGCGGAACGGGACGTTGTCCTTCGGGGTGTCTTCCCAGACCCCGGCGGCATAGCCCTGCCCGACCTCGCCGAAGAATTCCTTCATCTCGTCGAACCGCGCCTGATTGCCGAGCGCGGCGTTGACGACCTGCGCCAGCGAGCCGGCGCCGGCGACGCCGAACAGCGGCCGCGCCGAGATCAGGTTGGTGAAGTACAGAGCCGGGATCGCCATCTGCTTGGCCTTCTGCACCACCGGGGTGGTGCCGATCGCCAGTTGCGGCTTGAATTCGTCGATCGCCGCGTAGTCCTGTTCCAGCGAGGCGCGGTACTGCACCTTGGTGCCCTTGGCCTCGAGCCATTGCCGATCGGCGTCCGACCATTCGGTGCGCGGACAGGCGGTGCCGACATAGGGCACATCCGCGCCGCTTTCGATCAGCAGCCGCGCCACCAAGAGTTCAGAGCCTTCGTAGCCGGAGACGGTGATGCGGGCGTTGATCGGCTTGGCGGCGAGCGCCGACTTGATCATCGGCAGGAAGCGGTTCTTGGCGGCGTCGATTTTGTCGCGCGACACATTGCAGGCGGTGCCGATCGCTTCCAGCCAGGCTTCGGTGCCGTCGTGACCGACCGGCGCCGAGCCGACGATCTTGCGGCCGGCCAGATCGAACTGCCGGAAGCTCGCCTTGTAGAACGGGTGAATCGCCGCCACCACCGAGCAGTCCAGCGCGGCATAGAGCTCGCGCCATTCGCGGGTCGGCACCACCGGACCAGCAGCGAGCCCGAGCGGCTCCAGCATCATGCCGATGCCGACCGGATCGGCCGGAAACATCTCGCCGACCAGCGTCACCGTCGGCCGCTCGCTGCGGCCGCCGCGCGGCGCCTGCACCGGGCCCTGCTCGACTTCCTTGCGGGCGTATTCCAGCATCGCGCCGGCCAGCACGTCCTTGGCCTCGGCGTGGGTCGGCACGCCGAATCCCGGCACATCGATGCCGATGATGCGCACGCCGTTGATCTCGTTCGGCAACAGGTCGAGCGGCACGCCGGACGCGGTCGGCACGCAGAGATTGGTGATGATAATCGTATCGTAATGCGCGGGATCGGCGAGCTTGAACACCGCTTCGCGGATGTCCTCGAACAGTTTGCCGGTGACCAGCGTTTCGGAATTGAACGGCACGTAGCCGACGGTGCGGCGCGCGCCGTAGAAATGCGACACGAAGGTCAGGCCATAAACGCAGCAGGCCGAGCCCGACAGGATCGTCGCGGTGCGGCGCATCCGCAAGCCGACGCGCAAGCTCCCGAACGCCGGACACATGCTCTGCGGCTGGTCGTGCGGCCCCTTCGGATAGTCGGCGGCGTAGCGATCGAGAATATCGCTCTTGCCGGCGGCCTGCGCCGCCGCGGTCATCTCCGCAGCGCCCGCGTGGCAGCCGAGGCCGTCGGCCTTGGTCGCCGCAACGTTGATCGCCGGCGCCGCGGCGGCGTCCTGCGCATCGGCGGCGACATCGACGTCGATCTCGTCATTGACGACCGAATCGGCGATGGCTCCGGCATAGCGTGGCAAAACGACAGTCATGTCGAACTCCGCATCATGTTGCTAGTCACGCTGCGTCGTAAACGACTTCGAGGGACGGCTTGTCGAGCACGGCGACGCCGCACATGTCTTCCATGGTGGCGGGTTCGAGCACCACGTCGCGTCCGGTGACGTCGCTGGTGAACAGCCCGAGCAGGCCGTCCTGGCTGAGCGGCGTCGGGCGCACCGGCGGCGCCAGGCCGACGTTGGTCGCGAGTTCCTCGAACAGCGAACCCCACTGCCCGCCGGGCAGACCGATGATCTCGTAGTTCGCGCTTTTCTTGCGGATGCCGTCGTCGGCCGGGATCGCGGCCAGCACGGGGATGCCGACCGCTTTGGCGAAGGCCTGCGCCTCGCCGGTCTGGTCATCCTTATTGATGACCATGCCGGCGACGCCGACATTGCCACCGAGCTTGCGGAAATATTCCACCGCCGAACAGACATTGTTGGCGACGTAGAGCGATTGCAGATCATTGGAGCCGACCACGATCACCTTCTGGCACATGTCGCGGGCAATCGGCAGGCCGAAGCCGCCGCACACCACGTCGCCGAGGAAGTCGAGCAGCACATAGTCGAAACCCCATTCGTGGAAGCCCAGCTTCTCCAGGAGTTCAAAACCGTGAATGATGCCGCGACCGCCGCAGCCGCGCCCGACTTCCGGGCCGCCGAGTTCCATCGCGTAGACGCCGTCGCGCTTGAAGCAGACATCGCCGATCTTCACTTCTTCGCCGGCGAGTTTCTTCTTCGAGGATGTTTCGAGAATCGTCGGGCAGGCCTTGCCGCCGAACAACAGCGACGTCGTGTCGCTCTTCGGGTCGCAGCCGATCAGCAGTACTTTTTTGCCCTGCTGCGCCATCATGTAGGACAGGTTGGCGAGCGTGAAGCTCTTGCCGATGCCGCCCTTGCCGTAGATCGCGATGATCTGAGTTTCCTTGGTCACGGGAGTCGACACCGGGGCATCCGGCTCGATCGCCGCTTCTGCTCGGAGCGCATCTTTCATGGTGGCCTGGGGAACAACGTTCATCAGCTCAATCTCCAGTTCAGAACCATTTTCAGACATGCAGCATCTTCAAAAGCGATCCGGTAGGCATCGGGCGCGGCTTTCGCGTCGTGGTGATGCGTAATCAGCCCGTCGAGCGAAAGCCGCCCGTTGTCGATCAAATCCTTGGTCGCCGCGATATCCGGCGGCTGCCATTCCGCGGCGACCCTGATCCGGGCCTCGCGCATGAATGCCGGCGCAAACGCGAACGACAAAGGCTCACTGTAAAACCCAGCCAGCACGATTTCTCCGCCCGCCGCGATGCGCGAAATCAAAGAGTCGAGCAAAGTCGGATCGCCGCTGACGTCATAGATACTTTGGTAGTCCCGCCGGGCGTCGTCCGCGGGATCGACGACGCTGTAGCCCTCAGCGCCGCCGGCGCGAATCGGGTTCTTCTCCCACACCACCGGCGGCGGATTGCCGAGCGCGATGGAGATGCGCGCCAGCAGCCGTCCGAGCACGCCGTGGCCGACGATGCAATCGGGCGAGCGCCCGCCCCGCGCCGCGATGGCGTGATAAGCCGTCGCCGCCAGCGCCAGCAGAATGCCGCGCTCACCAAGGCCTTGATCGAGCGGAATGACGCGTTTGGCCGGCACCACGAGCCGCGACGCCGAGGCGCCGAACAGGCCGCGGACTTCGCCGAAGCATTTCGCGCCCGGCACGAACACCATCTGGCCGGGACGCAGCTCGGTTGCCGAGCCCGCTTCCACCACCTCGCCGACCGACTCGTAGCCGGGGACCAGCGGGTAACCCATTCCAGGAAACTGCGGCATCTTGCCGGACCACAGCAAACGCTCGGTCCCGGTACTGACGCCGCTCCACGCAACATCGACGACAACGTCGTCGACGGTCGGAGCCGTTAAAGCCAGCCGATTGACTTCAACTTGTTTCGGCTGCTTCAGCACTACCGCGATGGTTTCCATCGCTTACTCCGATTCCATAGGAGCATAGCCGCCCCCTACCCTGCACTGTCATGCTAACGTGACGCGCGTGAGTGTCAAGCCAGATTAACACATTTTCGGAGCGCAGCGACCCGTAATTACGCTTGTGACCAGCGGCATAGCGCCAGGCAGCAGCTTGATACCGGCAAAACCGGCGTCGCTAAGCATCTGGCGAAATTGGACAAATGTGCGGGGTTTGCCGCTGCCCATGGCCAGCAGATAAAACGCGAAATAGGCGTCGCCGATCGCCTCGGTGCCGCGAACGCCGGTAATCGGCTCAGCCACCACCAATGTACCGTCGTCCGGCAGGGCGGCGCGGACAGCACGCAGCAATGTCATGGCGGCTTCGTCGTCGTGATCGTGGATCACCCGGACCAGCGAGATCACGTCGGCGCCTTGCGGCAGCGGGTCGGTCAGGAAGCTGCCGCCGGTCGCGGTCGCGCGGGACGACAGGCCGGAGGCTGCGAACCGCGCGGTGGCCTTGGCGGCGACCGCCGGCAGATCGAACAGCATGCAGCGCAGTTGCGGGGCCTGCGCGGCGACCGCGGCGACGAAGGCGCCGTCGCCGCCGCCGACGTCGAGCAGGCAGCGATGGTCGCGGAAGGAATAAGTGTGCAGCACCTGCTGGGTGATCATCGGCTGCGACGCCGACATCAGCGCGGTGTAGGGCGCCACCGCGTCGCTCGACAATTCGGCCGTTGCGCCGCCCTTGGCATAGGGCCAGTAGCCGGCGAGCTGGCCGGCGCTGCTCTGGCCGCGCAGCAGCGCCACCGGATCCTGCAGGTCGCCGTACAGCATGGCGTGATGCTCGATCATCGCGCTGACGCTGGGATTGCCGTAGAGTTCGGCGCCGAGCTTGCCGAGGCCGTAGCGCTGCTGGCTGCGGCGCTGCACCAGCTCGAGCGCGATCGCGGCGTCGAGCAACAGCTGCATCGACGTAACCGGCAGCTTCAGCCGCGAGGCCAGCTCGGCGGCGCTGATCGGTCCGCCGGCGAGCTGATCGAGCAGCCGCAGCCGCACGCAGGCCAGCAAGATCTGCGAATACACAAAGCCGGCGCACAGATCGAACAGCGCCCCGGCGCGCTTGCGCGCAATCGGGCGGGTCAGCGGAAACACCGCCGCAAATCGTTGAAACCCCGGATTCGACAGCACCGAATCGCGGAATCCCAGCAGCCGGTCACGCAAGCTCATACGAATCCAGACGAGCGCCACCGGCAGGCCATGAGCCTGCCGTGGCGCTTTGAAGTTTAAGCGGCGGACTGCGCGAGCTTGGCCGGGACCAGACGCTTGGCTTCCGACATGATCAGCGAGCGCAGCTCGTGGCCATTCTCGCACGGCGGCATCGCTTCGATCGCGCCGCGCACCAAACCCTGCAGCCGGAAGATCGCGCCGTCAATGCCGAGCTCGGTCACCGCGCTGGGGCGGCCGTTGGCGACGTCTTGTCCGACCGGCTTGCCGATCTCGTCTTCATCAGCGGCGGCATCGCGCAGATCGTCGGCGACCTGATAGGCCTCGCCGATCTTCTCGCCGACCATCCGCCACGGCTCCGGATCGGCGCCCGCCGAAGCCGCACCGGCCGCGGTCGCGGCGACGAACAACGCGCCGGTCTTGGAGCGATGATAGTGCGCGAGGTTGATTTCGGATTCGCATTCCCAGGCCTGGCCGGCGACGATGCCGAACGGCACGCCGACCGCCTGGCCGATCGTCATGGTCAGGGCGGCGAGCCGATCCGGCGCGCAATTGACGCGGGCGATGGTCTGGAACGCCAGCACGATCAGCGCGTCGCCGGTCAACACCGCGAGCGGTTCGCCGAACGCCTTGTGCACCGAGGGCCGACCGCGGCGGGTGGCGGCGCCGTCGAAGCACGGCAGATCGTCATGCACCAGCGAGGCGCAATGCATCAGTTCGAGGGCGGCGCCGGCGGCCGCGGTGGCGGCCGGATTGTCCTCGCCGCAGGCCGCTGCAACGCTGTGGCAAAGTCGTGGCCGAACCCGGGCACCGCGCGGGAACACGGCATAGCGCATTGCCTCGGCGAGCCGGGGCGGGCAACCTGTCACCGCGGCCAACCCAATCGCGTCGGTAAGCGCCTGTTCGATCCTGTTGGTGACATCCATGGATGGCTCCCGTCGGTATGGCAGCAAAGTGTCAATTTGACTTGTCACGACCAAGTGTAAATATTCATAGACACTTGTCAATGAGATCGGGGAGACTCAAGACCAAATGCTCAGTCCGCGCCTTGCGAAGGATCAAGTGGTGATTGTCGGCGCCGGCATCGCCGGGCTCACTGCGGCCTTCGCGCTCGCGGCGCGCGGCCTGGCGGTGACCGTGCTCGAGCAGGGTTCGGCGCCGGGCGGCAAGATGCGGCAGATCGGCATCGGCGGCTCGCGGATCGATTCCGGGCCGACCGTCTTCACCATGCGCTGGGTGTTCGAGGAATTGTTCGCCGCCGCAGGCAAGGATTTTTCCGACTACGTCCGGTTGCGCCCGCTGGATGTGCTCGCGCGCCACGCCTGGGACGAGCACGCGCATCTCGATCTGTTCGCGGACGAAGCCCGCTCCACGGAAGCGATCGGGGATTTCGCCGGCGCTGCCGAGGCCAAGCGGTTTCAGCAGTTCTGCGCCGACAGCCGCAGGATCTACAAAATTCTCGAGCAGCCGTTTCTGCGCGCCGAAAAGCCCAGCCTCGCCGGGCTGATCGCCGCCGACGGGTTTCGCGGGCTGATCGATCTGCCGAAGATCCGGCCGTTCACCACGATGTGGACTGCGCTCGGCGACTACTTTCACGATCCGCGGCTGCGCCAAATGTTCGGCCGCTACGCCACCTATTGCGGCTCCTCGCCCTATCAGGCGCCGGCCACCTTGATGCTGGTCGCGCATGTCGAGCGCGAAGGCGTCTGGGTGCTGGACGGCGGCATGCATTCGCTGGCGGTGGCGCTGGCCGATTGCGCCACCGAATTCGGCGCCGAGATCCGCTACGGCCAGACGGTGCGCGAAATCCTGACCTCCGGCAATCGGGCCTGCGGCGTCGTGCTGGCCGATGGCGAGCAGATCGAAGCCGACAACGTCATCGTCAGCGCCGACGTCGCGGCGCTGGGCGGCGGGCTGTTCGGCAAACCCGCCGGCCGCGCCGCAAAGTCGATCCCGCCGAACAAGCGCTCGCTGTCGGCGATCACCTGGAGCATGGTGGCGAAGACCGCGGGCTTTCCGCTGAGCCGGCATTCGGTGTTCTTTTCGCGCGACTATCAGGCCGAGTTCGACGACATCTTCGGCCGCGGCGCGGTGCCGCGCGAGCCCACGGTCTATGTCTGCGCGCAGGACCGCACCGACAACCAGGCGACGCTGCGGGACGATGGCGCCGACGAATTGCTGGTGCTGATCAATGCGCCGGCGATCGGCGACCGCTACGCCTTCGGCAAGGCGCAGGTCGAGGACTATGCCGAGCGCGCCTTCGGCGTGCTCAACCGCTGCGGCCTGCAGATCGAGCGCAACGAGCTGGCGACGCAAGTCACCACCCCGGCGGATTTCAACCGGCTGTTTCCGGCGACCGGCGGCGCGCTGTATGGCCGGGCCTCGCACGGCTGGACCGCCTCGTTCCAGCGCCCCGGCGCCCGCACCAAGATCGACGGGCTGTATCTGGCCGGCGGCAGCACCCACCCCGGCCCCGGCGTGCCGATGGCGGCGCTGTCCGGCCGCTCCGCCGCCGCGAGCCTGTTCGCGGACCTGCAACGCGCCCCCGGCGCCAAGCCGGTGCTGCGCCCGATCACGCCCTGATACAAACCACACGGATTCTTGACAGATGCTGCACTGGCCTAACCGACCCACCGCGGAGACCACCTCTGCCGGCTTCAGCCTGCCGGTGCCGGACGACGGCTACGCCTGGTGGTACATCGACGCGCTCAGCGACGACGGCCAGGAGGGCCTCACCATCATCGCCTTCGTGGGCTCGGTGTTCTCGCCGTATTATCGCTTTGCGCGGCGCCGCGGGCCGATCGACCCGCTCAATCATTGCGCGCTCAACGTCGCGCTATATCGCGCCGGCGGCAATCGCTGGACCATGACCGAGCGCGGCCGCCGCAAGGTGGCGCGCAACGCGCAGTCGCTGGTGATCGGCCCCAGCGATCTGTCGTGGGACGGCAACGCGCTCTCCATCAACATCGACGAGGTGACAGCGCCGATCCCCGGCCGGATCCGCGGCCGCGTCCGGGTCATTCCGCGCGCGGTGACGCAGCAGGCGTTCACGCTGAATGCCGACGGCAATCATCGCTGGTGGCCGATCGCCCCCAGCGCCCGGGTCGAGGTCGAACTGGCGTCGCCGGACTTGCGCTGGCAGGGCGACGGCTATTTCGACATGAACGCCGGCGACGTGCCGCTCGAGCAAGGCTTCACGGTGTGGGAGTGGTCGCGCGCGGCGCTGCGCGACGGCACCGCGATTCTTTATGAGGCGAAGCGCCGCGACGGCGGCCGGCTCGACCTCGCGATCAAGTTCGACCGCCACGGCGAGATGGAGTCGTTCGACGCGCCGGCGCTGCAGCGGCTGCCGCGTACGCCGTGGCGGGTCGATCGCAGCGCGCGCAGCGAGGCCGGCGCCCGGGTGGTTCGGACGCTGGAGGACTCGCCGTTCTATGCCCGCTCGGTGATCGCCACCACATTGTTGGGCGAGCACGCCACCCTGATGCATGAAAGCCTGTCGCTCGACCGCTTCAAGATGCCGGTGGTGCAGGCAATGCTGCCGTTCCGCATGCCGCGACGGGGGTAGTCGAGTTACTACTTTCCGCTCATTACATCAGTCGCCCTGCGAGCACTGACTTCACCTCTCCCCGCTTGCGGGGAGAGGTCGACCCGGCGGAGCACCCGGATCGGCGCTTCGCGCCGTCCGATGCGAAGCCGGGTCGGGTGAGGGGGCGCTTCGGCAGAACGCGGCGCCCCCTCACCCGGCGCGACACGCTGCGCGTGTCACGCCACCCTCTCCCCGCAAGCGGGGCGAGGGAAGAGCTACCGCACCGCTGCGATCAGACTCGACGGCAGTCAAGCTCTGCCCGCTAATCGCTCTCGATCACGAACTCGACGCGGTCGGCGGCGAAGCGGGAGTGTTTGGTCTGCAGCGGTTCGCCACTAAGCGTCACGTCGGTGCTGTCGACCATCAGCACCGGGCGGCCGAGCGCAAGATCGAGCCTAGCTGCGTCGCTGGCATCCACAATGCCGGCGGTGACGCGGCTGACGCCGCGGCGATAGTCGCGGATGCCGTAATGCGCCAGCAACTTCGTCATCGAGCCGGTGCGCTGATAGATCGCGGCGGCGTCGGGAAACCGCGCCGCCGACAGCCAGGTGGTGCCGACGCAGATCGGCACCCGGTCGGCGAAGCGCAGCGTCTCCAGCCGCAGCAGCGGCGCATTGACCTTGACGCCGAGTTGCCGCGCCAGCTCGCGCGTCGCGACGTCGTCGCCGGACGCGATCAACTGCCCGCGCGGCTCGCGGCCGCCGGCGCCGACGATCTCGGAGAACCGCGTCCGCGCGTGCAGCGGATAGGCCAGCTTGGAGGCCTGCACATAGGTGCCGCTGCCGCGCTCGGCGCGCACCAGCCCGCGCTCGGCCAACGCCGCCAGCGCGCGGCGCACGGTGTGGCGGTTGACGCGATGCGCGTCGGCGATCTCCACCTCGCCCGGCAGCCGCTCGCCGGCCGGATAGGAGCCGTCGGCGATGCCGCGCTCGATCGAATCGGCCACCCGCCGCCACAGCGCTACGCCGGAATCCTGGTCCATGATCGTCATCGCATCATCACAGCACAAATCGGCGCCGGCCGCAGCGGCAAATCGCGCAAACGTCATCAAAAGGTCATGGCGCGCGATTACAAAGTTGTCTATCATAACAGACAACTTGGAACCGGGCCCGATCATGAACGCACCCCTCGCCCCGCAGCAGCAGCGTCGCCAGGCCGCGATGGCGGTGCTGGTGCGCGCCTCCGCAGCCGAGATTGAAGACCTGCTCGGCGCGCTGGCGCTGCCGGCGGGCGAAGATTTGCGGCAACCGGAGAATGGCCTGGTGATGGTGCGCGGCCGGATCGGCGGCGACGGCGCAGCGTTCAATCTCGGCGAGGCCACGGTGTCGCGCGCCGCGGTGCGGCTGCCGGGCGGCGAAGTCGGGTTCGGCTACACGCTGGGGCGCGACCGCGCCAAGGCGCGGCTGATCGCGCGGTGCGACGCGCTGCTGCAGACCGATCAGGCCGACGCGATCGAGACAAAGGTGCTGGCGCCGCTGCGCGTGCGCATTGCCGCCGAACAGGCGTGCCGCGCCGAGCAGACCGCGGCGACCAAGGTGGATTTCTACACGCTGGTGCGCGGGGAGTGATGAACATGACCACGGTGGCCGAACTACCCGCCGGCTTCGCCGACAAGGTGACGGCGGCGCAATCCACCTTCCGCGCGGTGATGGACGCGATGGCGCGGCCGGGGCGGATCTGCAAGGTCGCGGCGGCGCTGCCGGCGCCGGCGCCGTTGATGCCGGCGGTGGCCGCGATCGCGCTGACGCTGTTCGATCACGACACCCCGATCTGGCTCGACGCTGCCGTCGTGCGCCATCGCGAGGTCGGCCAATGGCTGAAATTCCACTGCAGCGCGCCGGTGGTTGAGGAGGCTTCGGTGGCGAGTTTTGCGCTGGTCGCCGATCCGGCGCGGATGCCGGCGCTGGACTGTTTTGCATTGGGTTCAAACGATTATCCGGATCGCTCGACCACGCTGATCCTGCAGGTCGCAAGCCTGACTGATGGCGCGCCGCTCGAGCTCAGCGGCCCCGGGATTCGCGGCACCACGGCGCTGGCGGCGACGGTTTCGGCGGATCTGATTGCGCAGCTCGCGCTCAACCGCGAACTGTTTCCGCGCGGCGTCGATCTCGTACTGGTCGCGGGCGACGAGGTGGTGGCGCTGCCGCGCAGCACCCGGATCACCGCAAAGGGAGGCTAACGCATGTATGTCGCGGTGAAGGGCGGCGAACGCGCCATCGACAACGCGCACCGGCTTTTGGCGCATGCGCGCCGCGGCGAGCGCGCGGTGCCGGAGATTTCGCTGGAGCAGATTTCCGAACAGCTCAGCCTCGGCGTCGACCGAGTCATGGTCGAGGGTTCGCTGTACGACCGCGAACTCGCCGCATTGGCGATCAAGCAGGCGCGCGGCGATCTGATCGAGGCGATCTTCCTGCTGCGCGCGTTCCGCGCCACCCTGCCCCGGTTCGGCGCCACGCTGCCGCTCGACACCGGCGCGATGGCGGTGCGGCGGCGGATCTCCTCGACCTTCAAGGACATTCCCGGCGGCCAGATTTTGGGGCCGACGTTCGACTACACCCACCGGCTGCTCGATCCGGCGTTGGCGGAAAATTCCGACCCTGAGCTGCCCGCGACCGCGGCGCCGTCCGACGCGCCGATGCCGCGCGTCACCGACATCCTCGGCCGCGACGGGCTGATCGAAGGCTCGCCTGCTGCGGACGATGACGCAATCGTCGGCGACCTCACCCGCGACCCGCTGAGCTTTCCCGCCGACCGCGATCTGCGGCTGCAAAATCTGGCGCGCGGCGATGAAGGATTCTTGCTGTCGCTGGCCTACTCGTCGCAGCGCGGTTACGGCCGCAACCATCCGTTTGCCGGCGAGATCCGGTTCGGCGAGGTAGAGCTGGAATTCTTCGCCGAAGACGCCGGCTTCGCGGTGCCGCTCGGGCCGATCGCGCTGACCGAAACCCAGATGGTCAATCAGTTCAAGGGCTCGGCCACCGAGGCGCCGTGCTTCACCCGCGGCTATGGGCTGGCGTTCGGGCAAAGCGAACGCAAGGCAATGGCGATGGCGCTGGTCGACCGCGCGCTGCGTGCCCGCGAGCTCGGCGAGGAAGCCGAGGCGCCGGCGCAGGACGAGGAATTCGTGATGTCGCATTCCGACAATGTGCAGGCCACCGGCTTCGTCGAACATTTGAAGCTGCCGCATTACGTCGACTTCCAGTCCGAACTCGGGCTGCTGCGCCGGCTGCGGCAGGATTTCGAGGACAAAGCGGCGGACGCGCCGCTCAAGGAGGCCGCGGAATGAACGCGCCGACTTACAATTTCGCCTATCTCGACGAAGGCACCAAGCGGATGATCCGCCGCGCCATCCTGAAGGCGATCGCGATCCCCGGCTATCAGGTGCCGTTCGCCAGCCGCGAAATGCCGATGCCCTATGGCTGGGGCACCGGCGGCGTGCAGGTGACCGCCGCGATCCTCGGCCCGCAAGACGTGCTGAAGGTGATCGACCAGGGCTCTGACGACACCACCAACGCGATCTCGATCCGCAAATTCTTCGCCAAGACCGCCGGCGTGGCGACGACCACGCGCACGGAAGAAGCGAGCGTCATCCAAACCCGGCACCGGATTCCGGAAGCGCCGCTGCACGCCGGCCAGGTGCTGGTCTATCAGGTGCCGATCCCGGAGCCGCTGCGCTACCTCGAGCCGCGCGAGACCGAGACGCGGCGGATGCACGCGCTCGGCGAATACGGGCTGATGCATGTCAAGCTCTACGAAGACATCGCCAAATTCGGCCACATCGCCACCGCCTATGCGTATCCGGTGAAGGTGGCGGGACGCTACGTCATGGACCCGTCGCCGACGCCGAAATTCGACAATCCGAAGATGAATGATTGCGAGGCGCTGCAATTGTTCGGCGCCGGCCGCGAAAAGCGTATCTACGCGATTCCGCCCTACACGCAGGTGGTGTCGCTGGATTTCGAGGATCACCCGTTCACCCGCTATCGCCAGGACGCGCCGTGCGCGCTGTGCGGCGCGGAGGATTCCTACCTCGATGAAATCGTCACCGACGATCAGGGCAGCCGAATGTTCGTCTGTTCCGACACCGATTATTGCGAGACCAGGCAGCGTGACGGCCATCTCGGCAGCGAGAGCGCGCCGAACAAGGAGCATGGGCATGGCTGATAGCAGCAACGATCAGCCGCTGTTGGTGGCGGAGGGCCTGGCGAAATCCTACGGTCATCTGCAGGCCTGCCGCGAGGTCTCGTTCAAGCTCTATCCCGGCGAGGTTTTGGCGATCGTCGGCGAGAGCGGCTCCGGCAAGTCGACGCTGCTGCAACTACTTTCGGCGCAGCTTTCGCCCAGCGCCGGCAAAGTGTCGTACCGGATGCGCGACGGCGTGTTGCGCGACCTCAACGTGCTCGGCGAAGCCGAGCGGCGGTTTCTGTTCCGTACCGACTGGGGCTATGTGCATCAGGATCCCGCGATGGGACTGCGGATGGCGGTGTCGGCCGGCGCCAATGTCGGCGAGCGGCTGATGGCGATCGGCTGGAATAACTACGGCGAGATCCGCGACGCCGCCTCGAGCTGGCTGCAGCGCGTCGAGATCGCGCTGCAGCGCATCGACGACGCGCCGAAGACTTACTCCGGCGGCATGCGGCAGCGGCTGCAGATCGCGCGCAACCTGGTCACGGCACCTCGGCTGGTGTTCATGGACGAGCCGACCGGCGGGCTCGACGTCTCGGTGCAGGCGCGGTTGCTCGATCTGATGCGCGGGCTGGTCGGCGAATTGGGGCTGTCGGCGGTGGTGGTGACGCACGACCTCGCGGTGGCGCGGCTGTTATCGCACCGGGTGATGGTGATGAAGGACGGTCGCGTGATCGAAACCGGCCTGACCGACCAGGTGCTCGACGATCCGCGCGAGCCCTATACGCAGTTGCTCGTGTCTTCGATTTTGCCCGCGTGAGGTGCCGATGCCCGTGATGATCGAAATCTGCAACGCCGCAAAGACCTTCACCATGCATCTGCAGGGCGGCGTGCTGTTGCCGGTGGTGCGCGACGCCACCTTCTCCGTCGCCGCCGGCGAATGCGTGGTGCTGTCGGGGCCGTCCGGCGCCGGCAAATCCTCGATCCTGAAAATGATGTTCGGCAATTATCGCTGCGATAGCGGCTCGATCGACATTCTGCATGAAGGATCGCGGATCGATCTCGCGAAAGCCGAGCCGCGTCAGATCTTGCAGATACGCCGCTCGACCATCGGCTATGTCAGCCAGTTCCTGCGCGCGGTGCCGCGGGTCTCGGCGCAGGACGTCGTCGCCGAGCCGCTCATCGCCACCGGGGTGCCGCGTCATGAGGCGCGGGAACGCGCCGGCGCGCTGCTCGGCCGGCTGAATATCGCCGAGCGGCTGTGGTCGCTGCCGCCGGCGACGTTCTCCGGCGGCGAGCAGCAGCGCGTCAACATCGCCCGCGGCTTCATCTCGGAATTTCCGATCCTGCTGCTGGACGAGCCGACCGCCTCGCTCGACGCCGCCAACCGCGAGATCGTGGTCGAGCTGATCGACCAGAAGAAGCGCTGCGGCGTCGCCATGGTGGCGATCGTCCACGACGACGAGATCCGCGCCCGCATCGCCGATCGGCTGATCGACGTCACCACATTCGCCGCCGCGGCGTGAGAGGGCGAGTGATGAAATGGTCGCGACGAGATCCGGTATCGCAGTTGAGCGGGACGGCGCGGCATCGTCCCCTCTCCCCGCTTGCGGGGAGAGGGTGGCGCGACGAGCGAAGCTTGTCGCGTCGGGTGAGGGGGCGCCGCGTTATGTCGAGACGCCCCCTTGTATCTGCCCATTGAGCAAAATGTGCGATGGAAGCGGCTTAGCGCGTTGGCCGGTGGCCCCCCGCCAACGCGCGCGGCGATGACGCCCGATACCCCACCGGCAACAACCGTGGGTGAGCCTGGGACCATCGCCGTTGTCACGCACGACCGAACAGTC
>NZ_JACHIH010000049.1 GCF_014203125.1 Rhodopseudomonas rhenobacensis
TCGCAGCAACTCCCTGATCGCTGCAAAATTGAATCATGCCAAAGCAGACATGCCAACCAAAATGAAAGATTCACAGGCTCTGAGGCGCCCGAGCGCAGCGAGGGCCTCGAAGGATGCGGCTGCGAAGCGCCGCGGCTTCCACGAGCCCGCGGCCCATCCTTCGAGGCTCGCCGGTCGGCGCAAGCGCGCGACCAGCGAGCGCCTCAGGATGACGGCGGGGGGGGGAGCGAAGACAGCCCGTCGACGACGCAACTGGTTGACAATAAACGGCCTTTGCGCCGATCAGGGTTACTGCTAGGTTAATCGCGCCGGGGCTCTGTTGAGAAGGCGGGCGTGAATGTCGGATGCGTACACCACCGGGAGCCAGCCGAACGGCGCCGCCAAACCGACCCGGCTGCGCGACGCGCTGCGTCAGGCCCGGATCGAGGCCGCCGACCGCACCGGCGTGGTGGTCGATCTGCGCGACGCCGAGATCGCCCGGCTGGAAATTCTCAACGAAGCGCTGGACGAGCTGTTCGCCCAGGTGCCGGCCGAGGTCGATCTGTTCGACCGCGGCATCAGCCAGGGCGACAATCCGCGGCTGTGGATCGACGTCGTCGCCCATGTGGTGATGGGTCGCGACAAGCGGCTGTACCGCTTCGTCCAGGACACCCGGTTCGGCCGCATCGTGCTGGCGGAATCCCACGAGGCGGCGCGGATCGTCGACGCGGTGACCGACTATGTGGCGCGCCGGATGATCGAGCGCGAGCGGGCGATCGCGGTGGCGCCGTTCGAGCCGGCGGTGACGCCGGCCGAGCCCGCGCCGCCCGCCGCCGCAAGGCTCCCCGCGCCGCGCCGTGGCCGCGTCTGGAGCTTCGTGCTCGGCGTCCTGGTCGGCGCGCTGGCGCTGTTCGGCGTCGCGCTCTTGGCCAGCCTGCGGAATTTTTGAACGCCTAGTTTCCCCGTGCGGGGCGGAGGCTCCACCTCTTCCGCCGTCATCCTGAGGAGCCCTGCGAAGCGCGCAGCGCGAAGCGGGGCGTCTCGAAGGATGGGCCGCGGGCTCTGTCGCAGCCACACCGACGCGCGGCCGCATCCTTCGAGGCCCTCGCGATGCTCGGGCACCTCAGGATGACGACCCAGAAAATGTTGCGCCTCACCCCTCCGGCGTCAGCCGCACCGCGCTCAGCTGGGTGATCCCCGGCGCCTCGCCGAAGCCGCGGATGGTGTGGTCGCAGCGCCAGCGCTCGCCGTCGCGGGCGATCGAAAACAGATTGTAGGCCGCCGGCGGCCGGTGGCCGTCGGGGCCGGCCGAGGCCGACGGCACGCCGACCACCGGGATCGGCCCGCGCGGCCCGTCGATAAAGATCGTCGAATGCACGTGGTCGTGGCCGTGCAGCACCAGGTCAACGCCATGGCGCGCGAGCAGCGCCTGCAGCTCGGCCGAATCGGTCAGCCGCTTGTGGCGCGCCTTGGAGCGCAGCGGATGATGGATCAGCAGCACCCGGAACGCCGGATCGCCGGCGAGGCTCGCAAGCTGCGCTTCCAGCGCCGCGCGCTGCGCCTCGCCGAGCCAGCCGGTGGCCCTCAGCGGCGCGGTCGGCACCGCGGTCGACACCCCGATCAGCACCACAGGCCCGCGCCGGCGCAGGAACGGAAACACCACCGCGTTGCTGCGATCGTCGCCGCTCATGTAGTCCGGAAACGTCTCGGCGAAGCGCTCCGCGGTGTCGCGGACGTAGCGGTCGTGGTTGCCGGGGATCACGCTGACGCGGTCCGGCGGACCGACCCGTTCGATCCATTGCCGCGCCGGGGCGAATTCCTGCTCCAGCGCCAGGTTGACCAGATCGCCGGTGACCGCGATGTGATCCGGCCGATGCGCCCGCAGGTCGGCCATCAGCGTGTCGAGCACGTCGCGGCGGTGGATGACGTGGCGGTTCTTGGTCCAGTTGAGATAGCCGAGGATTCGTTTGCCGGCGAGCTCGCGCAGCGTCGCCACCGGCATCGGCGGCAGATGCGGATCCGACAGATGCGCCAGCGTGAAAACGGTCATCGCGAGCTGCCCTTGTGAAAGCCGCGGATGTATTGGCAAGCTGGCCGGCGGGGCGCAAGCGTCAACCGCCCGCCACGCGAGGATCGGTCGTGTCGAACATTCACAAATTGCGGCGCGCGCTGGAGCCGGCGCTGCGCCGGGTGTTTCACCTGTATTGGCGGCTGGCCCGCGGCATGACGCTGGGGGTGCGCGGCGTGGTGCTCGACGACGCCGGCCGGGTGTTCCTGATCCGGCACACTTACGTCAGCGGCTGGCATCTGCCGGGCGGCGGCGTCGAGGTCGGCGAGACGTTTCGCGAGGCGCTCGGCCGCGAGGTGATGGAAGAGGGCCGCATCGAGATTGTCGGCGAGCCGGACTTGCACGGCGTGTTTCTCAACAGCCACGTCTCGCCGCGCGATCACGTCGCGGTCTATGTGATCCGGCAGTTTCGCCAGGACCGCGCGCCCGCGCCCAACCGCGAGATCGCCGACAGCGGCTTCTTCGCGATCGACGCGCTGCCGCCGGATACCACGCTCGGCACGCGGTTGCGAATCGCCGAGGTGCTGGGCGGCGCGCCGCCGTCGCTGACCTGGCGGACGTCGGCCGAATCCTAGGTCGGCTGTCCGACCAAGCCTTGGGCTCCGATCGCGGGACCGTGCTGCGATCGGCGCAATGGACCGTGCCGGTCTCAAATGCTATTGCGCGCCCGCATGAGCGACCTTGCACTGACCATCCGCTGTGAAACCGTCAACGACGCCCAGGCGATCGAGCGGCTGCACGAACGCACTTTCGGCCCCGGTCGATTCGCGCTCAGCGCCTATCGGCTGCGCGAACACGTCGACCATCTGGCCGAATTGTCGTTCACCGCGCGAATCGGCACGCTGCTGGTCGGCTCGGTGCGGCAATTGCCGATCCTGGTCGGCGACACCCCGGCGCTGCTGCTCGGGCCGTTGACCGTGGAGCCGCCGTTCCGCGGCCGCGGCGTCGGCCGCGCGTTGCTCGACCGCGCGCTCGGCGACGCCAAGGCCAAGGGCCACCGCCTGGTGCTGCTGGTCGGCGACGCCGACTATTACGCCCGCGTCGGCTTCAAGCCGATCGCCAAGGGCCGCGTCACCATGCCGGGTCCGGTCGACCCGAAGCGGCTGCTGGTCGCCGAACTCGCGGACGACGCCTTCGCCGGCGTCGAAGGCGCGATCCGTCCGGACTGGAGTTTCGCCCGAGAGGCGTGAGCGCCGCCACAACGGCAGCGCGCTCCCGCAAGGGGGAGGGGAGACCTCGCGGTGTGCGCGTTAAATAACGCGCGAGCGCGTTCACGCGTTGCCGCGGTTAGCGCTCATCGTCAGAAGTCGACGGCCCCTCCCTCAAAACTTCAAGTTAGCAAACACCCGCACGCCTAAGCCCGGCATCAGCACGTCGTCCTTGCTGTAGGACACCGAATTGCGGATCGGCTCGTTGAGCAGGTTGTTGCCGACCACGCCGACCAGCATTTCGCGGGCGCCGAACCAGCTTTGATCGAGCTTGGTATTGTAGCTGATTTCGGCCTTCAGCAGATTGTAGCCCGGCGTCGGCGTCTCGGCGATCACCGCGATGTCGTTATGCGCGAAGGCGTGCAACAGGTTGATCCGGGTCAGCCAATTGGCGTCGCGCCAGAACAGCCCGCCGCCGGCGCGCACCGGCGGAATCCGCGGCACGTTGCTGCCGTCGGTGAAGGTGGCGCGCACCACGTCGAACTGGGTCTCGACGCCCCAGGTGCCGCCGTAGAGCTGCGCGACGTCGAGCTGGCTCTGAAACTCGCCGCCCTTGAAAATCGCGTCGCGCTGCGAATACACCGCCTGGCGGCCTTCGTTCTCCGGATCGCCGTTGCCGCAGGAGTCGAAATCCTCGCCGCACATCACCCCGGTCAGCCGCCGATAGATGAAGTTGTTGAACCGCGTGTAGTAGGCGGTGGCCTCGAAGCGCAGCGGCCCCGTGGCCTTGCGCAGTCCGATCTCGACGGTCTTGGCGGTCTCGATGGTGAGGTTCGGATTGCCGATGTCGAAAGTTGCTGTCGCATCGTGGGGGCCGCGCGAAAATAATTCCGCCGGCTTCGGCGCGCGCTCGACATATTGCGCGGTGATGCTGCCGACCAGGCCCCCGGGCAGATCCTGCAACAGCCCGAGGCTGCCGCTCTTCGGCGTGTAGTTGAGGTGGCGATCGCTGGAGACCTGCGCTGAGCCGTCGGGCAGGAAGTCGGCCGGGAAGTCCGGCGTGCTGCCGCTCAGTTCGACGTGCTCGATGCGCCCGGCGATTTGCGCGCGGGTTGCGGCGCCGAACGCGAATTCGTTGAACACATAGCCGGCGATGCGGCTGTTGTGGTTCGGATTCCACAGCCCGTTGTACAGCGCGCCCGGATCGTCCGGGCTCGGCGCGGTCAATTCCTGATGCCCGGCCTGCAGGCCGAAGGCGGTGGTCACCGTGGCGAAGCGGGCGTTGAACGGCATCATCTGCAATTCGACGCGGGCTTCCTGCTCCTTGTTGGTGAAGGTCTGCCGCACCCCGTCGGAGGTCGGATCGGTGACGTCGGCGAGCCCGATCTCGTTGTGCTTG
Organism: Rhodopseudomonas rhenobacensis; assembly: GCF_014203125.1. Lineage (GTDB taxonomy): Bacteria > Pseudomonadota > Alphaproteobacteria > Rhizobiales > Xanthobacteraceae > Rhodopseudomonas_A > Rhodopseudomonas_A rhenobacensis. Next base: position 4,595 of record NZ_JACHIH010000049.1, read on the forward strand.
TAGTCGGTGGCGCCGGCCCAGAACCGGATCGCCTCGATCGCCGCGGCGTCGGGGCGATACTCGCCCTTGGCGGTGAACTTGGTCTGCCGCGCATCGATCCGGGTCTGGTGGTCGGCGCCGTCGCGGCCGGGGATGTGATACAGCGCGTCGTTCTGCGTCACCGCCGCGCCGATGAAGCCGCCGTCGAACAGATACGAGCCGCCGAGCGAGACGCCGTCGCCGCGCGCCGCCGAATTCGGCTGCCGGCCGGGGGTGACCGAGGGATCGCCGAGGTAGGGCGCGCCGGGGATGTCGTAGTCGCCGGCGCGGCGGCCATAGGCGTCGGCGTGCAGCGCGACGTTGCCGCCGCCGGCGTCGAGCAAGATGCCGCCTTCGATGCCGCGATCGACCGAGCTGAACGCGGTCCTGGTCTCGGCATTCATGCAAGAAGGCTGCCCCAGGTTTGCCACAGGGGCTTTGACCGGCAGACCGTAGCTCTGGAACGGTGCCGCCGCGCAGGCCGGCAGCGCGTCGGGAATCCGGTTGTTGGTGGTGCTGACCACGCCGCCGATCGAGGTCGAGCCGTAGCGCAGCGCCGCCGGGCCGCGGATCACTTCGATCTGATTGGCGGCCAACGGATCGACCGGGACGAAGTGATCCTCGCCGAGATCGGACGCGCCGCCGGCGCCGGTGCCGTTCTCGAGGATGCCGACGCGGTTGACGTCGAGGCCGCGGATGATCGGCCGGCTCGATGCGCCCGGCGCGAAGCTCGATCCGGTGATGCCGGGTTTGGAATTCAACAGATCGCCGAGCGTGGCGCCGCCGGCGCGGCGGATTTCCTCGTTCGGCACCACCGTGACGGTTGCGAACTGATCGGTGACGATCGGCAGCACGCCTTGCTGCGGCGGTGCCGGCGGCGCGGCCGGTGCCGGAGCGGGCGCCGTGCGCGCGACCCGAGACGACGCCGGTGCAGCCGCCGCGGCCGGCCTGCGCCGCACGATCGGGCTCGGCGCGGTCACGGTGATTTCCGGCAGCGCGGTGGCGGCCGCGTCCTGCGCCACGGCGACGCCGCCGCAATCGAAGGCCAACAGCGACGCCGAGGAGAGTAGCGTGCAGACGAGCAGCGAACGCTGCGAGGGACGAAATGACATGGAGCCCGATCCTGATGCGCCCGGCGTCGCACTTGGCAAACGAGCGCGGGCGTGCCGTCGTTTGATCGACGGCGAAATGAAATGGCCGCGGCGGATCGGTCGCGCGGACCGATCGTCGGGGCGTTGCAGCTCGATCGAGATCAGGAAATCGGCGGCGCGCGCGGCTGGAAGGCGCGATGCGGTTCGCTGCGAAATGCCGGCGCGGCCGCGGCGACGCGGTCGCGTAGTTGCGCGACGCAAGGCAGCGGCAATAGCGGCGGCGATGGCGCGATCAGCGCCTGCGCCATCGCCATGACAGCACAGATCGCGCAGCCGTCGTCGTCGGACTCGGGCTGCGGCGTAGGCTGCGGTTGATTGATCGCGTGCGCGACCGAGAGCTGGGCCGGCGCGGCGGCCTCGCCACCGAACTGCCCGGCGTGAACATGCCCGAACGCCAAAGCGAACTGCAGCGCCAGCGCGATCAGCGCCAGCCGCGTGCCGGTTCGGATGTTGCGGCGAAACCAGTCCACGGTGGTCAGGGCTCGAAGTTGGGGTGATCGGATGTGCAATGTTATAACGTAACATCGCAGGGGAGGGCGGGCCCTGTCAATGGAGCGCGGGCGGATGGCTGTGCAGGGTGGCCGCGCGGCCACAGCGCGCGGCTCGCGGACGCGCAAAGGCCCGCGGCGGGCGGCGGTCCGGCGCGGATTTGCCATCCGCAAAAGTCTGTCGTGAGCGGCGGTCCGCCAGTGATGTTGTTACGGGCAAAGTCCGTCGCGGGCGGCGGTCCGCCGGCGTCCATATTCGCGGGCTGCCCGCGCCGTGCCTATCGCTAAGCGCCGCGGTCAGCGGCGTGGGGCGGCATGCGGCAAGCGGCAGCCGGCGCTAGCGCGGCAGCAGGCCCTTCAGCTTCTCGACGTCCTTGATGTTCATCTTGAAGCCGCCCGGCATCATGATGTCGCCCGGCTTCTGATCGGCCTTGCAGGCGCCGAGCCATTTGGCTTGCAGCGTCATCGCGGTGTCGCTCGGCACGCCGGCCGGGGCGCTTTCGTTGTGCGAGGTGATCTTGACCGAATAGGCGGCGTTGAAATCGCCGGTGATCTCGGAATGCGAGGTGGTCTGGATGCCGGCGACGCTGCACACCGCGTCGGTGCTGTAGCCGGTCGCGGTTTTGACGGTTTCGTTCTTGCTGCAGGCCGACTTCGCCATCGGCGAGAACGACGAGCTCATCTGCTTGTCGGTGGACTCGTCGGTGCAGTGCTGCATGGTCATGTTCGGCGTGGTCTCGCCGGCCGGCAGCATCGACAATTCCCACAGCCCGGCCTTGCGGGTCGGCAGTTCGACCGCGGGCTCGGCCCGCGCCGGCAACGTGGACAGCAGCGCGGCCAACAGGCCGGCCGCCGAGATCGCTTTGAGCGCTCGCGTCATGTTTCTCTCCCGATACGGCGTTGTCCGCCGCTTGATATTTGCTGGTCGCGCATCAGTCGGGCGGACTGCAGCCGCGCCCGCCGGACTTAGTAGGCGGCGCGCAGCGGCCGTTCGTTGGCGCCATACGGCACCCAGCGGCAGGCGAACGAGATGTAGCCGCCATAGGTCGCCTGCACGCCCGTCAGCTTCACCACCTTGCCGTAGCGGGCGCAGTGGTCGACCGCGATGGCGCGGATGTCGGTCTGGCCGACCAGCGAATACGAGATGATGCCGCCGGTGTCGTTGCCCTGGATTGGCGCCACGGTATCGGCCTGCGACGCGCCCGAGGCCAACAGCCCGCCGACGATGGCCAAAGCCCCGATCATTCGCATCGCAATCTCCCTTGCCTTGAAAACCGGCCGGCCTCGGCCGCGCGGCGTCACCGCGCACGGCGCGGCCAACATGTCTAACTGTAAAGCGCCGCGGCGGCGATGGAAAGAACGCGCCGCCGCGCGCGGCCGAGTTGTCGGCGGGTGTTGCCGCGGTGCACTTGACCTTGCGCAGGCTTCACGGCACCGTCCGCGCAGCAAACACCGGCGGAAAATCCATGCGCGACCTGATGTCCTCGTTGAAATTGCCCGCCCTCGGCCTCGCTCTTGGCCTCGGCGCTGCGCTCGGGCTGTTGGCCTTCGGATCCGCGGCCGACGCCGCCAATCCGCTGGAGAAGAATTTCTGGCTGTCCGGCCCGCGCTATGACGGCGACCTGCCGGCCTGTGAAGCGGCGCTGCCGAGCATCACCCATCAGTTCGCCGACAAAGAAGGCACCTTCTGGAATTCCGAATTGCGGATCACCGGCTATTACGGCGTCCACGAGGTCGCGTTCCGGTCCTGGCAGTCCGACAACATTCCGCGCCGGCATTGCGCCGCCGATGCCGTGCTGAACGATGGCAAGACCCGCCCGGTGTACTTCTCGATCATCGAGGACGGTGGCCTTGCCGCCTTCAGCGACGGCGTCGAATTCTGCGTCGTCGGGCTCGACCGCAACTGGGCCTACAATCCGGCCTGCAAGGCCGCCAAGCCCTGATCGGCCGCGCGCCGGTATCGACTCATTGCGTTGTTGAAGCGTTTCGACCGCCCCGCTAGGCTCAGAGCCGGGCAGGGGACACGTCGCAATGATCGATTCGAGGGCTGGGACTTTTCGGATTTTACTGGCGCTGATTACCGCCATCACGCTGGCGACCGCTGGCGCGGCCGTCGCGCAAGACCGCCGGCAGAATGCGCCCGGCGAATTCGACTTCTACGTGCTGGCGCTGTCGTGGTCGCCGTCGTTCTGCCAGGAGGCCGCCGAGCGCGGCCATGCCGGGCGCTCGCAAGACACCCAATGCGGCGGCGAGCGGCCGTATTCCTTCGTGGTGCACGGGCTGTGGCCGCAATATGAGCGCGGCTTTCCGGACTACTGCCAGCGCCCGGCGCCGCGGCTCGACCGCAACCTGATGGCGTCGATGCTCGACCTGATGCCGGCGCCGGGGCTGATCTACAACGAGTGGGATAAGCACGGCACCTGTTCGGGGCTCGGCGCCCGCGGCTATTTCGAGACCGTCCGCAAGGCGCGCGCCGCGGTGAAGATCCCGCCGGAATTTCTCGAACTCGCCGCGGAGAAGACCGTGGCGCCGGACGAGGTCGAGGCCGCCTTCATCAAGGTCAATCCCGGCCTCAGCAATTCCGCGGTCGCGGTGACCTGTTCGCGGTCGCGCTTGAGCGAAGTGCGGATCTGCATGAGCAAGGATCTGCAATTCCGCGCCTGCGAGGAAATCGACCGCCGCGGCTGCCGCCGCGAGCAGGTGGTGATGCCGCCGTTGCGCGGCGGCTAGCGGCGCCCCGGGGCGCGGCAGTTTTCGCTGTGTGGCCCGCGTGTTACGGGCCGGCTGGTTGGCCCGCGAGTTGCACGGCTGCGATGTCGCGCGCTTGACTTCGCCCGCGGCTCCGCGTCAGGTCCCGCCCTCACCTTACCACTGAATGAAATCCGACAATGACGACTGACTTTGCCGTGATCCGCGACACCACGCCCGCGGCCGCGATCCCCAAGGGCGCGGTGGTGGCGATGGGCAATTTCGACGGCGTCCACCGCGGCCATCGCGCCGTGATCAATGCCTGTCTGGAGATGGCGCGGAAGCATGGCAAGCCGGCCTTCGCGGTGACCTTCGAGCCGCATCCGCGCAGTTTCTTCAGCCCGGAGAAGCCGCAATTCCCGCTCACCGACGTCACCGGCAAGCTGCGGCTGTTGCATGGCGCCGGGCTCGACGGCGCGGTGGTGCTGAGCTTCGACGCGGCGCGCGCCGCGACCCCGGCGCTGGATTTCATCCGCGACGAACTGCACGGCCGGCTCGGCATCACCGGCATCGCGGTCGGCTACAATTTTCATTTCGGCAAGGGCCGCGGCGGCTCGCCGAGCCTGTTGGCCCGCGAAGCGCCGAAGCTCGGCATCGAGGTCGACGTGCAGCCGCATGTCGACGTCGGCGATCATCCGGTGTCCTCCAGCGCGATCCGCGCCGCCTTGACCGAGGGGCGGCTCGTTGACGCCACCACGATGCTCGGCGCGCCGTGGTTCGTCACCGGCGAGGTGATCCACGGCGACAAGCGCGGCCGCGTGCTCGGCTATCCCACCGCCAACATCCGGCTCGATCCGCATTGCGGGCTGAAGCAGGGCATCTACGCGGTGCGGGTCGGCATGAACGGTCGGCATTTCGACGCGGTGGCGAATTTCGGCCGCCGCCCGACCTTCGACAACGGCGCGCCGCTGCTCGAAGTATTCGTGTTCGACTTCCAGGGCGACCTCTATGGTGCCAAACTCGACGTCGCCTTCATCGACTTCATCCGCCCGGAGGCGAAATTCGACTCCATCGACGCGCTGATCCGGCAGATGGACGACGATAGCCTGAAAGCCCGCGCCGCGCTCGCCGCGGCCCCCGACGCGTTTCCGAAGCTGGGAGAGATCGGCTGAGCAGGACCGAAAAAGACAAGATGCTGGCCGGCGAACTGTATCGCCCGGGCAGCCCGGAATTGCAGGCCGACGAGGCCGCCAACAAGGCCTGGCTGGTGCGCTACAACGCCGCCGCAGGCCGCCCGGCGTCGGAGCGCCACGTGCTGCTCTCCGAACATCTCGGCGCGGTCGGCCAAGGCGCGGTGATCCGGCCGCCGTTCCATTGCGATTGCGGCTACAACATCCGGCTCGGCGCCGGCGTGTTCCTGAATTTCAACTGCGTGATCCTCGACGTGGTGCCGGTATGGATCGGCGACCGCACCCAGATCGGCCCGGCAGTGCAGATCTACACCGCCGACCATCCGCGCGACGCCGAAACCCGCCGCGAGGGGCTGGAATTTGGCCGCCAGGTGCGGATCGGCTGCGACGTCTGGATCGGCGGCGGCGCGATCCTGCTGCCCGGGGTGACGGTCGGCGACGGCGCCATCATCGGCGCGGGCAGCGTCGTCACCCGCGATGTGATGCCGGGCCAGACCGTGGCCGGCAACCCGGCCCGGCCGCTCAAGAGTTCGGCGCCGTAGCGCTCATCCCTCCGGCAGCAGGCGCGGATCGAACGGCGCTTCGATAATCTCGGCAATTGTGATCGCGCCGGCACCAGGATGCGCTGGATTGAGCAGGACATTCCAGGCCTGCGGGACGATCACCGACGGCACCTGCAGCAAGGCGCTTGAGGCGCGGTCAAGCCATTGATCGCCGAGGTCGCGGGTTGTTGCAGGGTAATCGCGCCAGTCCTGTCGCAGGGCGTCAGCGTCCATCCGCTCGATGGCGATGGTCTCGGGGACGACGACCCGCAATAGCCGATAGCTGGCCGGCAGCAGGTCGCGGTCCATATGGACCAGCATTTCCAGCAGCGCGCTGGCGGGGTGGTCGGCCAGATAAACGATCCGCTTGCCCCGGGTGTGCCATCGGCCGCTGGCCCGCAGCCCGCCAAGCCCTGATAGATCGGCGTAATTGGAGATCCGCCACAACTGCATCGACGGATCTCAGGCGAAAATCCCGGAGTCGATCTGCTCTAGCGATTCCCGGACCACGGCGGCACCGAGTTGGTCTTGCATCAGGTCGATAGGACGCTGTCCTGACATCGATGCATTGGGGCGCTCCAGCCAAGCCTCGGCCTTGGATTCGTCGCCGAACACGCGGTCGGCCAGGGCGTAGATTTCGAGAGCCATCATGCTGGCGGCTGATGTCCTCGACACATCGCGAAGCGGTCGGCCCGCTGTTGTCGGGGGGAGCGCCTCGCCGGCCTGTTCGCCGCGGCGGCGACGTTCCTTCAAATCCTCATAGATTTCCGCGCGCGTGGTCGGGGCCATGAATTTCCCTCCGCATTCTCAATAGATTAGTCGCGCGGCACGGAAGCGCAACGGCAAAACGCCTTAAGGATGACGGTCGAGACCGTGGGCAGGGCTTTGCGATCCGGCCCCCGCCTGCTATTGAGGGCCGATGTCTGCACGGCGCCCCTTCATCAGCATTAGCGGCCCGGCTTCCGCCTGAGCTTCGCTCGGCGCAAGACCGGGATCGTTGCAGTTTCATCGCGATTCATTCGCGTTTCATGCGCCCATTGAGCCGAGCCAGAATCCTCATGTCCGACACGCCTGCAAAATCCGCCGCCGCCAAAGACGCCCAAAAAGACGGCAACGACTATTCCAAGACCCTGTACCTGCCGCAGACCGAGTTTCCGATGCGCGCCGGGCTGCCCAAGGCCGAGCCCGAGCTGCTGAAGCGCTGGGAGGAGATCGACCTCTACGGCAAGCTGCGCCAGGCCGCCGCCGGCCGGCCGAAATTCGTGCTGCATGACGGCCCGCCCTATGCCAACGGCAACATCCATATCGGCCACGCGCTGAACAAGATCCTGAAGGACGTGGTGACCAAGAGCCAGCAGATGCTCGGCTTCGATTCCAACTACGTGCCGGGCTGGGACTGTCACGGTCTGCCGATCGAATGGAAGATCGAGGAGGAGAATTATCGCTCCAAGGGCAAGCCGAAGCCGAACTTCAAGGATAGCGCTGCGATGGTCGCGTTCCGCAAGGAATGCCGCGGCTATGCGACGAAATGGCTGAACGTGCAGCGCGAGGAGTTCAAGCGGTTAGGGGTGATCGGCGACTGGGCGCATCCCTACGCCACGATGGACTTTTTCGCCGAGGCGCAGATCGCCCGCGAGCTGATGAAATTCGCCGCCAACGGCACGCTGTATCGCGGCAGTAAGCCGGTGATGTGGAGTGTGGTGGAAAAGACCGCGCTCGCCGAGGCCGAGGTCGAATACGAGGACTACACGTCCGATACGGTGTGGGTGAAGTTTCCGGTCTCTTCTCCCTCTCCCCGTTCTTCACGGGGAGAGGGTCGGGGTGAGGGGCCCTTGCTTGCCGAGACGCCCCCTCACCCGACCGGCTTCGCTGGCGCTTCGCCGGTCGACCTCTCCCCGCAAGCGGGGAGAGGTGACCTCGCGGATGCCTTCGTCGTCATCTGGACGACGACGCCGTGGACTCTGCCGGGCAACCGCGCGATCAGCTTCTCATCCAAGATCAGCTATGGCCTCTACAAAGTCACAGACGCTGCGGCTGATAATTGGGCGAAGCCCGGCGATCTGTTGATCCTCTCCGACACGCTCGCGGACGCGGTGTTCAAGCAGGCGCGCGTCGTCAGCTATGAGAAGGTCAGCACGGTTCCTGCTGACGTTCTGACGACGCTCGAAGCCGCCCATCCGCTGAAAGGCGTCGGCGGCGGCTATGAGTTCACCGTGCCGCTGCTCGACGGCGATCACGTCACCGACGACACCGGCACCGGCTTCGTCCACACCGCGCCGGGCCACGGCCGCGAGGACTTCGACATCTGGATGCACAATGCGCGGGCTCTCGAGGCGCGCGGCATTTCGTCGGCGATCCCCTACACCGTCGACGAAAACGGCGCGCTGACCGATCACGCGCCGGGCTTCGTCGGCAAGCGGGTGATCACCGACAAGGGCGAAAAGGGCGACGCCAACGAGGCCGTGATCAAGGCCTTGATCGACGCCGGCATGTTGCTGGCCCGCGGCCGCTTGAAGCATCAATACCCGCATTCCTGGCGCTCCAAGAAGCCGGTGATCTTCCGCAACACGCCGCAATGGTTCATCGCGATGGACAAGGACATCGCGGCCTCTTCACCTCTCCCATTGGGAGAGGTCGGCGCGCGGAGCGCGACGGGTGAGGGGTTACGAACTCACGATTCTGGCGTGCCCCCTCACCCGACCCCTGCGGGGTCGACCTCTCCCCAGAGGGGAGAGGTGAAGGAGGGCGACACCCTGCGCGCCCGCGCACTCGGCGCCATTTCCGTCACCCAATGGGTGCCGCCGGCCGGGCGGAATCGCATCACCGGCATGATCTCCGGTCGCCCCGATTGGGTGATCTCGCGGCAGCGCGCCTGGGGCGTGCCGATCGCGGTGTTCGTGCGCGAGAAGCCCGACGGCTCCGCCGAAATCCTGGTCGATGACGACGTCAACAAGCGCATCGCCGACGCCTTCGAAGCGGAGGGCGCCGACGCCTGGTACATGGAGGGCGCGCGCGAGCGCTTCCTCGGCTCGCTCGCCAATGAGGATTGGAAGAAGGTCGACGACATTCTCGACGTCTGGTTCGATTCCGGCTCCACCCACGCCTTCGTGCTGGAAGACCCGGTGCATTTCCCCGGGCTTGCCGGGATCAAGCGCAAGGTCGACGGCGGCCGGGATAGCGTGATGTATCTCGAAGGCTCCGACCAGCATCGCGGCTGGTTCCACTCCTCGCTGCTGGAAAGCTGCGGCACCCGCGGCCGCGCGCCCTACGACGTGGTGCTGACCCACGGCTTCACGCTCGACGAGAACGGCCGCAAGATGTCGAAGTCGCTCGGCAACACCACCGATCCGCAGAAGGTGATGGCGTCGTCCGGCGCCGATATTCTGCGGCTGTGGGTGTGCGCCACCGACTACGCCGACGACCAGCGCATCGGCCCGGAAATCCTCAAGAACATCGTCGAGACCTATCGCAAGCTGCGCAATTCGGTGCGCTGGATGCTCGGCACGCTGCATCACTTCCACCGCGACGACGCAGTCGCGTTCGCCGACATGCCGGAGCTGGAGCGACTGATGCTGCATCAGCTTTCGCTGCAGGACGCGGTGGTGCGCGAGGCTTACGCTTCGTTCGACTACAAGACCGTGGTGGCCTCGCTCGCCAACTTCATGAACACCGAACTGTCGGCGTTCTATTTCGACGTCCGCAAGGACACGCTGTATTGCGATCCGCCGTCGTCGCTGGCGCGCAAGGCGGCGCTGACCGCGATCGACATGATCTGCGACGCCATCCTGAAATGGCTGGCGCCGGTGCTGTCGTTCACCGCCGAGGAAGCCTGGCGGCTGTATCGGCCGGACGCCGAGCCGAGCGTGCATCTGACGCTGTTCCCGGACGGCCTCGGGCAGTTCAAGAACGATGAATTGGCGGAGAAGTGGGACATCATCAGAAAGATTCGAAGAGTTGTTACTGGCGCGCTGGAGATCGAGCGCGCGGCGAAACGCATTGGCTCATCACTTGAGGCCTCTCCCATTATCTACATTTCGGACTGGAACGCACCATTCGTTGATTTGCGAGCCACGCTATTCGATATTGACCTTGCAGAAATTTGTATCACTTCCAACTACGAGGTGAGGGAAGGCGAGCCGCCAGAAGGTGCGTTTATCATCAAAGGCGTGGACGAACTGGCCGGCGTCGCGGTGGTGGTGGAAAAGGCGCAGGGCACCAAATGCGCTCGCTCCTGGAAGATCCTGCCGACCGTCGGCGACGACAAGGAGTTTCCCGACGTCTCGCCGCGCGACGCTTTGGCGCTGCGCGAATGGCAGGCGCTGGGGGCCACAGTATAAACCTCTCGTCGTCCCCGCGCAGGCGGGGACCCATAACCCCTGGCGTTCGATTTTGTTGGTGGACTCCCATGATCACGGCCGCCTTGCCCGACCTGAACCGACACGGCGTATGGGTCCCCGCCTGCGCGGGGACGACGCCGCGTTGTGGTGCGAGGGCGTTCGGCCACATGGGGCACCGCACACCATGAGCCGCGAGCTGCGCGCCGGGCTGATCGCCGCCGTCGCCGCGCTGGCGCTCGACCAGGCGGTCAAGCTGTGGCTGCTCTACGGTTACGAGATCGGCCGCCACGGCGCGGTCAAGCTGGCGCCGTTCCTCGATCTGGTGTTGGCCTGGAACACCGGCATCAGCTACGGCTGGTTCTCCGAAACCGGGCCGACCGGGCAGGCGATCATGCTGGCGATCAAGGTGGTGGCGGTGGTGGTGCTGGCGATCTGGATGGCGCGCTCGCACACCCTGCTGGCGACCGTCGCGCTGGGGCTGATCATCGGCGGCGCGATCGGCAACGGCATCGACCGGCTGGCCTACGGCGCGGTGGTGGATTTCGCGCTGCTGCACGCCGAAATCGCCGGCAAGACCTACAACTGGTACGTGTTTAACCTTGCCGACGTGGCGATCGTTGCCGGGGTCGTGGGCCTGCTGTATGACTCCTTCTTCGGCCAACCCGCCGTAAAAGCGCCCTGATCCCGGCTGATACGACAGCCATCAGGATGCTGCAGGGCAGGCGGCGCCGCCATTGTCGGCTGGTCGAGCAGATCGCCATGATAAACGGGATGAACGCAATGCGGGTAATCGACCCCAGCGCTTGGAGTGTGCATCCGTCGGCCCGGATGCTGTTGCGCAGCCTGCGGCTTGCCGCCGTGGTCGCCGGCATCGGTCTGGTGATGGCGTCGGGCATGGCCCGCGCCGAGGACCCCGAAGACGACGAAGACGCCACCTTCGAAGACAAGCTGATCAAGAACATCATGACCGGGATCGGCGGCACCAACATGGACAACCGCGGCATCACCTACCGCGAGCGGTCGCCGCTGGTGGTGCCGCCCAAGCTCGACCTGCCGCCGCCGGAAACCGGCAAGACCGCGGTCAATCTGCCGAACTGGCCGAACGACCCCAGCGTCGCGGAACAGAAGCGGATGCGGGAGCTCAACAAGAAGAGCAAGGTGACCGGCGTCGAAAGCGCCCGGCCGCTGACCCCGGCCGAACTCGCCGCCGGCAAGACCAAGGCCACCACGCCGACCGAGTCGCTGAACCCGGGCAACAGCTCCACCAACCCGGTGCTCAGCCCGTCGCAGCTCGGCTACACCGGCGGCCTGTTCAGCAACATGTTCGGCGGCCCCACGACCGAGACCTCGCCGTTCACCGGCGAGCCGACCCGCGAGACGCTGACCCAGCCGCCGGTCGGCTACCAGACGCCGTCGCCGAATTACGCCTACGGCACCGGCCCGAAGGAATCGCTGAACAACCAGCGCGTCGATGTGATGACCGGCAAAGAGGTCAAGAATTGACCGCGGCTTCGGGCGGCGATCCACGTCCCGGGCTCGGCATTTCCTCCCCTCGTAAATTTGTGCAGCGGCGCGGCGCCAGCCTGATCGCAGCGGCGCTGCTGGCGGTCGCAGCCGTAGCGTTGCCGAAACCGGCCGCGGCACAGACCGTGACCTCGGATCCGCCGGCGAGTTTCACGCTTGGCAACGGCCTGCAGGTGGTGGTGATCCCGGATCGCCGCACACCCGTTGTCACCCAGATGATCTGGTACAAGGTCGGCTCCGCCGACGAGACGCCGGGCAAATCCGGGCTGGCGCATTTCCTCGAACATCTGATGTTCAAGGGCACCGCCAACCATCCGGCCGGCGAATTCACCCAGACCGTGCTGCGGATCGGCGGCAACGAGAACGCCTTCACCTCGACCGACTACACCGGCTATTTCCAGCGGGTGCCGCGCGACCAGCTCGGCGTCATGATGGGCTTTGAGGCCGACCGCATGACCGGGCTCATTCTGAAAGATGAGAACGTGCTGCCGGAGCGCGACGTCGTGCTGGAAGAATTCAACATGCGGGTCGCCAACAATCCCGACGCCCGGCTGACCGAGCAGATCATGGCGGCGCTGTATCTCAACCATCCCTACGGCCGGCCGGTGATCGGCTGGCACCAGGAGATCGAAAAGCTCGGCCGCGAGGACGCTTTGGCGTTCTACAAGCGTTTCTACGCGCCCAACAACGCCACGCTGGTGATCGCCGGCGACGTCGACGCCAAGGACGTGCGTCCGATGGCGGAAAAGATCTACGGCGCGATCCCGCCGCAGCCGTCGATTGCGCCGCGCCGGATCCGTCCGCAGGAGCCGACCCCGGCCGGGCCGCGCACCGTGACGCTGGCCGATCCGCGGGTCGAGCAGAACGCCATCCGCCGCTATTACCTGGTGCCCTCCGCCGTCACCGCGGCGGCCGGCGAGAGCGCCGCGCTCGACGTGCTGGCGCAGCTGATGGGCAACGGCGCCAATTCCTATCTGTATCGCGCGCTGGTGATCGATCATCCGCTCGCGGTCAGCGCCGGCGCCTCCTATCAAGGCACCGCGGTCGATGACACTTACTTCATGGTGGCGGCAACGCCGAAGCCCGGCGTCGAATTTTCCCAGATCGAACAGGTGATCGACGGCGTGGTCGCCGACATCGAGGCCAATGCGGTGCGCGCCGAGGATCTCGAGCGGGTCAAGACCCAGCTGATTGCGGAGGCAATCTACGCCCAGGACAATCAGGCGACGCTGGCGCGCTGGTACGGCGCGGCCCTGACCGTCGGGCTCAGCGTCGAGGACATCCGCGCCTGGCCGGACCGGATTCGCGCCGTGACCTCCGACCAGGTCCGCGCCGCCGCGCAAAAATGGCTGACCAAGAACCGCTCGGTGACCGGCTATCTGATCAAGGACACCACCGCGAAACTGCAGGAGAAGCGCTCGTGAGGATGTTCGCCCCCCGCGCGCTCCGCATCGGCCTCGTGGCTGCGGCGAGCTTCGTCGCCGCCGCGCTGTCGACCAGTTCGTCATTCGCTGCCGCCAAGATCCAGCGGCTGGTGTCGCCGGGCGGCATCGAGGCGTGGTTCGTGCCGGACGCCACCGTGCCGCTGATCGCGATGGAATACGCCTTCGGCGGCGGCGCCTCGCAGGACCCGGCCGACAAGTCCGGGCTCGGCCATATGGTCGCCAATCTGCTCGACGAGGGCTCGGCCGATCTCGATTCCAAGACCTATCACGAGCGGCTCGATCGCCGCGCCATCGAGCTCAGCTTCAACGCGACCCGGGATTACTTCCGCGGCTCGCTGCGAATGCTGAAGGAGCATCGCACCGAGGCGTTCGATCTGCTGCGGACCGCGCTGACGAAGCCGCGCTTCGAGGCCAACGATATCGAGCGGGTGCGCGCCCAGCTGCTGTCGACGCTGCGCCGCGAATCCACCAACCCGAATTCGATCGCCGGCCGCAAGTTTCTCGAACTGGCGTTCGGCGATCACCCTTACGGCCGGCAGGCCAGCGGCACGCTCGCCAGCATCCCGACGATTGCGGCCGCCGATCTGCGCAGCTATGCCGGCCATGTGCTCGCCCGTGACACGCTGAAGATCGCGGTGGTCGGCGACATCGATGCGGCCTCATTGGGCGTGCTGCTCGATCAGACCTTCGGCGGTTTGCCGGCCAAGGCCGAACTGGTCGCGGTGCCGGACGTTGTCGCCGCGAAGCCGCCGCAGCGCGTCTTCGTCGCGCTCGACGTGCCGCAGACCACGGTGACGTTCGGCGGCCCCGGTATCAAGCGCGCCGATCCGGATTTCATGGCGGGCTACGTCGTTAACCACATCCTCGGCGGCGGCACGCTGTCGTCGCGGCTGTATCACGAGGTCCGCGAGAAGCGTGGCCTCGCCTATTCGGTCTATGAAGCGCTGCTGTGGATGGAGCATTCCGCGCTGTTCATCGGCAGCACCGGCACCCGCGCCGACCGCGCCGCCGACACCGTGGCGGCGATCGATCAGGAGATCCGCCGCATCGCCGAGCAGGGTCCGACCCAGCAGGAACTCGACGAGGCGAAGTCGTATCTGAAGGGCTCGCAGATGCTGGCGCTGGATACGTCGTCGAAGCTCGCCTCGGCGCTGCTGCAGTATCAGCTCGACAATTTGCCGATCGATTACATCGAAAAGCGCAACGCCATCGTCGACGCGGTGACGCTCGACGACGCCAAACGCGCCGCGAAGCGGCTGTGGGCCAACGGGCTCCTGACCGTCGTGGTCGGCCGCGCCGCGCAGGCCGCGGCGGAGCCGGTCTCGACCCCGCCGCGGGCGAATTAGCTTCCATCACACGTGCTGCCTTCACCTCTCCCCGCTTGCGGGGAGAGGTCGATTGGCTGAGCGTAGCGAAGCCGATCGGGTGAGGGGGCGCGTCATCGAGTCCGACCTTGCGGTAACGCCCCCTCACCCCGACCCTCTCCCCGCAAGCGGGGCGAGGGAGCGCGCTGCCGCTGCGGCGGTCGCTTCCACTCACAGACCTCGCGCCGGCTTGCCGCGCGTCGCCCAGGATGTGCTACAGAACGCCACCTCACGCCCCCGGTGCCCCATGCTGCGGATTGCCCGCGATCTCTTCATCGACGAAGACAAGGACATCGAGGTCACCTTCGTGCGCGCCTCGGGGCCGGGCGGGCAGAACGTCAACAAGCTCTCCACCGCGGCGCAATTGCGCTTTGATACGCGGCGCATCGCGCTGCCGGCCGACGCCGAGCTGCGGCTGTCGCGGCTCGCCGGGCAGCGCATGACCAAGGACGGCGTGATCGTGATCCACGCCCAGCGCTTCCGCACCCAGGAACGCAACCGCGCCGACGCCATCGACCGGCTGCTGGAACTGCTGCGCGCCGCGATGGTGCGGCCCTTGACCCGCCGCCCGACCAAGCCGACGCTCGGCTCCAAGACCCGCCGGCTCGAAGGCAAAAAACGCCGCAGCGACGTCAAGGCGAAGCGCGGCTCCGGCGGCTTCGAGGATTGAGCTGCTCGCCCTTAGGCGGCGCATCTGCACCTATCGAGCTGTCATTCCGGGGCGCGCGCAGCGAAGCTGCAAGCGAACCCGGAATCTTGCGACAAGCCCGGCCTCGCACCCGCGGCGAGATTCCGGGTTCGCTCGGGCTTGCGCCCTCGCGCCCCGGAATGACGGCTTTGTTTCGGTCGGGCACCGAGAGAGTGATCGCGGGGCCCCTCCCGTCGTCCGGCAAAACCGCCTAGATTGCCGGCTCAACCCGATTTCCCGAGTCGCCGATGCCCGTCCGTCAATTGCCCGAGACCGTGGTCAACCGCATCGCCGCCGGCGAGGTGGTGGAGCGGCCGGCCAGTGTGGTCAAGGAACTGGTGGAGAACGCGATCGATGCGGGCAGTAGCCGCATCGACATCTTCACCGACGGCGGCGGACGGCGGCGGATCGGCATCACCGATGACGGCGCCGGCATGACCCACGCCGATCTGGCGCTGGCGGTCGATCGTCACGCCACCTCGAAGCTCGACGACGAGGATCTGCTGGCGATCCGCACGCTGGGGTTTCGCGGCGAGGCGCTGCCCTCGATCGGCTCGGTGGCGCGGCTCTCGATCACCACGCGGCACGTCAGCGAACCGCACGCCTGGGCGCTCGCCGTCGAGGGCGGCGCGAAATCGCCGATCGTGCCGGCGGCGCTCAGCCAGGGCACCCGCGTCGAGGTCTCCGACCTGTTCTACGCCACCCCGGCGCGCTTGAAATTTCTCAAGACCGACCGCACCGAGGCCGAAGCGATCCGCGAGGTGGTGCGGCGTCTCGCCATGGCGCGGCCCGATATCGCCTTCGGCATGGCCGGCGAGGAGCGCGCCCCGGTGAGCTGGGCCGCGGCATTGCCCGGCGCGGCGGGACGGCTAACAAGGCTCGGCGATATTCTCGGCGGCGATTTTCGTTCTTGCGCCATCGAAGTCCGCTCGGAGCGCGACGGCGTGGTGGTCGAGGGCTTTGCCGCGGCACCCTCGCTGACCCGCGCCAACGCGCTCGGGCAATATCTGTTCGTCAACGGCCGCCCGGTGCGCGACAAATTGATCATCGGCGCGGTGCGCGCGGCTTATTCCGACTATCTGCCGCGCGACCGCCATCCGGTGGTGGCGCTGTTCGTCACGCTGGATAGCCGCGAGGTCGACGCCAATGTGCATCCGGCGAAGACCGAAGTGCGGTTTCGCGACGCGGGCCTCGTCCGCGGGCTGATCGTGCACGCGCTGAAGGAAGGCTTGGCGCGCGAGGGCAAGCGCACCGCCGCCAACGACGCCGGCGCCACGATCTCATCATTCCGGCCGTCGTTCGCGCCGCGCGCCAATTGGGACTGGCGCGCTTCGCCGTCCTATCCGGTGGCCGGCAGTGCGGCGTACGATACCGCGAGCGGTTTCGCCGAGCGCGCGCAGGCGGGCTTCGACGTCGGCGCCCCGTCGGCCGATATCCGCGCCTATCAGCCGGCCAGTGCCGATCTCACCGAGCGGCCGCTCGGCGCGGCGCGGACGCAGATTCACCAGACCTATATCGTGGCACAGACCCGCGATGGCCTCGTGGTGGTCGACCAGCACGCCGCGCATGAGCGGCTGGTCTATGAGAAGCTGAAAGCCTCGCTCGACAAGAACGGCGTGCAGCGGCAGATCCTCTTGATCCCCGAGATCGTCGAGATGGACGAGGCCACCGTGGAGCGGCTGGTGGCGCGCGGCGAGGAATTGGCGAAATTCGGATTGGTAGTGGAGTCTTTCGGTCCGGGCGCGGTCGCGGTGCGCGAGACGCCGTCGCTGCTCGGCAAGACCGACGCCGGCGCGCTGCTCCGCGATCTCGCCGAGCACATGGCGGAATGGGACGAGGCGCTGCCGCTTGAACGGCGGCTGATGCACGTCGCCGCCACCATGGCCTGCCACGGCTCGGTGCGCGCCGGGCGGGTGCTGAAGCCCGAGGAAATGAACGCGCTATTGCGCGAGATGGAAGACACGCCGAATTCCGGCCAGTGCAACCACGGCCGCCCGACCTATGTCGAACTCAAGCTGTCGGACATCGAGAAGCTGTTCGGGCGGAGGTAGTCACCGTAGGAACTCTCAGCTTGAAACCTGTCGGAAGATCATAAGAGGCGTAATTCCAAAACATCCAGGTGGACGCCCGAGCATTAATCTTGTCATCATGGCAAGTTGGCTCATCTGACCGATCATTCCGCCCAATGACGCGCCAGCGATCAACTGCTCTATCGCGTGTTGCTCCATTGAAAATTGATCAACCTGAGGCAGTGCATCCAAAATTCCTAAAGCCGTCCAGGTACCTTGGATGCCAATGCCGTGCTTCAAAAGTAGCTCCGAGGAACTGATAATCATACTTTCTTCGCGAAGATTGAACCACGTCGTCGAAGCGTTGTCGGAAATCGTTCCTTGAACCGAATGGGGGAGTAGAGGGATAAGTTCAAGCGCGGCCTCGGTTTCCGGCGAACCTTTGCTTGGCGACCTTGCCCCGGCCCTTTTTCTGTCGTGGCGGTTTAATTGCGAAGGATCGGGGGCTCCTTGCTGGGACGCGGCATCGGAAATAGCTTTCTTGATAGCTGGAAGCTTCCAGGCTTCTCGTAGCATTCCTACGTCGAACGCGGCAAGAGTTCCGGTCACGAGCACGAATTGACTAATTCGAGCCTCTCCAATGTTGCGAATGATGAGGTCCCGATCGGCCAAATAGTCGAGAAGCGTCGTCGCATTCCGCCAAAGGGGGTCATAGGTCCGCTCGGCTGCATCGCGCTCGTCGTCCGTTACAGTACCATCTACGGCCATGCCTCCCCGTGCGAGATTGGCGAAATCGATACCGGCATTTGCAGTTGCTTTCGTGGCAGATGATCGTCCGACGCTTTCGTGGGCCTTCACCCCCTGCAAAACCCCGTATGTTTCAAATTGAGCAAGAAATGCAGCAATCCGGCGTGCATCATGATAGAGGAAGTCATAAACGGAACTGCTTTCCAGGGCCCCTAACGGCCTTTCTGAGGCGTTCGCGTCGTTCGTCGGCTTCTTCCCTATTGCGGGCGATTTCTCGTTGGGTTCGCTCGAAGACATCTGCCAACTCTTTTGGACCGGCTCTCAAAAAATGTGACAGTGCATCGCTCCCCGTCGGTGGGAGAGATGTCTGCTTCTTCCTGTCGGAACGAGGAGTCATTTTGCGAAACTCGGTTGCGAGGGTATTGAGCTAATACTCAATCCATAAGATCAACACAGTTCCCAAAGGTTAAATTTAGGTTATCAAATCTTAACCTGATGGTTTTCGCAAGCCGACAATTGGTGGCGATGGGAGATGCGATCAGACGCCAAGCTCGAATGCCCAATAGGGGCCTTCATCTGAGCGGTGTCATGCATCACCCGACGTTGCGGATCCAGCCGTGGGTATCCGGCGCGCGGCCGTATTGGATGTCGACCAGCTGCTTGCGCAGCCCCATCGCCACCGGGCCGGCTTCGCCGCCGTTGATGACGAAGTCGCCGTGCGCCGAACACACCTTGCCGATCGGCGAGATCACCGCCGCGGTGCCGCAGGCGAACGCCTCTTTCAGCTTGCCGGAGGCGGCGTCAGTTCGCCACTGCGCCAGCGTGTAGGGCTCCTCGCGCACCTCCGTGCCGGCTTCCCGCGCCAGCGCGATGATCGAATCGCGGGTGATGCCGGGCAGAATGGTGCCGAGCGGCGGCGTCGACAGCGAGCCGTCGTCGAACACGAAGAACACGTTCATGCCGCCGAGCTCTTCGATGTAGCGCCGCTCCAGCGCGTCGAGGAACACCACCTGGTCGCAGCCGTGATCGATCGCCTCGGCCTGCGCGCGCAACGACGCCGCGTAGTTGCCGCCGCATTTCACCGCGCCGGTGCCGCCGACCGCGGCGCGGGTGTAGTTTTCCGACACCCAGATCGAGACCGGGGCCGGGCCGCGCTTGAAATACGAGCCGACCGGCGAGGCGATCACCGCGAAGATGTATTCCGCCGACGGCTTGACGCCGAGGAAGATCTCGCTGGCGATCATGAACGGGCGCAAATAAAGGCTGCCTTCGCCGCCCGGAATCCAGTCGCGGTCGATCCGGACCACCTGCTCGACGGCTTCGATGAACACCGCTTCGGGAATCGGCGCCATCGCCATGCGGTCGGCCGAATTCTTGAAGCGCCGGGCATTGGCGTCGGGGCGGAACAGATTGATGCCGCCGTCGTCGCGCTTGTAGGCCTTCAAGCCTTCAAAAATTTCCTGCGCGTAGTGCAGCACCGCGGTCGCCGGATCGAGCGGGAAGTTGGCGCGGGATTCGACCTTCGCGCCATGCCAGCCCTGCGCCTGATTGTAGTGCACGATCGCCATGTGCTCGGTGAACACCCGGCCGAAGCCGAGATTCTCCAGCTTGGCGGCGCGGTCGGTCGCGGAGACGGGATTGGCCGTGGGCGCGATGTCGAATTTCAGCCAGATCGAGCCGTCGACCTTGTCGAACGAAACTCCCATGGACTTATCTCCTGGATCGGCGGGCGCCGCGTGCCGCGCGGTGGCCGTTGGTTACATTCAAGGACCGGCCGTCGCCAGCCGTCTTCAGTTCAATTCCCGATCGAGCCGGGAGCGGGCTTTTGCGCAACGCAGGAAGTCCGGTATGTTCGGCCAGGTCGCCCGAGGCAATGGCATGTGCGCCGTTGCGCGAAATTATCGGGCCGGTCAGGCCGAGGTCGCAAGCGGAATGATGTTATATTTCGTCTGGACCATCCGTTTTGTAACATAAAGACCAGATATGTCAATATGGCTGACATAAATTTCACGCGTTCTGCGCCGCGCTCCGGCGTCCCCGAAACCGAGCCGGCGCCGGCGGCTGAAGCCGCGCCGCCGCGCTGGGACCTCATCGAGCTGTTGTTCTTCGCCTATCGCGACTTCGTCGGCGACGCCGACCACGCGCTGGAAGGCTTCGGCTTCGGCCGCGCCCATCACCGCGTGGTGCATTTCGTGCACCGCTATCCCGGGCTGACAGTGGCCGACCTGCTCGACGTGCTGCGCATCACCAAACAGTCGCTCGGCCGGGTGCTCAAGCAGCTGCTCGACGAGGGCTATCTGGTGCAGCGCGCCGGCGACAGCGACCGCCGGCAGCGGCTGTTGTTTTCCACCGCCAAGGGCGAGGCGCTGGTGGTGAAGCTGGCGCGGCTGCAGACCGAGCGCATCAATCACGCGCTGGCCGATCTCGGCCCCGGCGAGGCCGATGCGGTGCTGCGCTTTCTTCGTGCCATGATCGACCGCGATGATCCGGACAAGGTGCTCGAGGGCCTGCTCGGCGCCAACGGCGCAACCGCAAAGGACCGACGGTGACGCAATTTGCAACTTTGGCGAAGAAGCCGGCGTGCCCGGCCGACGACGCGCCGCATCTGTTGCTGGTCGACGACGATCGCCGGATCCGCGATCTGCTGTCGCGATTTCTCGCCAGCGAGGGCTACCGCGTCACCACCGCGAAAAGTGCGGCCGATGCCCGCGGCAAGCTGAACGGGCTGAATTTCGATCTGCTGATCCTCGACGTGATGATGCCCGGCGAGACCGGCTTCGATCTGGCCCGCTCGATCCGCAAGACCTCGTCGGTGCCGATCGTGATGCTGACCGCGCGGCACGAGGCCGAGAGCCGCATCGAAGGCCTGCAGCTCGGCGCCGACGACTACGTCGCCAAGCCGTTCGAGCCGCGCGAACTCTTGCTGCGGATCGGCAACATTTTGAAGCGCGCGATGCCGGTGGCGACCGTCAAGCAGGAGTCGATCAGCTTCGGGCCTTACGTCTATCACCTGGAGCGCGGCGAATTGCGCCAGGGCGAGGAGATCATCCATCTCACCGACCGCGAGCGCGACATGCTGCGCGTGTTGGCGGCGTCGCCCGGCGAGACCGTGCCGCGCGGCGAACTCACCGGCGGCGGCGGCACCGTCAACGAGCGCGCGGTCGACGTGCAGATCAACCGGCTGCGCCGCAAGATCGAGCAGGACCCCGCCAATCCGTTATTCCTGCAGGCGGTGCGCGGCATCGGCTATCGCCTCGTCGCGGCGCCATAGAACGTCTGACATGCAGCAAGCACAACCATGGTGGTTTTCGTCATTGCGAGCCGAGGGCGGCGCGCAGCGTCGACCGCAGAGCGAAGCAATCCAGGGGCGACACGCGCAGCCCTGGATTGCTTCGTCGCAAGGGCTCCTCGCAATGACGAACGCTAGGGCCTACCCGGTCGCGCGGTCCTCATGAGCACGCTCGACAGCGGCTTCACGCTGATCCGCACCGCGACGCGGCGGGTCGCCGCGTTCCACGACTACGTCTGGCGCCGCTTCAACGACTTCATGCCGAAGGGGCTGTACGCCCGCGCGCTGTTGATCATGATCGTGCCGATGGTGGTGCTGCAATCGGTGGTCGCCTTCGTGTTCATGGAGCGGCATTGGAACACGGTGACGCAGCGGCTGTCGGCGGCGGTGGTGCAGGACATCGCCGCGCTGATCGACGTCTACAAGGGCTATCCGCAGGACAAAGACCGCGCGCAATTGCGCCGCATCGCCCAGCAGCGGATGGGACTGGTGGTGGATTTCCTAGGGCCCGGCGACATGCCGCCGCCCGGGCCGAAGCCGTTCTTCTCGCTGCTCGATCAGTCGATCAGTAAGCAGATCAGCCGGCAGATCGCGCGGCCGTTCTGGATCGACACCGTCGGGCGCTCCAATCTGGTGGAAATCCGCATCCAGCTCGACGACGCCGTGATGCGGGTGTTCGCGCAGCGCAGCGCCGCCTACGCGTCGAATTCGGAGATCTTCCTGTTCTGGATGGTCGGCACCTCGTCGATCCTCTTGATCGTCGCCGTGCTGTTCTTGCGCAACCAGATCCGGCCGATCCTGCGGCTGGCGGATGCCGCGGAGAGTTTCGGCAAGGGCCGCGAGGTGCCGAACTTCCGGCCGCGCGGCGCCCGCGAGGTGCGCCGCGCCGCGCACGCCTTCATCGAAATGAAAAGCCGCGTCGAGCGCTCGATCGAGCAGCGCACCGCGATGCTGGCCGGGGTGTCGCATGATCTGCGCACTATTCTCACGCGCTTCAAGCTGGAATTGGCATTGATCGGCGACGGCCCGGACGCCGACGGCATGCGCAAGGACGTCGACGAGATGGCCGGGATGCTGGAGGCCTATCTGGCGTTCGCCCGCGGCGACAGTGGCGAGCAGGCGCAGCCCGTCGATATGGCGGCGGCGCTGGAGGAATTGCGCGGTGACGCCGAGCGCAACGGCCATTCCGCCACCGTGGTGTTCCATGGCCAGCCGGTGGTGACGGTGAAGCCGGCGGCGTTCAAGCGCTGCCTTGGCAACCTGGTGTCGAACGCCGCGCGCCATGCCGACAGCATCGCCATCACCGGGCATCGCGACCACCGTTATCTCAGCGTCACGGTCGATGACGACGGCCCCGGGATTCCGCAGGACATGCGCGAGGAGGTGTTCAAGCCGTTCCTGCGGCTCGACGACGCCCGCAACCAGGACGAGGGCGGCACCGGCTTAGGCCTTGCGATTGCCCGCGACATCGCCCGCTCGCACGGCGGCGACATTACGTTGGGCGACAGCCCGATGGGCGGCCTGCGCGCGATCGTGCGGATTCCGGTGTAGTTCGCGGGTTATCGATGCCACATCCACCGCCGTCATCCTGAGAGCCTGTGAAGCTATTCGATTGGCGGCTCTCGGCGATATGATGTGTCGCGATCGCTGCGCAGGAGTGCGGTTGG
>NZ_JACHIH010000050.1 GCF_014203125.1 Rhodopseudomonas rhenobacensis
GTCATCGCCGCGCGCGTTGGCCGGTGGCCACCGGCCAACGCGCTAAGCCGCTTCCATCGCACATTTTGCTCAATGGGCAGATACAAGGGGGCGCCTCCTCGGGGGTGGATTCGGTGATCTGGAAGTCCGCCCCCGCGGTGAGACGCCCCCTCATCCCACCCTTCTTCCCGCCAGCGGGGAGAAGGAGCGCGCCGCAAGCGGAGCAGCTGCGTCGGCCAGCATGGGCGCCGGAGGTGATCGATGCCGCTGCAGAACCGCGTGATGCCGACGGGCGAGATCGTCGCGGCGCCGCCGCGCGGGCTGTTCACCGGCAACCGCGGCATCATCCACGATCCGGCGACCAGGACGCTGCTGACCAGGCGCTGGAGCAGCAAGGCGTGGATTACTTGCGTCTGCGAGTTCCGCGGCCGCCGCCGCGCGGTGATGGCGCGGCAGAGCTGGACCGAACTGTTCTTCCTCGACGAAGCCACCGCGCTCGCCGCCGGGCATCGGCCGTGCTTCCTCTGCCGCTGCGACGACGCGGAAAAATTTCGCGATGCCTGGCAGCGCGGCAACGGTCTCGCGCGAGCCAGCGCTAAAGACATCGACGCGGTGCTGCACGCCGAGCGGCTCGCCGGCCGCGCCAAGCGACTGCACCCGCTGCCTAGCGCGATCGAGCAATTGCCCGACGGCGCGATGCTGCAGGCGGGCGTGATACTCCGAGCTGCCGTAACGCCGAAGCAGCCGGCGGCCCCGGCAATCGCAGGCGCCGCGTGCTACCTGATCGTCAACGGCCGTGCTTTGCTCTGGTCGTTCGACGGCTATCGTGGCGTCGACGCGGCACCACTCGATGCCCAATTACTCACGCCGCCCTCGACGCTCCGCGCGCTCGCCGCCGGCTATCGGCCGCGGCTGCATCTGTCGCCGTTGCAACACGCTCCGACGTCATCCTGAGGCGCTTGCTGATCGGCGCGCGGCGCCGATCAGCAAGCCTCGAAGGATGCGCCGCACGTGCCTGGAGCCGCATCCTTCGAGGCTCGCCTGACGTTATCAGCTGCGGTTAAGCCAACCGCGTGGGCCGGCTCGCACCTCAGGATGACGGCGTTGTGGGTGAGGCGCGGCTGCTATTAGAACGACCGCGTCGCACTCATGGCGGAGCTATTACTCACCCGAACCTCTTTCTCGCCAGCGCCGCGCCGGCGCCCAGCGCCATCAGCTTCGCCTCGGCGATGTCGCGGCGCATCGGCGCCATGCCGCAATTGGTGGTGGCGATGATGTTCTGCTTCGGCACGAAATTCATCACCGCCTCGATGGTGGCGGCGACGTCTTCCGCCGTCTCCACCGTATCGCTGGCGACGTCGATCACCCCGGCCTGCACGATCTTGCCCTTCAGCAGCCCGAGTAGTTCCAGCGGCACCTTGGAGTTGCGGCATTCGATCGCGACCTGCCCAATCGGGCTGTCGTCGATCGCCGGGAAAATCTCCTCGTATTGCCGCCACTGTTCGCCGAGCGTCGCCTTCCAGTCGGTGTTGGCCTTGATGCCGTAGCCGTAGCAGATGTGCACGGCGGTGGCGCAAGTCAGCCCCTCGGCGGCCCGCGCCAGCGCGCGGACGCCCCAGTCGGCGGCCTCGTCCATGTAGACGTTGAACGCCGGCTCGTCGAACTGCACCATGTCGATGCCGCTGGCTTCGAGCGCCTTGGCTTCCTCGTTCAACAATTCGGCGAAGGCGAACGCCATCTTGACGCGGTCGCCGTAGTAACTATCCGCGATGGTGTCGATGATGGTCAGCGGGCCGGGCAGGGTGAATTTCAGCTTGCGGATGGTGTGGGCGCGGGCGATCTCGGCCTCGAAGGCGTGGACGCGGCCCTTCAACCGCAGCGGCGCCACCACCTGCGGCACCATCGCCTTGTAGCGGTCGTTGCGGATTCCCATCTCCACCTTGTGGGCGAAGTCGATGCCCTCGACGGCTTCGAGAAAGCCATGCACGAAATGCTGCCGCGCCTGTTCGCCCTCGGTGAGAATATCGATGCCGGCGTCTTCCTGCACCTTCAGCGCCAGCAGCGTGGCGTCGCGCTTGGCACGGGCCAATTCCGCGCCACAGGATTTCCACGGCGCCCACAGCGTGTTGGGTTCGGCGAGCCATTCCGGCTTCGGCAATGAACCCGCGATCGTGGTCGGAAACAGCATCGGCATTCTCTCCCCGTTGATTTGCCACCTATGTGCCATGCCCTGGCCGCTTCGTACATGGCATTGCCGCCCGGGAGACTGCCGGGCTAGGATCGCCGCAAAACCTGCGTCACGAGGGAGCCCGCATGATCGAGCTGTATTACGCGCCGACGCCGAACGGCTGGAAGATCTCGATCATGCTGGAGGAATGCGGCTTGCCCTACGAGCTGCATCCGATGCAGCTCGGCCGCGGCGATCAGCACCAGCCGGAGTATCTCAAGCTCAGCCCGAACGGCCGGATGCCGGCGATCGTCGACCGCGATCCGATCGGCGGCGGCGAGCCGCTTGCGATGTTCGAGAGCGGCGCGATCCTGATCTATCTGGCGGAGAAGTCCGGCCGCTTCATGCCGCAGGATACGCGCGCGCGGTTCGAGGTGCTGCAATGGCTGATGTGGCAGATGGGCGGGCTCGGCCCGATGCTCGGGCAGAACGGTCATTTCCTGCTTTATGCGCCGGAGAAGATCGCTTACGCGATCGATCGCTACACGCGCGAGGCGAAACGGCTGTACGGCGTGCTCGATACCCAGCTCGCCGCGCGCGACTATATCGCCGGCGACTACTCGATCGCCGACATCGCCTGCTTTCCCTGGATCATGACCCACAAGGCGCAGGGGCTTTCGCTTGACGACTATCCCAACGTCAAACGCTGGTACGCGACGTTGCGGGCGCGGCCCAAGCTGCAGGCCGGGCTCGCACTCGGCAAGCAGGAGACCCAGCCGATGGATCAGCAGGCGCGCAAGATCATGTTCGGCGTCGACGCGCCGTCGCATGCGCAGGCGCAGCAGTGAGGGACGCGCCTCGATGGGGCGCGACGTGAGCCCCGTCGGCAGGCGTCATCGCCCGGCTTGACCGGGCGACCCAGTATCCCAGAGCGCCGGATGTCGACGTCAACGCTCTGGAATACTGGGTCCTCCGCTTTCGCGGAGGATGACGTCCGATGTTGCGGTGACGGCGCGAGCAACATTGACGCCGAGCCGCAGCACAAGATCAAACCAAACAAGAAAACAACCGGAGGACATCCCGATGATCGAATTCTTCTTCGACTGCTCGAGCCCCTGGACCTATCTGGCCTTCCACAACATCCAGCCGCTGGCCGACGAGTTCGGCGAGCAGATCGTGTGGCGGCCGATCCTGGTCGGCGGCATCTTCAACAGCATCAATCCCAGCGTCTATACGCAGCGCGATCGGCCGGTGCCGGCCAAGGCCGCCTACATGATCAAGGACCTGGCGGATTGGGCGCGCGCGGCGGGGCTCGCGATCAAGATGCCGCCGCGGGTGTTTCCGGTGAACAGCGTGAAGGCGATGCGCGGCTGCCTCTGGCTCGGCCGCGACGACGCCCGCGCCATGCTGCCGTTCGCGACCCAGGTGTTCGAAGCCTATTGGGGCGACGACCTCGACATTTCGATGGACGCCGTGCTGCACGAGATCTGCCAGCGGGTCGGCGTCGATCCGGCGGCGTTCTTCGCCGGCATCGCCGAGCCGTCGATCAAGGACCAGCTCAAGGCCAACGCCGACGAGGTGATGGCGCGCGGCGGCTTCGGCTCGCCGACGATCTTCGTCGACAGCACCGACATGTATTTCGGCAACGACCGGCTGCCGCTGATCCGCGAGGCGCTGCACCGCCGCCGCGCCAGCGCCGCCTGACGGGACGCACAGGCTTTGCTTTGCGCCGCGGGCTCGACTATGGATGTGGCCGTTTCCGGCCTGGATGGTCGCCTGCGGGCGGATGGGCCGGGTGCGATGCGGACGTGGCGGAATTGGTAGACGCAAGGGACTTAAAATCCCTCGATGGCAACGTCGTGCGGGTTCGATTCCCGCCGTCCGCACCAGGCTGGCCGGGGGGCATCGAGCGCCAGCCGGCAACACGATTCGCCATCGGCCTCATTGCGGTCACCTGGCCGTGGCTTGACCCGGCGGCAGACAAGAATGGGCACGCAACGACATGACCGATCGGCCGCAACGATATCTTTCAAAGCCGCTCGCTGACTGTGGGGCGCTGCTGGGCTGTGCGGCGCTGCTGGCGTTGGCGGCCGCGCTCGGCGGCTGCGCCGGGATCGGCGACAGCGCCGCCTCGGTGGCCTTCGTCGATCCGGCGAAATACGATCTGTGGGAGTGCAGCCAGCTCGAGGTCGAACGCAAGTCGCTGGCGGCGCAGACCGCCGAACTCGACCGGCTGATCGCCAAGGCGCAGACCGGCACCGGCGGCGCGGTGATGGCGGAAGTCGCCTATCGCAACAGCTACATCACGGTGCGCGCCCAGGCCAAGCTTGCCGACGAGGTGTGGGTCCGCAACAAATGCGTCAGTGCGGCGCCGGCGCCGGCCGCCCCGCCGGCGCGGCCCGGCAAGCCCGGGCACTGACCCGCGGTCGGCCTGCGCAACGCCGCCGCCTCAGAGCCGCCAATCGTAGATCCAGCTCTGCCGCGCCAGCAGCCGCTGGCCGCCCAAAGCGCGCATCGCCAGGTCGCGCGCCAGCGCCGCTGCGCCGGCGAGGTGATAGATCTGGCCGTTCTGCCGCGCGGTGCGCTGCACCCGGGTGACGCGGGGTTGCCGCAGCGTCGCATAGCGCTGCAGCGCCGCCGGAACCGCCTCGGGCGTTGTGACGTCGCCGAGGCACTGCGCCAGCACCGCGGCGTCTTCGATCGCCATGCCGGCGCCCTGCGCGGCGAATGGCAGCATGCCGTGCGCGGCGTCGCCGAGCAGCGCCGCGGCGCCGTGAACCCAGGCTCCGCCGTCCGGCATGGTGAACAGCGCCCAGCGCCGCCAGCCCTCCACCGCGCCGATCATGCGGCCGGCCGCGGCCGGCCAGTGCGGCGGGGCGAACAGGCTCTTGATCTCGCGGGGTTCGCCCGGCGCGCTCCAGCCCGGCCGGTTCCAGGTGCCCGGCACGATCGCCACGATGTTGATGCGGCGGCCGGCGGAAATCGGATAGGCGATCAGATGGGCGTTGCGGCCCATCCATAATTGCACGCCGGTGAGCGGGGCGCCGCCCGGCAAGCGGCCGGCGTCAAAAGTTCCGCGCCAGGCGATCAGTCCGGAAAACCGCGGCTGGGCGTCGGGAAGTAGCTGACGGCGCACCGCCGACCAGATGCCGTCGGCGCCGACCAGCGCCAACGCCTGCTGGTGCGCGCGCGATAATCCGTTGCGGGTGGTCACCATCACGCCGTTGGCGTCGCTGTCGACCTCTTCGAACTGCCAGCCGAGCCGCAGCTCGATGTTGGGGTGGGCGCGCAGCTGCGCCGCCAGCGCGCTCTGCAGATCGGCGCGATGCATCACCCAATAGGGCGCGCCGGCGCGCAGCGCGGCCGCCTCGCCGAGCGGCAGGCGAACCAGTTCGCCGCCGCTGCGGGCGCTGTAGATGGTGACGGCGTCGGGGGTGATGGCGGCCGGTTCCAATCGCGGCCGCAGACCGAGGTCGACCAGCACCCGGCTTGCATTCGGCGACAGCTGCAATCCGGCGCCGGCTTCTTCCAGCCGCTGCGCCTTTTCAACAATTAGAACGTTGAAGTTCTTCGCGGCGAGGGCCAGCGCTGCCGTCAATCCGCCGATCCCGGCGCCGGCGACGACGATGGTTCGAGAGGGCGTCAAGGTTGCGATCAGGCCACCTTATCCTGCAGCACGCATTCCGGAGGTCGCGCCTCGCCGGCCGACAGGTCCGCCGCGTAGCGATACAATGTCGAGCAATACGGGCAGATGATTTCGTTGTCGTTGCCGAGGTCGAGAAACACATGCGGATGATCGAACGGCGGGTTGGCCCCCACGCACATGAATTCCTTCGAACCGATCTCGATGATCGGAACGCCGGCATCATTGTGGAAGTGAGGGACGACGTGGTCGGACATGTTCTTCACCTTATGGTCGCGACGAACGAACACAGCATGGTGCGCGCACCATACTGTTCACGGTTCTTGATTCCTAGAGCGGCCGACGGCCATTCGCCCGCGGAAATTCGACACAATCCCGTGGCCTTGGAGAAGCCCTTCTTTCGTCGGGGCGGTTGTGTCCGAAAAATGACGCACCAACTCATAGAGAGCACAGCAAAGAGGATGCGATGACCCGTTTGCAGAGCGGATCGGCGCTGGCAGGAACTTCACTCTGCGTGGCGATGTTGCTGCTGGCTTGGCCGCAGGCCAAGCACGCCGGCGCCTTGCTGGATGCGCAGGATGATCCCGCGCAGCTCGCAGACGTGCAAATTAGTTCCGCACTGCGCTCGGCCCCCAAGCTGATCGAGCAGAACATCTATGGCGCATTGGCGCAAAATGACTCCGATCTTGCCCAAAGTCTGGTCGCGCTTGCGGCGGACAAAGGCATCGTGCTGTCCGACGAGCTGAAGACCCGCGTCGCCGCCGCGGTGGCGCTCGATCATAGCCCCACGCAAGTCGCCAAGCGGTTTGCCACCGGCTTGCTCACCGGCAATGGCGAGGACGCCGCCAGCCTGTCCGGCAGCGTCGCCGGCGATCTGTTCGTGTTCGGCGACGTGCGCGACGTGGTTAATCAAAGTCAGCGCCTGGTGGCCGGCGAGGAACCCGATCGGCTGATCCTCGGGCTCGCCGCCGCCGGGCTCGCGGTCACCGCGGCGACGTTTGTTTCGATCGGCGGCGCGACGCCGCTGCGCGCCGGGCTGACGCTGGTCAAGGACGCCCGCAAGTTCGGGCGGCTGGGCGCCGGGCTGTCGCGCTGGGCCGGGCGCTCCGCGCGTGACGTGGTCGATACGCCGGCGCTGCGCACCGCCTTGACGGAGGGCGCGCTGAGCAAGCCCGCGGAGACCGTCCGCGCGGTGAAGGCGGCGTTCCGCGCCGACAAGGCCGGCGACCTCGTCCGCGTCGCCAAGGACGTCGGACGGATCGGCGATAAGCTCGGCACCCGCGGCGCGCTCGACACGTTGAAGATCGCCGAGGGGCCGAAGGACATCGCCCGCGCCGCACGCCTCGCGGAATCGAAGCCCGGCCAGACTCGCGGCATCCTCAAATTGCTCGGCCGCAGCGCGTTGGTCCTGTCGCTCGGCGCCTTCAATCTGTCGTCGTGGCTGCTCTGGGTTGTGTTCGCGTTGTTCGGCGTCGTGAGTTCGATCAAGGCGGCGACGGAACGCGCCACCTGGTGGTGGCTGCGCCGCCGCCGCGACAAGCGCGCGCGCCGGCAAGCGGCATTGGCGGCCGCGAAGGCGGCAGCCATGCCGCAACTGCCGCCGTTGCCGCTGGCGGCGCTGAGCGCGCCGCGTTAAACTACCCGTCTCACCCCGCGAGCCAGGCCATCGGCCGAGCCTCGTCTCACCCTGCCATTTCCTCAGCCACGGACGGATCGATGCCGAGCTTTCACAACGGCCGCGTTGAAATTGCCTATCTGGATGAAGGCGAGGGCGAGCCGATCGTTCTGGTCCACGGCTTTGCCTCGAACAAGAACGTCAACTGGGTGTATCCGAGCTGGGTGGCGGAGTTGCAGAGAAGCGGTCGTCGCGTCATCGCCTTCGACAATCGCGGCCACGGCGAGTCGAGCAAGCTGTACGATCCGGAGGACTATCACCTCGGCACCATGGCGGGCGATTTACGCGCGCTGATGGATCATCTCGCGCTGCCGCGTGCCGACGTGATGGGATACTCGATGGGCGCGCGGATCACGGCTTTTCTGGCGCGCAGTCAC
This sequence comes from Rhodopseudomonas rhenobacensis, assembly GCF_014203125.1. Lineage (GTDB taxonomy): Bacteria > Pseudomonadota > Alphaproteobacteria > Rhizobiales > Xanthobacteraceae > Rhodopseudomonas_A > Rhodopseudomonas_A rhenobacensis. The sequence goes on from NZ_JACHIH010000050.1 coordinate 7,842, forward strand.
CCGGAGCGGGTGCGCTCGGCGATCTTCGGCGGGCTCGGCATCGGGCTCGTGAAAGGCGGCGGCCCCGGCGAAAACGTCGTCAGCGCGCTGCAGGCGGCCTCGCTCGACGACGTCACCGATCCGGTGGGCCGCACCTTTCGGGCCTTCGCCGAGCAGACCCGCTCCGATCGTGCGGCGCTGGCGGCGTGCCTGCGCGGCTCGCGGCGGCTGATGTCGGTCGAGGAGGCGGCCGGCATCGCGGTGCCGGTGCTGATCGCGGTCGGCACCACCGACGATATCGCAGGCTCAGCGCACGAATTGCAGCAGATCATTCCCGGATCCGAGGTCTTGGACATTCCGCGGCGCGATCACATGCGCGCGGTCGGCGACCGGGTCTACAAGGACGGCGTGCTGGCGTTCTTGTCGCGGCGTCCCTGAGCGCCTGATCGAAAATTCACCGAGCAAAATGTTCTTCGTCATTGCGAGCCGAGGGCGGCGCGCAGCGCCGGCCGAACAGCGAAGCAATCCAGGGGCGTCACGCGCAGCCCTGGATTGCTTCGTCGCAACAGCTCCTCGCAATGACGAACTCTAACGCCGGACTTAGTTGATCACTTCTTCGCTCGGACTCTGGGGCCGCTGGTCGTCGCCGAACCGGCGGTTGGCGGCGATCAGCACCACGAAGCTCGCCAGCCACACCATGCGGGCGCCGTAGCGATCGTGCGGGCCGGAGATCACGCCGCAGATCGCGGCGTTGCCGAGCAGCGCGAGACACACCGTCGCCGCCAGCAGCGACACGTCGTCGAGCCGGCGCCGCCATAGCGCGTGGCCGAGGATCGCGATCAGCATCGCCATCGAGCCCAGCGCGACCGGGACGTGCACGCGGTTGATACTGGCAAAGTCGATATCCCAATGCTGCTGCCGCGCGGCGCGCATCGCCGCGACCTGGCCGGGCAGATAGCGCTCGATGATGCCGTAAGTATGCGGGATCCAGCCGTTGGTGCCTTCGCCGGTGGCCACATGAGTGAGTTGCTGCGCGGTCGCGGTGAGCGCCGCCTCCGCCTGCCACAGCGGATAGTCCGCCAGCGCATGCAGCGCGATGAAGCCCATCTCGTCGTCCATGCCCTGGAAGCGGCCGAGCGTGTTGAACATGCTCTTGCCCCAGAGAAAATCATCGGCGGTGGCCGGCAGCGCGTCGCGATAGGGACACAGCTTCAGCGCCAGCGTGGCGCAATGATCGTTGAGATAGCGCGCGACGATGCCGTCCTGCAGCATGCGCCCGAACGCGACGCCGACGCCGCCCGGCGTCCACGCCACTTGTCCGGACAGTGCGAAGTTGGCGGCGAGCAGCATCACCGCGCTGGCGGCCAGCGCGGCGAATCCGCGACCTAATCCGGCGAGCGGAATCCGCGGCCCGAGCAGCGGCCGCGCCAGCAGGCCTGCCAAGCACAGCCCCAACAACACGCCGAGCGTGGCGCTGTGGGTGGCGGCGGCGAACGCGGTGAACAGCATCAGCAGGCCACGTTCCAGCCGCGAGACCTCATTGCCGTGCACGATCAGCACGAACAGCGCCAGCACCGCAAGCCCGGCGAAGATATCGGTGAGCAGCATGCTGGCCAGCCACGGCAGCGCGGTGGTGAGGGTCAGCAAGGCGCAGGTCACCAGAATCCGCAGCGGCGTGCGGATGCCGAACAGCCGCAGCGTCAGTTGCAGGATCCACAGCGTCGCCAGCGCCTGGACGCCGAGATCGATCCAGAAATACGACGGTTCGCCGAAATGCAGATAGAGCCCGAACACGGTGGAGCGGCTCGGCACCAGATAACCCTCGTACCAGCGCGCCAGATAGCCGCCGGTGTCGTACTGCAACAGCGGATAGGCGTTCCAGAACGCCGGCAGCAGCAACAACAGCGGCACGACCAGGGCGACGACCCAGGCCGAGGCAAATTCGACGCGACGGCCGCGCGGGATCGGTGTGCTGACGTCATCTGACATGTCAGGGACTTCCCCGATTTCGGACGGTCTGACAAGCTCAGAACGGTTGTAAGTTGCAGCTTGATTTATTCGGATCGCGCGCCACCTGTTGCCTGACGACCTCGGCAGGCCGCCGGAGTTTGCGGATAAAATGTTCCGCATCAATCATTTAGGGCAAAGTTAACCGGCCATCGCGAGCCCGTTGCGGCGGCAGGACAGCGGCCCGGCGGCCGTGCTATAATCGCCAGGTAACTTTGAAATCGCGAGAACCGCATGTCGATGCATCAGGTCAATACCCAGACCCCCCGGCTGACCGCGCTCGACCCGGTGTGGGACCGCGTCCGGGTCGAGGCCGAGGACATCGTGCGCCGCGAACCCGAACTGGCGTCGTTCATCTACGCCACCGTGCTGCATCACGATCGTCTGGAAGAGGCGGTGGTGCATCGGGTGTCGGAGCGGCTCGACCATGCGGCGCTGTCCGGCGACCTGATCCGCCAGACCTTCGAGGAGGCGCTGCGCGACGACCCCGACATCGGCAACGCGTTTCGCGCCGACATGGTGGCGGTGTTCGACCGCGATCCGGCGACCGCGCGCTTCATCGATCCGCTGTTGTATTTCAAGGGCTTCCACGCGCTGCAGACCCATCGTCTGGCGCATTGGCTGTATCACAAGGGCCGCAAGGATTTTGCGTACTATCTGCAGAGCCGCTCTTCGGCGGTGTTTCAGACCGATATCAACCCGGCCGCCAAGATCGGCCGCGGCATCTTCCTCGATCACGCCACCGGGCTCGTGGTCGGCGAGACCGCGGTGATCGAAGACGACGTCTCGATCCTGCACGGCGTGACGCTCGGCGGCACCGGCAAGGAACATGAGGACCGTCATCCCAAGATCCGCCACGGCGTGTTGATCGGCGCCGGCGCCAAGATCCTCGGCAATATCGAGGTCGGGCATTGCGCGCGGATCGCCGCGGGCTCGGTGGTGGTCAAGGCGGTGCCGCACAACGTCACGGTCGCCGGGGTGCCGGCCAAGGTGGTCGGCGAGGCCGGCTGCGCCGAGCCGTCGCGCACCATGAACCAGATGCTGAACGCGATCGGGCTGTGATTGTCCAAACCTTTGTGACCGCGCCCGGCACAAACGTCTAGCGGCGCGCGGCGTCCCGCACTAAAGCATCGCCAACAGTCAAACGCATACAGTCAACGCATTGGAGACATCCGTGGACGTTCAGGAAGTCAGGAAACTCGACGCCTATCTCAAGCGCCTGTTCGGCAACCAGAAGATCAGGGTGGTGCCGCGGCCGAAGAAGGACGATTCGGCCGAGGTCTATATCGGCGAGGAATTCATCGGCGTGTTGTTCGTCGACGACGAGGACGAAGACCGCTCGTTCCAGTTCCAGATGGCGATTCTGGAAGACGATCTCGCCGACGTCGGCTGAACCGGACTTCGTCGCGCGACCTTCGGGGTGACGCGCCAGCCAACAAGTCGGCCGTCATTCCGGGGCGCGAGCACTGCGGCGTATGGATTCCGGGCTCGCATGCCCTGCGGGCTCGCGCCCCGGAATGACCAGCTGTTTTGATCGGATCGATTCGACAATCAGCTCATCCCGCCGCAGGCCCGGTGCTGCTCTCCAGCGTCACCAGCCCGGCCGCGGTCGCCAGCCACACCAGATACGCGTCGGTGCGCGCGCCGATCTTGGATTTGATCTGGTAGTGATAGTTCTGCACGGTCTTGGCGCTGAGATTGAGCGACCCGGCGGTCTCCTCGGTGGTCCAGCCCGACGCCACCAGCCGCAGGATTTCGGTCTCGCGCGGCCCAGCTCCTCCACCAGTGAACGCTCGCTGCCCAAGCGCTCGGCCGCGACTTCGCGGGCGATGTCCTCGCTGACGGCGCGGCCGCCGCGGGCGACGGTGGCGATCGCGCGCAACAATTCGGGCGGCGCGCTGCTCTTGGTGATGTAGCCGCGCACGCCGGCTTCGAACGCTTTGAGCGCGAAGGCGGCGCTGGCTCGGTGGCGCCGGTCTCGATCGCCGCGGCGAGCGCGGCGGTGGCGGTGAGGCATTGGCCGAATTCGTCGTGCAGGTCGCGCGCCAGCGCCCGGCATTCGTCTTCCTGAACCTGGAACAGCCGGCAGCAGCGCCTCGCGATAGACGCCGTCGCGCCACAGCAATTCCCGCCACGCGGCGGGCTGAACGATTTCATCATGGTCAACGGCCAGAAGGTGTCGTCGCCGATCCGCCAGGAGATCGTCAGCATCTGCGGCGTGGTGGCCGGCGAATACACCGTCAACATCTATCATTTCGCGGCACTCACCGGGCAGCCGGTGCCGGCCACGGTGAAGGTCGAGAAGCTCAATCCGACCGTGCAGGTGGTGTATTACGACACGCTGGAGCTCGATCATGGCGGCTATGAGGTCACTGCCGTGCGCTTCGTGCTGGATCGCGCCGGCAAGGTGCTCGAGGTCAACCGCAACAACAAGTCGCTGGTGCAAACGCTGCGCAAGCCGCGCAATGCAGGGTAGGGCGGCATGAGCCTGCGCGGCGAAATACTGACTCTCTCGTTCGGCTACGCGCTGCTCGGCACGCTGCTGCTGCTGCTGGCGCTGCTCCGGGCGCGGCTGCCGTGGGGCGTGAAAGTCGCGGCGATCGTCGTCACCAGCGCGTTCTACGCGGTGGTGTATCTGCGCAGCGAAGGCCTGCTCGGCTGGTCGGCCTACGCCAAATTGCCGCCGCGCTTTCAATTGCTGTGGGCGCGCAGCGTCGAGCCGAATGCGGCGCTGAACGAGCCCGGCGCGATCCATCTGTGGGTCGAGGAACTCGACGCCGACAATCTGCCGAGCGGGGTGCCGCGGGCCTATCGGCTGCCATACTCCGCCAAGATCGCCCGCAAGGCCGAGAGCGCCCGGGTGGAGATCGCCCGCGGCCATCCGCAGCGCGGCCGCGCCGAACAGTTCGGCTCCGGCGACGCGCCGCCGGCGCCGGACAACGCCGTCGTTGCCGCGCATGGCGAGGAGGCCGGCGGCGATGCGTCGCGCGGCGGCTTTCTGGATTCGGCGTTTCTCGGCGGCGATTCGCAATCCGTCGCGTTCGCGCCGCTGCCGGTGGCGAAGCTGCCGGCGAAGGACGATCCGCGCGGAGATTAGCCGCGCGACCCATGCAGCTGCGCGGTCAGCCGGTCCAGCGCGGCGGCGAGGTCCTGCCATTGCGACAGCCATTGCCGGGGAAACCGGAAGGTCAGATCGGTGCCGTCGATCCGGCGTTCGCTGAGGCACATGCCGGGCGTGACGCCGTCCCGGGTGCACCGCGCGGCCAGAGCCGGCGTCGTCGCCGTGAACAGATCCTCGGCGGCGTAGGGCGTGCCCTCGCGGAACGTGCGCTTGGTCAGGCCGTCCGGCGCGCTCTGGGCGGCCGGCTCGAGATAGCGCGGGAAGATGCTGCGCAACCGGGTCTCCGGCGACATCGCGTCGTGGTGCGCGGCGATCGACAGGAAAATCCGGTCGATCGGCTGGGCGATCTCGCCGGCGCCGTCGACGCTGACGTGCTTCGGCTTTGCCGGGGGATCGAGCGACGGATAGCTGAAATTCAGGTCGACGCGCTCCTGCGGCCCGGAATGCTTCTGCACCTTGATGCGGAACGCGTCGGTCGGCACGTTGAACAGCGTGGCGCCGACCTCGATCGGGATCCGCCCGGGATCGCCGGCTTGCTCGGCCCGAAAGGTCGGCCACAGCAGATAGCCGATCAGCGTCACCGCGGCGGCGGCGGTCAGGCTCGCCACCACGATCGGCCAGGTGGGCGCGCGGCGCGGCTTGCGGCGGCCCGGCGGCGCCTTGTCAGCCGATGAAAGCAGGGCCATTGCGATACGTCATTGCAGGAGGGGGGCGGTCGCGAATCAGCCGTGAATATGCCACGCGCCGCCGGCTTCCGGCGATTTTTGCGGAGCCGCAGGGCTGCCTCGCGCAGCGTCCAAAGCCTGTGACATTAACCCTTTCTTAAGGATGCGGTGGCGGCCCCCGCCTGGTTCTGCGATCACACGCGGGACGCAGTGTGTGGAGTCAAAGCGATGTCGCCCGATGCCTGGAACAACCTGTTCTCGCTGATGCTCGGGTTCGCCTTGGCGGGCGCCTTGACCAGCGGCTATCAGGCCTTGGCGCGACGCCAGGCCGGCTTCGGACTGCTGCAGGACGGCGCGGCGCCGAAGACCATCGCCACGGTGCCGTTCCTGGTGTTCGCCGCGCCCTTCATCATCATGCGCAACACCCTGCGGGGCCGCCAGGTGCAGCGCCGCCGCGCCGAATTCGTCATGATGGCGACGGTGCTCGCCGGGTTCTGGAGCATGATGTCGGGCACCGTGGTGATGATGACCCTGAGGGCCGTTGGCCTGCTGGGTTGAACCGCGCGCGGACTTTGAATCCGGGTTCGAAGTCGTGTAGCGATACCGCGCAGCAATCCAGGAAAACACCATGGCGATCTATCAACTCGACGGGCAAAGCCCGGAACTGCCTGCCGACGGCAGCCATTTCATCGCCGACAGCGCTTCGGTAATCGGCAAGGTCCGGCTGCACAGCTCGGTCAGCGTGTGGTTCGGCGCGGTGCTGCGCGGCGACAACGAGTGGATCGAGATCGGCGAAGGCTCCAACGTGCAGGACAATGCCACCTGTCACACCGATCCCGGCTTTCCGCTGACCGTCGGCCGCAACTGCACGATCGGCCACAACGTGATTCTGCACGGCTGCACGGTGGAAGACGGCGTGCTGATCGGCATGGGCGCCATCGTGATGAACGGCGTGCGAATCGGGCCCGGCTGCGTCGTCGGCGCCGGCGCGGTTGTCACCGAGGGCAAAGTGTTTCCCGAACGCTCGCTGATCATCGGCTCGCCCGCCAAGGTGATCCGCACCTTGGAGCCCGAGCAGGTCGCGGCGTTGACCGTCGGCGCCGCGTTCTACGTGCGCAACGGCCAGCGCTACGCCAAGGGGCTCAGCAGGATCGGCTGAGGCGGCGCCGTTACGTCGCGCCGGCTCGGCGCGGCAACTACGTGCCTTCCGATTCGCCGGCCTCGAGCTCCGAGGCGACGCGTTCGTGGCCTGCGGCCCACAGCGAATTCTCGTCGGTGCCCTCGCGATAGGGGTTGGCTTCGGCCGGAATCGTCATGCGCGCGGCGCGCTGGCCTTCTTCGAACGGGTCGGGTGTCATCGCTTGGCTCCCTGGCTGTTGCGTTTTGTCGTCGCAGGCTTGTTGGAGACGCCGGCGCTGCGGCGCAGCGCGTCCTTCAGGTCGATCGGAATGCCGTGCTTCTTCAGGAGGTCGGCGAAGGCTTCGTCGGCGAGCTCCTGCAGCGTCGCCATGCGGTCGCGGCCGAGCTGGGTCAGCTTGTCGAGCGTGTCGTCATCGAAGCCGATCAACTTGCGCAAAATCCCGGTCCGTCCCTGCGCCGCCGGCGGTTGCGGCGCGGACTAAGCCGCGGTCGCGGCGAATGGTTCCACGGCGAATCCGGCGGTCCGTTCGGAACCGAGCGGGAGCGCTCCTGTTGGTCCGAAAAGGAGCCTCATATGCGCAGTCATCTTCCGAAGTTCATCGTCCTTGCCAGCCTGCTGCTGGCCACCGCCGCGGCGGCTCAAGGCTCCGGCGGCGGCGCCGGGGGCGGCAGCGGCGGAGCAGGGGGCGCGGCATCCGGCGGCGTCGGCGGGGCGGGCGGCGGGAGCCTCGGCACCTCGGCTGCATCGCCCGGCACCAACTCGCTCGGCACCGCTGCGTCGTCCGGCGGCGGCCGCGGCGGCGCGCCGGGCGGCACCGGCGGCTCGATCGATTCGCCGCCGACCACCGGCGACGCCGCGGTCGATGCGCAGGACCGCGCCGTCGACCGCAAGGTCAAGAGCATCTGCAAAGGCTGCTGAGCGGGCGGCATCATCGGCCGCGCGACGCGGCTCGCGTCGAATCAGCCGCCTGCGGCTGATTCGACGCGCCGAAAAACGCACAAAAAAAACCTCCGGCGGGGCATCGCCGGAGGTTTCTTGGAGGTTAAAGAAGAGAGGTTAGTCTCCTTTCGTGGTCGTCTATCAGAAGTTCCGCTGAACGCGGACGGCGCCGGTCCAGGTGTCCTGATCCTTGAACTCGTACCGCACGCCAGCCGGGTTGGTGCCGACAGCCGTGGTCACACCGGTGGTACCGCTGTAGTTCTGGTCGAGCTGGGTGTACATCACTTCGCCCGAGAAGGTCAGGTTCTTGACCGGGGTCCAGCGGGTGACGGTACCGATCTGCGCGATGTTGAAGTTCGGGGTGCCAGTGAAGGTACCGCCGACCGCCCTGCGCAGACCGATGGTGTACAGATCACCACCAGCGCCACCGAAGTCGATGGAGGTGTAGGCGCCGAACAACGAGGTCGACCAGTTCGGGTTCCAGTTGTGGTTGAAGGCGCCACGGACGCCCCAAGCAGTGGTCTTCTGGATGTCACCGTTGGTGCCGAACACGCCGTCAACCGAGGTGCCGAGACCGACGCTCTCGTACGCGCCGGCAGCGCTCGTGCCGCCGAACATCGCCATGTTGTTGATGCTGCCGGTGCCGGAGATTACGTAACGGGTGGCGCCGTTGGCGTAGGTACCATCGAGGTTGATGGTGTCGCCGGGGCCGGTGGGCAGGTTCTTGAGCGACAAAGCGGCGAGAACGGCATAGCCCCACTTGTCACCGGGATGGCCGCTGTTTTCGGCGGCGGTGTAGTAGCTGGCGCGGATCTGGTGCGCCGCGGCCGACACCTGGAACAGGCCCCAGGCCTGGTCAACGCGCAGCTGGCCGACGATGTCCGGGATCTGGGTGCCGGCAACGTAGTTGACGCCGGTGCCCGGACCGGTGCCCGACAGCCAAGTCGAAGCGGAGCCGCCGCCGTCGGTGTTGAACACGTTCTGCACGCCCTGGGCCTGACGATAGCCGTACGGATCTTCGAGGCTGACCGAGGCCGAAATGCCGTTGCCGAACTGCGCGGTGTAGGCGATCTGGTTGACGCCGGTCGAGGTGTCGTCGCCGCCGAGCAGGTTGGAACCGATGTTGCCCGGGGAGCCGTTCCACGGCGTCGAGAACTGCGACACGGCCTTACCGAAGGTGAAGCCGGCGAACTGCACGAACGCGAAGTAGACGCCGAGCTCACCGCCAGCGACGGTGGAGTTGGTGCCGCCGGTGGTCCAGGTGAACACCGAGTCGAAGTAGGTGCGGACAACGCCGTATTCAGTGGCGGTGCGGGTGTCGATGGTGATGTCCTGACGGGCGCGGTACTGGGCCTGGTTCTGCAGGCGGTTCTGCTGGCCGGCGTTGCCGTTCCAAGCCGGGGTTTCGGTCGCGCCCGAGGTGTTGAAGCCGACTTCAGCGCGCAGATAGCCGCCGAGCTTGATGCAGGTGTCGGTGCCGGGGATGTAGTAGAAGCCTGCGCCGTACAGCGAGCAGACCTTGACGTATTCGACTGCCTTGGCCTTCAGGGGAAGGTCGGCCGCCTGAGCGCCGGCGGTGGCGACGAACGTCGCAGCAGTGCCGAGCATAAGGCCCTTAACAAAATTCATGTGAAACCTCCAAGTTTGCCTAGTGGACAGACCAACGCGGGAACAGTGCCCGTCGAAACTGGTTTGCCCGTTTACCCGCCGGTAAGCTCGTAAGGAGCTTCCGTCGGGACGACTTCGAGGTGCCCCCCTCCGTCCGCAGGATGGAACATACAGAACTGCCCTGCTCAAAGAAATGTCGAAGATAAATACATATCGGGTTTGCAGGTATTTGTTGTAATCTTGCAACAGGGTGTTACCACAGTGTCATAATACGAAGAGGACGACCCCTTTTTGGGTTAACCGCCAGTTGTCTCGGTGTTAGCCTTAACGTAATCGACCTAGTCTTGCCGCCTATCTTTGCGCTCCGCGCAACAAATAGGCTCCCGGCGCGGCCGATGACTGATCTGCGGTTCGCTCTTCGATGGCGTAGATAAGAAGAAACACGTCGTTCGGTCCTGCCGGCCTCGGCCCAAGGACAATGAAACGACGGCGAGAGGGACGAATCGATGGAGGTTTTGCGCAATGCCGATTCTGCGTACTGCCCAACACGACGGGGGCAATCCTGCGGCTTCACCGAAGTCGAGTGAGCGGGCCGGGTCGGGTGACGGGCATCGGGATTTCGGACTGTCGCACCAGATCATCTGGGACTTTGTGTCGATCAGCAATCATCTGGACGATATTCGCCGGTCGTGGGCGAAGCTGTTCGGCATCAGCGGCTCGCAGTGGCTGATTCTGATGGCGATCAGCGATCTCGACCAGGGCAGCGGCGTCTCGGTGGGGGACGTCTCCGCGAAGATCCATGCCGTCTCGACCTTCGTCACCACCCAGACCAAGGTGCTGGAGCGGCGCGGCATGATCACCCGGGTGCCCTCGGCCACCGATGGCCGGGTGGTGCTGATGTCGCTGTCGGAACCGGCGCGGCAGCAGATCGCCGAGCTGTCGGCGCGGTGGGAGGCGCTGCACGCCTTTATCTTCCGCGACTTCGACGCCAAGTCGATGAGCGACGTGAAAGACAAGCTCGAATTGCTGAAGCAGCGGGCGAAGACCGCGGTGGCGCGGGTCTCGGTCGAAAGCTGACCCGGCGGGTGGCGCCAAGCGCGCTGGCGGACTCCTTATAGTGACGGCGGCCGCGTGCGCGCGGCCTCGCCGTCGGGCGCGATTCGCCGCTGCGGTCCCGTGCGCGTCCTGCAAGCGCCTCGCAAAAAATTGCGGCCAGCTCTTTGGGGGAAGAGCTGGCCGCGCACGATCCGGTCGGGGACGGGGAGGGGTGGGGTGTGACCGGGCCGCGATTCTCCTGAATGGTTACGTCGTGACGATTACTTGCGCTGTTGGGCGCTGGCGGTTGCCACCGCCGGCCGGGAGTCGCCCAGCGCCACCCAGACGTTCGGATCGCTCTGCGATTGACGCTTCACGAACCGATAGCCGGTCTCGGTCCAGGCCACGACCTCTTCGTTCTGGTTGTCGAGAATGAACTCGCCCTTGTCGCTCTTCACCGTCAGCACCGCGTGGCCGTCGCCCTTGGTGTCGCGCACCACGGTGATCAGCAGCGCTTCGCGCGGCCATCCGGCGTCGATCAGCATCTTGCGCTTCATCAAGACGTAGTCCTCGCAGTCGCCATAGCCGTCGGTCGGAATCGACCAGCGCTCGACCACGCCCCAATGATCCATGTCGGTCATCGGCTTGATGGTGTCGTTGACCCAGCGGTTGATCCGCAGCAGGTCCTTCCAGGTGGACTGCGACATCACGATATCGCGCGGCTGCGACGGCCCGCCGCGGCAGTCCTGCGGCGTGTCGGAGCAGAATTCGACCCAACCGATCGGCGCGCGCGTCATGTCGCCGAGGCTGGCATACATCACCCGCTCGCCGGCGGCGAAAGCAGCTGTCGTCATTGCGAACACGGCGGCGGCAGCTGCCAGCGCGGTGCGTGATCCCCTGTACCCAAACATTGTGGCCCCCGTTTCTTGTTGGGACCATGTTTTGCACAGAGGCTTTGCGCGGCCGCTAAGTACAACAAGTACAATTGAGCCAAGTCTGGTTCAAATCAGCGGTTAGTTTGAGCTATACTTGAATCGAATGCGCGTAAAATTGCGTATTCTCCCAATTGACTCAAATTTGAGCCATTAACCGGCGGCGTCAGCAAAATCGCGGGCGGGAGGCGGCAAACCGCGGCCGCATTAACCAGCGGACCGGCGCGTGCAAGGCCGCTAAAGGCGTCGCGGCCGCGCCGCTACGCCCTTCAATGATCGACAGAATCGGGATTTGGCGGTCGCCGCGGTTTACCGCGCGGTAACACTGTCTTCGAGTGTCTCGGCGAGCTGCTCGTGAATGAACTCCAGCGCGAAGCCGTCCTCGAGGTGGCGGACCACCCGGGCCTGCACCCGGCCGAGCGCCACTTGCGATTTCAGCGGCGGCCGGAATTCGGCGGCGATCGCCGCACCAGAGCACGACATGTCGATGATCCGGCAGCTCTGCTGGCTGCCGTCCTCGAGCCGCAGGATCGAGATCGGATTGCGCGGCACGATACGGTCGTGGCGGCGGTCTTCCGGCAGGTTGAGGATGTCGCGGTTGGCGAGCCAGGTCAGCTGCGCGGCGAGCTTGTCGCGCTTGCGCGGGGTGGCGCCGACCGTCATCGCAAAGCCGTTGTCGATGATGCGGGTGATCTTGCCTTCGACCCGGCCGATGTGGTCGAGATAGGCGATCACGCGGTCGCCGACATTGCCGATGCCGGGCGCCAGCATGGCCAGCCCGCCGGGAGACATGTTGATGACCTGGCAGGGGAATTCGCGGCGGTCCGGCAGCATGTAGCGGCCCAGCAGATGGACTTTGACGCGTTGAAATCGCCGCCGCTCTTCGGCCGCCGGGTGAACTGACTGTCTTTCGGCAAACGCCATCATTCCACCGGTCGCACGGTTGTCGGGACTCGTTGCAACCCTAAGGTCGCCGCAGTTAACGCCTCGTTAGCGTTATGCGCCGGCGCGACGACGATGTCATGATAACGAAAAGCAGGGCGCGCCCGCGGTCGCATTGGACGCAGGCTGAGGCTGGTCTCGTCAGTGCAGCGCGGCCGGGTCGATCATCTGGCGCAGCCGGCGGGCGAGATCGGCCTTGCGATAGGGTTTGGTGAGGATCACCGCGCCCTCGCGGATCCGGGCGCGGGAGGTCATGGTCTCCAGCGCATAGCCGGAGGTCAGCAGCACCCGCATCTCGGGGCGCATCTGTTGCGCGCGCTCGGCGAGGTCCCAGCCGTTGGTGCCGCCCGGCATCACGATGTCGGTGAACAGGATGTCGATCCGCGCGTCGCTGCCGAGGATTTGCAGCGCCTCGTTGCCGTCGACCGCCGACAGCACGGTATAGCCGAGGCTGCGCAGGCACATCACCGCGTAGGAGCGCACGAAGGGGTCGTCCTCGACGATCAGCACCACCTCGGTGGGCGGCGGGTGGAACGGCGCGATCACCGGCTCGGCGGCGACCTGCAGCGATTTCGCGGCGAGCGACGGCAGATAGATCCGCACGGTGGTGCCGAGGCCGGGCTCGCTGTAGATCGAGACGTGGCCGTTGGACTGCTTGACGAAGCCGTACACCATGCTCAAGCCGAGCCCGCTGCCCTTGCCGACCTCCTTGGTGGTGAAGAACGGCTCGAACACCCGACCCAGCACCTCCTTCGGCATGCCCTCGCCATCGTCGGTGATCGCGATCAGCACGTATTCGCCGGGCCGCACCTCGGGATGGGCGCTTTGATAATGATCGTCCAGCGAGACGTTGGCGGTGGTGATGCTGAGACGGCCGCCGCCGTCCATGGCATCCTGAGCGTTGAGCGCGAGATTGATGATGGCGGACTCCAGCTGCGCGCGATCCGCCATCAGCGAGTGCAGGTCGGTTTCGAAATCGGTCCTCACCTCGATGTCTTCGCGCATCGTCCGCTGCAGCAATTTGTGCATCGAATGCAACAGCTCGTTGCAGTCGATCTCGACCGGCCGCAGCGTCTGCCGGCGGCTGAACGCCAACAGCCCCTGGGTCAGGTCGGCGCCGCGCTCGCCGGCGCGGCCGATGTCGTCGGCGAGGCTGCGCAGGTCCGGCCGGGTCTTCAGCTGCTCGCCGAGAAATTCGGCGTTGCCGACGATCACCGTCAGCAAATTGTTGAAGTCGTGCGCGATGCCGCCGGACAATTGCCCGACGGTCTCCATCTTCTGCGCCTGCACCAATTGTTGTTCGGTGCGCTTGCGATCGGTGAGGTCGTGGATCACCCCGACGTAGACGACTTCGCCGTCCTGCCGCGCTTCGCCGACCGAGAGGTCCATCGGGAAGGCCGAGCCGTCCTTGCGCCGCCCTGTCATTTCCCGCACCGTTCCGGCCAGCTGGTGCTCCTGGCCGAGCAACAGGCCGAGCTCGACTTCGTCGGCGCGGTCCATGAGGATCTTGACGTTCTGCCCGATCATCTCCTCGGCGCGGTAGCCGAACAGCCGCTGGCAGGCGGCGTTGAAGATCTGGATCTCGCCGTCCGCACCGAACAGCAGCACGCCGTCGACCACGGTTTCGATCAGCGTATTGATGCGGGCGTCGGCCTCGCGGATCACCTGCTCGGCGCGGCGGCGTTCGGTGATGTCGCTGGTGACCTTGGCAAAGCCGATCGGCTGGCCGCGCTCGTTGCGCAGCGGCTCGATCACCACATGGGCCCAGAACAAGCTGCCGTCCTTGCGCCGCCGCCAGCCATTGGCCTCGTAGCGTCCGGTCTGCTTGGCGATCTCCAGATGCTGCTCGGGCACGCCGCGCTGGCGCTCCTCCTCGGTGTGGAACCCGCTGACGTGCTTACCGAGCACCTCGGAGGCGGTGTATTGCTTGATGCGCTGCGCGCCTGAGTTCCAGCTGGTGATGTGGCCGTCGAGATCGAGCATGTAGATGGCGTAGTCGGTGACGCCTTCGACCAGCAGCCGATAGTTGCGTTCGCTGTCGCGCATCGCCTGGGCGGCGCGCCGCCGCTCGGTGAGATCGCGCACGATCCCGACGAAGGCGACGGTGTGGCTGGAGTTGTCCTGTCCGACCGACAGGTCGAGCGGGAAGATCGATCCGTCCTTGCGCCGCCCGAAGCCGGAGGACACGCTGCCGTGCTGCCACAGATAGTCCTGGCCCGGCATCAGCTGCGTGACCTTGTGGCCGATCACTTCCGCGGACGTGTAGCCGAACAGTCGCTCGCAGGCCGGATTGAACACCCGCACGCATGCGTTGGCGTCAATCAGCAGGATTCCGTCGGACGCCGAATCGACGATCGAGCGAAACCAGAAACTGTCGCGGTCCATCACCTCGAGACTATCTTGCACTGGCGACGTTCAATCTCGGCACGGACTGTTCCTGCAGGCAGGCCTCTATCACGGTCAGCAGCGTCGAGGGCAGGAACGGCTTGCGCAGGCAGCGCGTCGCCCCGAGTTCCAGCGCCATCGCCAGGAAGTCCGGCGCCGGCGTGCGCTTTTCGGCGAACACGTAGCCGGAGATCGCGATCAACGGCACCCGCGGTGCATTCTGGTGAAACACCCGGACCGATTCGAAGCCGCGCATGTGCGGCATGAAGATATCCACGATCATCAGATCGAAGGTGGCGCCGTGCAGCGCGTTCAGCCCGGTGACGCCGCACTCGGCGGTGACGACGTGGTGATGTTCGGCTTCCAGCCAGGCTCGAATGCCGGATCGGATCAACGGGTCGTCATCGACGAGCAGAATACGTGGCATTCCCGCCTCCCGGTCGTTGTCGCGCTACGACGGGATGTCGGCTTTTGCCGAATCACCCGCCGCATCACTCTCGGACCGCGCCCTTTTTGTGTCTGCCAAAAATGGGGTATATGAGCGTTATTGCCCTTAAAGGTTGTCCGCAGGATTGTACGCTTCGCCGACTCTGGCAGCGTCCTTCTCCGACCGGCACCCGATCATGGCTCTGTACCGACGACCGCCCAATCAGCTCCTGGCGTCGCTGCCGCAGCCGGCATTCGACGTGCTCCGCCCCGAGCTGCGGACCGTGGCGTTGGCGCTCGGCGAGGTGCTGATCGAATCCGGCAGGCTGTTGACGAGGGTGTACTTCCCGCACAGCGGGATCATTTCCAGCATCGTCAACCTGGCGGACGGCGAGACCATCGAAGTGGCGATGGTCGGCCGCTGCGGCGTGTTCGGCGCCTCCGCGGTGCTGAACGGCGGCAGCTCGCCGACCGGCGCGGTGGTCGAGTTTGCCGGCACCGCGAGCGTCATCGACGCCAAGCCGTTTCTGCTCGCCGTCGCCGCCAGCGAGCCGCTGCGCGCGCTGCTGATGCAGCAGCAATGGGGCGAGCTGGTCCGCACCGAGCAGTTTGCGGCCTGCAACGCGTCGCACGATCTGGCGGCGCGGATCTGCCGGCGGCTGGCGCGGATGCGGGACCTCGCGCTCAGCGACAGCCTGCCGCTGACCCAGGAAGTGCTGGCGCGGCTGCTCGGCGTGCGGCGCAACAGCGTGTCGCTGGTCGCCGGCGCGCTGCAGGAGGCCGGCGTCATTCGCTACACCCGCGGCCGCATCGACATCGTCGACCCTGCGGGGCTGATGGCGCGGGCCTGCGAATGCTATTGGACCAACAAGGCGCAGGGCCGAATGTCGGGCGGCGCGCCGCCGCCCGCGGAGCGGCGCTGCGTGATCAGCTCTGCCCCTCGTAGACCGTGAAGCCGCGCGCCGCCGTCCATTTGCGCAGCTTCCGCACCCCGGGCCGCGGCGCCGGGCGCATGGTCCGCCACGAGGTCAGATGCAATTCGCCGAGGTTGCGGCGGCCGAACTCGAGCGGGGCCAACAGCCCGGTCATGCTCAGCGGGCGATGCGCGCGCGCCTGGAACGGCAGCAGCAGCAATTCGAGATGCGTCACCGACCCCTCGGGCGCCGTGGCGCTGAGGCCGGCGACGGCGGTCAGCGCTTCCTCGGCGACCAGCCGCAGCAGGTCTTCGATTTCGCCGCGGCTCTCGCCGGCGAACAGCGCCGCAAAGCTTTCGCCCTTGAGGTCGCGGCCGAGCAGCGCGCAGAGCCGGGTGCCGGCGACCCGGAACGAGCAGCCGGCGGATTCGGCGGCCTCATAGGACAACACGAAGGTGTCGCCGAGCAGTTCGCGGATCTCGACCGGCTCGAACGCCTGGCGCTCCGGAGCGCGCGCGTTGCCGCGCTTGTCGTCCCAATAGGCGAACAGCGCCTGGCTTGCTGGATGCTTCATCAACTCGACCCTGACCCGAGGCGGCGCGCGGCCGGGACAGATCTGTCCCGTTTTTCGCAGCGCGCCCGCCGTTCTGGTGTTTGCGGGAGGAGCTTTGCAGCGTCCATGCCGGAAACGGCATTCGACGAGCCGGGGGCAGTGGTTTGCGATAGTTATACCAAAGGCGCCGGTATCTGACTCATTTGTGATCCCCTCTCTGGTGCGGATCTGATTCGATGACGTGGGGAGGATTCGCGCCATGCCATCAGC
>NZ_JACHIH010000051.1 GCF_014203125.1 Rhodopseudomonas rhenobacensis
AGCCCCCCCCACCCCCCCCCCGCCCCCCGCGGGGGGGGGGGGGCCGCCCCCCCCCCCCCCCCCCCCCCCCCCCCGCGGGGGGGGGGGGCGCCCGCGTCTCGGCATCACGCGGCGCCCCCTCACCCGGCGCGACAAGCTGCGCTTGTCACGCCACCCTCTCCCCGCACGCGGGGCGAGGGTGCAATTCACGACTTCTCTCCGTCATTGCGAGCGAAGCGAAGCAATCCAGCGCCGTGCGCTCAGCTCCTGGATTGCTTCGTCGCTTCGCTCCCCGCAATGACGTGGAAAACTAAGCGACTATCCACCTCCTCATCGTTCTTAGATCGGTCCTCCCCTTGCCACGCAGCGTCATTCCCGGTTTCGGCCTAGCCTTCGGCATCACCATCGCCTATCTCGGCGCGATCGTGCTGCTGCCGTTGTGCGCGCTGATGCTGAAGGCTTCCGACATCGGCGGCGCGCAATTGTGGACCATCCTGTCGTCGCCGCGCACGCTGTCGTCGATCCGGGTGACCATCACCATGGCGCTGGCGGCCACCGCGTTCAACGCGGTCTATGGCCTGCTGCTGGCCTGGGTGCTGGCGCGCTATCAGTTTCCCGGCAAGCGGCTGCTCGACGCGCTGGTCGACGTTCCCTTCGCGCTGCCGACCGCGGTGGCGGGCCTCGCTCTCACCGCGCTGTTCTCCAAGAACGGCTGGTTCGGCGCCCCGCTCGACGCGCTCGGCCTCAAGGTGGTCTATACCCCGCTCGGCATCGCGATCGCGATGGCGTTCGTCAGCGTGCCATTCGTGGTGCGGACGCTGCAGCCGGTGATCGAGGATCTCGGCAGCGACGTCGAAGAAGCCAGCCGCTCGCTCGGCGCCAGCGATCTGCAGATCCTGACCAAGATCATCTTTCCGTCGATCTTTCCGGCGCTGCTCGCCGGCTGCTCGCTGGCGTTTGCGCGCAGCCTCGGCGAATTCGGCGCGGTGATCTTCATCGCCGGCAACCAGCCGATGAAGACCGAGATCGTGGCACTTTTGACCTTCATCCGGCTCGAGGAATACGACTACCAGGCGGCGGCGGCGATCGCCACGGTGATGCTGCTGATGGCGTTCGTGATGCTGATCGTCACCAACGCGGTGCAGGCCTGGAACCTGCGCTATCTCGGCCGCGGAGGGATGTGATGAGCAAGCCCACGCAGCCGACCAAGACCGACTGGATGGTGACGCCGGTCGGCGCCGGTCCGGTCGCCCGCCGCGTCGTCTTAAGCATCGTCGGCGTCACCACGGCGCTGTTCCTGCTGGCGCCGCTGGCGCTGATCGTCGCTTCGGCGTTCTCGCAAGGCGCCTTAGTGTTCTTCCGCAGCCTCGGCGATCCGGGGACGCTGCACGCCATCAAGCTGACGCTGATCACCGCAGCAATCGCGGTGCCGATGAACATCCTGTTCGGCCTCGCCGCGGCCTGGACCGTGACCAAATTCGTCTTCCCCGGCCGCACCTTCCTGATCGCGCTGATCGAATTGCCCTATTCGATCTCGCCGATCGTCGCCGGCGTGGCGTTCCTGTTCGTCTACGGCTCGCAGGGGCTGTTCGGGCCATTGCTCGAACAGCTCGGCCTCAAGGTGATGTTCGCGCTGCCGGCGATCGTGCTCGCCAGCATGTTCGTCACCGCGCCGTTCGTGGCGCGCGAGCTGATCCCGTTGATGCAGGTGCAGGGCACCGACGAGGAGGAAGCCGCGGTCACGCTGGGCGCCTCCGGCTTTGCGACTTTCGTCCGGGTCACGCTGCCGAATATCCGCTGGGCGGTGCTGTACGGCGCGATCCTCTGCAACGCGCGGGTGATGGGCGAGTTCGGCGCGGTATCGGTGGTGTCGGGCAATATCCGCGGCCAGACCACCACGCTGCCGCTACAGATTGAACTTTTGTACCAGGACTACAACGTCGCCGGCGCCTTCGCCGCCGCCACCGTGCTGACCGCGGTGGCGCTGTTGACCATCGTCATCAAGGCGGCGCTGGAGCGGCTCGCCCGGGTCGAACCGCCGCACCCGTAGCGGTTGGTTCCAGGGGGTCTTCTCAACGGGACGGCTTTGGCGCTAAAAGGCAGCCTAAGCGCCGCTAGGGAGGCGGCGCGCTTGCCCGTTGACCCTGTAAACGGCCGTTCGTGCCGTTTCTTGCTGGAAAATCAAATGAATCGCATCAACGCACACGGCCTCAAGATCGCGCCCGTTCTGTTCGATTTCATCGCTAAGGAAGCAGCCCCCAAGACCGGCATCGAGCCGGATGCGTTCTGGGCCGGACTTTCCGCGATCGTGCGCGACCTGGCGCCGAAGACCCGCGACCTGCTCGCCGTCCGCGACGCGCTGCAGCTCAAGATCGACGATTGGCACAAAGCCAACAAGGGCAAGCCCTGGGACATCGAGGCCTACACCGCGTTCCTGAAAGAGATTGGCTACCTGTTGCCGGAGCCTCCGACCGTCGAGGTCGAGACTAGCAATGTCGACGAGGAAATCGGCAAGATCTGCGGACCGCAGCTGGTGGTGCCGCTCAGCAATGCGCGCTACGCGCTGAATGCCGCCAACGCGCGCTGGGGCTCGCTGTACGACGCGCTGTACGGCACCGACGCGATCCCGCAGGACGCCTCGGAAACCGGCCGCGGTTACAACAAGGCGCGCGGCGACAAGGTGATCGCCAAGGCAAAAGCCTTCCTCGACCAGGCCGCGCCGCTGGCCACCGCCAGCCACACCGACGTCACCGCCTATAGCGTGATCGCCGGCCATCTGTCGGTCAAGCTGAAGAGCGGCAACGCCACCGCGCTGAAGAACGCCGCGCAATTCGCCGGCTTCCTCGGCGATGCCGCAGCACCGACCGCGATCCTGCTGGTCAACAACGGCATGCATATCGAAATCAAGATCGATCGCGCGAGCGTCATCGGCAAGGACGACGCCGCCGGCGTCGCCGACGTTATTCTCGAGTCGGCGGTCTCCACCATCCTCGACATGGAAGACTCGGTCGCCGCGGTCGACGCCGAGGACAAGGTGCTGATCTATCGCAACACGCTCGGCCTGATGGACGGCACGCTCTCCGCCGATTTCGAGAAGGGCGGCAAGACGCTGACCCGCGCGCTGAACGGCGACCGGGTGTACCAGACCGCCGACGGCCGGGGCCTGACGCTGCACGGGCGTAGTCTTCTTTTGATGCGCAATGTCGGCCACCACATGTTCACCGACGCGGTGCTCGACGAATCCGGCGCGGAAATTCCGGAAGGCTTCCTCGACGCCGCGGTCGCCGGCCTGCTGGCGATCCACGACCTCAAGGGCGGCTCGAAGACCCGCAACAGCCGCACCGGCTCGGTCTATATCGTCAAGCCGAAGATGCATGGCCCCGACGAGGTGGCGCTGACGGTCGAATTGTTCGGCCGCGTCGAGAAGATGCTGGGCCTTGCGGAAAACGCCATGAAGGTCGGCATCATGGACGAGGAGCGCCGCACCACGGTCAACCTCAAGGCCTGCATCCAGAATGCCTCGAAGCGCATCGTCTTCATCAACACGGGATTCCTGGACCGCACCGGCGACGAGATCCACACCTCGATGGAAGCCGGTCCGATGATCCGCAAGAATGAGATGAAGGCGCAGCCCTGGATCAAGGCCTATGAAGACTGGAACGTCGACATGGGACTGATCGACGGCCTCCCCGGCCACGCCCAGATCGGCAAGGGGATGTGGGCGGCGCCCGACAAGATGGCCGACATGCTGACGCAGAAGATCGGCCATCCGCAGGCCGGCGCCACCACCGCCTGGGTGCCCTCGCCGACCGCCGCGACGCTGCATGCGCTGCATTATCACCAGGTCGACGTGCTGAAGCGTCAGCAGGAGCTGAAGGCCGGTGGGCCGCGCGCCAAGCTCAGCGACATCCTCACCATCCCGGTGTCGCAGTCGAACTGGGCGCCGGACGACGTCCGCCAAGAGATCGACAACAACTGCCAGGGCATCCTCGGCTATGTGGTGCGCTGGATCGACCAGGGCGTCGGCTGCTCCAAGGTGCCGGACATCCACGACGTCGGGCTGATGGAAGACCGCGCCACGCTGCGGATTTCCAGCCAGCATCTGGCGAACTGGCTGCATCAGGGCGTCATCACCAAGGAGCAGGTGCAAGAATCTCTGAAGCGCATGGCGCTGGTGGTCGACAAGCAGAACGAAGGCGATGCGCTGTACAAGCCGATGGCGCCCGGCTTCGACGGCGTGGCGTTCAAAGCCGCCTGCGACCTGATCTTCAAGGGCCGCGAGCAGCCGAACGGCTACACCGAGTTCATCCTCACCGCGCGCCGCCGCGAAGCCAAAGCGGCGGTGTAATCGCGGCACGCCAACGCAACATGTAAGTCAACACGGCAAAGCCCCGGTCCATTACGGACCGGGGCTTTGTTTTGCGAATCTGTGGTTCGCCGAGAAGCTATTCGAGTTGGCTTGATGCGCTTCAAGATTCCGGGCTGTCATTCCGGGGCGCGAGCCAAAAGCGCGTTCACGCGCGTCTTCGACGCGCGATAGCCGCGAGTGAGCCCGGAATCCATAATCATGACCGGGAGTATGGATTCCGGACTTGCTCGTTCTAACGAACTCGCAATCCGGAATGACAGCCGCATTTGAGTTGGGCGTTTAATCTCAACCGAAAATGCTCAGGCCTAGAATACCGCGAGATATTTCAGCAGCGAAATGACGCCGATGATGATCACGATGATCCGCGCGATCTGCTTGGCGCGACCGTCGAGCGGCAGCATATTGATCAAATAGAGAACCAGGATCACGACCAGGAACGTGATCAAAATACCGATGAGCAGCGACATCACAAAACCCTTCAACGGCTGAGGAGGAGCGTCGCGGTCGCCGTTATCAGCCCGCGCGGATACTAACCGGCGAGCGGCCGATGAGTTCCCGATCGGGAACAGTTCAATCCGAAGCCACCACAGGCAATTGCTGATACCGCGCGCGGATCTGGCTGGAGGCCGGCGACAGCTTCAATTCGCCATGCCGCCGATCGATGCCGCGGGAGACCATCAGGCCGTCGGCGGAGGCCACGATGTCGCCTTTGCGCAGCGTGGGATCCTCGTTGATTTCGACCTTGGCGAGACCGAACTGGTCCTTACCGTTGCAGGTACAGCCCGGGACGATCTCGGTGCGATATTTGAATGCGTTCGGCAATTCCGAATAGGGCTTGCCGTTGTCGGTGGTCGCATTATCGATGGTGCTGCCGTAGACCACCTTGGTGTCGCTGGCGGGGCAGAAGCTGTTGCAACTCTCAGCCTTGCTGGCCTTGTCGGCGCCGGAGATCGGGAAATAACGGCCGTCGCAGCTGCGCACGCAATAGGCCTGGCTGCCGCCGGAATAGGTCGTCCGCGGCGCCGCCGCCCGGCGCGGCCGCTGCTCGTAGCCGCCTTCGCTGGCGAACGGCAGCCGCCCCGGCTGTTCGACTCCGTGCTGCGGCGCATTGAAGGCGCCGCCGAACAGCGCCGAGAAGAAATCGTTCTCGGCGTGGGCGGGCGCCACCGCGCCGATCATCGCGGCAAGGCTCACGGCGCCGGTCGCGATCGCGGCTGTTCTGAGCTTGGTCATCCCACTCTCCTCTGGATCAGTGCAGCTGGATCAGTGCAGCGAGGACGTGGAAATGTTCATCGCCTGGCGACCCAACACGGCAGAGCCGGTCGCAGCCGATCGGGCCGGCTTCGCATTGGCTTCGAAGCGGCGGTCGCTCTTCGGCAGCACCACGACCTTGCTGCCGACGCTGACGCGGTTGAACAGGTCGGCGACGTCGTCATTGGTCAGCCGGATGCAGCCCGAGGAGACGAACTTGCCGATCGTCGACGGATCATTGGTGCCGTGAATGCGGTAGACGCTGGAGCCGAGATACATCGCGCGGGCGCCGAGCGGATTGCCCGGACCGCCGGCCATGAAGCGCGGCAGATAGGGCTGGCGGGCGATCATTTCGGCCGGCGGATGCCAATCCGGCCACTCGCTCTTGCGGGTGATGGTCTGCACGCCGGCCCAGGTGAAACCTTCGCGGCCGACACCGACGCCGTAGCGGATGGCGCGGTTCTGACCCAGCACGTAATACAAATAGGTGTTCGCGGTATCGACGATCACCGTGCCGGCGGCCTCGCGGGTCGGATAGTTGACGATGGTCCGCTTGAACTGCTCGGAGACGGTCGCGCCTTCGTCGGCGGCCACACCGGCCTCTTCGTCGGCCGCGAACGGCGCACCGGCGTCTTGCGGCACGGCGGCGTAGCTCAGCGCCTGCGCTGCGGCCTGATGCGTGAAAGCCGCGGAGCCGGCGATCACCACGGTCGCCAACGCCAGCCGATGGAGCCTGCCAAAGGATGAAGAGAGCTTGATCATGATGCCACCCCGCTATGGTGCATCGCGTCGATGCACGGACACACAACGCGTCGTGTCGCCGCAAGGTTCCTCTTTACCGGAAGCGTAATGGACGTCGCGTCACGAATAGCCGTCAGGAACGGATGATCGCGTCGCCTGTTGACCGCACACCATAGCGACCGTGGACGACCGTCGCCGTTTGGCCGCGCGAACGACCCGGTCATCTCACACGGGGGTCGACATTGCGGGTCATTCAAGCCGAGCCGACGTCAGGCACGCCAGTCCCGGAGAGCGCCGAGCCGACGCCGCCGCTGGTGCGGCGCTCCGAACTGGTCGCCTACACGCTGCTGGCCCTGCTGGTCATCGTCATAGTCGCCGCGCTCTACGTCGCCAAGCCGTTCTTCCTGCCGATCGCCACCGCCTTCGTGGTCGGCACCATGCTGGCACCCGCCGCCGGGCTAATGGAGCGGTTCAGAATTCCGCGGCCGCTGGCCGCGGCGCTGATCGTCGCCGTGGTGTTCGGGGTGGCCGCCTTCATCGTGGCGCTGATTTCCGCGCCGGTGGTGGAATGGAGCAACCGGCTCCCCGAGCTCGGATCTATGCTGAAGGACAAGCTGCACAGCTTGGATCGGCCGATCGCGATGTGGCACCAGCTGCAGAGCTCGCTGGGCGGCATCGACAGCAGCACCGGCCCCGCCATTCAATTCCCGAAAATCGAATGGGTGCAGCCGACCTACGAATTTCTATCGCCGACGCTGACCGAGACGCTGCTGTTTCTGGTCACGCTGGTGCTGTTCATCGCCAGCTGGAAGGATCTGCGCCGCGGCATGGTGATGACCTTCGCCAACCGCGACACCAGGCTGCGGGCGCTGCGGATTCTCAACGAGATCGAGGGCAGCCTCGGCAGTTATCTGCTCACCGTAACCCTGATCAACCTCGGCTACGGCGCTGCGACCGGGATCATCTGCGCGATCGCCGGCATGCCGAACCCGGCCGCGCTCGGCGCGCTCGCCGCGACGCTGAACTTCTTCCCGATCATCGGCCCGTTCGTGATGTTCGTGATCCTGACCGTGGTCGGCATCGTCAGTTTCCCGACCCTGGGCAGCGGCCTGGTGGCGCCGCTGGCTTTCGTCGGCCTCACCTTCGTCGAAGGCCACTTCATCACGCCGACCATCATCGGACGGCGGCTGTCGCTGAATGCCCTGGCGGTGTTCATCGCGCTGGCGTTCTGGACCTGGCTGTGGGGGCCGATGGGCGGCTTCCTCGCCTCGCCGCTGCTGATCGTGGCCCTGGTGGTCAAGGAACACGTGATGCCGGATGACGCGCCGCACCTGCCAGGGTCGGACGCGGAAGCCAAGGCGCAATGACCGGGGCTGAGGTTTGGGAGCTGGCGGCGGCGTTTCGTGAGCTCGCGGCGCGTGCCGCAGGTTTGCCGCAACGCAAAACGCTGCGGAAATGATCCCGCAGCGCGACGTCTCACGGCGGGTCAGGATTAGGTCAGGCAGCGGCCGGGCTGTAGCTGCTTGGCGATGTCGGTCAAAACGCTGACCACCGGCTCGCAGGCCACCATCCGCTTCGGCGCAGCGGCGGCGGCGGGCTGATTGGGCCGCAGCGAACGGGCTTCGCCGCGCCGCTCCGCCGGTACGCGCACCGCGACCGACAGCTCCTGGCCGACGACCTGGAATGAAATGGTGCGGCTGTTGTCGACGCTGCGCGCCGCACCGCCGCGATCGGATTTCGAAGCGCGATTGACCCCGACGCCGGTCGTCTGCGAGACCACAGCCTGATTACGATCTTGATTACGGTCTCGGGTGAGCGCGCCGAGGTCGCTACCCGAAGCCAGTTGGGCGACGCCCAGGCTCGCCGTCACCGCACAAACGCCCAGCACTGCATGGAATATCTTGGCCATCTCGTTGCCTCAGCTCGCGGGTGACGATTGGGGAGGCAACGTGCCCGGGCCGCGCCGGTTCTGCGCAATCACCATCACTTAACCGTGTGACGATTTCTTCCCACCCTGCAGGAACATTCTTCGCCGTCCGGAGTCGTCTCCGCAGAGCCGGTTGTCCCCTGCCCCCATTGACCGGCGCTGTAGGGCGCAGCTGTGGTGATGCCAGCTGCGCCCTACTTCTTATCAGCGGCGATTTTTCTCACCTGCTTCAAATTGCTCGCCACGCACAAAAAGCCGGCCCTGAGTGAAGGCCGGCTTTTTGCTGTCTCGGAAGCCAGAAATTAGGACGCAGCAGCCCGCGGCGCGCGGTTACGCGAGTTGCGCTGGAAGAACAGCGCCTGGCTCGCCACCGCCGACACCATCGCCGGCTGGAACGGCTTGGAAATCAGGAACGCCGGCTCCGGACGCTCGCCGGTCAGGAAACGCTCCGGATAGGCGGTGATGAAAACCACCGGGACCTCGAAGGTCTTCAGCAATTCGTTGACGGCGTCGAGGCCCGAGCTGCCGTCGGCGAGTTGGATGTCGGCGAGGATCAGCCCCGGCTTGCGGGTGCCGGCCAGCGCGATCGCGTCCGCATGGGTGCGGGCGACGCCGATGACGTTGTGGCCGAGATTCTTGACCAGGCTCTCGAGGTCCATGGCGATGAAGGTCTCGTCCTCGATGATCAGCACGTCGGTGGCGATCTCCGCCGCCATTTCCCGGCCGGCGACTTCGGTCAGCTTGCGGACCTCAGCGACGTCGAGCGCCAGGACGAAGGCGACCTCCTCCTCTGAAAAGCCTTCGAGCGACAGCAGCAGAAACGCCTGGCGCGGTAACGGAGTAATGTTGGACAGCCGGCGCTCCGACGGCAGCGGCAGCGTCATCACCTCGGTATCGTCGTTCAGCGCCACCGAATTCCAGATCCGGGTGAACAACCGAAACAGCCCTGCGCGGGCGCCGTGCTGCTCGTCGAGCAGGGTCTGATCCTGCAGCAGCGCCTCCAGCATCGCGCCGACATAGGCATCGCCGGACGCCTGGTTGCCCGTCAGGGCCCGGGCGTAGCGACGCAGTAAAGGCAAATGTTCAGCAACAAGCTGTGATCGAGACATCCCCACTCCATTAATCTAGGCAAAAGCAGATGGCTTTCGCCCCTGAGGTGCATATCTACGTTCCAGGGTCACAAAAGTTCCCGGCCACCGGAACAATGTGGCGGGCTTCGAATTGAACCCCGAGTGGACGCCGCAACGGCCTCAAAAATCAAGAAAATTCCTCGGCATCTGGGGACTTTCACCTTGGGGAAAACATGGAACTGTCATGAAAGATTTCAAGGCTCAAAAGACTGCCGCGCCAGCAAAGCAGGGCGGCCTGAACCCGGAGATCCAGTCCCGCATCGGGCACCAGTTGCGCGCGATGTATGATGACGTGGTTCGCCAGGGTGTGCCCGATCGCTTCGCCGAGCTGATCCGGAAGCTGGATGCCCCGGGTGGATCGTCCTCGGATTTTGGCGACGCGAGCAAAACCGAAGGGAGAGACTAATGCCTCTCACTGATTCACTGCGCGACGATATCCTGGCCGCCGTCCCAAGTCTGCGAGCGTTCGCGATTTCGCTCAGCGGCAATGGCGACCGCGCCGACGACCTGGTGCAGGAAACCCTGCTCCGCGCCTTGGCCAACATCGACTCGTTTCAGCCCGGCTCCAACCTGCCGGCGTGGCTGTTCACCATTCTGCGCAACCTGTTTCGGTCGGATTACCGCAAGCGGCGGCGCGAGGTCGAGGATGCCGAAGGCAGCTATGCCAAGACGCTGAAGTCTCAGCCGGGACAGAACGCCCATCTGGAATTCGAAGAATTCCGGGCCGCGCTCGAGAAGCTGCCGCAAGACCAGCGCGAGGCGCTGATCCTGGTTGGAGCCTCCGGGTTCTCCTACGAAGATGCCGCCGCGATCTGCGGCTGTGCGGTCGGCACCATCAAGAGCCGGGTCAATCGGGCCCGCTCCAAGTTGAGCGCGATGCTGTATGTCGACGGCGCCGAGGATTTCGGCCCGGACGACACGGTCCGCGCGGTGATCGGCGGCAGCGGCGGCTAGCCGTCCACCAGATCGACAGTTGGGAAAAGCGGCCGAGGACGGCCGCTTTTTGCTGTCTTCGTCATGAAGGTTGCAACTACGCGCAACCACACCTCAAAACGCGACCGCGAGCCTATCTGGATTTCCGCGGGGCGTGCAGCGGCGCCGAAATCTGTTCGGTGCGGTCGCGTTCGGTCATATCGACCACGGTTTCCATCGGCGCGGTCACCTCGTAGACGTAGCTGACGTCGGTGAAATAGCGCTTCGCGGTGCCGCCCAGCGCCTCGGGCGCGACCCGATCGAGCAGAATGGTGCCGAAGTCGCTGTCTTCGCGCCGGGTCGCGGCGCTGGTGTTGAACTCTTCCCAGCGGAAATGAAAGATCGCGTCGGCGCCGGTGCCTTCGACTTCCCACTGCGCCACAACGTTCGGATGTTTGCCGACCAGCGACAGCCCTTCGTCGGTGTGCGAGGCCAATTCGAAGAACAGCAGTGACAGCGACTGCGCGGCGCGCGCGCTGACCATGATGTCCGGGCCGTTGACGGCGATGCGTTCGGAATGCGGGATGGCGCGCGCCTCCAAGAGGCCGCGCAGCTTGACGCCTTGCCATTGGCTCTCGGTCAACAGCGACACCACGTTCGACATGGCGTGAATCCGGCCGATCAGCAGGTCGCGCGCGACGTCGACGTCGGAGCCGTGACGCAGCGTGCGGGTCACGATCGACTGGATCACCGCCAGAATGTTCTTCACCCGGTGATTGAGCTCGTCGATCACCGCGGTCAGCCGCCGCTCGAAGCCGATCCGGACCTCGATTTCCCGCCGCAGCCGCAGATTGCTGTAAGCGACGTAGCCGAACAGCCCGCAGATGATGCCGGTCAGTGCGATGCCGATCGCCCCCACCATCGCGGCCATCTGCGGCGCCCGGGCGAAGGAATTCTTCTTGGCATAATAGGCCAGCGTCCAGTCGCGGCCGCCGAACCGCTCGGTGCGTTGCGCCGACGGCCTCGGGGTGACGCCGTCGTGCGCCACGGTTCTCACCGTGACGTCGCCGCGATCGTCGGCGACCAGCTCGGACTCCGCGTTGCGCGGATCGCTCAGTACCACCGAGAATAGCGAATTGTCGTCGTTGGCCAGCATCAGCGGCCCGAGCTCATAGGAAAACGTGACGAAGCCAACCGCGACGTCGCTGCCCTGCTGCAGCACCGGCGCCACCAGCACCAAGCCGATCGGACCGCCGGGATGCAGCAGCTCGGTCGGATCCGAGGCCACCGGCGTGCCGTCGGCCATCGCCCGGGCAAACACCGGACCCAGCACCGGCTGATCGGTCAAACTGCGGCCGACGAAGGCCGAGGTCTCGGCGCTTCGCGGCTCGATGTCCATCAGCACGTCGAGCGGCTTGTCGAGCTGCGCGGCATCCAGCGGCTTGTCGTCGGCGTCGCGAATCCGCGAATTCGGGAAGCCGGCGCCGCTGAGCGCCTGTTGCGCCGCCTCGAATTCCGCCGGCTGCAGCCGGGCCACCCAGCTCGCCACCACAAAATCGGTCTTGAAGGCGTAGATCGAACTGCGTAGCGGCTGCAGCATGTCGGCTTTGATGATCGACGGCGTGCGGAACAGCCCCGACGAGACGCGCCCCAGCAATTCGCGCTCAGTCAACCGATCCTGCACCAGGCTGGCATGGACGTCGATCGCCCGAGCCAGCGCGATGCGATCGATCGCAAATTCCTGCTCGTGGACGCGATACGCCGCGAGCCCTGACAACAGAACCCCGACGATCGCCACCAAGCCGATGATGAATCCCAGCCGAACCACTCGCTTACTCAGCAATCACAAAAAAGGGGCGATCGCCGGCTGTCGGCATGACCGCAACGCGGCGGGACCTGAATGAAGATCCGACAATGAAGGCGCGATCATCCAAACGCAACCCGCGATTGATACCTGGTTAATTTCAGGCCGTAAGGGCCCCGGGGTATGGCAATCGAGCAGCCGGAGAAACGTTCCCGCTAGACCGGGGCGCGCGCCGCGCGCAGACCGCCCTTCGCTTCAATGAAATCGACGATCCGATCGAGTCCCTGCAGGGTCTTCAGATTGGTCATCACGAACGGCCGCTCGCCGCGCATCCGCTTGGCGTCGGTCTGCATTTTGTCCAGCGAGGCGCCGACATAGGGAGCCAGATCGATCTTGTTGATGACCAGCAAGTCCGAGCGGGTGATGCCGGGGCCGCCCTTGGAGGGGATCTTGTCGCCCGCGGCGACGTCGATCACGTAGATCGTGAGATCGGCCAACTCCGGCGAAAACGTAGCAGCCAGGTTGTCGCCGCCGGATTCGATCAGCACCACATCGAGATCGGGGAATCTGCCACGCATGTCGGCGACCGCGGCGAGATTCATCGAGGCGTCCTCGCGGATCGCGGTGTGCGGACAGCCGCCGGTCTCCACCCCGACGATGCGATCCGGCGTCAGCGAACCGGAACGAACCAAGAATTCCGCGTCCCATTTGGTGTAGATGTCGTTGGTGATGGCGGCGATCTGATAGCGATCGCGCATATTCTTGCAGAGCAGATCCATCAGGGCGGTCTTGCCCGACCCCACCGGGCCACCGATACCGATGCGAAGCGGGCCGTGATAATCCGACATGTCAGTTCCCGATCATCTGAGCTAATCGCAGTAGCCCGACGCCCATCGCGGTGAGGCGCTCCGTGGCAAGCCGCGCATATAGAGAGAAACATCCGGACATGCGACGATTGAGGTCTCAATCGCACACTGTTCGCATCAAAGACTCAAGCGGACTGACAATGCAAGCCGCGACAGCCGCGAGCGGCCCCACTGAGCGCTGCCACTCCCTCGCCGCGCGCCGTCAGCTCCTACGGCGGGCTGATCTTGCGCGGGCGCGACGCTAAGCAGCCTCTTGATCGATTGGCCGTAGCGCGATAATTGCTGCAGTTCGCCTCGGGCCCGGCTCGCCGGGCCGCGAGATTCCGCCCACTCATCGGTGGCGCTGTCCCGCAGCGCGGCCCAATTCGTCGATGCTCAGGCTATCAAGGTCATCGTCCCCGTCCCGCCCTCAACTATCCCTGGGCTACCGACTACCTTTATGCCTCGCAAGGCGGATACCGAATTATCCACCGCCGCAGCCTTTCGGGCCGTGTTTGCCTTCATTTTGATTGCCCCATCAGCGAGCGTTGCGCTGAATGATTCGCAAACGGGGA
Organism: Rhodopseudomonas rhenobacensis; assembly: GCF_014203125.1. Classification (GTDB taxonomy): domain Bacteria; phylum Pseudomonadota; class Alphaproteobacteria; order Rhizobiales; family Xanthobacteraceae; genus Rhodopseudomonas_A; species Rhodopseudomonas_A rhenobacensis. The sequence continues at coordinate 13,534 of NZ_JACHIH010000051.1, forward strand.
ATTAACATGAGTGAGTTGAAACGGGACCGCGACCGGTTCGTAAGGCGAACGTCGACGTCGATCTCCGGTACAGCCGCGGCCAAACCGCGCGTAGAGGCCAAACCGCGCGCAGAGAATGAGTTGAATGGAGCTGAGACGGCGCTGCTGGACGCCGAACTGATCGACCATGATCAGCTGCCGGCCGCGGGCCCCGACGAGGCCGGCGAAACCTCGGAGCGCGCGCAGATCGCCCGCCGCGTCATCGCCTTCCGCGATCACCAGATCCGGCTGCAGCAAGAACGCGAAGCTTACTACGACGCCGTGCTGGCGAAGACTCGCGCCGCACTACGTAGTGATACGGGGCGAATCTGAGCCGGCGCGCCGGCGCCACGGGTTGTTTTGACGCAATTCCGCCCCATCTGACCAACTGATCACTGCGGCTCGCGCAACAACTCAGCGGGAAATGATCGAAAATCCTTTCCGAACGGATAACGGCATTGTGCGATGGAGCGCTGCGCGGCGGCGCCGGAACCGAAAAATGCCGAGTTTGGTATCGAATTGCACGAAATTCCGGTTGAAAATTAGTACCACTACTCGAATTCGGTCCTAATTAGTACGATGGTGCTGGATCGAATATTCAAAATGCATTTGTCGATCCGCAAAGGCTGTAGTAGAAGAACGCTTTGATAAAGGAGCGACTAGTGGCTAAGAAAGCTAAAGCGAAGACCGCGAAGAAGACTGTGAAGGCCAAAGCGGCCAAGACCGTCTCCAAGACCGCCGGCAAGACCGCCGCCAAGACCACGGCCAAGGCGAAGACCAAGCCGAAGATCACCCGCCGCGAATACACCAAGGAAGACGTGAAAGAACTTCGCGCCCACTCCAAGGCGAAGACGCCGGTGGCGAAGATCGCGAAGCTCACCAAGCGTACGGTGGGATCGCTGCGTCAGAAGGCCCTCAAGCTCGGCATCGGGCTCGGCCATCAGCGCTAATGTCTACGGAGGCCTTGTGCCTCCGAAGACTTTGCCTGTCCAGGTATACGTCTGCCAAGTATACGTCTGCTGGTTATACGTCTGCTAGGTATACGTCTGCTAGACCAATGGTCCGCGGCAAATCTTGAACAACGCGTCCGGCGTCAGCTTCGCTTGATCGCCACAGGGCTTGGATTGGGCGAAGCCGCCTTCCTGGCCCAGACTTTGTTGTCGTGAAATGCCGCGCCGCCATGCGGGGCGACCGGATCAGCTCCCGTCAGGACGTTGATCCCGCTCCCCCCGGCATGGGCGTGGTTCGGATGAATCGATTCCGCCACCAACACCCCCTGCCTCACCCCATCGAACAACTTGGCGTTGAGTGTGGTTTCGCCGCGCTGATTGCCGAGCGTCACGGCGTCGCCCTCGGCGACGTCGAGCTTTGCCGCGTCGGCGGGATGCATCAGCACCGTGGGGCGGCCTTCGCGGCTGCGCGACGACGGCGTTTCGGTGAAGCTGGTATTGAGGAAACTACGTGCCGGGCTGGTGGCGAGCCGGAACGGGTGCGCGTCGTCGACCTGTTCGATCACCGCCCAATGATCCGGTAGCGCCGGCATCTGCTGCCACGGCCCGTCGAGCCCGGCATGCGACAGCGCCACCCGCGACCAATCCGCCTTGAAGTGAAATTTCCCGTCCGGGTGCGCGAAGCCGTCGAGGTAGTGCGCGGCACGGAAGTCCGGCTGCAGGTCGCGCCACAGCTCGGCCTGCAAGGCGTCGACGCCGCCGCGGCCGCTGTTCTGCAGCGTCGCGTCGATGATCGCGCGCGCGGTCAGCTCGAATGCCCGGTGTTTGGCATTGAGCCGCGCCGCCAATCCCTGGATCACCTGATGATTGGAGCGGCATTCGCCCGGCGGCTCGATCAGCTTGGCGCCGACCGAGAGGTGTTGATGGCCGCCGCCATAATAGAGGTCGTCGTGCTCCATGAACATGGTGGCCGGCAGCACGATGTCGGCAAGCTGCGCGGTCTCGGTCATGAACTGCTCGTGGACCGCCACGAACAGATCGTCGCGGGCGAAGCCGCGCCGGACCAGCGCCTGCTCCGGCGCGACGGTGACCGGGTTGGTGTTCTGGATCAGCATCGCCTTGACCGGCGGCCCATCGCGCAGCGCCACAGGGTCGCCGGTCAGAATGCGTCCGATCTTCGACTGGTCGAGCCGGCGGGTCGCCGGGTCGATGCTGTCGAGCCCCTCGATCAGCGTCTTGTCGAGGCGCCAGATCGCGCCGTTGTTGAAGAACGCGCCGCCGCCCTCGTATTGCCAGGCGCCGGTGACCGCGGGAATGCACAGCGCCGCATGCATCTGCGCCGCACCGTTGCGGCTGCGGGTGAAGCCATGGCCGAGACGGAAGAAGCTGCGCTTGGTTTGGCCGATCGCCCGCGCAAAGCTCTCGATCTCGTCGACCGGCACGCCGCAGATCGCCGAGGCCCATTGCGGCGTCCGACTGGCGAGATGAGCTTCGAGTTCGTCGGGGCAGTCGGTGTAACGCGCGAGGTAGTCACGGTCGGCGTAGCCGTCGCGGAACAACACATGCATCACCCCGCAGGCCAACGCGCCGTCGGTCCCCGGCCGCAGCAGGATCTTGATATCGGCCTGCTTCATGGTCTCGTTGTCGTAGACGTCGATCACCACGATCCTGGCGCCGCGCTCCTTGCGCGCGCGGGTGGCGTGGGTCATGACGTTGACTTGGGTCGCCACCGCATTGGTGCCCCAGATCACCACCAGGTCGGATTTCGCCATTTCGCGCGGATCGACGCCGGCGATCTTGCCGGTGCCGGCGGCGAAGCCGGCCCGGGCGATGGTCGAACAGATCGTGCCGAAGAACCGCGAGTATTTCTTGACGTTGGCCAGCCGGTTGATGCCGTCGCGCATCACCAGGCCCATGGTGCCGGCATAGTAATATGGCCACACCGACTCCGCGCCGTGGTCGCGTTCGGCCTGGTCGAACCGCATCGCGATTTCGTCCAGTGCTTCGTCCCACGAGATTCGTGCGTATTGCCCGGAGCCGCGGGGGCCGCTGCGTTTCAGCGGATAGAGCAGCCGGTCGGGATGGTGAATCCGCTCGGCATAGCGCGCCACCTTGGCGCAGATCACGCCGGCGGTGTAGCTCTGCTGCTTGGAGCCGCGGACCCGGCCGATCTTGGCCTGGTCGATGACTTCAATGTCCAGCGCGCAGGCTGACGGGCAATCATGCGGACAGGTCGAATGCCGGATGTCGAGGCTCGAGGTCGTGGAGGCCATAGCTCAAGATAACACGCCTGGTCGCCGCAACAAATGGTATCCTAATAAGGACACGCACTCTCCACGAGCAATGACAAGCCGTTAGACCTCCCCCGGGGAACCGGGACGGCGTGGCGAAGGCCGGCAACTCTTGGCCGGCTGCCGAGTTAGCTCGGCGCAAAACATCGGACACCCACCATGCACTCCGCGGCCAAATTCCAGTTCGAGCGCATCATGCAAGAGTATGCGGACTGGCGTGCGGTGGACGCCGACCAGCGCTCGCCGGCGGCCGCGTGGTGGTGGGGCCCGGCATTGGCGCTGCGCGACGATGCCGGCCCGATGCCACCGCAGTTCTGCCGGATGACGGAATTGCCGCTCGGCTCGACTTATGCGAGCGGGGCCGCCGTGCTGAGGGCCGCGATCGCCAAGCAGACAAGGATGCCGTGGCCCGATGACTTCCCGCGAATCAGCCGCCGCGACGAGCGCGAGGACGCCACCGCGACCTGAGGCGAGCCGCGCTTGCGTCCCATCGACGGCGAGCGACGCTTATCGCGACCGCCGCCTGCGCACCGGGACGCGAACCCGCTGCCGTCGCGGCCGCGCCTGGAGATCGCCGATCACCAGTCCGGCAGCACATACGACGAGAACGGACGCGACAGCCGACATCAGCAGCAGATCTAGGGGCATGATTACCTCCTTGTAGGACGGCGGTAATATGCTCCGCCGTGACCACGCCGTTTTGACCCTTATCAAGGTCTTTCGAGTCTATAGCATTTCGCCCGAGATCGCGTCTTCCTTGGCGGCCGGATCCATCTCGATCGGCGTGTTGCTGCGTCCATGCATGATCTTGTTGATCTTCTTGGCGATGCCGGGCTCGCGCGCGATCAGCGCGCGCAGATCGTTGGCGTCCAGCACCAACAGCCGCAGCCGCGACACCGCCCGCACCGTGGCGGAGCGCTCCATGCGCTTCAAAACCGCGCTCTCGCCGAAGAAATGCCCGGGACCAAGGCGAATCCGCCGCCCCTTCTGATCCGGCCCGAGTTCGATCTCGGCCTCGCCCTCGGCGATGAAGTACATCGAATGCGCCACCTCGCCGCGGCGGAACACGATGTCGCCGCGGTCCATCTGACGGGCCTGCAGCAGCTGCATGATGTGGGCGATGTCGCCCGCGGTGAGATGCGAAAACAGCGGCACCCGCGCCACCATGCTCCAATTGACGATGAAGTCGCGGCGGTGGATCACCTCGGAGAAGGCGTTGGCGACGATGCCGACCGGCAGCGCGATCATCACCAGTCCGCCGATGATGGTGAAGGACGCCACCATCTTGCCGAGCCCGGTGGCCGGCACCACGTCGCCATAGCCGATCGTGCTCAGGGTGACGATCGCCCACCACATCGCCTCCGGAATGGTGCCGAACTTGTCCGGCTGCACCTGGCCCTCGATCAGGTGCATCGCGGTGGCCGAGACCAGCGTGGCGCACAGCAGGATCACCAGGCAGGCGCCGAGCGCGCGGCGCTCGCTTTCAAGCACCTCGAGCAGCGACCGCATGCCGGAGGAATAGCGCGCGAACTTCAGCACCCGCAGGATGCGCAGGATGATCAGCACGCGCAGATCGTCGAAGCCGAGCAGCGCGATCCACAACGGCGCCACGGTGAGGAAGTCGACGATGCCTTGCGGGCTCAGCACGAAGGCGCGGCAGGCGGCGAACGGCTTCATCTGGCGGTACGGCAAATGCTCCGGCGCGATCCAGACCCGGATGTAGTACTCGATGCTGAACGCGGCGAGGCTGGTGTATTCGATCCAGCGGAACAGCACGCCGTATTCGGCGCGCAGCTGCGGCACCGATTCCACCACGGTGGTGGCGATGCTGAGGATGATCAGGAAGATGATCGCGCCATTGACGATGCGTCCGGTGCGCGACCCCTGCGGCGCCGACTCCAGGATCTCATAGAAATAACGGCGGGCTCTGGCGTGAAACGCCCGGCTGTCGCGCATTGCCTTGGCCTCGATAGCTCGGAAGGCTGCGCCGCCGCTCCGGCGGCCGTTAAGCCGCCGCCAAGGCGTCGAAGCGTTTCGGATCCAGCACGCGGACCCCGTCCGGAACGATGACGATCAACTTTTCCCGCTCGAGCTTGGTGAAGGTCCGGCTGACCGTCTCGATGGTCAGGCCGAGGAAATCCGCGATGTCCTGGCGTCCCATCGGCAGCATGACGGTCTTGGTCACGCCTTCGACCCGCGCCAGCCGATCCCGCCACCCGACCAGAAACGCCGCCACCTTCTCCTCGGCCGAACGACGCCCGAGCAGGAGCATCTGATCCTGAGCCTGACCGAGTTCGCGGGTGGCGAACTCGTTCATTCTCAGCAACATATGCGGCTTGTTCTCGATGAAACGGGTGAAGGGTCCCTTAAAGAACCGGCAGGTCACCACGGTGCCGATGGCGTCGGCGGAAAAGCTGTAGCGGCTGGTCGGCGCCATGCCGAGGAAATCCCCCGGCAGCGCGAAGCCGATGATCTGACGGCGGCCGTCGGGCAGCAGCTTGTACAGCCGCGCAATACCTTCGGTCAGGCTGTAAACCGAATCGGCGATCTCGTCCTCCGAGAACAACGCCTCTTTCGGCGCGTAGCGGACGTGCTGCGCCATCCGCTCGAATTCCTGATGCTCAACTGGATTGAGCTCGGCGCAGATCGCCAGCGGCCTCACCGCACAATGCGTCGCGCAACGAAACTCTTCACAGGAATTGTTGGGAAAGGCGAGATGCGGCATGCGTTACTCCGGAGTCGGTCTCGTTTGGGCTACAGGTCTCTCTTGCCGCGGCGCCGATTTCGATGGACTTCGAACGATGCCTCAGAATCGCTAATATGTTCGCAGATTGTCAAGACGACTTGACACAGATCAATGCCAATGCGCAACGCTACTTCATGGTCAGATCGGCGCCGTTGACGTCCTTTCAACACCAACCGAGCGGACCCGATGCGGATCGCCTCTGCCTGCTTTGCGATGATCCTGTTAACGACCAGTTGCGCGGTCGCGGCGACGCCGGCTGAGCGACGCGGCAAGTCGTTTGCAAAAGCCCATTGCGCCCGTTGCCATTCGATCGACCAAAACACCGCGAGTCCGCTGGATCGTGCGCCGCCGTTCCGAACGCTGCATCTGCGCTACCCGATCGAAACGCTGGCCGAAGCCTTCGCCGAAGGCATCTACACCGGCCATGCCAAGATGCCGGAGTTCGAACTCGAGCCGCGACAGATCAACGATCTGCTGTCGTTCCTGAAAACCTTGGAATAGCTCTAGAGAATTGCTGCCGTCCACAGCACCAGCTCCTTGGCGACGCTGCCGAACGCCTGGTTGAAGCCGGCCAATGCGGCGAGCGGCTCCGGCTTGCCGACCGGCGCGCTGGCCCGAAATAGCTTCGCCGCCAGCAGTTTGCCGTCCTTGCCGACGATCTTGGCGGAAAACGCCACCTCGGCGGCGAGCTCCGGCGAGCCGGTGATCTCGAAGCTGCGGATGTCGATCAGCAATTGGTGGTCGGCCTGCACCGCGTCGGAAGCGCGCTGCGGCGCGTGGGTGATATCGTAGTTCTCGAAGCTCTGGATCAGCTTCGCCTGGATGAGCTTGGGAATGCTGTCGCTCCATTGGAATCCCGCGAAGGCGGGATAGTCCAGTCCCGGCGCCAGCAGGATCTTCTGGGTGTCGAACATCACCACGAAGCTGGGCTCTCCGATCGCGAGTTGGCCTTTGATCGGCTTGGCCGGCGGTGCAAAGCCGGACGCGGCACGGAGGTCGTACACCACCTTGTTCACCACCGGCTTGTCGGCGCCGGTCATGCGCTCGACCCCCTGCATAATCCCGTCGATCTTGCTGGAGTTACGCGCCAGCGTTTCGGCGAAGGTGCGGATGTCGGCGATCGTCGCCTTCAGCGGCTCGGCGTTTTCCGTCAGAACGGTATCGACCTTGCGCAACGCGTCGCGCGCGGCCTGGGTCATGCTTTGCCCGGCGCCGGGGTCGGCGACCAGCGTCGGCACCGTCCCGGCGGCGGCGAGCTGCGTGCCGCCTTCCAGCGCGATCACCGGGACGCCGGTGAGGCCCTGAAAATCCAGCCCGACCTTGGTGTCGGCGCGCACCGGCGTCGCGGCGTCGACGCCGATCGTGGCGTTGACCTGGCGCGGATTGTCCGGCGCCAGCCCCAGCTCGGTGACCTCGCCGACCCGAATGCCGTTGAACAGCACCGCGGCGCCGACCAGAAGTCCCGGCACCGAGCCGTTGAATTGCACGTGGTAGGTGGTGCGCGCGCCGAGGCCGCTGGTGTTGTGCAGCCAGAACACGAAGCCGAACACCGCGGCGATCGCCGCCAGGACGAAGGCGCCGACGATGATGAAAGGCGCACGGGTTTCCATGATGCCTAGTCCTTTGCTGGTCGCAGCATGCGGGAGCGTTTGCCGTGGAAATAGGCTTTCACCCACGGATGGTCGGATGTCAGCAGGTCGCCCATCGGGCCGATCGCGACGATCTTGCCGTCGGCCAGCGCGGCGACGCGGTCGCACACCGTGTTGAGGCTGGCGAGATCGTGCGTCACCATGAACACGGTGAGCTTGAGGGTCTTCTGCAGGGTCTGGATCAGCACGTCGAAGTCGCCGGCGGCGATCGGGTCAAGGCCGGAGGTCGGCTCGTCGAGAAACACGATGCCGGGGTCGAGCGCCAGCGCCCGCGCCAGTGCGACGCGCTTGGTCATGCCGCCGGACAGCTGCGCCGGAAACTTGTCCCAGTCGTCGGGCGCGAGCCCCACCATCTCCAGCTTGGCGGTGGCGATCTCATCCATCAGCGTTTCGGAGATCGTGAGATTCTCGCGCAGCGGAAACTGCACGTTCTGCCGCGCCGTCAGCGACGAAAACAGCGCGCCCTGCTGAAACAAAATGCCCCAAGCCGAGGCGCTGCGCCGGCGGCCGCCGAGCCCGGGGTCGGCCTCGCGGCCCATCACCTCGATCTCGCCGCTGCGCTTCGGGATCAGCCCGATGATGGTGCGCATCAGCACCGACTTGCCGCCGCCCGACGCGCCGACCAGCCCGAGGATCTCGCCGCGGCGGACATCAAGCGACAGATGATCGATCACCACCTGGTCGCCGAAGCCGACCACAAGGTCGCGGACGCGGATCGCAAATCGTTCGGGCATGTCCATCGCTACATTCCGATCGAGGCGAAGAACACGGCGAACAGCCCGTCAAGCACGATCACGCAGAAAATCGATTTCACCACAGACGTGGTGGTCTGCCGGCCGAGCGATTCGGCGCTGCCCTTGACCCGCAAGCCTTCGCTGCAGGCGACGATGCCGATCACCAGCGCCATGAACGGCGCCTTGATGATGCCGACCTCGAAATGGGTGACCGAGACCGCTTCGTGCAGCCGCGCGATGAAGATGGTCGGGCTCATGCCGCCGTAGAACCACGCCACCAGCCCGCCGCCATACAGCGCCGCCATCGAGCCGAGGAAGGCCAGGATCGGCAGCGCGACGACCAATGCGATCACCCGCGGCAGGATCAGCACCTCGACCGGATCGAGATCCATGGTGGACAGCGCGTCGATCTCCTCACGCATCTTCATCGAGCCGAGTTCGGCGGTGTAGGCGCTGCCGGAGCGGCCGGCCACCATGATCGCCACGATCAGCACGCCGAGCTCGCGCAATACCAGGATGCCGACCATGTCGACCACGTAGGATTCCGCCCCGAACTTGCGGAAGTGAAAGATGCCCTGCTGGGCAATGATCGCGCCGATCAGGAAGGTGATGAGCCCGATGATCGGGATCGCCTGCCAGCCGACGCGATAGATCTGATACACCAGCGAGGTCAGTCGCAGCGAGCGTGGCCGGCGCAGCACGCCGAGCAACGCGTTGGCGAGCGCGCCCAGCATCTGCAGAAAGGCGAACAGGTCCTCGCGCGCGCCCCAGGTGGCGCGGCCGATGTCTTCGAGACGCGCCAGCAGCAGGCTTCCGCGCGCGGCGCCCGACGGCTTGCGGCGATTGACCTGCCGCAGCTGGTCGATCAGCCCGGCGTAGCGGTCCGCCACCCCGACCAGCTCGGCCGGACGCCCTGCCTGCGCCGCGCGCCGCGAGATCTTTTCCAGCAGCCAGGCCCCGAGCGTGTCGATTTCCTGCAATTCGGCGAGGTCGATGGTCAGCGCCTTGGCGTCGCGCAGCTGCGGCGCGATGCCGTCGAACAGATGCTCAAGCGCGGCGGCGTTGACCGCCGTCCATTCCCCGGTCGGCCGCAGTAACAACGCATCGCCGTTGCTGATCGTGTTGAGCAGCGGTTGTGAACTCAAGCGCGTATCCCCTCACGTCGCAAGCTCGGCCGCTGTCCAGGTTGATGCAAATCAATCAGCGCGGCGTTGGCTTCTCCTAAGCTTACGTTGAATCGCAGCCGAATGCGAACTTCGACGCTTGATCGGCGTGCGACGCGAGCAGGCAAGGTAAAGATTGGATTCTGCGATGACCAAGGCCCCGTCCACGGCGATCCTGAATTCCTCGCTGCCGTCGAGTTTTCGTCAAATCAGGCTGGAGCTCGCCCGCGAGCCCGGCCACCCGGAAGGCGAAGCCAATATCGCCTATGTAATGGTCGCGCCGCTCGACGACAATGGCCGCATCGATCCCGAGCAATGGAAGAAGCACCGCGAGGCCTGCCGGGTGGCGCGGCTGCGCCCCGACGAAGACGACCGTCGCGGTCATCTGGTGCATCGCCCCGGCGGATCCTGGGCGTTTCAATACGACATCACCGGCGACACCCGTCCGGACGAAACCGGCTATCACTTCCAGGACGAATGCTTCGTGCAGGACGAATACGTCTCGATCAACGACAGCGGCACGATGCGCACCTTCCGCGTCGTCTCGGTGGCGCATCTGTAGGCCGCGCCGAAAAAGCAGGAGCAAGAACAGATATTTTTGTCATTGCGAGCCGAGGGCGGCGCGCAGCGCCGGCCGAACAGCGAAGCAATCCAGGGGCCTCACGCGTAGCCCTGGATTGCTTCGTCGCAATAGCTCCTAGGAAGAAGCTGATGGCCTGGAGGTCAGGCGGCGGCCTCCGTGATGGGTTGAAGCTGAACGCTGTAGCCGAGTTTTTTGAGGCTGGCG
>NZ_JACHIH010000052.1 GCF_014203125.1 Rhodopseudomonas rhenobacensis
CGCACTCCTCCAACCGCACTCCTGCGCAGCGATCGCGACACATCATATCGCCGAGAGCCGCCAATCGAATAGCTTCACAGGCTCTCAGGATGACGACGATGGTGTTGAACCGCGGACGTGGCCGCCGCGACGCGCCAGCCGACTGATGTCGGTCCAGTCGCCGCGGATCAGTGCCTCTTTCTTGGCACGGCTCCAGCCCTTGATCTGCCGTTCGACGGCGATCGCGTCGGTAATGCGATCGAAATGCTCGGACCAGACCAGCGTCACCGGCCGGCGGGTCGAGGTGTATCCGGGGTAAGTGCCGACGTCGTGTTGCGCGATGCGCGGCGCGAGATCGTCGCCGGTCGCGCTACCAACGTAGTAGGAGCCGTCGGCGCAGCGGAGCATGTAGACGAAGATGCCCATCCTCGGCCTCTTGGTATACAAAAGTCAGGCGTGAAGCATGCCAGCGAGGCTGTGGCTGTCAATCGAAACGTGTGGTGATTGCCTCGGCCGCGGCCCATCCTTCGAGACGCGCGCCCGTCGGGCGCGCTCCTCAGGATAACGGCGAGCTAGTTGGATCGCCGTTAAGCGGTGCGCGGTACACGCGGGTTATCCAAAAAAAGCCCCCGCGACGGTCGCGGGGGCTTGGCGTTGGTGAGGCTGTTTTATCGTCGCCGAGGCTTGGCGGTCGTTACTTAGCGGCTCGTCGTTACTCCGCGGCCTCCAGCAGCACCGGCTCGGCGAGAAGGTCGAAGCGGTCGGCGTTCATCACCTTGGTCCAGGCGGCGACGAAGTCGTTGACGAACTTCTCTTTGGAGTCCGCTTGCGCATAGACCTCGGCGAGCGCGCGGAGCTGCGAGTGCGAGCCGAAGATCAGGTCGACGCGGGTCGCGGTCCACTTGACGTCGCCCGACTTGCGGTCGCGGCCCTCATAGATGCCCTCGGTGCCGGAGGGCTGCCACGACGTCGCCATCGTCAACAGGTTGACGAAGAAGTCGTTGGAGAGCGTGCCGGGCTTGGTGGTGAACACGCCGTGCTTGGAATCCCCCGCATTGGCGCCGAGCACCCGCAACCCGCCGACCAGTACGGTCATTTCCGGCGCGGTCAGCGTCAACAGCTGCGCCCGATCCACCAAAGCCTCTTCGGGCTTCATGAACTGGTGCTTCTTGCTGTTGATGTAGTTGCGGAAGCCGTCGGCGCGGGGTTCGAGCGGCGCGAAGGACGGCGCGTCGGTCTGCTCCTGCGAGGCGTCCATGCGGCCCGGCGAGAACGGCACCTTGACGGCGACGCCGGCGTCCTTGGCGGCCTTCTCGATCGCCGCGACACCGCCGAGCACGATCAGGTCGGCGAGCGAGACTTTCTTGCCGAACTCCTTGCCGATCGCTTCCAGCTTCTGCAGCACGGTTGCGAGCTGCTCCGGCTGGTTGACCTCCCAGTCCTTCTGCGGGCTGAGGCGAATGCGCGCGCCATTGGCGCCGCCGCGCTTGTCGGAGCCGCGGAAGGTCGAGGCCGAATTCCAGGCGGTGGAGACCAGGTCGGCGACCGAGAGACCGGAGCCGAGGATCTTGGCCTTGAGGGCTTCGACATCGGCGTCGTTGATCAGTTCATGATCGACCGGCGGGATCGGGTCCTGCCAGAGCAGCGTTTCCTTCGGCACTTCCGGGCCGAGATAGCGCGCCACCGGGCCCATGTCGCGATGGGTCAGCTTGAACCAGGCCCGCGCAAAGGCGTCGGCGAGCTGATCCGGATTCTCGTAGAACCGCCGCGAGATCTTCTCGTAGGCGGGATCGAAGCGCAGCGCGAGGTCGGAGGTCAGCATGGTCGGCAGCCGCTTCTTCGACGGATCGAACGGGTCCGGGATCGACGGCTCGGCGTTCTTGGCGACCCATTGCTGGGCGCCGGCCGGGCTCTTGGTCAATTCCCATTCGAACTTGAACAGGTTGTCGAAGAAGTGGTTGCTCCACTTGGTCGGCTCCTGCGACCAGATCACTTCCGGTCCGCCGGTGATGGCGTCGGCGCCGAAGCCGGTGCCGTATTTGCTCTTCCAGCCGAGCCCCTGGTCCTCGACGTCGCCGCCTTCCGGCTCAGGCCCGAGCAGCGACGGATCGCCGGCGCCGTGGGTCTTGCCGAAGGTGTGGCCGCCGGCGATCAGCGCCACGGTCTCTTCATCGTTCATCGCCATGCGGGCGAAGGTTTCGCGGATGTCCTTGGCGGAGCCCACGGGATCGGGATTGCCGTTCGGGCCTTCCGGGTTGACGTAGATCAGTCCCATCTGCACCGCGCCGAGCGGATCGGACAGTTCACGTTCGCCGCTGTAGCGCTCGTCGCCGAGCCAGGTGCCTTCCGGCCCCCAGAACAGCTCTTCCGGCTCCCAGGTGTCGGCGCGGCCGCCGGCAAAGCCGAAGGTCTGAAAGCCCATCGATTCCAGCGCGACGTTGCCGGCCAGCACGTAGAGATCGGCCCAGGAGATCTTCTGGCCGTATTTCTGCTTGATCGGCCACAGCAGCCGGCGCGCCTTGTCGAGGTTGGCGTTGTCGGGCCAGGAATTCAGCGGCGCGAAGCGCTGCTGGCCGCCGCCGGCGCCGCCGCGGCCGTCGGTGGTGCGATAGGTGCCGGCGCTATGCCAGGCCATGCGGATGAACAGGCCGCCGTAATGGCCGAAATCCGCCGGCCACCAGTCCTGCGAGTCCGTCATCAGCGCGGTGAGGTCCTTCTTCAATGCCGCGAGGTCGAGCTGCTTGAACTGTTCGGCATAGTGGAAGTCCTTGCCGAGCGGGTCGGCCGACGGCGAGCGCTGGTGCAGCACCGACAGGTCGAGCTGCTCCGGCCACCAGTCGCGGTTGCCGCGCGGGGCCGGGCCGTGTGCGACCGGGCATTTGCCGGATTTGTCGTCAGTCTTTGCGTCCATGGAGTGTCTCCGATCGTGTGTCGTTGGGCGTGTGGGCGTTGTCTTAGGCTTGGTCGTCACCGCGGCCCTCGGCATCCACGATACGCCCAAAGCGGGGCGCACCGGACCGAGCCGGTCCGTGGCGTTTGATTTCGATGCGTCGGCAATCCGGTTGCCGGCGGGTGGCGGTCTGGTCGGCGCGTCCTCCGCGGCAGTGTCGGATGTCCGGACCGGGGCCGGCATCTTGCTGCGCGATGATGATGGTTTGTTGGTCGGCGATCCCGCGGCGGTCCCCGGGAACCCGACGCGCTGAATCTGGAACAATTCCATCATCAGGTCCAGTCGAATTGCGTTGTGCGCGCGATCAGTTTATCTGATCGTCCATGGTCACGCTGCGTCAGCTCCGTTATCTCTCCGCGCTCGCCAAGCACGGCCATTTCGGCCGCGCCGCGGAGGCCTGCGCGGTGACGCAGCCGGCGCTGTCGATGCAGATCAGCGATCTGGAGCGACGGCTCGGCGTCAAGGTGGTGGAGCGGCGGCCCGGCGAGGTGCTGTTGACCGACGTCGGCCGCGAGATCGCGCGCCGCGGCGAGGAGGTGCTGACGGCGTCGCGCGACCTCGTTGATTTCGCCCGGCATCGCAACAAGCCGCTGACCGGACGGCTGACGCTTGGCGTGATTCCGTCGCTGGCGCCGTATCTGCTGCCGAAGATTTTGCCGGCGCTGCAACGGCAATATCCCGAACTGCGGCTGGAATTGCGCGAGAGCCAGACCAGGCAGCTGGTCGGCGACATCAAAGGCGGCGTGCTCGATGCGGCGCTGCTGGCGCTGCCGCTGGAGGATGGCGAACTCGACGCGCTGGAATTGTTCGAGGATCTGTTTCTCTTGGCGGTGCCGGCCGACGATCCGCGGCCCGACACCGCGCGGGTGGCGGCGCGCGACATCGACCAGAGCCGGCTGATTCTGCTGGAAGACGGCCATTGCCTGCGCGACCAGGCGTTGGCGTTCTGCGCCACCGCGCGGCGCGGCCGGCAGCAGGCGACGGCGGGGATGACGTTCGGCGCCTCCAGCCTGTCGACGGTGATGCAGATGGTGGCGTCGGGTTACGGGCTGACGCTGATTCCGCAGATCGCCGCCGAGGTCGAGCGCCGCGACAGCCGGGTCCGGCTGTTGCGGCTGAAGGACCCGCAGCCCGGCCGCCGCATCGGCCTGGTGTTTCGCACCACCTCGCCGCGCAAGGCGGACTTTAAGGCGCTCGGTGAGGTGGTGAAGGAGAGCGTGGGGTGAGGGCGCCGCTCAATTCACCCGTTCGAGCGCCATCGCGACGCCCTGGCCGACGCCGACGCACATCGTGGCCAGCGCCAGCTTGCCCGCGCGGGTCTCCAGGCCATGGATAGCGGTCAGCGCGATCCGGGCGCCGCTCATGCCGAGCGGGTGGCCGAGCGCGATGGCGCCGCCATGCGGGTTGACGAAGTCGGCGTCGTCGGCGACGCCGAGTTGGCGCAGGCAGGCCAGCCCCTGCGAGGCGAAGGCCTCGTTGAGCTCGATCAGGTCGAAATCGCCGATTGAAAGCTTGAGCCGCGCCAAAAGCTTCTGGGTCGCCGGCACCGGGCCGATGCCCATGATCCGCGGCGGCACCCCGGCTGACGCGAGGCCAAGGATGCGCGCCCGCGGCGTCAGCCCGTGCTTCTTCACGGCGTCTTCCGAGGCGAGGATCATCGCGGCGGCGCCGTCATTGACGCCCGACGCATTGCCGGCGGTGACGGTGCCGGGATTGCGCACGATCGGCTTCAGTTTGGACAGCCCCTCCAGCGTGGTCTCCGGGCGCGGATGTTCGTCCTTGTCGACCACGATCGGCCCGGCCTTGCCGCCGGGCGCCGCCACCGCGGCGATTTCTTGCGCGAAATAGCCCGACGCCATCGCGGCGCCGGCGCGCTGCTGGGAGCGGATCGCGAAGGCGTCCTGGTCGGCGCGCGACACCTGGAATTCCTCGGCGACGTTCTCGCCGGTCGCCGGCATCGCGTCGACGCCGTATTGCGCTTTCATCAGCGGATTGATGAAGCGCCAGCCGATCGTGGTGTCGTGGATCTCGGCCTGGCGCGAGAACGCCTCGGTTGCCTTGCCCATCACGAACGGCGCCCGCGTCATCGATTCGACGCCGCCGGCGATCGCGAAATCGATGTCGCCGGCGCGGATCGCGCGCGCCGCGGCGCCGACGGCGTCGAGCCCGGAGGCGCATAGCCGGTTCAGCGTGATGCCGGGAACGGAGTCGGGCAGCCCGGCCAGCAGCAGCGCCATCCGCGCCACGTTGCGGTTGTCTTCGCCGGCCTGATTGGCGCAGCCGAGAGTGACTTCGTCGAGCGCGGCCCAGTCGAGTTGCGGATGTTTCGCCAGCAAGGCCTTGATCGGAACCGCGGCGAGATCGTCGGCGCGCACCTTGGCGAGCGCGCCGCCGAACCTGCCGATCGGGGTCCGCACCGCGTCGCAGACGAACACATCGCGCATCCTCAGCTCCCGTTTTGTCATCCGTGCTTGATCGCCGGAATTTGCGCGGCAGTCTTAGGAAGGCGGTTCGGCGCGGTCAATCCGGCGCAGCCTCAGCCTCGTGCCCCGGGCGCGCCGGCAATCCGCAGGATTGCGGCGAAGCCCCGGGGGCGTTGCATCGGCAGTCTTCGTAACGGTCCCGGCTCTGCGGCGCCGCGCTGCGCGCTTCGCCTGGTCCGGGACACGAACTGCGAAGCTCGCCGCGAAAGCCGTGCAAAGCCGTGTATGGCCGCGCCGACCGGGTAGGATCGCGCGGCGGAATTGCGCTAGTTTGCGCCCGCCATGACCATCGCACCCGACATCTCGCCATCGCCCGAACCTTCCGCGCCCGCCGAGAAGGTGTCGCCGATGATGGAGCAGTACCACGAGATCAAGGCCGCCAATCCCGGCCTGCTGCTGTTCTATCGGATGGGCGATTTCTACGAATTGTTCTTCGAGGACGCCGAAATCGCCGCGCGCGCGCTCGGCATCACGCTGACCAAGCGCGGCAAGCACAAGGGCCAGGACATCCCGATGTGCGGCGTGCCGGTGGAACGCTCCGACGACTATCTGCATCGGCTGATCGCGCTCGGCCATCGCGTGGCGGTGTGCGAGCAGACCGAGGACCCGGCGGCGGCGCGCGCCCGCAAGAGCGTGGTGCGGCGCGACGTGGTGCGGCTGATCACGCCCGGCACGCTGACCGAAGACACCCTGCTCGATGCGCGCGCCAACAACTACCTGCTGGCGATTGCGCGGGCGCGCGCCTCCGCCGGCGCCGACCGCATTGGGCTGGCCTGGATCGACATCTCGACCGCCGAATTCATCGTCACCGAATGCGCGCCCGGCGAACTTGCCGCCACGCTGGCGCGGATCAATCCCAACGAGGCGATCGTCACCGACGCGCTGTATAGCGACGCCGAATTGGGGCCGTTGCTGCGCGAATTGCCCGCGGTGACGCCGCTGACCCGCGACGTGTTCGATTCGGCGACCGCGGAGCGAAGACTCTGCGATTACTTCGCGGTGTCGACGATGGACGGGTTGTCGGCGATGTCGCGGCTGGAGGCGACTGCTGCCGCCGCCTGCGTCACCTATATCGACCGCACCCAGCTCGGCAAGAAGCCGCCTCTGTCGCCGCCGTCGCGCGAGGCCACCGGCTCCACCATGGCGATCGATCCGGCGACCCGCGCCAATCTCGAATTGACGCGCACGCTCTCCGGCGAGCGGCGCGGCTCGCTGCTCGATGCGATCGACTGCACCGTCACCGCCGCCGGCTCGCGGCTGTTGGCGCAGCGGCTGGCGGCGCCGCTCACCGATGTGGAGCAGATCGCGCAGCGGCTCGATGCGGTGGCGGCGCTGCTGCCCGATCCCGGCTTGCGCGAGGCGCTGCGGACGACGCTGCGCGGAGCCCCCGACATGTCGCGCGCGCTGGCGCGCCTGAGCGTCGGCCGCGGCGGGCCGCGCGATCTGGCGGCGTTGCGCGAGGGCTTGCGGGCAGCGGATCAGGCTTTGGCGCAGCTCGGCGCGCTCGAGGCGCCGCCGAAAGAAATTCAAACCGTGATGGCGGCGCTGCGGCGGCCGTCACGGGAACTGGCGCAAGAGTTTTCACAGGCGCTCGCCGATGATTTGCCGCTGATGAAGCGCGACGGCGGCTTCGTCCGCGAAGGTTATCACGCCGCCCTCGACGAGACCCGCAAGCTGCGCGACGACTCGCGGCTGATCGTCGCCGCGATGCAGGCGCGCTACGCCGATGATTGCGGCGTCAAGGGCCTGAAGATCCGCCACAACAACGTGCTCGGTTACTTCGTCGAAGTCACCGCGCAGCACGGCGAAAAGCTGATGGCGCCGCCGCTCAACGGCACTTTCATCCATCGCCAGACCTTGGCCGGGCAGACCCGCTTCACCACCGCCGAACTCGGCGAGATCGAGGCCAAGATCGCCAATGCGGGCGACCGCGCGCTCGGGCTCGAGCTGGAGATCTTCGAGCGCCTGGTAGCGATGGTGCAGCAAGCCACCGACGATCTGCGCGCCGCGGCGCATGGCTTTGCGCTGCTCGACGTCACGCTGGCGCTGGCGAAACTCGCCGCCTCCGACAACTACGTCCGCCCCGAGGTCGACGGCTCGCTGTCGTTCGCGATCGAAGGCGGGCGGCATCCCGTCGTCGAGCAGGCGCTGCGCCGCGATGGCCAGCCCTTCATCGCCAACGCCTGCGATCTGTCGCCCGGGCCGGGGCAACAATCCGGGCAGATCTGGCTGATCACCGGCCCCAACATGGCGGGCAAGTCGACCTTCCTGCGGCAGAACGCGCTGATCGCGCTGTTAGCGCAGATCGGTTCGTTCGTGCCGGCGTCGCGCGCGCGGATCGGCATCGTCGACCGGCTGTTCTCGCGGGTCGGCGCCGCCGACGACCTGGCGCGAGGACGTTCGACGTTCATGGTCGAGATGGTGGAGACCGCGGTGATCTTGAACCAGGCGTCGGAGCGCGCGCTGGTGATTCTGGACGAGATCGGCCGCGGCACCGCGACCTTCGACGGGCTGTCGATCGCCTGGGCGGCGATCGAGCATCTGCACGAGAGCAATCGCTGCCGCTCGCTGTTCGCGACGCATTACCACGAACTCACAGCACTCTCCGCCAAGCTGCCGCGGCTGTTCAACGCCACGGTGCGGGTGAAAGAGTGGCACGGCGACGTGGTGTTTCTGCACGAGGTGCTGCCGGGCTCGGCGGACCGCTCCTACGGCATCCAGGTGGCGAAGCTCGCAGGGCTCCCGCCGAGCGTGATCACCCGGGCAAAGTCGGTGCTGGCGAAACTCGAAGCGCAGGACCGCGGCCAGTCGGCACGCGCCTTGGCCGAAGACCTGCCGCTGTTCGCCGTCACCGCGCGGGCGCCGGCGGAGCCGTCGCCGCCGACCGAAGCCGAGCAACTGATCGCCGCATTGCAGGCGCTGCACCCCGACGAACTTTCCCCGCGCGAGGCGCTGGATGCGCTTTACGCGCTGAAGGCGAAGCTGAAGGGGTGAGGCGAACCCCCGGCGGTCGCTGCGCGCGCTTGGCGTCCGCTCGCAAAGATCCCCTCCGCGGGTCGTCCCTGCGCGCGCAGGGGCCCATCACCCCTGGCCTCGATTCGGACCACCATCGCGTGCTCCGCACCACCGCGACTCGCGCCGCATGGGGCCCGGGCTCGCGCGCAGCTGTCGCTGCTCGCGCCCCGGGATGACGGCTTGATATGTGTCGGGCGCACCCAACCCGACCGGCAGAAGCGCGCGGCGAGAGCTGCGCTCACTCCTCTTTGTTCGGCTCAGCCGGCAGCTCTTTCTTCGGCTCCGCCGCCATGCGGTCGAGCCGGTCCTGCATCTCCTTCATCTGGCGACGCAGGTCGTCGATGTTGCCGGCGTCCGCGGCCGGCTCCGGCGGCGGCTCCGGCTCCGGTGCGCTGTGGGTGGCCGGGTTGCTCGGCACGAACGGCTTGAACATCGAGAAGGTGCGCTCGAACAATTCCATGTTGCGGCGGACGTGCTCTTCCAGCGGCGCGAACGGCCCGACGCTGAAGGTCGAGGTCAGCTGCTTGCGAAACTTCTCCTGTTCGCGGGTCAGCGTATCGATCGACTGCTCCAGATAGCGCGGCACCACCATCTGCATGCTGTCGCCGTAGAACCGGATCAGCTGGCGCAGGAAGGTGGTCGGCAGCAGGTTCTGACCCGCCTTGTTTTCCTGTTCGAAGATGATCTGAGCCAGCACCGAGCGGGTGATGTCGTCGCCGGACTTGGCGTCGAAAACCAGGAAATCCTCGCCGTCCTTCACCATCGCGGCGAGGTCTTCGAGCGTCACGTAAGTACTGGTTCCGGTGTTGTAGAGCCGCCGGTTTGCATATTTCTTGATTGTCGTCGGCAGATTCGATTTCGCCATGGTCACCCACACCTAGGAGGACAGGAACCGGCTCGCGCCGGCGAACGAAACGCAACGCAACAAAATAAGCACTTCCCTCGCCCTTCTGCTACCTTTTTGTTCGCGAAGGTTAATTCGGCAGCATTCTGATCCTCCCGGTGCCGCCCGGAACGGCATTTTGATCGCGCTGCGGCGAGGAAACGGGCTTTGCCGATTGACACGCTGCAGCGAGGTTAACAGGATAGCAGCCGACCCGGCCCGCCGCCCGGCGGGCACAGTCCAAACAGTACAAGCCCAGGAGAAATGCCCATGTCCGACGATGTCGTCATCGTCAGCGCCGCTCGTACCGCTGTCGGAAGTTTCAACGGCGCCTTTGCTACTTTGCCCGCGCACGACCTCGGCGCGGTGGTGATCCGAGCCGCGCTGGAGCGCGCCGGGCTCGAGCCGGGCCGGGTGTCCGAAGTCATCATGGGCCAGATCCTCACCGCGGCGCAGGGCCAGAACCCGGCGCGGCAGGCCTCGATCGCCGCCGGCATTCCGGTGGAGAGCCCGGCCTGGGGCATCAATCAGCTGTGCGGCTCCGGCCTGCGCACCGTGGCGCTGGGCTATCAGGCGCTGCTCAACGGCGATTCCGAGATCGTGGTGGCCGGCGGCCAGGAATCCATGAGCATGGCGCCGCATGCGCAATATCTGCGCGGCGGGGTGAAGATGGGCGCGGTGGAATTCGTCGATACCATGCTGAAGGACGGGCTGTGGGACGCCTTCAACGGCTATCACATGGGCAACACCGCCGAGAACGTCGCCAAGCAGTATCAGATCACCCGGCAGCAGCAGGATGAGTTCGCGGTCGCCTCGCAGAACAAGGCCGAGGCGGCGCAGAAGGCCGGCCGCTTCAAGGACGAGATCGTCCCGGTGACGGTGAAGAACCGCAAGGGCGACATCATCGTCGATACCGACGAGTTTCCGCGCCACGGCGTGACCATCGAGGCGATCGCAAAGTTGAAGCCGGCGTTCGAAAAGGACGGCACCGTCACGGCTGCCAACGCCTCGGGTATCAACGACGGCGCCGCCGCCGTGGTGTTGATGACCGCCAAGCAGGCCGCCAAGGAAGGCAAGACGCCGCTGGCGCGCATCGTCTCCTGGGGGCAGGCCGGCGTCGATCCGAAGATCATGGGCACCGGGCCGATCCCGGCGTCGCGCGCGGCCTTGAAGAAGGCCGGCTGGTCGATCGGCGATCTCGATCTGATCGAGGCCAACGAGGCCTTCGCCGCGCAGGCCTGCGCGGTCAACAAGGACCTCGGCTGGGATACTTCTAAGGTGAACGTCAACGGCGGCGCGATCGCGATCGGCCATCCGGTCGGCGCCTCCGGCGCCCGCGTGCTGGTGACGCTGCTGCACGAGATGCAGAAGCGCGATGCCAAGAAAGGTCTTGCTACGCTGTGCATCGGCGGCGGCATGGGTATCGCGATGTGCCTCGCGCGCGGCTGATCTCGCAACGCAGCACAGCAGAAATTCTTCGCACCGCACTGCACCTAATCATTCCGACGCCCGGCCATCGTGCCGGGCGTTTTTGCTTGATGTTCGTCACGCGGCCAGATTAATTCGAAGTTCTACTCGACAACGGTGCGTTATCAGCAACGGTCATAACAAGGTTAAAAGCTCAGCATCTGATCACGCTTTCAATGGCAATGCGGCGCTTGATTCGATTGTTGTCCTGCGCAGTGCGGGACGGATCAGGCGCAGGGGAGGAATTGGAATATGGCGCGTGTGGCGTTGGTGACCGGAGGAACACGAGGCATTGGGGCGGCAATCAGCAAGGCGTTGAAGGCCGCCGGATATAACGTCGCGGCGAATTATTGCGGCAACGACGCGGCGGCGGAGAAATTCAAGGCCGAGACGGGAATTCCGGTTTTCAAATGGGATGTCAGTTCGTTCGAGGCCTCGGTGGAGGGCGTCAAGACCGTCGAAGCCGCGCTCGGCGCGGTCGAAATCCTGGTCAACAATGCCGGCATCACCCGCGACGGCGCGTTTCACAAGATGACGATCGAGCAATGGAGCGCGGTGACCAGCACCAATCTCGGCTCGCTGTTCAACGTCACAAGGCAGGTGATCGAAGGCATGCGCGGCCGCAAATTCGGCCGCATCATCAACATCTCGTCGGTCAACGGACAGAAGGGCCAGTTCGGCCAGGTGAATTACTCCGCCGCGAAGGCCGGCGATCTCGGCTTCACCCGGGCGCTGGCGCTGGAGAACGCCCGCGGCGGCATCACGGTGAACGCGATCTGCCCGGGTTACATCAACACCGAGATGGTGCAGGCGGTGCCGAAAGAGGTTCTGGAGAAAAACATCCTGCCGCTGATCCCGGTCAACCGGCTCGGCGAGCCGGAGGAGATCGCCCGCGCGGTGGTGTTCCTCGCCGCCGACGACGCCGGCTTCATCACCGGCTCGACGCTGTCGATCAACGGCGGGCAGTCGATGACCTGATCGCGGCGTCGCGCCGCCGGCGCACCGCGCCATGACGGTGCGTTCGGCGACGCTGGTCGGGCTCAGCGCCATCCTGATGTGGTCGCTGCTGGCGGTGCTCACCGTCGCCAGCGGCACCATGCCGGCGTTTCAACTCGCCGCGATGACCTTTGCGATCGGCGCGGGGGTCGGCGTTGTGAGCTGGCTGCTGCGGCCGGGTGCGGCGCGCGCGCTGCGGCAGTCGCCGCTGGCCTGGGCGGTCGGCGTCGGCGGACTGTTCGGCTATCACGCTTTGTATTTCCTGGCGCTGCGGCTGGCGCCGCCGGCCGAGGCCGGGCTGCTGAACTATCTGTGGCCGCTGCTGATCGTGCTGTTCTCGTCGTTTTTGCCCGGCGAGCGGCTGCGGTGGCATCACCTGGCCGGCGCGCTGCTCGGGCTGGTCGGCACCGTCTTGCTGTTCGCGGGCAACGCCTCGGCGCGTTTTGAGCCGGGGCACATCGCGGGTTTGGTCGCCGCGTTCGTCGCGGCGTTCATCTGGGCGGCCTATTCGGTGATGTCGCGGCGGCTCCGCGCGGTGCCGACCGACGCGGTCGCCGGGTTCTGCCTCGCCACCGCCGTGCTGGCAGCGCTGGTGCATGGCGCGGTGGAGACCACGGTGTGGCCGCAGACGCCGACGCAATGGGCGTCGATCGCGATCCTCGGCATCGGCCCGGTGGGCGGGGCGTTCTACGCCTGGGACATCGGCATGAAACGCGGCGACATCCGCGTGCTGGGCGCGGCGAGCTACGCCACGCCGCTGCTGTCGACGGGCTTTTTGATCCTCGCCGGCTTCGCCGAAGCGAGCACCACGCTGGCGCTCGCCGCAGCGCTGATCGCCGGCGGCGGGCTGATCGCGGCGAAAGATATGATCTGGAAAGGGCGAAGCTGAGCGCGGTCTTGCGCGCGTACCAAGCTTACCGTGGTGAAATCTCGATGCAGCGGCGCCGCTGCTTCCCTCGCCCCGCTTGCGGGGAGAGGGTGGCGTGACAAGCGAAGCTTGGCACGCCGGGTGAGGGGGCGCCGCGTGATGCCGAGACGCCCCCTCACCCGACCCCGCTTCGCGGAGCCTGTACTCGGACGGCGCGAAGCGCCGATCCGGGTGCTACGCGGGGTCGACCTCTCCCCGCGAGCGGGGAGAGGTGAATCAGTGCCCGCAGCAGTCGTTCTGCGGTCCATCCGGCTCATCCGACATCACACTTCCGCCGGCTCCCAGCCCTTCTCCGCCAGTTCGAACGTCGCAAAATCGAAGCCCGGCGCCACCGTGCAGCCGACCAGGGTCCAGTCGCCGCTGCTCTGCGCGGCCTGCCAGGCGTGCGGCGGCACGAGGCCTTGCGGCAGTTCCCCCGCGGCGAGATCGGGTCCCAACCGCACAGTCCGTCGGCCATCGCCATCGGCGATCTGCAAGTCGAGCGGCGCGCCGGCGTAGTAATGCCAGACCTCGACCGCGTCGATGCGGTGCCAATGCGAGCGCTCGCCCTTCGCCAGCAGGAAATAGATCGCGGTCGAGGCGGCGCGGCCGGCGCCGTCCACCCGCGTATCGCGAAACGTCTCGCGGAAATGCCCGCCTTCCGGATGCGGTTTGAGATCGAGTCGGGCGATGATCTCGGCGGCGCTGAGCGCAGTCGTCGCGGCAGCCATCACGACTTGTTCTTGCGTTCGCGCAGTTCGGTGAACACCTCGACCGCGCCTGCGCCCTTCAGCCGCACTCCTGCGGCGACGCTCGGCTCGTCGGCGCGCAAAAACACGTTGGTCTGCTTCTCGTCGCCGAGCAGCGTCGGGACGGTCGGCAGCCCCGCGGTGCGCAGATGCGCCACTTCGGCGGCGCGCGCCTGCAGCGCGGCGTTGCCGGGCTCCACGGTCAGCGCGAACTTGACGTTGGCGGCGGTATATTCATGCCCGCAATACAGCCGCATGTCGTCGGGCAGCACCCGCAGCTTCAGCAGCGACTCCCACATCATCGGATAGGTGCCCTCGAACACCCGGCCGCAGCCGACCGAGAACAGCGTGTCGGCGGCGAACAGCGCCTTGTCGTCGTCGAACACGTAGGCGATGTGGTCCAGCGTATGGCCGGGGGTTTCCAGCACCCGCGCCAACAGTTCGCCGACCTTGATGACGTCGCCCTGGCGGACCCGCAGGTCGACCAGCGGGATCGCCGCGCCCTGATCGTAGGGCGCGACCACGCGGCAATTGGTCGCCTGCTTCAGTTCGGCGATGCCGCCGATGTGGTCGGCGTGGTGATGCGTCACCAGGATGTCGGTCAGCGTCCAGCCTTCGCGGGCGAGTGCGGTGAGAATCGGCCCGGCCTCCGGCGCGTCGATCGATGCGGTGGCGCCGCTTTCGGTGTCGTGCACCAGGTAGCCGAAATTGTCCTTGAGACAGGTGAACACGCGAATTTCGGCGGCCATGACATCTCCGTGAGTAACCAAGCCCGGGCTGAACCGCCCCGGGGCCTCTGAAATATGGCGTTAACGCTGGCGCGGCAATGCGTTATTGCTGATGGCTTGCATGGCGTGGGCGCCGCCGCCGGGTGATAGAATAGAATCATGACGATCGATGTCACCGAACTGCGCGATTTCTACTCGCAACGCCTGGGGGTGATGGCGCGGCGGCTGATCAATCGCGCGATCCAGGTGCATTGGCGCGACGCCCGCGGCCAGCGCGTGCTCGGCTTCGGCTATTCGACGCCCTATCTGGGGCTGTTTCGCAACGACAGCGAACGCTGCCTCGCCTTCATGCCGGCGGCGCAAGGCGTGCTGAAATGGCCGACGGCGCGGCCGACGCTGTCGAGCCTGGTCGAAGAGTGCTCGCTGCCGCTGCCGGATGCTTCGATCGACCGCATCCTGTTGGTGCATGCGCTGGAAATGTCGGACGACCCCGACGGCTTGATGCGCGAATTGTGGCGGGTGCTGGCGCCCTCGGGCCGGCTGATCGCGATCGTGCCGAATCGCCGCGGCGTCTGGGCCCGCACCGACACCACGCCGTTCGGCCACGGCCGGCCTTATTCCCGGCTGCAGATCGCGCAATTGTTGCGACGCAGCTGGTTCACGCCCACGGCGTGGAGCGAGGCGCTGTTTCTGCCGCCGATCGGGCACAACTGGATGCTGCGCTCGGCGCCGGCCTGGGAGCGGGTCGGGGCTGCGATGGCGCTGCCGTTCGCCGGGGTGCATATCGTCGAGGCCACCAAGCAGGTGGCGCGCGCGATTCCCGTGCGCCGCGAGCGCACCCGCCTGATTCCGGCGCTGCAGCCGGCGATGCTGCCCTCGCCGCGCGACGACGACAGCGATCTCGGCGATCTCGGGATGCCGGCGCCGCGTTAGCGAAGTTTCGACTTGGATTGATGCGTTTCGACATTCCCGGGTCGTCATCCCGGGGCGCGAGCAGCGAAGCTGCGAGCGAGCCCGGGATCCATAACCCCTACAGGGGATATGGATTCCGGACTTGCTCGTTCTTCGAACTCGCAATCCGGAATGACGACTTCATTTGGGTTGGATGCTTCAATTCCAACTCGAAATAGCGCGAGCGCAGTGCTCTACCGTGGCGAGGCTCACGCCTCGATGAGCTGCTTGATCCGGGCCAGCAGATCGTCGAGATCGAACGGCTTGGCGATCAGCTCC
This sequence comes from Rhodopseudomonas rhenobacensis, assembly GCF_014203125.1. Taxonomy (GTDB): domain Bacteria; phylum Pseudomonadota; class Alphaproteobacteria; order Rhizobiales; family Xanthobacteraceae; genus Rhodopseudomonas_A; species Rhodopseudomonas_A rhenobacensis. Next base: position 15,388 of record NZ_JACHIH010000052.1, read on the forward strand.
ATGCCGGGCTCCAGGAAGCCGCCGGCGATCGCAGCACTTTCGGCATAGCCGGTCATGAACAGCACCTTGAGATCCGGCCGGCTTTGCCGCGCCTGATCGGCGAGCTGCCGGCCGTTGATGCCGGGCAGCCCGACGTCGGTGACCAGAAGGTCGATGCGCTCGCGCTGCAGCAGCGCAAGCCCCGACGGACCGTCGACCGCCTCGAAGGCGCGGTAGCCCTGCTCCTGCAGCATCTCGACGATCACCCCGCGCACCACCGGCTCGTCCTCGACCACCAGCACCGCTTCGCCGTTGGCGACGTGCGCGGCGCCGCCCTTGGCGGCTTCCGGCGCGCCGGCGATCTCGCCGTGATCGCGTGGCAGATACAGCTTCGCGGTGGTGCCGCGGCCGGGCTCGCTGTGCAGCCGGACGTGGCCGCCGGATTGCTGCGCGAAGCCGTAGATCATCGACAGCCCGAGCCCGGTGCCTTGGCCGATCGGCTTGGTGGTGAAGAACGGATCGAACGCCCGCGCCGCCACCTCGGGGCTCATGCCGCAGCCGGTGTCGGTGACCCGGATGCAGACGTAGTCGCCCGGCAATAGCGCCGGCAGCTCGACGTTCAGCCCGCCGAACCGCACGTTGTTGCAGGCGATGGTGAGTTTGCCGCCCTCCGGCATCGCATCGCGGGCGTTGATCGCGAGGTTCAGGAGCGCGCTTTCCAGCTGGTTCGGATCGCACAGCGTCGGCCACAGGCCGGGGGCGGCGGCGACCTCGAGATCGATCGCCTCGCCGATGGTCCGGCGCAGCAGGTCCTCCAGCGAGACGACCAACTGATGCACGTCGACCGATTTCGGCACCAGCGGCTGCCTTCGCGCAAACGCCAGCAATCGGTGGGTCAGCGCCGCGGCGCGGTTGGCCGAGGTCATCGCGGCGTTGATGTAGCGCGACAGGTTGTCGGCGCGGCCCTGATCGAGCCGGACCTGCATCAGGTCGAGCGAGCCGACGATCCCGGTCAACAGGTTGTTGAAGTCGTGGGCGATGCCGCCGGTCAATTGGCCGACCGCCTCCATCTTCTGCGATTGCCGCAGCGCCTCCTCGGTGGCCTTCAGCCGTTCCGCCGCGACCTTTTCGGCGGTGACGTCGCGCGCCACCGCGTAGTTGCGGTCGACGTCGGAGACGCCGGTCCACGACAGCCAGCGATAGCTGCCGTCCTGGTGGCGCAAGCGGTTTTCGAACCGCACCGTGGCCTCGCCGGCGGCGAGCTTCTGCATCTGCGCGCGGGTCACGCCGAGGTCTTCGGGATGCTCCAGCCAATCCGCGGTGTGGGTGAGGAGGTCGGTCTCGCTCCAGCCCAGCGTCCGCTGCCAGGCCGGATTGAGCGTCAGAAACCCGCCGTCGCGATCGGTGACCAGCAGCAGATCCTGCGACACGTTCCAGATCCGGTCGCGCTCGCGGGTCTTGTCCTGCACCCGCTGCTCCAGCGTGGCGTTGAGCTTGGCCAGTTCGGCGGCGATCTGCTTCTGGTCGTCGACGTCGGTCGAAGTGCCGATCCAGCGCACGATGGCGCCCTGCTCGTCGCGCGCCGCCACCGCGCGGGCCAGGAACCAGCGATAGACGCCGTCGACCCGGCGCAGCCGGAATTCGTTTTCATAGGGCTCGCCGGTGGCCACCGCCCGGCTCCAGGCTTTGAGCGTGCGCTCGGCGTCGTCGGGATGCACCATCCGGCTCCAGGCGCCGGCGTCGAGTTCGCCGGGGTGGAAGCCGGAATACTCATAGGCGCGCGGGTTGAACCAGGTCAGCATGCCGTCCGGCCCGCCCGACCAGACATGGTTCGGCAGCGCGTCGGCCAGCGTGCGAAACGCCTCCTCGCTCTGCCGCGACGCCCGTTCGGCCAGCACCTGCTCGGTGACGTCGGTATGGGCGCCGACCAGCCGCAGCGCCCGGCCGTTCTCGTCGCGTTCGATCACCGAGCGCACCGCGATCCAGCGGGTCGCGCCGTCGCTGGGGCGGATGATGCGATATTGCGCGGTGTAGTCGCGCGCCTCGCCGCGGATCGCGTCGAGGAACTGGCGCTCGGTGGCGTCGCGATCCTCCGGGTGGATCCGCCGCACCCAGTCGGCGTGGGTTTCGTTCGCCGCCTCCGGCGGCAGGCCGTGTACCACCAGATATTCCGGCGAGCGGCGGTTGTGGAAGCCGGTGGCGAGGTTGACCTCGAGGCCGCCGATCCGGCCGATCTGCTGCACCCTGGCGAGCTCCGCCTCGCGCTCGCGCAGCGCGGCGGCGGCGAGGTAGTCGCGGGTGACGTCGCGGCAGACCACCAGCACGCCGCCGACCCGGCCGTCCTCGTCGATCGGGCCGTAGCCGTAGGTCCACCACACCTGCTCGAGCCGGCCGTGGCGGGTCACCGGCACCAGCTGATTCTCGTGCCAGGTCGGGCCGCCGCCACCCATCACCTGGGCGATCTGCGGACCGATGATCGGCCAGATCTCCTGCCAGCAGTCGCGGCCGCGCTGCCCCAGCGCCGAGGGATGGCGTTCCGGGCCGAGCGTCTGCCGATAGGCGTCGTTGTAGAACTGGATCAGCTCGTCGCCCCACCAGATGAACATCGGGTGGTTGGTGGTGAGCAGGATGCGCAGCACGGTGCGCAGGCTTTGCGGCCAGGATTCCGGCGGCCCAAGCGGCGTCGCGGTCCAGTCGTGGGCCCGCATCAAGGCGCCCATCTCGCCGCCGCCGGCGAGGAAATCGCCCGTCCCGGTTTTGTCGATTTCCAGCATAGGCCGACCGGGTCTCACGCGAACTGCGCTTCTGCGGTCAGCTTAGCATCGGCGCGGTCCGGCGCAACGGCCCGCGGGCCGCCGCCCGGCACGACAGGCGTTTACTTCATCAGGCCGGCGGCGGTCAGCGCCCGGGTGATCACCGCGTTGACGTCGAAGCCGCGGCGGCCTGTGGCGTGCGGCTCGTCGCGATGCTCCTGCTTGGCGCGGGCCTTGCGGGCGCGCGGGATTTCGTGGAGCTGCTCGACATGCACGGCCGGCGTCGACGCCGTCGCAGCGGTGGTGGAGGCAGTCGCCGGCCGATGGATGCGCTCGGTCAGGCCGAAGAATTTCGCGATGTGGTAGGATGACGAGATACCGACATCGAGCAGGTACGCGCCCTGCGCGCCATAGCTCTCGGTGCTCGCGCCGGTCCCGAGCGGGGTGCCGTGCGCCATATTGGTGATGGTGTAGGATTCCACCACGGTCTCGCCGGCCGCATTCCACCACACCTGGCGCGGATAGCCGTCGACTTTCGCGGTCGACATCGGCGACGACGGCAATTGGTGCAGGTCGAGCCACTGCTTGACCAGTTCGTCGGCATTCGACGGATTGACGGTGCGGTCGGCGCTGCCGTGCCACACCGACAGCTTCGGCCACGGCCCGCGATGCTTGGAGGCGTCGCGCACCAGATCGCCGAGCTCAGCCGCAGGCCGCGAGGCGGATTGCATCATCGCGCTCATTGCCTGCTGCACATTGCCGGCGACGCCGTACGGCAAGCCGGCGATCACCGCGCCGGCCGCGAAGGTTTCCGGATAGGTCGCCAGCATCACCGCGGTCATCGCGCCGCCGGCCGACAGCCCGGTGACGAACACCTGGTCGCGGTCGATGTGATGCGCGGTCGCCATCTGTTCGATCATCTGCCGGATCGAAGCGGCCTCGCCGCCGCCGCGCCTGGTGTCTTCCGGCACGAACCAGTTGAAGCAGCGGTTTGGATTGTTGGAATTGGTCTGCTCCGGCATCAGGAGCGCAAAGCCGTAACGCTTGGCCAGCGTCGACCAGCCGGCGCCGACGTCGTAGCCGCCCGCGGTCTGCGTACAGCCGTGCAGCACCACCACCAGCGGCGGCTTGTTGCCGGCGTCGGCCGGCACATAGGACAGCATCCGCAACTGGCCGGGATTGGGCCCGAAATCGGCGGTCTCGGTGAGGTGGCTGCCCGCCGCCGCCGGCGCGCCGCCGACGCTGCCGGACAGCCCTCCGAAGCCGTTGATCTTACGGAACTGACGAAGGAATTCGATGTTCTTGGAAAGCGACACGGCAGCTCCTTGGTCCGGATTCGGTGAGACAATCAGCCATCGGGAATATGGTTGCTGCACTGCAAAATAAAATAGCCGACGCGATCAACGCCGCGTGTAGACGCCTCACGCAAAACGCCGGTATTTTCACCGAAGCCGTGCCACCGCCGGACCTCCGAAACATCGCGTGGATCGCAACCAGACCGCCAGGTTGAGGATGCGGCCGGTTCCGCGGCGCTGCGCGGTTGTCCGCCGGCATCGCCTCGATTAGTTCCGGCGGCGGCGCCCGCCGGGCCGCTGTTGCTATTACCGCGCGGCCCGCCGCACCCTCGACTTTGGTCGCATTCGGCAAATTTGACTTTTCTGCGCGAAACCATTCTCCCTGATCCTGACGCTGTCCGGCGTCGTCCTTTCACGTGCAACGGTCGCCGTCCGGCGCCGTGACTTCGCGGACCGAACCGAATGTACGATGTGTTGAAGGCGCTTCACGTTCTCGGCGTGGTGCTGTTGGTTGGCAATGTGACGATCACCGCCTATTGGAAAGTGCTGGCCGATCGCACCGCCGATCCGAAAATTGTCGCCCATGCGCAGCACGGCGTGAACGCCGCCGACTGGATCTTCACCTTGGCCGGCATCGCGCTGGTGATGATCGGCGGCTATGGCGCGGCCTATGTGCGCGGCCTGCCGCTGTTCGACTCGGTCTGGCTGGTGGGCGGACAGATCCTGTTCGCGGTGTCCGGCATGATGTGGCTCGGCATTCTGGTTCCGCTGCAGATCCGGCAGGGCAGGGCGGCGCGCAACTTCGCCTCGCTCGACCGGATTCCCTTGAGCTATCTGCGCGACGCGCAGAAATGGCTGGTGTGGGGCATCATCGCCACCGTGCCGCTGGTCGCCGCCACCGTGCTCATGGTGCTGAAGCCGTAGCTTAAGCGTCGTCGATCCGCTCCTTCACAAGAAGCCGTCATTCCGGGGCGCGAGAGCGTCAGCTCGAGCGAACCCGGAATCTCGCCACGCGCACACGCCTTCCCGCGGCAGGATTCCGGGTTCGCTCGCCCAAGGGGGCTCGCGCCCCGGAATGACGGCGCTTCTTGCCGCGCCCGGACGACGGGCGCTTGCTAAGCCGCGCCGTTTTTCTCCTCGTCGTCCTCGGCGGTGCCGGTGACGGTCTCGCCGGGTTTGGCGCGTTCGGCGACCCGCATCGCCAGATCGTGGAAATTCTGCTGCAACTGGTCGAGCGCGAAGCCGAGCGCGAAGAACTGCTCGATGCGCTCGCCCGACAATTGCCGCGTCGTGCCATCCTTGCGCACCTTGTCGACCTCGACGTCGTAGGCCGCCAGCGCCGCCTGCAGCTGCTGCAGCGACGGCGGATCGCCGCGGCCGCGCAGCGCCATCGCGGCGGCCGAGAGGTATCCGGTCGCGGCGTCGCTGAACTGCTCCAGCACGCCGCCGAGCCGCGCCTGCAGCGGCTCCGGCAACGGCCCGCCGGCGGCGCGGCCGACCATCACCAGATCGTGGCGCAACCGCAGCAGCGTGCGCAGCAACGGCGCGGTATCCGGCCCGTTCGACAGCCCGGCGGAGCGTTCGCTTTCCGCCTCGACGGCGATCTCGCCGAGCGTGACCAGCGATTCGCCGATGCCGTCCTGCAGCCGGTGCAGCGCGTCGGTGTCGAGCCCGCCGGTCAGCCCGGCCAGCAATTCGCGCAGCGCCACCGCCATCAATTCCAGCGTCCGCGCCGCCGCATTGGTGGCGAGCCCGAGCGCGCGGGACGGCAGCACGAAGAACGACACCACGAGGCCGGTGATGGCGCCGACGCCGACCTCCAGCACGCGGTCGATGGTGGAATCCAGCGGATTGACCTGGGTCATGGTCGGCACCAGCAGCACGATGATCGCGGTCACCAAAGCGACGTTGAACCGCGGCTTGATCGCCGCGATCAGGGCCAGCGGCGCCACAATCACCGCCAGCACCGCCAATAGCTCCCATTCGCTATGGTGCGGCACGAAGATGGTCACCGCGCCGCCATAGGCCGCGCCGCCCACCGTGCCGATCAGATAGTCGATCGCCACTTTCAGCGAGCGGCCGACGCTGAGCTGGGTGACGATGATCGAGGTCAGCACCGCCCACAGCGGCAGCCGCAGATGCACCGCCTGGGCGAACGCCAGCGCCAGCAGCGCCGCCAGCGTCACCCGCAGCGCCAGTCCGAGTTGCAGCCGGCGCGGCTTCAGCTGCGCGGCGATTCGTGTCTTGAAATTGGTCATAGGCCTCGTGTCGAAATGGCTGGGAGGGCGGCGCCGTTGCCGCCCTGCGTCGAGCTGTGCGCCACAGAGCATGCGAAATTGTGACTGGCAATCGCCCGCGCGCCGCCGGCTTGAACGTCGCCGCCGCCCCGCCTACCCTGCCGCTCCCTCCACCGCCCGGACGCACCGATGACCGATGAAACCGCGACGCTGGCCTTCTATGTCGCCGGGCTCGATTTCGACGCCATTCCGCAAGAGGTGCGGACGCGGGCGAAATCCCTGACGCTGGATTTTCTCGGCAGCGCGATTCGGGCGCGTCGCGATGCCGAATCCACCCCGGCGATTCTGCAGACGCTGCGCGCGCTGTCGCTCGACGGCGCGGGGCCCGCGACGGTGTTCGGCGACGATCGCGGCTGGACCCCTGCGGTCGCGGCGCTGCTCAACGGCGCGCTCGGCCATTCGCTGGATTTCGACGACACCCACGCGGATTCCTCGCTGCATCCGTCCGCCCCGGTGGTTCCGGCGGCGTTTGCGGTCGGCGAACTTGTCGGCGCATCGGGCGCCGAGGTGCTGACCGCGATCGTCGCGGGCTACGAGGTGTGCTGCCGGCTCGGCAACGCGCTCGATCCGACCTCGCATTACGCCCGCGGCTTTCATCCCACCGCCACCGCCGGCACCTTCGGCGCCGCAGCGGCGGCGGCTAAGCTGTTCAAGCTGACGCCGGAGCAGATCATCGCGGCATTCGGCGTCGCCGGCAGCCAGGCCGCGGGCTCGCTGCAATTCCTGGTCAACGGCGCCTGGAACAAGCGCTACCAGGTCGGCGCCGCGGCGATGAACGGGGTGATCGCCGCCACTTTGGCACGGCAGAATTTCGTCGGCGCCACGCAGGCGATCGAAGGCATCCACGGCCTGTTGGTCGGCTACAGCGACGACGCCCATCCGGAAAAGGCTATCGCGGGATTGGGTACAATCTACGAGACCATGAAGATCGGGGTAAAGCCCTATCCGAGCTGCCGCTACACCCATGCGGCGCTCGACGCGCTGATCGCGATGCGCCGCGAACACAACCTCACGCCCGAGCAGATCGCGCGGGTCACCATCGGGCTGCACCGCAACGGCATCACGCTGACCGGCGACGCCGCCACCAAGCGGCATCCGCGCTCGATCGTCGCCGGGCAGTTCTCGATGTACTTCACAGGCGCCCTGGCGCTGGAGCAGGGCGGCTTCGGCTGGGACGACTACGCGCGGCTCGGCGATCCATTGATCGACGCGCTGGCCGATAAATTCGACGTGGTGCAGGACGCGCGGTTGGAGGGAAAGACCCATCCGTTCGGCGCGCATGTGGCGATCAGCACCGAGGATGGCGTGCACGTGCGGCTGATCCCGGATCCCTCCGGCGAGCCCAATGCGTTTCCGAGTGCGGAGGCGATGACGCAGAAATTCCTGCAGCTGGCGCGCCCGGTGCTCGATGGCGGCGCGGAAAAATTCGCCGACGCGATGCTGGCGCTGGAACGCTTCGACCGCTTTGGAGACGTGGCGGCGCTGGGAAGGGGGTAGCAGGTGCCGGGCGATAATGACTTGCTATCGCCTTTGGGACGCCAGCCTGCCGGCACACCGCTCTGCCCAAAAAGTCGTCCGTGAACAATTCGGAAGCGCCTGATTTTTCGGGTTAATCGAGTTCGTGCAAGTCTTCGATTTTGCAGGAAAGCGGTGGGTTGACCGCG
>NZ_JACHIH010000053.1 GCF_014203125.1 Rhodopseudomonas rhenobacensis
CTTTTGCGCGCCTGGTTGGCCGCCATCATGCGAACCAAACCGCCGCCATCAACGAGCCGTCAGGTCGCTTGATTGGCCTTCTTCACGGACGACTACTGACGATGTTCGCAACGAGGTCCGGCGATTAAGCCCGTCATTGCGAGGAGCGCTTGCGACGAAGCAATCCAGGGCTCCGCGTGCAGCCTCTGGATTGCTTCGCTATTCGGCCGGCGCTGCGCACCGTCCTCGGCTCGCAATGACGCAGCGGCCGCGGTTAGTTCAATGCTGGACTTCTGGCGAGCCTCTTGAGGTGCCCGGCCGGAAATTCGATCCGCCCGCAACGCTGCTGACCCATCGAGAATTCGCCACCTCTCCGCGTCTTGGCCGGGCTTGTCCCGGCCATCCACGGAAACAAGCAACGCCTCGCACGTGGGCGTGGATGGCCGCGACGAGCGCGGCCATGACGTGTTGAGCGTGATTGCCTAGTCTGGTCGGCTTCGCAGCATTTCGCGTCAGCCGCTTAAGACTGCATCACACCGGCGCGGCGGCGCAGGCCGAAGGCTCGTCGGCGTTGGGATCGCCGGGCGCCGTCGCCCAGGCCAGTTCGACCAGCGTGACGATGCGCCGGCCGGCGCCGTCGAGCTGGCAGACGATCAGCCCCTGCTCCTCGATGTAGCTCAACAGCCGCCGCGCCCGGCGCAGCGAGTGCGAGCCATAGGCCCGCGCGATCGCCGCGTCGCCCGGGCACGGCCAGCCTTCTTTCGCGGCGCGCGCGATCATCATGAACACGCCCTGCATTTCCTCGGGCAGCATCGAGGCGCGCACCGACACGTCCTGCCAGGCGTCGTCGTCGGCGATGTCGGAGCCGAGCCCGGCGCGGGCGCGCGTCAGCATGTGACGGAAGCCGGCGAGGTCCGGCACGTCGGAACCCAGGCCATCGATCCGGCAGCGCACCACGAATTCCTGATACAGCACGCCGATCGGGCGAAACCCGGCGTCGGGCTCCGCCATCACGGCGCGCAGCACGCGGTCGACGCGCTCCTGCCGCTCTGCCAGTTGCTCGGCGCTGACCGGCTGCTCTGCCACCTCGGCACGGCTCTCCAGCGCTGCGGACTTTGCCGCCATCAGCTGGCCGAGCAGATCCGGCGACGGGCGCCTTTGCTGTCGCGGCGGCCGTTGCGGATCCGGCGGCGGCGCCGCCATGACGATGGCGTGGGCCTCGGTGGAGGCCTCCGGCAGCGGCACCAGCCGCGGCGTGGCGTTGCGCGGCTGCGTGTTGGTGGGACCGATGCGCAGCGCCAGCGAACGCCGCGACAGCGCCGGCCCCAGCGCGATGAACTGCCCGCGCTCGAGATCGCGGAACGCGTCGGCCTGCCGCCGCTCCATGCCGAGAAGATCGGCGGCGCGCGCCATGTCGATATCCAGGAAGGTGCGGCCCATCAGGAAATTCGACGCTTCCGCGGCGACGTTCTTGGCGAGCTTGGCGAGCCGCTGGGTGGCGATGATGCCGGCGAGCCCGCGCTTGCGGCCGCGGCACATCAGATTGGTCATGGCGCCGAGCGAGAGCTTGCGCGCCTCGTCGGAGACTTCGCCGGCGACCGCCGGCGCGAACAGCTGCGCCTCGTCCACCACCACCAACATCGGATACCAGTGATCGCGGCCGACTTCGAACAGCCCGTTGAGGAAGGCTGCGGCGCGCCGCATCTGGTTCTCGGCATCTAGCCCTTCGAGATTGAGCACCGTGGAGACGCGGTGGATCCGGGCGCGCTCGCCGGCGACCTGCAGGCCGCGCTCGGTGTGTTCCTCGGCGTCGATCACCAGGTGGCCAAAACTCTCGGCGAGCGAGACGAAGTCGCCTTCCGGATCGACGATGGTCTGCTGCACCCAGGGCGCGCTCTGTTCCAGCAGCCGGCGCAGCAGATGGGATTTGCCGGAACCGGAATTGCCCTGCACCAGAAGGCGCGTCGCCAGCAGTTCCTCCAGGTCCAGCGTCGCCGCGGCCCCTGCCGCGGTGTGTCCCATCTCGATCGCAACCGTCATACCGACTCAGACCTCCCTGCGGAGGCCGGGCTTATCAACCTGCGCGCGGCGCGTCGAGCGGCCACGGTCTGCGCTGTGGATCACATTGGCTGCGCGAGCGCAGGGTGTCGCGCACGGCACGTCATGGGGCGATGCCGACGCGACGTCGCCGCGTCAGCTTTGGCTTGCCCCGCGGAGACAACCAAACACCATGCGAAGCAGGGCCTCCTCGAAATCAACCGTTCCGAGCAGCGGCGACGACTGCAGCGTCGCCTGCCGCAGCGTCTCGAACAGCGATTGGGTCAGCACGAAGACGTCGCTCTCGCCGGGCGCCCGCCCGCCCTTGGCGTCGCGCCAGATCGTGAAGATGGCCCGCGCCACGGTGTCCGGCGGGGTCGGGATGCCTTGCGTCGCCGCCAGCCGCAGCAGCGCCTGGACCAGGCGCCGCTGCGGCGCGCGATGCACCGCGAAGGCCTGGTGCAGCGTCCGCACGATCTGTGCGATCCTTGCTTCCGGACCGGCGTCCTCTCCACCAGCCAGCACCGCCTTGACGCGCCGCTCGACCTCTGCGCGCTGCCGTTCGACCAAGGCCAGCACGATGGCCTCCCGGTTGGGAAAATACTGGTAGATGGTCCCAATCGAGAAGCCAGCCCTGCGGGCGAGATGGTTGGTGGTCAGCCGCTCGCTGCCTTCTTCGGTCAGAATCCGAGCGGTGGCTTCGAGGATCGTCGCGACGGTCTGTTTCGCGCGCCCCTGAATCGGCGATTTTCGATTGAAACCAGCGGGTTGCGGCTGCGGCACGACGACGAACCTCGGCGCTTCGAAAGCGAGTGGGAAAATTGAGCGATGCTCAACATATAGCCTCAATCAGCCGCTCCGGCGCAAGCCGGACGGCGTTTCTTTCGCCCAGCCGAGGCCGACATGAGCCGCAATCCATCGTTCGAACCGACGCCCCGCCGCCCGCGGCGGGGCGGGCCTCGCTGGACGACCGCGATGGCCGGCGCCGGGGCGGCGCTCGGCTTGCTCGCTTTCACCGCGCTGGCCGCGGCGGCAGGGCCGCTCGCCGGAGTGATGTCCGATCCGTACCACGCCAAGCTTCAGGCTGCGGGCTACGTTCAAAAGACCGCTCGGGTCAATCGCGTGACGCTGAGCTATGTCGAGGGCCCCGACAACGGCCCGCCGCTGGTGCTGCTTCACGCGCAGCTGCTCGACTGGTTCAGCTACAGCCGGGTGTTGCCCGAACTCGCCAGATCCTACCACGTGTTCGACGTCGACTATCCGGGCCACGGCAGCACGGTCGCGCCGGCGGACTACCCGATGACGGCCAACCAGATCGGCGCCGATCTCGGCGACTTCATCGCCCAGCAGATCGCCGCGCCGGTGTATGTGACCGGCAACTCGTCAGGCGGCCTGCTGGCGGTCTGGCTCGCGGCCCATCGGCCGGAGCTGATCAAGGCCGCGCTGCTGGAAGACCCGCCGCTGTTTTCCGCGGAGTATCCCCGCATCAAGCAGACCATCGCCGACCGCGCCTTCGCGACGAGCTACAGCGCGGCCACCAAGGATCACCCGGACGACTTTCTTCTGTACTGGATCCACGGCAACGCCAAATTCTTCCGGAAGAACGTCGGTCCGGGATCGGCCTTCCTACTCACCCAGGCGGTGCGCGCCTATCGCCGCGCCAATCCCGGAAAACCCCTGGAGCTCGGGTTGCTGCGGGACGATACGGTGCGGATGCTGCTCCGCGGGCTTGATCAGTACGATCCGCGGTTCGGGGCAGCCTTCTACGACGGCAGCTGGAACAAGGGTTTCGACCATGCGCTGGCGCTGGCCCGAATCGAATGCCCCGTGCTGCTGATGCAGGCGAACTTCTCGACCGAGCCGGACGGCACCCTGAACGGCGCGATGAGCAAAGAAGACGCCGACCGCGCCATGTCGCTGCTGAAACATGGGACATATCTGAAGGTCGACGCCGGCCACGTGGTCAACCTGGACCATCCGGACAGGTTCATCGCGGCACTCAACGGCTTCTTGCTGAAGAAATGACGTTACCGCGCGACGCGCCGTCGATCCGGATGCAACGAATTGCAACGGCGCGCTTCGCTCTGTTCACGCCAGTTCGCGCTGCCGGGCTTCGATCCATTGCACCCAGGCCGCTAATCCCTCGCCGGTGGTGGCGGACAGCTGCAGCACCGACAGGCGGGGATTGACCCGGTGCGCCAGTTCCAGACAGCGTTCGACATTGAAGCTGACATAGGGCGCCAGATCGATCTTGTTCAGGATCATCAGATCGGCGGCGGCGAACATGTCGGGATATTTGAGCGGCTTGTCCTCGCCCTCGGTGACCGAGAGGATCACCACCTTGGCGGCCTCGCCGAGATCGAAGGCGGCAGGGCAGACCAGATTGCCGACATTCTCGACGAACAGCACCGCGCCCTCGGGAAGATCAAGCCGCTGGTAAGCGTCGGCCACCATCGCGGCGTCGAGATGGCAGCCCTTGCCGGTGTTGACCTGGATCGCCGGCGCGCCGGATTCGCGAATCCGGTCGGCGTCGAAGCTGGTCTGCTGATCGCCCTCGATCACCGCCACCGGCAGACGGCCGGCCAGCGCCGCGATCGTCGCGCAGAGCAGCGTGGTCTTGCCGGAGCCCGGGCTCGATAGCAAGTTCAGCGTGAGAATGCCGGCCTGCGCAAAGCGCGCGCGATTGGCTTGCGCAAGGCCGTCATTATGCGACAGCACCGCGCGTTCCAGCTTGATGATCTGGCGCTGGTCGAGCCCCGGCACGGAAACCCCGGCCGCGCCGGCGCCGTAATGCACGGCCGCATGATCGTGATGATCGTGCTCGGCATGATGATGGTCATGCGGGTGGTCATGGTGATGGCCATGCGGCGTGCCGGCGGCATGCAGCGCGGCGTGCGCGGCCTCGTCGAGATCGTCATGGTCGTCATGGTCGTGAAGAGGCTGTCCTTCGACGGTCGCCTGACCGCAACCGCAAACCGCACACATGGCCCGTCTCCTGTTCGCTGTGACGCTCTAGACCGGGCGGATCTTCTTGCCCACGCTCGACCACTCCTCCGCCGGCAACCGGCCGGCCGCCGCGGTGGTCAGCCGCGGCATATCGAGGATCGTGTAGTCGGTACGACCCTTGCGGCTGATGTAGCCTTCCTTGATCAAGCTGTTCAGCGCGGTCGAGGTGGTCTGCCGCGAGGACCCGATCAGATTGGCGATCTCCTCGATGGTGAGTTCGACCGACAGCGTAATGCCGGTGCCGGACGCCTTTCCCTCGCTCGACGCGCGGTCGACAAAGAACCACGCGATCCTTTGCTTGATATCGTGGAACATCAGGTCCTCGATGGTGCGCATGCAGGACATGATCGCGCGACCGAGAATCGAAACCAGTCCGAAGGCGATCGCCGGGCACTGCTCCAGTTTCTTGCTGAAGGTGCGGATGTCGGTGAACCGCAATTCGCTCTTCTCGACGGCCTCGATCAGGCAGCCGGAGTGCATGCAGAAGATGTCGCCCGGGACCAGGTAGAACAGCGTCATTTCCCGCTCGTCGCCGACCAGATAGACCTTCAGCCTGCCGCCCATCACCACGAAGACGCCGTTCTCGTCGCCCTCGCCGGTGCAGATCATGCTTCCCTTGTCGTGCTTGCGCACGTTGAAGCCATTGAAGAATCCCTCTCCCGAAGGGCTGGTCAAGACATCGGCGATATTGAAGCGCGGCGGCATTTTGGTTTCCCTCACCGGGGGCTTCGGCGCCAGCTGTTCGACACTGAGCCCGACCGCGCCGATCGGACGCGCGGAGGCCTGTCGTTACGCGGTGGGGCGCGGCCCTCCAATTTTGGCTTTATGATGCTCAGTCACATCATGGGAGCCGGGTGTCACTACACTTTCAGGGGAGTGGTGAAGGTGTGGTTGATGGGAATGCGCGTGGTGCGAGAAAACATCCCGCGCCGGGCTGCCGCCGATCGCTTCCAGCGCGGCTTCCAGCGAGCGGCGCGCCAGTTGCACATCGGCCACCGCCTGGTCCAGCAGCTCGCCGAGCCGCGAATCGGCGCCGATGGCGCTGCGCTGCAAGTCGATCTCCGCGACATGATCCTGCGCATGATCGATGAAATGCGCGAGATAGGCGCGCAGCCGCGCCTTGGCTTGGTCTTGCGGCGTCATGTGATGTTCTCCTCGACAAGAGTGACGATTACGCCCTTTTGCATATCGATCCGCTGGATTGAGACGCCCGAAAACAACTGCTCGTCGCCAAAGAGCGTCGAGACCCGCACTGCGCCGGGCTCGAAGCTGATCGCGGTGACGTCCTTGACTTCGATCGCGCGGGCCGAGGCGGCGCGGGTGACGACGACGGTTCCTAGGCACATTGCATCTGCTCCTTCGGCTGATCCTTGGAAGCGATGCGATCGAGCAGGGTCAGCTCAAGGGAGTGCGCGCGTTCGCGTCCCGCCTCAGCCAGATCGTAAAACGACACGCCGGCCTGGTCGGCGGCCTGCACCGCGGCGTCGAACGGCAACGAAGCCAACAGGTCGCAGCGCCGCGATTGCTCGGCAATGAAAGCGCGGTCCTGTTCCGAAGCCACCTTGTTGGCGACGTAGCAGATCTGCTTGATGCCGAGTTCGCCGGCCAGTTGCTCGATCTGCCGCGCGGTCTGGAAACTGCGCGCGCCGGGCTCGACGACGATGATCAGCAGGTCGACCGCCTCGACGGTGCCGCGGCCGAAATGCTCGATGCCGGCCTCCATGTCGATCAGCACGCATTCCTTGCGACGGGTCAGGATGTGCCGCAGCAAGGTGCGCACCAGCGCGTGTTCCGGGCAGACGCATCCGGTGCCGGCATGGTCCACCGTGCCCATGAGCAGCATCTTGACGCCGGCATGCTCGACGCAGAACTGATCGGGAATATCGTCGACCTTGGGGTTGAGGATGAAATGGCTACCCATCCCGGCGTGAGCGCCGGTGCGATCGCGCGCCAGATCGATCATCTTCGAGATCGGGGTGACGCCGGCCAGCCGGTCCTGCGACACCCCGATCGCCGAAGCCAGATTGGCGTCGGGATCGGCGTCGATCGCCAGCACCTTCCAGCCGTCGTCGGCGAGCGCGCGGGCCAGCATGCCGACGATGGTGGATTTGCCGACGCCGCCTTTTCCGGTGACCGCGATCTTCATGTCAGCCTCGCAGGCAGCACCGGGCGCTTCGCTGCGGCCAGCGCGGCGATCGGCGCCACCGCCAGGGTCTGGATGCCGAGGCCGTCGCGACGCTCCTGGATCGCGGCGAACATCTTGTCCGCGGCGAGTTCCGGATCGGTCTCGACGATGAAGTAGCCGCCAAGCAGGTCGCGCGCCGTGGTGGTGACGAGCTGGCTGACGACGTCGGAGCCGACGATCGGCGGCACCGTGCCGAGATGAGTCGGGATGCCGAGCGCGACCGCCCAGCTGCCGATCACCACGGCCTTTTCGGTCATCGCTTCCGGCGCCGAGGCCACCAGCGGCAGATCGGAAATATCGACGCCGAGCTTGTTGGCGAGCGCGGTGGCGAGCGCCACGGCGCGGCTGTTGTCGACGCAGGAGCCCATATGCAGCACCAGCGGCAGCGGGCCGCCGAGGCCGGCGGATTCGCCGATCGCGGTCAGCACGCTCTTCAGGCCCTCGCCGGCATATTGCCGGGTGGCGTCCTGCGTCATCATGCCGGCCTTGGCATAGGCGCCGGCGGCGCAGCCGGTCGCCAGCACCAGTACGTTACGTTTGGCCAGCGAGCGGGCGATCGCGATATAGGCGCTGTCCTGCTGGGTCTTGGTGTTGTTGCAGCCGGCGAAAAGCACCACGCCCTGGATATTGCCGTTGACGATGTTGTCGACCAAAGGCTGCAGCGGATCGGCGGCGTTGATGGTGGCGAGCGCCGCGACGATCGCCTCGGTGCTGAAGCCGACGATCGCCTGCTGGGTGATGTTGGGGATCTGGATCCGCCGCGGATCGCGGTGCTTGAACGCCTCGATCGCCATCCGCACGATCGACTTGGCGTTTTCCGAGGCCTTGGCCTCCTGGAAATCCATATGCGTTGCGCCGGCAATCTTGTTCTGCTTGTCAGTGGTGATGATCTTGGTGTGGAAGCATTCCGCGACCCGCGGAAGCGACGGCATGATGCACTGCACGTCCAGCACCATGGCGTCGAGCGCGCCGGTCAGGATCGGCAGTTCCTGCGACAGATAGTTGGTGGCGAGCGGAATGCCGTGGCGCACCATCACCTCGTTGCCGGTACAGCAGATGCCGATGATGTTGATGCCGTCCTTGGCGCCGGCGGCGATCGCTTCGTCGTTCAGATCGGCGGCGATGTCGCAGATGATGTCGGACAACAGCGGGTTGTGGCCATTGACCGCGACGTTGACGGCGTCGCGCTTAATGACACCGAGATTCGACGTGGTGACGATCGGCTTCGGCGTGCCGAACAAGGCGTCCGACAGTTCGGTCGCCAGCATCTCGCCGTCGAGGTCGGCCAAAGCCACGCGCAAGCCGCCGAGGATCAAATTGGTCGGATCGGCGTCGCAGCCGAGATGGGTGCGCGACATCGACTGCGCCACCGCCGCATCGATATTGTGCGGCAACAGTCCGAGATCGCCGAGCTTCTTCAGCCGCGGCGCCGGCAGCGACGCCGCCAGCCAATGGCACGGCTCGTCGTAGTTCTGATTCTGGAAATCGTGCAGCGTGAGATCGGCGAGTTCGCGCACGATGGTCATCAGATCGCGGCCCTCGGTCGCGACGCCAAGCCGCTTGGCGACCACCAACAATTTCTCTTCGTCGCGGATCGAATAGTCGTGCAGGTGGCCCTGGCTGAGATGCAGCATCGCCAGCGCGATGTGGCGGCCGTGCTCGGAATGCGCCGCGGCGCCGGCGGCCATCATGCGGACCAGGTGGCGCGCGACGATGGTGTCGCGGTCGGCGCCGCAGATGCCGAATTGCGGGCCCTGGCCGAACGGATCGATCCGGCACGGTCCCTTCAGGCAGATCCGGCAACACAGCCCGGTGGTGCCGAAGCCGCATTGCGGCTGCTGCTGGGCATGACGGCTCCATGCCGTGCCGATGTTGTTGGCTTCGGCCACCGCCAGCATCTGGACGGCGGCCGGATCGGACGAGCAGGTGTTACAATCGAGGCAGGCCACGGGAGAACCTCTTCAATTAGAGCGAAATACGGAGTGAACGGTGGGCTTGGGCGAGCTCGCGGGCGCGGGCCAATCGCAAAGCATCGCGGTAGGCGATCAGATCGACCATCTTGATCGCCTTGGTCGGGCAGGCCTCGACACAGGCGGGGTCGGCCTTGCCGTTTGCGGCGCGCCAATCGCTGCACAGGTCGCACTTCTTGGCGACGCCGCGGTTGGTGATCGAGGACGGGCCGAGCTTGGCCTCGGAGCGCACCGTAATGGCGCCGAACGGGCAGACCATGACGCAGAGCTTGCAGCCGATGCATTGCTGCTCGACGATCTCGATCTGGCCGTTGGCCTGGCGGCAGGAGCCGGTCGGGCAGACCATGGTGCAAGGCGCGTCCTCGCATTGCCGGCACTGCATCGGCATGGTGGCGCCGTCGACCGACACCACCTGGTTGCGGGCGTGCAACGGCAGATGCGCGGCGACCGCGCTGATGATGTCGTGGCCGTCGCCGTGCGCGACGGCGCAGGCCAGTTCGCAGGAATGACAGGCCAAGCAGCGATCCGGCTCGGCATAGATGATGACGTTTTCTTTGGCGTGTCGTTGCGACATCTGTCGGCCTCCAGGCCTGTTACGTGGCTGCGCGCCGCTAGGCGCAGACCACGATCTCATCGACGGTCATTCCTTCGGACGGCAGCACCCTGACGTCGCTTCCTTGGCAGGAGCCGCATCGGAAGCGGTGGTCGGCCACCCGTTCGTCTTCGCAATCCCTGCAGAACACCCGCACAGGGCGACGGTTGATCTTGAGCACCGCACCGGCCATGTTGGTGTCTTCAGCCAGCAGGTTGAACGATGATTCCAGCACGCGGGGCTCGATGCCCTGGAGGCCTCCGATCGTCATCGTGATCTCGGAAACCTTGCCGCCACCGCGGCGCAGGACTTCCTCATTCACCACCCGCATGAGGGCACAAGTGATCGTGATCTCGTGCATCTCGGGGACCCCAGAGCCATCTCGTGGCGGTGGATTAGGCCGAAGCCGTGGGTGGTTCTGTCCGCCAAATGACAATTCTGAAAAAGATTTAGAACGCTGCAAAACCGGTCGAAATGCCGTGTTTCTTGGTCAGTGCGAGCCGAGCACGGCGCGGTGCGCCAGCCGAACAGCAAAGCAATCCAGGGCCCTCTTAGGCGGCCCGGGACTGCTTCGTCGCAACAGCTTGTCGCGATGACGCGTCAGCGCTCGGTGCAGGAGATGCAGGGATCGATGCTGTTGACGATCAGCGGAATGTCGGAGATCCCCTCGCCGACCATCATCAGATGCAGCACGTCCCAGTTCATGTAGCTCGGCACCCGCCATTTCACCCGCGCCGGAATGTCGGTGCCGTCGGTGTTGACGTAGTAGACGAGTTCGCCGCGCGGCGCTTCGACCTTGGTCACCGCCTCGCCGGCCGGAATGAACGGCAGCGGGCCGGCGTCGGTCGCACCGTCCGGCAGGTCGCGCAGGCACTGCCGCAGCAACCGGATCGAGGCCGCCACCTCCTTCAGCCGCACCATGGCGCGCGACCAGACGTCGCCGTCCGGATAGGTGATCACTTCGACATCCATCCGGTCATAGACCGCATAGGGCGCCGCGGTCCGCACGTCGTAGCCATGGCCGGCGCCGCGTGCCACCGGCCCCATCAGGCCATATTCGATGCAATGTTCGCGGGTGATCCGGCCGATGCCGCGGGTGCGCGACTGGATCGTGGCGTTGGTCTCGTAGACCGGGATGATCTCGTTCAACAGCAGCGGCTCCAGCCGGTCGAGCTGGCTGATGATGTAGGCCGACTGCGCGGCATCGATGTCGTATTTCACCCCGCCGATGATGTTGGCGGCAAGATCCATGCGGTTGCCGAACACGGTTTCCTTGGTGTCCTGCATGATCTCGCGGGCTTCCATGACGTGCATGAACAGCGATTCGAAGCCGACCACATGCGCCAGGATCGCGACGTTGAACATGTGCGAGGCGACGCGCTTGATCTCATCGGCGAACACCCGCAGATACTGCGCGCGCTCCGGCACCTCGATGCCGGCGATGGTCTCCAGCGCCATGCAATAGGCTTCCGGATGGCTGTTCGAGCACAGCGAGCAGACCCGCTCGATCAGCGCCAGGTTCTGGTAGATGTTGCGCTTGGCGGTGAGATATTCGATGCCACGATGCACGTGGCCGGCGGTGATCTCGAGCCCCGCGACCTTTTCGCCCTCGACGTCGATGCGGAAGTACATCGGCTCTTCGAGCGAGACGTGCAGCGGGCCGACCGGCATGTTGAAGGATTTCATCACTGCTTCTCCCGATCGGTAATCAGCCGCTCGAACAGCATGTTGGTGCTGGCGGCATTGGAAATCACGGACAGCGGAATCAGCCGCTCCATCACCCGGCCGTCGACGCTTTCGTCGAGGAACAGCCGGCGATTGTCGGTCCGGCCGGTGCACTTGATGTCGTAGAATTCCATGAATTCGCGTTCGTGCCAGTCGGCGTTGCGGAAGATCGGCACGATGCTGTCGATGCTGGCGCCGCTGACGAGTTTCACCTTGACGGTGACGGTGCTGCCCTCGATGTCGAAATGATAGGCGAGCAGGTTGAAGCCGGCGTTCCGATCGGCCAGCGCGGTGATCATGCTCAGCCTTGCGTCGAAGGCTTTCAGCGCATGGCAGGTGGCGATCAGGTCGTCCTTGTCGGCCAGCGTGATCCAGGCGGTGACCCGGCCGTGCCGATTCTCGCTGATCGAGAATTCGCCGCGGATCATGCGGGCGATGGACATCACCCGATCCTTGATGGTGGACGCGTCGGTCATATCGCCTCTCCTCTGGTGCTCGCCTTGCGCCGGCACTCCGGGCACAGATCCATCAGCCGCTCGGCGCGCGGATTCGGCCCCTTGTAGGCGAGCTGCGTCAGCACGCTGCCGGTCGGCAGCAGCTTGTCGCCGCACGACGTGCAGCGCTTATAGGCGACCACGCCGTGGTCGAGCTGGGTGTATTTGTCCTGCTGCAGATGCGACAGGTGCCAGTCGTTGCTGAGCTTGATCGCCTTGGTCGGGCAGTAATAGGCGCACAGCCCGCACGATACGCAGGTGTTGTGCCAGATCACGAAATGCAGGCCGTCGTCGGCCTCGGCGAAGCGGATCGCGCCGGCGGCGCAGACGTGCTCGCACATGTTGCAGCCGACGCAGGTGGCGGCGTCGAACGTCACCTTGCCGCGATAGCCGGCAGGCGTGGTGGCCTCGCCGAACGGAAACGCTTCGGTCGAGGGGCCCTTACGCAGATTGTCCCAAAGGATTTTCAGGAACGTCACGATGAACTCCTATGTCCGCTTGGCCCAGATTTCGATGGCCATGGCGATGCCTTCGATGATCGCCTGCGGCCGCGGCGGACAGCCGGGGACGTTGACGTCCACCGGCAGATAGCGATCGATCGGCCCCTCGATCGCGTAGCTCTCGCGGAACACGCCGCCGGAGATCGGGCAGATCCCGACTGCGACGGTGACCTTCGGGTCGGGGATCTCGTCGAACACCCGCAGCACCCGGTCCTTGACCCGCGCCGTGAGCGGGCCGGTGATCAGCACGATGTCGGCGTGCTTCGGGCTGCCGCAATACTGGCAGCCGAGCCGCTCGACGTCGTAGCGCGGAATGCAGGCGGTGGTGGCGAGCTCGACGTCGCAGCCGTTGCAGGACCCGGCGTTGATCCGATAGAGCCAGGGCGATTTCTTCGCCGCGGTCGAAAAGAAGTTCATCACCATCGCTCCTTAAAGCCGCGCCGCGACGAGAACCAACCCAGCGACGCCGAGCAGCTCCGGCCACTTCAGATAGAACAGCACCGCCTGATCGATCCGCATCCGGCCGACCGCGGCCTTCAGCAGCGCACCGGCCAGCACCATCACCACGCATTTCAGCGCGAACACCACGAGGCCGGCGATACCGTCCGGGCCGTTGGGGAAGAACAGCGCGACGCCGAGCCCGATCACCACCACGCTCTTGATCGCCGAGGTCAGCTTCAACAGCCCGAGCGGCGGCCCGGAATATTCCACCAGCGGCCCCTCGAGCACCTCGGCCTCGGCCTCCGGAATGTCGAACGGCGCGATGCCGAGATTGGCCGGGATGAAGCTCAGATAGGTCAGGAATGCCGGCAGCAGCCAGGGATCGAACAGGAACGCGCCGTGTTGCTGCTGATAGTTGACGATGTCGGAAAGATTGAGCGCGATCGGCTGGCCCATCGCGGCGCCGGCGTGCAGCGCCACCGCGACCAGCGACAGCAGGATCGGCCCCTCATAGGCCAGCACGATCGCCATCTCGCGGGAGAAGCCGATCGCGCCATAGGGCGAGCCCGAGGCCGAGCCGGCCAGCATCAGCGCCACCGCCGGCACCGAGACCAGATAGAACAGCACGATCAGGTCGCCGAGCAGCGGGCTCGGCTGGTAGAAGCCGGGGATCGGGATCATCGCCGCGGCAACGCCCATCGCGGCGAGCCCGATCAGCGGCACCGTCAGGAATACGAAGCGGTTGGCGGTGTCCGGAATGAGGGTGCGTTTGCGCATCAGCTTGACCAGATCGTAGAACGGCTGCACCAGCGGCGGCCCGACCCGGCGCTGCAGCCGGGCGATGGCGCGGCGCTCGACGCCTTTCAGCGCCAGGCCCAAGGCCATCGCGAACAACCCGCCGGGAAACACGACGACGGCGAGCAGAGTCCAGAGCGTGTCCTTAATCATGGCTGGGACTTTCAATCGCGGGTTCGGCCCGAAGCGCCAGCCGGATCAGGCGCTCCGGCGTCTCGTAGAGTGCCGACGCCGGCATGTGCATCCGAGCATTCGGGATATTCATCACGCCGCCGGTGTGGACGTAGCTCGCGACCTTGGTGCTGCCGGCGATCCGGTAGTACAGCCAGCCGATCAGACCGACGGCAACAAGCGCGAGGCTGAGCACCAGCGGATTGAACGGGCTCGATCCCGGCAGCCCGCCAAGCCAGTTCGCCGCGACCGGCTCGAGCCCGAGGCTCGCCTGAATCCCCGCGATCGGCACCAATAACAGGCCTGGAAACACCCCGACCGCGACGCTCGCTGCGACCAGCAGCAGCATCGGCGCCAGCATCACCGCGGGGGCTTCCTTCATCCCGGCCGCGACCGGCGACAACTGCCCCATGAAAGCGGTATGGGCGAACTTCAGCACCGCGGCCAGCGTGAACAGGCTCGACATCAGCGCCGCCAGCGCCAACAGGTAATGCCCGCTCTCGAACGCCGCCTGATAGATCAGCCATTTCGAGCCGAAGCCGTTGAGCGGCGGAATCCCGGCCAGCGACAGCCCGGCGAACAGGAAGATGCCGAAGGTGATCGGCATTTTCCGCCCCAGTCCGCCCAGTTCATCGAGGCTGGTGATGTGGGCCTGCGCCAGAATGCAGCCGGCGACCAGGAACAACAGGTCCTTCAGCAGCATGTGGTTGGCGGCGTGCATCAACCCGCCGGCGATGCCGAGCGAGGTGCCGAGCGAAATCCCCAGCAGGATGTAACCGAGCTGGCTGACGGTGCTGTAGATCAACAGCCGTTTGATCCCGGTCTGCACCACCGCCATGGCGCCGGCATAGAGCAGGGTGATCGCGGCGATCACCGCGACCACCTGCATCAGGTTCGGCATCCACGGCGAAATGGCGGCGAGCTTTGCGAAGGTCGTCCCTGCCCCGAGCACCACGAAGAATTTCAGAATGCCGTAGGGGCCGACCTTCAACAGTACCGCAGAGATATAGCCGGAGACCGGGGTCGGCGCCGGCACGGTGTGCATCTGGTAATCGATCCGCAGCGGCAATTGCGCCGCCTTCATCAGGAAACCTATGAAGATCAAGCTCACCGGAACCAGCAGCGCGGCAGGCTGCAGTTTGCCGACGGCTGCGGCCAATTCGGCAATCTGGAACGTGCCGGTCGTCGCCGCCAGCATGGTGACGCCAAGGAACAGCACGCTGGCGCCGACGAAATTGAAGATGAAATATTTGGTGCCTTCGCGCAGCGCCTCGGCGGTCTCGTCGTGACTGATTACCAGATACAGCGTCCAGCTGCTCATCAGCTCCCAGAACGCGAAGAACGAGAACAGGTTGCCGCTGGCGGTGACGCCGAGCAAGCCGGCGATCATCGCCAGGAAGTAGAAGAAGAACCGGTTCTGCGCATGGCCATGCGCCATGTAGCCGATCGAATAGCACAGGTTGACGCCGCCCATCGCCACGATCGCCGCCGCATACCAGAACGACAGCGCGTCGTAGCTGCTGGTCTGGACCAAGACGCCGATCAATGCCGCCGCCATCACGCCGACCGAGAGCACGCCGGCGCGCAGCGGGCGGCCGCGGCCGAGCAGATAGACCGCGATGGCGCCGAGCGCGGCGATCGCGGCGGCGAGCGACCATTGCATCGTCAACGGCGGCAATGCCGCACGCGTCAGCTCGCTGTGCGCGGCCAGACGATCCACCACCGGCAACACCAAATGCAGCACGGCGTCGGGATACAGCCCGTTGACCACGCAGAGTGCTGCGAGCGCGCCGAGCACGATCCGCATCGACAGCGGCGCCTCGGCGATTTCCGGTCCGCTATAGGGCGCGAAGAACACCACGCGCAGGATGCGGGCGTAATACATCGCGCCGATCACGCCGCCGAGCAGCATCACGATCGCCACCGGGATTTGGCCGGCCTCGACGCAGGCATAGATCATCAAGAACTTGCCGACGAAGCCGCCGAACGGCGGCACGCTCATGATCGCCAAAAGGCCGATGCCCATGCAGAACGCGGTGAACGGCATCTTGCGGCCGATGCCCTTCAAGGCGTCGAGCGTCTGGCCCTTGGCGCGCATGATCAGCGCGCCGGCGCAGAAGAACAGCAGCGTCTTCATGATGGCGTGGTTGGCGACGTGGACCAGCGCGCCGGCCAGCGCCAGATAGGTGCCGACGCCGATCACCATGGTGATCTCGCCGACCTGCGCCAGCGTCGAATAGGCCAATAGGCGCTTGATGTCGGTCTGCCGATAGGCCTGGATCTCGCCGATCAGGAAGGTGACGCAGCCCAGCACGATCAGTACCACGCCGGGCGCTGTCAGCCCGCCGAACACGTCGAGGTGGACGAAGCTCGCCGCGCCGAACACCGCGAACAACAGCTTCACAATGCCGAGAATGCCGGCCTTGGTCAGGATCCCGGACATCGGCGCCGAGATCGATGACGGCGCCACCGGATGGGCGTCCGGCAGCCAGCTGTGCAGCGGAAACAGCCCGGCCTTGGCGCCAAGCCCGACCAGGAAGGTCGCGGCGATCAACCAACCCATCGCCGGCGTCAGCAGCGAAGCGCGCTCGGCGATCTCGCTGAGTTCGAAGGTGCCGAGCTGGGTGTGCAGCAACAGGATGCCGAGATGCATCACGTAAGCGCCGGAGGTGCAGATCAGGAAATACTTCATCCCGGCCTTCAGCGCCTTGTCGGTCTGCTCGTGGATCACCAAGAGATACGAGCTCCAGGTCATCAGCTCCCAGAACAGGTAGAAATTGCCGAGATGGTTCGCTGTGGCGACGCCGATCAGGGAGCCGATCATCACGAACAGAAAGAAGAAATAGCGGTTGATGGCGTGCGAATGCGCGATGTAGCGGATCGAATAGACCGTGACGGCGAGGCCGATGCCGGCGAAGATCAGCGCGAAATAATCGCCGACATCGCCGCTCTTCAAGGTGAAGACCACCAGCGCGAAGGTCGCAGCTGCGATCACCGCGGCGCCGACGCTGCGCAGCGAGGGGGAGAACCGGC
Source organism: Rhodopseudomonas rhenobacensis (assembly GCF_014203125.1). Taxonomy (GTDB): domain Bacteria; phylum Pseudomonadota; class Alphaproteobacteria; order Rhizobiales; family Xanthobacteraceae; genus Rhodopseudomonas_A; species Rhodopseudomonas_A rhenobacensis. Next base: position 16,929 of record NZ_JACHIH010000053.1, read on the forward strand.
CGAGCACGAACAGCAGGAAGCCGCCGACGTAAGGCAGCAGCACCGGCGCGCTCCAAGCGGTCTCGAATTCCGGCAGCGCGGAGTGATCGGCCATGCCGGCCGCGGTCGCCGCCATCGCCAGGAACGGGTCGGGATACAGGCTCATCACGATGGTGGCGAGCGCCAGCACCACCATCGGCGCGTCGCGCGGCGTGATGGCGAAGAACGAGATCGGCTTGTCCTTGAGAATGCCGTGGCTCTGGCGCTGGAAGCACACCACCTGCACGGTGCGGATGAAGTAAACCGCGGCGATGATGCTGGCGATGGTGCCGCCGACCGCGAGCAGCCAGTCGCCGTTTTCGATCGCGGCATAGAGAATAATGAATTTGGAGAACGCGCCCTTGAACGGCGACAGCCCCATCACCGAGAACATGCCGAAGCCGAACATCAGCGACACGAACGGGAACCGTTCGACGCTGCCGACCAGATCGTCGAGCTTCGACGATCCGGTGCGCCGGATCAGATGCCAGGCCGCCAGCAGCAGCAGCGCGCGCATCACCATCTGGTAACCGAGGTGCATCACCGCGCCGGTGTCGCCGGTCAAGGTTCCAACCCCGAACCCCATGAGAACATAGCCGAGTTCGGCGATGCAGGAGGCGATCAGCATCCGCTTGAGGTCGCGGATCTGCATCAGCGCGGTGACCTCGCCAGCCAGAGTCAGGAACAGTCCAAGCCAGCCGAGAAGTGAAATATGAGCCATGGACCGCATCCGTCCTTCTTGCCTGCCCCGCAGGGATCGGCGGTGAATAGGCCGAATGGGCGGTCAATTCCGTCAGACAGCGGACAAATCGGAAATTATCGGGCGGCGCGGTCGAGCACCGCAGTGAGCCGGTGGCCTGCACATCGGCGTCGGGCTGGGAGAAAGGGCCAGGTCGAGAATCAGGTCGGCTTGGCGCGAGAGCAGTCCATTGCGCCACGCGCCGATTGCCGATTGCACCCGTTCGGACAACCTGCGGAGAACCGTCTGGCCTTCAGCTGATCTGCTGAATAGGGCTGGCGTCTGTCGAACGGTGTCAGCTTGGCTGCACCCGCGACATTGATGTTCGGCCCCGGCGGCTTGTCGAGATAGTTCTCGTTCGTTGCCCAGCGCAGGAATGATTTGAACAGCTTGAAGTATTTGTCCTGCGTCTTGATCGAGAGCGTCGGCCGTTCGAGCGTTTTGCAGCCGCGGCCTTTGCCGTCATTCCGCTATTTTCCTTGCACTTGGCATTGGTTGGCTGGCCCCTATGGCCTCCTCGGCCAAGCTCAGCACGAGCCTGACGTCAGTCGCGGTCTTGTTTGCCCAATCGCTCTTGGCTTTGAATGCGCAATAGAGTTCGCCAACCTCCTTTGGCGAGGGCTGCTGCGGAGCTACCTGGGGCGCCTCGCCGATGATGGGAGGACGGCCGGTAGGCTCCATGCCTGCTCCAGTTCTGTCTCAACAAGTCGCTGGAGCAGGCGATGCGTCTGCCCGCCGATCCGGGTTGCGATCTCGAAGATGAGGTCGCCTGCCTCGTCTCCCTCCGGCGAGGGCCGCCTTGCTGGGTTAGGCGGATTGCTCTGTAACAGCACTTATGGACAGCCATAAGTGCAGTACACAGGTTGAGCGGCTCGAAGTCGTCGAGACCGGCCGGCGCCGGCAATGGACGGATGACGAGAAGCTGAAGATCGTGCTGGAGAGCATGCAGGCGCCGCGGACGATCTCGTCGACAGCGCGGCGTCACGGAATATCGCGCTCGTTGCTACTGACGTGGCGGCGGTCATTCGGCGCTGTTCGTGCAGGAGAGGTCGAACAGCCCAAGCCTGCGTTTGTGCCGGCGGTCGTGACGAGCACGGCAGCGCCCGCGAATGCGCCGTCATCCGCTGCCACGCCGGCGAGCGGCCGCATGATGATCGAGCTCGGCGAGCAGCGCCGGGTCATCGTCGACGCGGGCGTCGATGCGGATGCGCTGGCACGCGTGCTGGCCGTTCTGGAGCGCCGATGATCCCGATCGCAGCAGGCGCGCGGATCTGGATCGCGACCGGGCATACCGACATGCGCAAAGGCATGCAGGGGCTGGCGCTTCTGGTGCAGGAAGGTTTTGGCCGCGATCCGTTCGCCGGCGACGTCTTCGTATTCCGCGGTCGCGCCGGCACGCTGATCAAGGCGCTATGGCATGACGGGATCGGGCTGTCGCTCTACGCCAAGCGGCTGGACCGCGGCCGCTTCATCTGGCCTTCGACAGTGGACGGCGTGGTGGCGCTGAGCGCGGCCCAGATGGGTTATCTGCTGGAGGCGATCGACTGGCGCAATCCGCAGCACAGCTGGCGGCCGCAGAGCGCCGGATAGGCCGCGCAAAAAATCCCCTAAGATTGCAAAAAGCCCGCGCCAAATCGCAGGTTTTGTGATTCCATCGAGGCATGGGAGAAGGCCTCGAAAAACTGCCGGAGGACATTGAAGCGCTGCACGCGGCGTTGCTTGCGACGCGCGCCGAACTCGCCATCGTTCGCGCCCGGCAGTCCGACGATCAGGCGCTGATCGCGCATTTGAAGCTGCAGATCGAAAAGCTCAACCGCGATCGTTTTGGGCCGCGCTCGGAGCGCACCGCGCGTCTGTTGGACCAGCTCGAGCTGACGCTTGAAGACCTCGAAACGTCCGCGACCGAGGACGAACTCGCCGCCGAGATCGCCGCCACCAAGGTCGCTAACGCGACCACCACCGTGGCGTCGTTCACGCGCCAGCGGCCATCGCGCAAACCGTTCCCCGACCATCTGCCGCGCGAGCGCGTGATCGTACCTGGTCCATTGTCCTGCGCCTGCTGTGGCGGAACGCGGCTGTGCAAGCTCGGCGAAGACATCACCGAGACGCTGGAGGTGATCCCGAAATCCTGGAAGGTGATCCAGCACGTGCGGGAGAAGTTCAGCTGCCGGGATTGCGAGACCATCAGCCAGGCGCCGGCGCCGTTCCACGTGCTCGCCCGCGGCTGGGCCGGTCCCAGCCTGTTGGCGATGGTGCTGTTCGAGAAGTTCGGCCAGCACCAGCCGCTGAACCGGCAGGC
>NZ_JACHIH010000054.1 GCF_014203125.1 Rhodopseudomonas rhenobacensis
TCCGGTTGGGCCGAGAGCTTGGGCGACGAGTTCGACGCGCCCTTCACGCGCCTCGACTGGACCGGACGCGACCGCTTCGATCTGCAATGGCATCGACACACCGGAACCTGGTATCGCCTTCACCGCGACTTGTCGCTGGAACCGGCACTGAAGACCATCGAGACCGACGGGATCTTGCATCCTCACTAGCAACTCGTCACACCCGATCCTGACCGCAATCCCCGGAGGCCTCCCGCCGCGTGGCTCACCGGATGCTTACCCTGCCTAAACAGCCCCGCGCGAGCTCATTGATCGTCGCCGTGGTAAATTGCGGCATGGCCCCCCAGCCTCTTGAAGAGCGCGTCGAACGCATTGCTCAGGAGGCGGCTGCGCACTTTGGCGGTCAAAGGGTCGCTGGTCCGGAGTGACGCTTTGATCTCGCTCCGCCCTGCGCGCGGTACGAGTTGGCGCGGTACCGCCATCCGAAAATAGAAGATCGCGTCACGACGGACGAGTCGAGGAAGAAGCTGCAAAATGGCGCTCCGCTGGCCCAGATTCTGTACCAGGGGTCGGAAACTGCCAGCTTTGCGCTCGGAAAAGCGTAAGGATATGAAAGCCTTACTTCTTCAGTGGCGGAGAGAGTGCCCGCCAAAAAAATCATAGAAACGCCCATTCTATCGATATCGAAAGTGTACGTTTTTTTGTTACATACACCTAAGCATACACCATGCGCCACCATCCTCGATGGACGAAACACGCCAGAGCTAAAAACCGCGACCGCTCGCCTCATTCCAATTTTCGATCTAGGTCAAAATGCGGGCTGGTTTTGACCGAGATCACACTTGTTGGCCGTGGAGATTTGAGGTCTTGGCTGCGAAGGTATCCTTCACGTGCTGAGAACTGGCTGTCGCAGGCGTGATATGCCGCTGGCTTTGGGGCTTGCGCGGTCTCTCGCGACTTACCGAGATCCGACCTGGCAATGTGGCTAATTGAAAGCATCACCGGATGCTTACGCGAAGCCTTCTACACTTGACCAAGGACCAGATCGTCATCGCAAGCGGGCGACGCTACTCCAACACTGTCCGCCCGACTCATCCCCCGGATCTCGATCGCAAGCAACCGGGCCGTCCCTCCCGCAGCCGGCTGCTGACTGAAAACCTCTAGAGAACGTCATCACTCGCCTGGCGGGATCGTTAAATCCGGCGGCCTGGCATTCGGGAGCCAAGCCGCCGGCGCATTTGAAGCTTTGCTGTCGATATCCTTCCCCTTCATGGCATTTTCGACAACTCAAAACACCACGGGCCTCGTTTCCGCACCTGCCCGATCAGAACTTTACGGTGACCCCCGTATAGAGCGAGCTCTCGGTGCAGGATCCGGAGAACCGACCCGTGCAGCTACCGCTCAGGACGTGATCGTAACCGAATTTGTTCTGCCAGTACCGATAAGCTACCCACACGTCAAGGAAGTGCGTGTACTTCGGTCCCCACGCCATTCTGCTCGCATCCAGGGTCAGGCGTATCGGCTCGGTGAGTATTTCGACCTTGGTTGGGGCATTGGACGGTCGATCAACGGTAAGCGGCGCAGCTTGTGTGCCTTTGGGGCCGGTGACGGTCAGATAGCCGCTGATCGACAACGGCAACGACTCCGGCAGAAACCCGAGCGGCATGTTATAGTTTGTCTCAATCCTCCACGTCGGATCGGTCCGCGTTGCACCATCCGTCAGGCAGGGTGGCGCGACAAGACCGCACTGCTGAAACCCGTTGTGGTCAATGGCCTCAAAGAACACCGGCGCGACATTGATATATCCCTTGTAAGGAAGCGTGAAGGCGAACTGCACGCCGGCGAGGAAGCCGTTCGTCGCGGACGCGAAATAGCTATTCGACGTACCTAGATCGGCGCCGACTTCAAATGAGACATTGTTCAGCGCACCGAACGCGAAGGCGCGGGTGTCGAATATCTGGTTGAAGCCGAAGGTGCTTCGCACTTGGCCGAAGAAGTCGCTTCTGCCCGTACACCCGGTCGCCACCACGGGACACGGGTTGGCGGGATCAAGATCGTTGGATCTGAGATAGGACAGGTTGATGAAGTTCGTCCCGTAAGCCCACGCGTCGAAATGGGTGAAGGCAAACACGTGTTTTTCAATACGCCCCGCATTCGCGCCGCCCGGATTGGTCGCCGTCGGAAGATAGGCGTAGCTCAATCGGTTGTCGTTCACCGAAAAGAACGGCACATCGACAACTGGCGCGGGCGCCTTCCTTGGAGCATCAGCCGCATCAGCCGCAGCAACCGCGCCGATCGACGATAGCAGTAACATGCCTGCCAGCGCGTGAGTCCGTAGAGACATTCCTAACCCCCCGTAGTTGACTGTGTCTTGCAGCTAGACACTGTCGACACTTCCCTGATTGGACCAGAAGTAAATTGCGTCGACGGCACTGCGGAAAACGCAGCAGTGGCTGCGACACCGCATCTTTCACCTGAGCGCAAGATACGACGATGCGATCGCGACTTCGATTATGCCTCACCATCGGGCAAAGCATGCTGCGATAGCGGGCTTAATGACTTGGCGACGTGCAGATGCTCCACATCATCGTCGATGTTCGATGCGATTAGCTGAAGCGTCCGTCGCGACGCTACCGCGAGTTGTCGCGCCAATTGCGCGAGGCCGAGAGATCACAGCATTCATTTGGCAGCCGAGCGTGATAGATATGCCGCACCATCGCGACTGCGCTCGTCGCCAAACAACTGAAGCGCCGACAGCACAGATCGCAATCCGCACGCGCAGATCGAAATCGGCGAGTCCGCAGATGACTATTACGAGACCTTGTAGGAGAGCTTGACGGCTTGCGGTGCGATCAGCCACTCGGCCACGCGCCCGTCAACGCACCTGAGCGAGCACTCGAGGTAGCAAAGCCCGCGCGGAACTCGCGAAGACGAAACCGCTATCGCGGCGGAATCGCGCCAGTTCCACTTCAACCAATCGTGGCGATCAGCTCGTCACGCCATATCCTGCTGAGCAAGATGGCCCCTCTCCAGCAATTTCAAGGTCTCGATCCGAAGCATCTCGGCAAACAAGGCGGGCGAAAGAGCCAATGAGGTGTTGGCGCGATGGATCATCGCCAGCGGATGACTCTTCAGCGATTGATCAAGGATTCGTAAGAACACCAGATCGCCGTCGCGAATCTCCTCCGACACATCGGTCGCGCTCAGAAACGTGACCGCGCTGTCGCGAATCGCCAGATATTTCATCAGCTCGACGGAGTTCGTCTCGAACGTCGGCTTCAGCGTGACCTTTGAACCGACGCACGCATTGTGGACCTGACGGTAAATCGACGTGGTGCTGTCGGCCAGCACCACAGGATAGTTGCAGCAATCCGCCAGTCGGACGCCGGGGAGCTTGGCCAACGGATGCTGGGCCGAGACGATAGCGCCGAGCCGGGCGGCAAAGACGTGAAGGAGATGCAGACTCGGGTCGGCGCGCAGGTTGTAGCCAAAGCCAAAATCAACATCTGCCTGCTCGACGGCGTTGAGAATTGCGTCCGCCAGATAAGTATGAACGACGATTTTAATGCCGGGATACTCTTCGCGGAATCTGACGACCAGCCGGGACAGAACGCCGCTCGCCAGACCGCTCATCGTGGCAACTTTGATCGTGCCACGGTTCAATCCGCGCAATTCCGAAATGCGGGACTGTACGCGATCATGATCGCGAAGCGTTTGGCGAATGTGGGTGATCAGAATTTCGCCGGCCGCCGTAAGCCGCAAACCGCGCGGCAGCCGCTCGAAGATCGGCACTTGAATTTTGCTCTCGAGTTCCAGAATTTGTCGGTTGATCGATGACGATGCGACGTTGAGCCTTTCCGCCGCCTGGCGGATCGACCCCGAGCTGACTACTTCATCAAGATAGCGCAACAACCTAGAGTGCAGCATTGCCGCTCTTGCTCCATTTTATCTTAATGATCTGATCTCTTTTTCGCACTCGCGCGTTCGTAATTCAATGCTTTACGCGCGTTTAGGAACTGATGACTTTGCTTTCGAGATGCTCGCACCGAATTCGAAATAGCGAAAACCGTGGAAGGTGACTTGAGCGCCGCGCTTCGAAACAAGGCGAAGCAGATCACGCGCTGCAAACCTCCCGATACAGTTCGGCGCCACGCACCTCCGCTAGATGTCGTCCATCCATCCAAGGAGAAGCGAATGCTGCTATATTCACCGCCGAAAGTTGCCACATCTATTCCAATCATCGATATCGGCGATAGTTTTGGCGCGGATCAAGATGCCCACAAGCGTATTGCCCTTGAGATGCACAAGGCATGCCGTGAGACCGGGTTCTTCTATGTCTCCAATCACGGGGTTCCGTCCAAGCTGATCGACGCCCAGTTCGCTGCGGCCAAGAGCCTTTTCGACTTGCCGCTCGACGCTAAACTCAAAATCCACATGAAGAAGTCTCCCACGAGTGCCGGATACGAGCCGATTGGAGGACAGACGCTGGATAGCCAGGACGACACCGCGGAAAAGGCTCCTCCGGATTTGAAGGAGAGCTTCTATTGCGGTCTCGAAATCGAACCCAATGATCCCCGGTTCCCAAAACCCTTGCGACCTTTCGGCTATAATCAGTGGCCGGAGATCCCGGGATTGCGGGACCAGTTCATCACGTATTACGGCGCCATGACCGACCTTGGAGCGCGGATCCTCCGTCTTCTTGCGCTTTCGCTGGAGCTGCCCAGCAACTGGTTCGAACGCTTCTACGCACCGGCCGCCGCCGGCGCGCTTCGGCTGATCAAATACCCCTCACAGCCATCCGACGCGGCCTTCAATCAGATCGGCGCCGGCGCCCACACCGATTGGGGCGGCATCACCATCCTCGCGCAGGATTCCGTCGGCGGTCTCGAAGTGAAGAGCATCGCAGAGGATTGGATTAAGGCCACGCCGATACCCGGAACCTTTGTGATCAACCTCGGTGACCTCATGGCGAGGTGGACGAACGGCGTGTACATGTCGAACTTGCATCGCGTGAACAACAACGTCAGCGACCGCGACCGCTATTCTATTCCTTTCTTCTATTCGCCGTTCCCCACCAGCGTTATCGAAGCCATTCCAACCTGCGTTGATGAAGCACGCCCCCCCCTCTTTGCAACCTGCACTGCCGAAGAGCATCTGAACGAAATGTTCCGGCGGTCCTACGGTTATGAAGTCAAAACAGCATGAACGATATGACAGCATCGACGACTCGGATGGCCTATGCCAACGTGTTCGCCAAAGACATCGTCGCGTTGTCCGGGTTCTATAGCGAGTTGCTCGGGCTTCCCGAACTGACAGGCCGCCGCTCAGCCATCTACCGTTGCCTTGATGCAGGCGGCATGGAATTCGGATTCAACGCGGCTCCAGCCTATGATCTGCTCGGCCTTGGCGCGCGCAAAGCGCGCCAAGGCGATGGAGTGAGCGTTTACTTCACCTTTGAAGTCGATTCGCCGTCGCAGGTGGATCGCATCGCGGCCGCAGCGGAGTACTTGGGCGGACAAATCGTGAAGCAGCCATACGACACGATCTACAACGCCCGTCAGGTCGTGCTTGAAGATCCGGAAGGACACGTTTTCCGGGTCAACCATCGCAGAGCTCCGGCGACACCCGCAGCATAACGCCGCCGGCCGACGAATCTTCCAGAACCCGAGAGAGCGGGCGACAGGCAAGCGACGCCCGCCGCCCGCCGTCGTACGCCGGACCACCAGAACGAAGTCGCTCTGGTCGCTGCGCAAGCCACCTCGCCGGTGTCCGCGCCGTCGCCGTGACCATGGGATCGCCATTTCTGATTCCACGTTAAGCCCCGCTCACAACAGTGTGGCGCCGAAATTTCGCGCCGGATCCATATCTGCGACAAGCCGGCCCGTCGGAATTGCGGCGTCGCCGCCGCAGCGCGCGAGGAAGCGGCCGGAGCCAGCAACGGCCAGGCTGGTCCCGTTCTCGACGATCACGCGCCCCCGGGACAGGACCGTTACCGGCCAGCCGCGCAGCGTGCGCCCGGCATAAGGCGTATAACCGGCAAGGTCGTGCATCGCGGCGTCGGTCAACGTGACCTCACGGTCCGGATCCCAGATCGCGATGTCGGCATCTGCGCCAATTGCGATCGAGCCCTTGCGAGGATGCAGATTGTAGATCTTGGCGGGCGCCGTGGCCGTCAGATCGACGAATTTCTGCAACCCAAGGCGTCCCTTTGACACCATGGCATCGAACAGCAGCGGCAAGCGCGTCTCGAGTCCGGGCAGACCGTTGGCGATCTGTTTGAAGTTAGGATTGCCGCTGGCGCGCAGCTTCCCGGTCTCGTCGAAACGGTACGGAGCGTGGTCGGATGAAATGGTCTGAAGATCACCCAGCGCAAGACTCTGCCACAGCGCTTCGTGATCCGAAGCGTGGCGCGGCGGCGGACTGCACATCCATTTCGCGCCCTCTGCTCCTGGTTTATCAAGGTCCTCCGCCGTGAGGAAGAGATATTGCGGACAGGTTTCCGCAAACACCTTCAATCCCTGTCCGCGCGCATCGCGAATGACCTTTGCGCCCTCGGCGGTCGAGACGTGATAGATCATGATCGGCTGATCGATCAACGACGCCATGCCGATCAGCCGGTTGAAGGCTTCTGCTTCGGAGAACCTGGCGTGACTGATGGCGTGATATTTCGGTTGCGTATAGCCGCGCGAAAGTAGCCGCTTCACCATCCAACTGATGATGCCATGGTTCTCGGCGTGCGCGCACAACAGAGCTCCGGATTCCCGGGCCGCAACAAGAACGTCCAGCAAGGGCTCATCGTCGATCTTTAACCGGTCGTAGGTCATGAAGATCTTGATGGAGGAATGCCCCTGTTTGACCAAAGCCGGTATATCGTTTTGCAGCGTTTCCGGCGTTGGATCGGCGATGATCATGTGGAAGGCATAATCGATCACGGCGCCCTTTGCGGCGAGCGCGTGATAGTCCTCCAAGACCTGGGGAAGTGCCATGCCGACGTGCTGCGCGGCGAACGAAATCACCGTAGTGGTGCCGCCGAAGGCCGCCGAGGTGGTGCCGGATTGAAAAGTGTCGGCGTTGATGATCCCGGCCGCCGAGAGCTGTTCGATATGAGCGTGACTATCGACGCCGCCGGGCAGGACCAGCTTGCCCCGTGCGTCGATCTCGCGTTTTCCTGCCGGCAGATCCCGGCCGATGGCGACAATGACCTCGCCTGCGATGGCAATATCGGCCTCGAATACGTCGCTCACCGTTGCGACGCGGCCTTTGCGGATGACAAGGTCGTAGGCGGGTTCGGTCATCAATCACTCCTCGGTATGGCCGGATAGCTGCTTTTGCACCGCCCTCAGGCGAGCTTCGACCGTATCGAATTCGAGTCCAGGCGCCGTTCGAGCCGGCGCATCAACGAATCCAGTTCGACAAGATCGTCGCGGGTCAGCTTCGCTCCCGGCGCGCGAACGAAGCTGCTTTCGATCACGCCTCGCCTGCGCAGCGCCTCCTTTCGGATCGCCAATCCCAGTCCCGGTTGCACCTCATGCCGCACCAACGGCAAATAGATGTCGAAGAGATCTTCACCCGCCTCCGGCTTCTGCTCCGCAAACAACCGACAGACCGCCACCAGCATCTCGGGGTAGGCAAAGCCGGTCATCGCGCCGCTGGCGCCGCGCCTGAGTTCCTGGGGCAGATACAGTCCGCCGTTGCCGACCATGATGCTGATGGATCGATGCAGGCCATCTTGGCAGCCTCGATAAATCCTCGTGAGCTTGCTGTGGCCTGGGCAGTCTTCATGCTTCAGCATGACGAATTGCGGATGCAGCTCGATCATCTTTTGGATCGTCGCCGGCGACATATTGACGAGCGTGCTCTGCGGATAGTCCTGCACGACAACGGGCACGTCGGGCCCCAGCCTCTGCATCACGCCGGCAAAATACGAAAGTACATTCTCTTCGGTCCGCAGCGTGGAAACCGGCGCGATCATCACCCCCGCCGCTCCGAGATCCATGGCTTCTCGTGAGAACTCGACGAGCGGATCGACGCCCGGATGGCTCACTCCGACCACGACCGGGACCTTGTTCGCGACCCGCGCAAGGACGCGCTTCATGAATGCCGTGCTCTCCAGCGAACTGAGCTTGTTGGCCTCCCCCATCATGCCGAGCATCGTGATGCCGGAGACCCCGCAGGAGAGATAGAAGTCGATCATCCGGTCCGTGCTCTCGAGATCGAGTCCACCTTGATCATCGAACGGCGTCGCCGCGATAATGAAGACGCCCGACGCGCGTTCGTTTAACAGGCCAGATTTCATTTCGGCTCCCGCTTTCCTGGATTTTAACATCATGGCGAGCTTGTCGCCGTAAGTTGTATCTCGCTGCGCACGGCCCGAAGGCCGATCGACGCAATAAATCGTTGACGCCAGCCCCGTTCTTTCGCCGCCCACTCATCACCCGTGATTGGGACCGACTTAAAACCCGACGACCATCCCATCCTTGCGGTGGTCTGATGCACCAATGTATCCGTCTCCGAATCGCTGGATGATCTGGCCGCCGCCAAACCCGAATGTGTTGTCCGGCGTCTGCATGATCAGATCGTGGCCTAGCGCCCTTAGGGCCTCCAGTTCCTGACGCGGCATGGTCGTCTCGACGGCAACGCGGTTGCCATCCATCACGAGCCATCTCGGAGCGTTCAACGCGGCCTGGGGATTTTGACGGAAGAGCTGCGTCCGCAGTACCAATTGAACATGTGCCTGCGGCTGCATCGGTCCTCCGACGACACCGAAGCTCATCAGCGGCTTCCCAGCCTTGTTCAGGAAAGCGGGGATGATGGTGTGCAACGGACGCTTTGACGGCCCCACTTGATTTGGATGCCCAGCTTCCAGGGAAAAGGCCGCACCGCGGTTCTGCAGATGGATGCCGGTGCCGGACACCACGATGCCGGAGCCGAAGCCGACAAAGGTGGACTGGATGAACGAGACCATCATGCCCTGACGATCCGCCGCGGCAACGTAGATCGTGCTGCCATGCGTCGGTATTCCGGTGGAAGGGTTGGTGGACGCCCGCTCCGGATCAATGAGGCGCGCCCGCTTGCGCAGATAGTCGTCGTCGAGCAGCCGGTGCCGATCGATAGCCATGCTCGCCGGATCGGCGACATGGGCGTGGACATCGGCGAACGCCAGCTTCAGCGCCTCGATCTGCAGATGCATTGCCTGGGCGCTGTCCGGATGGTGGTTTTCGATGCCGACGTGGTCGAGCATCCCCAACGCCATCAACGCGGTGACGCCCTGTCCATTGGGCGGCAGCTCGTGCAGCTCCACGCCGCGAAACTTTCGCAATAGGGTCGTCGTCCAGTCCGCTGTGTGCGCGGCGAGATCGTTCGTCGTCATCGCGCCGCCGTGCAGGCGCGAATGTTCCGCGATCTTCTGCGCAATTGCACCGCGATAGAAGTCCTCGCCTTCGGTTTGCGCGATGCGCTCCAGCGAAACCGCCAGATGGGTGTTGACGAACAGCTCTCCGGCCTCCGGCGCGCGGCCTCGCGGCAGAAAGGTCTCCGCGAATCCCGGCTCGGTCGCGATCTCCTTGGCCTCCCGCAGCCAGAGCGCGGCCACCGTCGGCGTGACGTGAAAGCCGTTGCGCGCATATTCGATCGCCGGCGCGAACAGCTCCGGAAAAGGCAGCCTGCCGAACCGCTTCCACAGCGCCACCCAGCCGGACACCGCGCCGGGAACGGTGACGGAATCCCACCCGCGGGGCGGCATGGTCTCGCGGCCCGCGAAGCGATCCGAGGTCCATGCGGCGGGTGCGCGGCCCGACGCGTTGAGGCCATGAAGCTCACCAGTGGTATCACTGACGATGGCGAATGCATCGCCGCCCACACCCGTGCTGGTCGGCTCCACCACCGTCTGGCAGATGGCGCTGGCGATGGCCGCGTCCGCGGCGCTGCCGCCCTTCAACAACATGCGCAGCCCCGCCTGCGCCGAGAGGGAATGCGAGGTGGCGACCATGTTGCGCGACATCACGGGACGTCGGGCGACGTTGTATTCCCCCTGCAGGGACGTGAATGGGCTCATGCCCGGCCTCCGCGGTTCGCCCAGCCGGTGGTGCGACGCTCAAACCATTCGACCGCGTAGTAGATCGCCACGCTCATCGCGGCGATCGCAAACAGCCCGGCAAACACCAACGGCAGGTCAAACCGTGCGCTCGCGGCCATCATCAGGTAGCCGACACCCGCGCTCCCGGCCACGGTCTCCGCCAGCACGGAGCCGACAAAGGCCAGAGTGACGGAGACCTTCAAGCTGGCGAAGAAGTAAGGAAGCGAGCGCGGCAGGCCGATCTTGATGAGAATCTGCGTGCGCGTCGCGCCGAGCGAGCGCAGCACGTCTTGGATCTCGGGTTCGATCGTTCTGATCGCGATGGCGAGATTGACGACGATCGGAAAGACCGCCAGCGCGAACGCCGTCACCACAGCGGTGTAGGCGCCGACCCCGAACCAGACCACCAAAATGGGAAGCAGCGCGACCTTGGGCACCGCGTTGAACCCCACCATCAACGGATAGACGCTGTCATGGACGTTGCGGGAGGCGCCGACCACGAGACCGAGCGGAATGCCTACAACGACGGCAATGCCGAGCCCGGTCAGCGTGACCCACAGCGTCCGGGTCGATTGCTCCAGCAGTTGCGGCCCATAGGCCTGGATCGCGTGAACAATGTCGAGCGGCGACGGCAACACGAATCTGTCGATCTTCACCGCACTGCAGGCAAATTGCCAGAACCCGACAAACAGCAGCAGCACCAGCAAAGCTTTGAGGTTCGATCCGCGCATGCCCGCTCCCGATTAGTCAGCCGCCTTGTCAACCGTCGCCGCGGGGCGCGGGACCGCCACATCCACCCCGGCGAGACTGTTGAGAATACTCTGACGCACATTCTCGAGATGCAGCCGCATGCGCTGGACGGCGAGATCGGCGTTTCGCTCCTCAAGCGCGGCGATAATTTCGAAATGCTCCTGCCGCCCCGGATCAAAACGGCTCGGTATGCGATCCACGTCGAACATCCGTGTGCGCTCACGGAGTTCGCAGATCGTCTTCAAGAGCAGTTTGTTGCCGCTCACTTCGGCGATCGTCAGATGCACGGCGTCATCGACACCCCAATGCTTGATCGGCGCCGTGCGCTCGGCGGTGGTGAGGCTGTCAAGCTTCTGGCGGATGAACTTGATCTGCTGCGGGAGAATACGCGTGGCGGCGAGCCGCACGGCTTCGCATTCCAACAGGATACGTAGGGTCAGGATCTCGAGCACCTCCTCCACCCTGATCTGGCTGACCAACACGGAACGGCCGTGCTTGACCAGATGCCCCTCGCCCTCGAGACGGCCTAGCGCCTCGCGGACCGGCGTTCGCGACAGACCCAGCTTTTCCGCGATGTCGCGCTCGTTGACGACCGAGCCCGCGGGCAGATCGCCCATCTTGATCCATTTCTTTACGGCCGCGAAAGCCAACTGCGACGATGTCTGACCCATTGCAGGCCCTCCCTTGCATATTTGTCTTCGAGACATTGCTGCCGCGAACATGTTCCGGAGATATTCCTCGGCCGCCAAGAATAGCAAACACGCAAACACCACTAAGGGCATTATGGGATTTTTTAGAAATGCGCAAGGTATACAAGTGGAATAATTTCTTGCTTGCTTTTCGATCGGCGCTGGATACGATCCGTCGCACTGATCGAATTTTGTGCGAGGTTATGTTTTGAGCAAACGAGTCGCGGAAATTGGCGGAGGCGGAATCGCCGGATTATCCCTTGCGCTCATGCTGGCCCGTACCGGCTGGTCAGTTCGCGTTAACGAACGCACGCCGGCCATCCGCGAAGTCGGGGCCGGAATATTTCTGCGAAATAATAGTATCGAGGTGCTTGAGGAGTTCGGCGTGCTCGACTCGCTGCGCGCCCGCGGCACGGAACTATCCCATCAAATTACGGTCGATGGCGCCGGCTCCGTGATGGAAGAGCGCTCGCTGAGCGGAATGTCGCGCGTCACGGTGCTGCCGCGCCAGGCCTTGGTAGAGGAACTCTTGGCAGCCGCCGTCAATGCGGGCGTCGAGGTTGTGACCGGCGCGGAAGCGGTCGGCATCTCCCCGGACGGATCGTTGACACTGAGGGACGGCTCCCAGAGGAAGGCGGACCTGGTGGTCGCAGCCGACGGCGTCCATTCCCGTCTTCGCTCCAGTTTTGGCGAGTTGGCCAAGCCGCGGCTGTTGCCGACGACCATCAACCGCTACCTGCTGCCGCACCGCAAATTTGCCGTCGAGCCGTTTCACCGCGAATTCTGGGGTCCCAACCGCCGGATCGGCATCGCGCCCGCTGGACCGGACGCGACTTACGTCTACCAGGTCTGCAAGGCCAGCGACCACGCGGCCGGCAAGCTTCCATCGGACGCTGAACTGTGGACCCGGTCGATCCCGGTGCTCGCGGACTTCTTTCAGGAGATCGCGCGCGCGCCGTCCATTCCGCATCAGTATGTGACGGTGAAGTGCAGCAAATGGTCGGTGGGCCGCGCGGCCATCATCGGCGACGCCGCGCATGGCATGCCACCGACGCTGGGACAAGGGGCCGGCGTTTCAATCATGAATGCGCGGGGACTGGCTGCAGCTTTGACGCAGCATCAGGATGTGGCAACGGCATTGCGCGATTGGGAGACGACGGTGCGCTACATCACCGACAGAACCCAAGCCTGGGCGATCCGGTTCGACGTGTTCGCCAACCGCTTCCCCGACAACCTGGCCTTCATGCGCTGGCCCGTCGCCTGGTGTTTCAAGAATTTTCCAATCCTCAATGCACGGATGCGCATCGCGGAACGCGGTCTCGTCGACACGCATCTAGGTCAGAAATTGGAATCCTCGGCGCTGTTCAGCTGATCCCCAACGTCCACCGGAGGAAGAATCGTGATGAGACGCACCGTCCTGCTCGCCTGCGCGGCCACCCTCTTGTCGGCATCCTGCGCGCTCGCGAATACAAAGCTAAAATTCGCCCTGGACTGGCTTCCCCAAGCGCCGAGTTCCGTCCTCCTGCTCGGCAAGGACAAAGGATTTTTCACGGAGCAAGGCATCGACATCACGATCGATCGCGGCTTTGGATCCGGCGACACCATCAACAAGGTCGCCGCCGGCGCCTACGATATGGGCCTGGCCGACATCAGCACGCTGGTCAAATTCAACGTCACCAACCCGAACCAGGCCCTGGTCGGCGTCTACCAGTACTACGACAGCACACTCACGGTTCTGTTCGGTCGAAAGGATCGCGGGATCCTGACCCCGAAGGATCTTGAAGGCAAGACGATCGGCTCGCCGGAAGGCGAAGCCAGCCGCAATCTATTCCCCGCTTTCGCGGAAGCCAACGGGATCGATGCTTCCAAGGTGAAGTGGGAGACGGTGACGGCACAACTCCGTGAGACCTTGTTCGCGCAAGGCAAGCTCGATGCGATTGGGGGGTTCGCGACCAATTTGTTCATCCTGACATCGATGGGCATGACGTCGAAAGACTTCACCATACTGCCCTATTCGGACTACAACTTGAATCTGTACGGCACAACCGTCGTCACCAAGCCGGCCTACGCCAAGCAGAATCCCAAAATTGTCACGGCCTTCGCAAGGGCGATGGTGAAATCGACCAAATATGCGCTGGCGCATCCGGCGGAAGCGATTGCCGCACTCAAGGCAGTTGATAGCATGATCGACAATTCAACCGAGGAAAAGCGTTTCGAGCTGCTCGTCGAGCGCGCGTTGCTGACGAAAGACGTCAAGGCCAACGGTTTTGGCGGGGTGACGCCACAGCGTCTTCAGCAACTGATCGATGCGAACGCGAAGGTCTTCGAACTCAAATCGAGCCCGGCTCCCGACAGCATCTTCGACGCCAGTTTCCTGCCGCCTGCTGCGGAACGCATGCCGTGATGCAGCAGGTCGGGTCGTCGTCGGCAAGTCCTGAAGCGGAGTGGAGGCGGCGTCGCGAGAGCGGCCGTCTCTCTTTCCAGCGCTGCCGGGCCTGTTGCGCTGCCATCTTTTACCCCCGAGCGATCTGCACCCATTGCGGCTCGCAGGATCTGATATTCTGCGACTCCGCGGGCGTGGGGCGCGTCGAATCCTTCACGATGATCGCGCGGCCGGGCGATCCGGGAGCCGAGAGCGTCGTTGCCTTGGCCATTGTTCAGCTTGACGAAGGAATAAAGTTGATGGCGAAGCTGGTTGACCCGCCTGACGGCGACATCATCGGCATGACAGCGGTTCTGGTCCCGAAGGCGCGGTTGCATGATGACTTCCCGTCATTCCGCATCAAGACGTGACATCCCGATCGATGCTGAGAGCTGCAAGCGCGGCGGTGGGTGTCGGACTGGCCGGTTTTCCGAGCGGCCATGGCAGGACCCATCTTGAGCTGATCGCAGATGCGACGGCGGCCGCGGCGCGCGACGCCGGAATCCAGGTGGGCGACATCGACGGGATCTTCACCACCAATCTCGTCAACTTCATGCCGGCGGTTTCGGTCAGCGAGTATCTCGGACTGAACCCGCGCTGGATCGATGCCAGTAATATCGGCGGCGCGTCCTTCGTCCACTACGCGATGTCGGCGACGCTGGCGCTGTCCGCGGGCTTGTGCGACGTCGCGCTGCTGGTCTACGGCAGCGATGCCGGCTCGAATAAAACGCCGCCGCTATCGCTGCACGAGCCGCTGCTGCATGAGGCGGAATTTGGTGCGCAGTTTCCGATCGCTGGCGTCGCTCTGGCTGCCAGCGCCCACATGCATGCTTACGGCACGACACGGGCACAAATGGCCGCCGTCGCCTTGTCCGCGAGGCGGTGGGCCGCATTGAACCCGGAAATTCCTCCGCTTCCCCCGCTCTCGATCGAACAGCTGCTGGCCGCGCCTTATGTGGCGCGCCCGTTTAGCATTCATGATTGCGGTCAGATGACCGACGGCGCCGCGGCGGTCATCATGGTGGCAAGTGATCGCGCCGAAAGATATCGACGGCCTCCGGTGTATTTCCTTGGCGGGGCGACGGCGATCTCACATCGGCGTATCGCGCAGGCAACAAGTCTAACCACGACGTTGGCAGCGCAGACTGCTCCCGCTGCCTTTGCAATGGCCGGGCTCGCCCCGAGCGATATCGACGTGCTGCAGCTTTATGACGGCTTCACCATCTATCCCATCCTGTTCCTGGAGGATCTCGGCTTCTGCGACAAGGGCAAGGGCGGCCCCTTGGTCGAAAGCGGAGCCATTGCTCCAGGCGGCAGACTGCCCGTTAATACCAATGGCGGCAGTCTCTGCTCCGCCCATCCCGGCATGTACGGCCTGTTCCTGATCGCTGAGACGATCCGCCAACTACGTGGCGACGGCGGTGCCGCGCAGGTCGACGGAGCGCGCTTCGGACTGACCCATGGCAATGGCGGCCACCTGTCGACTCAGTCGACGGCGATATGGGGTCGCCAGCCGTCGCGTTAACCCGTGTGGCAATTGTCTAGACGACCCGCCGCATCGACCGGAAGCCGAGCGCGAATGATCTCGTCTCGAAGGGTCTGTACTACCCGATTGAACTCGTTGTCGTAGAGCAGCTCCAGTGGCCGCGGGCGAGCGAACGGAGTTGTGTGTTCGGACGACACCCGTCCGGGACGCGACGACATGACCAAAATCCGGTCCGCCAGGAACACCGCCTCCCGGAGATCGTGGGTCACCAGCACGACCGTCACGCCGCTGGCAGCGTGGATGTCGCGAATAGCCAGCCAGAGCTCTTCCCGCGTGAAGGCATCCAACGCGCCGAAAGGCTCGTCCAGCATCAGCAGTTCCGGCTCATGGATGAGCGCGCGGCACAAGCTGGCGCGTTGTTGCATTCCCCCCGAGAGTTCCCACGGGTACTTATCTTCCACGCCTTCAAGACCGACGAGCTTCAGCAGGGCTCTCGCCTTCTGCAGATATTCGGTGCGGTGAGACCGGAGGCGGCGCTTGTGCTGCTTCACCACCTCCAATGGAAGCATGATGTTTTCAATGGTGGTCCGCCAAGGCAACAATGTCGGATTCTGAAAAGCCATCCCGACGATCGAGATCGGATGCGTCACATGCGCGTCCTGAACCAGCACCACGCCTTTTTGCGGAATCCGAAGGCCGGTCATCAGTTTCATCAGCGTCGACTTGCCACACCCCGACGGTCCGACCACCGCAAGGAATTCGCCTTTTCGGACCTTCATCGAGAGGCCGGCGACGGCGGGCGCCCCGCCGTCATCGCCATAGACGAGGTCGACATTTTCAATGGAGACCAGCGGGATTTCTCGGACGAACGGGGTCACCGTCATGTGATGCTCCTGGGCAAGGTCAGCAATCGGACAAAAGCGCCGTGCGGTAGATCAGGTTCGCCTCCTCGCGAAGCGCGGAAAGAATGCGCACCCGCGCCGCACCGGTGACACGGAAGCTCGGTCCGCCGACGCTGAGACCCGCAACAAGCCGGCCTTTTATGTCGAGGAGTGGAACGGCGATCGTGGTGGTGTCCGTGTCGACTTCAGACTCGGTCGTCACGTATCCGACCCGCCGGATGTGAGCGAGTTCGTCATCCAGAATGGAAGGATCGAAAGCCGGCCCGTCCAACGGTCCCTGTTGGCGATAAAGGATTTGATGTCTCTCCTTCTCGCTTGCAAAGGCCAGAAGTACTTTCGCGGACGCGCCGGCGTGTAGCGGCATCAGCACCCCGGGTTGAAAGCTGAAACGCACGGGCTGCGGGCTTTGCGCATAGGCGACGCCGAGGGCCTGCGCGCCGCGCTTGATCGTCAGGATTGCGGTTTCACCCGTCACCGACGCCAGCGATTGAAGATGCGGCAACAGCAATTGCCGCAATACCGTCTCGTAGTTTCCACCAGCCGCGAATTGCAGCGCGCGATAGCCGAGCCTGTACTGACCGTCGCCCGCAGCCTCCTCGACGAACCCACGTTCCTTAAGCACCTTGAGAAGCCGGTAGGCCGTGCTCTTGGGCACGCCAATGGCGTTGACTAGTTCGGCCACGGACGCTTTGCCGGTATCCGACCGCAAGAGATGCCAGATCAGGTCCAGGCCGCGTTCCAGCGTCTGCGCTCCTGTCCTTTCGGTTTCACTCAATTCGACCTCGCAAAACGGCCTTGCCCAGCGCGTGACGCGGCCGTGGCACGGTCAACGGCCTCCACTTGACTGTGCTATCGTAGGCGATATTCTCACAATGTAAATTCGTATTCCCGAGAATGGGATTTTCCGTCCGACAGCGAGGCGAAATGGCAACAGGGTGCAGTTGGCCGATAAGCGAGGACCGGTGGCCAAATGGGCGGCGGGCGATTCTTAAGGGCTACGCCTCCTCGGAGCGCCTCACGCGCTTTCCTTCGCTGAAGGGGCGGCCAGCGCCGCCGCTCATCAAGCAAAAGCTTGGCGAAGGGCCCGAGCTGTGACGGCCGCCAGTGCATCCATTGTCGTCGTCAATCCGAACAGTTCGGTTTCGATGACGGAGGCGATCCAACGGTCGATCGAGCCGTTGCTTGCGGCTTCAACCATTCCGGTCCGGACCGTCCGTGTCATCGACGGGCCGCCAGGAATCGATACGCAACAACACGTCATGCAAGCGGGCCCCGCGATGCTACGCGCGATCGGCGCCATGCCCGCGGCGGCCGTCGTGGTCGCCTGCTTTGCGGATCCCGGCGTTCACTTGCTACGCGAAGAGTTGACCGTCCCGGTCTTGGGAATAGCTGAAAGCGCCTACCACGCGGCCATCCAGTTCGGCCATCGTTTCGGCATCGTGTCGATCAGTGAGGCGGCCATCGGACGTCATGCGCGCTATCTGCGTGAACTGTCGCTGATGGACAGGCTTGCCGGCGATCGTTCGATCGGCACCGGGACGGCAGGGCTGAACGAGCAGGACACCATCGAGCGGGTCAAGGACGTCGCCACCCGCCTCAAGCAGGACGACCGCGCCGAGGTCATCGTGTTGGGCTGCGCCGGTCTGGGCGAACACCGACGGGAGATCGAGCGGCATGTCGGTCTTCCGGTGATCGACCCCGTACAGGCTGCCGTCGGCTTCGCCCAAATGCGGGTCGCGCTGTCTCAATAATCCAGCGTCATACAGAATGCCCGACTTGGTCGATGGAGGGAAGGAGCGTCATCGCCGATGATTATCCTACGTCCGCGGCTTTGTTCAGAATTGGCGGATCATTAGACAAAAGTGCGGGCTTCTATATTATTGCTCTTCAACATCGGTGACCTGAGCCGTTTCTTTCTTCCCGCGATGGCCAAAGTCCTGGTTGCTTTGCTATGAGACCGGACTTTGGACCACCCGCGGTTAGAATTTTCTTGCTCTTGCTCTGAGACCACTCTTTGGACCGCCGAGAGCTAGAGTTTTCCAGCTTTGTCATGAAGGCGGGCTGGCAACGCCGTCATGATTGTGCAGTGTCATTGTGCATTTCGGTTATCGCGAGCGGCGATCTCACTCGATGGTGAGCACTCGTTTCATTTGATCGTGAGCAGACATTTCACGCGATCATGAGCAGCCGCTTTGGCCGACTTGGTGATTGGTTCAGGGGTTCGCGGCTTCGTCAAGCGTTCGGTTTCGGGCGTTCTGTTTTCGCATGCTTTCTCCGCTGAGTTGGAGGCGGTGGGCATTGTGAACGAGGCGGTCCAGGATGGCGTCGCCCAATGTTGGGTCGCCGATGACGGCGTGCCATTGATCGACTGGGACCTGGCTGATGACGACGGTGGAGGCGCGACCGTGGCGATCATCGAGGATCTCGAGAAGGTCGCGTTGCTCTGACGGGTTGAGCACCGACAGGCCCCAATCGTCGCGCACCAGTAGCTGCACGCGGCTGATGGTTTTGAGCAGGCGGCCCTAGAGCGGGATGACGCTTGGCTGAATCGATGGGGGATTCCCAAATCAGGCGGTTTCTGATTCAAGCTTGATGCTGGAATTGGGAGGCCAGCAGG
>NZ_JACHIH010000055.1 GCF_014203125.1 Rhodopseudomonas rhenobacensis
CGTTTTTTTTAGCGCGGGGGCGGGCAATCCCCCCCCCCCGGGTTGGGGGGGGGGGGGGGGGCCCCCCCCCCCGGCGGGGGGGGGGGGGGGGGGGGGCGCCGCGTTATGCCGAGGCGCCCCCTCACCCGACCCGGCTTCGCTTTCGCTTCGCCGGGTCGACCTCTCCCCGCAAGCGGGGAGAGGTGAAGCTGTGCTCGGAGCCGGCGCAGCAACGGAACCAATCTCCCGCGCTGCGATTTGCTTGGGTGATCCGCCGCCGGCGGAAACCTGCCGCTGCGAAGAGACCTCATGCCGCCTGCCATTCCGACCGCCACCTACCGCGTGCAATTGACCGCCGATTTCGGCTTCGACGATGCCGCCGCCATCGTCCCCTATCTGAAATCGCTGGGCATCACCCACCTGTACGCGTCGCCATTCATGACGGCGCGCAAGGGCTCCACCCACGGCTACGACATCGTCGATCACACCAAGCTCAATCCCGAGCTCGGCGGCGACGACGGCTTCGAGCGGCTGTCGGCGACGCTGAAACAGAACGATCTCGGGCTGATCCTGGACTTCGTGCCCAATCATGTCGGCGTGCATTACGCCGACAATCCGTGGTGGCTCGACGTGCTGGAATGGGGACCGGCCTCGCCGCACGCCGCTTCGTTCGACATCGATTGGGATATCCTGCCGCATCGGCCGCGCGGCGGCGTGCTGCTGCCGATCATCGGCACCTCCTACGGCGAGGCGCTGGAGCGCGGCGACATCGAACTGCGCTACGACGCCGAGCAGGGCAGCCTGTCGGCCTGGTACTTCGAGCATCGGCTGCCGATCGCGCCGCAGCGCTACGGCGAAGTGCTGCGCAACGCGGTGAAGACCGCCGAGGCCGAGGATCAACCCGCCGGCCGCGCCATCCTCGACCTCGCGCAGCGCTATCAGGGGCCACGGCAGCCCGACCGCACAGCGGCGCCCGAATTCAAGGACGCCTTGAAGCGCATTCCGGGCAGCGCGGCGCTCATCGCGCGCGGGCTCGACGCCTATCGCGCCGGCCGCGATCGCCCGACCCAGACCCAGGCGCTGCACCTGCTGCTGGAACGCCAGCACTACAAGCTCGGGCATTGGCGGCTCGCCTCCAGCGAGATCAACTATCGGCGGTTCTTCGACGTCAACAGCCTCGCCGGGCTGCGGGTCGAGGACGCCGGCACTTTCGAGGCGATCCATCAGCTGGTGCGCCGGCTGATCGCCGAAGACAAGTTGCAGGGGCTGCGGCTCGACCACATCGACGGGCTGCGCGATCCCGCGCAATATTTCCAGCGGCTGCGCCGGCTGCTGCGCGAGGCGCGCGGCGACGCCACCACGCCGTTCTACATGGTGATCGAAAAGATTCTCGGCGAAGACGAGAGCCTGCGCCGCTTCACCGGGGTGCACGGCACCACCGGCTATGAATGGATGAACGTGATCACCCAGGTGCTGGTCGACGGCAATGGGCTTCCCGCGCTCGATGAGGTCTGGCGCCAGATCAGCAACACGCCGCCGAAATTCGCCCCGGTGTTGAAAGAAGCCAAGCGCCGGGTGCTGGAAACCCTGCTGCTCAGCGAATTCACCGTGCTGTCGCGGCTGTTGGCACGGATCGCCGGCGGGCATTATTCGACACGGGATTTCTCCGCCGACAATCTGCGGCAGATCCTCGAACTCTACGTGCTGCACTTCCCGGTCTATCGCACTTACTTGACGGCGGCCGGGCCGACCGAACTCGACCGCGAGTTGATCGCGCAGACCATCGAGAAGGCGCGCGCCGACTGGTTCAACGCCGACGAAGGCATCTTCGATTTTCTCCGCGACGTGCTGACGCTGGATCTGATCAAGCCCGGCCGCGCCGCGCATTCCAAGCCGCGGGTGCGGCGCTTTGCGCTGAAGCTGCAGCAGTTCACCGGCCCGACCATGGCGAAGTCGCTGGAGGACACCGCGTTCTATCGCTACCACCGGCTGCTGGCGCTGAACGAAGTCGGCGGCGACGCCGCGGCGAACGCGCTGTCGATCGACAGCTTCCACGAGACCATGCGCAAGCGCGCGATCGATTGGCCGCACGGCATGACCGCGACCGCTACCCATGACACTAAGCGCGGCGAGGATGCGCGCGCGCGGCTGTTGGCGCTCGCCGAAATCCCCGGCGAATGGTCGGCATTGGTGGCGAAATGGAAGCTCCTGAACGCGTCGCATCTGGTCATCAAGGGCGACGCCCGAACGCCCTCGGCGCCGTTCGAATACATGCTGTATCAGGCGCTGCTCGGCGCCTGGCCGCTCGACGGCGATAAGGATTTCCTCGACCGCATGCAGGCCTATGCGCTGAAGGCGGCGCGCGAGGGCAAGCAGGAAACCAGCTGGCTCAATCCCAATCAGGAGTACGAAGAGGGGCTCAACACCTTCCTGGCGCGGATCCTCGATCCAGCCGCGGCCGGAGAATTCATCGGCCAGATGCAGGCGCTGGTGCAGCGCGTGGCGCTGCTCGGCGCGCTGAATTCGCTGAGCCAGCTGACGCTGAAGGCGATGCTGCCCGGCGTGCCGGATTTCTATCAGGGCACCGAGTTCTGGGACACCTCGCTGGTCGATCCCGACAACCGGCGGCCGGTGGATTTTGCCGCGCGCAACAAAGCGCTGCAGAGCCTCGAGCAACCGGATTGGAGCGAGCTCGCCGCGCAGTGGCAGGACGGCCGCATCAAGCTCGCCTGGACCCGGCAGCTGTTGAAGCTGCGCGCCGAACAGCCCGAGTTGTTCCTGAACGGCAGCTACGAGCCGTTGCCGGTCAGCGGGCCGCACGCCGACCGGGTGATCGCGTTTGCGCGACGCCATGAGCGCAACGCCGTCATCGTGGTGGTGGCCAAGGCCATGGCCGCGGCAACCAATGACGGCCGGCGCTGGCCGGCGCCGGCGGCCTTCGAGGGCACGGTGATCGCCGAGCACTACGAGGTCGACGGCGCGCCGCTGCAGCTGTCCGCGCTGTTCGCGCAGATGCCGGCGGCGGTGCGGCCGGCGCGCTTCAAAGGCGCCTTGAGCGCGACCCGGCTGCGCGCCACGCGGAAGGACTGACACCGGCGCCCGCCGACACAAACTCCAAAGGCCGCCCGGGATCGAGGCCGGGCGGCCTGGCGGAGGTCGTGCCGAACACGTAGTTCGGTTCCCTGCTCCGCCGCCTCAGGCTGGCGAATTCGGCTTAACGAAAGCCTACTTTTTGCCGCTTCGCGGGTTCGGACGATTACTTGGGACGATTACTTGGTGCGATTACTTGGGACGATTGCACTCTTCGCGCCGTCATCCCGGGGCGCGAGCAGCGACAGCTGCGAGCGAGCCCGGGATCCATAACCCCTGCGGGGGATATGGATTCCGGACTTGCTCGTTCTTGCGAACTCGCAATCCGGAATGACGGCTGCATTCTGACGGCTATGCCGCAACGAGACAGTGTAGCTGCTCGACGCGACGTCTGTTCAGCGCTTCTTCTCCAGCAACAGATGGCCGCGCTGCTTGATCGCGGACTGCGCCGCTTCGGCGAATTTCTGCAGTAGCCACGGCAGCACGACTTCCAGCCGGACGTGGTCGTCGGCGATGTCGACGCGGCCGGCTGCGGCCTGGCCGAGGGCGCGGACCCGAAAGATCATGCGGTCGCCTTCCCAGCTCTCCTCGTCGACCTTGAGCACCGGAACATTGGTCGCCGCGCGGGAGAGGCCGGATTGCAGCCGGCGCCGGGCTTCCTCGCGGCCGAGCTGATGCGGAATCGAAACGACAAGCGGTGTTGACATAAGCGGTGATCCTTGTGAGGGGCTACTAATCATGTAGGCCGCAACCCGCGAAAAAACAGAGGCGCGCGGTAAACAGAGGTAGGTCAGCCGGTTCAATCGGCGGAACCTTCAATTGAGATGGACGTTTTCGAGTGGTCGCGGCGGGGCATTTGTGCGGACCGTCGGGTTGAGGAGAAGAAAATGTCAATCGGAACAATCATCCTGATCATCCTGGTCATCGCGCTGCTCGGCGGCTTCAGCGGCGTCGGCGGCGGCCCGTTCTACGGCACCGGCTATTACGGCGGCGGCGGCCTCGGCCTGATCATCGTGATCCTGCTGATCCTTCTGTTGCTCGGCAAGCTCTAAGCACCAAAATCTAAGCGCTACGTCGCCCCGCTGGAAGCCAGCTTCTTGAGTGCGGCTTTCAGCGGGGTGGCTGCCTGATCATAATCGGCCCAGGCTTTGGTTTTCGCCAACAGTGCGGGCACGGTGCGTAGTGTAAATCGTTTCGGATCGAGATCGCCTTTCACCTGCGTCCAGGTCAAGGGCATCGACACCGTCGCGCCCTCGCGCGCGCGCGGCGACAGCACCGCCACCGCGGTCGCCATGCGGTCGTTGCGCAGATAGTCCAGGAAGATCTTTCCCTCGCGCAGCTTCTTCGACATGTTGAGCAGATAGCGCTGCGGGCTGTCCTCGGCCATCTGCCGGCACACCGCTTGCGTGAACGCCTTGGCCTGTTTCCAATCGACGTCGTCGGCCTTGCTGAGCGGCGTCACCACATGGAGGCCCTTGCCGCCGGTGGTCTTGCAGAAACTCTCCAGTCCCAACGCCGTCAAGCGCTCGCGCATCTCCTTCGCCGCCGCCACCACCTCGCCGAACCCGACATCCGGCGCCGGATCGAGATCGAACACGAAGCGGCCGGGGACGTCGGGCGCATCCGGCGCGCAATTCCAGGCGTGTAGCTCCAGCCCGCCGATCTGCGCCACCGCGGCCAGCCCCTCGACGCGATCGACCTGCAGATAGGGCTTGCGGTCGCCGGACACGGTGACCAGCTCCAACAGGCTCGAGGTGCCCGGCATGGCGTGGCGCTGGAAGAACTGCTCGCCCTTGATGCCGTCCGGCGCGCGCACGATCGAGCATGGCCGGCCCTTGATATGCGGCAGCATCCATTCGCCGACCGCCTCGAAGTAGCGCGCCAGATCGAGCTTGGTCACCGGCTCGCCGTCGCCGGCGTCGGGCCACAGCTGTTTGTCGGGCTTGGAGATGGTGACGCCCATCACCGGCGACGGCTGGCCGGGCCGGGCTTTCGCGGGGCCCTTCACAGGCGTGGCCTTGGTGGATGTAGCCTTGTCGGACGCAGCCTTGGCTTTGCCGCGCTGCGGTTTCGGCTCGGCGATCGCGGTCCTTTTCGGCGTTTCGGCTTCGACCTCCGCGGCCGGCTTGTCCTGCCGCAGCCCCTTGAACGCGGCCTGCCGCACCATGCCGGCGCCGGTGAAGCCGGCGAATTCGATCTCCGCCACCAGCTCCGGCTGCAGCCAATGCACCTCGCTGGTCTTCTTCGGCGCGGTCTTGCCGCCAAACGGGTTTTCGTTCGAAGCATTCGCCTTCAGCGCCGGCATGATCCGCTTCACCATGTCCTGGCCGAAGCCGGTACCGACAATGCCGACATAAGCGAGATGATCGTCGCGGTGCACGCCGACCAACAGCGAGCGGAATTTGCCGGCGTTGCTCTTCCAGCCGCCGATCACCACCTCATGGCCGGCGCGGCA
Organism: Rhodopseudomonas rhenobacensis; assembly: GCF_014203125.1. Lineage (GTDB taxonomy): Bacteria > Pseudomonadota > Alphaproteobacteria > Rhizobiales > Xanthobacteraceae > Rhodopseudomonas_A > Rhodopseudomonas_A rhenobacensis. Next base: position 5,525 of record NZ_JACHIH010000055.1, read on the forward strand.
CTTCGCCTTGGTCCAGCTGTCGCTGCGCCCGGAGCGATACGGCGCGTCGAGCTTCTTCGAGACGATGCCTTCCAGCGACATCCTGCAGGCCGATTGCAGGATCGCGTCGCCGCCGCTTTCGAAATGCTCGACGTAGCGGATCACGCTGGCCTTGCGGCGACCGCGCGCGGTCTCAAGCATCTCTTGCAGACGTTGCTTGCGCTCGCCGAGCGGCAGCCCCCGCAGATCCTCGCCCTCGGCGAACAACAGGTCGAACGCAAAGCAGATCAGGTTGTCGGTGTTCTCGTCCGACAACGCCGCCTGCAACGCGGCGAAATCCGGCGCGCCGCCGGCATCAAGCGCGACCACCTCGGTATCGATGATGCAATCCGGCAATGCTGCGGCCTCGTCGGCGACGGCCTGGAATTTCCGCGTCCAGTCCAGCCCCTTGCGGGTCTTCAGCGTGGCTTTGCCGTCCTCGACACGCAGCTGCATGCGGTAGCCGTCGAACTTGATCTCGTGGCACCAGCCTTCCGTGCCGGGCGGCCGCTCGACCGAGGTACAGAGCTGCGGGGCGATGAAGTCCGGCATCTTGGCAACGGCTTTCGCCCGCTTGGCCGGTTTGGCCTTCGCCTGCTTGGCTTCGTCCGCTGTCGACTTCTTGGTGGTCGCTTGCTTCGCTGCCGGCTTTTTCGCAGCCACCTTGGCGGGCTTCGCCGCCCGCGAGGGCTTAGCGCGGCGCGCCGTCGGAGTGTCGCGCTCGGCGCGCGCGTCGGCCGCGAGGCCATGATTGGAGTCCCACACCGCGTCCGCCTTGGCGCGCGCGGCGCGCAGCATGAACGGCTTTGGCGCGCGGCCCTTGCCGGCGGCGATCTGTGCCATCGCGCGGCCGGATGCAACCGAAGCGTCCTGCGCGAGGATGTCGTTGGCGGCGCCCTCTTTCGCGTAGTCGTCGCGGTGCTTGATCAACAGCCAGTTGGTGCGCTTGCCGCCGGTGCGGTCGTTGCGCATCCGCACCAGCACGAAGCTGCCCTGCAGCTTCTCGCCATGCAACGTGAATTTGAGATCGCCGGTCTTGAAGCCGCGCTCCGGATCCTCGGCTTCCCAGTAACCGCGATCCCACAGCTGCACCGTGCCGCCGCCGTACTGGCCTTCCGGAATGGTGCCTTCGAAATCGCCGTAATCGAGCGGATGATCTTCGACCTCGACCGCGAGCCGCTTGTCGTGCGGATCGAGCGACGGCCCGCGCGTCACCGCCCACGACTTGAACACGCCGTCAAACTCCAGCCGCAGATCGTAATGCAGCCTTGTGGCGTCGTGCTTCTGGATCACGAAACGCCGCCGCTGCGACGGCGCGACCTTCGCTTCGCCGCTCGGCTCAGCGGTCTTCTCGAAGTCGCGTTTCTTGCGATAGAGCTTGAGGTTGTCGAGCGTCACGGGAAATCCTCTGCGTGCTGGGCGAGCCATTCAACAACTCGGAACCAAAACCCGCAATTGCTGTTGAAGTTCCGCCTTTGCGCGACGCGCCCGTGTCGCGCCGACCCCAGCTCTGGAGACGTTATGGCCACCCCCCGCGCCTACTGGAAAGGCTCGCTGAAGCTGTCGCTGGTGACATGCCCGGTGGCGCTGTACCCGGCATCGACCAGCGTCGAGAAGACCCGCTTCCACATGATCAACGCCGAGACCGGCAACCGGCTGAAGCAGCAGATGGTCGACAAGGAAACCGGCGACGTCGTGAAGAAAGACCAGAAGGCGCGCGGCTACGAGATCAGCAAGGGCAAGTTCATCGAGATCGAAAAGGACGAACTCGACGCGGTGCAGATCGAGAGCACTCACACCATCGAGATCGACAGCTTCGTGCCGGCCGACGAAATCGAGAAGCGCTATCTCAACCACCCGTACTACATCGTGCCGGACGGCAAGGCCGGGGTCGACGCCTTCGCGGTGATCCGCGATGCCATGAAGGACAAGGACCGCGTGGCGCTGGCGCGCATCGTGCTGACCAACCGCGAGCACGTCATCGCCATCGAGCCGTTCGGCAAGGGCCTGCTCGGCACCACGCTGCGCTATCCCTACGAGCTGCGCGACGCCGACGATTATTTCGACGGCATCAAGAATCCGAAAATCTCCAAGGACATGATCGAGCTGGCGTCGCACATCCTGGACAGCAAGGCGGCGCATTTCGATCCGTCGAAATTCAAGGACGATTACGAGACCGCGCTGAAGGCGCTGGTGAAGCGCAAGGCCGCCGGCAAGCCGTTGAAGATCGCCGAGCCCGAGGAGAAGTCCGACAACGTCATCAGCCTGATGGACGCGCTGAAGCAGAGTTTGAAGGGCGGCAAGGGCAGCAAGGCCGACGCCGCGGCACCACGGCGCGCCCAGCCGGCGCGGCGCGGCCGGGCGGCGAAAGCGCAACGCGCTCCGGCGCGACGTCGCAAGGCGAGCTGATCGGCGAATAGCGCTTGGTCATTTCCGAACGATGGCCGTCCGCCAAATTGCGCCGCGATGCATTTCCGCGCAGTGTAATTGGATACACTAAATCCACACCGAACCGTCATTCCGGGGCGCGAGGGCGATAGCCCGAGCGAACCCGGAATCTCGCAACAGGTATGACGCCTTCCAGCGCAGCAAGATTCCGGGTTCGCTCGCAGCTGAAGCTGCTCGCGCCCCGGAATGACGGTGGCATATTTTGAAGCGCCGGGGCGGCTGATAACACAGTTCACGCCCGGCAAAAGTCTTTGCCGAGGTCTGCTACTTCGAGGCCCTCGCCTTCGACTTCTTGGCTTTGGATGTCTTCGCCTTGGATGTCTTCGCTTTGGATGTCTTGGCTCCGGCCTTCGCCGTCGAGGTCTTGCGACCAGATTTCTTGGCAGCGGCGTTCTTCGCGCCGGATTTTTTGCCGGCCTTCTTGGATGTCTTCTTCGGCGGCACCTTCTTGCCTTCGGCGCGCGCCTCCGACAGTCCGATCGCGATCGCCTGCTTGCGGCTCTTCACCGTCTTGCCGGAGCGGCCGCTCTTCAACGTGCCCGCCTTGGTTTTCTTGACTGCGCGCTCGACTTTCGCCGCCGCCTTCTTCGAGTACTTCCGGGCCATGCTGCGCTCCTCCGTTGTCCGGACTAATTTCCATCCATACCGATGGTTCCGTGACCGCAGCCAGAGCTAAGCGCAGGATGCAACAGGCGATCGAAGTAGTCTTGCGCGAGACTGCTCTGCCGGACAGCTGCTGCACGCATCCCAGGAGTCGCAGACCCGCGATCGCATCGCGCACGCTGCCCTAGGCGGCGCGGTTGCCGGCGCCGAGATGGCGGAGCTGATCGCTCAGTCGGAGCCGGCTTCGAGCTCGACCGCGCCGAGCTTCTCGATCAGAAACACGATGCGCCGTTCGCCGCGTTCGCGGATTTCGACGCGATCACCTGTTTCGATCACCAGATTAGGAATATCGATGACAGACAGAGGATCGGTGCAGCAGACCTCCAGGAGGTCGCCGCTGTGCATGGTCTTCAACGCCTTGCGGGTACGCAGGGCGGGAAGCGGGCATTTCAGCCCGGTGAGATCAAGCGTTGTCGTGGTCATGAAATGACGATGGCGAAGGACCGCGGCCGCGTCAATCATCTTGGCCGTTGATCTATCGTAGTGCTATCAACGGCGCCGCATGACCCAGCCTGCCGACGACCTTTCGACGATTCCCGCGGTGATTCTCGCCGGCGGCTTGGCGCGCCGGCTCGGCGGCGGCGACAAGCCGCTGCGCAGCATCGCCGGCCGCAGTCTGCTGCAACGCGTGATCGCGCGGCTGATGCCGCAGTGCGATAGCCTGCTGCTCAACGCCAACGGCGATCCGGCGCGATTCGCCGAGTTCGGCCTGCCGGTGGTCGCCGACAGCGTCGCCGGATTCGCCGGGCCGTTGGCCGGCGTGCTGGCCGGGCTCGACTGGGCGGCCGCGCACCGCCCCGAGGTCCGCTTCCTGCTGAGCGCGCCGGCCGATTGTCCGTTCCTGCCGCGCGATCTTTTGGCGCGGCTACAGCGCGCGCTGAGCGAACAGCACGCGCAATTCGCGGTGGCTGCGTCCGGCGGCCGCTCGCATCCGGTGGTCGGGCTGTGGGACGTCGGCGAGCGCGAGCGGCTGCGCACGGCGCTCAGCGACGAAGGCCTGCGCAAGGTCGGCGCATTCCTCGCGCGCTATCAGGTCGCCACCGTGGCGTGGCCGACGCAGCCGTTCGATCCGTTCTTCAACGCCAACACCAGCGACGACCTCGCCGAAGCCGAAGCGCTGGCCAAGCTCGATCGCGATTGATCGACTACGAACGAAACAGCCGGGTGTATTGCGCCTCGTGGCGCATCCCGGCGAGATCGGCGCGAAACGTCGCGCCGCCGAGATCGTCGAGGCTTGCTATCAAGGCGCGGGCGCCGGTGCCGATCACCACCGGCTCGAGGGCCGCGATCAAACGCTGACTGGCGGTCTGCCCGAGCGGCACGAGCCGGGAGCCTGCGGAAATCCAGTTCGACACCACCGCGTGCAGAAAGCCGTGCAGCGTCGCGGCGAGCGGCACACCATGCGCGGCGCTGACCAGGCCGACCGCGACCGGATAGGCGGTCATGCCGTCACAAGCGCTGATCGCCGCATCGAGGCGCGCGCTGTGCCAGGCCGCGCGGGCGATCTCGATGAACGCTCGACCTTGCGCCGTGGTCTCCAGATGGCGCTCGCGCGACGGCGCGTAAGCACAAGCCAGCTCGGCGACCTCGCCGAGCGCGGCGTGATCCTGCGCGGCGGCGGCGCGATGCGCATGCGCCAGCAACACGGCGTCGCAGAAGCCGGCGCCATGACGCAGCATCGCGCAAAGCCAATCCTGCAGCGTCGGCGCGTCGACGATGTCGCCCGCCTCCACCGCCCATTCGATGCCGCTGGAATAGGAAAACGCGCCGACCGGAAACGCCGGCGACAGCCAGGTCATCAAGCGATAGAGAGCAGCGCCCTGCGCGGCCGACAGCGCCGCGTCGGCCGGCGCGGCCTCGTCGGTGCTACTTGTGGTCGTGAGCATGGGCGAGGCCGTGATGATCATGGCCGCAATGCTCGTCGTGGACGTGGTGATCGTCATGCGCGTGCGCAGCATGGTCGTGCGGCGCGTGATCGTGGTGGGCATGGTCGTGGTGCGCATGATCGTGCTGCGCGTGCTCGCCGTGATCATGATCGTGGTGGGCGTGATCATGATGCGCGTGATCGTGCCCGGAATGATCATGGCCGGGCTCGGCCGGCTGCGCGTAGGCACCGCCTTCCGGATCGAACGGCGCCTCGATCTCAACGATTTTCGCGCCGAGCCCTTGCAGCATCGCCTCGATGACGTGATCGCGGCGGATCCGCAGGCCCTTTGCCATCAGCTGCGTCGGCAGGTGGCGGTTGCCGAGATGCCAAGCGACGCGGACCAATTGCTGCGGATCCTTGCAGCGGATTTCGATCAGCGGCTCGGCGGCGGCCACCACTTCGATCATGCGGCCATCTTCCAGCACCAACGCGTCGCCGCCGCGCAGCGCCACTGCGTGTTCGAGATCGAGCAGGAATTGCAGGCCGCGGGTGCCGACCATTGCGGTGCGCCGGCGATGCCGGTCGTCGAAATCCAGCACCACGGTGTCGGCCGCGGCCTCATTCCAACGATGCTGGCCTTTGACGTGCGTTGCGCGGATCATTTGTCTCTCACTGTTCTCGACCTGATCGCCGCCGGCGACGGCTCGACGATTGCAGCAGGTCAGCTTCGCCCGTCGCTTGCGGCCGGCCGGACAATACGGGCTGGGCGGTCGGGATTGAAGCGATTGTTTTGCGGCGTCCGCGCCTGCTGTGTCCCGGACGCGGTGCAGCGCCTTGGCGCTGCGCCGTGAGCCGGGACCTTTGCAAGCGCCGCGTTGCGTAACGGCCCCGGCTCTGCAGCGCACCACGCCGCTTCGCGGCGCGCTGCCCTGCATCCGGGGCACGCAAGCCTCAATACGAACCTCAATACATGAAATAGCGCTGCGCCATCGGCAGCACCTCGGCCGGGGCGCAGGTCAACAGTTCGCCGTCGGCGCGGACCTCGTAGGTCTCCGGATCGACCTCGATGTCGGGCGTGGCGTCGTTGTGGATCATGCTCTTCTTGGAAATTCCGCCGCGGGTGTTCTCCACCGCGTAGAGCGCTTTCTGGATGCCGAGCTGCTTGGCGAGGCCCTCCGCCACCGCGGCCTGCGAGGTGAACACCACCGAGGAGGCGAACAGCGAGCGACCATAGGCGGCGAACATCGGCTGGTAATGCACCGGCTGCGGGGTGGGGATCGACGCATTCGGATCGCCCATCGGGGCCGCGACGATCGAGCCGCCCTTGATGATCAGGTCCGGCTTGACGCCGAAGAACGCCGGCGACCACAGCACCAGATCGGCGAGCTTGCCCTGCTCGATCGAGCCGATCAGCCGCGACACGCCGTGCGCGATCGCCGGATTGATGGTGTATTTGGCGATGTAGCGCTTGACCCGGAAATTGTCGTTACGCGCGCTATCCTGCGGCAGCGAGCCGCGCTGCTTCTTCATCTTGTCGGCGGTCTGCCAGGTGCGGATGATCACCTCGCCGAGCCGGCCCATCGCCTGACTGTCCGACGACATCATCGACAGCGCGCCGAGGTCGTGGAGAATATCCTCCGCCGCGATGGTCTCCTTGCGGATCCGGCTCTCGGCGAACGCCAGGTCCTCGGCGATCGACGGATCGAGATGGTGGCACACCATCAGCATGTCGAGATGTTCGTCGATGGTGTTCTTGGTGAACGGCCGGGTTGGATTAGTCGACGACGGCAGCACGTTGGCAAGCCCCGCGACCTTGATGATGTCCGGCGCGTGGCCGCCGCCGGCGCCCTCGGTGTGGAAGGCGTGAATGGTGCGGCCCTTGAATGCCTTGATGGTGTCCTCGACGAAGCCGCTTTCGTTCAGCGTGTCGGAATGGATCATCACCTGGACGTCGTAGTCGTCGGCGACGGTGAGGCAATTGTCGATCGCCGCCGGCGTGGTGCCCCAGTCCTCGTGCAGCTTCAGCGCGCAGGCGCCGGCCTCGATCATCTCCTTCAGCGCCGCGGGCTGCGAGGCGTTGCCCTTGCCGGCCAGCCCGAGATTGACCGGAAACGCGTCGAACGACTGGATCATCCGGCCGAGGTGCCACGGCCCCGGCGTGCAGGTGGTGGCGAAGGTGCCGTGCGACGGGCCGGTGCCGCCGCCCAGCATCGAGGTGACGCCGCTCATCAGCGCGTGCTCGATCTGCTGCGGGCAGATGAAATGGATGTGGCTGTCGAAGCCTCCGGCGGTGAGGATCTTGCCCTCGCCGGCGATGATGTCGGTGCCGGGGCCGATGATGATGGTGACGCCGGGCTGGATGTCCGGATTGCCGGCCTTGCCGATCGCGGCGATGTGGCCGTCCTTCAAGGCGACGTCGGCTTTGACGATGCCCCAGTGATCGACGATCAGCGCATTGGTGATCACGGTGTCGGCGGCGCCGTGCGCGTTGCTGACCTGGCTCTGCCCCATGCCGTCGCGGATCACCTTGCCGCCGCCGAACTTCACCTCTTCGCCGTAGTGGGTGAAATCCCTCTCCACCTCGATGATCAAGTCGGTATCGGCGAGCCGCACCCGATCGCCGGTGGTGGGACCGAACATGTCGGCATAGACGGAGCGCGGGATTTTCACGGACATGGCTAGGTCCTTGCTAAGTTTTGAGCGACCGGAATGGGAGGGTCCGGGCAGCCTTCTTGTCGAACGTCATGGTCGCTTCGCATCCGAAGGCAAGGTTGAGTTCACCGATCATACAGTCGGCAAAGTCGGCAAGCCCTTTGCCGTATTGCTCCACCGCGCGCTCGATCGACGGAGCAAATGGCAGGACGAACTCCGGGGCCGCAACGATGCGCTGCAATCGCGCATGGATCGCCGTTCGATCGAGCCCGAACGACGCGCGCAACGCCCAGACGAACTCCACCAACACCACCGGATTGATGAACACGCTGCCTTGCGATCGAACCAGGTTCCGTGCCGCAGTGGTCTGAGCGGCGTTGTCGGCCGTCTCGAAGAAGCGCAGCAGAACGTTGGTATCGATCGCGATCATCCCCGCCGCCTGCCCGGTCGCGGGAATTTCTCGATGATCGTCGCGGCGATCGCATCGTCGATATCTTTCCTCGTCCCCGGTCGTCCGCGTGACGGCAACTGCAGCTCGTCGAAATTCTCGAAAATGCTGCGGCGCTTCACCGCGGTGACCGTGAGTTTGCCGGACGCAGACAGATCGAAGTCGAGGCGATCACCAGCCGTCACCCCCAAGCGCTCGCGGATCGAGGCCGGCAAGGTAACCTGTCCCTTCGACGTAACGGTTGCAGAGGCCTTGTAAGACATCGCTGAAACTCCTTACATCTAAGGTAGTCCTTACACCGCGGCCCATCAAGCCTTGTCGAGCTTCCCCATCACCTCGCCGCGGAAGCCGTAGACCTCGCGCTTGCCGGCCAGCGCCACCAGCTGCACCTCGCGGCTCTGGCCGGGCTCGAAGCGCACCGCGGTGCCGGCGGCGATATCGAGCCGCATGCCACGGGCCTTGGCGCGGTCGAATTGCAGCGCCGGATTGGTCTCGAAGAAATGGTAGTGCGAGCCGACCTGGATCGGCCGGTCGCCGGCATTGGCGACGCTCAGCGTCACGGTTTCGCGGTCGGCGTTGAGCTCGATCTCGCCGTGCTGGATCAACAGTTCGCCGGGGATCATGGGGTGTTCTCCTGCGGGCTCATGGTTCGAGACGCCCGGCTGCGCTCTGCGAGCTTCGCCGGGCTCCTCACCATGAGGACATCAACCTGGGTGGACCGAAGCGACCGAAGCACATCGGCGACCTACCTGATCGGCTGGTGCACGGTGACGAGCTTGGTGCCGTCGGGGAACGTGGCCTCGACCTGGATGTCGTGGATCATTTCGGCAATGCCGTCCATGCACTGCGCGCGCGTAATCACCTCGGCGCCGGCCTGCATCAGCTCGGCAACGCTGCGGCCATCGCGGGCGCCCTCGACGATGAAATCGGAAATGATCGCGATGGCTTCGGGGTGGTTGAGCTTGACGCCGCGGGCGAGGCGCAGCCGCGCCACCATCGCCGCCATCGAGATCAGGAGTTTGTCTTTTTCACGGGGGGAAAGATTCATGCGGACACTCGATCGATCACTAAGCTAGCCACAGCCGCGGCAACGCGGTGCCGCTGGCACAGCCGAGCACCGCCATCATGTCGGCGCGCAGCCGCGCGCCATCTTGAGCACAGAACCGCGCCATTGCAATTCCATTCCAGGCGGAAATCCCGACCTCGCCGCGAAAGCGCGGCGCGGTGTCGCGAATTCGTTGCACCAGCGCTTCGTCGCCGGGCACGATCAGCGCAGTGCCGATCGCCGCAGCGCCACCCGCGACCGCCGGCCGCGCCAGCATCATGCCGATGTCGCCGTCGAGCCGCACGGTTTCGGCGAACACCAGTTTGCCGCCGCGACGCAGCCGCCAGCGGTCGACGAATTCGCCGGACAGCATCTTTTCGCCCATCGCGGCGCGGCCGAACACCACGATCTCGCAGAGCAGCAGCGAGGCGCTGTCGGCCAGATCGATGTCGATGCTGCGGGTCACCCGCGCGCGATCGAACAGGATGGTCTCCTGCGGCAGCCAGCAAAGATGCGCGTTGGCCTCGGCCTTCAGCGCGATGCGGATCTGCGCCGGTGCGGCGGCCGCGCGATAGACTTTCTCGGCGGCCGCGGTGGTCAGCGTCAGCCGCGTGCCGGCGCCGGCCGCGATCTCGCTGTCGAAGCGATCGCCGCCGGCGATGCCGCCCGCGGTGTTGATGAACACCGCCGACAGGCCGTCGGCCTCAGGCGACGGAAACCGCACCCGCAGCGAGCCGGATTCATGCAGCCGGCCGCGGCGGGTGACGCCGTCCTCGCGCTTGACGTCGAACTTCACCGCGCCCTGCGCGCGGTTGGCGGCGAAGATCGCGGCGGCGGCGGTGTCGAGGGGCATCACAGGCCGGATGACTTCCGCGGCAGCGCGACAGCGGCAGCGTGCTCCCTCTCCCCGCTTGCGGGGAGAGGGTTGGGGTGAGGGGGCGTCGATTGATGGGCGGACTCGTTGAAAGGCCCCCTCACCCGGATTGCTTCGCAATCCGACCTCTCCCCGCAAGCGGGGAGAGGTGAGGCCGAAATCGTGTCACGCCATTCCGCGATCATCAACTTCCTACAGCGCCATCTGGCGGCTGATCTCCGCGGGATCGAGGCTGGCACGATCGCAGGAAAACTTCACCGCGCCGCGGTCCATCACGGCGAAATTGTCGCCGAGTTCGCAGGCGAAGTCGAGATACTGCTCGACCAGCACGATGGCGATGTTGCCGAGCCCGCGCAAATAAGAAATCGCGCGGCCGATGTCCTTGATGATCGAGGGCTGGATGCCCTCGGTCGGCTCGTCGAGCAGTAGCAACTTCGGCCGCATCACCAGCGCGCGGCCGATCGCGAGCTGCTGTTGCTGACCGCCCGACAGATCGCCGCCGCGTCGGCCCAGCATCGTATTCAACACCGGAAACAGCGCGAACACGTCGTCCGGAATGGTCTTGTCGGCGCGCTTCAGCGGCGCGTAGCCGGTCTTGAGGTTTTCTTCCACGGTGAGCAGCGGAAAAATCTCGCGGCCCTGCGGCACGAACGAGATGCCGCGGCGCGCCCGCTCATAGGGCTTCAGCTTGGAGATGTCGTGGCCGTCGAAGCTGATCGTGCCGCTTGAGATCGCCTGCTGGCCGACCAGCGCGCGCAGCAGGCTGGTCTTGCCGACGCCGTTGCGGCCGAGCACGCAGGTCACCTTGCCGGGTTCGGCCGCGATCGAAACGCCGCGCAGCGCCTGCGCCGCGCCGTAATACAGGCTGATGTTGTCGACGGTCAGCATGGCTTGTCCTCAAGGGGCGAGTGGCGAATAGCGAATGGCGAATAGGGAGTAGCGAGTGGCGTAGAAAACGGTCAATTCCGAAAAGAGCAACGACTTAAATTCCGCTATTCGCTACTCCCTATTCGCTATTCGCCCCCCTCTCATCGCCCCAAATACACTTCGACCACGCGATCGTTGGCCGAGACCTGATCGATGGTGCCCTCGGCCAGCACCGTGCCTTCGTGCAAACAGGTGACCTTGACGCCGAGTTCGCGCACGAAGGTCATGTCGTGCTCGACCACCACCACGGTCTTGTGGTCGCGGTTGATTTCTTTGAGAAGCTCTGCCGTCTGATGGGTTTCGACGTCGGTCATGCCGGCGACCGGCTCGTCGACCAGCAACAGCTTGGGATCCTGCGCCAGCAACATGCCGATCTCGAGCCACTGCTTCTGGCCGTGCGACAACGAGCCCGCGAGGCGATCGCGCGCGTCGGTCAAGCGGATGGTCTCCAGCACGCGCTCGATGGTCGCGGCCTCCGCCTTGCTCTGGCGCCAGAACAACGTGCCGCGCACCCGATGATCGACGTTCAGCGCCAGCAGCAGATTGTCCTCGATGGTCTGGCTTTCGAACACCGTCGGCTTCTGGAATTTGCGGCCAATGCCGAGTTCGGCAATCTGGGTCTCGTCGAGCTTGGTGAGGTCGACGCTGCCGTCGAACAAGACCTCGCCCTGGTCGGGCTTGGTCTTGCCGGTGATGATGTCCATCATCGTGGTCTTGCCGGCGCCGTTGGGGCCGATGATGGCGCGCATCTCGCCGGTAGCAAGCGTCAGCGACAGGTTGTTGATGGCGTGAAAGCCGTCGAACGAAACGTGGACGCCGTCGAGATAGAGCATCGATGGCGTCGAGCGGGTTTCCAGCATGCTCATCGGCTCACTCCGCCATCTTCGGTTCGATCACGCCGTCTTCGCGCGCAGCACTTTCGGCATTGGCATTGTCGCGCTTGGTCTTCCACGGCTCCCACCAAGCGTTGAAGGTGCCGATGATGCCCTTCGGCAACAGCAGCGTCACCAGGATGAACAGCGCGCCGAGCATGAACAGCCAATAGGGCGCCAATGGCCCCGAGGTGAACACGGTCTTGGCGTAGTTCACCACCACGGCGCCGAGTGCCGCGCCGATCAGGGTGCCGCGACCGCCGACCGCGACCCAGATCACCGCCTCGATCGAATTGCCCGGCGCGAATTCGCCCGGATTGATGATGCCGACCTGCGGCACATAGAGCGCGCCGGCGACGCCGGCCATGCAGGCCGACAGCGTGAACACGAACAGCTTGTAGGATTCGACGCGATAGCCGAGGAAACGCGTGCGGGATTCGGCGTCGCGGATCGCGATCAGCACCTTGCCGAGCTTCGAGGTCACGACCGCGCGGCAGATCAGGAAGCCCAGCGCCAGCGCCAGGCAACTCAACGCGAACAAGGCGGCGCGGGCGCCGTCGGCCTGCACGTTGAAGCCGAGGATGTCCTTGAAGTCGGTGAGGCCGTTATTGCCGCCGAAGCCGAAATCGTTGCGGAAGAACGCCAGCAACAGCGCGTAGGTCATCGCCTGGGTGATGATCGACAGATACACGCCGGTGACGCGGGAGCGGAACGCCAGCCAGCCGAAGCCGAACGCCAGCAGCCCCGGCACCACGATCACCATCAGCGCGGCGAACCAGAACATGTCGAAGCCGTACCAGTACCACGGCAGCGATTGGTAGTTCAGAAACACCATGAAATCCGGCAGCACCGGGTTGCCGTAGACCCCGCGCGGACCGATCTGGCGCATCAGATACATGCCCATGGCGTAGCCGCCGAGCGCGAAGAACGCGCCGTGGCCGAGCGAGAGAATGCCGCAATAGCCCCAGATCAGGTCGATCGACAGCGCCAACAGTGCGTAGCAGACGTATTTGCCGAACAGCGCCATCAGATAGGTCGGCACGTGCAGCGCCGAGCCTTCCGGAAACAGCAGGTTGGACAACGGGAGAAGGATGCCGACCGCGGCGACGATGATCAGGAAGATCGTGGCGCTGCGATCGAGGGTGCGGGTCAGGATGTGGGGGGTCATCGGCCGCCCTTGCGTCTGTCATCCTTCGAGGCCCGCGCTACGCGCGCGCGCCTCAGAGCCTGTGAATCTTTCATTTTGGTTGGCATGTCTGCTTTGGCATGATTCAATTTTGCAGCGATCAGGGAGTTGCTGCGATGGCCGA
>NZ_JACHIH010000056.1 GCF_014203125.1 Rhodopseudomonas rhenobacensis
CCGCGCGGCGCGGGCCCGCCCCCCCCCCGCCCCGCCCCCCGTCGCCTGCCGGGGGGTCCTCGCGGGGGTGGGCCCCCCGGGGCCGGCGCCCGCCCCCCCCCCCCCCCCCCGCCGCGTTATGCCGAGGCGCCCCCTCACCCGACCCGGCTTCGCTTACGCTCCGCCGGGTCGACCTCTCCCCGCAAGCGGGGAGAGGTGAAGCAGTGCTCGCAGCTGGCGCTGCTCGCGCCCGGGAATGGCAATCCAGGACTGTTGAACCGCATCGATCCAACTTGAAAGAGTCTCGCTTGGTCCTGGCGAGCTGTCAGTTCCGCGACGAGTGCGGACAACCAGCAGCACAAACAAAAAGGGCGGCAGATCGCTCTGCCGCCCTTCTGAGAAGTCTCGGGAGGAAACTTACTTGATCGCGCCCAGCGTCACGTCAGCCGACAACTTGGCGGTGAAGCGCTCGCCGCACCAGTTCGAGGTGGTGCCGTTGGAGCTGAAGTCGCTGGTGATGTTCTGGCAGTTGACCTTCGACATGTCGGTGTCGGTGTAGCGCAGGTCCAGCGTGAACACCTTGTAGGTGAAGCCGATGCCGACGTTCCAGGTGTTGTAGTCGTTCAGTTTCACGCCCGCGAGGGTGTTGAACGGAATGCTGTAGAAGGAGTCCGTGGTGCCGAGCCACTGACGGCCGAACTCGCCCGACACGAAGGCGCCGATCCCGCTGGTGCCGAACCAGGTCGGGGGAACGATCACCTTGCCGACCACCGAGGCGTAGGTGCTCTCGAAGCCGAAGTTCAGGAAGTTCGGCGAATAGAACGCGGTGGCACCCAGCGAGAAGGTGTCGTTGAAGGTGTAGTTCACCTTGCCGTAAGCTTCGTAGAAGCTGACGTCTTTCTTCATCACGTTGCCGTTGGCAATCGACGAAGAGCCGAGCGGGCAGATGTTGCCGCCGCCCTGGATGGTATCGATGCACTGCCCACCCGGATACAGGTAGCCCCAGACGCCGAAGTCGAACGCGAAGGCGCCGAAGGTCGGGCGGATACCGCCGTAGATGTCGACTTCAGCCGCGGCGCGGTTGGTGAAGGAGATGCTCTCGAACGAGGAGCCGACATACAGCTGCAGGTTCGGGTTGATGTTGTAGCGCGGCTCGAAATAGGCGGTGACCGACGGCTTCTGGTTCGACTGGCTGATGCCGCGGAACACGTAATCGCTCATGATCGCGCCGCCGAAGGCGACATCCCACGGGTCGAACGCAACGACCGGCGGAGCCTTGGTGTAGACCTTCGCGGGAAGATCAGCAGCCGAGGCCGAGCCAACCCCAATCGCCAGCACAGCTGCGACCGACAACATAGTTTTCTTCATGACGATCCCCATCAATTGAAAGACAGTCCAACTCCGGTGCCCCAAGGCCCTACCGACAATCGACTGCTGCGACATCGCGTAAACTTGACTGCAATCTGCTGTGGCCGCAGCGATCCGTGAAGCGAAAAACACAAGCAGCTGCCGTCTTTTTGGGCAATTCGACCGTTTCTAAGAAGGTTGTCCGGCGGGTGTGGCTTTATGACAACAAAATTATCCGCAGTTGCACATCGTTACTACGCAATGAGTGCCCCGAAAGTCGCACCCGAAAGCCGCCCGGATCATCCGGATAGCGGCTTGCGGGCCGAATCGCGGGGCTAATTCCGGAACTGGCAGCGCCCGGTCACGACAAAGGCCGCGCCAGGCGCGGCCTTTTAGGTGGTCGGGTAGCGTAGGCGGCCAGACCGCCCGCCGGCGGCTGACGGCCGGTTAGTCCAGCGCGGCGTCGCCCTCGCCGCGGGCGCCGGGCGCTGCGCGGTGGCGCGGCTCGGCGGATTGTTCGTCGTCCGCAGGCTCGTCGGCGGCTTGCGGCGGACTATCCGGCGCCGGCTCGCTGTCGGGCTGGGAGTCGCTGTCCGGCGTGGGAGCGGTGGTACTGTCGTCCTCGAAGGCCGGCGGCGCGGCCGCCGCGACGGCCTCCGGCGTCCCCTCGGGCGAGGCGGCGTCGGGCGCCGGAGCGGCCACCGGCGCCGGCGCCGGCTTGCGCGGACGCGGCTTGCGCGGCGGGGTCGGCTTCGCAGTGACCTCCAGCGGCGGCGCGGCGACGCTCGGCGCGGGCGGCTCGGCGGCGGGCTTGCTCGCCGGCTTGCCGACCGACTTCGCCACCGTCTTGGCCACCGAGTTGACGAAGGATTTGGCGAGCGACTTCGCCGCCTTGGCTTCCGGCGCCGGCGCGCGCCGCGGCGCGGACGGCTTGCTCGTGGCCTTGCTGGCGGGCTTCGGCGCCGGGGTGACGGCTTTCTTGGCGCTGGTCTTGAGAGCCTTCGGCGCAGTGGACTTCGGCGCAGTAGCTTTGGACTTCGCCGTCTTGGCGGCGGCCTTCACCGCCTTGCCGGACTTCGCGGAGCTCTTGGCTGCGCCCTTCGCAGCTTTGCCGGCGGATTTCGCAGCGGACTTTGCAGAAGACTTTGCAGCCGATTTGGGGGCCTTCTTTGCGGACTTGCTTGCGGACTTGGCCGAGGTCTTCGACGCCTTGGTGGCGGATTTCGCAGCAGCCTTCTTGCCGGCCTTCTTGGAGGCCTTCTTGGAGGCCTTCTTCGCCAGCAGAAGCTTGTTGGCTTTCTTGTCCTTCTTGGCGGACTTGTCCTTTTTGCCCTTCTTGTCTTTCTTGCTCTTTGCCATCGTGGACTCCTGTTGCGCTGATCACTCTGTCGCGATGATCACTCGGTTGCGATGATCACTTGGTTGCGCCGGCAGCCGCCAGCGGGCGTAAGCAAGGCGCGTCCAGCGCGGCCCGTGGTCAGTCCGATCCAGGACGCGGGCCGCCTGTCGCCCAATCGAGAAGTTCAATCGTGTGCACCACAGGGACCGACGTTCCGCTGGCAATCTGCACCATGCAGCCGATATTGCCCGCGGCGATCATGTCCGGCTTGACGCTTGCGATATTGGCGACCTTGCGGTCGCGCAGCTGTCCCGCAATGTCAGGCTGGAGAATGTTGTACGTGCCCGCCGATCCACAACACAGATGACTCTCCGGCACATCTTTCACCACGAATCCGGACTTGGAAAGCAATTCTTTGGGAAGCTCGCGGATTTTCTGGCCGTGCTGCAACGAGCAGGCGGAGTGGTACGCGATCACAAGATCGCTGCGCTGCAGGGGTTTCTGCAATTCGAGCGCGCCGACATATTCGCTGATATCGCGCGCCAGCGCCGACACCCGGGCGGCGGGCGCGGCGAATTCGGCATCCTCGCGCAGCATGAATCCGTAGTCCTTGATCACCGTACCGCAGCCCGATGTGGTCACCAGAATAGCGTCCAGCCCGCCGCGCTCGGCCTCCTTCATCCAGGCGGTGATGTTGGCCCGCGCATAGGCCAGCGTCTGCACGTCGCGGCCGAGATGATGGATCAAGGCGCCGCAGCACTGCTCGTCGGGCACCAGCACAACTTCGATGCCGTGCCGGTTCAACAGCCGGATCGCCGCGGTGTTGATACGCGGCGCCAGCACCTGCTGGGCGCAGCCGTGCAGCAGCGCGACCCGTCCGCGGCGCGGCCCGGTCGCCGGAAACACCGTCCCGGAGGCCGGCCCGGCCGGCGGCAGATGCGGCGGCGCCAGCGCCAGCATCGCCTTGATCCGGTTCAGCAAAGTCGGCTTGCGCAGGTCGTGCGGCGCGGGCAGCAGGTTGACCAGCGGCCGCACGAAACGCGCCATCACCATGCCGAGCCGGAACAGCGCCGGCCGCGGCATCAGCCAGGCCAGCGCCGCGCGCACCAGTTGGTCCGGCCATGGCCGCGTGTAGTCCTTTTCGATCCGGGCGCGCGCCTGATCGACCAGATGCATGTAGTTCACGCCGGACGGACAGGTGGTCATGCAGGCGAGGCAGGACAGGCAGCGGTCGATATGTTTCACCACCTCGGCGGTCGGCGGCGCATTCTTCTCCAGCATCTCCTTGATCAGCACGATGCGGCCGCGCGGGCTGTCGAGCTCGTCGCCGAGCAGCACGTAGGTCGGGCAGGTCGCGGTGCAGAAGCCGCAATGCACGCAGGCGCGCAGGATGGAATCGGCGACCGCGATGTCCGGATCGGCAAGCTGCGTCAGGTTGAATTCGGTTTTCATGTCGCGGCTCCGCGCAGCATCCGGCCGCGATTGAGGATGTTTTTCGGATCGAAACTGGCGCGCACCCGCTGGCCGAGCGCGGCCAGCCCCGCCGCCTGCGGATGGAACACGTCGACCGCTTGGCGCACCGGCTCCGGCGCGCGGATCAGCGTGGCGTGGCCGCCGATCGCCTCGACGCGCTGCCGCAGGATCTTGGCGTTGGCGTCGGCTGAGGGCGGCAACGCCGCCCAGATCAGCCCGCCGGCCCAGTCGTAGACCACCTCGCCCTGGCTCTCCCGCGCCAGCGCTTGGCCGAACTTGCCGCCCGACGCCGGCGGGCAGACGATCCGCCACACCGGCCACAGCGCGCGCGGGCCGCTGGCCGCGAACGGCGCGACGTCGCGGATCGCCGCCCAGGCCGCGCTTGACGCGGCATCTTCCAGAATCTCGGCCTTGCCGAACGACGCCAGCCGTGCCGCCAGCGACGCCGCGCGATGCACCGCGGAGGCGGTGATGCCTTCGAGCCGAATGAAGGTCAGCGCCTGATCCGGCGCGCCGATCTCGCCGAGCGGGCCGGCCGTGGTCCGCAGCACCGAGCCCGGCAAATGCGCGGCACCGGAGACGTCATAGGGCGAGCCCAAAGCCATCGTCATCGCCGCGTTGGCGGCTATGTCGTCGAGCCCGCGCAGCAGCAGCGTGCGTTCGCTTTCCGGCCGCGGCATCACTTTCAGCGTCACCTCGGTCATCACCGCCAGCGTGCCCCAGGAGCCCGCCAAGAGCTTGCAGAGGTCGTAGCCGGTGACGTTCTTCACGACCTTGCCGCCGGCCTTGAAGCTGTCGCCAAAGCCCGACACCGCATGGGCGCCGAGCAGATGGTCGCGGGCGCCGCCGGCCCGGATCCGCCGCGGTCCGGCGAGGCCCGCTGCGATCATGCCGCCGATCGAGCCGGCATCCGCCGGCGTGCCGAGCAGGCCCGAGGTGTCGATCGGCTCGAAGGCGAATTGCTGGTTCTTGGAATCGATCAGCGACTTGACGTCCGCGAGCGGCGCCCCGGCCTCGACGGTGATGATCAACTCGTTCGGCTCATAATTGGAGACGGCGTTGAGTGCGGAGAGGTCGAGCAGCGCGTTGGTCGCCATCGGCTGGCCGATCGCGCGCTTAGAGCCATGGCCGACGATCTCCAGCGGCTGCTCGCCGGCGATCGCCGCGCGCACCGCGTCTTCGACATCCTTGGCGTCGCGGGGTTTCAGAGTTTCCACGGGGTGCTCTTGCTGTTGTTGTTGTTTGCGAAGGCGGGTTGCCACACGCCGTCCCTGCGCACGCAGGGACGACCCGCGGAGGGGGCGCGGTGAAGACGGATCAGGCGGCCGTTCTGAGTTGGCATCCTCAAAACCGCGGAATGTCCGGGAACGCCAGCTTGCCGCCGTGGACGTGCACGCGTCCCAGTTCGGCGCAGCGATGCAGCGTCGGGAATACCTTGCCGGGGTTGAGCAGGCCGTCCTTATCGAAGGCGCATTTCAGCCGCTGCTGCTGGTTGAGGTCGATCTCGGAAAACATCTCCGGCATCAGGTCGCGCTTTTCGATGCCGACGCCGTGCTCGCCGGTGAGCACGCCGCCGACCTCGACGCAGAGCCGCAGGATGTCGGCACCGAACGCCTCGGCCTTGTCCATCTCGCCCGGCTTGTTGGCGTCATACAAAATCAGCGGGTGGAGGTTGCCGTCGCCGGCGTGGAACACGTTGGCGACGCCGAGGCCGTATTTCTCCGACATCTCCTTCATCCGGCGCAGCACCAGCGGCAACTGCTTGCGCGGAATGGTGCCGTCCATGCACAGATAGTCCGGCGAGATCCGTCCGACCGCCGGGAACGCCGCCTTGCGGCCGGCCCAGAACAATAGCCGCTCCTTCTCCGAGACCGAGATCTGGCAGGTGGTGGAGCCGCAGGACAGCGCGATGCTCTCGACCCGGCTGATCAGCTCGTCGACCTCGACGCCGGGGCCGTCGAGTTCGATGATCAGCAGCGCCTCGACGTCGAGCGGATAGCCGGCGTGGACAAAAGCTTCGGCGGCGTGGATCGCGGGCTTGTCCATCATCTCCATGCCGCCCGGAATGATGCCGGCGCCGATGATCTGCGCCACGCATTCGCCGGCGGCCTCGACATCGGCGAAGCCGACCATCAGCGCGCGCGCGGTTTCGGGCTTTTGCAGAATCCGCACCGTCACCTCGGTGATGACGCCGAGCAGGCCCTCGGAGCCGGTGATGATGCCCATCACATCGTATCCGCAAGTCTCCGCGGTCTTGCCACCGACCTTGATGATCTCGCCGGTGATCAGCACGATCTCGCAGCCGAGCACGTTGTTAGTGGTCATGCCGTATTTCAGGCAATGCACGCCGCCGGAATTCTCCGCGATGTTGCCGCCGATCGAGCAGGCGATCTGCGACGACGGGTCCGGCGCGTAGTAGAAGCCCTTGTGATCGACCGCCTGGCTGATCGCAAGGTTGGTGACGCCGGGCTCCACCACCACGGCGCGGTTGTCGAAATCGATCTCGCGGATCCGTTTGAACTTGCCGAGCCCGAGCAGCACGCCGTCGGCGAGCGGCAGCGCGCCGCCGGACAGCGAGGTGCCGGAGCCGCGCGGCACCACGCGGATGCCGTTGGCGTGGCAATATTTCAGCACCTGCGAAACTTGCTTGGTCGTATCCGGCAGCACCACCACCATCGGCGGCTGCCGATACGCCATCAGCCCGTCGGACTCGTAGGGGATCATCTCGGCGGCTGACGAAATCACCCCCTCGCCCGGGACAATCTTGCGCAAGGCTGCGACGATTTCGTCGCGGCGCGCCAGCACGGCCTGATCCGGCTCCGGCATCTTGATCGACATGGTGTCCTCCCGGCTTGGCGCGGGCTATCGCCGCGCTCTTTTGTCGTTAGTAACTGCTATCAGGCGCCGACCAGAATCCGCGCCGGCATCACCGCCTGCACGACGAGGCCGCGGGCGCGGGCGTCCATCACGCCGACCGCGCGCAGCGCCAACAGCGTCACGGTCTGCACCGCGTCGCGCAGCCGGCCGGCGTCGTCGAGATTGTCCGGCGCCAGCGGCCCGACCAGCGATTCATGCAGCGCGCCGAGCAAGGCGGTGGCCGCCAAGGCGGTATCCTGCGCCGGCAGATGCCCGGCGCGGACCGCGGCGCCGATGCGCAATTCGATCTCGCCGGCGATTTCGCGGCGGCTGGCCAGCCGCGACGCGGTGACGTCGACGTCGACCGGCTCGGCGAGGATGCCCCAGGCCAATTTGCGATGCGACAACACATGCACCGCGACCGTGGTAACAGCCGCGGCCAGCGCCGAGGACGGGCCGGGTGCTGCATCGGCGGCGCGGCGGATTGCCGCCAGCTCATCGCGCGAGACTTCGGCGATCAGTTCGGAAATCAGGTCGGCCTTGCAGGGGAAGTAGCGGTATACTGTGCCGGCGGCGACGCGGGCGCGGGTGGCGACCGGCGCGATCTGCACCGCCGACATCCCGCCTTCCGCCGCGGTCTCGCGGGCGGCGGACAGAATGGCCTGGCGGCGCGCCGCCAGGCGTTTGACGACTTGCTGCGTTCGCCGGTAAACCATGCGGTCTCTTCCCTATCAGTCGGCTGCGCCCTGGGCACAAACCGCCGATTTTTCAAGGCTTGGAGCAAACGCTAGAGCTGATCGAGCCGGATGTTTTCCGAAAACCGGCATCCGATTTTCGGCATCATGCTCTCAGACTCCAAAACATCGTTCACTCAAGTTGCCAAAGAACTGAACACCAATTCAGACACTCTGACAAGTGGCATTTACACAATGCCACCACCGGGCTGCGAACTACCCGGCGATGCCCAGCGCGCGGGCCAAGGCGGCCACCGACATCCCGGTGATCACCGCGAGGAAGTCGTTGCGGCGGATGATGGTCACCGCCATCGCGGCCGCGATCGCCACCATCACCACCGGCCCGCCATTGACTGCGACCGGCAGCGCCGCGGCGACGATGATCGAACCCGGCAGCGCATCCAGCATCCGGCGAATCCGCGGCGTCACGGTCACGTAGCCCATCAGCCAGTAACCGCCGAGCCTTGAGGCCACGGTCACCGCGGTCATCACCGCGAACGCCAGCATGACGTCGCTCCGCAGAAACTCGCTCATGACGCCGCCCCATGCCGCGGCGGCGGCTCGTCCATCAGCCCGGCGGTGATGGCGCCCGACAGCGCGCCGGCGATGATGAACCACCAGCCGGGTATCAGGGCATGGATGGCGACCGCGACAGCACCGGACACCGCCCAGGGCAGCGCCCGCCGCGGCCCTTTCCAGGCCGGCACCAGCATGGCGGCAAAGAACGCCGGCATCACCAGGTCGACGCCGTATTTCTTCGGATCGGCGAGTTGTTCGGCGAGCAGGAAGCCCGGGATCGCCGCCACCACCCACAACGCATAGAGCACCAGGCCGCCGCCGACGTAGAACCAGGCATTGGCGCCGCCGTGCTCGCGGTAGCGCATCGCGGCGAGCCAGCCGCCGTCGGTGACCAGCAGCATCGAGGAATAGGCCTGCCACGGCGGCAGATTGCCGAACCACGGCTGCATCGTGGCAGTCATCAGCACGAAGCGAATGTTGACCGTGGTGGTGAGCAGCGCCAGTGCTGCGATCGACGACGGCGTCAGCCGCTCCGGCCAGGCCTGCACCGCGACGAATTGCGACAGCCCGCCATAGACCGTGGCCATCATCACCTCGACCTCGGCCAGGGTGAAGTGCTTCTGCGCGCACAACGCGCCGAACGCCATGCCGAACGCCAGTGTGCCGGGCAGCAGCGGCCCGATCGCGATCACGCCGGGCAAAATACCGTCGCGCGCCCAATAGGCTGGGGCTTTTGGAATATGGCTGGTCATCATCCGTCCAGGTTTACCGCTAAAGCTCATGCGGGCGATGCGCGGCGAGGTCAAGCGCGCGCGGCGGGGGGCAGCGCTGCGGATTGCCGCCGCCACATGCTCGCGTTATAGTTGCGCGGGCTTGGGACTCCTGAATGCCGCCATGAGCGCGAAAATCATCGCGGTCGCCAATATGAAGGGCGGCGTCGGCAAGACCGCGACCGTGGTTTCGCTCGCCGAAGCGCTGGCCGCCAGCGGCTATCGCGTGCTGGTGATCGATCTCGACGCCCAGGCCAACGCCTCGATCTGCCTCGCCGGCGATTCCATCCTGGCGATGCTGATGGCGCGGCAGGCGACGATCGAGGGATTTCTGCACGACCGGCTGCTCGGCGGGCGGCAGATGAGCATCAGTGACTGCATCCGCCACAATGTCAGCAACGTCTCGCATCTCAACCAACCGCTCGCGATCTCGCTGTTGCCGTCGAGCCCGGAGCTGCGCAATTTCGAGCAGATGCTGATCTACGAACTGACCCAGGCGAAGATGAGCTGGGCCGACATCGTCAAGAGCCTCACCGCGGTGATGAGCACGCATCTCGGCAAAGCCCGCAGGAGCTATGACTTCGTGCTGATCGACTGCGCGCCCGGAATCTCGGCGCTCACCGAAGTCAGCATCAGGCTCGCCGATCTGGTCATCGTGCCGACCATCGCCGATTTTCTCTCGACCTTTGGGCTGCAGCATTTCTGCGCCACGATGTCGAGCCGCGGGCTGTCGGAGCATGTGAAACGGCCGTCGCGGCCGCCCTACGTGCTGATCACGCGCCGCCGCAAGGTCAAGCTCCACGCCGAGACCGCCGCGATGCTGCGCAACGAGGCGACCGCCGACAAGCCGGCCTTCGCGATGTTCGCAACCGAAATTCCCGAGACCGCGGCGATCGGCGACGCGCTCGGACAGACCACCAAGTTTCCGATCTTCTCCCAGAAATGGGGACCCGTCGTGGTTCCGCTGCTCGCTGACCTGGTCGACGAACTCACGGAGGTGCTCGATGTCGATCGCGCTTGATGGTTTCGCGGTGTTGCACCGGCTTGGCGCGCATCCCGACTTGTTCGCGCCGGTCCGCCTCGACGCCGACAAGGCGGCGCGCGCGCTGGTGCTGAAGTGCCTCAAGGCCAAATCGGTCGGCGTCGAGGCGTTGCGCAGCATCCGCGCGGTGATCGGCGACGAGGCGTTCGCGCTGTTGCTCGACGGGCTGAAGGAGTCCGAGGTCAAAAGCATCCTGACCCGGCTCGACAAGCATTGCCCGGAGCTGAAGCAGGCCCGGCCGGCGTCGCAGCGCCAGCAATTGCGCGCGCTCGCCGAAGACCTGTCGGATCCCTCGCCGCCGCCGCCGGCGAAGACGACCGCCAAAAAGAAAGCCGCGGCCGCCCAGCCGGACAAGCCCGCGGCGCCAAAGCGGCTCGGCAGCGAAGTGATGGAGCAGTTCCGCGAAGCCGGCAAACGCAAGCGATAGCGATAGCTGGAGCTGGAGCGATAACGTTAGCGGCGCAGAATACGCCGCGAGAGGCAGCGCCCTCTGCTCCCCTCCCCCCTTGCGGCAGGGCTATCGCATGTGTTGGATGAGTTCGAAGAGGAACGTATCGTTCCATCCTGCACGTTTCAGTTTTCCGCGCAGCGATGTGGTGTTGTCT
>NZ_JACHIH010000057.1 GCF_014203125.1 Rhodopseudomonas rhenobacensis
GGTAACCTGCCTTGTGCGTACGAGTGCGGTCCAGCGACTGTTCGGTCGTGCGTGACAACGGCGATGGTCCCAGGCTCACCCACGGTTGTTGCCGGAGGGGTATCGGGCGTCATCGCCGCGCGCGTTGGCCGGTGGCCACCGCCCAACGCGCTAAGCCGCTTCCATCGCACATTTTGCTCAATGGGCAGATACAAGGGGGCGCCTCAACATAACGAGGCGCCCCCTCACCCGACTCGAACGCGCTACGCGCATTCGAGCCACCCTCTCCCCGCAAGCCGGGCGAGGGAAGAAGCCGCACGACTTCGATTCATTCGCTTTTTGCGTGAGACTGTTCGACTATCGTCGTCCCGTTGCAGTCGAACCTTAAATCCGGGGGCGGCGACCACTCGGCATCCGCGGCTTGCCGAGTTCACCTCGGCCGCATTCCCCTGTCCGCCGCAAGGAGACACCCATGATGACGTTCAGCGGCTTCGACGTGTTTTCAATCGCGCTGGTGGTGCTGGTCATTCTCACCCTGTTCGCCGGGGTCAAGACCGTGCCGCAGGGCTTCGACTGGACCATCGAGCGGTTCGGCAAGTTCACCCGGACGCTGTCGCCCGGGCTCAATTTGATCATTCCGTTCTTCGACCGGGTCGGCCGCAAGGTCAACATGATGGAGCAGGTGATATCGATCCCCGAGCAGGAGGTGATCACCAAGGACAACGCCACCGTGACGGTGGACGGCGTCGCGTTCTATCAGGTGTTCGACGCCGCCAAGGCGAGCTATGAGGTCTCCGACCTCAACCAGGCGATCATCGTTTTGACCATGACCAACATCCGTTCGGTGATGGGCGCGATGGACTTGGACCAGGTGCTGTCGCATCGCGACGAGATCAACGAGCGGCTGCTGCGCGTGGTCGACGCCGCGGTGTCGCCCTGGGGCCTCAAGGTCAACCGCATCGAGATCAAGGACATCGTGCCGCCGGCCGATCTGGTCGAGGCGATGGGCCGGCAGATGAAGGCCGAACGGGTCAAGCGCGCGGATATTTTGCAGGCCGAGGGCCAGCGGCAGTCGGAAATTCTCCGCGCCGAGGGTGCCAAACAAGGCCAGATCCTGCAGGCCGAAGGCCGCCGCGAGGCCGCCTTCCGCGACGCCGAAGCCCGCGAGCGCTCCGCCGAGGCCGAGGCCAAAGCCACCCAGATGGTCTCCGAAGCCATTGCCAAGGGCGACGTCGCGGCGTTGAACTACTTCATCGCCGACAAGTACATCAAGGCGTTCGGGCAGTTGGCGGATTCACCGAATCAGAAGATCATCATGTTGCCGATCGAAGCGATGAGTATACTCGGCTCGCTGGCCGGGATCGGCGAGATCGCCAAGGCGACATTCGGAGAAAGCGCCGCGCCCCAAGCCGCGGCGCGCCGCGGCTCGGTGCCGCCGAGCGGCGCGGCGGGGAACGGCCCGGCGGCGCCGCCGCGCTGAGGCGACGAGGCGGCCGGACGGCTGTATGTGTGAGTTGCGTGTGAGAGAGTAATGATGGGTCGTGGGGGCTGGGAATGACGGGTTTGTTGGTGTCGCTGGGCACCTGGAATTGGCTGATCTTCGGCTTCGTGCTGATGGGGCTCGAACTGCTGGCGCCGGGGGTGTTTCTATTCTGGCTCGGTCTCGCGGCGCTGTTGGTCGGCGGGCTGTCGTTCGTCACCGAGCCGTCCTGGCAGGCGCAGATCCTGGCGTTCGCGCTGTTCGCGATCTCCGCGGTGCCATTGTGGCGGCGCTTCGCGCGCGCGCGATCGAGCCAAGGCAGCAATCCTTTCCTCAACAAGCGCGCCGAAGGCCTGGTCGGCCGGGTGTTGACGCTGGAAAAGCCGATCGTCGACGGCGCCGGCACGCTGCGGATCGACGATACCGTGTGGCGGGTGTCCGGTCCTGACGCGCCGGCCGGCAGCCGGGTCAAGATCGTCGAGGCCGACGGCGCCAAGCTGACGGTGGCGGGGGCTTAGAGGTTAGCTTTGATTGGGTGCCTTCAACTAAAATCGAAGCCGTCATCCCGGGGCACGAGCAGCGACAGCTGCGAGTGAGCCCGGGATCCATATCCCCTGCAGGGAGTATGGATTCCGGACTTGCTCGTTCTTGCGAACTCGCAATCCGGAATGACAGACATTGATGTGGCCAAGTCGATCGATAGCGCCGACCCTACGGCGTCGCCACCACGCTCCACGAGGAGATCACCGCTTCGCTGATCTCGCCGGCGGCTTCGGCGCAGGCCAAGGCGCCGACCTTGACCGCGACCTGCTTGCCGATCAGCCCCTTGAGCTGCGCCGCTTGCGCTTCTGTAGTGGTGACCAGCTGGAACGTCACCGGCCCGGTCTCCAGATTGCACAGCCCGCCCGGCGCCGGCAGCCGGCGCGGCTCGCTGACCACCTGGAAGGTGGCGACGCGCTTGCCCTTGGCGCGGCTGCGCATCGCGTTGAGCTGGCCGGTCAACACGTCGCCGCTCCGGAGCGCCTTCTGCGCCAGCGCGTCGCTCGCGCCGCCCACGATCAACGTCATCGCCACAGCCAGCATCAGCCGGCGTCCCGCCTTTGGTCCGGTCATTGGTGATCTTTCGTTTTCTGTCAAAACAAGGTGCGCTGACGCATCGCCGCCGACAGCGTGCCTTCGTCGAGATAATCGAGTTCGCCGCCGACCGGCACGCCATGCGCGAGCCGCGTGACCTTGACGCCCGCTTCCATCAAGAGGTCGGTGATGTAGTGCGCGGTGGTCTGGCCGTCGACGGTGGCGTTCAGCGCCAGCACGATCTCCGAGACCTGCGGATCGTGCGCGCGGGCCACCAGCGCGTCGATCGTGAGGTCATCGGGGCCGACGCCGTCGAGCGGCGACAGCGTGGCGCCGAGCACGTGATAGCGGCCGCTCGAAGCGTGCGCACGCTCCAGCGCCCACAGGTCGGCGACGTCGGCGACCACCACGATGATCGACGGATCGCGCCTCGGATCGGTGCACACCGTGCAGGGATTCTGCGTGTCGATATTGCCGCAGACCTTGCAGACCTGGATCCGTTCGATCGCCACCTGCAGCGCGGAGGCGAGCGGCGCCATCAGTGCCTCGCGCTTCTTGATCAGATGCAACGCGGCGCGCCGCGCCGAGCGCGGACCGAGCCCGGGCAGCTTCGCCAACAACTGGATCAGACGTTCGATCTCCGGGCCGGCAACCGCAGCGGCCATGCTTACAGGCCGAGCCCCGGCGGCAGCGACAGCCCGCCGGTCAAGGCCTGCATCTTTTCCTGCATCGCGCTCTCCGCCTTGCGGTGCGCGTCGGCGAGCGCGGTGACCAACAGATCCTCCAGCACCCCGGCCTCGTCGGCCTTGATCAGCGAGGGATCGATCTTGATCGCCTTGACCTCCATCTTGGCGGTCATCCGCACGCTGATCAGCCCGCCGCCGGAAATGCCCTCGACCTCGATATGATCGAGCTCTTCCTGCATCGCCTTCATCTTGGACTGCAGCTGCGCCGCCTGCTTCATCATGCCGAGAAAATCAGCCATGATCCGTTCCTTCCGCTTGCAGAGTTGTTACTGGTCGTCGTTGTCGAGAGTGTCCGGCGAATCCTCGCCGGTGGCATCGGCTTCCGGCGCATCGGCGTCCGGCGTTTCGGCGGCGAGCCGGCGCACCTCCAGGACCTTGGCCCCGGGGAAGCGCGCCAGCACTTCCTGCACCCGCGGATCGGCCTCCGCGGCGCGTTCGCGTTCGTTCTGCTGCGCCAGCGCCTGCGAACGCAGCGTCGGCTGGCCCTGCTCGTTGGAGACGATCACGGTCCAGCGCCGGCCGGTCCATTGTTCAAGCTTGCGCGACAGCTCGTTGATCAGCGTGCGCGCCGCGCTACGCTCCATCGCGACCTCGAGCCGGCCGTCCTCGATCCGCACCAGCCGCACGTCGGCTTCCAGCGCGACGCGGGTCATCACGTCGCGCTTGGCGGCGGCGAGCGCTACCAATTCGGGAAAGCTGTTGATGGTCAGCACCGGCGCCGCCGCGGCAGCCGCCGGCTGCGCCGCGCTCGGCTGCGGACGCATTGATGCTTCGGCGCCGCCGCGCGGCACCGACGACATCCGCGCCGACGCCATCGCGCTCGCCGGCGAGCCCGATGATGATGAGGCCGATGATGATGAGGCCGACGCGACGTTGCGCGCCGAGCCGCTGGCTGCGGACGCCTGCGAATTGCCGCCGTCCTGCAGCATCTTGATGGCTTCGTCGGGCGTCGGCAGATCCGCCACATAGGCGATCCGTACCAGCACCATTTCGGCGGCCGCGGCCGGGCGCGTCGCGCCCTGCACCTCGGTGATGCCCTTGAGCAGCATCTGCCACATCCGCGACAGCACCCGCATCGACAGTTTCGACGCGAAGTCGCGGGCGCGCAGCCGCTCGGTCTCGCCGAACGCGACGTTCTCCGCGGTCGCCGGCACGATCTTCACGCGGGTGACGAAATTGACGAATTCGGCGAGGTCGCTCAGCACCACGACGGGATCGGCGCCGACGTCGTATTGTTCGCGGAATTCGCCGAACGCGCTGGCGATGTCGCCGGCGGCGAGATGCGCGAACAGATCGATCACCCTCGTGCGATCGGCGAGGCCCAGCATCTGCCGCACCGCATCGGCGCGCACCGTGCCGGCGGCGTGCGCAATCGCCTGATCGAACAGCGACAGCGAATCGCGCACCGAGCCTTCGGCGGCGCGGGCGATGATGCCGAGCGCTTCCGGCTCGACCTCGACATTCTCTTTGCCGGCGATGTTGGCAAGATGCGCCATCAACACGTCGGCCTCGACGCGGCGCAGGTCGAAACGCTGGCAGCGCGACAGCACCGTCACCGGCACCTTGCGGATCTCGGTGGTGGCGAACACGAATTTGGCGTGCTCCGGCGGCTCCTCCAGCGTCTTCAGGAAGGCGTTGAACGCCTTGTCCGACAGCATGTGGACTTCGTCGATGATGTAGACCTTGTAGCGCGCGCTGGTCGGCGAATAGCGCACGCCGTCGGTGATCTGGCGGACGTCCTCGATGCCGGTGTGCGAGGCGGCGTCCATCTCCAGCACGTCGATGTGCCGGCTTTCCATGATCGCCTGGCAATGCACGCCGGGCACCGGCATATGGATGGTCGGCGCGGTCACCGAGCCGTCGGGCATTTCGTAATTCAGCGCGCGGGCGAGAATGCGCGCGGTGGTGGTCTTGCCGACGCCGCGCACGCCGGTGAGAATCCAGGCCTGCGGAATCCGCCCGGTCTCGAACGCGTTCGACAGCGTGCGCACCATGGCATCCTGGCCGATCAGATCCTCGAAATTGTTCGGGCGATATTTTCGCGCCAGCACGCGGTACGGCGTGCCGGCGGCCGGCGCGGCGGCGAGCGCAGATTGAGCCGGCGCGGCGCCGGCGGGATCGCTCGGGGGAATGACGGGAGGGCTAGCGTCGGTCATCGATCGATCCGCAAGTGGTTGTCTCTCGGCGCCGGATTGCGGAAATGCTCGGACGGTTTCAGACCAACGCCGCCGGGCTGGAGCCCGGGGCTCGATCCGGCTCGAATGATGAAAGCGTCCACCCTCGATCGATCGGAGCGCTGAATTCGCTCGAAAAAACAAGCAAAAAACAAGTAGGAGACTGACGAGCGACCCGATCCGGACCTCGTTAGGGCTGCTTCCTTCCGGACCTGACCCGGTTGGCGAGTGGCTCGTCCACCGCCAATCTCCCGGGGCTTATTTGGAGCCAAATGCGCCGAAATGCAAGCGTGGCGACGCGGCCATTCGGTGTGTTAAAGCGGGCGCGAAATGCGCCGTCGTTCGAGCGCTGTTCGGCCCTCGAACGACGCGGCCTCACTCGTTCGGATCCCCGATGCCCGCTTCAGACTGGTCGCTGCACACGCAGCTGCAACAAGACACCATCGACATCGGCGATCTGCCGCTGTGCCGCGTGCTGGTGATCAAGGACGCGCATTATCCCTGGCTGCTGTTGGTGCCGCGCCGTGCCAAGGCTGCCGAAATCATCGATCTCGGCGAGGTCGAGCAGGCGCAGCTGATGACGGAAATCTCCCGGGTCGGCCGCGCGCTGAAAGACGTCACCAACTGCGACAAGCTGAATATCGCAGCGCTCGGCAATATGGTGCCGCAGCTGCATATCCACGTCATCGCGCGGCGCAGCAGCGACGTGGCGTGGCCGCGCCCGGTGTGGGGCGTGATGCCGCCGCTGGCGCACGACCCTGAGGAAGTGCAAAGCTTCATCGCCGAGCTGCGCCGCAAGATCTGGCTTGGTTGAACTGGGCGGCGTTTTCCGGCAAGCTTGCGACCAACCGCCGCAGCCACCTTCCCGGAAATTGCGAGCTTCGATCGCCACGGCGGCGCCAGCCTCGCGGACCAGCGCATGACACAACACGATTCGTTTCCGCTCGGCCAGCCGGCCTTCGTCACGCATGTGCTGGACCGCGCCGCGCATCTGCGCGCCGACGACGACACGCTGTTCAAATTGGAGAGCCGGGCCGACGCCCGCGCCTATGTGGTGCATCGCGATTCGCTGGTGACGGCGAACAACGGCGACGGCGTCCGCGCGCTGCTCACGATCGACGAGGCGCTGGGCTACGGCGCCAATGCCGGAACGATTTTTTTGGGGCTGCGCGATGGCGCGCCATTGTTCGGCATGGGCATCGCGGCGGCCGCGGTGGAGAAATTGCTGACCCGCGACGACGTCGCGGTCAGTGAGCTGCGCGGCATGGCGATGCAGGGCGCGGTGCCGGCCAACGAACTGTCGGCGATCGCGATGGCGAAATCGATGGTGAGCTGGCATCAGCGCCACGGCTATTGCGCCAATTGCGGCACCCGCACCGCGATGTCGCAAGGCGGCTGGCGGCGCGATTGCCCGAGCTGCAAGGCCGAACATTTTCCGCGCACCGATCCGGTGGTGATCATGCTGGTGACTTCGGGCGACAAATGCCTGCTCGGGCGGCAGAAGCATTTTCCGCCGGGGATGTATTCGTGCCTCGCCGGATTCGTCGAAGCCGCGGAAACTTTCGAAGACGCGGTGCGCCGCGAAGTGCTCGAGGAATCCGGCATTCGCTGCGGCGAGGTCGCTTACTACATGACGCAGCCCTGGCCCTATCCGTCGTCGCTGATGATCGGCTGCTCGGCGCAGGCCACCAGCGAAGACATCGTGGTCGACCACACCGAGCTGGAAGACGCGCGGTGGTTTGCCCGCGACGAGGCGATGCTGATGCATCATCGGCGGCATCCCGGCGGGCTGACCGGCGCGCATCCGTTCGCGATCGCGCATCACCTGCTCGGCCGCTGGCTGCACGGCCCGGCGTGAGCGGCGCGCCGTTGCGACAACGCGGTCGCGCCGGGCAACGCACCGCCGGATGCAACGTCATCGCCGCAAAAAAGCGCCGGGCGAAACGGAGAACTCCGTTTGCCCGGCTGGCTTCAAGTGATCGCGATCAAACGCCGATCAATAGCGGTGATGCCGCTTCTTGATGATCACCACCTTGTCGCCGCCGCGATGCATGCGCACGCCACGATGCATGCCGCGATCGTGGTGATGGCGCATCTCGGCGCGCGGGCCGTCGCGATAGACCTTCTTGATGACGGTGGTTTCCGCCGAAGCGATCGACGGAACGGCGAGTGCGGCGATGGTGAGAGCGGCGAAAGCATAGCGAAGCTTCATGGTGTCCTCCTTGGGGAATTGGTCGAGGGAATTCGTCGGGTGTCTGCGGGGAGGCAACACAGAAGTATGATTCGCGTTCCGCGAAACTTATAGCTTTGTACCTGAATGGATGTTCAGAAAAGCGCATTCTGATTGAGCATGGTCTGTTCCGAAAACCGGCCGCCACTTTTCGGGATCATGCTCTACTGCTCGAGAATCATCGTGCCGTTGGCGTATTCGAATCGCTTCAGCTTCGACAGGAACGACAGCCCGAGCAGATTCTCCGACAGCGCTTCGTCGGGCAGCACCAAGGCATCGACGTCGCGTACCAACAGCCCGCCGACGTCGACCATCGCCAATCGGGTACGCGCCGCCTTCACGGTGCCGTTGGCGGTGGTGACCGTGGCGTTGTAGTCGCCGCGCGCGGGGCGCAAGCCGAATTGCGCGGCGGAGCTTTCGTTCAACGCGATCACCGAGGCGCCGGTGTCGACCATGAAGCCGATGCGCTGGCCGTCGATGCGGCCGTCGGTCTGGAAGTGACCGCGGCGGTCGCGCGGAATGCTGACGCTGCGCACTGCGGCATTCGGCGGCGTTGCGGCGCCGACCGTGGACGAAGCGGCGGCCCGCGCGCTCGGCGGCGGCG
Source organism: Rhodopseudomonas rhenobacensis (assembly GCF_014203125.1). GTDB lineage: Bacteria > Pseudomonadota > Alphaproteobacteria > Rhizobiales > Xanthobacteraceae > Rhodopseudomonas_A > Rhodopseudomonas_A rhenobacensis. The sequence continues at coordinate 8,288 of NZ_JACHIH010000057.1, forward strand.
TCATCCGATCGGCGACTTCCGCCATCGCGGTGCCGAGGATCACCATCAGCGCGGCAAAGATCATGATGTTACGCATCACGCATACTCACACTTACATCGACGCGAACAACGCAGCGCTATTTGATCATGGCGGGTCGCTGGCCGCGACTAACGCGGCGCGCCTGCTTCGGTTTTTGCGGAAAAGGGTGAGCGAAGCGTTAACGGCGGCGATGCGGTGCCGTCCTCGGCTCGCTTGACGTTCGGTCAGGTTGACCGAGCTTGGCCGCAAATGCGGTGCAGATCATTGAAGCGCTTACGCCCGACCCGTCATGGCCGGGCTTGTCCCGGCCATCCACGCCCACAAGCGACGCCCTGCCTGTTTCCGTAGATGGCCGGGACGAGCCCGGCCATGACGCGGAGAGGTGGACGATGTGTTGAGACGCCACCGTTGCAGAAGCCCGGTGAAAAGGCGCTCAGCCGCTCACGTCCCGCGCGGCTTGACCCGCCTTGTCGGCGGCGCGCTCGCCGGGTCCTCCGGCCAGGGGTGCCGCGGATAGCGGCCGCGCAGATCGGTGCGGACCGCCGCATAAGAGCCGCGCCAAAATCCGGGCAGGTCGCGCGTCACCTGCACCGGGCGCTGCGCCGGCGACAGCAGTTCCAGCACCAATGGCACCGCGCCGCCGGCAAGCGACGGATGCGTGGTGAGCCCGAACAATTCCTGCAAGCGCACGGCAATCGTCGGGCCCTGCCCGGCTTCGTAATCGATCGCCAGTTGCGTGCCGGTCGGCGCCTCGAAATGCGTCGGCGCCTCGCGCTCCAGCCGCGCGCGCAGATCCCACGGCAGCAACCCCATCAGCGCGTCGGACAATTCGCCGGCAGACAAATCCTTCAGCGCGGTCTTGTCGAACAGCGCCGGCACCAGCCAGGCGTCGCGCGCCTCGGCGAGCGCTGCGTCGGAGAGGTCGGGCCAAGAATTTTGTGAAGCGTCGCCCTCGGCCTTGCGTAAGAACATCACCCGGTCGCGCCATTGCTTCAGCGATTTCGACCACGGCAATTTGTCGAGCCCGGCGCTGGCGAGGCCATCGGCGAACACGCGCGCGGTCGCCTCCGACGGCGCCACCGCCATCGGCGCTTCCGACAGCGTGATGGCGTGCAGCGTGCGGCGACGCCGGCCGCGCAGCGCCAGCGCGGCGCGGTCGAAAGAAATATCGTCGACGGCGTCGATCTCGGCGGCGAAGCGGGTTTCGATCTCCTCGAGCGTGATCGGCGCAGCGAGCAGGATTCTGCCGTTGGCCGCGGTGCCGGTGAGTTCGGCCACCGCGATATAGGCCGCGCGGGCCAAGGCCGCGGTCCTGTCGATCGCCGCACCGCGGCCATTGGCCAGCACGAACGAGCCGTTGCCGCGGTTTTTCGCGACGCGATCCGGGAACGCCAGCGCCAGCATGCCGCCGGTGGTGAGTTCGTCAGCAATCGGCGTTTCGTTTTTTGCGTCGGCGGCTTGACGACGCGAGCGCGACTCCCCTGCGCCTTGCTGCGAGGCCACGGCCTCGCCGCGAGCACGGCGCGACTCCCCTCCCCCTTGCGGGGAGGGGTCGGGGGTGGGGGTGCCCCGAACCGAAGCCTTGCTCGTAGAGCCCCCCCCCCCCCCCCCCCCCCCCCCGGGGGGGGGGGGGGGGGGGGCCCCCCCCCCCCCCCCCCCCACCAAAGCCCCCGGGGGCCGCCCACAGGGGGAGGGGCGGGGCCCCGAG
>NZ_JACHIH010000058.1 GCF_014203125.1 Rhodopseudomonas rhenobacensis
CGAACACGCCGAGTATCGGCCGATCGGGAACCGGCCGGGGGGGCAGCGGCGGGGGGGGGGGGGGGCCCGGGGGGGGGGGGGGGGCCCCCCCCCCCCCCCGGGGGGGGGGGGGGGGGGGGGGGGGGCTATCCCGAACTGACGCCGTCCATGTGGACCCCCACCCCCGACCCCTCCCCGCAAGGGGGAGGGGAGCACAAAGCCGCGGGTCGCGCGCTCGCTGCGTAGCCCATCCTTCGAGACGCCCGGCTTCGCTCTGCGAGCTGTGCCGGGCTCCTCAGGATGACGTCGCGCGCGCGGCAAGCGCTGAGTGCTGGCGCGTGCAGCAGCCGCTTAGTTCGAGCGCAGCACGAAGCGGCGGTTGTCCTTCTGCGGCGGGCGGGCGTTCATCGGATAGAGCTTGGCGAACGCCGCGATGTCGTCGGCCGCCACCGTGATCGGATCGGCCAGCACCAGCCAGTCGACCACTTCCGAACAGGGCGGCGTGGTCAGCGAGCCCTCGTAGCGATAGTAACCGAGCTTCGGCGGCAACAGATCGTTGGGGTTGATGGCGTCGTCGGCCTTCACCGCGGGGCCTTCATGCTCCGGCATCGTGGAGATGATCTTGGCGAACGCCGGGTTGGCGTCGCCGGCGAGAAACAGCACGCCGAGCACGGCGAGGCCGCTGTCGCCGCGGTGCACGAAATGCGCTTCCATCGGAAAGTTCTTGCCGGCGATCAGGTGCTCGCTGGGCCTGTGGAAATGCACCTGCAGCAACTTGTAGGTGGTGTCGCCGCGGGTCAGCGTCGAGCCTTCGGCGAAATTCAACTGGATGGTGTGGCCGTTGTTGACGATGCTCTCGGCGCTACTCGCCCATTTCACGCTGAGGTCGTAGAGGTCGGACTTCACCGCGCCGTCGATGTCGATCGGCGATTGCTGGCTGCCGATCGAGCAAACCTGATTGGCGGGGTCGAGCTCGCCCCAATGGTTCGGGCCGGCTTCGCCCTCGTAACCCCAATGCGGATGTTCGGCGGCAAACCCGGTCGAGGCGCAGACCGGGCACAGCGCGAGCCCCGCCAGCGCTTTCAAAGCATGACGACGGTTCATGGACGATACCTCTGTTGTTGATAGCAACAGGCTGATAGCAGATTTCCTCGCGCCACGCGGATCAAGGTTGGTGGCGGGGTATGGGTATAAAGTCTACTGACTGGCCCAGACGATCCGGGCGATCCATTCGATCTCGGCCGGCGCCAGCGTGCGGTCGGGGTGGCTCGGATTGAGCGACAGCAATTCCAGCGTCTTGGCGGTGCGCCGCTTCAATTCCTTGACCATCACTTCGCCGTCGCGGGTCTTCACCACGACGCGGTCGCCGCGGCGGATCGGCGCGCCGGGCGACACCACGATGATATCGCCGGCGCGGTACGCCGGCTTCATCGAGTCGCCGGAAATCTCCAGCGCGTAGGCGTGTTCGTCGTTGACCGCGGGCAGCCCGACTTCGTCCCAGCCCTTGCCGACCGGAAAGCCGCCGTCGTCGAAATAGCCGCCGGCGCCGGCTTGCGCGAGACCGAGCAGCGGCACCGATTGCACCGCGCGCGGGCCGTCGCCGATCAGCTGCACGAAGGCGTCGATCGCGGTGTTGGTCGCCGTCAGCGCCTTGGCCACCGATTCGGTGGAGGGCCAGCGCTCGCGGCCGTCATTGGTGATGCGCTTGGATTTGTTGAACGTGGTGGGGTCGAGCCCGGAGCGTTTGGCGAGGCCGGACGGCGACAGCCCGGCGCGCTCCGCCAGGCGGTCCAGCGCGGTCCAGATCTGGTCGTGGGTCAGCATGGTCGTATCCTGAGCCGGCAGCGGCCGGCTGGCGGTCCGCGCGCCGGCAACTAGGAATTATTGCCTCAATCCGGGGTTTTGTGCAATCCGTCCGGCGATTGAAAAACGCTGCCCTTGAAGTGGACCGGCGCCGTCGATACGGTCGGGCCGATCCGCGGATTGCTCGTCAATCTGGCCTTGCGCGGTCGAACCGCGACGGGACCCGGTGTTGCCCCCAGCCAACCCGCAAGTGATTGTTTTGAAGCATGTTTCGACAGCGGGCGGGGCCTGGGGGCGCCGCTCCATGCGAGCAGGATTGCGGGCGCGTGCGCACCATTTACAAGATCTGTGATGCCTCGGCCTGGCGCGAGGCCGAACGCCAGGGGGTATTTGCCGGCAGCGCCGACGACCTCCGCGACGGCTTCATCCATTTTTCCACCGCGGCCCAGGTTGCGGGCACCGCGCGAAAACATTTCGCCGGCCGCAGCGGATTGTTTCTGATCGCGATCGACGCCGACGCGCTCGGCGAGGCGCTGCGCTGGGAGGCTTCGCGCGACGACCAGCTGTTTCCGCATCTCTACGGCGAGCTCGATCTCGGCGCGGTGATCGAGGTGTTGGAATTGCCCATCCGCGCCGACGGCTCCCACGAGATTCCGGAGCTCGCGCCATGATCCGCGCCTTCGACGCCGTCTCGCTGCCGCTGCTGCGTTGGCTCGATCCTGAGGACGCCCACCGGCTGGCGATCCAGGGGCTGCGGCTTTTGCCGCAGATCCGCCCGCGCGACGACGATCCGAAACTCGCGGTGCGCGCCTTCGGGTTGAACTTTTCCAATCCGATCGGCATCGCGGCGGGCTTCGACAAGAATGCCGAGGCGCCCGACGCCATGCTGCGGCTCGGCTTCGGCTTCGTCGAGATCGGCACCGTGACGCCGAAGCCGCAATCCGGCAATCCGCGGCCGCGGCTGTTTCGGCTGGAGCGCGACGAGGCGGTGATCAACCGCATGGGCTTCAACAATGACGGCGCCGAGATCGTGCTGCGGCGGCTCGCGGCGCGCGCCAATCAGGGCGGCATCGTCGGCGTCAATGTCGGCGCCAACAAGGATTCGGTCGATCGCGTCGCCGACTACGTCCGGCTGATCGAGACCTTCGCGCCGGTGGCGAGCTATTTCACCGTCAACGTGTCGTCGCCGAACACCCCGGGCCTGCGCAATCTGCAGCAGGCCGCCGCACTCGACGACCTGCTGGCGCGGGTGATCGAGGCGCGCGACCGGGTGCAGCAGAATGCCGGCGACACCCCGGTGCTGTTGAAAATCGCGCCGGACCTGACGCTGAACGAACTCGACGACGTGGTGCACATCGCCCGCTCGCGCCGTGTCGACGGCATGATCGTCGCCAACACCACGTTGTCGCGCTCGCAGGCGCTGCGCGACAAGGCGCGGGCGAAGGAGCCCGGCGGGCTGTCGGGCCGGCCGCTGTTCCGGCTGTCGACGCGGATGGTGGCGGAAACCTTCGTGCGCGCCGAGGGCGCGTTTCCGCTGATCGGGGTCGGCGGCATCGATTCCGGCGGCGCGGCGCTGACCAAGATCCGCGCCGGCGCGACGCTGATCCAGCTGTATTCGGCGCTGATCTATAAGGGCCTCGGCCTGGTCGACAGCATCAAGACCGACCTCGCCTCGACGCTGCTACGCACCGGGCGGGACTCGCTCAGCGAAATCGTCGGTGCCGACGCGCCGACCATCACCGCGGAAGACTGGCCGGTGTAGCAACGGCGTCGCGGATCGCGGCGAGGCGGCTCACGCGCGCGCCGCGCCGAGGCTGGCGAAATGGCCACGGCGTTGCAGCCAGGCCAACAGGATCAGGCTCGGGATCGCCACCAGCACGCAGATCACGAAGAACAACGGCCAGCCGGTGGCCTTGGCGAGATAGCCCGCGCCCGACGACAGATAAGTGCGCCCGACCGCGGCCAGCGCGGTGAGCAGCGCGTATTGCGTGGCGGTGTGCAGCGGGTTCTGGCACAGCGCCGAGAGGTAGGCGACGAAGATCACGGTGCCGATCGCGGAGGTGAAATTCTCCGCCGTAATCGCAAACGCCAGCGCCCATTGATTGACGCCGACGATCGCCAGCCAGGAGAACGACAGGTTGGCGACCGCCTGCAGCAACCCGCCGATCCACAGGCTTTGCGGCAGCGTATAGCGCCGCGCCAGATAGCCGCCGGCAAAGCCGCCGATTAATGTGGCGGCGAGCCCGACGCCCTTGACGATCGCCGCGTAGTCGTTGCGCGAAAAACCGAGATCGATCACGAACGGCGCCGTCATGGTGCCGGAAAACGCGTCGGTGAATTTGAACAGCACGACGAAGGCCAGCACCGCCAAGGCGTCCTTGCGGGCCAAGAACTCCGCGAATGCGCCGGTGGCGGCGCGCACCACGCGGACGAACGCGCTCTCGCCGCGCGAGGCTTCCTCGGCGCGCGCCGATTGCTCGGGCTCGGTGGCGAGCAGCGCGGTGACGGTGCCGATCAGCACCATCGCCGCCATCGTCACATAGCCCCACATCCAGGCGGTGGCGCGGGTCTGCCCGGTCGATTCATAAGCGCTGACCAGGAACAGCGCCCCGGCGGTGGAGATCAGCATGCCGATCCGATACGCCGCGACGTAGGACGCCATGCCGGCGGCCTGCTCGTTTTCCGGCAGGCTTTCGACGCGAAACGCATCGACCACGATGTCCTGCGTCGCCGACATCGCCGCGACCAACAGCGCGCCGAGCGCCACGAACAGCGGCGAGCGCGCCGGATCCGACAGCGCCAGCAGCAGGATCGCGCCGATCAGCAGCGCTTGCGCGAACACCAGCCAGCCGCGGCGGCGGCCGAACCGCCTCGTGAACAGCGGCACGTGCAGCGCGTCGACCAAGGGCGCCCAGAGGAATTTCAGCGTGTAGGGTGTTCCAACCAGCGCGAACAGCCCGATGGTGCCAAGATCGACGCCGGATTCCCGCATCCACACCAACAGCGTCGAGCCCGACAGCGCCAAAGGTAGCCCCGACGAGAAGCCGAGAAACAGCACGATCAAGACGCGGCGCTGCAGATACACCGCGAGCCCCTCGCGCCACGAGGCGCGGGCGGCGGGCGGGGCGGAATTCGGCAGGGCTTCGGGCGCGGTCATTCCGCAGTGCTAGCAGATTCGGCTGCTCTCCAAGGATGGTCATTCCGGGGCGCGGGCCGCGGCAGCGGCACGCGAACCCGGAATCTCGCTGCTGGTCCAAGATTCAGCCAAGTCGCGAGATTCCGGGTTCGCTCGGGCTTCGCCCTCGCGCCCCGGAATGACGGGGTTGACTCAGAGGTCGCCGCAGAACGTTGTAAAATTAGCCTACCGCGCAAAGAATCCCGGCGCGGCGGCGGACGGTCCGACATCGGCCGGCGGACGCAACACCCGTCTCGGCTGCTGCTGCGCCGGCGGCGTGGATTGGAAGCCAAAGAATCCACCCAAGGACGACGCCGGCGACGATGAGGGCGGCGACGCGGCGGACACCGCCGGCGACGACGGCGAGGCCGGCGGCGCGGATGAATTGGAGATGATCGGCCGCGGCTTCTTCGGCTTCGGCGGCGCGGCCGGCGCCGCGGCGGCCGGCTCCGGCGTGGCCGAGGCCACCGGGGTGTCGCCACGCGCCTGTTCCAGGCCGACTTCGCGGCGCGGCCAGACGAAATCGTCGGCGCGGCCGGCGGGTGCCGCCAACGGCTCGCCCTTGACCAGGGTCTTTGCCGCCAATGCGTCGACCGGCGCCGGCCTTGTGCCGGGGCCGCCGAGCAATTGATCGGTGCTCACCGAGGACGCCACCAGCGGCACGATCGGCCCGGCCAACGGCCGCGGCGGCGGCAGCCCGGGCTGCGCGCTGGCATCCGGCGTCGCGGGTTCGCTGGGCAAGGCGATCGGCGCCGAACGGCCGGCCAGCAGCCGGGTGATCTCGCGCTCGACGTAATGCGCCAGTTTGCGGGCGCCGGCCTTGGTGAAATACACCCCGTCATAGGAGCGCAGCCGGCGGATCTGGCCTTCGAAATCCGGGCCCTGGTTCAGGAAGCGGCCGGCCTCGTCGACGAAGCCGTCCCAGACGTCGACATAGGTGATGCCGGCCTTGGCGGCGGCTTCGCGATACAGCGCGTTGAGGAACTGCGAATCCGAAGTCGCCTTGGTGCCGCGCACCGCGGGCAGGCCGACCCACAGCACCGGCACGCCCTTGGTCTTCAGCACCGCGATCATCTCTTCGATCTTCTTGCTGTAGAGCTCGACCCAGCGGTCCTCGCGGAATTCGTACAGCCCGTTGGCCGAGCGCGCGGTCTTCTCCGGCGCCATGATGATGGGCGTATCGCCATTGTCGGCGTCGTCGGCGAGGTCGGGATCGGCCGGCTTGTCCTCGGGCTTGGCGCCGTCGGCCGGCTTGGCGTCCTTCTTGGCGTTTTTCGGATCGGCCTTGGGCTCGCCGGGCTTGGCGGCGGCCGGCTCGCGGATCGCGGCGCGGTCGTTCAACCCCAGCATCACCACGATGGCTTCCGGGTTTTCGCTCGCCAGAATGCCTTTGGCGGCGGCGGCCCAATCGGCCGGCTCGCCCTTGGGCTGATAGCGGATCAGGCCGGACACCGTCTTGTGCTTGCGGATCACCCCCATGTCCGGGGTTTCCGAATAGGCGTCCTCGAGCCCATAGGCCAGCCAGTCGGCCATCGCGTCGCCGAGCACCAGCACGTTGCGCTCGGCCGGGGTCTCGCGTCTATCCGGCGCGGGGGCGCGGGAAAAATCTTCGCGCGGCCGCGGCGCCTGTCTCGGCGCCTGCTGCTGGAACGGGGCGAACACCTCGTTGCCGAACCAGCCGCCGCCGCTGCGCGGGATCGGCGCCTGCGGACGCGGCGGCGGGCCGCCGAAATTGCCGAAATTGAAGAATTGCGCCGAGGCGGGGCCCGCGATGCCGAACAGCAGCAGCCCGGCCGTGGCCAGCGCCAGCAGCGGGCCGCGCTCGGTCAGGACGCGGAAAAAGGATTTTGGACGGTTCGACATCGGCTCCGCGCGCTCGGCAGGGAAGGATCCAACGCCGCTATAATAGCGGATTCGGGCGGCACGCGGGCGGGTTTCGACGGAGGCGGCGCGGTATGGTGAATGGCGAAGGCTCTAGCGCCCTCTCAGCCGCTCCAGCACGTCGCTCGACGCAAAGCCGTCGGCCGGCGTGCCGATCGAGGCCTGGAAGCCGCGCAGCGCCTCGCGGGTCTGGCCGCCGAGCTGGCCGTCCGGTTCGCCGCGGTAATAGCCGCGCTGCACCAAGAGCTGCTGCAGCTCGAGCCGCTCGGCGCGGGACAGCACGCGCTCCTGTCGCGGCCAGGGCTGGATGAACGGCGCGCCGCCGCGCAGCCGGTCGGCGAAATGCCCGATCGCCAGCGCATAGGCCTCGGCCGGATTGTATTTCATGATGACGCGGAAATTCTGCAGCATCAGAAAGCCCGGACCATCGGCGCCGGCCGGCGCCAACACATAGGCCTTGTCGGCGGGGTTGGGGAACGGCTGGTTGTTGGCGCGCTTCAGGCCGAGCTGCTGCCATTGCGCGATGCTCATCGCCTTGGCGCGATCCGCCAGCATGAAGTTGAAGCCCTGCGGCAGCACCACCTCGTAACCCCAGCTGGCGCCGCTCTGCCAGCCGTCCTTCTTCAGGTTGTTGGCGGTGGAGAAGATCAGGTCGGCCGGATTGTCGACCACGTCGCGGCGGCCGTCGCCGTCGGCGTCGACGGCAAAGCGTTTGAACGCGGTCGGCATGAATTGCGTCGGCCCGAACGCGCCGGCCCAGGAGCCGCGCATCTGCTCCGGCTTGAGGTCGCCGCGATGCAGGATCTCCAGCGTGACCAGAAATTCGTCGCGGAAATATTTCTGTCGGCGGCCGACGCAGGCCAGCGTTGCAGTGGACTGCAGCACGCTGCGGTCGCCCATCTGGGTCGAGTAGTTGGATTCGATGCCCCAGATCGACGCGATGATGTAGCGGTCGACGCCGTAGGCGCGCTCGGCGGCGTCGAACTGCGGCTTGTATTTCGCCAAAACCTCGCGGCCCTTGGCCAGCCGATTGTCGTTCACCAGAATGTCGAGATAATCCCAGATCGCCTTGGTGAATTCCGGCTGCGAATCCATCAGGTCCATGATCCGCAGGTCGGGTACGAGGCCCGTGGTGAAGCGCTGGAAGCTGTCCTGCGAAATGCCGCGGCGCGCCGCGTCCGGCCACATCGAGGCGACGCAATTGTCGAAATTCGACGCCGCCTCGCGGATCGCCGCGGCGGTCATCAACGGATGGCCCGACGCGCCATCCTCGCCGCTCCAGACCGGCGCGGCGCCGGGCGCCTGCGCCGTGGTGGCGGGCCGCGGTGCTTGTGGCGCGGTGCGGCTGCCTTGCGAGATAGAGCCGGTGAAGATGTTGTCGAACAGGCTGAACGGCCCGGAGGACTGCGCCGACGCCGCACACCCGCCGAGCGTCATGCCGAGCGTCGCCGCAATCGCCGTCTGCCGTGCTCTGGTGCCGAGGGTCATGTTTCTCATTCCGTGCCGCGTTGAAAAGATGCGGGGGTCAGCAGGCCTTGTCACGGTTTCTATTCGCTTAACAAAGCCGGTCTTTTATGGTCAGCGCAGGGTTGCGGGGGACGCCGCCCGCGACGCAAATCGAGTTCCAACATGCTCGGCATCCATGAGCTGTGGCTGTTCGCGCTGTCCGGACTGCTGCTCAACATCACCCCGGGGCCTGATACGGCCTATATCGTCGGCCGCAGCGTTCAACTGGGCTGGCGAGGCGGCGCTGCTGCGGCGCTCGGCATAGGCTTCGGCTGCCTGCTGCATATCGTCGCTGCGGCGGTCGGGCTGTCGGCGCTGCTCGCCGCCTCGGCTGCGGCGTTCACCGCGATCAAGCTCGTCGGCGCGGGCTATCTGATCTATCTCGGCGTGCAGATGCTGCGGTCGCGACCGGGCGGTCAGTCGAGCGCCGCCGCGCCGACGACGCTGCAAAACATCTCGTTGCGCGAAGTGTTCTGGCAGGGCGCGCTGACCAATGCGCTCAATCCCAAGGTGGCGCTGTTCTTCCTGGCGTTCCTGCCGCAATTCGTCGATGCCGATGCGCCGCATCAGGGGCTGGCCTTTCTCGCGCTCGGGTTGCTGTTCGATCTCAACGGCACGCTGTGGTGCTTGTTCATCGCGGCCTTTGCGGCCAAAGCCGCGGAGCGGCTGCGTAGCTCCGGCGTGATGCAGCGATGGTTCAACCGCGCGCTCGGCGGATTGTTCATCGCGCTCGGCGTCCGCGTCGCGCTGCTGCAGCGCTAGATGTGAGCTTTCAATAGGTTGTTCATCCGATCCAGACCGAGGAAACTGAGGTTGCGAAGTTCAGGCATCCAAGGAGGACCGGATGAACATCCACAA
>NZ_JACHIH010000059.1 GCF_014203125.1 Rhodopseudomonas rhenobacensis
AGCTCGAGCGAACCCGGAATCCAGTATTGCAGGGCGGTGAGTACTGGATCCCGGGTTCATTCGCAGCTTCGCTGCTCATGCCCCGGGATGACAGCCGGGAGTGCAGCGCGCGCTGCGGTCGACAAGGTGCTCGCAGCCCATCCTTCGAGACACCCGGCTTCGCCCTTCGGGCTACGCCGGGTTCCTCAGGATGACGCCGAGCGTGTGTCGGCGAGCGTGTTGCAAGACCGAGACGGGTCGAGCCCGACCGGACTCGAGCCGGACCGGACTCAGAGGCTCGGCGGCACCGCGGTGGGGGCGGCGAGCTTGGCTTCCAGCGCGGCGATGCGGGTCTTCAGCGCCTCGTTTTCCTCGCGGGCGAGCCGCACCATGTCCTTCACCACGTCGAATTCCTCGCGCTTGACCAGATCGAGGTCGCGCAGAAACTTCTCGGCCTGGGTGCGCACGACGGTATCGACCTCGCGCTTGACGCCCTGGGCGGCGCCGGCGGCGTCGTTCATCAGGCGTCCGATCTCGTCGAAAAGCCGGTTGTTGGTCTGAGTCATGTCGTACTCCGGTGCTATGCGAAATGGCCGCGTTGACCTGACAATGGCGATGCCGGGGCCGCGCCGCAAGGCCGCGCCGACAGGCCAAGCCTTGCCACGTTTCGCGCCCCTTGTAATCGTGACCACGCCATTGGCAAGACCAACGCCGCGTACCCGCCCCGCCCGAAACCCGCCCTGCGCCCTATCCCGGCGCCGGCTTTCATCGTAAGTCGACCCGATGCCATTCCTCACCCTCGCCTTTCCCGTGTTCGACCCGATCGCCGTGGCGCTCGGCCCGATCGTGATCCGCTGGTACGCGCTGGCCTATATCGGCGGCATCGTGATCGGCTGGTTCTACGCCCGCGCGCTGCTGAAGAATCAGCGGCTGTGGGGCGGTCCGTCGCCGATCCCGCTGATCGCCTGGGACGATTTCATCCTGTGGGTGACGCTCGGCATCATCCTCGGCGGCCGCACCGGCTATGTGCTGTTCTACAATCTGGATTTCTTCATCCAGCACCCCGCCGAGATCTTGCAATTGTGGAAGGGCGGCATGTCGTTCCACGGCGGCTTCATGGGCTGCGTCATCGCGGTGCTGGCGTTTTGCTGGACGCGCAACCTCTCGGTGCTGTCGCTCGGCGACGTCACCTGCGCGGTCGGCCCGATCGGGCTCTTGCTCGGCCGCCTCGCCAATTTCATCAACGGCGAATTGTGGGGCCGGCCGGCCGACGAGACCGTGCCGTGGCGCATGGTGTTTCCCAATGGCGGGCCGCTGCCGCGACATCCCAGCCAGCTCTACGAAGCGGCGCTGGAAGGCGTGCTGCTGTTCACCGTGCTGGCGCTGATGATTCGCTTCGGCGCGCTGAAGCGCCCCGGGCTGATCCTTGGCAGCTTCATCGGGCTGTATGGCGCGGCGCGAATCGTCGGCGAATTCTTCCGCGAGCCCGACCCGCAGCTCGGCTTTCTGTGGGGCGGGCTCACCATGGGCATGTTGCTGTCGGTGCCGATGGTGATCGTGGGCGCAGCGCTCGCGCTGTGGGCGTGGCGCCGCGCGGCGTTGACCGCACCCGCGCCGGCGCGGCAAACTCTCAGCTGAAATCGGAGTTCGCCGTGACCGAGCCGTTGTCGCTTCAGGACGTCATCAAGCAGCTGATCAAATCCGCCGGCCCGATGCCGGTGTGGCGCTATATGGACCTCTGCCTGACCCATCCGGCATTCGGCTATTACGTCTCGCGCGATCCGCTCGGCCGCGAAGGCGACTTCACCACCGCGCCGGAAGTCAGCCAGATGTTCGGCGAATTGCTCGGGCTGTGGGCGGCCTCGGTGTGGAAATCGATCGGCTCGCCGCAACTGGTGCGGCTGATCGAACTCGGCCCCGGGCGCGGCACCATGATGGCGGATGCGCTGCGCGCGCTGCGGGTGGTGCCGCCGCTGTTCCAGGCACTGCAGGTCCATCTGATCGAGATCAACCCGGTGCTGCGCGAAAAGCAGAAGGCGACGCTGGCCGGGATGCCGAACCTGCATTGGCACCAGAGCCTCGACGAGGTGCCGGGCGGCAGCACCATCATCTTCGCCAACGAATATTTCGACGTGCTGCCGATCCACCAGATGGTGCGCGGCGAGCGCGGCTGGCACGAGCGCACCGTGGAAATCGGCGACGGCGACCGGCTGCTGTTCGGCATGGCGCCGGAGCCGGCGCCGCATTTCGAGCAGCTGCTGCCGCCCTTGGTCCGCGCCGCGCCGCAGGGCGCGGTGTTCGAGTGGCGGCCGGACGCCGAGATCATGAGCATCGCCAGCCGGGTGCGCGAGGAAGGCGGCGCCGCGCTGATCATCGACTACGGCCATCTGCGCGGCGACGCCGGCGACACCTTTCAGGCGATCGCCAAGCACAGCTTCGCCGACCCCTTGCAGAATCCCGGCCGTGCCGACGTCACCGCCCATGTCGACTTTCAGGCCTTGGCGCGCGGCGCCGAAGCGGTGGCGGCGCGGGTGCACGGCCCGGTGACGCAGGGCGAATTCCTCCGCCGGCTCGGCATCGAGAACCGCGCGGTGGCGCTGATGGCCAAGGCCAGCCTCGAAGTCTCCGAAGACGTCGCGAGCGCACTGAAGCGGCTGGTCGAAGGCGGCCGCGGCGGCATGGGCTCGATGTTCAAGGTGATGGCGGTGTCGGAGCCCGATCTCGCGCAGATCGCCGGCCTCAGCGACCAGCCCGACGCCGCACGGATCGCCGCGCAATGACCATTACCTCGCCGCTGCTGGCAGGCCTCCCCGGCCTGCGTCACGCCTTCTTCACCCGCGACGGCGGCGTCTCGGAGGGAATTTACGCCGGGCTCAACGCCGGCGTCGGCTCGCAGGACAACCCCGCGCATGTCGCGGAAAACCGCAGCCGCATGGCGGAGGCGCTCGGCGTCGCGCCCGAGCGGTTTCTCACCGCCTATCAGGTGCATTCGCCGGACGTCGTGGTGGCGGAGGCGCCGTGGGATTCGGCGTCGCGGCCGAAGGTCGACGCCATCGTCACCCGGGTCGAGGGGCTGGCGATCGGCGCCACCGCGGCGGATTGCGGCCCGGTGCTGCTGGTCGATCCCGACGCCCGGGTGATCGGCGCGGCGCATGCCGGCTGGAAAGGCGCGCTGACCGGCGTGGTGGAATCCACCGTTGCGGCGATGCAGCGGCTCGGCGCGGAGCGGCACAACATCCGCGCGGCGATCGGGCCGTTGATCCGGCAGGCGAGTTATGAAGTCGGCGGCGAATTCGTCGATCGCTTCGTCGCCGCCGATCCCGGCTATGCGCGGTTCTTCGTGCCGGCGACGCGCGAGGGTCACGCGATGTTCGATCTCGCCGGGCTGATCCGGCTGCGGCTCGAGCAGGCCGGCGTCGGCGCGATCGACGACATCGGCCTCGACACCTATCCGGACCAGCGGTTTTTCAGCTACCGCCGCTCTGTCCACCGCAAAGAACCGGATTACGGCCGCCACGTCCACGCCATCGCGCTGCACGGACGGCCGGCGTAACCACCTCAAATTCAAATCAAATTTTTCGCAGGCCGGCAGCCTCCTGGTGACGCTGCCGGGCCGCTGTGGCCTCGCCGCCCTAGACCTTAACGGATTTTAACGATATCGCTGCTGGCCACCGTCGGGGTCTCCCCCGACCCCCACCAGCGATTCGGACGGCATGCGACTTCAAACTCTGACAGCCCATCGGACGCCGGCGCGGTTGCTGCGCGGCGCGCTGCTGCTGGCGGCTTTGTGCGGGCTGGGCGGCTGCGTCAGCGACGGCGCGAACAGTGGCGGTCCCAGCGCGGCCTACGCGCAGATGGGCGGCGGCACAACCATCACGTTTGAATCGATCGACGGCCCGCCGCCGCAGGTGTTCGACCGCATGGTCAATCTGCTCGACAGCGAATCCAAGCTGCGCAACGTCGCGGTGGTGTCGCGCGAGGCGCCGGCGGCGTATCGGGTGCGCAGCTATCTGGCGGCACAGATCCGCGGCGGCCGCACCATGATCGCCTGGGTGTGGGACGTTTACGACCAGAATCAGCAGCGCGCGCTGCGCCTCTCCGGCGAGGAGCCGGCCGGCAAGTCCGGACGCGACGCCTGGGCGCAGGCCGACGATTTGGTGTTGCGGCGGATCGCACAGGCTGGCCTGAGCGGGCTCAGCGGTCTGGTCAATGCAGCCCCCGGCGAAACGCAGCCCGCTCCCGTCGTCCCCGACCGCAGCGGCCCGGCGATTGCCAGCAGCGACGAGAGTCCCGCGGGTACAGGCGCACTCGGCTTCGCCGCCGAGAGCTTCGCCACGCGTTAACAATTCGGACAGGTATACCGACAAAGCGGGGTTTTGCGCGTCAAAGCCGCAGCCAACGGGTTGCCACCCCCGGCGTGTCCTTGTTATGACCTCGCTTCGCCCAGTGAGCCACAGTTAGAGTAGACCGATATGCTGAACGTTGTATCCGCCAAGTCACGGGGAGAGGCGTCGATGTCGGGCAAGAACGGCTCGATCAAGCTGGTCGCCGGCAATTCCAATCGCGCGCTGGCGCAGGAAATTTCCAACTGGCTCGGCCTGCCCTTGACCAAGGCCGTGGTGCGGCGCTTCGCCGACATGGAAATCTTCGTCGAGATCCAGGAAAACGTCCGCGGCTCCGACGTCTTCATCATCCAGTCGACGTCGTTTCCGGCCAACGACCACTTGATGGAACTGCTGATCATCACCGATGCGCTGCGCCGGGCTTCCGCGCGCCGCATCACCGCGGTGATCCCGTATTTCGGCTACGCCCGGCAGGACCGCAAGGCCGGCCCGCGCACCCCGATTTCCGCCAAGCTGGTCGCCAACCTGATCACCCATGCGGGCGCCGACCGCGTCATGACGCTCGACCTGCACGCCGGCCAGATCCAGGGCTTCTTCGACATCCCGACCGACAACCTGTACGCCTCGCCGGTGATGGTGCGCGACATCCGCGATCGCTTCGACCTCAGCAAGGTGATGGTGGTGTCGCCCGACGTCGGCGGCGTGGTGCGCGCCCGCGGCCTCGCCAAGCGCATCAACGCGCCGCTCGCGATCATCGACAAGCGCCGCGAACGCGCCGGCGAGTCCGAAGTCATGAACGTGATCGGCGAGGTCGAAGGCTACACCTGCATCCTGGTCGACGACATCGTCGATTCCGGCGGCACGCTGGTGAATGCCGCCGACGCGCTGCTCGCCAACGGCGCGGTCGAAGTCTACGCCTATATCACCCATGGCGTGTTGTCCGGCGGCGCCGCAACCCGCATCATCGGCTCCAAGCTGAAGGAGCTGGTGATCACCGACTCGATCCAGCCGACCGAGGCGGTGCGCACCACCACCAACATCCGCACGCTGTCGATCGCATCCCTGATCGCCGACGCGATCGGCCGCACCGCATCCGAAGAGTCGGTGTCGAGCCTGTTCGACTAAAATCCTCAGAGATCCCGTGTCCCGGACGCGGTGCAGCGCCTTGCGCTGCGCCGTGAGCCGGGACCGTTACAGGCGCCGCGTTCCGCAACGGCCCCGGCTCTGCAGCGCATCACGCCGCAAGAGCGGCGCGTTGCGCTGCGTCCGGGGCACGCAGAATCGTGATCGCCGAACTTGGGTTTGCTTCGCCAAGCGGAGCCAGAATTGCTTACACGATCCCCGCCGCGACCTGGCCGCGCAGCCGCTCGAAGCTGAGCAGGGTGTCGGCGCAGGCCTGTGCCACCTCGGCGCCCTTGGCGGCGAACAATTCGAGGAAGTCGCCGAACTCCGGCGCGGTGTCGTCGAACATCTGCGGCGTCAGCACCGCGGAAAACACCGGCACGTCGGTGCGCAGCTGCACGTCCATCAGCGCCTGGATCACGGTCGGCGCGACGAAGCCGGTAAGCCCGCCGTCGACCACGAGACCCGCCGCGACGATCGCGGTGTAACGCCTCGTCTTGGCCAGCGTCTGCACGTGCAGCGGAATCTCGAACGCGCCCGGCACCTCGAATAGATCGACCTGCGACGGCGCGATGCCGCGGACTTCGATCTCCGCCAGGAACGCGCCGCGGCACGCCGCGACCACGTCGCGGTGCCACGACGACTGCACGAAGGCGATGCGCTGCGGTTTGGCGAAGCGCGGCCGTTCGGCCACGGCGGCGGACGGATCGCTGAGAGTCTCGGTCATGGATTGAACTTTCGTCGTCATCATCGGAGCCCGGAACTATGCCGAAAGCCGGCGCCCCCAGCAAGGCGGCGCACTGCGCGTGGCGCACCGCGATTCAAAAGTTAACGCCGCCGCGAGACTCGGCAAAGGTTAACAAATCACCACAGACTCGCATGACACGAATCCGATTCCGGTTTGTTCTCAAAATCGTACGATCAGCTGTGGACGGCGCCCGCTTTGCCTGTGGATGGGCCCACCACCCCGTTGCGCCGATTCCGCAAATCACATCATTTCATGCTTGCAAGCCTCGGATTGTTACTGGCTCGCTCAGTCCAGCGATCCGCACAGCGCGTCCTGCTTAGCGCTTGTGGGCCTGCCGCGTGCGTATCAACACATTCAAACTGAAGGTCGAGACGGCATGCCCATGCTCGAAGGCGTCATCGATTCCGGGAACAACCCGCTCGCGGTGGTCGAAGATATCGCGGCGACAAACGACTGGTCGTTCGAGCGCTCCGGCGAAGACGAGATTACCATCGTCTCCAAGGGCAATTGGACCGACTATCAACTCTCTTTCACCTGGATGAACGAGATCGAGGCGCTGCATCTGGCCTGCGCCTTCGACATGAAGATACCTTCGGCGCACCGCCCCGAGGTGCAGCGGCTGATCGCTGCGATCAACGAGCAATTGTGGATCGGGCATTTCGATATCTGGACCCACACCGGCATGATCATGTACCGTCAGGCGCTGGTGCTGCCGGGCGGATTGTCCGCCACCACCGCGCAGTGCGAGTCGATGCTGGTCAGCGCGATCCACGCCTGCGAGCGCTACTACCCGGCGTTTCAGTTCGTGGTCTGGGCCGGCAAGTCGGCCGCCGAGGCGATGACCGCGGCGATGTTCGACACCATGGGCGAGGCGTAAGCTAGGTCGGAGCGGGAGCGAGGCTCTCTCCCATCATCATCCTCGGCGCCGTCATCCAAGGTGCCCGAGCAACGCGAGGGCCTCGAAGGAGGCGGCCGCGAGACGCGGCGGCCCGCAAATTCCTTGCAGCCCATCCTTCGAGACGCCCGGCTTCGCTGCGCTTCGCCGGGCTCCTCAGGATGACGGCGGAATGCGTAGCATCGCAACACGACTGGCCGGATCGCGACCCGACAAATCCGATCGCCCCAGATCGCGGACCCCGCATAAACGCGCGCGCGACTCCCGGCGCGGTGATATGGTCCCGCATCTTGTAATCTGGGACATCGTGATGAGCATTTCCAAGAAACCACCGCTGGCGCAAATGACCGGCACCATCGTGCTGGCCGGCGCCGGCAAGATGGGCGGCGCGCTGCTGACAGGCTGGCTGGCGCAGGGGCTGGACGGCTGCAACGTCGCGGTGATCGAACCGCATCCTTCCGAGGAGATCGCAGCCCTCACCGCCCGCGGCGTCCGCTTCAACTCCTCGGCGCAGGATCTCGGCGCGGTGGCGGCGCTGGTGATCGCGGTGAAGCCGCAGATGTTTCGCGACGCCGCCGCCAAGCTGAAAAGCTTCGTCGCCCCCGGCACGCTGGTGGTATCTATCATGGCCGGGGTCACCACCGCGGCGATCTCGAAGGCCTGTGGCGGCAGCGTGGTTCGCGCGATGCCGAATACCCCGGCGGCGATCGGCCGCGGCATCACCGTCGCGGTGCCGGGCCACCACGTCAACACCGAGCAACGCGCCACCGCCGACGCGCTGCTGCGCGCCACCGGCGCGGTGGAATGGGTCGACGACGAGAGCCTGATCGACGCGGTCACCGCGGTGTCCGGTTCGGGCCCGGCCTATGTGTTCCTGCTCGCCGAGGAATTGGCCCGCGCCGGCGTCGAAGCCGGGCTGCCGGAGGATCTCGCGACCAAGCTCGCCCGCGCCACCGTGGCGGGCTCCGGCGAATTGCTGCATCGCTCCGAACTCGATGCCGCGACGCTACGTAAGAACGTCACCTCGCCCGGCGGCACCACCGCCGCGGCGCTCGAGGTGCTGATGGCGGATGACGGCTTCCAGCCGCTGCTCAGCCGCGCCGTGGCGGCGGCCAAGCGCCGCTCGCAGGAATTGGCGAAGTAATCGCTGAGCAATCGGCGAGGTCGGCAACACCCAAGGCGCCGTCATCCTTGAGGCGCTCGCCGAGCGCGCCCTTGCGCGGCGAGCCTCGAAGGATGCGGCTGCGCGACGCGGCGCCCACACGACTGCGCGGCCCATCCTTCGAGACGCCCGGCTTCGCGCTACGCGCTTCGCGGGCTGCTCAGAGCCTGTGAATCTTTCATTTTGGTTGGCATGTCTGCTTTGGCATGATTCAATTTTGCAGCGATCAGGGAGTTGCTGCGATGGCCGAGAAG
>NZ_JACHIH010000060.1 GCF_014203125.1 Rhodopseudomonas rhenobacensis
TCGTGTCGGGCGGTTTTTATTTTTCCTTCTTTGTTTCCCTGCCCCCGCCGCCCGCGCCCCCGCTCCCCCCCGCCGGGGGGGGGGGGGGGGGGGGGGGCGGGGGCCCCCCCCCCCCGGCGGGGGGGGGGGGGGGGGGGGGGCCCCCCCGGCGGGGGGGGGGGGGGGGGGGGGGGGGCCCCCCCGCCTCTCAACGAGTCATATCTCGCGGCGACGCCCCCTCACCCCGACCCTCTCCCCGCAAGCGGGGAGAGGGAGAAGTCCTCACCGCTTGTTGCGGATCGGGATCTCCATGTCCTCGATCTTGATCTCGCGCACCGGCTCGTTGACCGCCCAGGCCAGTTCCGGATCGACCTTGACCCGGAAGTGATACATGCTCTGCAGCGCCTGGTGGTCCTCCTTGCGGAAGATCATTTTTCCTTTGGGGGTGTCGAACTCCAGCCCCTCCATCGCGGTAATCAATTTTTCGGTGTCGGTCGACTTCGCCTTCTCGACCGCCGCCACCGTCGCCATCGCGGCGGCGAAACCGCCGGCGGTGAAGAAGTCCGGCGGCGCGTTGAAGCGCTTCTTGTGCTCGGCGACCAGCCAATCGTTCACCGGGTTCTTCGGAATGTCGTAGTAGTAATAGGTCGCGCCCTCCATGCCGGGCAGCCGCTTATAGGCGGCGAGCGCCGGCAGGATGTTGCCGCCGGTCGAGAGCTCGATGCCGTAGCGCTTCGGGTCCATGTCCTGCAGCTTGGTCAACGGATCGCCGCCGCCGGCCCAGATCACCCAGATGATCTTCTTGCCGGGCTTGTCCTTCAGCGCGTCGAACAGCCGCTGGCCGGCCGCGGTGAAATCGGTGGTGGTGGTGGGCACGTATTCTTCGGCGGCGAGCGTCGCGCCGGTCTTGGCCAGTGCGGCCTTGAAGGCGGCGACGCCGTCGCGGCCGAACGCGTAGTCCTGGCCGAGCGTGGCGATGGTGACGCCGGGCTTGCCGATCGCCACCGCGTTGGAGATCGCGTCCTGCGAGGAATTGCGCCCGGTGCGGAAGATGTAGCGATTCCATTTTTCGCCGGTGATCTGGTCGGCCACCGCCGGCTCGACGATCAAAATCTTCTTGTTCTCTTCGGCGACCGGCAGATCGGCCAGCGCCGCGGCGGATGAGGTCGAGCCGATCGCGATGTCGGCGCCGTCGTCCTGATAGGCTTCGGCGAGCGCCGCTTTCGACAGGTCCGGCTTGGACTGATCGTCCTTGGTGATGATCACGATCTTGCGGCCGTCGACCGTCATCGTGCCCTTGGTGGCGTATTCGAAGCCGAGCCGCAGCCCGGTCTCGGTCTGCTTGGCGTAGGCCTCGAGCGGCCCGGTCTTGCCGTAGATCAGCGCGATCTTGAGATCGTCGGCGTGAGCGGCGGCGGCTGACAGTGTCAGTGCCGCGGCGGCGACAAGCGAAATCGGGCGCACGTGTTTCCCTCCGGTGTTTTTTGTTGGCCGGAGCCTAGAGCATTTCGCGTGGGGGAGGGAAGAGGCTCGCCGGCGAAAGTCTGGAGGGACCGCGTCGCCGCGCGGTCTTCACCTCTCCCATGGGGAGAGGTCGGATCGCGCAGCGATCCGGGTGAGGGGTTGCGCCCTATCGATAGCTCGTACCCCCTCACCCCAACCCTCTCCCCACGGGAGAGGGAGCGCGGTCCCGGCGCGGCGCGGTCCCGTTCTAATTCTGCTGCGTGAAATTCGGTCGCGGGCCGCCGCGCATCCGCGCCAGCAATTCGGCGGTCGGCCAGGAATCCGCCGGCAGGCCGTATTTGATCTGCATCGCCTTCACGGCGCTGCGGCTGAGCTGCCCCATCACGCCGTCGACCTTGCCGACGTTGAAGCCGGCGCGGACCAGCAATTGCTGCAGCTCGCGCAATTCGTTGAACGGCAATTGCGCGACCGGGGCCGCGGGGCGTCGCATTGGCGCGGCGCCCGCGATCCGCGTGGCGAGATATCCGGCGGTGGTTGAATAGATCAGCGAGTTGTTCCATTCGGTGTAGGCGGCGAAATTGGCGTAGGCGAGGAACGCCGGGCCATTGCGGCCCATCGGCAGCAGCAGCGACGCCGGCATATTGTCGTTCGGTAGCGGCCTTCCGTCGGCATAAGCGACGCCCCACTGCGCCCATTGCGATCGCGGATGCCGGATGGTGAGGTCGGCCTGATCCCACGGCACGTTTCCCGAAACCCGCACCTCCTGCAGCCACGGCTCGCCGCGGCGCCACTTCAAGCCGTTGGCGATGTAGTTGGCGGTTGAGCCGATCACGTCGGCCGGGCTGCGCAGCATGTCGCGGCGGCCGTCGCCGTCGTAATCGACCGCGTAGTTGAAATAATGCGTCGGCAGAAACTGCGTCTGGCCGAGTTCGCCGGCCCAGGAGCCGATCATTTCGGCGGGCGCAAGATCGCCGCGGTCGATGATCTTCAACGCGGCGATGGTCTCGGCCTCGAACATTTTCGAGCGGCGGCAATCATAGGCCAGCGACACCAGCGAGCGCAGCGTCGGCAGCTTGCCCATATTGGCACCGAAGTCGCTCTCCAAGCCCCAGAACGCCGCGATCACCGAAGGCGGCACGCCGTAGTCCTGCTCGGCGCGGGCGAAGGCGCGGGCGTGGGTCTTGATCATCGCCTGGCCCTGCTGCATCCGGTAGTCCGCAGCCATCCGCCTGGAAAATTCGGTGAACACCTGGCCGAACACCCTTTGCCCGCGGTCGCGGTTGACGATGCCCTGGTCGTAGACCATGCCGGGCGAGGCGGCGGCGATCGCCCGCGGCGAGACGCCATCGGCGGCGGCCTGCTGTTTCAGGGAGGCGAGGAATTGCTCGAAGCTTTGCCCGCCGTGGCATGCGGCGCCCGACGCGGCGAGGGCGGGGGAGGCGAGGAGGAGGACGATGAGAAGGCTGAAAACACGCAGGATCATGAAACTTTCCCTCAGACGTCGCGGCGCGATCCGCGGCGCTTCTTACCAAGAATTTGAGCGAATAGCTCTTCCGCTGTGCCGGTGAATCTCTGGCCTCGCCCTTGCTCCAATTCTCGCATCGCTTTGATGGTTTCGCGATTCGGAATTTTGACCTCGAAAGGCAGCCCCTTTTGGGCGACGACTTGTTTTAGGAAGATCGTCACCGCGTCGGTGGTGGACAGCCCGATCTTGTCCAGCACCGCTTCGGCCTGTTTCTTCAGCTTGGGCTCGACCCGGGCGTTGATATAGCCGGTCTTGGCCGGCCTGCGCGCCACGGCCTTGCGGGCCGCGCGCGGCTTTGCCGGCGGCTTCCCCGCGGTCTTGCTCGCAGCCTTAGCGGGCGCCTTGCTGGATGGTTTCAGGTGCGGTTTATTGGCCATGCACGCTTGTAACACATTTGCGTTACGCTTGCCAGCTCACAACTCCCGCGCGTTGGAAAACGCAAAGCTCGACGCCCGTCGCGTATTCTCGTCCAAAATCAGGCTCCGCGTGATCGGCGGTTCGGCGCGCTGGCTGCAATGCTCGCGTTCGCACAGCCGGCAGTTCACCCCGATCGGGGTGGCTTCCTCTTTGTCGAGATCCATCCCCGCGGCATAGACCAGCTTGGCGCCATGGCGGATTTCGCAGCCGAGCCCGATGGCGAAGCGCGGCTGCGGCTGCGGATGCGGCATCACCGGGCGGCGCACGCATTGCGCGATCGAGAAGTAGCGGCTGCCGTCCGGCAGTTCGATCACCTGCTTCAACAGCCGGTCCGGGGTGTCGAAGGTGGAGTGCACATTCCACAGCGGGCAGGTGCCGCCGAATTTCGAGAACGGGAAGGTGCCGGAGGAAAACCGCTTGGAGACGTTGCCGGCGTTGTCGACCCGCAGCAGGAAGAACGGCACGCCGCGGGCATTCGGCCGCTGCAGCGTGGTCAGCCGGTGGCAGACCTGTTCGAAGCCGGCGTTGAAGCGCTGCGCCAGAACGTGGACGTCGTAGCTCAATGTTTCGGCGGCGGCGTGGAACGCGCCGTAAGGCATCATCACCGCGGCGGCGAAGTAATTGGCGAGCGTGATGCGGTACAGCCTGCGCGCGGTGTCGTCGACCGCGCCGGCGCGGTTGACGATGGCGTCGAAGGTCTTGCCGAATTCGGTGATGCCGATCTGGAACGCGATCTGGAAGGCGCGGCCTGGGCCGTCGATCAGTTCGGAGATCAGCAATTGCCGGCGGTGGCGGTCGAACCGGCGCAGCGTCTCGCGCATCACCTCGACCGGCATGATCCTGGTGACGATGGAATGCTGCTCGCGCAGCCGCTCGCTGAGCGCCACGAACAGGTCCTGCGCCGGCACGTTGAGCTCGTCGCGCAGATTCTCCGCGGCCTGCTCGATTTCCGGGAAATAATTCCGGTTGGCCTCGATCAGGTCGCGCACCCGCTCGATCGGGTTGGCCTCAAAGCGCGTGCCTTCCTCGCGGTCGGCCATCTGCGCCGCCAGCGTCTCGCCGCGCCGGGCCTCGGTATAGGCGGCGTACAGCCGTTGTAACGAATGTGTCACCCCGGGGCAGAGTTCGGCCAAATCGCGCAGTTCTTGTTTCGGCAGGTCGATCTGGCGGAACAGCGGGTCGGAGAAGATTTCGTTCAGTTCGGCGAAGAAGCGGTCCTCGTCGGCGGTGGCCAGATCCCGCAGATCGAGGTCATAGGTCTCCGCCAGCCGAAGCAGGATCTGCGCCGTCACGGGCCGCTGGTTGCGCTCTATCAGGTTGATATAACTTGGAGAAATCCCCAGCCCCTCGGCCATCTGGGTCTGCGACAGGCCGAGCTGCTGGCGGATCCGGCGGAACCTTGGGCCGACGAACAGCTTTTTTCCGGAGTCTCCTGCCATCGTCGCGGCTCCTTCGATTGTGACAAAGATTACAAAATTACATTCATTACATGTATTGAAGTTACATGACATCACCATTCGCTCGCAAGAGGCCTGTACGATCGCGCCCCCTTCGCGTTTAGCTACCGCCACGTTTCGCAGCGCAATGTCGACGGCAAGAATCAAGGCGCGGCGAGTGAGTTGTCACCGAAGGGATCAGAAACATGAATTTCCAGCCACGTGGGATCAGCGATTTGGCCATCCAGAAGCCCGCCTCCTATCAGAGCCAAATCGAAGCGGCCGAGGCCCTGCTCAAGGACAAGGGCACGTGGAATGGCGTGAAGGCCGAAGCCGTGGCGCGGATGCGGCTGCAGAACCGCTTCAAGACCGGCCTCGACGTCGCGCGCTACACCGCTGCGCTGATGCGCGCCGACATGGCGGCCTATGACGCCGACAGCACCAAATACACCCAGTCGCTGGGCTGCTGGCACGGCTTCATCGCGCAGCAGAAGCTGATCTCGGTGAAGAAGCATTTCGGCACCACCGATCGCACCTATCTGTATCTCTCCGGCTGGATGATCGCGGCGCTGCGCTCCGAATTCGGACCGCTGCCCGACCAGTCGATGCACGAGAAGACCTCGGTGCCGGCGCTGATCGAAGAGCTCTACACCTTCCTGCGGCAGGCGGATTCCCGCGAACTCAACGCGATCTTCCGTGAGCTCGACGCCGCCCGCAAGGCCGGCGACACCGCCAAGGAAACCGCGCTGATCGAGAAGATCGACAATTTCCAGACCCACGTCGTGCCGGTGATCGCCGACATCGACGCCGGCTTCGGCAATGCCGAGGCGACCTATCTCTTAGCCAAGAAGATGATCGAAGCCGGCGCCTGCGCGCTGCAGATCGAGAACCAGGTGTCCGACGAAAAGCAGTGCGGTCACCAGGACGGCAAGGTGACGGTGCCGCACGAGGTCTTCCTGGCGAAGATCCGCGCCTGCCGCCACGCCTTCCTCGAGCTCGGCGTCGAAGACGGCGTCATCGTCACCCGCACCGACTCGCTCGGCGCAGGTCTCACCCAGCAGATCGCGGTCAGCCATCAGCCGGGCGACCTCGGCGACCAGTACAACAGCTACCTCGATTGCGACGAGGTCGACGCGACCGCGGTCGGCAACGGCGACGTCATCATCAGCCGCGGCGGCAAGCTGTTGCGTCCGAAGCGGCTGCCGAGCAACCTCTACCAGTTCCGCGAAGGCACCGGCGCGGACCGCTGCGTGCTCGACTGCATCACCTCGCTGCAGAACGGCGCCGATCTGCTGTGGATCGAGACCGAGAAGCCGAACATCGCGCAGATCGCCTCGATGGTCGACCGCATCCGCGAAGTGATCCCGAACGCCAAGCTCGCCTACAACAACTCGCCGTCGTTCAACTGGACGCTGAACTTCCGCTGGCAGGTGTACGACGAGATGCAGAAGGCCGGGAAGGACGTCAGCCCGTACAACCGTGCCGAGCTGATGAAGGCGGAGTACGACAATACGCCGCTGGGTCTCGAAGCCGACGAACTGATCCGCACCTTCCAGGCGGAATCCGCCAAGCGCGCCGGGATCTTCCATCACCTGATCACGTTGCCGACCTATCACACGGCGGCGCTGTCGACCGACAATCTCGCCCGCGAGTATTTCGGCGAGCAGGGCATGCTGGGTTATGTTAAGAATGTGCAGCGTCAGGAAATCCGTCAGGGCATCGCCTGCGTCAAGCATCAGGACATGGCCGGCTCGAACATCGGCGACGACCACAAGGAATACTTCGCCGGCGAGGCCGCTCTGAAGGCCGGCGGCGCCCACAACACGATGAACCAGTTCGGATAGATGAACCAGTTCGGATAAAGGTAATAGGAGACTATCATGTCAGGCAGCAACTTTTGGGTGATCGGCGGCGAATTCGGTTCGATGAATTTCCACAAGCTGGTGGAAGGCTCGGCCCAGGTGAAGGGGCCGTTCAAAACCCGCAAGGAAGCCGAAGACGCCTGGCGCGAAGTCTCGGAAGAGAACCGGCATAAGGCCGGGGTGCGGTTCTCCATCGTCGAAGAGCCGAGCCGCGTGCCCGCCGCCTAACAGCTAAGAAGACGTCCAAGGGCTGCGGCCCCATCCGAGCGATCGGGTGGGGCCGTCGGCGTTTGCTGGCAAGCCGTGCGGCCCGGCCGCATTCGCTGAGCCGTCATCCTGAGAGCCTGTGAAGCTATTCGATTGGCGGCTCTCGGCGATATGATGTGTCGCGATCGCTGCGCAGGAGTGCGGTTGGAGGAGT
>NZ_JACHIH010000061.1:2090-5389 GCF_014203125.1 Rhodopseudomonas rhenobacensis
CAGATGCGAACTGCGGGATATCTGACATCGTATAGAGGAGATCGATCCAGGTTTTGGATCTTGTGGAGCAATCCACGGGGTTCGAAATGCTATCTCCAGGATTTTGCAGTCGTGACCGTCGCAAGACGGCTTACGGATGCTCAATCTTTGTTGGTGACGCTTGACCGCCTCACCACTGGTTCGATCTTACGAAGCAAGCTGGTCTTTCTAATCATGTCCAGCCGCGTTTGGCTCCTATCGAGGGGGCAGGTTGGTAGCTTTCGAGCTAGCAACACGGATGCGGTTACATTCTGCCGAGTGTGTGGACATTGATAATGAGAGCAATCAAGTGCCTTAAGGGTGTTCGGTGGATGCCTTGGCGCTGAGAGGCGATGAAGGACGTGCTACGCTGCGATAAGCCGTGGGGAGCTGCGAAGAAGCTTTGATCCACGGATTTCCGAATGGGGAAACCCACCTTCGATAGCCGGAACTCCAAGGCCTTGTGTCTTGGGGCTCAAACAGAAATGTCTGACTCCAAGCCGTGAGGTTTTGGATTTCCGGTTATCAAGCGAAGGTATGAAGCTCCTGAATTCATAGGGGGTTTTAAGCGAACCCAGGGAACTGAAACATCTAAGTACCTGGAGGAAAGGACATCAACAGAGACTCCGTTAGTAGTGGCGAGCGAACGCGGACCAGGCCAGTGATACATCAAAGACAACCGGAACCTGTCAGGAAAGCAGGGCCTTAGAGGGTGATAGCCCCGTACGGGTAATGCGATGATGTATCCATGAGTAAGGCGGGACACGTGTAATCCTGTCTGAACGTGGGGGGACCACCCTCCAAGCCTAAGTACTCCTCAGCGACCGATAGTGAACCAGTACCGTGAGGGAAAGGTGAAAAGCACCCCGACGAGGGGAGTGAAATAGACCTGAAACCGGACACCTACAAACAGACGGAGCCCAAGATACGTTCTGGGTGACGTCGTACCTTTTGTATTATGGGCCAGCGACTTAATTTAACGAGCAAGCTTAAGCCGATAGGTGTATGCGCAGCGAAAGCGAGTCTGAATAGGGCGTCAAGTTCGTTGTATTAGACCCGAAACCTAGTGATCTAGCCATGAGCAGGTTGAAGGTGAGGTAACACTCACTGGAGGACCGAACGGGTGTCTGTTGAAAAAGACTCCGATGACTTGTGGTTAGGGGTGAAAGGCCAATCAAACTGGGAAATAGCTGGTTCTCCGCGAAAGATATTTAGGTATCGCCTCGGATGAATACCTCGGGGGGTAGAGCACTGGATGGGCTAGGGGGACTTACCGTCTTACCAAACCCAACCAAACTCCGAATACCCGAGAGTACTATCCGGGAGTCACACGGCGGGTGCTAACGTCCGTCGTGGAGAGGGAAACAACCCGGACCTACAGCTAAGGCCCCTAATTCGTGGCTAAGTGGGAAAGGATGTGGGAATCCCAAAACAACCAGGAGGTTGGCTTAGAAGCAGCCATCCTTTAAAGAAAGCGTAACAGCTCACTGGTCTAAATAAGGGTTCCTGCGCCGAAGATGTAACGGGGCTCAAGCCACGAGCCGAAGCTTAGGGTGTGATCCGCAAGGGTCACGCGGTAGCGGAGCGTTCTGTAAGCCTGCGAAGGGCGACTCGTGAGAGCGCCTGGAGGTATCAGAAGTGCGAATGCTGGCATGAGTAACGACAAACACTGTGAAAGACAGTGTCGCCGTAAGTCCAAGGGTTCCTGCGTAAAGTTAATCTTCGCAGGGTTAGCCGGTCCCTAAGGCGAGGCCGAAAGGCGTAGTCGATGGGAATGCAGTGAATATTCTGCAGCCAGTGGATGGTGACGAATCCCGTATGTTGTCTGACCTTATTGGATTGGTCGGGCCTCGAAGGGGTTCCAGGAAATAGCCTCCACATTAGACCGTACCCTAAACCGACACAGGTGGACTGGTAGAGTATACCAAGGCGCTTGAGAGAACTATGTTGAAGGAACTCGGCAATTTACCTCCGTAACTTCGGGATAAGGGGGCCCATGCCGTGCGCAAGCACGTCGTGGGGGCACAGACCAGGGGGTGGCAACTGTTTAACAAAAACACAGGGCTCTGCGAAATCGCAAGATGACGTATAGGGTCTGACGCCTGCCCGGTGCCGGAAGGTTAAGAGGAGGAGTGCAAGCTCTGAATTGAAGCCCCGGTAAACGGCGGCCGTAACTATAACGGTCCTAAGGTAGCGAAATTCCTTGTCGGGTAAGTTCCGACCTGCACGAATGGCGTAATGACTTCCCCGCTGTCTCCAACATAGACTCAGTGAAATTGAATTCCCCGTGAAGATGCGGGGTTCCTGCGGTCAGACGGAAAGACCCCGTGCACCTTTACTGTAGCTTTGCGCTGGTATTCGTGACTGTTTGTGTAGAATAGGTGGTAGGCTTTGAAGCTTGGGCGCCAGCCTGAGTGGAGCCGAAATGTGAAATACCACCCTAATGGTTATGGATATCTAACCGCGACCCGTAAGCCGGGTCCGGGACAGCGCATGGTGGGCAGTTTGACTGGGGCGGTCGCCTCCCAAAGAGTAACGGAGGCGTGCGACGGTAGGCTCAGAACGGTCGGAAATCGTTCGTCGAGTATAATGGCATAAGCCTGCCTGACTGCGAGACCAACAAGTCGAGCAGAGACGAAAGTCGGTCATAGTGATCCGGTGGTCCCACGTGGAAGGGCCATCGCTCAACGGATAAAAGGTACGCCGGGGATAACAGGCTGATGACGCCCAAGAGTCCATATCGACGGCGTCGTTTGGCACCTCGATGTCGGCTCATCACATCCTGGGGCTGGAGAAGGTCCCAAGGGTTCGGCTGTTCGCCGATTAAAGTGGTACGTGAGCTGGGTTCAGAACGTCGTGAGACAGTTCGGTCCCTATCTGCCGTGGGTGTTGGAATATTGAGAGGATTTGTCCCTAGTACGAGAGGACCGGGATGAACGTACCTCTGGTGGAGCAGTTGTCGTGCCAACGGCAGTGCTGCATAGCTATGTACGGACGGGATAACCGCTGAAAGCATCTAAGCGGGAAACCCACCTCAAAACCAGTATTCCCTTGAGAACCGTGGTAGACCACCACGTTGATAGGCCGGGTGTGGAAGTGCGGCAACGCATGTAGCTTACCGGTACTAATCGTTCGATTGGCTTGATTGCTCTCATTTTCTATGTCCATACGCGCCGCGTATGAGCAGCATGAAAATAGAAATCATAAAGAGACCGGCGAATAGCGAATAGGGAGTGGCGAATAGAGAAGATTGTCTTCCATTCGCCATTCGCTGCTCGCCA
>NZ_JACHIH010000062.1 GCF_014203125.1 Rhodopseudomonas rhenobacensis
CGCGTGGCCGCCGCCCCCCCGCGCCGCCGGCCCGCGGGGGGGGCCCCCCCCCCCGGGGGGGGGGGGGGGGGGGGGGGGGGGGCCCCCGCCCCGAAAAGATCGCCGGCGTCCGTGGTCCCCCCACCCCGGCCCTCCCCCGCAAGGGGGGAGGGGGAAGATCCACTCTTCACCGCCGCATCGGCCTCGACGTCGGCCGGATCGATCTGCGAATATTCCGCGACCCGCCGCGTCAGCGTGGAGAACTCCATCGCCTTCAGAAACGCGATCAGCTTCCTCGCATCGGGCTCGTGCACGGCGAGTTCATCGAGCGGCACGTCGAGCGCGACCTTGTCGTCGAGCAGCACCAATTGCCGCGAAATTCGCGCCTTGTCGGCGTTCTCGATCAGCGCCTCGCGGCGCTTCGGCTGCTTGATTTCTGTCGCGCGCGACAGCAGCGTATCGAGGTCGCCATACTCGTTGATCAGTTGCGCCGCGGTCTTCACCCCGATGCCGGGGACGCCCGGCACGTTGTCGACGCTGTCGCCGGCCAGCGCCTGCACCTCGACCACCTTATTCGGCGGCACGCCGAATTTCTCGATCACTTCAGGAATGCCGATGCGGCGGTCCTTCATGGTGTCGTACATGGTGACGCAGTCGGTGACGAGCTGCATCAAATCCTTGTCGGACGACACGATCGTCGCGGTGGCGCCGCGCTCGCAGGCCTGCCGCACATAGGTGGCGATCAGATCGTCGGCCTCGAAGCCGATCTGCTCCAGGCAGGGCAGGTCGAAGGCGCGCACCGCCTCGCGGATCAACGCGAATTGCGGGATCAGGTCCTCCGGCGCCGGCGGCCGCTGCGCCTTGTAGGCGGGGTACATCTCGTTGCGGAAGGTCTTTTCCGCCTTGTCGAAGATGATCGCCAGATGCGTCGGCCGCTCATTGTTCGGCATTTCGCGCAACAGCTTCCACAGCATGTTGCAGAAGCCGAGCACGGCGTTGACCTGCAGCCCGTCGGACTTGCGGTTGAGCGGCGGCAGCGCGTGATAGGCGCGGAAAATATACGACGAGCCGTCGACCAGAAACACGTGGTCGCCCTTGCCAGGAATCTTGGCGGGCGGCTTCACGGCGACGGGCTGGGCGGCGGCTTGATCTGAGCTGTTCGGCATGGCGGCAATTTAGAGATTTTTACGGGCGAATGACACCCTGTCGGTCCGCGGACGGAACAGGAATTTTTCACAGCGAGCGGGGCGCCGAAAGCGGTTGCATCGGCGCGGGTTCCGTGCGCCGGTGACGCAGTCCCCGCGCGAAAGGAATCCGCCGATGCCCCCGCAACTCGACGTGTTGATGGAAAAGTTGCGCGCGGTCGAGGCGGAGATCGAGGTCGAGCTCGCCAAGCGTCGCGAGGCGCTGCGCTACCATCTGGAAAACCGCAGGATCGTGTTCGAGAAGGAGGCGCTGCGGCTGCAGCGCGCCATCAAGGTCACGCTCGGGCGTTACATCCGCGACGCCAATCCATGGATCATCGTGACCGCGCCGGTGATCTATTCGCTGATCGTGGCGTTCGTGCTGCTCGACGTCATGGTGATGATCTACCAGGCGATCTGCTTTCCGATCTACAAGATCCCGAAAGTGCGGCGCCGCGACTATCTGGTGTTCGACCGCCATCACCTCGCCTATCTCAACCTGCTGGAAAAGATCAACTGCGCCTATTGCTCCTACGGCAACGGCGTGATCGCCTTTGCCCGCGAGGTGGCGGCGCGCACCGAAGTCTACTGGTGCCCGATCAAACACGCCCGCCGCGTGCTGGGACCGCATCCGCATTACCAGGGCTTCGCCGATTTCGGCGACGCCGAGGCCTATCGCACCAAGATCGACAGCATGACGGGCGGGGTGAAGCTGGACGAGCCGAACCAAGCGCCATAGGGCGTTTGCGTTGCCAACTGTGCCCGGACGCAGTGCACCGCGCCGCTCCACACTCGGCCGTCATCACCCGCGAAAGCGGGTGACCCAGTATCGCAGAGGGTTTGATATTCGTCACGAGCGCCCTGCCATACTGGGTCGCCCGGTCAAGCCGGGCGTTGACCGCGGTGTATGAGGCAACGCCGTGCAGGAGGCGGTTACTCCGCCGCCACCAGCACCGCGCGTTTCTTCGGCGCGATCCAGAATGCGTCGGGGCGCTCGAACAGGAAGCGCGCGCCGGTGCGGAGCGCCAGCCGCCAGATCGCCAGCGCGCCAACTACGCCCGCGATCGTCACCAACAGCGAGATGGTGCCGACGCCGAGGAACGGCGCGAATTTCAACAGCGACACCCGCGCGATCACCATCGGCAGGAAGAACGCGAGGTAGATCACGATCGAATGCTCGCCGCAGAACCGCAAGCCGTTCAGCCATTGCTGCTTCGCCAGCAGCGTGCCGATCACGATGATGGCGCAGGCGCCGGCAAAGCCGAGCACGAGCGAGAACACCGGCCAGGTGCTGCAGCCGTCATAGACGATCGCGGCATTGACGATCGCCCACAACGCCAACCCGGCCAGCGCCCAACGCGGCCTTGCGCGGGCGCGCTCCGACAGCGCGAACACTTTGGATGCGAACAGATAGCCGGAATAGAAATACACGAAGCGCGCGGCGAATTCGTCGATCACGGTCCAGCCGGTCGACAGATGCGTCATCTCGAGCGCTGCCGCGACGATCCAGATCGCGGCCGGCGGCAGCCGCTTGGTCGCCTTGGTGACGACGAAGAAGATCGGCAACAGATAGATGAACCACAGCGTGCCGAACGGCTCGATGAAGGATTCCAGATACATCAGGCCGACATGCGCCCAGCCCTGCTCGGCGGCGAACGCCGGCGCCTTGAAGCCGAACTGGATGGTCACCCACAGCACGTAGAAGTAAGCGAAATGCACCACCTTGCGGTCGAGATAAGTCCGCCAGTCGCGGTCGATCACGACGGCCAGAAACAGCCCGGACAGCAGGAAGAAATCCGGCATCCGGAACGGCCGGGCGAATTCCACCAGATAGTGCATGTAGCCGGTCTGGCCGGCGGCGATCTCGACGCCCAGCACCGAATGCATCATCACCACCATGACGATGCAGATGCCCTTGGCGTAATCCACCCAGTCGATCCGCGGCGACGGCGAGGCTTGCGTCATCATGGCGGCTGTGCCGTTTCCGGTCATCGCTGTCCCTTTTTCGTGCGGCTTTGGCGCATCTTGATGCCAATCGGTTGCGATGGAGTTTCTCCGATCAAAGAATGTGCCGGATCTCAGGGAATCGTGATCGCGGCCGCGCGGATTTGCCGGCGCCAACGATTCTGTTAACCATCGCGGCCCTTGCCTTGGAGATAAGAGCCGCCCGTGACCCGCGCTTTCGACACGCCGCTTCCGATCGACGCCGTGCTGGATCAGCTCGGGTCCGCGCTTGCGGCCAGCAACGTCGCGGTGCTGGTGGCGCCGCCCGGCGCCGGCAAGACCACGCGGGTGCCGCTGGCGCTGCTCGGCGCGCCCTGGCTCGGGTCGAAGAAAATCATCATGCTGGAGCCGCGGCGGATCGCGGCGCGCGCCAGCGCCGAACGGATGGCGAAAACCTTAGGCGAGCGCGTCGGCGACACGGTGGGCTATCGCGTCCGCTTCGGCAGCAAGATCTCGCGGGCGACGCGGATCGAAGTCGTCACCGAGGGCATCTTCTCGCGGATGATTTTGGATGATCCGGAATTGACCGGCGTCGCCGCAATCCTGTTCGACGAATTCCACGAGCGCTCGCTCGACGCCGATCTCGGCCTCGCTCTGGCGCGCGACGCGCAAGTGGGCTTGCGCGAGGATCTGCGGATTCTGGTGATGTCGGCGACCATCGACGGCGCCCGCGTCGCCAAATTGCTCGGCGACGCGCCGGTGATCGAAAGCCTCGGCCGTGCCTTTGCGGTCGAGACCCGCTATCTCGGCCGCAAGCCGGATGCGCCGATGGAGCGGCAGATGGCGGAGGCGATTGCGTCGGCGTTGCGGGAAAATCCCGGCTCGGTGCTGGCGTTCCTGCCGGGCGCCGCCGAGATCCGCCGCACCGAGACGATGCTGCGCGAGCGCGTCGTTGATGCTTCGATCGAGATCGTGCCGCTGTTCGGCGCGCTGGATGCCGCCGTACAGGACCGCGCGATCCAGCCCGCGCCCAAAGGGTGCCGCAAGGTGGTGCTGGCGACCTCGATCGCCGAGACTTCGCTGACCATCGAGGGCGTCCGCATCGTGGTGGATTGCGGCCTGGCGCGGGTGCCGCGCTATGAGCCGGACATCGGTCTCACGCGGCTGGAAACCGTGCGCGCCTCGCGCGCCGCGGTCGATCAGCGCCGCGGCCGCGCCGGGCGCACCGAGCCCGGGGTCTGCTACCGGCTGTGGGACGAGCCGCAGACCGCATCCTTGCCGGCCTACACCCAGCCGGAAATCCTCAGCGCCGATCTATCGTCGCTGCTGCTCGATCTCGCGCAATGGGGCGTCGCGGACCCTGCGCAACTGGCGTTTCTCGATGCGCCGCCGGCGCCGGCCTTGAAGGAGGCGCGCGCGCTGCTCGCCGAACTCGGCGCGCTCGATACTGAGGGCCGCATCACCGACGAAGGCAAGAGCCTGCGCGCGCTGGCGCTGCCGCCGCGGCTGGCGCGGATGATCGTCGATGCGCAGCGGCAAGGCTGCGGCGAGGAGGCCGCGGAGATCGCCGCGGTGCTCACCGAGCGCGGGCTCGGCGGCGACGCCGTCGATCTCGATCACCGGCTCGAACAGTTTCGCCGCGATCGCTCGCAGCGCGCCGTGAGCGCGCGGCAGATCGCGCAGCGCTGGGCGGCGCAGGTGGCGGCAACGCAGCGCGCGGCTTCTTCATTCTCCCCCTCGCCCGGTGGTGCGGCCTTGCGGGGAGGTGCGGCGCCCTCTTCTCCCTCCCCCCTTGCGGGGGAGGGTCGGGGAGGGGGGTCTACGAGCAAGGCTTCGGTTCGGGGCACCCCCCCCCCCCCCCCCCCCCCCCCCCGGGGGGGGGGGGGGGCCCGGCGGGCCGCCCCCGCCGGGGGCCCCCCCCCCGGCCCCGGGGGGGGGCGGCGCGGGGGGGAAAACCCCCCCCCCAAA
>NZ_JACHIH010000063.1 GCF_014203125.1 Rhodopseudomonas rhenobacensis
GCACTCCTCCAACCGCACTCCTGCGCAGCGATCGCGACACATCATATCGCCGAGAGCCGCCAATCGAATAGCTTCACAGGCTCTCAGGATGACGCCCAGAATTGGGGAAAAGCCAAACTCGCACCCCTCAATCGAACAGCGACGGCGTGTAGTTCACCCGGGCGCCTTCGATCGCCAACAGCTTCAGTTTGGTGACAACGCCGCCATGCGCCGAGAATCCGCCCGGCTTGTCGCCGGCCGCCAGCACGCGGTGGCACGGCACGACGATCGGACAGGGATTGCGGCCGAGCGCCTGCCCAACCTCGCGCGACAGCGCGACGTCGCCGAGACGCCTGGCGATATCGCCATAACTCAAGGTCTTGCCGGGCGGGATCGCACGCGCGATCGCATAGACGCGGCGCTGGAATTCTGACACTTCGGAAAGATCGAGCGCGAGGTCCGCCAGATCGACACGTTCGCCTTCGAGCAGCGACACGATGCGCTCGACCGCGCGGCTCACCTCGGGCGGCGGCGCGGCTTCCGGCAATCCGGGGCAGCGCTGATCGATCCGCGCGCGGGTCTGCGCCTCCGTCTCTTGCGGCAGCTGCACCGCAACGATGCCCTCGCCGCTCCAGGCCACGCCGCAGCGGCCGATCGCGGTGTCGAACAGGGTGTAACCGATCGGGGTCATGGGCCTAGGCTAAGCCAGCCCGCGGATTTTCGCTACCTCGCGCGCGGCGCCAGGGTTTCGACCTTGTCGGCGATGGTCGCCAGCCAATGGCCGCGGACTTGTTGCAGCCGCGCCGATTCGGCGGCGGCGGCCTGCCGGAACTCGGGCAGCCGATCGATCACCTCGCCGATCGCCCGCGCCAGATCCTCGGCCTGGAACGGCTCGGCAAGCACGATGCCGGCGCCGGCGCGCGCCACCTCGGGCGCATAGCCGCAGACACCGGACACGATCACCGGGGTGCCGGCGAGCAAGGCTTCGCCGAGCACCACGCCGGCGGCCTCCTCGCGCGCCGGATGCAGGAACACATCCGCCGCCGACAGCAGATCGACCACATCGGCGCCGTAGGGCAGCACCCGCACCCGGTCTTGCAGACCGAGTTGCCGAATCCGCGGCGTGATCCAACCATCGGAAGAGCCGGCCAGGATCAGTTGCAGCCGCGGATGCGCCGCCAGCGCCGCCAGCGCGCGGTCGAATCCCTTGCGCTTCGCCGGAATGCCGATGCACAGCGCGACCAGCGCGTCGGGCGCAAGCCCGAGCCGGGCGCGGATCTGCGCCTTGTCGTCACGCGCCGCGACGGCGGCGTAGCGCTCCTCGTGCAGGATCAGCGGCAGCACGGCGGCGCGGGCCGGATCGAGCCGATACGCCGCGACATATTCGTCGCGCTGTCGCATGGTGAGAAAGAAGATTTGTGACTTTGCCGTGACATCGTAGATGCCGCGCTCCAACGCCAGCATCGCGCGTCGGCGCGGCATCAGCCGCGACAACAGGCCGGAATAGCGCAGCGTGTAGCTGGGATCGGCGGCGAAGAAGAAATCCGCACCCGGCACCCGATCGAACGCCAGCAGCGCGTCGCCGCGCGCTGCGGCGTGATGGGCGCGCACGGCTGCGGCGAACGACGTGGTGCGCGCGTGATTGGCGTTGCCGGTGGTCGGCAGCACCACGACCTGCAGCTGCGGCTCCGGGCGGGCCGGCGCCGCGGTGGTCAGCACGGTGACGGCATGGCCGCGCGCCGCCAGTGCCCGCGCCACGGCCAGACAATCGCGCTCTTTGCCGCCGAGCTTAGCGAGCTGAAAGACAGCTAATGTGACCCTCATCGGACCTCATGGCGGCGGCGAATATCGCGGTTGCCGTAACATCGGATCCCGGCGAAGTCCACGCGCCTCGAACCGCGTCGCGCAGGCCGCCATCTCGCCGCCGGACTTGGCGCTCCAGACTTGGCTCTCCAGACTTGGCGGTTCACGGCGGGCGCGCTTGACGGGTCTTTAACGTCCAATTTACTAAAATGCCTGGCACGGGCATGTTTGCGCGCGGGAGAAGAGAGGCTTTGGTGTTCAGGGTTGCAAGGAGGCTATGGGACCGCGCCGGGCAATCTGAGCTGGTTTCCGATGAGGCGGCGTGGCTGGTGATCGCCTGCGTGCCGCTGATCGGAGTGTTTTCGTTCTTGTGGAACAACATCGCGGACGTCGCGGTCGCGATCCTGGTGGTGGGGTCGAGCATTCTGGTGCTGCGCA
The DNA here is from genome assembly GCF_014203125.1 of Rhodopseudomonas rhenobacensis. Classification (GTDB taxonomy): domain Bacteria; phylum Pseudomonadota; class Alphaproteobacteria; order Rhizobiales; family Xanthobacteraceae; genus Rhodopseudomonas_A; species Rhodopseudomonas_A rhenobacensis. Next base: position 2,221 of record NZ_JACHIH010000063.1, read on the forward strand.
ATCGCGCGCTGCTGCAGCCGCCGCTGCTGCTCGGCTTGGCCTGGATGCTGTTCGTGGCGCTGTCCGCCGCCTATGCTGCGTGGTGGGGCAGCCCCGGCAATCAATTTCGCGGCTGGCCGAAACATATCCCGATCGCGCTCGGCCCGCTGGTCGCGGTGTCGCTGCTCGCGGCGTGCCGTCAGCTGCGGATCCCGACCGACCGGCTTGTGGCGCTGCTGCTCGCCGGCGTGCTGTTAGGAGGCTTGGTACTGCTGGTCCGCAACGACGCGATCGGCTCAATCCTGGAATCGCGGCCGAGCGACGGCGCGCTCGGCGACCTCAATCGCAACCTGGCGACGCTGTGTTGCGGGCTGTGCATCATTTCGACGATCAGCCTGATGCACTATTTTCTGTTCGATCCCGCGGTTCGCTCGCGGCTCAGCGTGGCGGCGGCGCTGGCGCTGGCGCCGTTGCTGATCGCATTGTTCGATCTGCTGGTGCTGCTGCGTGGACGCGGCGGCTACGTGGCGACCGCGCTGGCGCTGACCGCCTGGCTTTTCGCGCTCGCCGTCCCTGCCTGGTATCGGCAGCGGGCCGAACGCACCAAGCAGCTGTGGCTCGGCGCCGCGGTGATCGGCACCGGCGCGGTGCTGTTCGGCGCCTATCAGGCGCTGGTGATCAGCGGCCGATCCGTGGTCAAGGGTTCGCTCGGCGAGACGCTGGAGATTCTCGGACAGCTGATCGTCGGCACGGTGAATTCCAGCTACCCGCCGCTGCAGACCGCCGAGGAGCGTCTGCAGCTGGCGGCGGTCGGCATCGATCTGGTGCGGCAGCGGCCCGTGCTGGGCTGGGGTCCCGACGTCTGGCTGCTGCCGAGCCTGTATTCGCCGTTTCCCGGCGTGCAGGGCGTCAACCAGTTTCACGACGGCTATCTGCAGTTCCTGGTCAATTTCGGCCTGCTCGGCGCCGTGCTGATGCTGGCGCTGCTGCTGGTGCTGTTACGCGCCGCGCTGCGCAACAAGCCCGCCGGCGGCGCGGCGATGTCGCCGGCGCTGTTCGCCGGCAGCATCGCGTTGTTGGTCCTGTTGTTGGTGGTCAACGTCACCGAGAGCGTGTTGCACGTCAAATGCGCGGCGAGCATCGCCATGATGCTCGCGGCGTTCGCCTGCATGCGGCCCTCCGCGGCGCCCCCCGGCGCGGTCGGCGCGCCGGAGCCGAGCCCTAATCGGCCTGCTGCAACACCGCGGTGAGCTTGTCGTAGGACTTGGTCACCAGATCAATGTTGCCCTTGTTCTCGATCTGTGGCGCCGGGCTCTTCAACGCGGCGTTGAGGTCGGCGAGCGCCGCTTTCTTGTCCTTGGCGGGCATCTTCTTGTCGGCCTGCACCGCGGCGATCTGCGATTTCAGCACCGCATCGGGGCCGACATAGCTCTTGGTCTGCGGATCGAAGCCGGCCAGCACCAGCCCGACATTGTCGACCACGTCGGTGTAGTCCCCGAAGCTGGCGAAGCCGTGCTTCTTGGCGACCTCCTCGAACTGCGCGTCGATCTTCGGATCCGGCTTGGCGTCCGGCTTCTGCGGCAGCTTGGCGGCGAGCGCGTCGATCTCCGGTTGCGCCGCCAAGAGCTGCTCGATCTGCTTGTCGGTGAGCGCGATCTGTTTGAGCTGCGGCGCCTCGGCCGGCGCTTGCGCGGCGGGCGCCGGCTGCTTGGCGGCCGGCTTCGGCTTGGCCTGCTCGGCCAGCGCGCCGCTGCCGGGCGCCAGCGCCAGCGACAGCGCGAACGACCCGGCAGCGATGGCCGCGACGGCGGAGCGAATCAAGGCTGGCATGGGACTCTCCTTGGCTTGAATGGCTGACGGTTAAGTCGAACCGCGCCGTGCGACGGTTCACGTCTCCGCGCCAAAACTGCCGCGCAATGATGGCCAAAGTTTCTTCGCAACGCGACGCGATTGGGCCGAGGCCGCATTGGCGGGGGGATGCGGCACTGTGCAAGCGTGCAATTGCCGAACAGGCCCTGATCGGCCACCCCGAGCGCGAGTCCGCGCGGCGATATTGGGGAGGCGTCTGTCGATTTTGGTTTTGGTTTTGTGCGCCCGGACGGCGCTTCGCGCGGGCTGCATCCCAACGCAAAAACGCCGGGCTGTTTCCAGCGCGGCGTTTTTGTTTGTTTTGATGAGATCGTATATTTTGAGGATTTGTCC
>NZ_JACHIH010000064.1 GCF_014203125.1 Rhodopseudomonas rhenobacensis
CGAGACCCGCAAGGACTCCGCCGTCCACGTTTCTCTTTCTTCTTCTCAACTTGTCAAACAGCCCGGGGCAAAACCCCAACTTCCCGCTAAGGAAGCAATCTCTCCCCGTAGGGAACGCCCTCCCTTCCAGGAAAGCAACACCCCCAATCGGGGAGCGCCGTATACCCTCATCCGACGACAAAGCGCAACCGATAACTTTCGGCTGCTCAAGTCACTCACCTTGATGAGGAGCATCAGAGGCGCGGAAGCTCGCCGCGACCCGGGTGGGCCAGGGCGTTGCCGCCGCGCTCAGTGGTCGTTTTATAAGCCCGCCCCCTCGGATGAGTCAACACCCATCGTCAAGAAATTGTCGCATCCTGTGGGAACCCAATAAGTCCTGAGTTTTCAGGGCCTCAGCCGCACTTGAGCCACAATCCTGCAGCGTTCTCCACGACGAACATGCAAAAAAAATCTTCGATGGCCGGCGTTTCGGCGGTCGTGGATTTTGTGCGTTGGGGGATCCGAGCGCCATGACAGCCACGCTGACCGGTGTTGCCGCGGCGTTTCCTGCGCGGCCGGCTCAATCTGGTCTTGGTTCTGATCGGTGATTGCCCGATGGTTATGCAATACACGATGCGACTCGAACGCCCGCGCGGGCAGTTTGAGTCTGCGGCGACAGCCGCCGCAATGACGGAATGCTGGGGGACCGCGGTTTGAACCACAGGACGACACGCGCGCGCAGCTATGGACGCGAGGCCGAGATGATCGACCTCGGCCACGAGCCGCCGCTTTCCGTCGATGGATCCGAAGCCGCGGTGATCGATCGCCGCCGCGTCTCGGTGCAATGGTTCAGCGGCACGATTCTCACCGGCCTGTGCGGCGCAGCCTTGATCGGCGGCGCCGTTTTCGCCTCGCTCGACGGCGAAATGACTTTTGCCAAGGTGCCCGAGCGGGTCGAAGGCGCGCTGCGCGGTGCGTTCGGCGCCAACGACAAGACCGCCACGCTGCACAAGAGCGACCGGCTGCCGCCGCCGTCCGAATCGGCCGCGGCGCGCCAGGTGGTGCGGGTCTCCACCGTCACCCGCGTCGGCAATCGCGACGTGATGCGGGTGCGTCCCTTCATCCGCATCGCCGGCAACCTGGCGCTGACCACCAGCGAGCTCTCCGCCAAGGTGCCGCCGTTCAATGCCCAGCGGATGCTGAGCGACGTCGGCGCGGCGACGCCGGCCAGCGCCGAAGACGCGCAGAACCCGGACGCCGTGGAGCCCGACGCCGAGGTGTCGTTCGTCACCCGCGATCTCGGGCCGATCCTGCCGAAGGCCAAGGTCGCCGCCGTGGTGGCGATCGACGAGGTGTTGATGCGGGTGCGCGACGCCTCGAGCTGGCGTGGCCACAGCGGCGTCCGCTACACCATGGCCAACGGCGATCCCGGCGCGCCGCAATCCGACATCAAGATGGCCTATGCCACCGAGGGCAATATCGCCGCCGACCCCTATGCCGGCTTCGAGACCCGCGTCGTGCCGGAAAACGTCACGCTGCTGCCGAAGACCAAAGATCAGGCCACCGGCGGCAATCCGACCAACGAGCGGATCCACATCGTCAAGAAGAACGACAGCATTTCCACCATCCTGCGCGACCAGGGCGCGACGCCGGAAGAAACCCGGGCGATCGCCGCCACGCTCGGCGCCCGCGGCCGCGACGGCGGGCTCAAGGAAGGCCAGAAGATCCGCATCCTGATGGCGCCGGCCGGTCCCGGCCAACGGCTGCAGCCCTATCGCGTGGTGGTGGCGAGCGAGTCCACCATCGAGGCGGTCGCCGCTTTGTCCGATCTCGGCAAATACGTCGCGGTCGACGTGCAGAGCATGAACACCGTCGCCGAAGTGCCCGACACCAGCGACGACGAGGAGGACGACGGCACCGGCGTGCGGCTGTATCAGAGCATTTACGAGACCGCGCTGCGCAACAAGGTGCCGGCCAGCGTGATCGAGGACATGGTCCGGATCTATTCGTACGACGTCGATTTCCAGCGCCGGGTGCAGGCCGGCGATTCGTTCGAGGTGTTCTTCGCCGGCGAAGACGAAGGCTCCAGCATCAACGAAAAGAACGACGTGCTGTATGCGGCGCTCACCGTCGGCGGCGAGACCAAGAAATACTTTCGGTTCCAGACCCCCGACGATTCGGTGGTGGATTTCTACGACGAGAGCGGCAAGAGCGCGAAGAAGTTCCTGGTACGCAAGCCGGTCAACCAGGCGATCATGCGCTCCGGATTCGGCGGCCGGCGGCATCCGATCCTCGGCTACGTCAAGATGCATACCGGCGTCGATTGGGCCGCGCCCTATGGCACGCCGATCTTCGCCTCCGGCAATGGCGTGGTCGAGAAGGTCGGCTGGGAAGGCGGCTACGGCAAATACATCAAGATCAAGCACAACAACGGCTACGAGACCGCCTACGGCCATATGTCGGCCTACGCCAAGGGGCTCGATCCTGGCAAGCGCGTGCGCCAGGGCCAGGTGATCGGCTTCGTCGGCTCGACCGGGCTGTCGACCGGCGCGCATGTGCACTACGAAATTTTGGTCAACGGCCGCTTCGTCGACCCGATGCGGGTCAAGCTGCCGCGCGGCCGCTCGCTGGAAGGCCCGCTGATGGCGAGCTTCGAGAAGGAGCGCGACCGGCTCGACGCGATGATGACCAGCCGCAACGGCCGGGTGTCGGAAGATCTCACCGGCGCCGCACGCGGCGTCACCGCGCAGGCGCGGCCGGTGACGCGGTAAGCTCTGCGGTCCCGCGTCACGTTTCCACACTGTCGCCCCCTCCCCCGCAAGCGCAGGGCTATCGCATGTGTTGGATGAGTTCGAAGAGGAACGTATCGTTCCATCCTGCACGTTTCAGTTTTCCGCGCAGCGATGTGGTGTTGTCTG
>NZ_JACHIH010000065.1 GCF_014203125.1 Rhodopseudomonas rhenobacensis
CGACGGGATCTTGCATCCTCACTAGCAACTCGTCACACCCGATCCTGACCGCAATCCCCGGAGGCCTCCCGCCGCGTGGCTCACCGGATGCTTACGGCCAGGCCGCAAGCGCGCTCCAAATCTACGGCGGACAGGCCGTATCAGCACTTGCCCGGATTGATCGTGCAGACGCGGTGATGAGCGCCCCGATATTAGCGGTGGTGAAGCGCGAAGCCCCCTGTCGTTTCGCGCTGTCATTGCCGAAGCTGGTCTCCCCGATAACGAGGGCCCGGCTCAGGTCGCATGACTCAAGTTCCGAGAGCGCCCTGCAATGGATCATCAAAAAGACCGCGGCCCCTTCCGAGGCCGCGTTCCGTTGATGGTAACCGACGTGCTGTCAGCATTTACCCGGACTGACGGCGCACTGAGCGTTGACCAACGCGACGATATTGTTGCTGGTGAACGGCGATGCGCCTTGCAGTTTCATGCCGGACGATGACGTGTCGGTGTAGCCCCAACTGGTCACGCCAACGACGATGTTGCGATTGGCGTAGTTGCCGAAACCGGTCCCGCTCGCCAGCAACGGCGCCCTGCCGAAGTTGTTCAGCCACGGCCCGCCGCTGGACCCACCAGTCATCAGCGAACCGATGACGGTGTTGTTGGAATAGGTCGCATTGACCGTGCCCTGCGAGTCGTTACGCTGCATGAACACGCCACTGTCGAGCGCCTGCGGATAGCCCAACTGATTGATCAGGGTCTGATTCGATCCGTTCAAGCCCCAGCCGTTCCAGCCATACCCGTACCAACCGACGGCCGACCCGGGAAGTCCGTTGGGCGTGTACAATTCGATCAGCGCCACGTCGTCCGGACAGATGACGCCGTACTGATAGCAACCGTCGGAGCCATTATAATATGCGGTCATGACGCGCACGTTCTTCCCGGTGTAATAACCGTAAGGCGCCTGCCCGTTGTTGTAACCAGGATACCAGACCCAATTCTTGTAAAACTGGCTCTGGCCGTAATTGGAAACGCAATGCGCCGCAGTGACCAGAATGCCGGGTTTGATCAACGAGGCGGAGCAGACATAGGTCCCGCTGCCGATATTGAAGTACAGCTTGCCCGTCGCGGCGTAGGGCTGAAACGTCGCGGTCGGCTGATTGTAGGCGTTGACCCTCGCGGTGGTGTAGGGCACGCCACCGACGCCGTACTCCTGCGGTGCCACACCGTCAGGTTGTGCCAGCGCCTTCAGAACGCCTTCGGTTTTGGCCGGCGCCACCTGGATCGACGCCAGCTTTCCATTCCCCGCTCCGCCCGGCGAAAAGCCGGATTGGCCCGGGAACGTCGGTGCTGCCTGCGCTCCTGTCAATGACGGTGCACGCGCCGCCATCGGCATTGGCATCGCCTTGGCATTTGCCAAGTCGATGCCGGAAACGCTCGCGGGAGTTGTAGGCGCGAATGCGACGGTAGGTCCGCTTTGAGTAATCTGGGCCGAGGCCCCGCTCACAACCAATGTACCAATCGCAAAAATCGTAGTTCGCAATATAAGCTTCATCTGGAGCTCCATAAAATAAAAATAGAAGCCATCCACGCGCGATTTCTAGACGAGCGTTAACATTTCGTCAATACTAAGCAACGTTCAGAAGCAATCTTCTACGCGAAGGCGGACCACAAACGATTTCAAGAGGCGATTGCGACCGCAATGTGCTTAGTATGTAATTAGAGTCTGTTAGTTCAAATGAGCAAACGAGCGATCCTTCACGTCGGCGTACATAAGACCGGGACCACTTCGATTCAGGCATTTGCTGAACGACATCGAAGTATCCTGCGGGAGCGCGGAATCGATTTTTATACCGGCGTTCACCTGCCGAACAATCACGTCGAGCTCCACGTTGCGGCGATGCGCCCGGAGCGTCTGTCGCCCTTCAAGATGGACAACGAGCTGGTCGTCGATGAATCCTACCGCGAAGCGGTGCGCGACAAGCTACATGCCTATGTGAACAGTTCGGATGCCGAACGCATCGTGTTTTCGTCCGAAGGACTGTCGTATCTGCGTTATGCCGACGAGATGGAGCGGCTGAAATCACTGATTCCGACCAGCCAGATCGAGATCCTGTTCTACGTCCGCGACCGAGAGGCCTTCCTGAGATCCTATCGCCGGGAGATGCGTCGACACCGCCTCCCGGAGACGATCGATCCGGATTCCTACGCCTATACCGCCGATAATACCTGGCTCGCCAATTTTGCCGAACGCATCGAGGCCTTCAGCAGATCGTTCGGGGCGGAGAATGTGGCGGTGATCGACTACGATCGCGAGCTCGGCGCGCACGGTAACATCATTCCATCGTTTCTTCGCGCGCTTAAGGTGGAGGACGCGTTCGATCCGGCGTCTTGGCGGGATCTGTTCTTGAACACGAGCGACTCGCCGAACTAACACCCCCGAGGCGAGCCGGCATCAGGCGACCGTCCGCAAGGGCGGCCCTACGCTGCTACCGAGAGTGATTTCGAGCGATCGTAGTCAATCGGCGACTCCTCTTCATCGTCGTCCGTGAAGAAGGCCAATCAAGCGACCTGACGGCTCGTTGATGGCGGCGGTTTGGTTCGCATGATGGCGGCCAACCAGGCGCGCAAAAG
>NZ_JACHIH010000066.1 GCF_014203125.1 Rhodopseudomonas rhenobacensis
GGCTGCAAGTATAGATTTTTGCCGGTTTGGGCGGGTCTGACGCCGGTTTTCTGGCAAATTGATTTGGCGTTCTGATCGTGATTCCATCGCCCAGCGAAGCAGCGATGGGGGCTTTGATGCGGCCGAAGGAGCGTCGGGAGAGCGGGCAGAACGATCTGTTCAAGGCTCGGCTCGATCAGATCGTCGATCTCAATCATGCGCTGGCGAAGCTTTCTCGGGCGATCGATTGGCGGTTTCTCGAGGAACGGTTTGGCGCGATCTATGACGACGATCCCGGCCGGCCACCGCTGCCGACGCGGCTGATGGCGGGGCTGGCGATCCTCAAGCACATGCACAATCTGTCGGATGAGGCGCTGTGCGAACGCTGGGTGGAGAATCCGTATTATCAGCTGTTCTGCGGCGAGGAGTTCTTCCAGCACCGCTTGGTGTTCGATCGCTCGTCGCTGACGCGCTGGCGGCAGCGCATGGGCGAGGACAAGCTCGCCGCGCTGGTTCAGGAAAGCCTCGCCACCGCGGTGCGAGCCGGCGCGGCCAAGCCGGCCGACTTCACGCAAGTGATCGTCGACACCACGGTGCAGGAGAAGGCGATCAGCTTCCCGACCGACGCCCGCTTGATGCACCGGGCCCGCGAACGGCTGGTGCGATTGGCACGCGCCCACGGTGTCGAGCTTCGTCAATCCTATGCCCGGGTCGGCAAGTTCGCGCTGATCAAGCAGCAGCGCTATGCTCATGCCAAACAGTTCAAGCGCGCCAACAAGGCGCTGCGGCGGATCAGAACCATGCTCGGCCGCGTGATTCGCGACGTTCAGCGCAAGATCGCGGACCGGCCCGATCTCGCCGAGGCTTTCGCTTTGCCGCTGTCGCTGGCCCACCGGGTGCGCGAGCAGCGGCAGCGCCAGCGCGGCAAGAAGGTCTATTCGCTGCACGCGCCGGAGGTCGAATGCATCGGCAAGGGCAAGGCCCACAAGCCCTACGAGTTCGGCGTCAAGGTCAGCGTCGCCACGCCGCTGAACCGCTGCAAGGGCGGCCAGTTCGTGCTGCACGCCAAGGCGCTGCCGGGTAGTCCCTATGACGGCCACACCCTGGCGACCGTCATCCCCGAGATCGAAGCCAGCGTCGGAGCCAACCTTGACAAGGTCGTCACCGATGCCGGCTATCGCGGCCACAACGCGTCCAAGGACAAGCAGTTCAAGGTCTATGTCGCCGGCCAGAAACGCGGTCTCAGCCAGGCCATCAAGCGCGCCTTCCGGCGCCGCTCCGCGGTGGAGCCGGTGATCGGCCATCTCAAGAACGAGCATCGGATGAACCGCAACTACCTGGCCGGAACCAGTGGCGACGCCGCCAACGCCGTGCTCGCCGCCGCCGGCTACAACTTCAGGCTCCTGGTCCTCTGGCTCAGCCTTTTGCGCGCCTGGTTGGCCGCCATCATGCGAACCAAACCGC
>NZ_JACHIH010000067.1 GCF_014203125.1 Rhodopseudomonas rhenobacensis
CGAAGGTGTTGGACGCAGGACGGGCGCGGCTGCGCGAGCCGGTGCGCGATCAGATCGAACTGCGGTCGGTGGACCTCGACGCGCTGCTTTCGGCGGATCACCCTGCGCGGCTGATCTGGGATTATGTCAGCCGGGTTGATCTGCAAGTGCTGGAACAGAAGGTGCGGGCGCGCGAGCATACGCCGGGTCAGGCGCCGGCCAGTCCGCGACTGCTGCTGGCGCTGTGGCTTTATGCCACCAGCGAGGGCATCGGCAGCGCCCGCGCGCTGGCGCGGCTGTGCGACGGCCACGACGCCTATCGCTGGCTGTGCGGCGGGGTGAGCGTCAACTATCATGGCCTGGCGGACTTCCGCACAGCGGAGCCGGAGCTGCTGGACCGGCTGCTGAGCGAGCACGTCGCCACCTTGTCGGCGGCAGGCGTCATCAGCCTCGACGAGATCACCCAGGACGGCGTGCGGGTGCGGGCCTCGGCCGGGTCGGCCTCGTTCCGACGCCGCAAGACACTGCACAAGGAACTGAAGAAGGCACAGCGTCGCATCAAAGCGCTGCGGCTGGAATTGCACGACGATCCGGACGCCAGCAGCCGCCGCATCCAGGCGGCCCAACAGCGGGCGGCGCGGGAGCGCGAGGCACGCGTCAAGGCGGCGCTGGACCGGCTTGCGGAGATCGAAGCTGAACGCGCCCGCCGCGGCCGGACCAACAAGAACCAGACCGCCAAGCAGAAAGAGCCGCGCGCCTCGACCACCGATCCGCAGGCGCGCGTCATGAAGATGGCCGACGGCGGCTATCGGCCGGCGCATAATTGCCAGCTCGCCACGGTGGCGGATGGTCAGATCGTGGTCGCCGTCGATGTCGACGGCACCGGCTCCGACCATGGCCTGATGCGGCCGATGATCGAGCAGATCGAGCGGCGCCACGACCACCGGCCGAAGCGCTACCTCGTCGACGGCGGCTTCAACAAGAATAACGATACCGAATGGGCCGCCGAACAGGGGGTCGCCGTCTATGGACCGCCGGTGCGCAGCAAGCACGACAGCGATCCCTATGCGCCGCGCCGCGACGACGGCCCCGGCGTCGCCGCCTGGCGCAGGCGCATGAAAAGCCCGCACGGCAAATCCGTTTACAAGCGAAGAACCGTGGGTGAATGCATCAATGCCCGAATCCGGCAATGCGGCTTCCGTCAGTTCGTCATCCGCGGACACGACAAGGTCAGAGCACTGCTCAGCTTGTTCGCCCTCGCCAACAACATCCTGCAAGGCCATCGCCTCACCCACAGCGCCGCGGCGTAGCCGATCAGCCACCGACCGCACCCCACCAACCGCAC
>NZ_JACHIH010000068.1 GCF_014203125.1 Rhodopseudomonas rhenobacensis
TCGAAGCCGGCGCTGACCGCCCGCGAGGCGATCCAGTGGACTTACTTCGCGTACCTCGCCGCGGTGAAGGAATCCAACGGCGCGGCGATGTCGCTCGGCCGGGTCTCGAGCTTCCTCGACATCTACATCGAGCGCGACATCGCCGAAGGCGTGCTCGACGAGGCCACCGCGCAGGAGCTGGTCGATCACTTCGTCATGAAGCTGCGCATCGTCCGCTTCCTGCGCACCCCGGAATACGACGCGCTGTTCTCCGGCGACCCGACCTGGGTCACCGAATCGATCGGCGGCATGGGGCTGGACGGCCGTCCGCTGGTGACCAAGTCGAGCTTCCGCTTCCTGCATACGCTGGAGACGCTGGGCCCGGCACCGGAGCCCAACCTCACCGTGCTGTGGTCGGACTACCTGCCGCAGGGCTTCAAGGACTATTGCGCGCTGACCTCGATCCGCACCTCGTCGATCCAGTACGAGAACGACGACCTGATGCGGGCCTATTGGGGCGACGATTACGGCATCGCCTGCTGCGTCTCCGCGATGCGGATCGGCAAGCAGATGCAGTTCTTCGGCGCCCGCGCCAACCTCGCCAAGACCATGCTGTATGCCATCAACGGCGGTCGCGACGAACTGTCCGGCGAGCAGGTCGGCCCGACGCTGGCGCCGGTGACGTCGGACGTGCTCGACTTCGACGACGTCAAGGCCAAGCTCGGCCCGATGATGGACTGGCTCGCCAAGGTCTATATCGGCGCGCTCAACGCCATCCACTACTGCCACGACAAGTACATGTACGAGCGGATCGAGATGGCGCTGCACGATCGCGACATCCTGCGCACCATGGCCTGCGGCATCGCCGGCCTGTCGGTCGCCGCCGACAGCCTGTCGGCGATCAAGCACGCCAAGGTCAAGGTGATCCGCGACGCCCGCGGTCTCGCCACCGACTTCGAGATCGAAGGCGAGTATCCGGCGTTCGGCAACAATGACGACCGCGTCGACGAGATCGCGGTCTGGCTGGTGAAGGAGTTCATGGAGCGGCTGCGCAAGCAGAAGACCTATCGCAACTCGGTCGCCACCATGTCGGTTTTGACGATCACTTCCAACGTGGTGTACGGCAAGAAGACCGGCAACACCCCGGACGGCCGCAAGGCAGGCGAGCCGTTCGCGCCGGGCGCCAACCCGATGCACCGCCGCGACGTCAAGGGCGCGGTGGCCTCGATGGCGTCGGT
>NZ_JACHIH010000069.1 GCF_014203125.1 Rhodopseudomonas rhenobacensis
ATACCAAAGGCGCCGGTATCTGACTCATTTGTGATCCCCTCTCTGGTGCGGATCTGATTCGATGACGTGGGGAGGATTCGCGCCATGCCATCAGCGGTGCCATTGCGAACGGATTTTTCGGCCGGCGAACTCCGGCAGCTAGCGAAGCGATCGAAGGACAACAACCAAAGCCGGCGGCTGTTGTCGCTGGCTGCAATTCTCGACGGGATGAACCGCACCGATGCTGCCCGGATCGGCGGCATGGATCGACAGACGTTGCGGGACTGGGTTCACCGCTTCAACGAAGCTGGCCCCGACGGGCTGCTGGACAATTGGGCCAGTGGACCGGCTTCGCGGCTGTCGCCAGACCAGCAAGCCGAACTCGCCGCGATCGTCGAAGCCGGCCCCGATTGGGATCTGGACGGCGTGGTGCGTTGGCGCCGCGTCGATCTGAAGCGGGTGATCGCGGAGCGCTTCGGCGTCGAATATCATGAGCGGCATGTCGGGACGCTGTTGAAGAAGCTCGGCTTCTCGCACATCAGCGCGCGGCCGCGGCATCCCGGGCAGGATGCCGAGATCGTCGAGGCTTTCAAAAAAACTTTACGCGCGCATTGAGCGTGCATCTGGCGGAGCTGCCCGAAGGCACCCCGATCGAAATCTGGTTCCAGGACGAAGCCAGGATCGGCCAGAAGAACGGCGTGGTCCGGCTATGGGCCAGGCGCGGATCGCGGCCGCGACAGCCCGCCGACCAGCGCTATGAGAACGCCTACCTGTTCGGCGCGATCTGTCCGGCGCGTGGCACCGGCGCCGCGCTCGCGCTACCGCAGGCCGACACCGAGGCCATGCAGCTGCATCTCAACGAGATATCCCGTCACGTCGCCAAAGGCGCGCACGCCGTGCTGCTGATGGACCGCGCCGGATGGCACACCACGGCGAACCTCGACATGCCTAACAACATCACGCCGATATTCCTGCCATCGCGCTCGCCAGAACTGAACCCGGTCGAGAACATCTGGCAGTACATGCGGGCCAACTGGCTCTCAAACCGCGTGTTCGAAACCTACGACGCCATCGTCGATACCGCCTGCGAGGCGTGGCAAAAACTCGTCGCACAACCCCACACAATCACATCAATCGGGATGCGAGACTGGGCACATGTCGGTCAATCTCAATGACCGTTGGTAT
>NZ_JACHIH010000070.1 GCF_014203125.1 Rhodopseudomonas rhenobacensis
CCGACGGCTCCTTAAAATGCCACGCTCGCCGCCGATCGAAAAGCTTCATCCAACGCGGGTCGGCCCCGTCCGCCGGTCCCAACTCGCAATGACGCGTTGAATGCCCGATGTCGTTGATCGCTTTTTGAGTCAGACTCTCAGGATGACGACTCGGAGGATGGACACGGCGCGAAAGCTTCGTCATCTTTTGCAGCGCGCGGCAAACCGCGCATCGGCGTATTGCCGCTCGGCAGATCTCTCTTCCTCGAGGACGCTTCCATGAAACTCACTTTCTCGCCGCTGTCGCCGTTCGCGCGCAAGGTGCGCATCGTCGCGATCGAGCTCGGCCTGATCGACAGCATCGAACTGGTCGCCGCCAAGGTGACGCCCGGCGAGCCGAACGACGACTATTCGCACGCCGTCAACCCGCTGAAGAAGCTGCCGGCGCTGATCCTCGACAGCGGCGAGGTGCTGGTGGATTCCTACGTGATCGCCGAATATCTCGACGAAATCGGCGGCGGCAAGCTGAGCCCCGCCTCCGGTCCGGAACGCTGGCGGGTGAAGAGCGATCACTCGTTGATCCAAGGCATGCTGGATTCGATGCTGCTGTGCCGCTACGAGAAACTGGTGCGGCCGGAGGCGCTGCAGTGGCAGGCCTGGTACGACGATCATTGGGCGCGAGTGTGGAACGGGCTTTCGCGCTTCGAGCAACGCGCGGAGACGCTGTCCGGCCCGCTCGACCTCGCGCAGATCGCGCTGACTTGCGTGTTCGGCTATGCCGATCTGCGCTTTCCGGATTGCGGCTGGCGCCAGGCGTTTCCGAAGCTCGACGCCTTCCACGAGAAGATGCTGACGCGGCCCTCGGTGCAGATCTCGCAGCCGCCCAAGGCGTGATGGCACGCCGTCATCCTGAGGCGCTCGCCCTCTTGGGCGAGCCTCGAAGGATGACGCCGCAAGACAATAGCCATCCTTCGAGACGCCCGACTTCGTGCTTGCGGACTTCGCCGAGCTCCTCAGAGCCTGTGAATCTTTCATTTTGGTTGGCATGTCTGCTTTGGCATGATTCAATTTTGCAGCGATCAGGGAGTTGCTGCGATGGCCGAG
>NZ_JACHIH010000071.1 GCF_014203125.1 Rhodopseudomonas rhenobacensis
CCGGCAACAACCGTGGGTGAGCCTGGGACCATCGCCGTTGTCACGCACGACCGAACAGTCGCTGGACCGCACTCGTACGCACAAGGCAGGTTACCGTGAACAAGATCATTTGTGGAGTGGACGTTTCGAAGGCCCAACTCGATGCCTGCATCATGCCGGGATCGGTGTTTCGAAGTTTCAGAAACAGCCCGGCGGGGATCGCCGATCTGGCGGGGTTGTGCCGCTCGCATGATGTCGCGCTGGTGGTGATGGAAGCGACCGGCGGTTATGAACGCCGGGCGTTTGCGTTGCTGTGGGAACAGGGGCTGCCCTGCGCGGTCGCCAATGCGCGCAATGTCCGGAATTTTGCCGAGGCGATGGGCGCGCTGGAGAAGACCGACAGGATCGATGCCGGCATGATCGCCCGCTATGCGCAGGCCAAGGAGCTGCGGCCGACACCGCTGCCGAGCCTTGCCCAACAGCGTTTGAAGGACCTTGTGGCAAGGCTGCGACAGGTCACCGACGATCTGATCGTGCAGAAGCAGCGGCGCGCCCATCTGCTCGACAAAGCCGAGATGCTGGCCAGCATCGACGAGGTGATCGCGCTGCTGAAGCAGCAGTCGCGCAAGTTGGAAGGCGAGATCGGCTCGATGATATCCGATGACCCGTTGTGGGCGCAGTTGTCGGACACCTTCCGCACCATCAAGGGTGTCGCCGATCGCACCGTCGCCTGGCTGATGGCCGACCTGCCGGAGATCGGTACCTACAACAACAAGGCCATCGCCAAGCTGGTTGGTGTCGCCCCGATCGCCAATGACAGCGGCAAGCGGAAAGGCAAGCGCCCGGTTCGCGGCGGCCGGTCCGGCGTGCGTTCGATCCTGTTCCTGGTTGCCGCCATCGCCGCGCGCTATGATAAAAGCCTGGCCGAATTCCGCGCCCGGCTGGCCGCCGCCGGCAAGGAAAAAATGGTCATTCGCATTGCCCTGGCGCGCAAACTCCTGGTCCGCCTCAACGCCAAAGCGCGCGATGCGCGAGCCGAATACGCTAATGCAACTTGACACGCCAGATAGTCGCTCACCC
>NZ_JACHIH010000072.1 GCF_014203125.1 Rhodopseudomonas rhenobacensis
CTAGAGCGGGATGACGCTTGGCTGAATCGATGGGGGATTCCCAAATCAGGCGGTTTCTGATTCAAGCTTGATGCTGGAATTGGGAGGCCAGCAGGGATGGCACGACCCCTGTCGATGGATTTGCGCGAGCGGGCGATGGCGCGGCTTGCGGCGGGCGAGAGCGTCCGCGCGGTGGCGGCGGCACTGAGTATCAGCCCTTCCAGTGTGGTGAAGTGGTCGCAACGGCTTCAAACCACGGGCAGCGCGGCACCGGGGCGGATCGGCGGCTACGTGCCGCCGAAGATCGCCGGGGCGCATCGGGATTGGCTGATTGAGCGCATCCGCGCGTCGGCCTTCACGTTGCGGGGGCTGGTGGCGGAACTGGCCGAACGCGGACTGTCGGTGGATTATCGGACGGTGTGGAAGTTCGTGCACCGCGAGGGGCTGAGCTTCAAAAAAAACTGTGCTGGCCAGCGAACAGGATCGGCCCGACGTCGCCCGCAGGCGGGCGCGATGGCAGGCCTACCAGAACAGGATTGATCCCTCCCGACTGGTGTTCATCGACGAGACCTGGGCCAAGACCAACATGGCGCCGCTGCGCGGATGGGCGGCCAAAGGCCAGCGGCTGCGCGCCAAAGTCCCATTCGGCCACTGGAAGACCATGACGTTCCTGGCCGCGCTGCGCCACGATCGGATCACGGCGCCCTGGGTGTTCGACGGCCCGATCAACGCCGAAAGTTTCCTGGTCTATGTCGAGCAGGTGCTGGTGCCGACACTGCAGCCGGGCGACGTCGTGGTGATGGACAATCTCGGCAGCCACAAGGGTCAAGCGGTGCGCGCCGCGATTCGCGGTGCCGGCGCTCATCTGATCTTCCTGCCGCCCTACAGCCCCGATCTCAATCCGATCGAACAGGTCTTCGCAAAGCTCAAACACCTGCTGCGCAAGGCCGCGGAACGCAGCGTCGAAGCCACCTGGAAACGGATCGGCGCACTCCTCGGCAACTTCTCACCCACCGAATGCGCAAACTACTTCGTCAATTCCGGATATGCGTCAACGTAGAATCATCGTGCTCTAGC
>NZ_JACHIH010000073.1 GCF_014203125.1 Rhodopseudomonas rhenobacensis
TGTGGAGCCTCAACAGGTTGTCCCCGAATAGACCGAGTCGGCTGATGGGTGTTTGTGATTTTATGCCGCCGTGGGGGCGATGCCAGTTGTATCTGTGCAGCCAGACCGGGAGTTCCAGGGCGCGGTGTTGTGAGGTTGGGTAGGCTTTTGCATAGGCCCATTCCCTGAGCGCGCTTTGGATGAAGCGTTCGGCCTTGCCGTTGGTTTTGGGTGTGTAGGGCCTGGTGCGGATGTGCTTGAGGCCGAGCGCCCGGCAGGCGTCGCGGAAATCGAAGGATTTGTAGCAGCTGCCATTGTCGGTCATGACGCGGCTGATGGTGACGCCGAGGCTTTCGTAATAGGCCACCGCGGCGCGCAGAAACGCCACGGCGCTGACGGCCTTCTCATCGGGCATGATCTGCGAGAAGGCGACACGTGAGGCGTCGTCGATGCAGACATGGACGAACTCCCAGCCGACGCCGCGATTCCTGTTTCCAGCGCGATCGCCGGTGATGCGATGGCCGATTTTATCGAAGCGTCCGAGCTTTTTGATATCGATGTGGATCATGTCGCCAGGATGGGCGTGCTCGTAGCGACGCACCGGCTCGGCCGGCTCCAAATCGCGGATCCGGTTCAGTCCGAGCCGCCGCAGGATGCGGCTGACGGTCGCCGCAGAGACGCCGAGATCGGCAGCGATCTGCTTGCCGGTCAGGCGTTGCCGGCGCAGCGCTTCGACTTGTGCGACGATCGCCGGCGGCGTTGGCTGATACAACTGCCGCGGCCGCGACGAGCGATCGATCAGGCCGGCACGGCCTTCGGCCTTGAAGCGGGCGACCCATTTGCGGACCGTCCGCGGGCAGACGCCTGCGGCTTGTGCGGCGGCCTTCGGCGTCTGCCCGCTCAGCACCGCCTGCACCAACCGCTCTCGACCAATCGGCGTCAAACGGGCATTCTTGTGGATGTTCATCCGGTCCTCCTTGGATGCCTGAACTTCGCAACCTCAGTTTCCTCGGTCTGGATCGGATGAACAACCTATTGAAAGCTCACA